>NZ_JAPWIB010000004.1:0-611140 GCF_030587305.1 Janthinobacterium sp. SUN206 | reverse complement strand
AACAGGACCGTGAAACAACTTTGCGCCGATGATAGTGCTGCAACCAGTGTGAAAGTAGGTTATCGTCAGGCTTGTTATTCGAAAAAACCCCTTCCGGTGATCCGGTTGGGGTTTTTTTACGTCTGGCGGTTTGGTTTTGTCAGCAGATAGGCGTAAAAAAAGGCACCGCTACGCGGTGCCTTGTTCATTTGTCATAACCATTAAAAATGGTAAGCGACTTTGACATTCATGTAATTGACGCCGCTATTCGGTTTCTTGTAGCCGCCGTTCGAGAAATGCTGGATCTTCGCAGCGACTTCCCATTTGTTATTGAAGATATAGCCAACGCCGATATGGTCGCCGAACTGGAAGTGGGTCGACAGGCGGTTATCGTCGTTATCGTACAGCTTGGACAGCATGTGTACGCCAATGCCGCCTTCCGCATAGAAGCCCAGCTTGTTCGTGTTTTCAAAGCGGAACACGGGGGTAAAGCCCAGGTCCCACAGTTTTTGATGCTGGCCAGGGACATTGCGATAGCTCTTGCCATCCCAGCCGCCAATGCTGGCATCCCAGTAACCGCTCAGTTGTGTGCCATTCGATACGAACCAGGCCTTATCCCAGTTCGAGGTCACGCCGGCGCGTACCATTTGTACCTTCACGCCCTTGGCATATTCGCCGTAGACGGAGTCGATCAGTTTGTCGTCGGCGGCAAAGCCGGCGTTGGCTGCCATCAGCGCGGCAACGGCGGCGATGGATTTGAGGATATTCTTCTTGAAGGACATAGAGGCTTTCATCGTAAAATTGGCCGTAAGGCTCGTCTTGTTTGCGCAGACACCCAGTTTTGCACAGTGTTCCCGCCACCCGTTTGATTTCAGAGGTTCAATTGACATTCTCTACAAAAATCGCATTTCTCGGTATCGGTCTGATGGGGGATCCGATGGTCCGGTGCCTGCTGCGCGCTGGATATTTTGTCACAATTTGGAATCGCACGCACAGCAAGGCCGAAGTCCTGCGTGAGGCAGGTGCGCAGCCCGCCGTTTCCGTGGCTGAGGCGGTCAATGACGCGGACGTCGTCATTTCGATGCTGGAAGCCGGTCCCATCGTGGCGCAGGTGCTGCAAGAGGCGCTGCCAGCCTTGCGTGCAGGGGCGCTCTGGGTTGATATGAGTTCCACCAAGCAAGCAGAAGCCCAGCAATTTCATGCCGCCTTGCACGCGGCAGGCCATGCCTTTATCGATGCGCCCGTGTCGGGTGGAGTCGGCGGGGCACAGGCGGGCACCCTGGCCATCATGGCCGGCGCCAGCACCAGCGATTACGCGCGGGTTGAAGTGATTCTGTCGGCCATGGGGCGCCCGACCCTGGTGGGGCCGGCCGGCAGCGGCCAGGTTGCCAAGCTGTGCAATCAGCTGATCGTCGGCGCCACCCTGAATATCGTGGCGGAAGCGTTATTGCTGGCGCAGGCGGCCGGCGCCGATGCGAGCGCCGTACGGGCAGCGATACGCGGTGGTTTTGCCGAGAGCAAGATTCTGGAGCTGCATGGTCAGCGCATGCTGGAGCGCAATTTTGTTGCCGGTGGACAGGTGAAAAGCCAGATCAAGGACATGCACAACATCCTCGCGGCAGCCGAGGCGGCCCACGTCACCTTGCCGGTGACGCAATTGGTGACGCAGCGCTATGAAACCCTTGCCGCCAGCCACCCGACGGCAGACCACGCGGCGGCCTTGCTGGCCCTGGAAGCGTTGAATCCGGGCCAGCGCCTGGGCACCGGTCCGGATAAGCTGAGCTGATTTACGTGACGGGCAGGCTCGCTTCGGCCAGCTTGACCCAGAAACTGGCGCCGATGGGCAGCAGATTGTCGTTGAAGTCGTAGCTGCCATTGTGCAAGACGCACGGACCCAGGCCGTGGCCGCCATCGCGGTGCTCGCCATCGCCGTTGCCGATGAAGATATAGCAGCCAGCTTTTTCCTGTAGGAAAAACGCGAAGTCTTCCGCGCCCATGGTCGGTTCAACATTCGCGTTGACCTTGTCGGCGCCCACCACGCTTTTCATCACTTCGACGGCAAACGCCGTTTCCTTCGCGTGGTTGACCAGCGGCGGGTAGTTGCGCTTGAAGTGGAAATCGACTTCCGCGCCAAAGGCGGCGGCCGTGTGCACGGCGATGTCGCGCATGCGCTCTTCGATCAGGTCCAGCACGGGCGTGGTGAAGGTGCGCACGGTGCCGACCAGGCTGGCGTCATCGGGAATCACATTGGTGGCGCTGCCCGCATGGATTTGCGTGATCGACAGCACGGCCGTGTCGAGCGGACTCTTGTTGCGCGTGATGACGGTTTGCCAGCTTTGCGCGATTTGCACGGCCACCATGACGGGGTCGATGCCCTTGTGCGGCTGGGCCGCGTGCGCGCCCTTGCCTTTGACGGTGACGTGGAATTCATTGCTGGACGCCATCATTGGCCCTTCCACCACGCTCAGGGTACCCGTTTCCGCGCCTGGCCAGTTGTGCATGCCGTAGATGGCATCCATGGGAAAGCGTGTAAACAAGCCGTCTACGATCATTTCGCGCGCGCCGGCGCCGCCTTCTTCCGCCGGCTGGAAGACGAGGTAGACCGTGCCATCGAAGTTGCGATGTTGCGCCAGGTAATGGGCGGCGCCGAGCAGCATGGCCGTGTGGCCGTCGTGGCCGCAGGCGTGCATCTTGCCCGGATGGCGTGAAGCATGCTCGAAGGTATTCATTTCCTGCATCGGCAAGGCATCCATATCGGCGCGCAAGCCGATGGCGCGCTTGGACGTGCCATGCTGGATGATGCCGACCACGCCAGTGCGGCCCAGGCCGCGTACCACGGGAATGCCCCATTCCGTCAGTTTGGCGGCGACCACGTCCGAAGTGCGCTGTTCTTCGTAGCACAGCTCGGGATGCGCATGCAGGTCGCGGCGGATACCTTGCAGCTCGGATTGAAACGCCAAGATCGGATCAACTAGTTTCATGGGACTCTCCTGTGGATGCTGGCGCGCAGCAATGTATGGCGTGCCGGACCGCGCTTGTTTGATCAAAAACAGACGCGGCTAATAGTGCATTGTAGCCCTTGTCTGCCGGGTAAATCCAGCGCACGGACGTGCTTGCCACGGCGCCAACAGCAAGCGCGCGGAATGGTTTACAGTATCGCCTTCCCCCAACGTTTTTGGATTTCCCCATGACCACCACCCAAGTGCGCGCCGCCTGCCCGCTCGACTGCCCCGATACCTGCGCCTTGCTGGTCACCGTGACCGACGGGGTGGCAACAGCCGTCAAGGGCGATCCCGACCACCCGACCACGGCGGGCGTGCTGTGCACCAAGGTATCGCGCTTCACGGAGCGCACCTACCATGCGGACCGGCTGCTGCATCCGTTGCGCCGCGTGGGCAAGAAGGGGGAAGGCAAGTTCGAGCGCATCAGCTGGGAAGAAGCGCTGCAGACCATCGCGGCCCGCTTGAAACCGATCGCCGCGCGCGATCCGCAGGCGATCTTGCCGTACAGCTACTGCGGCACCATGGGCCTGGTGCAGGGCGAGTCGATGTCGTCGCGTTTCTTCAACCAGCTCGGTGCTTCCTTGCTGGACCGCACCATCTGCGCCTCGGCGGGCGCCACGGGCTACCGCTACACGGTGGGCGCCAGCATCGGCACGGACCTGGAACAGTTCCAGAACGCCAAGTTGATCATCATCTGGGGCGGCAACCCGATCGCCTCGAATTTGCACTTCTGGATGCGCGCGCAGGAAGCCAAGCGCAATGGCGCCACCCTGATCGCCATCGACCCCTACCGTTCGTTGACGGCGGAAAAGTGCCATCAGCACGTCGCCTTGCTGCCGGGGACCGATGCGGCCCTGGCGCTGGGTTTGATGCATGTCTTGATTGTGGAAGATTTGCTCGATCATGATTACATCGAGCGCTACACTGTTGGCTACGAGGCCTTGAAACAGCGGGCCCTGGAATGGCCGCCCGAGCGGGTGGCCGAAGTGTGCGGCATCACGGCCACGGAAGTGGTCGACTTGGCGCGCCTGTACGGCCAGGCCTGCCGCTCCGGCGAGGGCGCCGCCATCCGGGCCAATTACGGCGTGCAGCGCGTGCATGGCGGTGGCATGGCCGTGCGCAATATCGCCTGCCTGCCGGCCCTGACGGGCGCCTGGCGCCATCCGGCCGGCGGCATGCAGCTGTCGAGTTCGGGTTCCTTCCCCATCAACCGCAAGGCCCTGCAGCGCCCCGATTTATTGAAAGGCACGCCGCGCACCATCAATATGAGCACCATCGGCGACGATTTATTGAAAGAAAGTTCCGCCGATTTCGGCCCGCAAGTCGAAGCCGTGATCGTCTACAACTCGAATCCCCTGGCCGTGGCGCCCGATTCCTCGAAAGTGGCGCAGGGCTTTGCCCGCGAAGACTTGTTTACGGTCGTGCTCGAACATTTCCAGACCGATACCGTCGACTACGCCGACATCGTGCTGCCCGCCACCACGCAGCTGGAACACGTCGATACGCATGCCACCTATGGCCACCTGTACATGATGGCCAACAATGCGGCCGTGGCGCCGCTGGGTGAAGCGAAGGCGAATACGGAAATCTTCCGCCTGCTGGCCCAATACATGGGCTTTGATGACCCGTGCTTCCAGGAAAGCGACGATGTGCTGGCGGCCAAGGCATTCGATGCGACGGATGCGCGCGCCGTGCATTTCGACTGGGAATCGCTGAAGCGCACGGGCTGGCAAAAGCTGGCCATGCCGGAAGCGCCATTTGCCGAGGGGCGTTTCCCCACGCCATCGGGCAAGTGCGAGTTGTATTCGGAAGCCATGGCGCTGGCGGGCCTCGATCCCTTGCCCACGTATATCGCGCCGCACGAATCGCTGGCCAGCAATCCCGCGCTGGCGGCCCGCTATCCGCTGGCCATGATTTCCCCGCCGGCGCGCAATTTCCTCAATTCCACCTTTGTGAACGTGAAAAGCCTGCGCGCGGCCGAAGGCGAGCCGCACCTCGATATCCATCCCGACGATGGCGCCGCGCGCGGCATCGTGGCCGGCGACATGGTGCGCATCTTCAATGACCGCGGCAGCTTTGTGGCCAAGGCCAGGGTGACGGACAAGGCGCGACGGGGCCTGGTGGTGGGCTTGTCCGTGTGGTGGAAGAAACTCGCCAGCGACGGCAAGAACGCCAACGAAGTGACCAGCCAGCGCTTGACGGACATGGGCCGCGCGCCGACCTTCTACGATACGCTGGTTGAAGTGGAAAAGGCTGCCTGACCATGGCGCGCTGGCCGGCCCGCTTGCTTGTCGGCACGGTGTGCCTGCTGCTGGGCGGCTGCACGCAGTTGCGCTACTACACGCAAGCGGCGCAGGGGCAATATGCCCTGTGGTCCGGCGCGCGTCCCATCGGCAACTGGCTCGATGACCCCGCCACCGAGCCGCGCCTGAAAGTGCGTCTGGCCAAGGCGCAGCAGATCCGCCGCTTTGCCGTCAGCGAGCTGGACTTGCCAGACAATGGCAGCTACAAGAACTATGCGGCGTTGCGGCGCCCGTTCGTGCTGTGGAACGTGGTAGCCACGCCGGAATTGTCGCTGCAGCCGCTGCAATGGTGTTTTCCCATTGCCGGCTGCGTCAGCTATCGCGGCTATTACAGCAAGGAGGAGGCGCTCGCGTATGCCGACGAGTTGCGGGCCCAGCATTACGACGTGCAGGTGGGCGGCGTGCCCGCATATTCTACCCTGGGCTGGTTCGACGATCCCCTGCTGTCGACCTTTATCAATTACAACGATGCGGAGCTGGCGCGCCTGATCTTTCATGAACTGGCGCACCAGGTGGTGTACGTGCCTGGCGACTCGGCCTTCAACGAGTCGTTTGCCAGTGCCGTGGAAGAGGCCGGCGTGCAGCGCTGGCTGGCGCGCGAGGGCAACGACAGCATGCGCACGGCGTATGCCCAGTATGCTGCGCGGCGCCAGGATTTCCTGGCCTTGCTATTGAAATACCGGGGAGAACTGGAGTCCGTGTATGCGAGCGACGCCAGCGATGCGGACAAGCGCGCGCGCAAGGCGCAGGTATTTGCGGCATTGCAAGAAGCGTATCAGGTCCTGAAGAAAAACTGGGGTGGTTTTGCCGGTTACGACCGCTGGTTCGAGCAGCCGTTGAGCAATGCGCACCTGGCTTCCGTGTCTACCTACAATGAATTTTTGCCTGCCTTCAAAAAATTGCTGGAAGAAAAAAAGAACTTTCGTGCTTTTTATGCTGCAGTGCACACAATGGCCCAGATCAAGAAGCCTGAGCGCAGGCAGGCGCTGGAACAATTGTCCAGCCCGTGACCCGTAAAGATTGTCCCGGACGTCAAGGCGAACGATCCTGCAACAGCGTATTTATCATGTTGCAGTGCAGCACAAAATACCCCTAGAGTTGCCGCTCGAATACTGTTGAAAGCGCTTGCATGGAAGCCCGGCGCCCGATAGCATCGCATTAGTAGCATAGAGCAATTGCTCGTCAGAATGCTCAAACTGACTGCAGGACGACAGAATCCGCAGCAATGATCCGCGCCGGCAGGGTGCGCCGGCTCCCCCACGATTATTCGAGACAAGAGGCACAGGATGGAAAAAATTTGGCTGAAGTCGTATCCTCCCGGCGTCCCCGCCGACATCGATCCTGATCAATATCGTTCGCTGGTGCATTTGCTGGAAGAAGCGTTTCAGAAATATGCGGATCGCAATGCCTATGTCTGCATGGACAAATTCCTCACCTATGCCGAACTCGATACCTATTCGCGCCAGCTGGGCGCCTGGCTGCAAAGCCGCGGCCTGAAGAAGGGGGCGCGCGTCGCCCTGATGATGCCGAACGTGCTCCAGTATCCGGTGGCCATCGCCGCCGTCTTGCGCGCCGGCTACACGGTGGTCAACGTCAACCCTTTATATACGCCGCGCGAACTCGAGCATCAGCTCAATGATTCGGGCAGCGAAGCCATCATCGTGCTGGAAAACTTCGCCCATACCCTGGAACAGGTGCTGGGCAAGACGGCCGTCAAGCATGTCGTCGTCGCCAGCATGGGCGAAATGCTCGGCGGCTTGAAGGGCATGATCGTCAATTTTGTCGTGCGCAATGTCAAGAAGATGGTGCCTGCGTATTCCTTGCCGAACGCCATGCGCTTCAAGCAGGCGCTGGCGCTGGGCAGCCGCATGAAACTCACGCCCGTCGAGCTGAGCGTCCATGACGCTGCCTTCCTGCAATACACGGGCGGCACGACGGGCGTGTCGAAAGGCGCGACCTTGAGCCACCGCAATGTGATTGCCAATGTGCTGCAGAGCGAAGCGTGGTCCGGCGCGGCGCTCGACCAGAACAGCAAGGAACAGATGATCGTCGTCTGCGCCTTGCCGCTGTACCATATCTTTGCGCTGACGGCGTGCGCGATGTGGGGCACGCGCGTGGGTGCCCTGAATATCCTGATCCCGAATCCGCGCGATATTCCGGGCCTGATCAAGGAGCTGGGCAAGTACAAATTCAACCTGCTGCCAGCGGTCAATACCTTGTATAACGCGCTGGTGAACCACCCCGACTTTGCCAAGCTCGATTTCTCGGGCTTGAAGATCGCCAATGGCGGCGGCATGGCGGTGCAGCAAGCCGTCAACGACAAGTGGCTGCAAGTGACGGGCGTGTCCATCATCGAAGGCTATGGCTTGTCGGAAACATCGCCCGTCGCCACCTGCAACCGCGCCGACAGCACGGCGTTTTCCGGCACCATCGGCTTGCCCGTGCCCTCGACTGACATCGCCATCCTCGACGACGACGGCAAGGAAGTGCCGCTGGGCCAGACGGGCGAGATCGCCATCCGTGGGCCGCAAGTGATGAGCGGCTATTGGAACCGTCCCGACGAGACGGCCAAGGTCATGACACCCGATGGCTACTTCAAGTCGGGCGACGTGGGCATCATGGATGAGCGCGGCTACGTGAAGATCGTGGACCGCAAGAAAGACATGATTCTCGTCTCCGGCTTCAATGTGTATCCGAACGAAGTCGAAGCCGTCATCGCGGCCCATCCTGGCGTGCTCGAGTGCGCCTGCGTGGGCGTGCCGGACGAACACTCGGGCGAAGCCGTGAAAGTGTTTGTTGTGCGCAAAGATCCGAACCTGACTCAGGCAGTGCTGGCCGCGTACTGCAAGGAACAATTCACGGGTTATAAGCGGCCGAAATACATCGAGTTCCGCGATGAACTGCCGAAGACCAACGTCGGCAAGATTTTGCGTCGCGCCCTGCGTGACGAAACAAAGATAGCAGCATAAACAGTGTGGGATGCGCCAGGAGGCGCGTCCCTTTTACAGATAAAGATGAGGCGAGATGGACAAGATTTGGTTGAAGTCGTACCCGGACAGCGTTCCCGCAGAGATTGATTGCACGCAATACCGTTCCGTCACGCATTTGCTGGAAGAGTCGTTCCAGAAATATGCGGACCGCAACGCCTTCGTGTGCATGGATAAATTCCTCACCTACCGCGAGCTTGACCAGCTGTCGCAGCAGATGGGTGCCTGGCTGCAAAGCAAGGGCCTGCAACCGGGCGCGCGCGTGGCGATCATGTTGCCGAACGTGTTGCAGTATCCGGTGGCCATGGCGGCGATCTTGCGCGCCGGCTACACCGTGGTGAACGTGAATCCGTTGTACACGCCGCGCGAATTGCAGCACCAGCTGATCGATTCGGGCAGCGAAGCGATCATCGTGCTGGAAAACTTCGCCACCACGGTGGAGCAGGTGCTGCCGCACACCCAGGTCAAGCATGTCATCGTCGCCACCATGGGCGACTTGCTCGGTGGCTTGAAGGGCACCATCGTCAACTTCGTCGTGCGCAAGATCAAAAAAATGGTGCCCGCGTTTTCCTTGCCGGGCGCCATCAGCTTCAACAAGATGCTGGCCGAGGGCTCCCGTTTGACCCTGACGCCGGTGCAGCAGGGACATGACGATATCGTCTTCCTGCAGTACACGGGCGGCACGACGGGCGTGTCGAAAGGCGCGATGTTGTTGCACCGTAACGTGATCGCCAACGTGCTGCAAAATGAGGCGTGGATGTCGCCCGTGATGACCAAGGAAATGCGCGCCACCTCGATGGGTTTCATGTGCGCCTTGCCCCTGTATCACATCTATTCGCTGACGGTCAGTGCCCTGATGGGCATGCGCTTGGGCGGCATGAGCGTGCTGATCCCCAACCCGCGCGATATTCCCGGTTTCGTCAAGGAATTGTCCAAGCACAAGATCGTCGTCTTCCCGGCAGTTAATACTCTGTACAACGCGTTGCTGAACAATGCCGACTTCGCCAAGCTCGATTTTTCCAGCTATAAAGTGTGCAATGGCGGCGGCATGGCCTTGCAGCGCAATGTGGCCGAACGCTGGCTCAAATTGACGGGCTGTCCGCTGATCGAAGGCTATGGCATGTCGGAAACGTCGCCCGTGGTGACGGGCAACCGTGTCGACATCACGGAATTCACGGGCACCATCGGCTTGCCTTTCCCGTCGACGGAAGTGGCGATTTTGAACGACGATGGCGTGGAAGTGCCGCTGGGCGAACCGGGCGAAATCGCCGTGCGCGGCCCGCAAGTGATGGCGGGATACTGGCAGCGTCCGGACGAGACGGCCAAGTCGATGACGGCCGACGGCTATTTCAAGACGGGCGACGTGGGCGTCATGGACGAGCGCGGTTACGTGAAGATCGTGGACCGCAAGAAAGACATGATCATCGTTTCCGGCTTCAATGTGTATCCGAACGAAGTGGAAGACGTGGTTGCGTCGTGCCCGGGCGTGCTGGAATGCGCCTGCATCGGCGTGCCGGATGCCAACTCGGGCGAAGCCGTGAAAGTGTTTGTCGTGCGCAAGGATCCGAACCTGACGGTGGAACAGATCCGCGAGCATTGCAAGCATGAGTTGACGGCGTACAAGAAGCCGAAATACATCGAGTTCCGCGATGAATTGCCGAAAACCAATGTCGGCAAGATCTTGCGCCGTCAGTTGCGCGACGAAAAGAAAGCAGCTTAACTCGCCGCCAGGGCTGTGTCCGCCGCCACGGCTTGCCGTGGCCGGGCGGGCAAGCCGAAGCAGGGACGCAGCCAGCTCACCTTGCTGATCAGCAGCGAGGTGCCCAGCCAGCAGGCAGCCACCGTGCCTGCCAATATCAGCAGCGGCTCGAGCACGGGGCCCAGCTGCAACGGCACCAGCCAGTAGGCCAGCAGTACGATCGCGCTCTGGTGCAAGATGTACCAGGGAAAGACGGCCTGGCACGCCCATGGCAGCCAGGCAAACGGTTTGTTCAGCAAGGTGTGCGACCAGCCCAGGATGGCGCAGATGGCCAGCCACATGTACAGGTTGCGCATGGGCCAGGAACCAAACGAGGCCCTGGTCAGCAGGTTTTCCGAAGCCACCAGGTCAAAACCCAGATACACGGCAAACGCGCCGGGCGCCAGCAGCAGCGCCTGCCAGCGCAAGCGCGCCAGTTCCTGCCACACTCCCTTGTCATTGCCCAGCCACCAGCCATACAGATACATGGTGAAATAGATGGCGTGCGCGTACCAGTCCTTGAGCAGCGCATGGGTTTCCGGATAGCGCAGCTTCAGGAAAGCCGTTGCCGCCAGCGTTGGCAGGGCGGGCAGGACCAGCAGGCGCCAGCCGCGCAGGCCTGTAAACAGCGGTCTTGCCTTGGCCAGCAGCGGCTGCAAGGCCACCAGCACGATGGTGTACAGCAACAGATACACCAGATACCACAGATGGTTCCACGTAAAACTGGTCTTCCAGCCCGTAAATGCGCCGGCCGGCCAGGCGTGGCCGCCAAAGTAATGCAGCAGGAATGGTCCATAGCCAGGCTCGACCAGGCCGTTGCTGACGCCCTCGCAATACGGTTGCACGGGAATCACCACCAGCACGCCAAACAGCAAGGGCAGCAACAGGCGCTTGATCCGGCGCCACAGGAACGCACCGCTGGACGCCTGCGTCATCATGGCGCAGGACACGCCGGAAATAAGGAACACGATTTCCATGCGCCACCGGTTGATAAAGACCATGGGAAAGTTCAATGTTTCCGTCAAGTAAGTACTTTTCATGTGGAAGGCGGCGCCATCCAGGTACAGCATGGCCGTGTGGTAGACGATCAGCAGGCTGAAGACAAGAAAGCGCAAGGCATCGATATCGCAACGGCGGGAATCTGTGGTCATGGTCGTGGGGTCCGTCGGCAAGGGAATGCCCCAGCATAGGCAGGCCGCATGGGGTGAACCAGCGAAAAGTGATCAATTGCGGGCTGTTTGTGACGAGCGGTGGCGCTGGGACGGCTTTGGGACCTTACAATCATGCAACTTATTCACTGTCCGCCACCATGCGCCTATCTTCCACCGATTTGTTGCAACGATATCAACGCTGGCGCCAGATCGCCGAGCCAGCTTTCTGGATCGTCCTGTATCTGCTGCAAACGTCGCTCAACTGCTGGATCAGCTGGGCCGACCGTGTGCGCGCCGGGCTCGATACGCCCTTCTGGGAAGTGGCCGTGTGGGAGTGGAGCAGCAACCTGGTGCTGCTGGCGCTGGTACCGGTGGTGATCCTGGCTAACCAGTTTCGCCCCTTGCACCTGGTTTTCCAGCGCCAGAACCTGCGCTGGCACCTGGCCGCGTCGCTCGTCTACAGCCTCGTGCATGTGCTGGCCATGGTGGCCTTGCGCAAACTGGCTTACTGGAGCGCCGGCAGCGACTACGATTTCGGTAACTGGTGGCGCGAGTTGCCGTATGAATATATCAAGGATGTACGTACTTACTTCTCCATTTTATTGTTCACGGGCTTTTACCAGTTGCTGCTGATGCGCTGGCAAGGCGAGGCGACCCTGCTGGGCGAACCCGACGAAGGGCCTGCCGTGGAACCGGTGCAGCAGCCGGAACGCTTTCTGGTGCGCAAGCTGGGCAAGGATTTTCTGCTGCCGGCCTTTGAGATCGAGTGGATACAGGCGTGGGGCAATTATGTGAACCTGCATGTGCGCGGCCACGACTATCCGCTGCGCTCGACCATGGCCACCATCGAGCGCCGCCTCGACGGCAAGCGCTTCCTGCGCGTGCACCGCAGCTACATCGTCAACCTCGACTTTGTGCGGAGCATCGTGCCGCTGGAATCGGGCGATGCGCGCGCGGTGCTGTCCACGGGCGGCGAAGTGCCCGTCAGCCGGCGCTACCGCGATGCCTTGAAAAGTATAGGCTAGATGCGTTGTACGCCAGCCTTGCCGTCCTGGACGGTGAAACTGGCCAGTGTCGCGATGGCCGACGCGCTGTCGCGCACATTCTCCAGGCCCTGGAACAGGGTCGTGGTTTTCTCTGGCGTGATGTCCAGCAACATATAGCCGCGCTTGTCGCTGCGTCCGTAGCGGATGTGCGGGTTCATCGCCACGTACTGTTCCGTGCGTGCTTGCGGGCGGGAACTCGACGTGATTGAGGTACCGCAAAACTCGGTGGCCAGCACGGGATTATCCTTGCCGGTAGGGCGCATGGCGTTGCGGCTCAGTTCGGTGGCATAAAAGGTGTGCACGTCGCCCGACAGCACCAGCGGGTTGCTGGCCTTGCTGCTGCGCAAGGCGTCGAGCAAGTGCTGGCGCGCCATCGGATAGCCATCCCAGCCATCGGTCCAGATGCGTTCGTCGCCGGGCCGCAGGATGGGCACCTGGCTCGATTGCGCCATCAGGGTTTGCTGGGCCAAAATGTTCCAGCGCGCAGGCGAATTGTCGAGGCCGGCTTGCAGCCAGCGCTGCTGTTCCTCGCCCAGCATCGTGCGGTCGGGCTTGCGCAAGTCGGGACAGTTACGCGTGGTAACGGAATTCGAGCCGCCGCGGCCCGGCTTGGCGCACGCATGGTAGGCGCGGTATTGCCGGTCGTCCAGCACGTGGAAGCGCGCCAGGCGGCCCCAGTCATAGCGCTGGTAGATGCGCATGTCGACAAAACCCCGCCGGCCCAGCGGCAGCAGGCGCAGCGGCATGTGTTCATAGAATGCCTGGTAGGCGGCCGCGCGGCGCTGCAAAAAGGCAGGCGTGAGCAATTCGTCGCGGTCATTGCCGTAATCGTTGGCCACTTCATGGTCATCCCAGGTGACGATCCACGGCGCAGCCAGGTGCGCGCCCTGCAAGTCGCGGTCGCTCTTGTATTGTGCGTAGCGGGCGCGGTAGTCGTCCAGAGTGAAACTTTCATGCGTGCGCACGGCCCGGCTCGGGTGCTGCAGCTGGTATGGACCCCATTCGTAGATGTAGTCGCCAAGGAAGGCCACCAGGTCGGGCGCGGCGGCGGCGATGTGCCGGTGCGCCGCGTAGGCGCCGAATTCCCAGTGCTGGCACGAGGCGACGGCCAGTTTCATCGAGGCGGGCATGGAGCCGGGCTCGGGCGCCGTGCGCGTGCGGCCCACGGGGCTGACGGCGTCGCCCAGCATGAAGCGGTACCAGTACCAGCGTCCGGGCGCCAGGCCTGCCACGTCCACATGCACGCTGTGCCCGAGGGCGGGCGTGGCCGTGGCTTGCCCCTTGGCGGCGATGCGCCGGAACGCCTCGTCGTCCGCCACTTCCCAGCGCACGTTCAGGGCGATGGCGGGCGTGGCGCTGGCATGCAGCGGGTCGTAGCAGATGCGCGTCCACAGCACGACGGCGTCCGGCAAGGGCGAGCCGGAAGCGACGCCGAGCGCAAACGGGTAGCCGGCGCCATTCAGGCGCGTGGCGGCGCTCGCGCTGGAACCGGACAGCACGCTGCCGGCGGCGGCCAGCGCACCGATGCGGGCGGCGCTCTGCAGGAAGATGCGGCGCTGGCTATCCATGCCGTCTGAAAATAAAACGTGGGATTAATGTAGCAGCGACAATCAAGGCGACAGCAAGGTCTCGATCGGCGGCACTTTGCGCGGTTTGCGGTCGGAGTCCGTCGCCACGTAGATCAGGGTGGCTTCCGTGACTTTCACGATGCACGCCTGCAGGCGGTTGCGCTCGGCATACACCTCGACATTGACGGTGATCGAGGTATTGCCAACCTTGACGATGTCGGCGTAGAAGGAGAGTAGATCGCCGACGAAGACAGGGTTTTTGAAGACGAAGGAGTTGACGGCGATGGTGGCGACACGGCCGTTGGCGCGCCGCGTGGCCGGCAGGGAACCGGCGATATCGACCTGCGCCATGATCCAGCCGCCGAAGACGTCGCCGTACACATTGGCGTCGGACGGCGCGGGCATCATGCGCAATTCCGGCATTTTTCCGGCGGGCAGGCCGGAGGCGAGGCAGTTGTCGGGGCGGTCGGGGGAGGTGCTCATCTTTTATTCTCATGAAAGGCTACAATTGCCCCGATTGAACCATAAAAAGCCGACCTTCGCCATGCGCCGTTCCCAGACTACCCCTCCTCCCCGCTCGCCAGCTTCCGCCAGCCACAGCGATTTCGCCACCATCAAGACCTTGCTGCCGTATCTGTGGGTCTACAAATGGCGGGTGCTGCTGGCGCTGCTATGTCTGGTGGGCGCCAAGCTGGCCAACGTGGGCGTGCCCCTGATCCTGAAAAAACTCGTCGACGCCATGACGATCACGGCGGCCCATCCGCAAGCGCTGCTGGTGTTGCCGGTCGGCTTGCTGGTGGCGTATGGCTTGCTGCGCCTGTCGACCACCCTGTTTACGGAGTTGCGCGAATTCCTGTTTGCCCGCGTCACGCAGCGGGCCGTGCGCACCATCGCCCTGCAAGTGTTCCGCCACCTGCATGCCTTGTCCCTGCGCTTTCACTTGAACCGCCAGACGGGCGGCATGACGCGCGACATCGAGCGGGGCACGCGCAGCGTCGGCTCGCTCATTTCCTATACCCTGTTCAACATCCTGCCGACCCTGGTGGAAATCACCCTCGTGCTCGGCTACCTGGTCTTGCATTACGACATCTGGTTCACCGTGATCACGGCGGTGGCGCTGGTGTCCTACATCGCGTTTACCGTGCTGGTGACGAACTGGCGCACGCATTTTCGCCGCACCATGAACGACCTCGATTCCAAGGCGAATACCAAGGCCATCGATTCGCTGATCAACTATGAAACCGTCAAGTATTTCGGCAACGAGGATTACGAGGCGAAGCGCTATGACGAAGGCTTGCAGCGCTATGAATCGGCCGCCGTGAAATCGCAGACTTCCTTGTCCCTGCTCAATACGGGCCAGTCGCTGATCATCGCCACGGCTGTTACCCTGATCCTGTGGCGCGCCACCGTGGGCGTGATCGCCGGCACGATGACCCTGGGCGACCTGGTGCTGGTGAACGCCTTCATGATCCAGCTATACATTCCCCTCAATTTCCTGGGCGTCATCTACCGCGAAATCAAGCAAAGCCTGGCCGACATGGAACGCTTGTTTTCCTTGCTGAACGAGAACCGCGAAATCGCCGATACGCCGGAAGCCAAGCCGCTCGTCACGCGGGGCGCGGCCGTGCGCTTTGCGCATGTGGATTTCAGCTATGAAGCCAAGCGGCAAATCCTGTTCGACGTGGATTTCCAGATTCCCGCCGGCACCACGACGGCCGTGGTGGGGCATAGCGGCTCGGGCAAGTCGACCCTGTCGCGTTTGCTGTTCCGTTTCTATGAAGTCGATGGCGGCGGCATCACCATCGATGGCCAGGACTTGCGCGCCATCACGCAGGATTCCCTGCGCGCGGCCATCGGCATCGTGCCGCAGGATACAGTGCTGTTCAACGACACCATCGAATACAACATCGCCTACGGCAAGCCGGGCGCCAGCAAGGAAGCTATCATGGCGGCGGCGAAAGCGGCGTCGATCCATGATTTTATTGAAAGCTTGCCAGATGGATACAATTCCATGGTGGGCGAGCGAGGGCTAAAACTGTCGGGCGGCGAAAAGCAGCGCGTGGCCATTGCCCGCACCTTGCTGAAAGACCCGGCCATCCTGATCTTCGACGAAGCTACGTCGGCGCTCGATTCCAAGGCCGAGCAGGCGATCCAGTCGCAGCTGAAGGACATCGCCAAAAACCGCACCACCCTGGTCATTGCGCACCGCCTGTCGACGGTGGCGGATGCCCAGCAAATCCTGGTGCTCGATCATGGCCGCATCGTCGAGCGGGGCACGCATCCGCAATTGCTGGCGCTCGATGGCCTGTACGCGCAGATGTGGCAACGCCAGCAGGCAAATATGGACGACGAGGCGCAAGAGGACGAGTTGGCGGGGCTGGCGCCGGCAAAATAAATCGGGAAGGCGAAATCAGTAGGAAAAATGCTACAGCCGCGCCGATTCAGGCGCGCGTATAGCGCCTATTTGCGGGCAATCGCAGAAAACGGCTAGTCCAGCGCTGAAAATGAAATAAAATTAATTCCATTGGTGGCGTCTGCACCACAGTTGTTTCGTTCGGAGTCCATCCGGTTTGTCCGCCCAGGAGAATTTATGAAATTGACCAAAATCATCGCCACGCTGCTCAGCGTCGGTGTCATCAGCAGCATGTCGCCAGTCCAGGCTCAGGAATTGACCGGCACCTTGGCCAAGATCAAGAAAGCCGGTTCCGTCACCCTCGGTGTGCGCGACGGCTCCGTGCCTTTCTCCTATCTCGATGACAAGCAGCAATACCAGGGTTATTCGATCGACCTGTGCATGAAAGTCGTCACGGCCCTGCAAAAGCACCTGGGCCTGAGCGAACTGAAAGTGGTGATGAGCCCCGTCACGTCGGCCAACCGCATCCCGCTGATGGCCAACGGCACCATCGACCTCGAATGCGGCTCGACGACGAACAACCTGGAACGCCAGCAGCAGGTGGCATTCGCCCCTACCATGTTCGTCATCGGCAACCGCGTGCTGTCGAAAAAAACCTCGAATATCAAGACCCTGGAAGACTTGCGCGGCAAGACCCTGGTCGCCACGGCCGGCACGTCGACCATCAAGCAGATGACGATTTTGAACAAGGAAAAAAACCTGGGCATGACGATTGCCGTCGGCAAGGACCACCCTGAATCGTTCCTGATGCTGGAAACGGGCCGCGCGGTGGCCGAAGCCAATGACGATATCCTGCTGGCGTCGCAAGTGGCCAACTCGAAAAACCCGAACGACTACGAAATCACCAAGGAAGCGCTGTCGGTCGAGCCGTACGGCATCATGCTGCGCAAGGGCGATCCAGCCTTCAAGAAAGTGGTCGATGACGCGCTGATCCGCCTGTACAAGAGCGACGATATCAACCGCATCTACGCGAAATGGTTTACCTCGCCGATCCCGCCGAAAAACATCAACCTGAAATTCCCCATGCCGCCGCAATTGAAGGCGGTCTTCACGAATCCGACCGATTCGGGCGACCCGGCTGCGTATGCGGCCGTACCGGAAGCGCAGAAGACCTCGGACAAACGGAAAAAATAACAAGAGTGCGTAACAAATCGGGGGGCGCAAGCCTCCCGTTTTATTTACGGGACGGGTGGCGGACAAGCCGCTTTCCTTGAGCTGCATGGAAGGATGATCATGAATTACAACTGGAATTGGCGCATTTTCTGGGAGATTTCTCCCGATGGCGTGGGCACGTACATGGACACCCTGTGGTCCGGCCTCGTCTGGACCCTGGCCACGGCCGGTGCGGCGTGGATCATGGCGCTGATATTGGGCCTGGTGATCGGTACCATCCGCACCTTGCCGAACAAATGGCTGGTGGGCGTGGCCAATGCCTACGTCGAATTGTTCCGCAACGTGCCGCTGCTGGTGCAGATGTTCCTCTGGTATTTCGTCATGCCGGAGCTGCTGCCGCCTGAGCTGGGCGCCTGGGTCAAGTCGCTGCCGAATGCGCCGTTCGTCACGGCCGTGCTGTGCCTGGGATTCTTTACTTCCTCGCGCGTGGCCGTGCAGGTAACGACGGGCATCGAGGCGCTGCCGCGCGGGCAGAAACTGGCCGGCACGGCGCTGGGCCTGACGCTGCCGCAAACCTACCGCTTCATTTTGCTGCCGATGGCCGCGCGCGTCATCATGCCGCCGCTGACCAGCGAATTTTTGAACATCATCAAGAACAGTTCCGTGGCGCTGACCATCGGCCTGATCGAACTGACGGCCAGCGCGCGCGCCATCCAGGAGTTTTCCTTCCAGGTATTCGAGGCGTTTTCGGCCGCCACCATCATTTACGTCGTCGTCAACCTGCTGGTGGTGGTGCTGATGCACCTGATCGAGAAAAAGGTCGCCATCCCGGGTTTCATCGTCGCCGGCGCCAAGACGGGAGGACATTGACATGTTCGGTAATTTCGACTTCGATGTCATCTCCCGCTCGTGGGTCTACCTGTTCCAGACCGGCATGGTCTTCACCCTGAAACTGACGGCGCTGGCCATGGTCGGCGGCATCGTGCTGGGCACCCTGCTGGCGCTGATGCGCCTGTCCGGCAACCGCATCGTCTCGGGCGTGGCGTCGAGCTACGTCAACCTGATACGCTCGATCCCGCTGGTGCTGGTGATCTTCTGGTTCTACTTCCTGGTGCCGTACATCGCCGCCTGGGTCATCGGCGCGAACGAGCCCGTGAAAGTGGGCGCGTTTCCTTCCGCGCTGATCACTTTCATCATGTTCGAGGCAGCCTACTATTGCGAGATCATGCGCAGCGGCATACAGTCGATTCCGCGTGGCCAGGTGTGGGCCGGCCAGGCGCTGGGCATGAACTACCGGCAAACCATGGGCAGCATCGTGCTGCCGCAAGCGTTCCGCAACATGATCCCCGTGCTGCTGACGCAGACCATCGTGCTGTTCCAGGACGTGTCGCTCGTGTACGTGCTGTCGATTCCCGATTTTGTCGGCGCCGCCTCGAAGATCGCCCAGCGCGACGGCCGCCTGGTGGAGATGTACGTGTTTGTCGCCGTCGTATATTTCGTGCTGTGCTATGCCTTGTCGTTCCTGGTAAAACGCCTGCAGAAACGCGTCGCCATCATTCGCTAACCGAAAAAGAAAGAACAAGATGATTGAACTCAATAACGTCAGCAAATGGTATGGCCAGTTCCAGGTACTCACCGACTGCACCACCAATGTCGCCAAGGGCGACGTGATGGTCATTTGCGGCCCTTCCGGCTCCGGCAAGTCGACCCTGATCAAGACCGTCAACGGCCTTGAGCCGATCCAGCAGGGACAGATCATCGTCGACGGCATCAGCGTCAACGATCCGAAAACGAATTTGTCGAAACTGCGCGCGCGCATCGGCATGGTGTTCCAGAATTTCGAGCTGTTTCCGCATTTGTCGATCCGCGAAAACCTCACCATCGGCCAGATCAAGGTGCTGGGCCGCAGCGCCGACGAAGCCAATGCCAAGGGCTTGAAATACCTGGACCGCGTGGGCCTGCTGTCGCAGCAGGATAAATTCCCGGGCCAGCTGTCGGGCGGCCAGCAGCAGCGCGTGGCGATCGCCCGTGCGCTGTCGATGGATCCGATCGCCATGCTGTTCGACGAACCCACGTCGGCGCTCGATCCGGAAATGATCAACGAAGTGCTCGACGTGATGGTGGGCCTGGCGCAGGAAGGCATGACGATGATGGTCGTCACGCACGAAATGGGCTTTGCCAAGCGCGTGGCCAACCGCATCGTCTTCATGGATCAGGGCAAGATCATCGAAGATTGCAGCAAGGATGACTTCTTCAACACGACGCGCTCGGACCGCGCGCGCGACTTCCTCGCCAAGATCATCCATTAATATTTTTTGGAAGTTGAGTACGAATGCCTGTCATGAAACAAATAGCCGGCGCCATGCTGGCGCTGGGCCTGCTCGCCCATGCCCACGCGGCCGACAAGATCGCCGTTGACATCGCCCTGCGCGACGCCACCCTGATCGACGTTGCTGGCGGTCGCGCCGTCAACGGCAAGACCGTGCTGCTCAAGGGTGACAGCATCGTCGCCGTCGTCGACGACGCGCAGTTGCGCAGCTACGCGCCGAAGCAGACCATCCGCCTGCCCGGCAAATACCTGATGCCGGGCCTGTGGGACACGCATGTGCACTTTGGCGGCGGCCCCGAGCTGATCGACGAGAACAAGCAGTTGCTGCCCCTGTACCTGGCGCACGGCATCACCACGGTGCGCGACTGCTCGGGCGACTTGCCCGACACGGTGCTGGCATGGCGCCGGCAGATCAACGCAGGTCAGTTGCAAGGGCCGACCATCTTCACGTCGGGCGCCAAGCTCGAAGGCATCAAGCCGTTGTGGAAGGGCACCATCGAAGTGGGCACGCCGCAGGAAGTCACGCGCGCGCTCGACGGCCTGCAGGCGCAGCAAGTGGACTTCGTGAAGATCACGGAAAACACGCTGAAGCCTGAGTTGTACCTGGAAGCGCTACGCCAGGCGCGCGAACGGGGCATGCGCACCTCGGGCCATATCCCTGTGCAGCTCACATTGGAGCAGATGGCCGATGCGGGCCTGGGCACGATCGAACATCAATCGTATTTGCTGCGCGCCACCACGCCGCGCGAGCAGGAACTGACGGACAAGGTGGCCGCCGGCGCGATGACGGGCAAGGAAGCCATGCACGCAAGCGTGCGAAGCTACGACGAGCCGACGGCGCGCAAGGCCTTCAGCTACCTGGCCGCGCGCGGCACGGCCATCGTGCCTACCCTGTGGGGTTCGCGCGTGACGGCTTACCTGGACCGCGAAGACCACACGCACGATCCGGCCCTGCAATACATCGGCAAGGGCTTGCGCGCCACCTACGACTGGCGCGTGCAGCGCGCCGCCAAGGATGGCCCGGAAGCCATCGCCCAGCGCCACACGCAGTTCGAGCAATCGGCAAAGCTGCTGCCGATCTTGCAGCAGCAGGGCGTGAGCATCATCGCCGGCACGGATGCGGGCTTTTTGAATTCCTTCGACTACCCGGGCCAGGCCTTGCACGATGAAATCGGCCTGTACGTGCAGTATGGCTTGACGCCGCAGCAGGCCTTGCAGTCTGCCGTCATCAACGGTCCCCGCTTCCTGGGCAAGCTGGATCGCTATGGCAGCGTGGCGGCGGGCAAGGCGGCCGATCTGCTGGTGCTCGACGCGAATCCGCTGCAGGACATCGGCGCCACGCGCCAGATCCGCCTGGTGGTCAGTCGTGGTCGGGTGTACGACCGCGCCGCGCTGGACCGGATGCTGGCCGATATCCGCGCCTGGGTGGCGAAGCAGGAAGAGCCGCAGGCCAAATCCTGATTCGCGTGTACTCTTGATATTGAAAACGGCCGGCGCATACCGGCCGTTTTGTCGTCCGGGAGGCCGCGCATACAGGTGATCCTGGCCGGCGGGTCGGCCCCGTGGCTGGTAAAATGGCGCTATCCGCAATGACCGCCTGAGAGCAGCCGCCATGTCCACACTCGATCACACCCCCGCTTCCATCACCATCACCCGTCCGGATGACTGGCATTTGCACCTGCGCGACGGCGCAGTCATGGCCAGCGTGCTGCCGCACAGCGCGCGCCAGTTCGGCCGTGCCATCGTCATGCCGAACCTGAAGCCGCCCGTCACCACCACGGCCGATGCCGCCGCTTATCGCGAGCGCATCCTGGCCGCCGTGCCGCAAGGCGTGAACTTCGATCCGCTGATGGTGCTGTACCTGACGAACAACACCTCGCCCGACGAAATCCGCCGCGCGCAGGATAGCGGCATCGTGCAGGCTGTCAAATTGTATCCGGCCGGCGCCACGACGAATTCCGACCTGGGCGTGACGGATTTGAAAAATTGCTACAAGGTGCTCGAAGTGATGCAGGAAGTGGGCATGCCCTTCCTCGTGCACGGCGAAGTGACGGATCCGGAAATCGATATTTTCGACCGCGAAGCCGTCTTCATCGAGCGCGTGATGCGTCCGCTGCGCAGCGCCTTCCCGGCCCTGTCCGTCGTGTTCGAACACATCACCACCAAGGATGCGGCGCAGTACGTGGCCGAAGCGGAAGGTCCCATCGCCGCCACCATCACGGCGCACCATTTGCTGTACAACCGCAACGAGATTTTCAAGGGCGGCATCCGTCCCCATTACTACTGCCTGCCGATCCTCAAGCGCGAAGAGCACCGCTTGGCGCTGATGACGGCGGCCGCCAGCGGCGACGAGCGCTTCTTCCTCGGCACCGACTCGGCACCGCATGCGCAAGGCGCCAAGGAAATGGCCTGCGGCTGCGCCGGTTGCTACACGGCCCTGCACGCGATGGAAATGTATGCCGAAGCGTTCGAACGGGCCGGCGCGCTCGACAAGCTGGAAGCGTTCGCCAGCTTCCACGGCCCCGCCTTCTACGGCGTGCCGCGCAACACGGACACCATCACCCTGAAACGCGAAAGCTGGACCTTGCCGGCTTCGCTGCCACTGGGCGACAGCCATGTGATTCCGCTCAATGCGGGCGAGCAGATTAACTGGAAAATGGTGTAATTACTCCATGCTGCCATCGATAGACTGGACCCGTCCCTGGTTTGCCACGGTGCTGCCGGCGCGACGGCAGCTGGACTTGCAGCGCGACACGGTGATCGCCGCGCTGAACGGCCGGGCACGGGCGCTGGACTTGCGCAATCCCTCCGGCCTGCCGCTGGCTTTCGTGCCGCAAGCGGACCTGCCCGATGGCGTCGCCTACGAGGAGTTCATCGGCGCGACGGGCGGCGTGCCCACGCGCGACAATCTGCACGATTTTTTCAACGCGCTCGTGTGGCTCACCTTCCCGCGCATCAAGCGGCAATTGAACGCGCTGCAGGCGGCGCAGATCGCCCTGTCTGGCGTGGGAAAATCGCGTGGTCCCGCACGCGACGGCGCGACGATTTTTGACGAAAATTCCGCCTTGCTGGTGCTGCGCGACAGCGATGCGGGGCGCGCGCTGGATGCGGCGTTGCGCGGGCATGAATGGCGTAGTGCGTTCATTGCGCAGCGCGACAGGTTTGACGCGGGCGGCGACGCCGAGGTCTGGCTGTTCGGCCACGCGCTGATGGAGAAACTGGTGGCGCCGCGCAAGGCCATCACGGCGCATACGCGCGTGATCTTTGCCGGCGATGCCTACTTTGCGCTCGATGATGCGGCACGCCGCGCCTGGCTCGACGAGCGGGTGGCGCAGGACCTGGCGCAGCAAGGCCTCACCACGGCGGACTTCACGCCGCTGCCCGTGCTCGGTTTGCCCGGCTGGTGCGAGGGCCAGGACGACGATTTTTACAATGACGCGGCGGTGTTCCGCCCGAAGCGCAAGGTGGCTGGCGCAGAAAGAGAGCAATAGCATGGAAAATACCGTCCGCTGGGGCATCCTCGGCACCGGCAAGATCGCCCGCGCGATGGCCAATGGCTTGCGCGATGCACCCGGTGCGCAACTGGTGGCGGTAGCTTCGCGCAGTGCTGCCGGCGCGCAGGCCTTCGGCACCGAATTCGGCATCGAGCGTTGCCATGGTTCCTACCAGGCGCTGGCCATGGATCCGGATGTGGATGTGATCTATATCGCCACGCCGCACACCCTGCATGCTGAAAATGCCATGCTGTGCCTGGCCGCCGGCAAGCACGTCGTGTGCGAAAAACCGTTCACCATGAATGCGCGCGAAGCGCAGGCCGTGGTCGACCTGGCGCGCGACAAAAAACTGTTTTTGATGGAAGCCATGTGGAGCCGTTTTCTGCCCGCCGTGCAGGAAGCGCAGCGCATCATCGCCAGCGGCGAAATCGGTGTGCTGCAGCAGGTACAGGCCGACATCGGCTTTGTCGCCAATTTCCCGCCCGAGCACCGCATGTTCAATCCCGAACTCGGCGGCGGCGCGCTGCTCGACGTGGGCATTTATCCGCTGTCGATGGCGGCCTTCTTCCTCGGCCCCGTATCGCAGGTACAGGCGCTGGCCGAGATGGGCGCCACAGGCGTCGATGAGCAGGTCGTGTTCTCGCTGCGGCACGCGGGCGGGGGCACCTCGTCCTGCGCCTGCAGCCTGCGCGCGCAGACGCCGACGGAAATGACCATTTCCGGCTGCCTGGGCCGGATTCGGCTGCCCAACCGTTTTTACAAACCCGACCACCTGATCGTCGAAACGATGGATGGCGAGCGCCGTGTCGTCGCCGCGCCCCATCTGGGCAATGGCTACGCGCACGAGGCGATCGAAGCGATGCGATGCATCCGCGCCGGCTTGCTGGAAAGTCCCGTCATGCCGCATGCGGACAGCGTGGCGCTGATGCACAACCTTGACACCATGCGTGGCCAGATCGGCCTCGTGTACCGAGCCGACCAGGCGTGAACAGGAACCCCATGACATTGCACCCATCCCGTCCCAGCCTGAAAACCGTCCTCATCGCCAGCGGCGTCGTGCTGACCCTGGCGATGGGCGTGCGCCATGGCCTGGGTTTCTGGATGCAGCCGATCTCGCAAGCGAATGGCTGGACGCGCGAAACGTATTCGCTGGCGCTGGCCATGCAAAACCTGATGTGGGGCGTCTTCGGCCCGTTCGCCGGCATGGCGGCCGACCGTTTCGGCACCATGCGCGTCGTCATCGTCGGCGCCATCAGCTACATGGCGGGCCTGGTGTGGATGGCGCTCGTGACGCAGCCCACGCTGTTCATCGTCGGTTCCGGCAGCTTCATCGGCCTGGCGCTGGCCTGCACTGCCTTTGGCGCCATCAGCGGCATCATCGGCCGCAGCGCGCCGCCCGAGCAGCGCTCGTGGGCCTTCGGCATCTCGTCGGCGGCCGGCTCGTTCGGCCAGTTCCTGATGATGCCAGTCGAGCAGCAACTGATTTCCGCCGTGGGCTGGCAAAACGCCTTTTATGTGCTGGCCGCGCTGGTACTGCTGGCCATGATCCCGATGGCCTTCTACTTGCGCGAGCCGCCCGTGTCGCACGCCAGCGGCCCGCAGCAAAGCGTGGGCGCTGCCTTCAGCGAAGCCATCGCCAGCCGTTCGTTCTGGCTGCTGCTGGCAGGGTATTTCGTCTGCGGCTTCCAGCTGGTGTTCATCGGCGTGCACTTGCCGGCCTACCTGAAGGACCAGGGCCTGATGAATCCGAATATCGCCGTCACGGCACTGGCGCTGATCGGCCTGTTCAACATCGTCGGCTCCTACTATGCGGGCAAACTCGGTGGCAAGATCGCCAAGCGCTACCTGCTGTCGGCCATCTACGTGACGCGCGCCGTGGTCATCACCGTGTTCCTGCTGGCGCCTTTGTCGGCGTGGTCCGTGTACCTGTTCGCCGCCGGCATGGGTGTGCTGTGGCTGTCGACCGTGCCGCTGACGAACGGCATCATCGCCGGCATCTTCGGCGTGAAGCATCTGTCGATGCTGGCGGGGATGGTGTTCTTCTCGCACCAGGTGGGCAGTTTCCTTGGCGCGTGGCTGGGCGGCTATCTGTACGAGCACCAGGGCAGTTACCACATCGTGTGGATGATCACCATCGGCCTGGGCCTGCTGGCCGCGCTGATCAACCTGCCCATTGACGAGCGCGCCGTCAAGCGCGTGGCGGTGGCCGCGTAATGGCCAGCTGGCGCACCTGGCTATGGCGCCTGGCTGGCGCCGCGCTGCTGGCTCTCGTCTTCCTGGCCTATCTGCGTCCCGATTTCATGCTGGACCTGGCGAACCGCTTCTGGATGTGCATGTAGGGCGCTCCTAGACTTTCAGGAATTCCTCTTTGCCGCCCAGCCAGCGGGCTAGGTGCGCTTCCACGGTGGTCGCGGCGGCCGTCGTGGTGGCGTGCAGCAGGTCGTGCGCCACGTCGCGCGCCTGGTCGACCAGCCATTGATCCGTTTCCAGGTCGGCGAAGCGCAGCATGGCCTGGCCGGACTGGCGCGCGCCGAGGAATTCGCCGGGGCCGCGGATTTCCAGGTCGCGGCGGGCAATTTCAAAACCGTCCGTCGTTTCGCGCATGGTCATCAAGCGCTGGCGCGCCACGCCGCCCAGGGGGCCCTGGTACAGCAGCAGGCAGACGCTGGCCGCCGATCCTCGCCCCACGCGCCCGCGCAGCTGGTGCAGCTGCGACAAACCGAAGCGCTCGGCATGCTCGATCACCATCAGCGAGGCGTTCGGCACGTCGACGCCCACCTCGATGACGGTGGTGGCCACCAGCACGTGGATATGCCCGGCGATGAAGGCATCCATCACTTCCTGCTTTTCCGCCGGCTTCAGGCGGCCGTGCACGAGGCCCACCTGCAGCGCGGGCAGGGCTTCGGCCAGCATCATGTAGGTGTCGGTGGCCGTTTGCAGCTGCAGCGCTTCCGATTCCTCGATCAGCGGGCAGACCCAGTACACCTGCCGGCCTTCCAGCGCGGCCGCATACACGCGGGCGATGACTTCGTCGCGGCGGTTCTGGTCGATGGCGCGCGTGACGATGGGACTGCGGCCCGGCGGCAGCTCGTCGATCACCGACACTTCCAGGTCGGCGTAATACGTCATGGCCAGGGTGCGCGGAATCGGCGTGGCCGACATCATCAGCTGGTGCGGCACGGCTGCGCTGTCGCCCTTGTTGCGCAGGGTCAGGCGCTGGCCCACGCCGAAGCGGTGCTGCTCGTCGACGATCACCAGGCCCAGTTTGGCAAACAGCACATTGTCCTGGATCAGCGCATGCGTGCCGATCACCAGCTGCGCTTCGCCCGATTCGATCAGGGCCAGCGCCGCCGTCTTTTCTTTTTTCTTCAGGCTGCCCGTCAGCCAGGCCACCTTCACGCCCAGCGGCTCCATCCAGGCGGCGATCTTGCGGAAGTGCTGCTCCGCCAGAATCTCCGTGGGCGCCATCAGCGCGGCCTGGTAGCCGCTGTCGATGGCTTGCGTGGCCGACAGGGCGGCGACGACCGTCTTGCCGCTGCCGACGTCGCCTTGCAGCAGGCGCTGCATCGGATACGGCTGGCGCAGGTCGGCGCGGATTTCCTCGAGCACGCGCGCCTGCGCACCCGTCAGCTTGAAGGGCAGGGCGGCGCCGAAGGCCTTCGATAAAGTCCCGACGACGGGCAGCGAGGCGGCGCCTTTCGAGCGGCGCGCGCGCTGGGCGCGTTTCAGCGACAGCTGCTGCGCCAGCAGTTCATCGAACTTCATGCGCACCCAGGCCGGGTGCGAGCGGTCCATCAGCGCGCTTTCATCGATATCCTGCGGCGGATAGTGCAGCAGGTGCACGGCGGCGCGGAACGGCGACAGCTGCATGTCGCGCAGCAGCTGCTCCGGCAAGGTGTCTTGCCAGTCGATGCGGCGCATGGCGTCGGCGATTTCGCGCCGCAGCACGTGCTGCGACAGGCCTTCGCCGGACGGGTACACGGGCGTCAGGGCCGTGGGCAGCGGCGCGCCTTCGTTGACCACCTTATACGTCGGGTGCACCATCTCGGCGCCGAAAAAGCCGTGTTTGAGTTCGGCGCGCGCGCGTACCCGCGTGCCTTCGGCCAGTTGCTTGACCTGGCTGCCATAAAAATTCATGAAGCGCAGCAACAAATTGCCCGTTTCATCGGCGATCGTCACCAGCAATTGCTTGCGCGGCTTGAAATTGACTTCGCACTTGGTGACGACGCCCTCGACTTGCCACGACTCGCCGCCGCGCAGGCAGGCGTCGCGTATCGTGTAGACCTTGGTTTCGTCCTCGTAGCGCATCGGCAGGTGCAGCACCAGGTCCATATCCGTGCGCAAGCCCAGTTTGGCCAGCCGGCTTTCCGTGCTGACCACTTTTTTGGCGGCTTTCGGCTTCGCGGCGGGTTTGGCTGCGGGAGGAAGATCGGGCTTTGGATCGGACATATGCAAGGTTTTGGTGCCGCTAGCGTAAAATAGAGGGTTGTCCGGCACACCCTGTGCGTACCGCAGTCGTAGTTGTTGCGGCGGATTATTGTAATACCTGTATAGGCGCACAGTATAGTGCCAGATGTTCCATTGCGCACTCCTAATCATTTTTGACGTACTTTTGAAGCAAAACGCATGTATTCGCTTTCCGATTTCGATTTTAATTTGCCGCAAGAAAACATTGCGCAAACTCCGTTGGCCGAGCGCAGCGCCTCGCGCCTGTTGCATCTGGACGGCGACGCCCTGGTTGACCGCAGCTTTGCCGATATCGTCGGGCTGTTGCAGGCGGGCGACCTGCTGGTGATGAACGATACGCGCGTGCTCAAAGCGCGCTTCTTCGGCGTCAAGGAAAGCGGCGGCAAGATTGAGGCGCTCGTCGAGCGCGTGCTGGACGACCGCACCGTGCTGGCCCAGGTGCGCGCCTCGAAGTCGCCGCCGCCCGGCTGCCGCATCCGCCTGGCCGATGCCTTCGACGTGACCGTCGGCCAGCGCGCCGGCGAATTTTTTACGCTGCACTTCGACGCCGACGTGTTCGAGCTGATCGAGGCGCATGGCCGTTTGCCGCTGCCGCCCTATATCGAGCACGATGCGGACGAATTTGACGAAACGCGCTACCAGACCGTGTTCAACAAGGTGCCCGGCGCCGTGGCGGCACCGACGGCCGGCCTGCATTTCGACCAGGCCCTGCTCGACCAGCTGAAAGCGAAGGGCGTCAACTTTGCCTATGTGACCCTGCACGTGGGCGCCGGCACCTTCCAGCCCGTGCGCACGGAGGTGCTGGCCGAACACAAGATGCATACCGAGTGGTACACCATGCCGCAGGAAACCGTCGACGCCGTGCGCGCCGCCCAACTTGCCGGGCGCGACGTGGTGGCCGTCGGCACGACCAGCCTGCGCGCGCTGGAATCGGCCTCGCAAAGCGGCCAGCTGGTGGCGGGCAGCGCCGATACGGCCCTGTTCATCACGCCCGGCTATGCATTTAAAACGGTAACGCGCCTGATCACCAACTTCCATTTGCCGAAATCGACCCTGCTGATGCTGGTGTCGGCCTTTGCCGGTTATGAGCCGATCCGCAGCGCCTACGCGCATGCGATCGCGCAGAATTACCGTTTCTTCAGCTATGGCGACGCGATGCTGCTCACCACGCAATCGCGCGCTGCGCTGAACCTTGATACTCCCGTGAAAGACTGACATGCTGGAATTTAAACTACTCAAGACCGACACGAGCGGCCTGACCAAGGCACGCCGCGGCACCTTGAAACTCAACCATGGCATCGTGCAGACGCCGATCTTCATGCCAGTGGGCACTTACGGTTCCGTGAAGGCCATGTCGCCGCTGGAACTCAACGA
Organism: Janthinobacterium sp. SUN206; assembly: GCF_030587305.1. NCBI lineage: Bacteria > Pseudomonadati > Pseudomonadota > Betaproteobacteria > Burkholderiales > Oxalobacteraceae > Janthinobacterium > Janthinobacterium sp. SUN206. The sequence goes on along the minus strand of NZ_JAPWIB010000004.1, from coordinate 582,176 downwards.
GATCGACGCGCAGATCATCCTGGGTAACACGTTTCACCTGTGGTTGCGTCCAGGCAACACCGTCATGGAGAAATTCGGCGGCTTGCACGGTTTCATGGGCTGGAACAAGCCGATCCTGACGGATTCGGGCGGCTTCCAGGTGTTTTCGCTGGGCGCCATGCGCAAGATCACGGAAGAGGGCGTGCATTTCAATTCGCCCATCAATGGCGATAAATTGTTCCTCTCGCCGGAAGTGTCGATGCAGGTGCAGCGCGTCTTGAATTCCGACATCGTCATGCAGTTCGACGAATGCACGCCGTACGAAATCCAGGGCCGTCCGGCCACCATCGAGGAAGCGGCCAAGTCCATGCGCATGTCGCTGCGCTGGGCGCAGCGCTCGAAGGATGAATTCCACCGCGGCGAAAACCCGAATGCGCTGTTTGGCATCGTGCAGGGCGGCATGTTCGAAATGCTGCGCGACGAGTCGCTGGCCAAGCTGGAAGAGATCGATTTCCCCGGTATCGCCATCGGCGGCCTGTCCGTCGGCGAGCCGAAGGAAGACATGATGCGCATGCTGGCCCACGTGGGTCCGCGCTTGCCGGCCAACAAGCCGCATTATCTGATGGGCGTGGGTACGCCGGAAGACCTGGTGGCGGGCGTGTCGAACGGCATCGACATGTTCGACTGCGTCATGCCGACGCGTAACGCCCGCAATGGCTGGCTGTTTACCCGTTTTGGCGACATCAAGATCAAGAACGCCAAGTACAAGGAAGACCAGGCGCCGCTGGACGAGACCTGCAGCTGCTACGCTTGCCGCAATTTTTCGCGCGCGTACCTGCACCATTTGCACCGGTCCAAGGAAATCCTCGGCGCGCGCCTGAACACCATCCACAACCTGCATTACTACCTGGACTTGATGCGCCAGATGCGCGAGGCGCTGGACGAAGACCGTTTCCACGCGTTTACCCTGCAATTCCATGCGGAACGCGCACGCGGAACTTAAGAAAAGCTTAGCTTGAGCCCTGGCTGCGGCATGGCCGGAAGTTTTGTGTATTGGTGCTTGGACTGGGGCGATAAAGCATTGCATAATGCTTTTTTAGCCCCATTTAAAGTTGCCATGCCTGCAATTCGGGTTATGACGTATAGCCAATGCTAGAATACAGCGCTATTTTTTCAAACTGATTAGAACTGGAGTCACCGTGTTTTTCATTTCCAACGCTTATGCGCAAGCCCCAACCGAAGCCCTGGGCCTCGGCGGCAACCTGACCAGCTTCCTGCCGCTGGTATTGATGTTCGTGGTCATGTATTTCCTGATGATCCGCCCACAGCAAAAACGCGCCAAAGAACAACGGGCGATGATGGACGCGCTGGCCAAGGGTGACGAAGTCGTCACCGCCGGCGGCATGCTGGGCCGTGTTTCCAAGGTAGTGGACGCTTACGTCACCATCGAAGTGGCGGCCGGCACCGAAATCACGGTGCAAAAGAGTTCCATCACCACCTTGCTGCCTAAAGGCACCCTGAAGGCGCTGTAATTCCTCGCTGTCATTGCCTTGGCAATGATAGATCCGGGGCGGCTATCGGCCGCCCCTCGCGACGCCTCCGACGCTCAACACTGAACGCTGAATCACTATGAATCGCTATCCTGCCTGGAAATACATCATCATCGTCGTCGCCTTATTGCTGGGCGCACTCTATACGGCGCCCAACTATTTCGGTGAGTCACCGGCGCTGCAAGTAACCAGCGGCAAGTCGACCGTCAAAGTGACGGGCGAGCTGATGACGCAAGTCGAGCAAATATTGACGAAAGAGAACGTCAAGTCGGAAGGTGTCACCATGGATGGCGCCGGCAATCTCGCCTCCGTGCGCGTGCGTTTTGCCGATCCCGATACCCAGTTCAAGGCAAAACTGGTGCTGGAAAAGGATCTGAACCCCGATTCCACCGATCCCGCGTTCATCGTGACGGTCAACCTGCAAGCCAATACACCGATGTGGATGCAAAAATTGCATGCCTTGCCCATGTTCCTGGGCCTGGATTTGCGCGGTGGCGTGCACTTCCTGATGCAGGTCGATGCGAAAGCCGTGCTGAACAAGAAAGTCCAGGGCGTCCAGTCCGCCGCGCGCAGCGTGTTGCGTGACAAAAATATACGCCACGCCGGCATCGAGCGCGTGGGCGACAGCGTGCAAATCAACTTCCGTGACGCCGAGACGCGCCTGAAGGCAAAAAATGTCCTGTCCGACCAGATGACGGAACTGGCGTTCGCCGATGCGGGCGAAGGCAGCGATTTGAAACTGAACATCACCCTGAAACCGGCGGCCCTGAAGGCAACCATCGACGAAGGCGTAAAACAGAATATCTCCACCTTGTCCAAGCGCGTCAACGAGCTGGGCGTGGCCGAGCCGCTGATCCAGCAGCAAGGTCCTGACCGCATCGTGGTGCAATTGCCTGGTGTGCAGGACGTGGCCCGCGCGAAGGCCATCATCGGCCGCACGGCGACTCTGGAAGTGCGCCTGGTCGATGAAACCATCGTGCCTGGCACCGAACTGTCGAGCGCCATCCCGTTCAACTCGGAACTGTTCACCGTCGGCAAGGGCGTCCCTGTCGTGCTGGCGAAAGACGTGATCCTGACGGGCGACTATATCTCCAGCGCCACGGCCAGCTTCGACCAGAATCAGCAAGCGGCCGTGTCGATCGACCTGAATGGCGACGGCGGACGCAAGATGCGCGAAGCGACGCGCGAGCGCGTCGGCAAGCGCATGGCCATCGTGCTGTTTGAAAAAGGCAAGCCGGAAGTGCTGTCGGTTGCGACCATCCAGCAGGAACTCGGTTCGCGCTTCCAGATCACCGGCATGGGCGGCGCGGAAAACGCGAATGAACTGGCGCTGCTGTTGCGCTCGGGCGCTCTATCCGCACCGATGACCGTCATCGAAGAACGCACGATCGGACCGCAGCTGGGCGCGGAAAACATCGCTAAGGGCTTCCACTCGACCCTGTACGGCTTCATTGCCATCGCCATCTTCATGATCGCCTACTACATGCTGTTCGGCGCCTTCAGCGTACTGGCCTTGGCCACCAACCTGCTGCTGCTGGTCGGCTTGCTGTCGATGATACAGGTGACGCTGACCTTGCCAGGTATTGCCGCTATCGCGCTGGCGCTGGGCATGGCGATTGACGCCAACGTGCTGATCAATGAACGTATCCGCGAAGAGCTGCGCGCCGGCAATACGCCGCAAGCGGCGATCGCCGCCGGCTTCGACCGCGCCTGGGCCACGATTCTCGATTCGAACGTGACCACCCTGATCGTCGGCCTGGCGCTGCTGGCCTTCGGCAGCGGCCCGGTGCGCGGCTTTGCCGTCGTACATTGCCTGGGGATCCTGACCTCGATGTTCTCCTCCGTTTTCGTCTCGCGCGGCGTGGTCAACCTCTGGTATGGCCGCAAGAAAAAGCTGACGACCTTGTCGATCGGCACGGTCTGGGTACCGGGCACCAGCAAATAAGCCAGGGTTCCGACTTACCGAATAGCGTCAACAGCGATAGCGTCCTGCGGCCCAGCCGCCGGACGCACAGAATAGAACTCAGAGGATTTCATGGAATTTTTCCGGATCAAAAAAGATATTCCCTTCATGCGCCATGCGTTGATTTTCAACGTCATTTCGGCCGTGACCTTCATTGCCGCCGTCTTCTTCTTGTTCCACAAGGGCTTGCACCTGTCCGTGGAATTCAAGGGCGGCACCCTGATGGAGGTCAAATACCCGAAAGCGGCCAACCTTGAAGGCATACGCGGCACCCTGATCGGCCTCGGCTATGAAGAGCCGGGCGTGACCAGCTTCGATACGGCGCGCGACGTGATGATACGCCTGCCGGTGGAAAAGGGCGTGACTGCCGCGAATACCTCGCAGCGCGTGTTTGAAACGCTGTGCAAGGCCGAGCAAGGCACGACCAAGGGCATCGATACCGTCACCGACAAGGGCGAGCACGTCATCAAGACCGCCTGCGTGGACCCTGCCGGCAACGAAGCGCTGGTGCTGCAGAAAGTCGAATTCGTCGGCCCGCAAGTGGGCGAGGAACTGACGCAGAACGGCTTGAACGCGCTGGTGATGGTTGTCGTGTTTGTGATGATCTACCTGGCCGTGCGCTTCGAATGGAAATACGCCGTGTCGGCGATTATCGCCAACTTGCATGACGTGGTCATCATCCTGGGCTTCTTTGCCTTCTTCCAGTGGGAATTCTCGCTGACGGTGCTGGCGGCCATCCTGGCGGTGCTCGGTTATTCCGTCAACGAATCGGTGGTGATCTTTGACCGTATCCGCGAAAACTTCCGCAAGCAGCGCAAGGCTTCCGTGCATGAAGTGATCGACAACGCGATCACCAGCACCATTTCGCGTACCATCATCACCCACGGTTCGACCCAGATGATGGTGCTGTCGATGCTGGTCTTCGGCGGCCAGACCCTGCACCACTTCGCGCTGGCGCTGACCATCGGTATCTGCTTCGGTATTTACTCCTCCGTGTTCGTCGCGGCCTCGATCGCCATGTGGCTGGGCGTCAAGCGCGAAGACTTGATCAAGCCGGTCAAGGAAAAAGACGAAACCGACGGCGCCGTGGTGTAAGCGCAGGTTTTTTTGCAGGTCGAATGAAGAACGATCACCGTTTGCGGTGGTCGTTTTTTTTATGGCGGATGACGATGAAGCGTTTTTTATGGGTAGGTTTGATGGCGGGCGTGACGGCGCTGGCCGGCGCCGCCGATTTCAGCCGCACTGGCAGCGATAGCATCGCCATGCGCGGCCCGATCGCCGCGGGCGACGTGGCCAAGCTGCAAGGGTTGGCAGCGCCAGGCACCACGCTGTTGCGCGTCAATAGCGATGCAGGCGACCCGCAGGTGGCGATGCAACTGGGCCGCTATCTGCGTCAGCAGCAATGGCGTCTCACCATCGACACCGTCTGCGCGGGCAGCTGCGCCCTGTACGTCTTCCCGGCCGCGCGCCATATGCACATCCCCGCCGGCGCCGTGCTGGCGCTGCAGGAATCGGCGTTCCTGCGCGCGCAGGCCGGCCCGGAGCGCATGCGCCGCAGCCTGATCGAGGCGGGCGTGCCTGCCGATGCGCTTGACCGTGAAACGGCGGCGCTGGCGGCCCAATTGGCAGAGACGGCAGCGCTGGAAACGGCGTTTGCCGCGGAGCTGGGCATTGCGCCCGCCTTTTACCGCGATTTCCGGCAAGTGGCGGCGCAGGCCGAGAGCGTGCGCCAGCGCTTTCCCGACCAGGAGGCGGCCGTCTACTGGTGGCCAGCCGCCGCCCGGCTGCAGCGCTGCTACGGCATCGCCGGCGTGCAAGAGGGGACGCGCGCGGCGCGCCTGGCGTCCGACGGCTATCTGTACGTGCCGGCCCTGTCGGCCCTGGTCATGGGCGACCAGGCTTTGCAGGCCTGTCCATGAGCCGCAGCGGCCGCCTGTTCCTGCTGATGGACGCCATGCGCGCCAGGCGCGTGCCCGTCACGGCGGCCCAGCTGGCGCAGCAGCTGGGCGTTTCCGAGCGCACGATTTATCGCGATATCCAGACCCTGGCCGAATTGGGCGCCCCCCTGCAGGGCGAGGCCGGCATCGGTTATGTGCTGCGCCGTGGCGCCTTCTTGCCGCCGCTGATGTTTGGCGCCGATGAACTGGAGGCGCTGGTGCTGGGCGCGCGCTGGGTGCGCCGGCAGGGCGATGCCGGCCTGGCGCAGGCGGCCAGCAATGCCCTGGCCAAGATCGCGGCCGCCTCGCCGCGCGACTTGCGCGACAGCATGGCCGAGACCAGCTTGTGGGTGCCGCTGGGGCGCCCCGCCGATGGCACGCAGCCGGCCGACCGCTACGTGCAGCCCGTGCGCGAGGCCATCCGCTACGAACAGAAGCTCACCCTGGGCTACCAGGATGAGCATGGCAGCGCCACCTCGCGCACGGTGTGGCCGTTTGCCCTGGCGTTTTTCGAAGGCAAGCGCCTGCTGGCCGCGTGGTGCGAGCTGCGCGGCGATTACCGGCATTTCCGCATCGACCGCATCGCCAGCGTGCAGCAGCATGACGAACGCTATCCCACGCGGCGCCATGTGCTGCTGGATGCCTGGCGCAAGGCGCACGAGATTGATCCGGAAAGCTAGCGCCCCGGAATCCTGACATCCGCTCCTGACAAAAACTGTCAGTGACGGCGACTACGATGGTGGCTTCTTCACTCACCGGAGCCATCTGCCATGCGCCTGTACCACCACCCCATGTCCTCGAATGCCCGCCGTGCCCTGATGACGGCGATCCACCTCGGCCTGCCGCTGGAACTGGCGGAAGTCGACCTGATGAATGCGGATGACCGCCGCCGTCTGTCCGAGCTGAACCCGAACGGCAAGGTCCCCGTGCTGGCCGATGGCGCTTTCCTGCTGTGGGAATCGTGCGCCATCATGCAATACCTGGCCGAGCAGATGCCGGGCCAGACGATTTATCCGCAGGCGCCGCAAGCCCGCGCCGACGTCAACCGGTGGCTGTTCTGGGCCGTGCAGCACTTCGCGCCCGCCATCAGCGTGCTGGCCTGGGAACGCGCCTGGAAGGGCATGACGGGCAATGGTCCGGCGGATCCGCTGGAGGAGGCGCGCGGCGAGCGCGATCTGCATGAATGCGCCGTGGTGCTGGATGCGCATCTGGCGGGACGCGGCTGGCTCAGCGGAGAAGACGTGACCCTGGCCGATTTCGCCGTGGCCGCGCCGCTCATGTACAGCGAGGCCGTGCGGCTACCGCTGGCGCAGTACCAGCATATCCAGACGTGGTTTGCCCGCGTGCGGCAGCTGCGCGCCTGGCAGGAAACGGACGTGCAGCTATCGCCGGGATAATCTGCGCGCTAAGTGTGCCAGCGCACGGAGCTGGCGCGGCGCACGGCATAAGATAGGGCTGTCTCTTTCAGGACATCCCTAGCTTTGGACTTTACCCGCTTTCGAGCGGGTTTTTTTTGTCCGGTGTTTGAGGGTGGCTTGATAATTTGATACTTGCTGCACATGTGGGGCCTCTCCCACTGCCAGCAGGTACGCCATGTTCATGCCACGCCACCCGAAACCCCTGTTGAGTACCAAGGCGGTTGCCACGCAAGTCGTCCAGCAAAAGCAGGGAATGAAGGCCATGGACAAGCATGTGCTGATCGTCGACACGGTCAAGCCGGCAGCAGCACCGCCAGCGGGCAAGAAGCCTGCTGTTTGATGGACGAGCACCTTCAGCAGCGATGGCACCACATCGTCCCATTCTTGATTTTTTCCCGGACCAGGGGGATGGTCCGGGCGCAGCCATGCAGGGATGCGCAATTACCCAATTCGAAACGGAAGTCATTTTTGAACCTGGTGAAGTATTTAAAATAAAATCCTGGTGATTTTTAAATTTACCATTCTGTGATAATTCGATAGATTTCTTTGGTGGGATTAATGTAGAATTTTCTTTTGATTGTCAAATTTTCAAAGATGTTTTTCGTGACATGAAAAAGAGGTAAATTTCAAATGGCCTGAAAATCAGGATATTTTTCGCATATTTTTTTAAAAAGATATGGTTTGCTTATGCATGAGAACTTTCTTGATTTTTGGATTTCATTTTGATAAATTTTAATATTTTATGCCAATGAAAATAATCATCGTATTGCATTCTGAAAGACAGGGGCAGATGGTTTTGGAATGCGAGGTCACGGTCTGATTTGTAAAGTGCAGCACTCTTGCATAACAAGGTTCAGTTTTGGCTGATTAAAACTATTTTTCGAAAAGCAAATCATCTTGCGTGATCAACCCAGCGCCCCGGCTATCGAGACCAGCCCCGTCCAGCCAGTCCAGCAACTGTTCCGCCAGCAAGCCATCGAGCATCTGGGCAATAAACAATACGGCACCGTATTGCTGGCGCGGCCCGTCAGCCATGTATTCCTGACCTGGCTGTTCCTCGCTATCGCGCTAGCCATCGTCGCTTTCTTCATCTTCTTCAGCACCACGCGCAAGGCGCAGTCGCAGGGCGTGCTGCTGCCGACCAGCGGCGTGATCCGCGTCATGCCGGGCCAGGCGGGCGTCATCGCCGGGGTGCGCGTCAAGGAAGGGCAGGCCGTGCGCGCGGGCGAAGTGCTGTTCGTGCTGTCGGGCGAGCGCAGCAGCGCCAATGCGGGGGCGCCCCAGCAAGTTGTCTCGACCCTGCTGAAAAGCCGGCGCGACAGCTATGACGCGGAATTGCAGCAGTCGCACCTGCAATCGCGCCAGCGCATGGCGGCGGGACAGCGCCGTGCCAGCGACCTGGCGGCGGAAATCGCCCGCATGGACGACCAGATCACGCTACAGCAACGCCGCATTACCTTGGCGGAACAGTCCTACCAGCGCTACGGCGACCTGCACGCCACCCATTACATTTCGTCAGCGCAACTGCAGGATAAGCAAGCCGAGCTGCTGGACCAGCACCAGCGCCTGGCGGAATTGCAGCGCATCAAGTCGGCCAGCCAGCGCGACCTGGCCACCACGGAAGCGGACGTGCGCGACTTGCAGGTGCAAGCCCAGCGCGATACGGAAGGCTTGCAGCGCAATGTCTCCGCCATCGAGCAAGATTTGACGGAGAACGAGGCGCGCCGCGAAATCCTCGTGCGCGCGGCGCAGGATGGCATGGTCACGGCCATCACCACCGAACTGGGGCAAACCGTGGCGGCCAACAGCGTGCTCGCCTCCGTGCTGCCGCAAGGCGCCCAGCTGGAGGCGGAAATCTACGCGCCGTCGCGCTCGGTCGGCTTCATCAAGCCGGGCATGACGGTGTTGCTGCGCTACCAGGCGTATCCGTACCAGAAATTCGGCCAGTATCCGGCGCTGGTGCGCGAAGTGGCCAGCACCTCGCTGCGACCCGAAGAGCTGGCGGTGCCGGGCGCCGTCAGCGGCACGAATGGCGAACCCTTGTACCGCATCCGCTTGAGCTTGCAGCGCCAGAGCGTGCAGGCGTATGGCGAAACCCTGCCCCTGAAGTCGGGCATGCTGGTCGATGCCAGCGTGCTGCTGGAACAGCGCCGCCTGTTTGAATGGGTGCTCGAACCCCTGTTCAGCATTTCCGGGCGCCTGTAAGCCCACCCGCTCTCTTTTCACTTTTTACGTCTGCGCCGCATGCATTTTCCTGATCTCGCCCACCTGTCCTTCTGGCGCAGCCAGCGCCTGCCCGTCCTGCTGCAAACGGAAGCGGCCGAATGCGGCCTGGCCTGTTTGTCCATGGTGGCCAGCTACTGGGGCCACCAGACCGACATTTCCAGCATGCGCCGGCGCTTTTCCGTGTCATTGAAAGGCGTGACTTTAAAAGGGCTGATGGCGATGGCGCAGGGCCTAGCCCTGCATACGCGCCCCTTAAAACTCGACATGCAGCATTTGCCCGAGCTGAAACTGCCCGCCATCCTGCATTGGGATTTGAACCATTTTGTCGTGCTCAAGTCCGTCTCCGGCAGCCATGTGGTGATCCACGACCCGGCCGTGGGCGAGCGCCGCCTGCCGCTGGCGGAAGTGGCGAAACATTTTACGGGCGTGGCGCTGGAGCTGACGCCCACCGCCGAGTTCAAGAAGGCCGAGGAAAAGCAGCAGTTTTCCCTGCTCTCGCTGATGGGGCGCGTGGTGGGCCTGAAGCGCGGCTTGCTGCAATTGCTGGTGCTGGGCCTGGCCTTGCAGGTATGCGCGCTGGTGGCGCCGTTCTACATGCAATGGCTGGTCGATGAGGCCTTGCTGGCCGCCGACCGCGACCTGATCACCGTGCTCGGTTGCGGCTTCCTGTTGCTGGTGCTGGTGCAGACGGCCATCGGCGCCGTGCGTTCCTGGATCACCACGGTGCTGGCCACGAATTTGAATCTGCAATGGCTGGGGAATGCCTTTGCCCATCTGCTCAAGTTGCCGCTGCCGTATTTCGAGAAGCGCCACACGGGCGACATCGTTTCTCGCTTCAATTCCATCCAGACCATGCAGCGTAGCCTGACGACGCAATTTGTCGAGGGCGCCATCGATGGCGTGCTGGTGCTGGCCACCCTGGGCATGATGCTGGTCTACAGCCCGCTGCTGGCGGGCGTGGCCTGCATCGCCGTGCTGCTGTATGTGTTGCTGCGCTGGATCTTGTTCAAGGCCATGCGCGAAGCGACGGCCGAACAGATCATCCATGCAGCCCGGCAGCAGACGCACTTCCTGGAATCCGTGCGCGGCATCCAGAGCATCCGCCTGTTCGGCCGCGCCGCGGAGCGCCGCGCCAGCTGGACCAACGCGCTGGCCGACCAGTTCAATGCCGACCTGCGCATCGCCAAGCTGTCCGTGTCTTACCAGACGGCCAATACTTTGCTGTTCAGCGCCGAGCGGGTGATCGTCATCTGGATGGCGGCGCTGGCCGTGCTGGACAACCGCTTCTCGGTGGGCATGCTGTTCGCGTTCATCAGCTACAAGGACCAGTTCAGCCAGCGCATGGCCAGCCTGGTCGATAAATTATTTGAGCTGCGCATGCTGCGCCTGCATGGCGAGCGCGTGGCCGACATCGTCCTGACCGATGCGGAAACCGATGGCAGCGACGTCGAGGTCGACATGGACGATATCTCGCCATCGATCGAGATCCGCAACCTCACCTTCCGCTATGCCGCCAGCGAACCGAATGTCTTGAGCGGCCTCAATCTGAGCATTCCCGCCGGCCAGTGCATCGCCGTCACGGGCCCGTCCGGCTGCGGCAAGACGACGCTCATGAAGTTGTTGCTGGGTTTGCTGGAACCGACGGAAGGCGAAATCCTCATCGGCGGCATCCAGCTGGGCAGCCTGGGCTTGACGAACTACCGGCAATTGCTGGGCACGGTCATGCAGGAAGACACCTTGTTTGCCGGCTCGATCGCCGACAACATCAGCTTTTTTTCCCCGTCGCCGAACGACCAGCAAATCCAGGTCTGCGCGCACCTGGCCGCCGTGCATGCGGAAATCGCCGCCATGCCGATGGCATTCAATACCCTGGTGGGCGACATTGGCAGCGGCCTGTCCGGTGGCCAGAAACAGCGCATCCTGCTGGCGCGCGCCCTGTATAAGAATCCAAAGCTGCTGGTGCTCGACGAAGCGACCAGCCATCTGGACGTGTGGAACGAGCAAGCTGTCAATGCCGCGATCCAGAAAATCCAGCTCACGCGCGTGATCGTTGCACACCGCCCGGAAACCATCGCCATGGCGCAGCGGGTGGTGATATTACAGCAAGGAGTAATCGTTCAGGATGTGATGCAACAGGTTCAAGAAGCTGCATAGCGTACGCTGCCGGATAAAACATGGGACTGGCATTCCATTATAGTCAAGTACAGCTTACGCTATGTATTGGGATGAAACTGATGTATTTGTTGTGTGTCTTGCTTGCAACGTGAATTTTTTATTGAAAAAATAACATATTCATTGAGATTGATGGCTATTTTTCAGGATGCCAGGTGCGCAGCCACTTCAGCATGGCCTGCTGGGTGGGATCGATGAAAGTCTTGGTCAATATGTCTAATTAAAAAATTTCCAATGAGGATTGAGTGGCCAATATCCTCCAATTTTATATTCTACTTTCTAGATTATATTTAAAAAAGAAAAGTTAAATATTTTTTCATCATTGCTTAAAAATATTCTTTTTATGCTACTATTATTCTGCCTTGAGAATACTTCCATGGCATATAACCTTAGACAAAAGGAAATAGAATCATGCAAGAAATGAATATCAGTGAAGTTGAAGCTGTATCTGGTGGCTTGGGTCCTCTTGCTGCATTGGCAGTTGTTTGTGTTGTATTCGCTGTTGCAAAAATGATACTCGATTAATTGGTTTTTTCAAGGGATTCAAGTATGGATCCCTTGAATAGAGAATTTTCTATCCAATAAGTTACATGTTATCCATAGGCTATGGTTTATCTATGGTTCGGATTTTTATATTCAATATCAGATAAGCCACCAAGAATTAACGATGCCAAGAGCTGGTTTGGTAATCTTGTAAAAATGTGATGTGGTAGATGACGCATTGCCAGAGTCATGCATCCCTCATGAAGCAATGAGATGCGCCAGGCGTCGATACGTTCAATGAGCAGGCGTCTACCGTGAGCGCGAGAAATAAGGCTATGCCCGTGAGCTGCATGAGCCAAGTATGGGCAGCCAGATGGGGCAGGAACTCAGCCGGCAGGCATCCGCCATGCCCGCTGAACCATGCCTAGTGCACGAGCACCTTCAGCAGCGACTGCACTTCATCGTCCGATTCTTCCATGATGCTCGACAAGGTCGCATCGTCGCCGATCAGGCAATCGATGCTGCGCGCGGCGCGGGCGGCGCGCACGGCGATGGCGGCCGGGCTTTCGTTGAGGGGCGACGAGACGGGCGCCAGGTCATTCGCCAGCAGCAGGGTATCGCCCAGCGATTCGGGCGGGATGGCGCGCAAGCCTTCCCACAGCGCATCGATGGCGCCCATCACCGCTTCCGGCACCTTCAGTTTAGTCAGGACGCCATGGCCGATCGCTTGTTCGCCATGTTCGACCCAGTCTTCCGGTTCGCCGTCGAGGATGCCGGGGAATTCGGCCGCGCGCGACAGCAGATAAAACCCGCCCACTTCATGCATGATGCCGGCAAACAGGGCCGTATCGGGGTCCACCTTGGTGACGCGGCGGGCCAGTACCTGCGACAGGGCCGCCACGTGGGCCGTATGCTCCCACAACTGGTTGGCCTTCGCTTGCAGCACGGGATCAGTGATGGTGCTGCCCAGCTGGCGCACGATCAGCGATGCCACCACCGACTGCAGGGTACGCACGCCGAGCCGTTGCACGGCGTTGCGCACGCTGGTGATTTCATTGCCGGACCGGTTGAACGCCACGGAATTGGCGATGGCCACCGTGCGCGCGGCCAGCAGCGGGTCAGCCTGCACCAGCTTGGCGGCGGCCTCGATATGGCAGTCGGGATCGGCCAGCGCCTCTTGCAGCTTGAGCGAAGCGTCCACATTGGCAGGAAAGGTCAGCTCGCCACGAGCGGCTTGTGCGGCGATGCTTTTAAAGGCGTCGAGTCTGTTCATTGAAAAAATTATACTCGCAATATTTCCGTACGGAACTTTTTAACCGTGATCTTTTCGCAAACAGCTTGGCAAAAGGCAAGCAAATGCCCCGGAAGCGAAAAAAGGCATGCCCCTGTATCGGTGGCATGCCTTTTTTCTAACGACAGCGTTCGTCACGGCGCTGGACAGGACCATCGCGAGCGGATGGGATTTGTGGCCGAGAAGCGCAACCGTACTTTAGTACGGGGGCGCCGAGCCGGTGAGCATCGCCGGCCGCAAAGCGCACCGCGCAGCAGGTCCTGTTCAGCGCTACTACAGAGCTTCGCTGAAGATGGCGTCACAGCCTTCAACCAGCTCGTCGCTGTCTTCCAGTTCATCCGTCAGGCCCAGGTCGAACAATTCCTCGACGGCGTTCATGAAGCTGTTGTGCTTGGTGGCGCCGATCAGGCGGTAGATTTCGCCGTCTTCGTTGCGCACGCCGATGATCAGTTTTTCCTGGCGCACCAGTTCCGGCGTGCTGGCGTTGAGCAGCAGGTTGCCGATGATGTGTTTATCGAAATGAGCGGGCTTTTTGCCTTCGAGCAGTGTGGTTTTCAACTTGGTTTCCTTTGTCTTGTTTGAATGTCTGTGCTTGGTGTATGGTCAGCCGTGGCCGTTGGCGATGGCGTGCTTCAAGCCCGCCAGGGTGGTTTCCAACCGCATGAAATCGTCTTCGGTATAGCCGTCGAACAGGCGCTGCCCCTGTTTTGTCAGTTTGGGGAACACGTCATGGAACACGTGTTCGCCCTCGCAGCTCAGGCGCACGTAATAGGAACGCTTGTCGCGTGGACAACGTTCGCGGATCACCAGCCCCTTTTGTTCCAGCCGGTCCACCACGCCCGTCAAGGTACCCTTGGTGATCAGGGTTTTCTGGCCCAGTTCCTTGTAGGACATGCCACAGGTGTTGCCGAGCGTGGCGATGATGTCGAATTGCGCATGCGTCAAGCCGTACTGGCGCACGAAGTCGCCAGAAAACCGCTCGAAGCCTTGCATGCATTCGGCCAGCAGCCGGATACTTTTTAAATATCGTTCACCCATGGGGGGGATTATATCCTTCCGCCCCGCTTTTTTCCGCCGCGCCAGGATGTGCCCTTGCATGAGGGGCTCGATGGGGCGGAAGTCCGGTATCATGTGGGCAACTCAGTCCTTGCCCCTGGCCCGCCTCGCCGATGTCCTTCGCTAATCTTTCCCGTATCGGCCTCGACAAACCGCTGCGTTTGCTGCTGGTCCATGCCGGCGATGCCGAGTCGATTACCTGGGCAGGCCTGGTGCAGCCGCTGCGCCTGTGCGCGCGGGCGCTGGGACCGGAAGCCCTGCAGCTGGACGTGCGCACGCCGGAACAGGTGGCCGCGCAGGGCGGCAACTGGCATATCGCACTGCTGGTGGCCGATGAAACGGAGGCGCCGCTGCGCGTCGAGCTGTGCCGGGCCGTGATCGAACGCTGCCGCTCGGCGCCATTCTGGGGCGGCGTGGGCGCTGCCGTGCTGTGGCTGGCCGACGCGGGCGTCATGGATGGCGTGCGCATCGCCTTGCCCTGGGCCTTGTATGCCGATGCGGAAGCGAAGGCCGAAAGGGCCATTTTGACGCCGCATTTGTTCGATATCGACGGTCCGCACGTTACCTGCTGCGGCGGCGCGGCCAGCATTGACTTTTCGCTGACCCTGATCGAGACCATCTTTGGTGCCGACGTGCAGGCGCTCGTCAAGGAGGCGTTGTGCGTGGACAAGGTGCGCGGCAAGGAAGAGCGCCAGCGCGTGGCCCTGCAGGCGCGCTTCGGCGTGCTGCAGCCGAAATTGTCCGAAGCGGTGACCTTGATGGAGGCCAATATCGAAGAACCGCTGTCGACCGACGACATCGCCAGCCTGGTGGGCCTGTCGCGGCGCCAGCTCGAGCGCCTGTTCAAGCAATACCTGGGCAGCCTGCCGTCGCGCTACTACCTGGAGCTGCGCCTGCAGCGCTCGCGGCAATTATTGCTTGATACACATTATTCCATCGTGCAAGTTGGCCTGATGTGCGGCTTTTCCTCCGGTTCGCACTTTTCCACGGCTTTCGGTACCCTGTTTGGCAATACCCCCCGCGAAGAGCGGCAACGCAAGCTGATGCCGCCGGCCTAGCGCCGCGTCAAGGCAGCTGTGATGAATTGTGAAAATCCTTGTCGCAGATTCAAAAGAGTTTTAGCATCCCGCTTTTTATAATGCAGTACACACGTAGCTGTCGTAGCTGCGGAGTACCTAACATATTGATGGGGAAATGCTATGAATGCCAAGCTTGATTCGACCGTAACGGCTCGTCCAGTCACCCGGGAAACCTTTGACCAGGTCCTCGTTCCTACCTACGCCCCTGCTGCCATGGTGCCCGTGCGCGGTTCCGGCCTGGATCTGTGGGACCAGTCAGGCAAGCATTACCTCGATTTCACTTCCGGCATCGCCGTCAACAGCCTGGGTCATTGCCATCCGGCCCTGGTCGACGTGCTGACCAAGCAAATCAATAATTTGTGGCATTTGGGCAACGGCTACACCAACGAGCCTGTCCTGCGCCTGGCGCTGGCCCTGACGGAAGCGACCTTCGCCGACCGCGCCTTCTTCTGCAACTCCGGCGCGGAAGCCAACGAAGCGGCCCTGAAACTGGCGCGCAAGTATGCGCACACCAAGTTTGGCGCGCACAAGTCGCGCATCATCTCGTGCTTCAGCTCCTTCCACGGCCGCACCCTGTTTACGGTCTCCGTCGGCGGCCAGGCCAAGTACACGGAAGGCTTCGAGCCGCTGCCGCCATCGATCGACCACATCGCCTACAACGACATCGAAGCGGCGCGCGCCGCCATCGGCGATGACGTGTGCGCCGTGATCGTCGAGCCGGTACAAGGCGAAGGCGGCGTGGTGCCAGGCAATCCGGAATTCCTCAAGGAGCTGCGCGCCCTGTGCGACAAGACGGGCGCCCTGCTGATTTTCGACGAAGTCCAGAGCGGCATGGGCCGCACTGGCGCGTTGTTCGCCTACATGGGCTACGGCGTCACGCCGGACATCCTGACGGCCGCCAAGGCGCTGGGCAACGGCTACCCGATCGGCGCCATGCTGACCACGAATGAACTGGCGCAAACCCTGGCCGTCGGCACCCACGGCACCACCTACGGCGGCAACCCGCTGGCCGCCACCGTGGCCCTGACCGTGCTGGAAACGATCAACACGCCGGCGTTCCTGGCGCGCGTGAAAGAAGCGAGCGTCAACACCATCGCCATGCTGCAAGGCTTGATCACGGATTACCCGCAAGTGTTCTCCGTCGTGCGCGGCAGCGGTTTGCTGCTGGGCCTGGTAGTCAGCGATGCCTTCAAGGGCCGCGCGAAAGACATCCAGAAAGCGGCCGAAGCGCAAGGCTTGATGGTGCTGATCGCCGGCGTGGACGTGGTGCGCCTGGCACCGGCCCTGATCGTCTCGGACGAACAGATCGCCGAAGCGGGCCGTCTACTGCGCGTCGCCATCGACGGCATGCTGAAAGCCTGAGGCTAGCCTCGCTCCCTGTTTGATCACCGGCCCGCCGCTTTGCTGCGGGCCGGCTTGGTTCTACCCGGGTTTTCAGCCCATGTATCGTCAGCATTGAAGGAGTACCCATGTATGTTGTCCGTCCGGTAGAAATTGCGGATATTGCAGCCCTCGAAGCGCTGGCCGCGGTAACCATGCCGGGTGTCCATACCCTGCCGAAGACGCGCGAAAAAATCGCCGCCTCCGTCGAGCGCTCCATCGCCTCGTTTGCCGCCCATGTCGACATCCCCAGCGAAGAATCGTATCTCTTCGTGCTTGAATCCCTGCTCGACAAGAGCATCGCCGGCACGGCCGCCATCTTTGCCTCGGCCGGCTCGAACGGCACCTATTTTTCCTTTCGCAACGACGTCATCCAGCAAGTCTCGCGCGACCTGAACATCAGCCACAGCGTGCATGCGCTGACCCTGTGCTCGGAGTTGACGGCGTATTCGCAGCTGTCCGGTTTCTATGTGCGCAACATGGAGCAGGCGGGCCTGGAAGCGGCCTTGCTGTCGCGCGCGCGGCTGCTGTTTGCCGTGCTGGCGCCGCACCGTTTCGGCGACCGCTTCTTCGTGCCGCTGGCCGGCATCACGGACGCCAACGGCCAGTCGCCGTTCTGGGATGCGCTGGGCCGCAAATTCTTCCAGATGGATTTCCTCGATGCCGAAAAAGTCATCGGCGGCGCGCGTAACCGCACCCTGATCGTCGAACTGATGCCGCATTACCCCGTGTACGTGCCGCTGCTGCCCGGCGACGCGCAGGCGGCCATGGGCCAGATCCACCCGAGCGGCGAACTGGCTTTCAATTTGCTGACGGAAGAAGGCTTTGAAGCCGACGATTACATCGACATCTTCGATGGCGGCCCGATCCTGCAGGCGCACAAGCATGCGCTGCGCTCGTTTACGGGTTCGCTCACGCGCCGCGTCGTCGCAGGCGTCACGCCCAGCCGCACGGGCCTGAAAGTGCATTACGCGGTCGCATCGGGCGCGGAGCGCAACTTCCGCGCCGTCACCTTTACCTGCGATGCGCTCGAAGCGCAGGACACCGTCGGCTTGCCGCCAGAGCTGCTCGAGGCGCTGGCCGTGGCCGAAGGCGACAGCGTCATTTGCGTGCGCATTTAACCGAGAGAACATTATGCTAGTAGTACGCGCCATCAACGCTTCTGACCTGGACGCCCTGTACGGCTTGGCCAGCCAGGTCGGCACCGGCATGACCACCCTCAAGCCGGACATGAAAATGCTGGGCGACCGCCTGGCCATCGCCTGCGCCTCGTTCGCCGAAACCATCCCGCCCGAAAAGCGCGACTACATGTTCGTCATGGAGGATACGGATACAGGCCGCCTGGCCGGCGTGTGCGCCATCAAGGGCGCCGTGGGCCTGGAAGAACCGTTCTATAACTACCGCATCGGCACCCTGGTCCATTCCAGTCGCGAACTCGACGTGTTTACGCGCATGGAAACCTTGTACCTGTCGAACGACCTGACGGGCAGCACGGAACTGTGCTCGCTGTTTTTGCACCCCGATTACCGCAGCGGCAACAACGGCAAGCTGCTGTCGAAAAGCCGCTTCCTCTTCATCGCCCAGTTCCCGCACCTGTTCACGGAAAAACTGATCGCGGAGATGCGCGGCTACCAGGCGCCGGACGGCAGCTCGCCGTTCTACGAGGGCCTGGGGCGCCACTTCTTCAAGATGGATTTCCACCACGTCGACGACTTGACGAGCCTCGGTAAAAAATCCTTCATCGCCGAGCTGATGCCCCGCCAGCCCATGTACGTGGCCTACCTGCCCGACGAAGCGCAGGAAGTCATCGGCAAGGTGCATCTGAGCACGGCGCCCGCGCGCCGCCTGCTGGAGCAGGAAGGCTTGCACTTCGAAGGCTATGTCGACATTTTCGACGCCGGTCCCGTGCTGCAGGCGCGCGTGTCCGAGTTGCGCGCCATGCGCGACAGCATGCCGGCCGTGCTCGACGCCGAGGCCGCGCCTGAAGTGTGCGGCGACGCCGTCCAGGCCGAGCCTTACCTGGTATCGAACACCGACCTGAAAGATTTCCGCATGATCGTCACCAGCGCCAATCCGCACAGCGGCAAGATCGCGCTGGACAACGATGAACTGCATTTGCTGCGCTGCCATCACGGCGACACCGTGCGCACCTTGTCACTCAACCCGAGGAAGCATTCCCATGTCTAACGTATTTAATTCGTCTACCGCAGCATCGAACTTCATCAACGGCACCTGGCTGCCAGGCACGGGCCGCGAACTGCTCACCATCGACCCGTCGAACGGCAAGCAGACCTGGGCCAGCCTGGAAGCGACGGAAAACGAAGTGGAGCAGGCTTGCCAGGCCGCCCGCGCCGCCTTTGAAGCATGGGCCGATACGCCCGTCGAAGAACGCATCGCCATCTGCGTGCGCTTCCGCGAGCTGCTGAAGGAGCACGCCGAAGCGCTGGCGCTGCTGATCTCGGAAGAAGTGGGCAAACCGCTGTGGGAATCGCGCACGGAAGTGGCCACCATGGCCAACAAGATCGATATCTCGGTGCAGTCGTACAACGCGCGCACGGGCATCACGCAAAGCAAGATCGCCGACGGCGACGCCGTGCTGCGCCACCGTCCGCATGGCGTGTTCGGCGTGTTCGGCCCGTACAATTTCCCCGGCCACCTGCCGAACGGGCACATCGTGCCGGCCCTGATCGCCGGTAACACCATCGTCTTCAAGCCCAGCGAATATGCGCCGCGCACGGCCATCAAAACCGTGCAGCTGTGGCAGCAGGCGGGCTTGCCGGATGGCGTCGTCAACCTCGTCAACGGCGGGCGCGACACGGGCGTGGCCCTGGGTGCCAATGCGCACCTTGACGGTGTGCTGTTTACGGGTTCCTGCCAGACGGGCATCAGCCTGCACCGCCAGTTCGGCGGCCAGCCGGGCAAGATGCTGGCGCTGGAAATGGGCGGCAACAACGCCCTCGTCGTGTGGGACGTGAAGGACGTGGACGCGGCCGTGCACCACGCGATTTTCTCCGCCTTTGTCTCCGCCGGCCAGCGCTGCACCTGCGCGCGCCGCCTGGTGGTGCAGGACAACGCTGCCGGTGCCGCGTTTGTCACGCGCCTGGTGGAAGTGGCCGCGAAACTGGGCATCGGCGCGTCCGACGCCCAGCCGCAGCCCTTCATGGGTCCAGTGGTGTCCAGTGCCGTGGCCGCGCGCCTGGTGCAGGCGCAGGCGGATATGGTCGCCAGGGGCGGCACCACCTTGCTGCAGATGCGCCAGCTCAATCCGCAGGCGGGTTTTGTCACGGCAGGTATCGTCGACGTCACCGATGCCGCCGGCATCCCCGACGAAGAATGGTTCGGTCCACTGCTGCAGGTGATCCGCGTGGCCGATTTCGATGCGGCCCTGAAGGTGGCCAACGCCACCGAATTTGGCCTGGCCGCGGCGCTCTTGTCCGACGATCCGGCCCTGTGGCAAACTTTTCAAACGCGCGCTCGCGCCGGCATCATCAACTGGAACCGTCCCACGACGGGAGCGGCCAGCACGGCGCCGTTCGGCGGCATCGGCAAGTCGGGCAACCACCGTCCGAGCGCGTATTACGCGGCCGATTACTGCGCCTACCCGGTCGCTTCGATCGAGAACAGCGCGCTGGAAATGCCAGCCAAGCTGTCGCCCGGCCTGAATTTTTAAGGAAATCCCATGCACAGCACGCGCGAATACAACTTTGACGGCCTGGTCGGGCCATCGCATAATTATGCCGGACTATCGTTCGGCAACGTGGCCTCGTTCAGCAATGTGAAAAGCGCTTCGAATCCGAAGCAGGCTGCCTTGCAGGGCCTGGCCAAGATGCGCGCCCTTGCCGCGCGTGGCTTTGCGCAAGCCTTGCTGCCGCCGCAGGAGCGGCCGAATTTCCGCCTGTTGCGCTCCATCGGTTTCACGGGCACGGATGCCGAAGTGCTGGCGCGCGCCTACAAGGAGTCGCCCGTCATCCTGGCCTGCGCATATTCCGCCTCGCCCATGTGGACGGCGAATGCCGCCACGGTCAGTCCGTCGGCCGACACGCAGGATGGCCGCGTGCATTTCACGGCCGCCAACCTGAATAACAAGCTGCACCGCGCCTTCGAGCACGCGCAGTCGGCGCGCAGCCTGCGCGCCATTTTCAGCGATGACAAGCACTTCGCCGTGCACGAGGCGCTGCCCTCGACGCCGGCCTTTGGCGACGAGGGCGCGGCCAACCATACGCGTCTGGGCGCAAGCCACGGTGCGCCATCGGTTGAACTGTTTGTGTATGGTCGCGTGGAGTTCGACCCATCGGCGCCGTCGCCGAAGCGCTATCCGGCGCGCCAGACCTTGGAAGCGTCGCAAGCCGTGGCGCGCCTGCATGGCCTGGACACCAAACGCACCGTGTACGTGCAGCAGAATCCTGACGTGATCGACCAGGGCGTGTTCCATAACGACGTCATCGCCGTCGGCAATGGCAATGTGCTGTTCTATCACGAGCAGGCGTTTGCCGATGAAGAGGCAAGCCTGTCGCAGCTGCACCGCGCCGTCGCCGCCACGGGGGCCGATTTGCAGGCGCTGCGCGTGGACACGGGCCAGGTGCCGATCGCGGACGCCGTCAGCAGCTATCTGTTCAACAGCCAGCTATTGACGAAAGAGGGCGGCAAGATGGCGCTGGTGATACCGCAGGAGTGCCAGGAAAACTGCGCCGTGTCGCGCTACCTGGACGGCCTGGTGGCCAGCGGTGGAGCCATCGATGAACTGATACATTTCGATCTGCGCCAGAGCATGCGCAACGGCGGCGGGCCCGCCTGCCTGCGTTTGCGCGTGGCCCTGACGGAAGCCGAGGCGCGCGCCATGCACCAGGGCGTGATCATGACGGAAACGCTGTACCATCGGCTGGTGCAGTGGGTGGAAAAACACTACCGCGACCATCTGGAGCCGGGCGACCTGGCCGATCCGCAGCTGGCGCTGGAAGTGCATGCGGCGCTTGAAGAATTGACGATCATCCTCAACTTACCGGGATTGTACGACTTGTAGGCGATAGAAAATACCCAGAAAAAATCCGAGACAGACTATCCGTAGCACAGACAGAATTGGACGGGCGACCCCCGTCTCTTGACACCGCTGCCGCCCAGCCACAAGCCCGAACGACAGCGTTGGACATTCACATTACCGTAATGGAGATGCAAGATGAATCACACGCCACAAGATTTGCGTACACAAACGCTGGAGTTGATTAACGCGGCTGGCAAGGCAGGCAAGGCGGCAGCGCCTGTCGTGCAACTGGTGCAGGCATGGCTCGACTCGCTCGACGCCGAAGACCTGGCCGACATCGCGCCGGACAGTCTGGCGCCCGTGCTGGTCGACGGCTTCACGCAAGCGGCCAAACGTACCGGCAATGGCTGCCAGATCGCCACCCTGCGCTATGCGGATGGCCGTGGCGGCATGGCGAGCGCCTTGCTGATCCTGAACGAAGACATGCCCTATCTGGTCGACTCCATCGTCATGGCCATGCGCCGCCAGCACCTGGCCGTGCGCGGTGTGATGAACACCGTGCTGCCCGTGCGCCGCGCCGCCGACGGCAGCGTGGAAGCGGTGCGCCAGCCGGGCGACCCGCTCGAATCGTATGTGCTGGTGCTGCTCGACGAAGAGCTGGCGCCGGAAGCTCTGGCCGCGCTGGTCGCCGCCCTGGAGACGGTCGCGCGTGACGCCGCGGTGGTGCGCCGCGATAGCGCCGCCATGAGCGAGCGCCTGGCCGCCGTCGCCACGACTGCCGCCCAGCATGGCGAAGAAGGCGCGGAAGTGGCCGCCTTCCTGGAATGGGCACGTAGCGGCGGCTTTGAAGTGTTCGGCTACGCCTACTACCGCGTCAAGCCGGGCGTGCGCGAACTCGAACGCGACATCCCGAGCCGCGTCGGCGTGCTGCAGGATACGGCGCACCCCGTCTACGGCACCTGCCTGGCGAATATCCCGGGCGACTTCGACACCCTGGCCAAGCGCGACTCGGCGCTGTCCATCGTCAAGGCTGACGTGGCAGGCACTTTGCATCGCGACCAGCAGCTGGACTTCATCGGCGTGCGCGACATGGATGCGCAAGGCGCGATCCTGGGCGAGCATTGCTTCGTCGGCCTGTTCACCCGCGCCGGCAATTCCACTCCGCTGGCGGCACTGCCATTTGCGCGCGGCCGCGTGGCCAAGGTATTGAGCCTGGCCGGCGTGCGCCAGCAAGGCTTCCGTGCCGAGAAATTCCGCGAAATCCTCGAATCCCTGCCGCGCACGGAAGCGCTGGAAGCGGACCTCGACTGGCTGGCGCAAGTGTGCGGCGCCGTCGTCTCGCTGTACAAGCAGCCGCGCACCAAGGTCTTCGCGCGCCGCGACGTGTATGCGCGCCACCTGAACGTGCTGGTCTACCTGCCGCGTGAGCGCTACAGCGCCAGCGTGGCATCGAGCCTGGCAAAAGCCCTGCAAGCAAGTTCCGGCGCCACGCATGTGAGCACGCAGACCCTGGTGGCCGACGGCCCGCTGGCGCGCGTCTACCTGATCGCCCACGCTGCGCGCTACCCGCTGGACCTGGAAACGGATATCGAACAGCCGTTGCTGGGCGTGCTCGATGGCTGGCATAACGGCTTTGCGGCCGTGGCCGACGCCGTGCCCGACGTGGCACTGCGCACCAGCCTGCGTAAACTCTGCGCTACTTTGCCGCTCGATTACGTGGCCGCCACCGCGCCCGCCATCGCCTTCCGCGACCTCGACACCATCCTGCGCAATACCGACCCGGCGCACGTGGCCGTGCGCATCGAGACCGGTGCCGTTACCACCATTCGTTTGTACTCGGCCAACAAGGTGCCGCCGCTGTCGACCATCCTGCCGGCCCTGCATAATGCGGGCGTGGCGATCGACCGCGAACAGGCGTATTCGGTTTCGCTGTCCGACGGCACGCGCTATTTCGTCACCAGCCTGACGGTCGATGCCGCCAGCGCGGCGAAACTGGCGCAGCCATCCGTCGTCGCTGTGGCGCAGGAATTGTTTGCCGCCCTGTTCAACGACACGGCCGAAGATGGCCGCCTGAACGGCCTGGTCATCGAAGGCGGCTTGTCGACGCGTGAAGTGCAACTGGTGCGCGCCTACACCAGCTACTGGCGCCAGACGGGCAGCCGCTTCTCGGTGCGCTACATTGCCGAAAGCCTGCGCAAGCAGCCGGCCCAGGTCAAAGCCCTGGTCGACGCTTTCCTGCAGCGCTTCGATCCTGCGCTGTCCGACGCGCAGCATGCGGCCGCCCTGGAGGCCATCGCTATCATCAAGGCCGGCCTGCCCTCCGTGAACCATGCGGACACCGAGGAAATCCTCGGCGCGCTGGCCGACTTGATCAGCGCCACGCTGCGCACCAGCTACTTCCAGAACAATCAAGCCGGCGACAAGATCATCTTCAAGTTCGACACCAGCAGCCTGGCGCTGGTGCCGGAACCGCGTCCTTACCGCGAGATTTTCGTCTTCTCGCGCCGCTTCGAAGGCGTGCACCTGCGCGGCGGCCCTGTCGCCCGTGGCGGCTTGCGCTGGTCCGACCGCATGGAAGACTACCGCACCGAAGTGCTGGGCCTGGTCAAGGCGCAGATGGTGAAAAACGCCGTCATCGTGCCGGCTGGCGCGAAGGGTGGTTTTGTCTGCAAGATGATGCCGAAGGATGCCGTGCGCGAAACCATCGCGGCCGAAGGCGAAGCCGTCTACCGTCTGTTCATTTCCAGCCTGCTGGAAGTGACGGACAACCGCTCGCTGGGCAATATCGTGCCGCCAGTCGACACCGTGTGCTTCGACGACGCCGACCCGTATCTGGTGGTGGCCGCCGACAAGGGCACGGCCACGTTCTCGGACATCGCCAACGGCATCGCCGTGCAGCGCGGTTTCTGGCTGGGCGACGCGTTCGCTTCGGGCGGTTCGAACGGCTACGACCACAAGAAACTGGGCATCACGGCCAAGGGCGCATTCGAAGCCGTGAAGCGCCACTTCTATGAAATGGACCACGACCTGAATACCACCCCGATCACCATGGTCGGCGTGGGCGACATGTCGGGCGACGTGTTCGGCAATGGCGTGCTGCTGTCGCGCCAGCTGAAGCTGGTGGCCGCGTTCGACCACCGTCACATCTTCCTCGACCCGACACCGGACGTCGCCGTCTCGTTCGATGAACGCGCGCGCCTGTTCGCCTTGCCGCGCTCCTCGTGGGACGACTACAACAAGGACTTGATCTCGGCAGGCGGCGGCGTGTATCCGCGCTCCGCCCGCACGATCGAACTGTCGCCGCAAATCCGCGCCGCACTCGATATCGCCGAAACCTCGCTGCCGCCGGAAGAACTGATGCACCGCATCCTGAAGTCGCCCGTGGACCTGTTCTACAACGGCGGCATCGGTACCTACATCAAGGCTTCCACCGAGACGCACGCACAGGTGAAGGACCGCGCGAATGACCATATCCGCGTCAGCGGCAATGAGCTGCGCGTGAAAGTCGTGGCCGAAGGCGGCAACCTGGGTGCGACGCAGGCCGGCCGCATCGAATTCGCGCTGGCGGGCGGACGCATCTTTACCGATGCGATCGACAACTCGGCCGGCGTGGATTGCTCGGACCATGAAGTGAACGTGAAAATCTGGCTGGACGTGGAAGTCAATGCGGGCAAGCTGACGGAAGCCGACCGCAATCGCGAGCTGTATGCGATGACGGACGACGTCGAGCGCCTGGTCTTGCGCGACAACACGCAGCAGACGCATTTGCTGGTGCGCGAATTGCAGGCGCAAAGCGAAAGCGCCGTGCAGGATGGCTATGCCGCGCTGATCGCCAGCCTGGAAGAAGAGGGCGCCCTGTCGCGCGAACTGGAGCAACTGCCGTCGGTGGCCGAACTGGCGCGTCGCAAGGCCGACGGCCGTGGCTTGACCACGCCGGAACTGGCCGTGGTGATCGCCAACGTGAAGAACCGCTTCAAGCGCATCCTCTCAAGCCTGCCGTTGACCGGTGAAACCTGGGCCGAGCCAGTCCTGAAACCGTACTTCCCATCCTTGCTGGTGGAAACCCGTTCGGCGCTCGACCACCCGCTGGCCAATGCCATCCTGGCGACCGTGCTGGCCAATGAAGTGATCAACCGCTGCGGTCCGCTGATGATCCGCAACCTGGCGGCGGAACACGGCGTGGACGAGTCCAGCGTGATCCTGGCCTGGGGCCAGGCTTGGGTGGCGCTGAACCTGGCGCCCGTGTTCGACGCGCTCGATGCGGACGCGCTGACGATCCCACGCGACGTGTCGATCAAGGTCGACGCGCAAACGCGCGTGCTGCAGCAAACGATGATCGCCGGCGTGCTGTCGGTGCCTGCCGAACAGTTGCGCGGCGCCGGCCTGGCCGAACTCACGCGCCTGTTTGGCGCGGAATCGAAGCGCGACCTGCTGAAAGCCGTCGGCATCAAGTCGGAAGCCGCACTGGTGCCGGGCTTGACACCAGCCTTCGTGCAGGCGTGGGATGCGGTCGATGCGCTGGAAGTCGTCGCCGGCTTCCTGTTCCCGGCCCTGTCCGTGCCGCGTCCTGCCTCGATGGACCTGGCGGCCTTCCTGCAAGTGGGCCTGGCCCTGCGCAGCCAGGCGGGTATCGGCACGCTGGAGCGTGGCTTGAAGCTGGCCGCGCAAGGCAAGTCGCAGGAGCAGTTGCGCAACTACGCGCAGCAAGCCCTGCGCCGCACGCAACAGCGTCTGCTGACGCAGGTGCTGGCGCGCGCCGAGCAAGGCAATGCAGGCCAGGCCGTCGATGCCGTGACGGGCGCGCTGGGCCTGTCGGCTTATGTGGCGGCGACGGAACTGGAGCAAGCCATGCTGGACGTGTGGACCTTGTCGGAAGCCGTGAATAAAATCACGGCGAAACCCACAGCGGAAGCGGCGGTGTAATGACGCAAGCAGTAACGCAGGTAGTAACCCAGGTAGTAGCGGGCGCTGGCGGCTTGCCGCCAGCCGTGCAGGCGCTGGCGCAGGCCGATTTCAGCGGCGTGGCGCAGCTGTTCGCCAACGCCGGTTTCACGGTGGCCTTGCCGGCGCCCGGCATGCTGCAAGTCGTCAAGCCGCAGGCCGATGCGGGGCGCGCCAGCGTGGCCGTCTCGGTGGGCGTGCATGGCGACGAAACGGGGCCGATCGAAGTGCTGGCGCATCTGCTCGACGCACTGTCGCGCGATGCGTCGAA
This sequence comes from Janthinobacterium sp. SUN206, assembly GCF_030587305.1. Classification (NCBI taxonomy): domain Bacteria; kingdom Pseudomonadati; phylum Pseudomonadota; class Betaproteobacteria; order Burkholderiales; family Oxalobacteraceae; genus Janthinobacterium; species Janthinobacterium sp. SUN206. The sequence continues at coordinate 555,452 of NZ_JAPWIB010000004.1, read as the reverse complement.
GCTGGCCGTCGACCTGCTCGTTTGCGTGGGCAATGTCGATGCGATCCGGGCCGGCAAGCGTTTCATCGACGCCGACCTGAATCGCATGTTCCGCCCCGTGCGGGGGAGTTTGGCGCAAGCGGCGGAAAGCGCGCGCGCCGATGAAATGATCGCTGCGACAGCAGCGTTCTTTGACGCGGCAGGCCCCGTGCGCTGGCACCTGGATTTGCACACGGCCATCCGGCCTTCCGTGTACCCCACGTTTGCCATCGTGCCCGACCTGGTGGCCGACGACGCCAAGGCACAGCTGATCGACTGGCTGGGCCAGGCGGCCATCGGCGCCATCATCATGAACCCGCAGTCGGCCGGCACCTACAGTTATTACTCGGCCGAGCATTTCGGCGCGGCCGCCAGCACGGTGGAGCTGGGCCGTGTGGGTACCCTGGGGCAGAACGATTTGTCCCTGTTCGACGATGTGTCGCGGGCGCTCGATGGCTTGCTGCGCGGCTTGCCTGCGCAGCCCGTCAAGGCGCAACCGCACGTGTTCAAGGTGGCGCAGGAAATCATCAAGCACAGCGATGAATTCCGCATGGCGTTTGATCGCAGCACGCAGAATTTCACCTCCCTGCCGCAGCACGCCGTGATCGCCAGCGATGGCGACCATGTCTACACGGTGCAGCATGCGGAAGAGCTGGTGGTGTTTCCGAACCCGGACGTGCGCGTGGGCTTGCGCGCGGGCTTGATGGTGGTGCGTACTTCCTGATCTTTCAGTCATGCATAGCATCAGGCGCCAGCCGGGGAAACCCGCCTGGCGCTTTTTTTGCCAAAAAGATGCCGCACAGAAATAATTATCCATTAAGCAACCAATTGGTTTAAAATATTTTCCCTTTTGCAATTTATTGGACCGTTCATGTTGAAACGCCTGCTGACAGCCCTGCTGTGCCTGACCCTCTCCGGCCTGACGGCTGCCGCCCCCGCCGATGAGAAGGCTTCTGCGCCGGAAATGACGGCCGAACAATTCCTCGCCCAGTTGCACCTGCAGCGCGGCAAGATCACCTTGCCTGGCGGCATCGCCACCCTGGACTTGCCCGCCAACTTCCGTTATCTGTCGCCGACGGACGCCGAACGCGTGCTGGTCGATGCCTGGGGCAATCCACCGGGCATGGTATCGCTGGGCATGATCGTGCCCGCCAAGACCAGCGTGCTCGAGCGCGACAGCTGGGGTGTCATCGTCACGTATGAAAAGGAAGGGCATATCAAGGATGACGATGCGGACAGCATCAAGTACGACGAATTGCTCAAGGATATGCAGGCGTCCGTGCTGGAAAACAATGTGGAGCGCAAGAAGCAGGGCTATCCCGGCATCCATTTGATGGGCTGGGCGGAAAAACCCAGCTATGCCAAGGATACGCACAAGCTGTACTGGGCCAAGGACTTGATGGTCGATGGCGGCGAGCACTCGCTCAACTACAACGTGCGCGTGCTGGGCCGCGAAGGCGTGCTGAACCTGAACGCGATCGCCAGCATGCAGCAGATCGAGGCGATCAAGAAAGAGATGCAGCAAGTGACGGCGTTCACGGAATTTACCGAGGGTAACCGCTACACGGATTTCGACAGCAAGACGGACAAGGTGGCCGAATATGGCCTGGCGGCGCTGGTGGCGGGCGGCGTGGCCAGCAAGCTGGGCCTGTTTGGCAAACTGCTGGCGCTGTTGTTGGCCTTCAAGAAAGTGCTGATCCTGGCCGTGGTGGGCGGCGGTGCGGCCATCGTCAAGTTTTTCGGCGGCAAGCGCAAGGATAAGCAGGCGCCGCAGCCGCAGCCAGTACCGCAGCCGGAAGCGGCGGAACAGCCCGGCCATGCGCCGGATGGCAAGGTGAACCTGGACAAGTAATAGCAACTGGGCCGCTTGGTGCGCTGGCGCACAGGAGTGGCGTTGCGCGCGCTGCCGGAAGACGGCGCCTCGGGTACACTGGCTCATCGTTCATTCTCAGGAGTCCGCCATGTCCGTGTCCATGTATCAGGCAACCATTCCCGTCTTCATCCGTGGCTTGCGGGTCGTCTCGGCCTTGCTGGAAAAAGCGCAAGCCCATGTGGAAGAGGATGGCATCGTGCCCGAGATTTTATTGGGCGCGCAGCTGGCGCCCGACATGCTGGATCTGACGGCGCAGGTGCAGCGCGCCAGCGATACGTCGAAGATGTCGGTCGAGCGCCTGAGCGGCGTGCCGGCGCCGAAGTTCGAGGATAACGAAGCGTCGTTCGAGCAGCTGCAGGAACGTATCGCCAACACCATCGCCTTCATCGACAGCGTGAATGCGGGCCAGATGGCGGGCAGTGCGCAAAAGGAAGTGGTGCTGAACTGGACCGACGAGGGCAAGAAATTCTCGGGCGACAATTACCTGCTCAGCTTTGCCTTGCCGAATTTTTATTTCCACGTCTCCATGGTCCACGCCATCCTCAGAAACAATGGCGTGACCGTAGGCAAGCTTGACTATCTTGGCCCTTACGATTGACAGGCCTGAAAAACCGTCGCGAGCGGCGATGATTTGTGGCCGAGAAGCGCAACTGTGCTGAAGCACAGTGAGCATCGCAGGCCGCAAAGCGCGACGCGCAGCAGGTTTTTTAACGCTGTGGCTGCTGTTGGACCTGATTCTGCACCGCATTGCCCAGCATCCCGCCGCCGATCACGCCGGCCACCGTCGCCAGCGCCTTGCCGCGGCCGCCACCGACCTGATTGCCGATCAAGCCGCCGATGACGGCGCCCGTGCCGATGCCCACGTAGTTCGGTTGTGCCGGCGCCGGTGCAGGCACTGGCTGCGGCTGGCGTACGGGTTCGCGGTAAGCCGTGTCGCGGTAGCCATCATTGTTATCGTTGTAGGCAGGACGCGCCTGCGCCACTTGCGTGTGGTGCACGACGCGCTTGTGCACGACGGGAGCCGGGGCTGGTGCCTGGGCGGCTTGCGCCACGACAGGCGCGGCGAGCGGGGCCGTCACGGGCGCTGCCAGGGCCGCGGCGCTGGCCGGCGTCATGGCGGCCACGTCGGCAGGAATGGCTGGCGTGGCAGGCACGTTCGCCCGCGAATTGGGCAGGATGCCGGCGATGGACGCCGCGCCGACCAGGCACAGGACGGTCACGGAAATGGCGGCGCCGGCCATCAAGGGGTGGATGCGGCTGGCGGTAGTCGTCGTGTTCATGTGTTCTCCTGGGTGGCAAGGTGTTGCGCTGTTGTTGATGTGTCCAGATTAACGGTCGCGTCGGCCCAAGGCTAGCCCTTGCGCTGTATCAAACGTAAGCAGGTGTAAGCCGCGCTTTCCAAAGCACAGTAGAATCGGTGCATTCCCTTCTCCGGAGTCCGCCATGAGCCAGTTATTCACGCCATATGCACTGGGGCCGCTGCTCGTGGCCAACCGTATCGCCATCGCACCCATGTGCCAGTACTCGGCCGACAACGGCAACGCCACCGACTGGCACATGATCCACCTGGGCCACCTGGCCCTGTCCGGGGCGGGCTTGCTGATGACGGAAGCGACGGCCGTCTCGCCCGAGGGACGCATCTCGGCCGAAGACCTGGGCCTGTGGTCGGACGCGAACCAGGCGGCGCTGGCCAACGTGGTGCAGGCGATCCGCCGCCACGCGCCGATTCCACTGGTGGTGCAGCTGGGCCACGCGGGACGCAAGGCGTCGAGCCGCGCGCCCTGGCAGGGCGGTGCCTGCGTGCACCTGGCCGAAGGCGGCTGGCAAACGGTGGCGCCATCCGCCATTGCCCACTCTCCCGGTGAAACCGTGCCCATCGCCCTCGATGAGATGGGTTTGTTGCAGATCAAGGGCGCGTTTGTGGCGGCTGCCCAGCGCGTGCATGCGCTCGGCATCGAAGGCATCGAACTGCATGCGGCGCACGGTTATCTGCTGCACCAGTTCCTCTCGCCCCTGTCCAATCACCGTACCGACGTGTATGGCGGCAGCCTGGAAAACCGCATGCGTTTTCCGCTGGAAGTGTATGAAGCCGTGCGCGCCGCCGTGCCCGACAGCGTGGCCGTGGGCGTGCGCCTTTCCGCCACCGACTGGGTCGATGGGGGTTGGGAAATAGAACAAAGCGTGCGCTTCGCGCAGGAACTCAAGCAGCTGGGCGCCGACTTCATCCACGTCTCCAGCGGTGGCATTTCGCCGCAGCAGCAAATTCCCGTGAGTCCCGGCTACCAGGTGGCGTTTGCCGAACGCATCAAGCGCGACAGCGGCTTGCCCACCATCAGCGTGGGCTTGATCACGGAAGCGCAGCAGGCGGAAGACATCGTTGCGCAAGGTCAATCCGACATGGTGGCGCTGGCGCGCGCCATCCTGTTCGACCCGCGCTGGCCCTGGCATGCGGCGGCCCAGCTGGGCGCGCAGGTGCAGGCGCCACCGCAGTACTGGCGCTCGCAGCCGCGCGAATTCAAGCACCTGTTCGGCGACACGACCCTGGGGCAGCGCTAACAGGCTTGCTCTGCTACACTGACGCTTCTTCCCCATTTCTCCAGGACACTTCGACATGCGCCATTGATACTGCCGTGCTGTGCACGGCCTCGCCCTTCCCGCCACAGCGCCTTTGCGCCGCGCGGGTTCGCCAGCCCTGTCTGCACGTACAAGGAGTATCCATGCCCGCATTACTACAACTCGACCGTCTTTCCTTCGTGCTGCCCGATGGCCGCACCCTGTTTTCCGATTTGCAATTCGCGTTTGCCCCGCAACGTATCGGCCTCGTCGGCGATAACGGTGTGGGCAAGAGCGTGCTGGCGCGCCTGCTGGCATGCCAGGCGCAGCCGTCTTCTGGCGCCGTGCGTTGTGACGGCGCCGTGCATTACGTGGCACAGGAACTCGATCCGCAGCGCTATCCCACCGTGGCGGCCCTCGCTGGCGTGAGCAGCTTGCTGGCGGCGCTGGCGCGCATCGCCGAAGGCAGCATCGACGAGGCCGACTACACCCTGGTGGGAGACCGCTGGGATGCCCATGCGCGCTTGCGCCAGGCGCTCGACGCGCTTGATTTATCTCATATCGATGCCGACACGCCGACGGCTGGCCTGAGCGGTGGCGAGCGCCAGCGCATCGCCCTGCAGGGCGCCTGGCTGTCGCAGGCGGACTGGCTGGTCTTCGATGAGCCGAGCAACCACCTTGATGTCCATCAACGTGCCCGCCTGGTGGCGCAGATGGCGCGCTGGCCAGGCGGCTTGCTGCTGATCAGCCATGACCGCGGCTTGCTGCAGCACGTCGATGAAATTGTCGAGCTGTCGCCGCAGGGCTTGCGCAGCTATGGCGGCAATTACGCCATGTTTGCGCAGCAGCGCGCGCTGGAACAGGCTGGCTACGCCGCCGCCCTGCAGGCGGAAAAGGCCGGCGCCAGGCGCGAACAGCGCGAGGCGCAGCAACAGGCAGAACGCCAGCAGAAACGGGTGACGCGCGGTGAGCGCGAGGGCCGCGAAGGCAATCAAAGCAAGCTGCTGCTGGACGCGAAAAAGGAGAAAAGCCAGGATAGCCAGGGCAGGCTGCGTGTGCGCGCGCAAGAGGCGCAGCAGGCGCGCCAGCAAAGGGTGATGGACGCCAGCGCCCGCTGCGCGCCCGAGGCCGAACGGCTGCTGCTGGCGCCCGAGAGTGGCGTGCCGAACGGGAAACTGATCCTGGAGCTGCGCGAATTGGTCTTGCCGCATGGCCAGGCGCACGCCATCAACCTGGTGCTGAGCGGCCCGCGCCGCCTGGCCGTGACGGGAGACAATGGCAGCGGCAAGTCGACCCTGCTGCGCGTGATCGTGGGACAGCTGGCGCCCGCCAGCGGCGCGCTGCGCTGCCATGCGCAGGTGGCGTGGCTGGACCAGCATGCTGGGCTGCAAGACGGCGAGTGGAGCGCCGTGCAACGCTTGCAGGAACGCAACAGCATTGTGCCGGAAGGCGAGCTGCGCACGCGGCTGGCGCTGCTGGGCATTGCCGGCGCGCGCGCCACCATGCCCAGCCGTTTGCTGAGCGGGGGCGAGCGCATGAAGGTGGCGCTGGCGGCCGAACTGTATGCGCAGACGCCGCCGCAATTGCTGCTGCTAGATGAACCCGACAATCATCTGGACCTGGCCAGCCTGCAGGCGCTGGAGCAGATGCTGCTGCAATATCAGGGGGCGTTACTTGTGGTTTCGCACGACCAGGCATTTTTGCAGGCGATAAACCTTGACCCGGAGGGCTTGACATTGCACAAGTGATAATTGAATGAAAAAATACACGCTCGATGCCTGGAGAGCATGCTTCATGAACCGATGCTGAATTTTGTTTGATTGTCGGTATAATCCACTGAATAACCGGGCCTATTTGTGAACTAAAACTGCTGGTTCACCAATATGATGACGTTTAATCTGGCACTGTTGTCGGTCACTGCCGCGCTGCCAGGGCGTCATCCTCCGTGCCCTGCCGTGCATGAATTTTGGTTTCGCTTATATTGTTTTCTTGGAGAAATAGCATGTCGTTTTACGAAAAACTCAAAGCCCTCAACATCGAATTGCCAGTCGTTGCCGCACCAGCTGCCGCTTACGTGATGCATGCCCGCACGGGCAACACCGTCTTCCTGTCCGGCCACCTGGCCAAGAAGGATGGCAAGGTCTGGGTGGGTCAACTAGGCAAGGACGTCACTACGGAAGAAGGCAAGATCGCTGCGCGCGGCATCGCCATCGAACTGATCGCCACATTGCAAGACGCGTGCGGCGGCGACTTGAGCAAGGTCAAGCGCATCGTCAAGGTCATGAGCCTGGTCAATTCCACCTCCACATTCACGGAACAGCACCTGGTGACCAATGGCGCCTCGGAACTGTTCGTCGAAGTCTTCGGCGACAGCGGCAAGCACGCCCGCTCCGCCTTCGGCGTGGCGCAAATCCCGCTGGGCGCTTGCGTCGAGATCGAACTGATCGCCGAACTGGCCTGATCAGCTGAGCATGCCGGCGCCTGTCGCCGGCTCGCCTTTTCCTCCTTTCCAGCAAGAGCGGAACCGCCATTGGGGTGGAGGGATCGGTGTATTCAAGAAAAAAACGGAGACACGTAATGAAAACGAGTGAACAAGGCTTGCACCGCGGCCTGGGCGAGCGGCAGATTCGCCTGATGGCGCTGGGCGCCGCGATTGGCGTGGGCCTGTTTTTGGGTTCCGGCAATGCGATCAAGATGGCCGGTCCCGGCATCATGCTGTCGTACATCATCGGTGGCGCGGTCATCTTCATGATCATGCGCGCGCTGGGCGAAATGGCCGTGCACAATCCCGTGGCAGGTTCCTTCAGCCGCTATGCCCAGGATTACCTGGGTCCCCTGCAAGGCTACCTGACGGGCTGGAACTACTGGTTCCTGTGGCTGGTCACCTGCGTGGCGGAAATTACCGCCGTCGCCATCTACATGGGCATCTGGTTCCCCGATGTGCCGCGCTGGATATGGGCCCTGGCGGCCCTCGGCTCCATGGGTGCGATCAACTTGCTGGCCGTGAAAGCCTACGGCGAATTCGAATTCTGGTTTGCCCTGATCAAGGTGGTCACCATCATCCTGATGATCGTCGGCGGCACGGGCATGATCATCTTCGGTTTCGGCAATGGCGGCGTGGCCATCGGCATTTCCAACCTGTGGACGCATGGCGGCTTCTTCCCGAATGGCGCGCAGGGCGTGCTGATGTCGCTGCAGATGGTGATGTTTGCCTACCTGGGCGTGGAAATGATCGGCCTGACGGCCGGCGAAGCGGCGAACCCGAAGAAATCGATTCCCGACGCCATCAATTCCGTGTTCTGGCGCATCCTGATTTTCTATGTCGGCGCACTGTTCGTCATCCTGTCGATTTACCCATGGAATGAAATCGGCACCACCGGCAGCCCCTTCGTCATGACGTTCGAACGCCTGGGCATCAAGACGGCCGCCGGCATCATCAACTTCGTCGTGCTGACGGCAGCCTTGTCGTCGTGCAATGGCGGTATCTTCAGCACGGGCCGCATGCTGTACAACCTGGCGCTGCAAGGCCAGGCGCCGAAGGCGTTTGCGGAAACGACGGCCAGCGGCGTGCCGCGCCGCGCCATCCTGGTATCCGTGTTTGCGCTGCTGCTGGGCGTGCTGCTGAACTACCTGGTGCCGGAAAAAGTGTTTATCTGGGTTACCTCGATTTCCACCTTCGGCGCCGTCTGGACCTGGGGCGTGATCCTCGTCACGCAAATCCAGTTCCGCAAGACCTTGACGCCGCTGGAAATCAAGAACCTGGCCTTCCGCATGCCGTTCGCGCCCTACGGTTCCTGGATTTCGCTGGCTTTCCTGGCGCTGGTGATCGGCCTGATGGCGTATTTCCCCGATACGCGCATCGCCCTGATGGTGGGACCGGCCTGGCTGATCCTGCTGACGGTGCTGTACTACGCGCTGGGTCTGGCGCCGAAAGACCGCCGCGACGACGTGCCGCAAGGCTACGAAGCGGGCTGGCCGCCGGCCGATGTGCCGCACGGCAAGAAGTAATCCAGCCTAGTTGAGCTGAATCAAAAGCGCGCCCCTGCACTTGCAGCGGCGCGCTTTTTCTTTCATATTGGCCATTTCATGCCGCACTAGCGCCAGTACGCGTTTGATGGCGCACGCCTGGCGTTGTTTCCTTGCATCAAAGTTCTGTTTAGCTGAACCGATGAAAGCCCTATAATCGCTTAGTTTTGAAAATGGACGCGATCTTTCCGGTTTTTTCCAGGTAAGTAATCGCCAGGAAATTATTGTGAATTTATAGCAAACAGAAGTGGATGCGATGCAAGGCGCCCGGCGCGACGCAGTGCGAGCACTGCTAGCGATGGGCAACGCAGCAGCGCGCCACTTATGGAAGCTAGAAAACACAAGAATTTATTGGGGGTTACTTAAGGCCGGAGCGCCGTTTTTAAGTGTTTTTACCTGTCGTGTATACGAATGCATGCCTCATAAAGGAAGTCTAGTGAGCCAAACCCTGGTCCAGAAACTTTGCCGCACCAAGCCGATCGATACCACGGTCGAATATGGTGAAGGCCTCAGCAGCAGTGGCTTGAGCCGGTCCATCGGCCTGTTTTCCCTCACCATGATCGGCGTGGGCGCCACCATCGGCACGGGCATTTTCTTTACCATGGTCGAAGCCGTCCCCAAGGCGGGCCCTTCGGTCGTCCTGTCTTTCCTGATCGCCGCCATCACGGCCGGCCTGACGGCCCTGTGCTATGCGGAGCTGTCGTTCCGCATTCCCGCCTCCGGCTCTTCGTATTCGTTTGCCTACGCCACCGTGGGCGAGTTCCTGGCCTTCATCATGGCCGCCTGTCTGCTGCTCGAATACGGCTTGGCGGGCAGTGCCGTGGCCATCGGCTGGTCGTCCTACCTGAATAATTTCCTGGAAAATGCCTTCGGCTGGCACATTCCCGAGATGCTGCGCACGCCGATGATCGTTTCCGGCCCGCATGGCATGGAGTTTCATGCCGGCCACATCAACCTGCCGCCCATCTTTTTGATCTGCATGTGCGGCTTTTTGCTGCTGCGCGGCGCCAAGGAATCGGCTCTGATGAACGCCATCATGGTCATCATCAAGCTGGCGATCCTCGTGTTTTTCATCGTCATCGCGTTTTCCGGCTTCAATGCCGACAATTTCTTCCCCTTCTTCAATGCCGACAATAGCAAGGGCTTTGCCGGCATGACGGGCGTGACGGCGGCGGCCGGCACCGTCTTCTTCTCCTTCATCGGCCTCGATACGGTGGCGACGGCCGGTGACGAAGTGAAAAATCCCACGCGCAATGTGCCGCGCGGCATTCTTGGCGCCTTGCTCATCGTCACCGTGTTTTATTTGCTGGTGGCCGTGGCCGCCCTCGGCGCGCAGCAGGCGAAATTGTTCGAAGGCCAGGAAGCGGGCCTGGCGGTGATCCTGCAAAACGTCACGGGCAAGACCTGGCCCGCGCTGGTGCTGTCGGCCGGCGCCGTTATTTCCGTCTTCAGCGTGACCCTGGTGACGATCTACGGCCAGACGCGCATCCTGTTTGCCGTCAGCCGCGACGGTCTGATCCCGAAGTCGTTCCAGAAGATCCACCCGCGCACCCTGGTGCCGGTGAGCAATACCATCATCGTTTGTCTGGTGGTGGCCGTGGTGGCCGGTTCCGTCGATGCCACGTACCTGTGGGACATGGTCAGCATCGGTACCTTGACAGCCTTCATGGTGGTGTCGATCGCCGTGCCCGTGCTGCGCCACAAGCAGGGCGCGAACCGCATCGAAGGCTTCAGCGTGCCGTTCGGGCCGTACGTGATTCCTGGCCTCAGCGTGCTCGCTTGCCTGTACATCATGCGCGATTTGCCGCATACGACGTTTGTCGTGTTCAGTGTGTGGATGGCGGTGACGGTGGCCATTTACTTCCTGTACAGCATGCGGCATTCGCATCTGGGCAAGAAGGCCCGCTAATGCAGTCTGTTCCATCCGAAACCGCCGCACTTGCCGGCGGTTTTTTTTATTTCTAACCGGAATTTACATGATGAAAATAACTGATCTGGCCGCTTGCGGCTTGCTGGCAAGCAGCCTTCTGGGCACCCTGGCACAGGCCGCTCCTGCCACCGAACCGGCCTTGCGCGATTACCGTGCCGTCGCCCTGTCGGCCAATGGCCAGCGTATCGCCGCCATCGAATCGAGCAGGGCGGGCGAACAGCCGCAGCGTCCGCACGCGGTCATCGTCGTGCGCGACGCCGCCAACGGCGCCATCGTGCAGCAATTCGATCCGTGCGCCGTGTGTTCCTACGACAAGCCCAGCTGGTCGCCCGATGGCAGGCAGCTGGCTTTTGTCGGCTACGACGCCAAGGCGGGCACGGCGCAGCTGTACCTGGCCACGATGACACAGGCGCAAGCCCAGGTATTGACGAGCATCAAAGGTGTGGCCAGTACGGCGCGCTGGTCGCCGGATGGCAAGCAGCTGGCCCTGCTCGCGACGGTGGGCGCGCGCAAGCTGGCCGGCGCCGTGGAAGCGGGTGCGCGCCAGGTGGGCGAAGTGGGCAGCGAAGACGATGCCCAGCGCATCGCCGTCGTGCCGGTCAGCGGCGGCGAGCCGCGTCTGCTGTCCCCAGGCGACACCTATGTGTATGAATACAGCTGGACGCCCGATGGCCGCGGCTTTGTCGCCACCAGCGCGCAAGGCAATGGCGACAGCAACTGGTGGGTCGCCAAGCTCAGCCATATTGATGCGGCCACGGGCGCCTTGCGCGTGATCGCGTCGCCAGCCATGCAGCTGAACCTGCCATCGGTCTCGCCGGACGGCAAGACGGTGGTCTTCATCGGCGGCCTGATGAGCGATTTCGGCTCCATTGGCGGCGATATCTACACCGTACCGCTGGCCGGCGGCACGCCGCGCAATCTCACGCCAGACTATCGCGGCACGTTCAATGGCGTCGTCTGGCGCGGCGCCGGCTTGCTGGCAACGGCCCTGATCGATTCGCAGCTGGCGCTGGTACCCGTCGATGCGCAAAGCGGCCCGGCCCGGCCTGTGCTGCTCGGTGAGCTCAGCAGCAGCGGCAGCGATGGCCGCCTGTCGTTCAGCGCCGATGGCCGTCACGCCGCTGCCGCCCAGGAAGATTTCACGCACGCCAGCTATCTGGTGGCGGGACCGGTGGGGCAGCTGAAAAAGATTACGCGCGACAATGACGGTTTTGCGCCGCAACTGACGGTGCAGAACGTGGGCTGGAACAACGAGCAATACAAGGTGCAAGGCTGGCTGCTGGGGCCGTTGAAGGCGGACGCAGGCAAGCGCTACCCGATGGTCGTCAATGTGCATGGCGGCCCGGGCGCCGCCGCTTCGCCCCGTTACGTGGGAGCGAGCACCCTGATCCACGAATTGACGCAAAAGGGTTATTTCGTCTTCCTGCCCAATCCGCGCGGCAGCTTTGGCCAGGGCCAGGCCTTTACGCGCGCCAACATGGCCGACTTCGGCGGCGGCGACTGGCGCGACATCCTGGCCGGCATTGATGCCGCGCAAAAAGTGGCGCCCATCGACGGGGAGCGCCTGGGCCTGATCGGCCATTCGTATGGCGGCTTCATGACCATGTGGGGCGTCACGCACAGCGACCGCTTCAAGGCGGCCGTGGCGGGCGCGGGCGTGTCGAACTGGATCAGCTATTACGGCCAGAACGGCATCAACCAGTGGATGATCCCGTTCTTTGGCGCCTCCGCGTATGACAATCCCGCCGTCTACCGCAAGGCTTCACCCATCGAATCGATCAAGGCGGCCAAGACGCCGACCCTGATCTACGTGGGCGAGCGCGACGTGGAGACGCCGGCCGCCCAGTCGCTGGAATTCTGGCACGGCTTGCGCGCCATGGGCGTGCCGTCCAGCCTGTTCATCTACGATGGCGAAGGCCATTCCTTCCGCAAGCCCGAGCATCAGCGCGACTTGCAGAAGCGCACCATCGGCTGGTTTGAGCAGTATCTGAAGTAAGTTGCGCCGGCTTAGCGCGGCGCTACAATATGCACGATCGCCGCGCTATGTATCACGATCTTGTCCGCATCTGCCTGTAGCAAGCGGATGCGGCGCTGCACCAGCGGCCACCCCGACCAGGCCACGTCGCTGACGGGCGGTGCGGCAGGCGCGGCCAGCGGGGCGCTGATGGCGGCCTGGTTGTCGAGCTGTTCCAGTGCGCGCGACAGGGTCAGACACACTTGCGTATGGCTGTGGCTGAGCAAGGCGTTGACGGGCGCGACGGGCAGCTGGCTGGCGTGGCGCCCGAGGATCGAGCGCAGCGCCGCCACGTGGGCGACCAGCAAGTAATTTTGCACGATGAACAGGTTGATGTCTTCCACGGCCCGCTGCTTGCTGGCCGGTTCATCGAGCATGCGCACCAGCGCCGAGCTGAGCGCAGCCAGGCTGTCCATCAATCGCTTGCGCTCGATGCGGTAGGCGAAGTCATCGAAACATTTCCCCTGCAGCAGCGCGAAGCTGGCCTGCATATAACTCACATTCACATTCAGCACCTGGCGCACCAGCCGTGGCAGGCTCTGGTATTCCCAATTTGCCAGCACGAAGCTGAACACGGTCGCCACTGCCGCGCCGATCAGGGTGTCGATCAGGCGCTCGCTGACGAGGTTCGGGTTGCTGGGTGCCACCAGGTGCATTTGCAGCAGAATCATCAGGCTCACGGCGATGGCCGTGTAGCGGTAGCGCAAATAGATGAAGGTGGGCGTGGCCACGATGGAGAGGAACAGGATGGCCATCAGCACGATATTGCTGTGCACGAAGCGGATCACGATGGCCGTGATGATGCAGCCGATGATGGTGCCGATGATGCGGTCGGCGCGGCGCTGGCGCGTCATGCTGAACGTGGGGCGCAGGATGATGACGATTGTCAATACGATCCAGTAGCTGTGCGCCGCATATGGCAGCCAGTGTCCGATCAGCAATCCCACCGAGATGGCCATCGATACGCGCAGGGCGAAGCGGAACACGGGCGAGTCCAGGCGCAGATTCGACAGCAGGGTTTTCAGTTCGTATTTCTGCTGCGACAGGAACGGCGCCATGTCCGCGCCGCTCCAGAACGGCACGTTGTCATACACTTTCTGGCTGGCCAAGTGCAATTCCGCGATCATTTTCAGAATGGCACGGATCTTGTTGCGCTGCGCGCGCAGGGTGGCCAGCGCTTCTTGCGCAGCATCGCCTTTTGCATGCAGACGGGCAATTTCCTCTTCGATATCGGTCCATTCCTTGTCGTAACTGATCTGCGCATACGAGGCGCGCTTGCGCGTGACGGCGTAGGCCACGGCTTCGATGTCGCGCGCCGCCTTGTAGGCCAGGTCGTGCAAGGATTTCAGCACGTCGGAGTCGGCCAGGTGCTGGCGCAGCAGCGCGTAATCCGTGTGCGTGGAGAGTATCAGTTCGTACAGATCCAGCATGCACACGTGCACCTGCACGACGATAGCATCCTTGCTATTCTTGTGGCTGCGCAAAATCAAGTCGCGCGATGCCTGCTGGCGGTCGGCCAGGATGCTTTGATGGCGCACAAGTTTGTTGAACTGTTCCGTCAGGTTAAAACGCGTGTCGTAGAAATCGGCCTTGATGTCGATGTAGGCCGCCAGTTCGAACAGGGCTTCGGCCAGCACTTGCTGCTTGATGCGGTGGCGCAAGACCCAGGCGATGGCCATGGCGTACGCCAGATAGATGAGGCCGCCGAGCATGAACAGGCCCGCATGGTGGAACGATTGCTGCCACGTCATCTGGTGCTCCATCGACATGGTCATGATGAACAGGGCGGCCAGCTGCAAGGGCATGGATTTCTTGCCGTACACCACCATCATGCTGGCGAGGAAACTCACGAGCACGAGCACCGTCATCAACAGCCACTGCACGGGGCCGCACAGGCTGATTAACAAAGTGACGGCGCTGCACAGCAGCACGGAAGCGAGCATCTCGTTGAACTTGTGGCGCAGCGGGCTGGGCATGTCCATCAGGGTCGTGCACAGGGCGCCGATGCACACCGTCATGGCGGTGGCGCTGTCGCTGATTTCCTGGGTCAGCAAGGCCAGGCCGACGAGACCGATGGCCACGCGCAAGCCCAGGTAAAAATAATGACTGTAAATAAAGGTGCGCAGGTTCAGTGCGTAGTGCATGGGATTACCTTGTGGGCAGGGCACAGAAAGAGGCGCCGCACCGGGGTCTCCGATGCGGCGCCAGGATGTTGCAGTCGCTACAGCCTTGATTTACATCAGGGCAATTACGGGATATCTACGCCATTCCGGCTCGGCAAAGCGCTGGCAGTGTGCAAAGATGAAGTTCAGCACGGCTTCCTGATTGCTCAGCAGGGCCGGATTCGCTGCTTTCCACTCGGCAAACTTGGCGGCCAGCGCCGGCTCGTCGCGCAGCAGTTCGGAAGCCATGTCTTCGAACACGTAATCGGAAAACGCTTCTTTCTTCTCCAGCACGCTGTTGAAGAAACCCCAGCGGAAGAAGCTGTCGTGCGCTTGCGGCTCCAGGGTTTCCACGGCGTAGCGGGCGTTGTCCTGGTCCAGGCTGACGACATAATCGCCTGCCTGCACGGTGAACTGGCCCGCGCGCGTTTCCAGTTCCACATTGTCGTGGAACATGTGGCCTTCGTAGGCCGTGGCCCGCGTGCCGACGTCGGTGATATGGTAGTAGCGCGCCGTTAGCGTCTGTTCGGTGGTGATGCGGTGCATTTCGACGCCGTTCCAGCGCAGCCGTTCGATGACTTCGCGCCACGCTTGCGGCACGATATAGGCTTTCGGCGCGGCCACGGTGACGTCCGCATCGAAGCGGTTGTAATACTTGATATCGCGTTCCCACGGCTGCGAGCGGTCATACGACAGGCGCTGGTAGTCGCCCAGCAGACTCGGCGTGTATTGTGCCGCATAGCCCTTGAAGGGGAAGGTCGACGGCTGCTCTTCATTCATGGCCCAGTGGATCGGCCATGCGGCTTGCGTGCGTCCGGCCGCCTTCGCTTGCGCGCGCAGCTGCTTGATCTGTTCGCCATGTTTGACCGTGAACGCCATGGTGATGTCGAGCAGGGCGCGCATGGAAGCGTAGCGGTCGGCAAACGGTTTCAACATGTGCGTTTCCGGCATGAAACCGATGACGTGATGCAAGGCCGCAAAGCCCGTCGAGAAACGGGGCACTTCGAGGAATTCGGCGATGCCGTGGTCGGGGCTATCCTTGACGGGATTCACATACGGGCAGGTGGGCCAGCCGGCCTGTTCCATCTGCGCAAAGATGTGCGGCAGCATGGTGTCTTGCAGGAAGGGGCCGAGGCCATTGCCCAGCTTATCCGTCTGCGTATGGATCAGGGTCATCGTGTACGGGTAGTCGGCGCCGTTCGACGTGTGCGTGTCGACCATCACGTCCGGGTCCCAGCTGGCCAGCAGGCGGTTGAACACCTGCGCATTCAGGCTGTCGCACTTGATGAAATCGCGGTTCAGGTCCAGGTGGCGGCTGTTGCCGCGGAAACCGAATTGCTCCGGGCCATCCTGGTTCACGCGCGACGTGTTGGCGCGGTTCAGGCTGCCATCGACGTTGTAGATCGGAATGAACAGCAATACCGTGCTGCCCAGCGCCGCCAGGCGTTCCGGCTGCGTGCAGAGGTCGCGCACGATGGCCATGCAGGCGTCGATGCCTTCCGGTTCGCCCGGGTGGATGCCGTTATTGTTGAAGAATACGGTGCGGCCTGCGCGCTTGATTTGCTCGCGGTCAAACACGCCATCCGCGCTGACGACGCCAGCGTGGATGGGCACGCCCGAGTCGGACAGGCCGATCTGTTCGAAGTGCAGCACCTGCGGATAGCGTGCGGCAAGATCTTGATAGAAGGTGATGCATTCCAGCCAGGTCGTGGTCTGGTTGTGGTTACCGAGTTCGTAGGTCGTGCGCAAGTCTGGTGGCATAGCGGTCTGAGTCTGGGAGGGGGAAGGCGCGCTGGGTAAGTACGCCCGCTAGGGGCCAATTGTAGCACCGGCTCCTGCCTTGAGGCGCCGCAGGGGCTTGTTGCCATACTTGTGTTATGAATACGTTTCACGCGCAAGGGGAGGCGGCATGGGCAAGGCGGCGATGGCAGCGCTGGCGGCGCTGGTATGGGGGATAGGCCTGGCGGCGCAGGCGGCGCCATTGCGCTTGCCTGCGGGCAAGGAACCGGTGGCGCAGGGCGGGTCCGTCACGGCCGTCGCGCAGGGCGCGTTGATACGCTACCGGGGCTGGCTGCTGGCCATCGATGGCGCCGTGCCGGAAGAGCGGCCTGACATCGTGCTGACGTCGGCGGATGCGCGCCACGCGCCGCTGCTGCAGATCGGCGCCACGCAGCGCACCTTGCCCCTGTGGTCGGCCTTCGAGCTCGTCAAGGGAAGCGCGCGCCTGCGCATCACGGCGCTGCCGGGGCTTGAAGCGCTTCCCACGCTGCTGCTGGACTTTGGCGAGAGCGACTACCGCATCGTGATTCCCGCCGCCCCCATCGAACGGCAAGCCCATCCACTGCTGGCGCAGCGCTTTCCCGGCGCCGACCTGGCCCTGCTGCTGCAGGATGGCCGGCGGGTCATGTTGCCGCTGGGAAGTGGCAGCGCGCAAGTGTTTGGCGCAGAACAAGCCGTACCTTACCGTTTTGCGAAAGTGAAAAAACGTTAGGCGAAAAAAAGCCACTCCCGCAGGAGTGGCTCAGGCTAAAGCGCTCGTTGCCGGGTTATTGCTTTTTGTTATTCAGCGCCCATTTCTTTCAGCAGGTTGTCTGCGTGGTCGATGTGTTTCATGTTCCACAGCATGTAGCGCAGGTCGACCTGGATCGAGCGGGTGTTGGCCTTGTTGTAGTCCCAATCGGAAATGATCGAGTCCAGCGTGCCATCGAAGGCCAGGCCGATGAATTCGCCTTTCGAGTTCAGCGCAGCCGAACCGGAATTGCCGCCGGTGATGTCCAGGGTCGCCAGGTAGTCGACCGGCACGGTTTTCAGCTTCGGATCGACGAATTTACCGAAGTCCTTGGCTTTGATCGCGGCCAGTTGATTTGCCGGTGCATTGAACTCGCCCTGGCCCGTGGCTTTGGCCACCACGCCATTGACGGTGGTGAACGCGGTCCAGGTGGTGCCGTCGGCACCATGGTCACGGCCGGCAACGCGGCCGAAGGTGACGCGCAGGGTGCTGTTGGCGTCAGGATAGACGGCTTGGCCTTTGCTCTTCATGAAGGCAATTTTTGCTTTCATGTAGTTGGCGTAGGCTTGCTGGATCTTGCCTGCCAGTTCTTCGTCTTCCGCTTCGTTTTTCAGCGAATCCGGGTACATGGCGACGGCTGCCTGGATGAAGCTGTCCTTGCTGGCCTGGAATTCGGCTGGCGTGCGTTTCAGCCATGCTGCGCGCTCGGCCTTGTCGGCCAGCTTGCTGCCCGCATACAGTTTGTCCAGGGCGGCGGACAGGTCGGCTGGCGACATGCCGTCCTTGATGCCGATGGCGGCGTCAAAGCTGGCGCGGCGCTGTGCTGCCGGTTGCGCGGCGTACTTGGCCAGGCTGTTCAGTACCAGCGCCTTGTCGACTTTTTCATCGTAGGTGCGTTCGACCGAGGTGATGCCCGCTTCCAGGCGTGGCAAGTCGCGCGACTGGTAGCCGGACTTGCGTTCCGTATCGGCCTTGGTGCTTTCGTTGGACAGGCGGTACAGGCTGCGTGCCGTGTTCAGCAGGCGTGGCTGTGCGTAGCCCAGGAAGAAATCGCGCTTGGTGTCGGCATCGCGCTCGGCGATCAGCTTTTCCACTTGCTCGATGTCGCCGGCAAATTCCGCCTTGCGGGCAGCATTCGCGTTGACCCAGGTTTTCAGGGCTTCATGTTCTGCCGTCTTGCGTGCCAGGAAGTCGCTGCCCGCGTACGAATCGAGCATGCCTTGGCGGTTCTTGTAGTAATTGTTCACGCCAGCCACCTGGCCCGCGTATTTCAGGGCAACATCCTTGTTGTCCTTGGTTTCGCGCGCGATGATGGCCAGGGTTTCGCCCGACGCTTTCACGAAGGCCGGGTAGTTCCAGTCAAACGTGAACGCCACTTCCGATGGCAGGCGGTGACGGTTGGTGCGGCCAGGGTAGCCCAGCGCCATGACGAAATCGCCTTCTTTCAAGCCATCCTTGGCCAGTTTCAGCACGTGTTTTGGCTGGTATGGCACGTTGTCCTTGCTGAAGTCGGCAGCTTTGCCGTCTTTGCTGACGTAGGCGCGGTAGAAACCGTAGTCGCCCGTGTGGCGTGGCCACATCCAGTTGTCGGTGTCGCCGCCGAACTTGCCCACGCCGGCAGGAGGCGCGTGCACCAGGCGCACGTCGCGGATTTCCAGTTGCTTGATCAGGTAGAACTCCAGGCCGCCGTAGTAGCTCGACACGGTGCAGCGGAAACCTGCTTCTTTTTCGCATTCGGCGACCAGTTTCTTCTGGTTTTTCTCGATCGCGTCGATGCGTGCCTTGCCTTGCAGCTTGGCTACGTCGGCGGTGATGATCTTGTCGCTGACATTGGTCACGGCGGAGGTGACGAAGATGCGGCTGCCTGGGGCGGCCGGCAATTCTTCAGCGAACGTCTTGGCCAGGAAGCCGTTGGCCAGCAAATCGCGCTCCTTGGTCGAATTGACCGCTACGCTGTTGTAGACGCAATGGTGGTTGGTGGCAACCAGGCCTTGCGGCGAGACGAACGAGGCTGAGCAACCGCCCAGGCTGACGATGGCGCCCATCGGGAACTCGGTCAGTTTGGTCAGGGTGGTCGGATCGAGTTTCAGTCCGGCCGCTTTCAGTTCCTTGGCTACTTGTGGCAGCTGTTGGGGCATCCACATGCCTTCGTCGGCGTGTGCGAAGTTGCTCAGGATAGCGAGCGCGATTAAAGATTTTTTCATTCGAGTTCTAGTCTTTTACATGAAGGGAAGTCGGAACCAACGTGTACCCAGTGTTTTTTCTCAGCGGGCGACCTAGAGTATCCGCACCGAACTCGCACTAGTCAATCACATTTTCCCGGCGGCATGTTTGTAGTTGCTTGTTTAAATAGCACTATTTTCGACATCACAGGGGGAGAAAGTGGCTGCCAGCGGGCATTTTCCCGTGCCGCGGCTGTGGTATTGTCCATACAATTGTCCTGGCAGCAATAAAAATGGCCGGGCGCCTGCGCGGCCCGGCCATTTGCGGATGTGCTGCTTTTGGTCTGCTTAGCGTATTTTGCCGCGGCGCAAAAGATTCACGATGCCCAGCAGGATCACGGCGCCCAGGAACGAGACGAGCAGCGAAGACAGGCTGAAATTGTCGCTGTTGATGGTACCCGTGCCGAACAGGGGCGCCAGCAGCCAGCCGCCCAGGAAGGCGCCGACGATACCGACGACGATATTGAGGAAGATGCCCTGTTGCGCATCCGTTTTCATGACCATGCTGGCCAGCCAGCCGATGACACCGCCAATAACGATCCAGATAATGAAATTCATGTAATCCTCCGCGCGATGGATGAGTGGTTGTGCCAGAGCGGTGCGGCCTGCACGTCATGGCAAATTGATACTGATGCCGCACGATAGAAAAGTCCAGCGGATTCGCATGGCGCATGCAAAAGCCCGCCTGGCTGCGGGCAGCGAGGCGGGCTTGTCATGCGGCAAGGCAGTGTTTAATCGGCCTTGATGGCTTCCACCTGGATGGCCAGCTTGACTTCCGGCGAGAACGCCGGCATGCCGTAGTTCAAGCCAAAGTCGCTGCGCTTGAATTCTGCAGTGGCATCGGCGCCGCACACTTCACGCTTGTAGCGCGGGTGCATGATGCACTTGAACTTGCTCACGTTCAACTTGACGGGCTTGGTCACGCCCAGCAGGGTCAGTTCGCCATCGACTTCCACCAGCTGCTCGCCGTTGAACTTGAGCGACTTGCTCTTGTAGGTGATTTCAGGGAACTTCTCGACGTTGAACATGTCCGCTTTCTTCGCGTGCGTGTTCATGGCGTCCAGGCCGAAGTCGATCGAATCGGCATCGATGACGAGGTCCAGGCTGCCCGCCTTGGCGGCGCGGTCCAGGGTGACCGTCCCCTTGGTCTTGTTGAACTTGCCGCGCCACACGGACATGCCCATGTGATCGGCTTCGAAGCTGGGGAAGGTGTGCGTCGGGTCGAGGTTGTAGGTGTCGGTAGCGGCCATGGCCGAACCCGCGCCGGCGGCTGCCAGCACGGCGATCATCAAGTGCTTAAGTTTCATCAATATCCTAAAAAGAATCGGTTGGTGGTGTGATTTTAATCAGTAGCGGTTGAAAAACGTTCAGGGCAAGGCGCCTTGCCGAAGGCAGTACGAATAGTACGACGAGGCAAGAGCAACGCAGCCATGGACGTTTTCTCAGGTGTTACTGCGCGGCGACGTGGAACTTGATGGTGACCTCGTCGGCAACCATGCTCGTGTCTTTCCACTCGCCTTCGCCGATGTTGTAGGTCAGGCGCTTGATCGGCAGGGCGCCGTCGAACGCATATTTGCCGCCGTCGGCTTTCACCGTCAGGGGGAAGGTCACGTCGGTGGTCTTGCCTTTGATGCTCAGCTTGCCGCTGACCGTCAGCTTGCCCGCGCCGGCGGCCTTGATGCTGCTCGAGACGAAGGTGGCTTTCGGGAACTGGGCCGCGTTAAACCATTCTTTCTTGGCCACTTCCTTGTTGTATTCCGGGTCGCCGATATCGATGCTGGCCGTCTCGATTTCCACCGATGCTTTCGACGCGTCCGGCGTGGCCGGGTTGTAATCGATGGCGATATTGAATTTCTTGAACTTCGCTTCCACGGGCACGTTCATTTGCTTGAACACGGCCGACACGCTGGTCTTGGCGGGGTCGACTTTCAGCAGGGTGGCGGCGGTGGCGGCCACGGACAGGCCCAGCAGGGAAGCGAGGACGATGCGTTGGGTGGTTTTCATCTTATTTTTCCTGGAGTTTCAGTGAGCAAAGCAGATTAAGAAGGGCTTGGAACGCCGGACAAAACCGCAAATCGCGACGCGCAGCAGGTTTGGTTCGACGTTCTTATGGCAGCATGCGTTTCAGTACGCCATCGCGGTCGATGAATTGGTGCTTCAGCGCCGCCAGCACATGGGCGGCCACGGCGGCGGCCATCGTCATGTTCAGAACATAATGAATCTCTTTTAAAAGTGGCTTAAGTTCCGGGTTTGGCGCCATGATGACGGGCAGCTGGAACAGGCCCAGGTAGACCACGGGCACGCCGGCGGCCAGGGTGTACAGGTAGCCGGAGACGGGCACGGCGAAGATCAGGATGTATAACAGCACATGCATGGCGTCGGCCGCCTTCTTTTGCCAGGCCACCATGCTGGCAGGGTGCGGCGGCGGCACGTTGGCCTTGCGCCACAACAGGCGGATGGCGGCGATGGCCAGCACGGTCACGCCCAGCCACTTATGCCACGAGAAATATTTGAGTTTGGTGGGCGTCAGGCCGGGAATATCGACCATGACCAGGCCCATGACGAAGGCGCTGATGATCAGCAGGGCGGTCAGCCAGTGCAGGATGATGGCGGTGGTGGTGTAGCGTTGCATCGACGGCTTTCTTGAAAGTAGTACGTGTTAGGACTAATTCGGCCTAATATACCAAAGAAAAGCAAATTGCGCTGCGTGCTGCAGATTCTACAAGAAAGATTGCCGGAAAAACCGCGGGGCGGGCAGCATTTGTGTGCTGGCCGCCCCGTGGGAGTGGGATCGTGAAGATCCCCATGTGGAAACTGCTTAGATGGCTTTGGCCAATTGCGCGGCGATACCGATGTAGTTAGCCGGCGTCATGGTCAGGAGCACGTCCTTGGCATCCTGCGGAATGGCCAGGCCATTGACGAAGGTTTGCAGCGCTTCTTTCGAGATGCCCTTGCCGCGCGTCAGCTCTTTCAGCTGCTCGTACGGGTTTTCGATGCCATAGCGGCGCATCACGGTTTGCACGGGCTCGGCCAGCACTTCCCACGTCGCGTCCAGGTCTTGCGCCAGGCGCGCATGGTTCACTTCCAGCTTGTTCAAGCCGCGCAGGCAGCTGTCATAGGCCAGCAGGGTGTAGCCGAGGCCCACGCCGATGTTGCGCAGCACGGTCGAATCGGTCAGGTCGCGCTGCATGCGCGAGACGGGCAGTTTTTCCGACAGGTGTTTCAGCACGGCGTTGGCCAGGCCCAGGTTGCCTTCCGAGTTTTCGAAGTCGATCGGGTTGACTTTGTGCGGCATGGTCGAGGAACCGATTTCGCCCGCTTTCAGTTTCTGCTTGAAGTAGCCCAGCGACACGTACGTCCAGATGTCGCGGTTCAGGTCCAGCAAGATCGTGTTGGCGCGCGCGAAGGCGTCGAACAGTTCGGCCATGTAGTCGTGCGGCTCGATCTGGATGGTGTACGGATTGAACACCAGGCCCAGGCGCTGTTCGATGACGGCCTTGGAGAAAGCCGGCCAGTCGAAGCCGGGGTAGGCGGACAGGTGGGCGTTGTAGTTGCCGACGGCGCCATTCATCTTGCCGAGGATTTCCACTTGCTCGATGCGTTTCACGGCGCGCTGCAAGCGGGCCACGACGTTGGCAAATTCCTTGCCCAGGGTGGTCGGGCTGGCCGTCTGGCCGTGCGTGCGCGACAGCATCGGCACGTCCGCATTGTCGTGCGCGATTTGCGTCAGCTTGGCCACCAGGCCGTTCAATGCCGGCAGCATCACGCCATCGCGGGCCGCTTTCAGCATCATGCCGTGCGAAGTGTTGTTGATGTCTTCCGAGGTGCAGGCGAAATGGATGAATTCCGACGCCGCCACCAGTTCCGGCACGTCCGCCACTTGTTCCTTCAGCCAGTACTCGACGGCCTTGACGTCATGGTTGGTGACCGCTTCGATGGCCTTGATGCGGGCCGCGTCGGCTTCCGAGAAGTCGGCTGCCATCTTGTCGAGCAGGGCGCTCGCTTCTGCCGAAAAAGGCTTGATTTCGGCGAAACCGGCTTGCGACAGCGCTTGCAGCCAGGAGATTTCCACCTTCACGCGGTGGTGCATGAAACCGGCTTCGGACAGGATCGGGCGCAGCAGATCGGTCTTGCTGGCGTAGCGGCCATCGAGCGGAGACAGGGCCGACAGCGTGGAATACGGAGTAGTAGAAGTCATGAGAGCGGACGCAAGTTAAAGAAACGGTTGGCGTGTGGCGCGCGGGGAGGGCAGGGCTATTGCAATACAGCAACACTGACGGCGCCACAGTAAAGGGCGATTTTACCACCGCTGGCCGCTGGCCAGCCGTCCGTTGGCCGCCGGCACGCCGCTTTTGGACCGAATCCGGCGCCGATGCGGCGTGCCTGCCACACCCGCCGGGCCGCCGGGCGCGTGCTGCCAAACAGCGCTGCCGCCGATGCTATACTGCTTGCTGCTCCCCTACCTTAAAGTACCTATGAAACTGATCGGTTCCCTCGCCAGCCCGTATGTCCGCAAAGCCCGCATCGTGCTGGCGGAAAAAAAGCTCGACTATGTCTTCGAGCTGGAAAACGTGTGGGTGCCGGAAACCCGCATCGCCCAGGCCAATCCCCTGGGCAAGGTGCCCTGCCTGGTGATGGAGGATGGCAGCACCTTGATCGATTCGAAAGTCATCGTCGAATACCTCGACACGCTCACGCCCGTGTGCAAGCTGCTGCCGGCGGGCGGCAATGGCCGCGAGCGGGCCGATATCAAGAACTGGGAAGCGCTGGCCGACGGCATTCTCGACGCGGGTGTGCTGGTGCGCCTGGAGCGCACGCAGCGCCCGCCCGAGCAGCAAAGCGCGGCCTGGATCGCGCGCCAGCTGGACAAAGTCACCCTGGGCCTGGCGGCGCTGGAAGCGCGCCTGGGCGAGAGCGCATATTGCGCCGGCAAGAACTACACCCTGGCCGACGTGGCCGTGGGCTGCACCCTGGGCTGGCTCAGCTTCCGCTTCCCGGAAATCGACTGGCGCGCCGATCACCCCGCGCTGGCGCGCCTGTTCGACAAACTGTCCGAACGGCCATCGTTCAAGGATACCGTGCCGCAGTAAAGGCACGGACGTAAAAAAACCGGCGATTGCCGGTTTTTTTATCTGCCTCGAAGAAAAATTACTCTTCAATCGCCATCTGGCTTTGCAGGTAGTTCTGGATGCCGACTTTGGCGATCAGGTCGATCTGCGTTTCCAGCCAGTCGATATGTTCTTCCGTATCTTCCAGGATCATCAGGAACAGGTCGCGCGAGACGTAGTCGCCCGCTTTTTCGCTGATGGCGATGCCTTCCTTGACGGTGGCGTGTGCGGCGCGTTCCAGCTTCAAGTCGCATTCCAGCATTTCCGGCGTGTTCTCGCCGATCAGCAGCTTGTGCAGCGCTTGCAGGTTCGGCAGGCCGTCGAGCATCAGGATGCGGTCGATCAGCTTGTCGGCGTGTTTCATTTCGCCGATCGATTCTTCGTATTCCTTCTTGCCCAGCTTTTCCAGGCCCCAGTGCTTGTACATGCGCGCATGCAGGAAGTACTGGTTGATGGCCGACAGTTCATTGGTGAGCTGTGCGTTGAGCATGCGGATGACTTCTTTATCGCCCTTCATGGGATTTCCTTTGTTCTGTGTCGCGTTCGATGATGAAACCGGAGGCTGCTGGCGTTCACTGCCGGGTGGCGCTGGCTGCCTGGTGGCGCGCAGGTTGCCGGTTTCGCTATGCCCGCATGATAGCGCAAAATATGGGCGATTTCGGGCGGTAAACGGCATTTTTCCGTCTTTTTAACGTAAATATCGTGCGAATAAAACCCATTCTCAAATGGATTGCCACATTTTTCCGTTTTTTATTTGCCAAGGAAAATGATGGCCATTCTCATTCGCGTTCCTGGCGCTTTTTTGCTGCTGCTGGCGCGCCTGCATGGCCGCGCTGAAAAGGCGGGAAATGTTGCTCCGTTCTTGCTTTTGTGTCTTCTTGGCCGCTGCCGGCGATGCGATAATCAGGCAGCGATATTTACTGAAAAAGGATAGCAAGATGATGCTGCATATACCCGGCGTGCTGACGCCGGAACAGGTCACGCAGTTTCGCCAGCGCCTGGCGCAGACGGACTGGGTCGACGGGCGCGCCAGCGTCGGGGCGCAAGGCGCGCAAGTCAAGCGCAACCGCCAGCTGGCGGAAGGTTCGCCGCTGGCGCTGGAACTGGGCGAGATCGTCAGCCGCGCGCTGATGGCCAATCCCCTGTTCTTTTCCGCCGTGCTGCCGCTGCGCATCCTGCCGCCGTTCTTCAACAGCTATGCGGGCGGCGAGCACTATGGCCTGCATATCGACGGCGCCATCCGCACGCCGAAAAACGGCATGCAATCGATGCGCGCCGACGTCTCGTCGACCGTGTTTTTGAGCGAGCCGGACGAGTATGAAGGCGGCGAGCTGGTGGTGGTCGACGCGTATGGCACGCATGAAGTGAAATTGCCGGCCGGCGACGTGATCGTGTATCCGTCGAGCAGCGTGCATCAGGTGCTGCCCGTCACCAGCGGCGAGCGCATCTGCTCCTTCCTGTGGACGCAAAGCATGGTGCGCGAGGATTGGAAGCGCAGCATGCTGTTTGAGCTCGATCAAAACATCCAGAGCGTGCGCGGAGAACACGGCGATTCGCCGGCGACGGTGGGCTTGACGGGGCATTATCACAACCTGCTCAGGATGTGGGCGGAGATGTAGCGCGCAAAAAAAAGTCTGCCTGGCCCGGGGATGTAGGCTGGCAGACTGAAACAAGCAGTTGCTTGACTGGTACAGAAAACAGGGCGCAAAAAAGCAAGCAGGGCACAGGGTGCGGTGCTTGCGGGCTGGCAGCGGCGCAAGGGCCGCCGGAAGGCTAGCTCAGTTGGAAGGTCAGCGGTACTAACACGTACACGGGAACAGGCTTGCCGTTTTCGATCATCGGCTTGAACAGCGCGCGCTGGGCGGCCTGGCGGCCCGCTTCGTCGAGGTTGCCGTAGCCGGTCGATTTATGGATCAGGATTTGCTCGGGCAAGCCCTTTTCATTGATCAGGATGCGCAACACCACGGTGCCGCTTTCGCCCAGGCGGCGCGACAGATTCGGGTAGATCAGTTGCGGCGCCTTGATGTATTCGACGCTGCTGACGGTGCGCGGCGTCGACGGCGCCGGAGGCGTCGGCGACGGTGTCGATGGCGCTGTCGGTGCGGCGGTGGCAACCGGTGCCGCTTCGGCGCGCGTCGGCTGCGGCGGCGTGATCGTCGGTTCGCTCGGCGCCACGGCGATCAGCGGCAGCGGCGGGATCACGGCGCGCGGCACGGGGGCGCTCAATTCCACGGTTTTCGGTACAGACGGCGCCGGCGGCTTGGGCGGCGCCGGCGGGGCGATGATGCTGATGGTGGTGATGGTCGGCATGGCCGCCGTGACCACACGGCTCAGCAGGCCGCTCTGGATGGCGTAAAAGCCGGCGATGTGCAGGACGACGATGGCCATCAGCGGCGCGAATTTGTTGCGCTTCTTGTCGAAGTCGGCAAATTGCTGCACGGCCTGCACCGTTACGGGCGGGGGCATCATCGTCATGGCGTTCATCGCTTTCTTTAGTTTGTCAGTACAGCTCGCATCAATACGGTTTCTTGCAGCGCCACGGTGGCGTTCAGGTGATCGTTCAGCACTTCCCGCGCGCAGGTGTGGCATTTGCCGCAGCAGGTGGCCACGCCCAAGTCGCGGCGCAGTTCGGCCATGCTGGACAGGCCAAGATCGACGGCTTGACGGATTTCACGATCAGATATGTTGTTGCAGACACATACAATCATTGATACACCTTCTGGCTGGAGGATGAACAGACACTAGTGCTGGAAAGCATTGTTGCTAGTGTTTTAATGAGAATCATTATCATTACGTTTCATTGTCGCGCAAAGCGGGGGACAATGCAAGTGATTTTGATCAAGTGTGCGGCAGTTGGCGGCTTGGCGCCGCAGCTTCACAGGCCATGTTTCCGAATGACGCAGCCCTTGATGGGGGCGGCTCTCCGGGCTAAATAAAAACTATTCGCATTCATGTTTATAATGCTGGTATTGTCTCGGACGGTCGCCGTCTGGACAGATTGAATGGCCGCTTGTCGGTAATGCGCAACAGTTGCGTTTTACCTCACAAACCTGGAACCGGTGCGAGGCGCCTTGCGCCGTCGCCGGTATCAGGTGTTCTTAATTTGAACGGAATTTGCTCATGACTCTAGTTCCACCCATGATGACACTCGATGCGCTGGCAGTCGGCCAGAGCGGCACGGTGTTGCATATCACGCCCCACACGGCAGGACAGACGGAGGACGGCGTCGACCTGGCCCGCCGCTTGATGGAGCTGGGGTTCGTTCCCGGCGAACGAATCCGCATGCTCAAGCGCGGCATTCCCGGCGGCGATCCGCTGGCCATCAAGGTCGGCAATGCCACGTTCGCACTGCGCCGCTTCGAAGCGGCGCTGATTACGATTCAACCGCTGCTTCAACCGGAATGACCATGGGTGCTGTCGAAACTATCGTGGATGCAGGCGTGCACAAGCCGCCGCATCAGCCACAAATTGCCTTGCTGGGCAATCCGAACTGCGGCAAGACCGCCCTGTTCAACCGTTTGACGGGCGCGCGCCAGAAAGTGGCGAACTACGCCGGCGTGACCATCGAGCGCAAGGAAGGCCATTTCACCTCGCCAGCCGGCAAGCCCGTGCGCCTGCTCGACCTGCCGGGCGCCTACAGCCTGTCGGCCACCACGCCCGATGAAGCCATCACGCGCGACGTGGTGGGCGGCTTGCGCCGCGGCGACCCGCGTCCGGACGCCATCATCTGCGTTGTCGACGCCACCAACCTGCGCCTGAATCTGCGCCTGGTGCTGGAAGTCAAGCGCCTGGGCCTGCCCATGTTGCTGGCCCTGAACATGACGGACGTGGCGCGCAAGCGCGGCATGCTGATCGACACGGTGAAACTGTCGCAGGAACTGGGCATGCCCGTGGTGGAAACCGTGGCGGTGCAGCACGATGGCGAAAAAGCCTTGCTGAACGCCATCGACGCCATGCTGCCGCTGCCGGCCGTGGAAGCGAAACCGCTGGCGGCCATCGATGCTGTCACCGTCGAAGAAACCCAGCGCGAAGTGCGCCGCATCCTGTCCGCCGTCAGCAATGACACGAGCGACAAGGGCAACCTGACGGAAAAGATCGACGACGTGGTGCTGCACCCCGTGTTCGGCCCCATCATCCTGGCCGTGCTGATGTTCCTGATCTTCCAGGCCGTGTTTGCCTGGGCCGCCACGCCGATGGAAATGATCACCGATGGCGTGGGCCACCTGGGCGCCGTGCTGACGGCGAACATGCCAGACGGTCACCTGAAAAGCCTGCTGGTGGAAGGCATCATCGGCGGCGTCGGCAGCGTGCTGGTGTTCCTGCCGCAGATCCTGATCCTGTTCTTCTTCATCCTGAGCCTGGAAGACTGCGGCTACCTGCCGCGCGCCGCCTTCCTGCTGGATCGCCTGATGGGCGGCGTGGGCCTGTCCGGCCGCGCCTTCATCCCGCTGCTGTCGAGCTTTGCCTGCGCCATTCCCGGCGTGATGGCGGCGCGCACCATCCAGAATCCGCGCGATCGCCTGGTGACCATCATGATCGCGCCGCTGATGACGTGTTCGGCGCGCCTGCCCGTGTATGCGCTGATCATCGCCGCCTTTATCCCGGAACGCCAGGTATGGGGCTATCTGAGCCTGCAAGGCCTGGTGCTGTTCGTGCTGTACTTCGCCGGCATCATCTCGGCCATGGCCGTGGCCTGGGTCATGAAGCGCGGCATGGGCGTGCGCGGCAACCAGCCGCTGATGCTGGAATTGCCCGCCTATCACTGGCCGCACCTGCGCAACCTGGCCGTCAGCCTGTGGGAGCGCGCGAAGATCTTCCTCACGCGCGTCGGTACCATCATCCTGAGCCTGATGATCATCCTGTGGTTCCTCAGCACCTTCCCCGGCGCGCCGGATAACGCCATCCACCCGCCGATCTACTACAGCCTGGCCGGCATCCTGGGCCGCGGCCTGGAAGTGATCTTCGCGCCCATCGGCTTCAATTGGCAGATCTGCATCGCGCTGGTGCCGGGCATGGCGGCGCGCGAAGTGGCCGTCGGCGCCCTGGGTACCGTGTATGCGCTGTCGCAAACGGGCGACGCGCTGGCCACCACGCTGGAGCCGCTGATCGCCCATTCGTGGTCGCTGGCGACCGCGCTGTCCTTGCTGGCCTGGTATGTGTTCGCGCCGCAGTGCCTGTCGACGCTCTCCGTGGTCAAGCGCGAGACGGGCGGCTGGCGCTATCCGCTGCTGATGGCCGGCTACATGTTCGCGCTGGCGTATGCCGCCTCGTTCATCACGTACCGTGTCGCCCTGATGCTGGGCGCTTAGGAGAAAACCATGTGGCAAACCCTCATCGTCGCCCTGATCGTCGCAGCCGCGCTGTTGCATTTTTCAACCAAGTACCTGCCGGCGGGCGTGCGCCGCGCCATCGTGCGGGGCCTCGTGCGCTGCGGCCTCGATGAAGCGAAGATGTCGACCTTCTTCAAGGTGGCGCCGGGCTGCGGCAGCGGTTGCGGTTCCTGCGGCTCGTGCGACAGCCCGTCGCCGCCGTCAAGCGCGCCGCCAGCCGATGGCAGCAGCAAGCGCGTGATACTGATGCAGGTGCAGCGCTAATTGCAGTGTAGCCACGGGCGCGCCCGTGGGCTACACTGGGCTTTCCGCATGGCAAGGAGTGGCAATGGCGATACTGTTGATCTTCATGTTTTTGTTTGCGGTCGCCACCTGGCTGCTGGCCAGCCGGCGCGGCCGCCACGGGGGACTGTGGTTCGGCATCGGCCTGTTTCTCGGACCGTTTGCCTTGCTGGCGGTGGCGGCCTTGCCGCCCGTGCCGGCGCGCTGACCTTGTATGATTAAAACCCGCAAGCGCGGGTTTTTTTACGCCTGCGTATCCGCGTGGCGCAGCCGGTACTGGCGCGGCGAGCAAGCCATGACGCGCTTGAAGGCGTGGCTGAAGGCGCTGTCGGAATCGTAGCCCAGCGCCTGCGCGATCAAGGTGACGGGTGCGCTGCCGCCCTTCAGGCGCCGCGTGGCCAGGCGCATGCGCCAGCGCAGCAGATAGTCGAGCGGCGTTACGCCCACCCGCTTCTTGAAGTGCAAGGCAAAGGCGGAGCGCGACTGCCCCGCGACGGCAGCCAGCTGCGACAAGGTCCAGCGCCGCGCCGGTTGCGCGTGCATGGCCTCGATGGCGGCGCGCAGCCGTGGATCGGCCAGCGCGAACAGCCAGCCCACCGGGTGCGAGGCCTGCGCTTCAAGATACTGGCGCAGCATTTGCAGCAGCATCATGTGGCCAAGGTGGCGCGTCATCAGCGCCGCGCCGGGCGCCGTCGCCTGCAGTTCCTGCGCCAGCCGTTGCAAGGCCCAGTGCAGCACGCTGGCCTGGTCCGTATCGCCGCGCACGTGCAGCAGCGGCGGCAGGCAGTCGAGCAGGATGGCTGCTTCGTCGCCAAAGTGGAAGCGTCCGCCGATGAGGAAGAAATCGTGCTGCGGCGCGCCGTGGCGGGCCACGCCCTGCTGCGTGTGCCGGTACACTTCCAGCGCTGGTGCGGCCGGCAAGCCGGGCGTGCTGGCCAGGGTGAACGCGCGTCCCGGCGCCAGCAGGAAGCAGTCGCCCGTCTGCAGCTGCACGGGAGCGTCGATGCCCGCGACCGTCAGCCAGCAAGCGCCTTCGATCACGGCGTTGAACTTGATGCCGTCCGGCGGCGGAAAATCGATGGCCCACTCGCCGCCCGCCTTCAGGCCGGCAAAGTAGGAGCTGCGCGTATCAAACAGCGAGAGTACATCGGAGAGCAAATCCATGGTGGCGGCAATTCTGGACGATGGCGATAGTATTGCGGATTTTACGCCATTCACCGTCCAGAACTGCTCGCGCAAAATACGCATGTCGCCAGCCATCCCGCGCTGGCCACCCACATGCAGAGGCAGACATGACATACGGCGATCACAGGCAAATTCCCCTTCATTCCGGCTTCGGCGCGGCCACGACCGCCAGCGAGGTGCTGGCCGGCCGCGACCTGTCCGGCGTGCAGGCCATCGTCACGGGCGGCGCGTCGGGCCTGGGGCTGGAAACGGTGCGCGTGCTGGCTGGCGCCGGCGCCAGGGTGCTGGTGCCGGCGCGCGACCAGCATCAGGCGCAAGCGGCCCTGTCCGGCATGGCTGGCGTGGAGGTCGCGGCGCTCGACCTGCTCGATCCGCAATCGATCGACGCATTCGCGGCCGCCTTCCTTGCCACCGGCCGCACCCTGCACCTGCTGGTGAACGGCGCAGGCATCATGGCCACGCCCTTGCTGCGCGATGCACGTGGCTACGAGGCGCAGTTCGCGACGAATCACCTGGGGCATTTCCAGTTGACGGCGCGCCTGTGGCCCGCCTTGCTGCAGGCGCAGGGCGCGCGCGTGGTGTGCGTGTCGTCGCTGGGACACCGGCAGGCGGGCGTCGACCTGGACGACCCGCATTTCCTGCGCCAGCCGTACGATAAATGGCGCGCGTACGCGCAGTCGAAAAGCGCCAATGCGCTGTTTGCCGTGGAGCTGGACCGTCGCGGCGCGGCGCACGGCGTGCGCGCCTACTCGCTGCATCCGGGGGCTATCCTGACGCCGCTGGTGCGCCACCTGGACCAGGATGATTTGCGCAGGGTGGGAGCGCTTGACGATGCGGGCCACGTGAATCCGCCGCCGCAGTCGGGTTTCAAGAATGTGGCGCAGGGAGCGGCCACCACCGTCTGGTGCGCCACCAGCGCGCAGCTTGAGGGCATTGGCGGCGTGTATTGCGAGGATGGCGATATCGCCCCCTTGGTGGAGGACGACAGCATGGGGCCGGGCGTGCGGCGCTGGGCCATCGATCCCGGGCAGGCAAGCCGGCTATGGATGCTGAGCGAACAGATGACGGGCGTGCGCTTCGATTGCGACGCGGCATAAAAAATGCCGGGCAAGGCCCGGCATGTGCAGGAGGGGGCGTGGCTTTACGCCTTGCCCGCCAGTTTTTCCACTACGGGCACCAGCGCGGCCGGACGGCAGCCGAAGGCGGCCAGGCGGCCTTGCGCCTTCGGCGCCAGGTCCAGGTCATACGGCAGGCGGCCCGCCACCAGCCACAGTTTATCCTGCGGCAGGGCGTCGACGAGGCGTCGCTGGCCGTCGACGAACATGGCGTTATACGTTTGCAGCACGATCTGCTGCGCGCCTTGCGCAAAGGCGATGGCTGCATTGACTTCGTCGTCCAGCGCCTCGGCCGACAAGGCGTACTCGCGCACGTCCAGGCCCGCTTCGAGCAGCGCCGGCAGCATCGAGCTGCGCGCTTCCTTGTTGCGGCCCAGCGCCACTTCGTCGATTTCGCTGCGCGAGCGCACTTCCACCGTCAGCAGGGTCACGGGCAGGCTGGCGTCGAGCGGGCGGTAGTCGCCCTGCACGCGCAATGCCGCTTTTTGCAGCAGCTGCGACAGGGCCATGGCGGCCGGCTGCATCAGCGCCGGCGGCGTGAGCGGGCGCGTGCGCCAGTCGCGCACGGCGCGGTTGCGCTTGAGTTCAGCCACGCGGGCACAAGCGGCGTCGATGCGGGAGAGCGCGATGTCGCCGCGCTCCACGGCGGCGATGACGGCGTCGATGGCGGCCGTCTGCTGTGCTTCGCGGTGCGAAATGAGGACGATGTCGGCGCCTGCCTGCAGGGTGGCGATGGCGCCCTGGGCGATGCCGATGCCGTCGGCAATGGCCGCCATTTCCAGGCAATCGGTAATGACGACGCCCTGGTATTTCAACTCGCCGCGCAGCAGGTCCGTCAGCACGCCTTTCGACAGGGTGGCCGGCACGCTGGTGTCGGCCTCGAAGGCGGGGAAGACCACGTGCGCCGTCATGATGGCGTCCACGCCGCCGGCAATGGCCGCGCGGAACGGCGCCAGTTCCACGGCGCGCAGGCGTTCCTTGTCGTGCGGGACCAGGGCCATGGCGTAATGCGTGTCGGTGGCCGTGTCGCCGTGGCCGGGGAAGTGCTTGGCGGTGACGGCCATGCCGCTGGCGCGCTGGCCGCGCATGGCCGCCATGCCGTAGTCGATGACGGTGGCGGCATCCTCGCCATACGCGCGCACACCGATGACGGGGTTGTTGCGGTTGTTGTTCACGTCCAGCACGGGGGCGAGCAGCAGGTTGATGCCCACCTGGCGCATTTCATCGCCGCTGATCTGGTTCATGCGTTCGCAGTCGTCGATGGAGCCGGCCGCCTGGAAAGCCATCGCCGCGGGAATCGGCGTGACGCCCTGCTCGATGCGCATCACCATGCCGCCTTCCTGGTCGATGGAGATGAGCAGCGGAATGTCGGACACTTCCGCGTTGATTTCCTGCAGTTCGCGGCACAGGGCGGACACTTGCGCGGGCGTATGCACGTTGCGGCGGAACAGGATCACGCCGCCCACCTTCTTGTCGCGTATCAAGGTCTTGATATGCTCGTCCGCCTGCAGGGCGTCGAAGCCCACCATGAATAGCTGTCCTACTTTCTCGCGCAAACCCTGCTCCATGCTGCAACTCCTCCGGTATTCATTCTGATGACGACAAGTCCGTATTGTGGCCCGCGGCGGCGCAATGGAGCGCTCACCGGAAAGCTGCCTTGGTTTTGACCTTATTTTGGTATTGTATTGGATTTGGGTTTTTGCGCAAGTGGTTATTAAGTGGTATTGCTCAACTTGCGCAAAGCCGGGTTCAATCCAGGCGCTGGAACGATGCCGATTGCGCCTTCGGCCAGTACAGGCCGAACACGGGCGGCAGCTGCGGCAGCTGGCTCGGGTCGAGCAGCTGGCCCGCTTCGAGGAAGGGCAGCAGGGCCGAGGCCAGTTTCACCTGGTTCGGCGAGATGCGCCGCACCAGGTGGTGCGGGCGCAGTTCCTGCGGATGCGCCAGGCCGGCGGCGGCGATCAGTTCGGCCAGCGCCTTCATGGTGTTCTGGTGGAAGTGCGCCACGCGCGAGATCTTGTCCGACACCACCAGCGCGCGCTGGCGCTGCGGGTCTTGCGTGGCCACGCCCGTGGGGCAGCGGTCCGTGTGGCAGCTTTGCGACTGGATGCAGCCCAGCGCGAACATGAAGCCGCGCGCCGAATTGCACCAGTCGGCGCCCAGCGCCAGCAGGCGGGCGATGTCGAAGGCCGTGATGATCTTGCCCGAGCAGCCGATCTTGATCCTGTCGCGCAGGTTGGCGCCCACCAGGGTGTTATGCACGAGCACCAGCGCTTCCTGCAGCGGCGTGCCCACGTGGTCCGTGAATTCCAGGGGCGCGGCGCCCGTGCCCCCTTCGCTGCCGTCGACGACGATGAAGTCGGGCGTGATGCCCGTTTCCAGCATGGCCTTGACGATGGCGAAGAATTCCCACGGGTGGCCGATGGCCAGCTTGAAGCCCGTCGGCTTGCCGCCGGAGAGCGTGCGCAGGCGGTCGATAAAGTGCAGCATTTCCAGCGGCGTGGAAAAGGCGCTGTGCGCCGCCGGCGAGACGCAATCCTCGCCCACCATCACGCCGCGCGTGGTGGCGATCTCGATGGTCACTTTCGGCCCCGGCAGCACGCCGCCGTGGCCCGGCTTGGCGCCCTGCGACATTTTCAGCTCGATCATTTTCACCTGCTCCGAGCTGGCGTTGGCGATGAAGCGTTCCTCGGAAAACGTGCCGTCCTGGTTGCGGCAGCCGAAGTAGCCGGAGCCGATTTCCCACACCAGGTCGCCGCCGTTTTCGCGGTGGTAGGGGCTGATGCTGCCTTCGCCCGTGTCGTGCATGAAGCCGCCGCTGCGCGCGCCGCCGTTCAGGGCCAGGATGGCGTTGGCCGACAGGGCACCAAAGCTCATCGCCGAGATGTTGAAGACGCTGGCCGAATACGGTTTTGCGCGCGGGCAGTC
Source organism: Janthinobacterium sp. SUN206 (assembly GCF_030587305.1). NCBI lineage: Bacteria > Pseudomonadati > Pseudomonadota > Betaproteobacteria > Burkholderiales > Oxalobacteraceae > Janthinobacterium > Janthinobacterium sp. SUN206. Next base: position 520,197 of record NZ_JAPWIB010000004.1, on the reverse strand, counting down.
CGGATGGTTGCCGATGTCGATGCGGAAGTCGTGGCCCGTCACCTTGGCGGGGGCGATGGAATGGTTGATCCATTCATAGCCAGCTTCGTACACGTCGAGCTGGGTGCCGAACGGGCGCTTGTCCGTCTGCTCCTTGGCGCGCTGGTAGACGATGCTGCGCTGGCTGCGCGAGAACGGCGTCGCTTCGCTGTCGCTTTCCAGGAAATACTGGCGGATTTCAGGGCGGATGCTTTCAAAAAAGAAGCGGAAATGCGCGAGGATGGGGTAATTGCGGCGCAGGGCGCGCTTCGTTTGCAGCAGGTCGCTGATGCCGACCAGGGTCAGCGCGCCGGCCAGCACGGGCAGCCAGTAGTGATCGTAGTAAAACAGGGACAGGACAAAGATGGCTGCCGTCGCAATGAAGGTCAGGTAGCGAAATGGTACTAGGTGCATGGGCACTCCGGGGAAGTCAGGCTGATATTGCTGAGTGTACCGGTGATTTGTAGATCTTGCTGACTGGCAAAGTGTACTGTCAGAGTGACGCTATCCATACGTGCGACACCTGACAAAACCGTAGCGAGCGGTAGCAATTTGTGGCCGAGAAGCGCAACCGTACTTTAGTACGGTGAGCATCGCCGGCCGCAAAGCGCGACGCGCAGTATGTTTGGTCAGGTGTTCACCGTTGTGCGGCGCGGATGCGCTCGACCCGTTCGGTGCTGGCCGGATGGCTCGACAGGTACGGCGTGCCGTGGTCCAGCTTGCCCAGGGCGACAAACACTTGCGCCAGGTGTTCCAGCGGGATGCCGTTCTGGCGCAGCATGGCGATCGCGTAGTCGTCCGCATCGCGTTCCACGTCGCGAGAATACTTCAAGTCCAGCAGCAGCGGCGGCAGGGTCGCCACCACCGTCGACACGTCGCCGAACAGCAGCGCGGCGCCGGCGCCCACGGCCGAGGTCTGGATGATGCGCCGCGTCAGGTGGCGCTGCTGCAAATGCCCCAGCTCATGCGCCAGCACGCCCATGATGGCCTGGTCGTCCGGCAGCAGTTCGATCATTTCGTCGGTCAGCACGATGTCGCCGGACGGCAAGGCAAACGCGTTCGGGCCGATCTTGCTCTTGCGAAACACGATACGGTGCTCGGGCGTGCTGTCGCCGGGCGTGGCCAGGCGCGCGAACTGGGCGCGCAAGGCTTGCTGGCGCGCGCCATCGAGCTGGCTGGGCGCGAATACATGGCGGTCCAGCATGTCGAGCACGCCCTGGCCCAGTTGCCGTTCGACCGACTGCGGCAGGGTATACGCGATGCCCTTGGCCGCCAGCGGCAGCAGGTATTGATAGCTGAGCCACAGGGCCACGATGGTGGCCACGGTGGCCAGCAGGGCGCCGCGCCAGCTTTGCTGCAGCCGCACCACCCAGCCGTCGCGGTGGCCCGTGTCGTGCAGCAGGCTGTTGAAGGCTGCCTGGTCGGCGATTTCCAGGTAGGCGCCGTCGGCAAAGCTGACCTTGCGCACGGCGTGGCTGCTGCGTTCGGACACGTGCAGTTCGCCCAGCGGGCAGCTGCGCTCGATGTCGCCGGCCAGCACGGCCTGGCCATCGCGCACGCTGAGCGTGACGTGGTACAGGCGCGAGGTCTGGCCGTCGAAATAGCGCGCGGGCACGGGGGCCGCACCCGGCGCGTGGTGATCGAGCGTCATGCTACAGCGACAGGTCGAAGTCCAGCAGGTCGACCACGCCTTCGCCCGTGGCCGATACTTGCTGGCCCGTGGCGGCGACGAATTCGTCCAGGCTGCCGTGCACCAGCATGGACGTCGCTTCCAGGCGGTACTTCAGCCAGCGCACGTGGGCGAATGGCGTAAACAGGCCCAGGGTGACGACGATGCCCAGCAGGTTGCTCAGCATGACGAAGGTGGTGCGGCCCCACGTCAGCTGCGACTGGAACTGGTGCTGCTGCAGGCGCGTATTGTTCCAGATCAGGTTCTGGATCATGGTCAGGAACAGCGGCAGCACGGTGAACGCCCACAGGTACAGGGCGCCGATGGCAAACAGCAGGCTGCCAACCTTGGTCTTGTCATTCGCATTGGCCGCAAACGAGGCGAACACGCTGCCGAAGACGACGAAAATCAGGACCAGCAAGCCGCCCAGCAGCAGCGCGAAGAACAGCAAATAGGTCTTGTAGAAGCTGCCGACCGTGGCGTCAAAGCTGAAATGGGTGGCGCCGAAACGGCTTTGCGTGTGCTGGAAGCGCTTCAGGCGCTGGTGCAGGAAAGGCGTCATCAGGCCGCCCGTGAAGGTATTCAGGATGGGCAGCCACAGGAAGTACTTGTAGGCTTCCCTGGCGCTGCCGCCAAAGCCGAAGCGGATGCCGCGGTAGCTGGTGTTGTACAGCTTGAATTGCAGGCTTTTCCAGACCAGCCAGGGCAGGATGGCGGCCAGCAGCACGAACATCAGCAAGCCCACGATGGGCGAGACCTGGAAGGCGATGTTGTAGCCGGCGATCAGCACCACGGCGGCGATGCGGCCTTTCAGGATGGCGACGGCGTTGCCGTGGTATTCGAAGCTGCCGCCCGCCAGGTGGGTGCTCGAATAAAAGTAGCGGTTGCGGCGCACCTTGGCCCAGGCGGAATAAATGCCCAGGGTGACGATGCTCAGCAGCAGGTTGACGATCCAGATACGGAAGTATTCGCTGCCGGTGGCACTGAAGGTGATGGCTTCTTGTCGGGGAGTAGTGTTGTTTGCGTCGAAATCCACAGGGGTTTCCTTACTTATTGGAAACAAAACAAGATAAGGGATTATTGAAAAGTTATCAATTGAAAATACTGTTTTTCGCAATATTTTCGTCGATTCGCTTGCGCTGACCCGATCCGGCCATCCCCGGCTATACTGGAACTCAACCATTGTTACCGGGAAAACCATGATCGTCGTCCACCATCTGAACAATTCGCGCTCGCAGCGCGTGCTCTGGCTGCTCGAGGAACTGGGCCTCGACTACGAGGTCAAGCGCTACCAGCGCGACCCGAAGACCATGCTGGCACCCGCTTCGCTGAAGGCCGTGCATCCGCTGGGCAAGTCGCCCGTGATCACGGATGGCGCCAACACCATCGCCGAATCGGGCGCCATCATCGACTACCTGGTCGAGCGCTACGGCAATGGCCGATTGATCCCGGCGGCGGGCACGCCGGACAAGCTGCGCTGGACCTACTGGCTGCATTTCGCGGAAGGCTCGGCCATGCCGCCGTTGCTGCTGAAGCTGGTGTTCGACAAGGTCGAGTCGTCGCCGATGCCGTTTTTCGTCAAACCCATCGCGCGCGGCATCGCCAGCAAGGTCAAGAGCAGCTTCATCATGCCCAATATCAACAGCCAGCTGGCCTATATGGAAGCGGAGCTGGAAAAAACCAAATGGTTTGCCGGCAATGAGTTCACGGCGGCCGACATCCAGATGAGCTTTCCGCTGGAAGCGGCGGCCATGCGCGGCGGACTCGACGAGCGCCTGCCCAAGCTGACGGCCTTCCTGCAGCGCATCCATGCACGCCCGGCCTACCAGCGCGCGCTGGAAAAAGGCGGGCCCTACGATTTCGTCAAATAAGGGGCATTCAAGGCCGATGTGCGGGGAACCATACGGTAAAATGCCCGATTCAACCAGTATCCACTTACCGCATGGCCAGACTCCTCGCTATCGACGGCTTGAATATCGTACGCCGCGTCTACGAAGCCAGTCCTGAACCCGATTCCGACCTGAAGGCGGAGATCGCGCTGCGCCATGCGCTGTCGTCGTTCCGCACCCTCATCAACGACCACGAGCCGACGCACATCCTGCCGGCCTTCGACTTTGGCGGCCCCACCTGGCGCCACGCCCTGTATGCCGGTTACCGCGAGGGGCGCCAGCCCATGCCGCAGGTGCTGCGCGACGCCTTGCCCGGCTTTTACGCCACGCTGGCCAGCTTCGGCATGCACGTGGTCAGCATTCCCGAAGTGGAAGCCGACGACGTGATCGGCACGGCCGTCATGCGCTGGCTGCACGAGGGGCGCGGCGCGGCCGTCATCGCCACCACCGACAAGGATTTGCACGGCTTGATCGCCCACGGCGCACTCGTGTGGGACCATTTCAAGGGCGTCTGGCACGACCACGCCTGGGTCGAGAAAAAGTTCGGCGTGCCGCCGGACCTGCTGCCCGACCTGCTGGCGCTGATGGGCGACGTCACCGACAGCATCCCCGGCGTGTCGAAGATCGGCCTGAAGACGGGCGCGAAACTGTTGCGCGCCTACGGCAATATCGATGCCGTGATGGCGGGCGCGGGCATTTTGCCGGGCGCGCTGGGCGAAAGCCTGCGAAAAGAGCGGGAAATACTGTATCTTTCAAGAAAGTTAGTGGCGCTGAAAACGGATGTCACGTTAGGCGTGACCTGGAACAAGCTCGTGTGGGAAAAATAGAGCTCTTTTGGCCAGAACACGGAATAAATCAAGCAAGGAAAGTAATCATGATGTTAAAGACAGTCCTGATCGATAGCAGCGCCGTGGCGCGCGGCCTGCTGAACACGGTCCTGACCGATGGCGGCTACGATGTCTGCGGGCAGACGCATACCAGCGCGCTGGGGCTGGCGCTGCTGGTCAAGCACCACCCGCATTTCGTGTGCATCGCGCGCGAGCAGGTGGAAGACGGGAGCAATGTGGTGCAGACCATCCGCGCCCAGTATCCGAAGACGCTCATTTTCATGGTTTCGGGCGGCATCGACGCCGCCTCGCTGCAGGCGGCCCACGCCATGGGCGTGTCGGGCTTCATCGTGAAACCGTTCATGGCCGACACGGTCCTGAAAACCGTGCGCAATACGGTGATTGCCATGGTGCGCAAGCAGCAGGCACTCGCTGCCGCCGCGCAAGGCAATTCCTAGCTGCCAGCCAAACCTGTGGCGCTGGCGATGATGCCGCCGCCAAGGCAGACGTCGCCGTCATACAGCACGGCCGACTGGCCTGGCGTGACGGCCCATTGCGCCTGGTCAAACGCCAGGCTGAACAGTTCATTCCCGTCCGGCAGCAGCTGGCAAGCCACGTCGGCCTGGCGGTAGCGCGTCTTGGCGCTCAAGGCGCCCGCCTGCGGCGCGCTGCCTGCCACCCAGCTGGCCTGGTCGGCCGTCAAGGATGGCGACAGCAGCCACGGGTGGTCATGGCCCTGCACCACCCACAGGGTGTTGTTGGCGATATCCTTGCGCGCCACATACCAGGCGTCGCTGCTGCCGTCCGCGTTCTGGTACGACTTCACGCCGCCGATGCCGATGCCCTTGCGCTGGCCCAGCGTATAAAAACTCAGTCCCACGTGTTCGCCCACGGTCTTGCCGTCGGCCGTCTTCATGGGACCGGGCTTGTACGACAGGTAGCGGTTCAAGAATTCGCGGAACGGGCGTTCGCCGATGAAGCAGATGCCCGTCGAATCCTTCTTTTGCGCGTTCGGCAGGGCCAGTTTCTCGGCGATCTGGCGCACTTGCGTCTTCGGAATTTCACCGAGCGGGAACAAGGTCTTGGACAGCTGCGCCTGGTTCAAACGGTGCAGGAAGTAGCTTTGATCCTTGCTGGCGTCGACGGCTTTCAGCAGCTCGTAGCGGCCCGCATCGGTCGGCGCCTGGCGCACGCGCGCATAGTGGCCGGTGGCGATCAGGTCGGCGCCCAGGGTCATGGCGTGGTCGAGGAAGGCCTTGAACTTGATTTCGGCGTTGCACAGCACGTCCGGGTTCGGCGTGCGGCCGGCCTGGTATTCGCGCAAAAAATCGGCGAACACGCGGTCCTTGTATTCGGAGGCGAAATTGACGGCTTCGATATCGACGCCGATGACGTCGGCCACGCTGGCCGCGTCGATCCAGTCCTGGCGCGTGGAGCAGTATTCCGAATCGTCGTCATCTTCCCAGTTTTTCATGAACAGGCCGATGACTTCATAGCCTTGTTCCTTCAGCATCCATGCCGCGACCGAGGAATCGACCCCGCCCGACATGCCGATAACGACTTTCTTCTTGCTCATCTTGCTTTCCAGTTACTTTAATAATATGGCAATGCGTGTAGCTATGCGCTATTGAAAACGGACGCATGCGTGTGCAGCAGGGCCAGCGGCGCGCGCCGGCCCGCCAGGTATTCGTCCACGCACTGCAGCACCAGCGGGCTGCGGTGGCGTTCCTGGCACGCCGCCAGCTCGTCGCGCGTCATCCACAGGGTGCGGATGATGCCTTCGTCCAGCGGGCGGTCATGCTCGGCGCCGGCCGTACCGCAAAAGGTGAAGCGCAAATAGGTCACGTCCTCGCCCGTGCGCAGTGACTGATAGCGCGACATGTACATGCCGACCAGTGCCGTGGGGATGAAATCGTAGGCCGCTTCTTCCAGCGTTTCGCGGATCACCGCCTGTTCCAGCGACTCGAACGGGTCGAGGTGACCGGCCGGCTGGTTGAGCTTGATGCCTTCGCTGGTCTCTTCTTCAATCAGTAAAAACAGGCCGTCGCGCTCGACGATGGCGGCAACGGTGACAGAGGGTTTCCAGATTCTCGGCATGATTCCATCCTTGAAAGAGCCGACATTTTATCTTGTTCTGCGCGCGCGGTTTGAACCCGGCCTTCTGTTGCGCGGACATATTGATAAATGACAACGTTTTAGCAAATAGCGGTGGGAGGTACTTACGTCTTTCCCGGGGAGCGCACTAGCATGGGGGCTTAGTCGCCAAGATGGCAGGAAACGCCCGCTAATATAGGCTTTCCCTGTGGCCAAAACAAGCGCGCACGCACGCTCGACTGTGGTGAGATTGACACACCTTTCCCACAATATGGGCGCCGCGCCGCATGGTGAAACGAATCGTGGGATGCTGGTGAAATTAGTGTCGTACGACTAAAAGTTGCTGGTTCACAAACGTTTAACGCGCTGCTTTCCGTGTTAGATTCTAGTCAGTTTATCAATTAGCGGAGGCATCATGAGGATAGGCATACCGGCCGAAACACGGCCTGGTGAAACACGGGTGGCAGCAACGCCCGAGACAGTCAAGAAGCTGGCAGCCAAACATCAGATCGTCGTGCAATCGGGAGCGGGCCTGCAAGCATCGATTCCCGACGACGCGTATGCCGCCGCCGGCGCGCAGATCGGCACCGCCCAGGAAGCCTATGGCTGCGCCATCGTGCTCAAGGTGCGCGCGCCCGATGCCGATGAACGGGCCCTGATGGCCAGCGGTACGGTGCTGATCGGCATGTTGAACCCGTTTGACGCGGACAATATCGCCGCCATGGCCACGGCCGGCCTGTCCGCCTTCGCCCTGGAAGCCGTGCCGCGCATCACGCGCGCGCAGTCGATGGACGTGCTGTCGTCGCAGGCGAACATCGCCGGCTACAAGGCCGTGCTGGTGGCGGCCAACACTTACCAGCGCTTCATGCCGATGCTGATGACGGCGGCCGGCACCGTCAAGGCGGCCCGCGTGCTGATCATGGGCGTGGGCGTGGCAGGGCTGCAGGCGATCGCCACGGCCAAGCGCCTGGGCGCCGTCATCGAAGCGTCCGACGTGCGCCCGCCCGTCAAGGAACAAGTGGAGTCGCTGGGCGCCAAGTTCCTCGACGTGCCTTTCCTCACCGATGAAGAAAAAGAGATCGCCAAGGGTTCGGGCGGCTATGCGCGCGCCATGCCGGCCGACTGGATGCGCCGCCAGGCCGAACTGGTGCACGAACGGGCGAAACTGGCCGACATCATCATCACCACGGCGCTGATCCCCGGCCGCGCCGCGCCCGTGCTCATTTCCGAAGAAACGGTGAAGGCCATGAAACCCGGTTCCGTCATCGTCGACCTGGCCGTGGAGCAGGGCGGCAACTGCCCGCTCTCGGAACTGGGCAAGACGGTGCTCAAGCACGGCGTCTACATCGTGGGCGAACCGAATCTGGCGACCCTGGTGGCGGCCGACGCTTCCGCCCTGTATGCGCGCAACGTGCTGGACTTCTTGAAGCTCATCATCGACAAGGACGACCAGTTGCTGATCGACCGCGAGGATGAAATCATCAAGGCCAGCCTGGTGTGTGCGGGCAGCGAAATCTTACGTAAATAAGTTACAAAAACAACGCGGCACCGGGAGAGAACCACATCATGGAAATCAGTCACACCATCATTAACCTGATCATCTTCGTGCTGGCCATTTATGTCGGCTACCACGTCGTCTGGACCGTCACGCCGGCATTGCATACGCCGCTGATGGCCGTCACCAATGCCATTTCCGCCATCATCATCGTCGGCGCCATGCTGGCGGCCGGCCTGACGCAAGGCCCGCTGGCGCAGGCGGCCGGCACCCTGGCCGTGGCCCTGGCCGCCGTCAACGTGTTTGGCGGCTTCCTCGTCACGCAGCGCATGCTCGAGATGTTCCGTAAAAAAGAACCGAAAGCCAAGCAAGGAGCAAAAGAATGAGTCACGCCATGAGCTTCGTCACCCTGAACCTGGTGACGATGATGTACCTGATCGCCTCGGTGTGCTTCATCCAGGCCTTGAAAGGCCTGTCGTCGCCCTCGACGGCGCGCCGCGGCAATGCCTTCGGCATGAGCGGCATGGCCATTGCCGCCGTCACCACCGTGGCGCTGATCCTGAAACTGAAGGAGCAGCAAGCGGGCGGCATGGGCCTGACCCTCGTCATCATCGGCATCGTCACGGGCGGCGCCATCGGCGCCTACCTGGCGAAAACCGTGGAAATGACGAAGATGCCGGAACTGGTGGCGGCCATGCATTCGCTGATCGGCCTGGCGGCCGTGTGCATCGCCGTGGCGGCCGTCTCCGAGCCATGGGCCTTCAATATCGCCAAACAGGGCGAGGCGCTGCCCATCGGTAACCGCTTCGAGCTGTTCATCGGCACCTTTGTCGGCGCCATCACCTTCTCCGGTTCGGTGATCGCCTTCGGCAAGCTGTCGGGCAAATACAAGTTTCGCCTGTTCCAGGGCGCGCCCGTCAGCTTCAAGGGCCAGCACATGCTCAACCTGGTGCTGGCGCTGGTGATGATCGCGCTGGGCCTGGTGTTCTGCTTTGCCGACGGCGCCGAGCCGGCCTGGACGCCGTTCATCGTCATGGCCGTCATCGCCTTTGCGCTGGGCGTGCTGATCATCATCCCCATCGGCGGCGCCGACATGCCGGTGGTGGTATCCATGCTCAACAGCTACTCGGGCTGGGCCGCGGCCGGCATCGGTTTTTCGCTGAATAACTCGATGCTGATCATCGCCGGTTCGCTCGTCGGCTCGTCCGGCGCGATCCTGTCGTACATCATGTGCAAGGCCATGAACCGCTCGTTCTTCAACGTCATCCTCGGCGGCTTCGGCGGCGATGCGCCGGCCGCCGGCGTGGCGGGCGCGCAGGAACAGCGTCCCGTGAAATCCGGTTCGGCCGACGACGCCGCCTTCATCATGGGCAATGCGGAAACCGTCATCATCGTGCCCGGCTACGGCCTGGCCGTGGCGCGCGCGCAGCACTCGCTGAAAGAGCTGGTGGAAAAGCTCACGCACAAGGGCGTCACCGTCAAGTATGCGATTCACCCGGTGGCGGGGCGCATGCCGGGCCACATGAACGTGCTGCTGGCCGAGGCGGAAGTGCCGTACGACCAGGTCTTCGAGATGGAAGACATCAACGGCGAATTCGGCCAGACGGACGTGGTGCTGGTGCTGGGTGCGAACGACGTGGTCAACCCCGCGGCGAAAGACCCGAAATCGTCGATCGCCGGCATGCCGATCCTGGAAGCCTACAAGGCCAAGAGCATCATCGTCAACAAGCGCTCGATGGCATCCGGCTATGCGGGCCTGGACAACGATTTGTTCTATCAGGCGAACACGATGATGGTGTTTGGCGACGCCAAGAAGGTGATCGAGGATATGGTGAAGGCAATCGAGTAAAGTCTACCGGTGCAGGAGGAGCGGCCCGCCTTGCGCGGGCCGTTTTTATTGGCCGGCCGCTGCCGCGACGACATGGTTGCGTCCCTGGTGCTTGGCGACATACAGGGCCTTGTCGGCATCCGACATGGCCGCATCCAGGCTGGCGCCTTGCACCAGCGGCGCCACGCCGATGCTGATGGTGACGTGCAGCGGGGAACCGTCGGGCAGCACGGTGACCGCCGCCGCCACGGCTGCGCGGATGCGTTCGGCCACCTGGTGTGCCTGCTGCAGGCTGGCGTCGGGGAACAGCAGGCCGAACTCCTCGCCGCCGAGGCGCGCCGCCACATCGGTGATGCGTCCCGTGTCGCGCAGCGCCTGCGCCACCGTGCGCAGCACGGCGTCGCCCACGGCATGGCCATAGCGGTCGTTGATCTTCTTGAAGTGGTCGAGGTCGGCCACGCCCACGCTCAGGGCGGCGCCGCTGCGCGCCGCGCGCGCCATCGCCTGCTCGGCTTGCGCTTCATAGGCGCGCCGGTTCGGCAGCGACGTCAGCGCATCGTGCAGCGCCTGCTGTTCCAGCTGCGCCAGCAGGCTGGCGTTTTTCGCCGCCAGTTCGCGCCGTTCGCGCACGTCGAGCAAGAAGGCGCCGAAATAGCGCATGCCGTCGACCACGCCCAGGTCCATCGCCTTCATTTCGATGGGGATCATTTGCGTGTCGCGGTGGCGGATGGCGAATTCGCGTATCTTGCCCAGCACGCTGGAGGTGCGCGAGCTGCGGATGTAGTTGAGCACATGGTTGTCATGCTGCGCGCCGACGGCGTCGGGCAGCAGGCCGTTCAGGGTCTGGCCCAGCAATTCCCCGCTGGCATAGCCCGACAGCGTTTGCATGGCGCCATTGATATAGCGGATGCGGCAATGCTCGTCGATGATGATGACGGCGTCGAGGGCGTCTTCCAGCAGGCGGGAAAAGAGGACTTCGGGAAGAGCGGCAGGCGGTGCTGCGGGCAATGCATCTGTCATGGAACGGTCGCCAAAAGCCAGGTGACAGCCATTGTCGCATCCGCGGGCCGTTTACTCCATGCCGGATCGCCCGCCTGTTTCTTTTTCGCCCGTGCCCTTTCCTTATTGCTAAGACTCAGCGGCGGCCGTACATCATCAGCTCGGCCAGCGTCTTGCGCGCAGGGGGAAATGCGTCCAGCAGGCCCAGCGACAGGCCCAGCAAGCCTTGCGTGGGCGCGCTGCCCGTGAAGATGCGCGCCATGGTGTCGGTGACGCGCACGGTCAGCCCCCGGTCTGCCTGGCGCAGGCTGGCGTAGCGTTCCAGCCCGGCCGGGCTGCTGTCCTGCGCCAGCACGCGGGCCAGCACGGCGGCGTCGCGCAAGCCCAGGTTCAGGCCTTGTCCCGCGACCGGATGCAGGGTTTGCGCCGCATTACCGATGGCGACCGTGCGCGCCGTGCCGCCCGCCTGCGCGTTCAGACCCAGCGGATAGGCCAGGCGCGGCGTCGTGTGGGTAAACCGCCCCAGGCGGCTGCCGAAGGCGGCGCCCAGGCGCGCCAGGAAGGCTGCCTCGTCGAGCGCCAGCAACTGTTCCGCGCGCGTGGGCGGCACGCACCAGACCAGCGCGTAGCCGTCGTCCTGCGGCAGCAGGGCCAGCGGCCCTTCGTCGGTGAAGCGCTCGTACGCGCGGTGGGCGACGGGATCGCTGGTGCGCACGTGGGCAATGATGGCGCTTTGACCATAATCGCGGCTGACGGCGCGTTCCGGCTGCTGGCCGAACAGGCCGCCCTCGGCCTGCACCAGCAGGCTGGCGCGCAAGCTCGAGGCGGCGCCCTCCCGTTCCAGCTGCACGCTGACGCCATCGGCGTCTTCCACGCTGCCAGTGACCAGGGCCGGGCGCAAACTGGCCACGCCCAGGCGTTCGCACACGTCGGCCAGCGCGCTGACGACGGCGCCGTAACGGGCCACATAGCCGAGCGCCTCGACGCCATGCTCGCCGCGGTCCATCAGGCTGCGCCCGAACTTGCCGCGGCGCGAAACGTGGATCTGGTGAATCGGGGTCGCCGCCACGGGCCAGGCGCCCGCTTCCTCGAGAATCTGGCGGCTGCCGTGCGACAGGGCGATGGTGCGCGGGTCGCGCCTGGCTTGGTCGAGGGATTTGGCGTCGAGCATGGCGATGCCGGCGGCGCGGCAGCCCCGCTGCACCAGCAGGGCGGCCAGCGCCATGCCGACGGGGCCGGCGCCGCAGATGGCGAGATCGAAAGTGGACGGTGTATGCATGCGGCGGCGTTAATCCTGTGACATCAGTTGTTCGATTTCAGCGACACCCTTGGGCGCCGTGCTGAAGACTTCGTGGCCTTGCGGCGTGACCAGCACATCGTCTTCGATGCGGATGCCGGTATGCCAGAACTGCTCCGGCACGCCCGCGCCGGGACGCACATAGATGCCCGGTTCCACCGTCAGCACCATGCCCACTTCGAGCGGGCGCCATGGCTTGCCGGGCGCGTCCGTGTCGCGGTAGGCCCCCACGTCGTGCACGTCCATGCCCAGCCAGTGGCTGGTGCCGTGCATGTAGAAGGGCATATAAGCCTTGTCGGCGATGACGTCCTGCGCGCTGCCGCTTTTCTGCCGGTCCAGCAAACCCAGGTCCAGCATGCCTTGCGCCAGTACCTGCACGGCCGCCTCGTGGATGGCGCTGTGCGGCAAGCCGGGGCGCACCATGTCCAGCGACGCCTGTTGCGCGGCCAGCACCAGTTCATACAGGGCCCGCTGCGGGCCGCTGAAACGGCCGTTGACGGGCCAGGTGCGCGTGATGTCGGAGGCGTAGCCATCGAGTTCGCAGCCGGCGTCGATCAGTACCAGCTCGCCGTCCTGTAATACCGCGTTGTTGGCGCTGTAATGCAGGATGCAGGCGTTGTCGCCGCCGGCCACGATGGAGGAATACGCGGGGAATTGCGCGCCGCTGCGCCGGAATTCGTACAGCAGCTCCGCTTCCAGCGCGTATTCGTGCATGCCGGGCCGTGTGGCGCGCATGGCGCGCGCGTGGGCCGCGCTGGAAATGGCGGCCGCGCGGCGCATCAACTGCTGTTCCTGCGTGTCTTTCAGCAGGCGCATGGCGTCGAGCATGCCATGGATGTCATGCGCGATGGCGGGCGCCGTGACGCCGCTGCGGGCCTTTTGCCGCACGTTGTGCCGCCAGACCTTGACCTGCGCATCGAGGCTGCCGCCCAGCGCATAGTAAATGGCGGGGACGTCGGCCAGCAGGCGCGTCATTTCCACGTCGAGTTCCTCGATGGGGAAGGCGGCGTCGAAGCCGAAGCTGGCGCGCGCCGCCTCGGGGCCGTGGCGGAAACCGTCCCAGATTTCGCGCTCCGTATTCTTGGCGCGGCAAAACAGGATGGCGCGCGCCGGCGCCGTGGCGCTGGCGGCCACGAGTGCCACGGCGCTGTCGGGCTCCGTAAAGCCGCTCAGGTAATAGAAATAGCTGTCGTGGCGGTACGGATAATCGCAATCGCTGTTGCGCGGCACTTCGGGCGCCGTGGCGAGGATGGCCACGCTGCCCGGCAGCATCTGCGCCAGCAGCGCCGCGCGCCGTGCCGCGTAGTTGGCCATCATGTTGCGCTGGCCTTGGCCGTGACGCCGTTGAGGGCGTCGAGCTGTGCCGGCGTGCCCACATTCGTCCATTCGCCCGGATAGACTTCGCCCCCCACGCGGCCCTGGTCCGCGTACTGGCGCAGCAAATCGCCCAGTTTGGCGTGGCTGCCGGGCGCGATGCCGTCGAACATCTCGGGACGGTACACGCCGATATTGGCGAAGGTCCACTTGGTGTCGTCCGTATTGTTGATCGCGAACAAGGTCAGGCCGAAGTCGCCTGTGGGATGGAAGTCGGGATTGGGCACCAGGTACGTCCAGGCGATGTCGCGCTGGTCGGCCGGATACGGCGTGCCCAGCACGTCCTTGTCGGCCAGCACGTCGAGTACTTGCGTGAAATCAAAGTAGGGGCAATAGATGTCGCCGGAAATGGCGAGGAATGGCTCCTCGCCCAGCAGGTGGCGCGCCTGGGCGATGCCGCCCGCCGTTTCCAGCGGCGTGCTCTCGGGCGAATACGCGATGCGCGCGCCATACGCGCTGCCATCGCCCAGGGTTTCCTCGATCTGGTGGCCCAGGTGGGAATGGTTGATGACGATGTCCGTGATGCCGGCGCGCACCAGGTTCAGCACATGCCAGACGATCAGTGGACGGCCGCGCACTTTCAGCAGCGGTTTGGGACAGGTATCGGTAAGCGGACGCATCCGTTCACCGCGGCCTGCGGCAAAGATCATGGCTTTCATGGGTAGTCGTTTTCTGTATCGGTAAGTCGGCTGCGCGGGCATGCCGCGCAGCGGGAAGGTGCCTAGAATGTATAGCCGACTTGCGGGGTCTTGTTTTCCAATGCATCGAGCAGACGCACCAGCGGCTTGAGTTCCGTATAGCGGTTGGCCGTCTTGCGCACGTAATCGAGCACGGTTGGCAGGTCGCCCATGTACAGATCCTTGCCGTCGCGGTAATTCAGGCGCGCGAACAGGCCGAGGATTTTCAGGTGGCGCTGCAGGGCCGTGAATTCGAAATCGCGGTAGAAGGCGTCGATGTCGGGATTGACTGGCAAGCCCAGCTGCTTGGCGCGCTGCCAGTAGCGGATCACCCAGTCGAGCACCAGTTCTTCATCCCACTGGAGATACGCATCGCGCAGCAGCGAGGCGATGTCGTAGGTGACGGGGCCGAAGACGGCGTCCTGGAAATCGAGGATGCCGGGATTGGGAATCGAACCATCGTTGATGTGCATCAAATTGCGCGAATGGTAGTCGCGGTGCATGAACACTTGCTGCTGCGACAAGATATTCGCCGTGATGGCTTCGAAGACCTTGTCCAGCTGGGTTTGTTGCACATCCGTCAAGGTGGCGCCCAGGTGCTTGCCAATAAACCATTCCGGGAACAAATTCATTTCGCGCAGGATGAAGGCGCGGTCGAATTCGGGCAAGACGTCCGGCTGGCTGGCCAGCTGGATTTTCATCAGCGACTCGAGCGCTTCCGCGTACAGCACGCTGGCATTGTCGTGGTTCAGGGCGTCGAGGTAGGTGGTCGTGCCCAGGTCGGAGAGCAGCAGGAAGCCATTCTCCAGGTCTTGCGCGATGATCTCGGGCACGGACACGCCGGCGCCTTTCAGCAAGCCGGCCACCTTGACGAAGGCGGGCACGTTTTCGCGCTCGGGCGGCGCATCCATGGCAATCAATGTACTTCCTGGCAATGTTGTATTGCCTGGCAGCACATCGAGACGGTAGTAGCGGCGGAAGCTCGCATCGCTGGAAGCGGGGCGGGCGGAATCGGGCGCAACGAGGTTCAGCGGGGCCAACCAGGCTTTCAACAGGGTCAGGCGAGCGTCGGCGGAGGCCGGCGCGGCAGGGGAATTGGGGGAGAATGACATTAAGCGGCCTGTGGAATCGGGTTGATGGTGCAGATTCCCATATAATAAGGGATTCAAATCAAAAAATCGCCTGTCAATGGTGCTTGCCCCTTCCAATTCATGAGCTGGTTTTCGGCCTCCCCCCCTTCGCAGCGCTGGGCTTTCGCCATCAGCGCGCTTGTCGCCGCCACGACGGTGCCTGTCCACGCCCAGAAAGCGCCGCGTCCGGTTCATGTGGAAGATCCCGACGCGCCCACCGTCATGACGGCGAACAGCATGAAGGGACGCCCCGAAAGGGAGCTCAATCTCGATCAGAATGTCGTGATTGAGCGCGGAAAAACCACAAAAATGACGGCCGATACAGCTTGTTACAAACAAGTTGAAGATGAGTTCGACGCCGAGGGCCATATCAAGATGTGGCGTTTCGGCGATTACTACACGGGCGACGTCCTGAAGCTGAACATGGAGACCGGCAAGGGTTTCCTGCTCAACCCGACATACCGCTTCGAAGTGGGCGGCGGCCAGGGCAAGGCCGAGCGCGTCGACTTCATCAACCCCGATGAAGCCAATGTCATCGACGGTACCTACAGTACCTGCGAAGGGCCGAATCCGGACTGGTACCTGAAATCGAGCACCTTGAACCTCGATACGGGCCGCGACGTGGGTACCGGCAGCAAGACCATCATCTATTTCAAGGACGTGCCGATCCTGGGCACGCCGGGCATCTCGTTTTCGCTGTCGGGCGCGCGCCGCTCGGGCTGGCTGGCGCCCACGCCGGGCTTTGCCTCGAAGAACGGTTTCGAGCTGCTGATGCCGTACTACCTGAACATTGCGCCGAACCGCGACCTGACCCTGTACCCGCGCTACATCCAGCGGCGCGGCATCCAGCTCGGTGCGACGGGCCGCTACATGGGCGAGACGGATGCCGGCCTGTACCAGGGCGAAACATCGTTTGAATTCTTGCCTAACGACAAGCAAACCAAGACCAACCGCTACATGATCAAGTCCAAGCATGAGCAGGCGCTGGCCAAGGGCTGGAGTTACAGCTGGGATTTGCGCGAGGCGTCCGACAATAATTACCCGAACGATTTTTCGAAAACCGTCGCCACCGCCACCGAGCGCCAGTTGCTGCGCGAATTGCGCACCGATTACCGCACCGAGGACTGGAGCCTGACGGCGCGCGTGCAGAATTACCAGGTGCTGCAGGATCCCGATCCCACGGCGACCGTGCCGCGCCCGTATGACCGCTTGCCGGCGGTGAACTTCCACGCTGGCAAATATGACGTCTGGGGCGGCTTCGACTGGACCTTCGACGCGGAAGCGACGCGTTTCGCTCATCCGACCCAGGTGCAAGGGTCGCGCCTCGTGGCCGTGCCGCAGGTGAGTTTCCCCATCGTGCGCCCTGGCTACTTCGTCACGCCCAAGCTGATGCTCAATGCCAGCGCATATCAGCTTGATAACGATGCCAGAACCAAGGCGCTGCTGTTCAATACGACCTCGTTTACGCGCGCCGTGCCCACTTTCTCGGTCGACAGCGGCCTGGTGTTCGAACGCGACACAAATCTGTTTGGCGCCAAGGGCGGCACGCAAACTCTGGAACCGCGCCTGTTCTATGTCTATACGCCGTACCGCGACCAGTCGCAGTTCCCGAAATTCGATACGGCCGACGGCACCTTCAACCTGACGCAAATCTTCACGGAAAACCGGTTTGTCGGCAGCGACCGCATCGGCGACGCCAACCAGGTCACGGCCGCCCTGGTATCGCGCTTCCTGCAGGCGGACGGTACGGAACGCATGCGCCTGACCTTCGGCCAGCGTTTCTATTTTGCCGACCAGCGCGTGCAACTCAATTCGACCACGCCCGTCAACCAGTCGCGTTCGGACATCCTGCTGGCCGCGACGGGCCGCGTGTCCGAGACTTGGACCGCCGACAGCCTGGTGCAGTACAATCCCAGCGATCGCCAGTTGATGAACTACAACTACACCTTGCAATATCAGCCAGGTGCCAAGAAAGTATTGAATTTCAGCAATCGTTTCCAGCGTGGGGATGCCGGTTGGCGCAATGCGGAAGTATCGACGCAATGGCCGTTGACGGACCGCCTGTATGGCGTGGGCCGCATCAGTTACTCCTTGAAGAACCGCAGCATGCTGGAAAGCCTGGTCGGCCTGGAATACAAGGGCGATTGCTGGGTGTTCCGCATGGGCGCGCAGCGTTTCGTGACGACGTCCAATACCGTTTCGACGCCGATCTTCTTCCAGCTGGAATTGACGGGCTTGTCGAATGGCCTGGGTCTGGGCGCGAATGGCCTGGAAACTTTTACAAAAACCATCCCTGGTTACCAGACACTGAGCCAGCCACTCCGTTAAGATAGGCACCGTTGCCGCCGCCGGTGTTCCCGGCGCTGGCACAAACCGGTTTTTTTATTCACCTGAACTCATGAGCGCTCTACACATTATGCGTAATGCCAGTATGCACCAACTCAAAATTGCAACGGTTTTGTTGTGCGCCATTTCCGGCGCCACGACCAGTAGTGTCTGGGCGCAACAGGCTGCGTCAGCGCCTGTCGCCAAGCCCGCCGCCGCGGCACCGGCCAAGGGGTTCACACCACCGGCCTCGAGCAGTGGCCAGACCATCGACTCCATCGCCGTCGTCGTCAATGACGAGGTGATTACGCGTAATGAAGTGGCGGCCCGCATCACGAGCGTGGAGCAGCGCATGAAGGCGCAGAACGTGCCCTTGCCCGATCCTGCCGACCTGCGTCGTCAATTGCTGGAGCGCATGATTGTTGAACGCGCCCAAATGCAGCTGGCCAAGGAAATGGGCGTGCGCGTGGATGACCTGACCCTGGACCGCGCGATTAGCCGTATTGCTGAACAGCAAAAAATGACGGTACAGGAACTGCGCAACCAGATGGAAAAGGAAGGCACGCCGTTTGCGACTTTCCGCGAACAAATCCGCGATGAAATCATCATGCAGCGCCTGCGCGAGCATGAAGTCGATGCCAAGATCCAGATTTCCGATTCCGAAGTGGATAACTTCCTGGAAGCGGAAAAAGCGGCCGCCAGCGAACAGGTGGAACTGAACCTGGCGCAGATTCTCGTGCGCATCCCGGAAAATTCCAGCCCCGAACAGATCGCCGCGCGCCGCGCGCGCGCCGAAGAAGTCAGCCGCCAGCTGCGCACGGGCGCCGATTTCGCCAAGATGGCCGCCACCTATTCCGATGCCAGCGATGCGCTGAGCGGCGGCGATATCGGCTGGCGCCATAGCGACCGCGTGCCGCCCCTGTTCACGGAACAGTTGCTGAAACTGAAGCCGGGCCAGATCACGCCTATCATCAAGAGCAACACCGGTTTCCATATCCTCAAGCTGGTGGACCGCCGCAGCGCGGCCGAAGCGCAAGCCGTCGCTGCCGTGCAGCAGACGCATGCCCGCCATATCTTGCTGAAAGTAACCCCGACCATGTCGGCCGCCGAAGCCAAGCGCAAATTGCTGGAATTGAAAGAGCGTCTCGATAACAAGGCCGCCAAGTTCGAAGACCTGGCCCGCTTGTTCTCGAACGACGGTTCCGCGGCCAAGGGCGGCGACCTGGGCTGGCTGTATCCAGGCGACACCGTGCCGGAATTTGAAACGGCGATGAATGCGCTGAAACCGGGCGAAGTGAGCCAGCCGATCGAGTCGAGCTTTGGCTTCCACCTGATCGAAGTGCTGGAACGCAAGAGCGATGACGTCTCGAAAGAGAAACAGCGCGCCGCCGCACGCAATGCCTTGCGCGAACGCAAGCTGGAAGAAGCGACGGAAAACTGGGCGCGCGAAGTGCGCGACCGTGCCTACGTCGAATTCCGCGCGGACGACCAGTAATGCTGCTGATTCATTGCGCATGAGTAACTTGCCCCTTGCACGCCGCCCGGCCATCGCCATCACTTGTGGCGAACCGGCCGGTGTCGGCCCGGAAATCTCCATACGCGCGGCCTGGGCCATGCGCAATGAAGTCAACTGCATCCTGCTGGGCGACGCCGCCTTCCTGGCGCTGACGGCCAGCCTGATCGACCCGGATATCCGCCTGGCGGCGCTGTCGCTGCAAGCCGTGCGCAACAGCGGCCTGCCCCAGTTCGGACCGGGCCGCCTGGCCGTGATCGATATTCCCACCGTCAACAATGTCATCCCCGGCGTGCTGGACAAGGAAAACGGGCGCTCCGTGCTCGCCACCCTGGACGCGGCCGTGGAAGGTATCCAGGCCGGCTGGTTTGGCGCCATGGTCACGGCACCCTTGCAAAAGAGCACGATCAACGACGCCGGCGTGGCCTTTTCCGGCCATACGGAATACCTGGCAGAAAAAACCGATACGCCGCAGGTGGTGATGATGCTGGCCGGCGAACCCGGCCATGGCGAACCGACCCTGCGCGTGGCGCTGGCCACCACGCATCTGCCCTTGAAGGACGTGTCCGCCGCCATCACGCTGGACAGCCTGGCCGTCACCCTGGACATTATCCAGCGCGACCTGCAACAGAAATTCGGCATCGCCGCGCCGCGCATCCTGGTGACCGGCCTGAACCCGCACGCGGGCGAGGGCGGCTACCTGGGACGCGAGGAAATCGATGTCATCGCTCCGGCGATTGCCGCGGCGCAAGCGCGCGGCATCGATGCGCGCGGACCGTATCCGGCCGACACCTTGTTCCAGCACAAATACCTGGCCGATGCCGATTGCGTGCTGGCCATGTACCACGACCAGGGCTTGCCCGTGCTGAAATACGCGACCTTCGGTCGCGGCATCAATGTCACGCTGGGCTTGCCGCTGATCCGCACCTCGGTCGACCATGGCACGGCGCTGGACCTGGCCGCGCAGGGGCTGGGGCTGGCCGATTGCCACAGCATGGAGCAAGCCCTGCAAACGGCGCTTGCCATGCTGCGCGCCAGCACCCGCGCCTGACCGCCCACCGGTTTTACCCCGCTACACCGCCTCTAGAATAGAAAAACAGAATATGAAACACGTTGCCCGCAAACGCTTTGGCCAGAACTTCCTGCATGACCGCTTCGTCCTCGACGACATCACGGCCGCCATCGCGCCGCAGGCGGACGATGCCATGGTCGAGATCGGCCCCGGCCTGGGCGCCATGACGGAGCAGCTGCTGCGCCATTTGAAACAGATGCATGTGGTCGAGCTGGACCGCGACCTGATCGTGCGCCTGGAAAAGACCTTCAATCCGGCCAAGCTGACGATCCACTCGGGCGATGCGCTGAAGTTTGATTTCGCGCAAATTCCCGTGCCGGCCGGCCAGAAGCTGCGTATCGTGGGCAACTTGCCGTACAACATCTCCAGCCCGCTGCTGTTCCACCTGGCGGACTTCGCGCCGCTGGTGCAGGACCAGCATTTCATGCTGCAAAAGGAAGTCGTCGAGCGCATGGTGGCCGAACCGGGCAGCAAGGCGTATGGCCGTTTGTCCGTGATGCTGCAATGGCGCTATGACATGTCGCTGCTGTTCATCGTGCCGCCGACGGCGTTCGACCCGCCGCCGAAAGTGGAATCGGCCATCGTGCGCATGATTCCCGTGGCCGAGCGCCTGGCGTGCGACCAGGCGACCCTGGAAGCGGTGGTCATGAAGGCCTTCTCGCAGCGCCGCAAGGTGATCCGCAACTGCCTGGCCGGGATGTTTACGGAAGAACAGATCAAGGCGGCCGGCATCGACCCGACCCTGCGTCCGGAAACCGTGGGCCTGGAGCAATATGTTGCTTTGGCGAACTTGCTGAAGGCGCCGGCCTAAGCTCCCGGTTTAACTTAAAACCACTGGTCGACCTGTTGCAGATCTTGCCGCAACGCTGAAAAGCAATCGTCGACATGGTGGTTGCGGCTGATTTCATTGCGCCGCATCAAGGCGATCTTGCGCTTGCAGGTGGGCTGGCGCAGCGGCGCCACGTGCAAGTCCTCGTCATTGAGGAAAGTCGTGTACAGGCTGGGCATGATGCCCACGGCGATGCCGGCGCGCACCACGCCATACAGCGACTCGCTGTGGATCATCTGGTACAGGCTCGACGGGCTCAAGCCATGCTGGCGCAGGGCGCTCGAGGCGAACTCCCAGATGCTGCCCTTGGTAAACACGACGATTTCCTGGCCCGCCAACTGTTCCCAGCGCACTTCCTTGAGCGGCGCCAGCGCATGGCGTCCCGCCGTCACCAGCACCAGCTCGTCCTCGAACAGGCCCACGCTTTCCAGCGACACGGAGCCGGGCACCTCGATGCCTACGCAAAAGTCCAGCTGGCCCGAATGCAGCGCGTGCAGCAAGCCGTCGTTGGGCATGTCCGACAGGACGATTTCCACTTCATCGCCATGCTGCTCGCAGTAGCGCGCCACCACCACGGCCGTCATCGCCATGGCCGAGGGGATGGCGCCGATGCGGATGCGGTGGCGGCCGCTGCCGATGGCGCGCTGGATGTCGGCAAAGGTATTGCTCGCCGTATTCAATAAATGCGTGGCGTAATCGAGCGCCAGCTTGCCTTCGCGCGTCAGTTCCAGCTGGTGGGTTGTGCGGT
The DNA here is from genome assembly GCF_030587305.1 of Janthinobacterium sp. SUN206. NCBI lineage: Bacteria > Pseudomonadati > Pseudomonadota > Betaproteobacteria > Burkholderiales > Oxalobacteraceae > Janthinobacterium > Janthinobacterium sp. SUN206. Next base: position 498,413 of record NZ_JAPWIB010000004.1, on the reverse strand, counting down.
TAAACAACTTTTTTCCCAGTTGATTTTCCAGCAGCTTGATCGACGCGCTGAGGGCCGGCTGGGTCACGCACAATTCCTGTGCAGCCTTGCTGAAGCTGTTTACCCGGGCTAAGGTGGAAAACGCTTGCAAATGTCGTAAGGAAATCTTCTTGCTCAACTCATGCATGATTTTGCTTATTAGAAAAAGTAATGGATTTATAAAAATAAACAAATTTTCTTATCCCGCAATTTACCATATTCTGGACTGGTCTTTACTTGTCTTGAATGCAACAATATTCGGGAGAAGAGCCTGGAATGCGGCGCCGGCACTTGCGGCGGTGCGCCAGGCAAGGGACGCATCAATAAAATAATTCCAAAAAAACTCAGGGTTTATTCTTTTTAGGGCGGCGGCGATGAACAAATGGATGACTGGAACGATGGTAGTTGGGGGCTTGCTGGCGGCGCAGGGCGCGGCGCAGGCGCAAAGCAGCGTGCAAGTGTATGGCTTGCTGTCGGCCGGTATCGGCTATGTATCGGATGAGGGTAACGGCAGCCGCACGCATGCGCTGAGCGGCACGAATCAGAATCCCCGCATCGGTTTCCGTGGCCAGGAAGACCTGGGCAACGGCACCAAGGCCATCTTCGCGCTGGAAAACGGTTTTAACGTCATGACGGGCACGGCCTCGCAAAGCGGCCGTCTGTTCGGTCGCCAGTCGTATGTGGGCCTGTCGAGCAACGACAAGGGCACCCTGACCCTGGGCCGCCAGTACGAAGCCGTCAAGGACTTGCTGGGTCCTGTGGTCATCGCCAGTAACGGCGTGCACATCGGCGACAACGACAATGGCTACAACAACCTGCGCGTGCAAAATGCCGTCAAGTACGTCAGCCCGAACATCAGCAACCTGTCGTTTACGGGTTTGTACGGTTTCAGCGAAAATCCGGCAGATTCCAACCGCAACCGCGTCTACAGCATGGGCGCCGGCTACAAGGTCGATGCCTTCAGCTGGGCCGTCGCCTACACCAAGATGGATCGCCCGAACAGCCCGGACGCGCCGAATGGCGCCATCGGCAACGACTACGGCAGTTCCCTGTTGATCTTCAACAAGAGCGCCGTCAAGGGCGCGGGCGTGGACAGCCAGGCCATCGCCGGCACGGGAGGCTTTTATAATGTGGGCAGGACCAAGTTCGGCGCGCTGTACACCAACGTGCGCTACCACTACCTGGATCAAAGCAACCTGACCCTGCAAAACGTGGACTTGAACGTGAACCACAAGCTGACGGAAGCGTTGAACCTGGGCGCGTCGTATTTCTTTACCACCGGAAAATATGACGTGATCAACAAGACGCCGAAATGGCATCAGGTCAACTTCCAGGCCGATTACTTCCTGTCCAAGCGCACCGATGTCGCCATCACCTGGAGCTACCAGAAAGCGGCCGGCGATGCGACGTTCGCGCGCGTGTTCGGCTTCGGCGCCTCGGGCGGCAAGACGCAAAGCGTGCTGATCGTCGGCATGCGACATTATTTCTGAGTCTGATTCATCTTTACAGGCGCTGTCCCGCAGCGCCGTCCCCTGAAAGGAAGCATCTTGAAAAAGCACCTCATGTTGGCGTTGAGCCTAGGCTTGCTGGCCAACGCCGCCCACGCGGAAAAACGCGAGCTGGTCATTTCGGCCTACCCGATTGCCCAGCCCTTGTTCATGAAGTATGTGTACGAGCCGTTCAAGGCCAAATGCGGTTGCGATATCAAGGTGGAAACGGGGAATAATGCGGACCGCATCGCCAAGCTGGTGGTGCACGCCAAGAATCCGGTGATCGACCTGGTGCTGCTGTCCGATTCCGGCATGCTGGAAGCGGCGCAAAAGGGCGTGATCCAGCCCATGGATTACTCCAAGCTGAGCAATTACAAAGCCCTGTACGACGTGGCGAAAAACCCCGTCGGCGGCAATTTCGCCGTCGGCTACACCCTGTATTCGGTCGGCCTGGTGTACCGCAGCGACAAGATCGCCCCGCTGACGTCCTGGAAGGACCTGTGGCGCCCCGAACTGAAGGGCCGCGTGGCCTTCCCCGACGTGAGCACCACGCAGGGCCCGTTGATGCTGCGCATGGCCGATGCGGCCTGGGGCGGCAAGACGGACGATTACGCCACCGGCTTTGCCAAGATCGTCGGCATGAAGGGCAACGTCGTCACGTTCTCGAAAAACAGCGCGCAGCTGGCCGCCCTGTTTGCCCAGGATGAAATCTGGGCCGCGCCCGTGGCGCGCTTCACCTGGTCGCAAATGCTCAAGACTGGCCTGCCCCTGAAATGGAGCATCCCGACCGAAGGCCAGGCGGCCGGCATGAACGTGATGGGCATCGTTGCTGGCTCGAAGAATGCGGACCTGGCGTACCAGCTGATGGATTTCTGGCTGTCCAAGGAAGTGCAGACGCAGCTGGCGACCAACCTGGTCGACTCGCCCGTCAACAAGGACGTGCGCCTGTCCGTGGCTGCCGCGCAATTCAACACCTATGGCGCCGACCAGATCAATTCGCTGAAATTCGTCAAACCGGAAACCATCATCAAGCAGCGCAGCAACTGGATGACGCAGTGGAACAAGGCCATGAGCAAATAGTGGTGACGAGGAGAAAACACCATGTTTGCTGATCCAAAAAAGCGCCTGGGATTGCTGCTGGTCCTGCCGGCGCTGATCTTTATCGTTGTCTGCTTCCTGTTGCCCGTGCTGGCCTTGCTGGTCGACGCCTTCCGCGTCGGCGACGGCATGCAGTGGGGCGTGGACCGCTTCGTCGAATTCTTTTCGCAAGAGTTCAACCGCACCATCTTCTGGCGCACGCTGCGCATCGCCGCGCTGGTGACGCTCGCTTCCATCATCCTCGGCTACCCGGCCGCGCAAGCCGTGGCGCGCGTGTCGCCGAAGTGGCGCGGCCTGGTGGTGGGCATGATGATCCTGCCGCTGATGGTCTCGCCGATTGCGCGTACCTACGCCTGGATCGTGCTGCTGGGCCGCAATGGCGCCGTCAACGCGGCGCTGGTCAACATGGGCTTGACGGAAGAGCCCCTGCGCCTGCTGTTCAGCGAGTTCGCCGTGTTTGTCGGCCTGCTGCAACTGCTGCTGCCGCTGATGCTGATGTCGCTGGCGGGCGCGCTGGAAAACCTGCCGCGCGACGTGGAACCGGCTGCCGCCACCCTGGGCGCCAATCCATGGCAAGTGTTTTGCAAGGTCACCCTGCCGCTGACGCAGGAAGGCCTGGTCGTCGGCGGCACCCTGGTGTTTACGGGCTGCGTGACGGCCTATGTGACGCCGGCCCTGCTGGGCGGCACCAAGGTGCTGATGCTGGAAACCCTGCTGTACCAAAAGGTCAGCGTGGAGAGCGATTTCGGCGCGGCGAATGTCATCGCCGTCATCCTCGTCTGCATGACCTTGCTGGTGAATGCCGGCCTTAAACGTATTTCCTCTAGCCGGAGTTCCGTATGAAAGAAAGCCTGTTTTCACGTGCCGTTTTATGGCTGGTATTCCTGTTCCTGCTGGGGCCCTTCGCCATCGTCGTGCTGGCCGGTTTTTCCGGCGGCGAAACCCTGGCGTTCCCGCCCGAGTCGTATTCGCTGCGCTGGATTCTGGAAGTGTGGTCGGCGCCCGAGTTCCGCCGCGCCTTCCAGACCAGCCTGGAAATCGGCCTGATTGCCACCGTCATCGCGCTGTTGCTGGGCATTCCCGTCGCGTATGCGTTTTCGCGCATGCCGCCGCCGGGCATCGGCGCCATCCGGCAGATACTGACGTCGCCGCTGATCATTCCCGCCATCCTCGTGGGCCTGGGCTTGCTGCACCACCTGGTGCTGACCATCAATGCGCCCGTCTACGTGGGACTCTTGATCGGCCATATCGCGCTGCTGATTCCGTACTCGGTGCGCGTCGTGTACGCCAGCCTGGTGAACTTGCGCGTCGATATCGAGGATGCCGCCATCACGCTGGGCGCGTCGCGTTTGCGCGCGTTCTTCATGATCGTGCTGCCGAATATCCGCAACGCCGTGATCGCCGCCTTCTTCCTCGCCTTCGTCACCTCGTTCAACCAGGTGCCCGTCTCGCTGTTCTTGACGGGCCCGGGTATCAGCACCTTGCCGATCGAGATGCTGGGACATATGGAAAACAGTTTCGATCCGTCGATCGCTGCCCTGTCGACCTTGCTGGTCTTGTTCACCATGGCCTTCGTGATGGTGACCGAGAAGGTGCTGGGCATTTCTAAATACATGTAAGAGGCAACACACCATGAGTTATCTGGAACTGCACAAGCTGAACCTCGGCTACGCCAAGAACACGACGTCCGTGAAAGACCTGGACCTGCACGTCGAGCAGGGCGAACTGATTTCCCTGCTGGGCCCCAGCGGCTGCGGCAAGACCACCACCATGCGCGCCATCGCCGGCCTGATGCCGCTGCAGTCGGGCCGCATCGTGCTCGACGGCCGCGAAATCGGCAAGCTGGCGCCGAACAAGCGCAATATCGGCATGGTCTTCCAGTCGTACGCGCTGTTCCCGCACTTGAATGTATACGACAACATCGCTTTCGGTTTGCGCTTGCGCAAGGTCGCGCCAGCTTTGCTGAAAACGAAGGTGGAAGCGGTGATCGCCGCCGTCGGCCTGACGGGTTTTGAAACGCGCCTGCCGGCGCAGATGTCCGGCGGCCAGCAGCAGCGCGTGGCGCTGGCGCGCGCCATCGTCGTCGAACCGGCCCTGCTGCTGCTCGACGAGCCGCTGTCGAACCTGGACGCCAAGCTGCGCGTGCAGATGCGCGCCGAACTGCGCCGCATCCAGCGCGAGCTGGGCATCACCATGCTGTATGTCACGCATGACCAGGAAGAAGCGCTGGCGCTGTCCGACCGCATCGTCGTCATGAATGGCGGGCGCATCGAGCAATTGGCCGCGCCGGAAGCCGTCTTCAATACGCCGTCGACGCGCTTCGTGGCCAACTTCATGGGCTTCGAGAACCTGTTCGACTACCGCGACGGCGCGCTGCACCATGCGGGCGCCAGCCTGCCGTACACATCGCCCGTCGCGGCCGGCACCACGGTGCTGGGCTGGCGTCCGGACAAGGTGCGCGTCTGCGCGCCCGACGACGCGGCCGGTCAATACCCGGGTACCGTGCTGGCGCGGGGCTTCCTCGGCGACACCGTCGAATACCTGCTGCAAACGCCGCTGGGCCAGGTCAAGGGCATTTGCGCGGCCGGCGGCGCCGCCTGGCGCGAAGGCACGGCCGTCTCCTTCGTGCTGCCGTCCGACAGCGCCCTGTGGCTGGGCGCGTAATTTCTTACTGGAAAGCATCATGACCCAATCCTTGAAAAAGATCTGGCTCGATACCGATCCCGGTTTCGACGACTGGCTGACGATGTTGCTCTTGGGCAGCAATCCCGATATCGAGTGGCTGGGCGTGAGCGTGGTGGCGGGCAATGCGCCCGTCGACATCACCTACGACAACGCCTTGCGCATCAAGGCCCATGATGGCTTGACGGTGCCGATCTACCGCGGCTGCGAAGAGCCGCTGGCCGGCGTCATCGAAACGGCGCAGCGCATCCTCGGCGACAGCGGCATGCCGACGACGGGCGAGATCCTGCCGCCCGGCGCCGCCAGCGACGCTGCCGGCCACGCCGTCGACGCGCTGATCGCCGCCGTGCGCAAGTATCCTGGCCAGATCACCATCATGGCGATCGCGCCGATGACGAACTTGGCGACAGCCTTGACCCGCGCGCCGGACATCGCGGAAAAAATCGTCGAAATCATCCTGATGGGCGGCTCGACCGACCAGGGCAACCACACGGCGGCGGCGGAATTCAATATCTATGCGGATCCGGAAGCGGCCGCCCAGGTCTTCCAGGCCGGCATCCCGCTGCGCATGTTCGGCTTGAACCTGTGCCGCCAGCTGCTGGTGACGAACGTGGAAGTGGAGCAGCTGCGCGCCATCGGCACGCCGCGCGCGCAGCGTCTGGCCGGCTACCTGGAAGCGTATGTACGCATCCGCAGTGCCGACGGTTCCGTGCCCATGCCGATGTACGACCCCGTGGTGGCCCTGTACCTGGAAGCGCCGCAGCTGTTCCAGTTCCAGAGCGCCCACGTGGCCATCGAATTGACGGGCGAACTGACGCGCGGCATGACGGTGTGCGAGTTCCGCGTGCCGCGCCGCGCACCCATCAACACGCAAGTGGCGATGCTGGCCGACGGCCCGGCCGCCATCGAGCGCCTGATGCGCCGCCTGGCCGCCATTCTCGTCTGACCCTTTTTCCACTAACGAAGCGAGCTTCATGAGTCATCCTGCCGACACCCTGCCTGCCCTGAGCATCGAACAGTTTTTACGCGCCATGCCGAAAGTGGAGCTGCATTGCCACCTGTTCGGCACGGTGCGGCAAGCCACTTTCCGTGCGCTGGCCGCCAAGACGGGCAATGTCGTCACTCCCGAGGAAATCGACGCGTTTTACACGCGCGGCGACAAGCCTGTCGGCGTGCTGCGCGTGCTGCGCGCGCTCGACGCGCACCTGATCGTCTCGCCGACAGACCTGTATTGCCTTGCCTACGAATACCTGGAAGACGTGCATGGCCACGGCGTGCGCTACGCGGAATTCTTTTGGAACCCCACCGGCACCGTGCGCGTGTCGGGCATCCGCTATGACGCGGCGCAAGACGCCATCGTGGCCGCCATCCGCGACGCGCAGCGCGATTTCGGCGTGATCGGCCGCCTGATCCCCAGCATCGACCGCGAAGCGAGTCCCGCCGAAGCCGTGCAGATGGTGGAATGGATGAAGGCTTACCGCGCGCCGGAAGTCATCGGCATCGGCATCGATTACCGCGAAAACGACCGCCCGCCAGAACTCTTCATCGAAGCCTACCGCGCCGCGCGCGAGGCCGGCTTCAAGTGCACGGCGCACGCGGGCGAATTCGGCATGCCGTGGATGAACGTGGAGACGGCCATCGAGCAGTTGCAGGTGGACCGGGTCGACCATGGCTACACGATTGTTGATAATCCTCAATTGGCGCAGCGCTGCGTGGAGCGGGGCCTCGTATTTACGGTCGTGCCGACCAATTCCTACTATCTGCGCACCCTGGCGCCCGAGCGCTGGGCATTGGACCACCCGATCCGCGCCATGGCCAAGCTGGGCCTGAAACTGCATCCGAATACGGACGACCCGACCCTGCACCACGTGACGCCGACGGGCGCCTGGATGATGATGCGCGAATTCGGCTTCGGCCTGAACGACATGCGCGGCTTCATGCTCAATGGCCTGGACGCGGCCTGGATAGCCGAATCCACGCGGCGCGACTGGCGCGCGCAATTTGCGCGTGAATTCGACGCGCTGCGCGCCCGGGTCGTCGAGTAAGTCAGGCGGACGCTGGCGGCGGTGCCAGCAGCGATGGAAATGCCCGCTGCGGGCAGCTTTGCCGCTCGCACACCTTGCAGCCCGTGCCGATGGGCGTGGCGCTGGTGGGGTCGTGCAAATCGAGTCCCTTCGAATAGATCAGCCGGTGCGCCTGCGAGATGTCGCAGCCCAGCGCCACGGCAAAGGTCTTGCCCGGTGCCCGGAAGCCGGGTGAGGCCGTGCTGACCTGGCGCGCAATCCACAGATAGGTGCAGCCGTCCGGCATGCTGGCCACCTGCGTCAGTACCTGGCCCGGATGGCTGAAGGCGTCGTAGACGATCCACAGCGGGCACGTGCCGCCCACCCTGGAAAAATGGAAGTCCGTGGCCGACTGGCGCTTCGAGACATTGCCGGCGCGGTCGACGCGCACGAAGAAAAACGGCAGTCCCGCCGCCTCGGGACGCTGCATGGTGCTCAGGCGGTGGCATACGGCTTCGAAACCCACGCCGAACTGGTGCGCCAGCCGCTCGATATCGTAGGCGCGCGTTTCCGCCGCCTGCAGGAAGCGCTGGTAAGGCATCAGCAGGGCGCCGGCGAAATAATTGGAAAAGGCCAGGCGCGCGCTCGTTTGCGCGGCCGCGCCGGAGAATCCCGCCGTCAGCACGAGGGCGTCGATCAGCTCGCTGTGCTCGAGCAGGCTGATCTGCGCCGCCATCTGGAAGGCGCGCTGGCCGCCCGTCAGGGTGTCGGGCAGCCATAATATGTGTTGCTGGGCGTCATAGCGATGCTTGCGCACCATGCCCGCGTCGCCATCGGACAGTTGCACTCGGATGCCGTGGCGATCCAGCAAGCGGCCTTGCAGTGCATCGAGCGTGCGCAGCTGCGGGTCAAGTTCTCCCGCCACCCGCTCCGCCGCCCGGTCCAGCTCATCGATGTAATTTTGCCGCCGGTTCAGGTATTCGCGCACTTCCTCGTCCGTGGACGGCGCCGCCGAGCTGGCGCCGCGGCTGCCATCGTCGAGGCGCGCGGCCAGCGTGTCGGCCCGTTCCGCCATCACCCGGTAGCGCCGCTGCAAGAGCAAAATCGAGCGGGCCAGTTCCGGCATGTTTTCCACCAGCATTTTGAGTTCCGCCATCGAGGTGGGCGGCGCGTCGGGCAATTCGCCGAACACGTCGCGCACGTCGGCCACCAGGCTGGCGCTGTCGTGTTCGGAAAAGATTTGCGGATCGACCCCCAGCACGCTGCCGATGCGCAGCAAAATGGGCACCGTCAGCGGGCGCTGGTTGCGCTCCATCTGGTTCAGGTAGCTGGGCGAAATGCCCAGGGACTTGGCCAGCGCCACCTGCGTCATGCGCCGTTCCTCGCGCAGGCGTTGCAGGCGCACGCCCATGAAAACCTTTGCCATCGCGCTTCTCCTTCCCCGGTTTGTGGAGTCTGCAAATTTACAATCTTTGCAGATTAACAGATTCAGCTTTGCATTATCTCGCATTTTCACGCCTTGTTTGCTGCCCGTATTGTGCGAATAATGCAAACAGACCTATACCCCCAATGAGGAGACACCGAGTGACCACGCAAACTTCCATCCCTACCGTTCCACTGCTGATCAACGGCGAGTGGGTCGAATCGACCACCACCGTCTGGCGCGACGTCGTCAACCCTGCCACGCAGGAAGTATTGGCCCGTGTGCCGTTCGCCACGCCGGAGGAAGTCAACGCCGCCATCGCCTCTGCCCAGCGCGCCTTCAAGACCTGGCGCAAGACGCCGATCGGCGCGCGCGCCCGCATTTTCCTCAAATTGCAGCAATTGATCCGTGAAAACATGGCCGACCTGGCCGCCACCCTGACGATGGAACAGGGCAAGACCCTGCTCGACGCGGAAGGCGACGTCTTCCGCGGCCTGGAAGTGGTGGAACATGCGGCCAATATCGGCACCCTGCAAATGGGCGAATACGCGCAAAACGTGGCCGGCGGCGTCGATACCTACAGCGTGATGCAGCCGCTGGGCGTGTGCGCGGGCATTACCCCGTTCAATTTCCCCGCCATGATCCCCCTGTGGATGTTCCCGATGGCAATTGCCTGCGGCAATACTTTCGTGCTGAAACCATCGGAGCAAGATCCGCTGGTGACGGAAAAACTCGTGCGCCTGGCCTTGCAGGCGGGCATCCCGGCCGGCGTGCTGAACGTGATTCACGGCGGCGAAGACGTGGTCAATGCCCTGTGCGACCATCCGGACATCAAGGCGATTTCGTTCGTGGGTTCGAGCAAGGTGGGCACGCACGTGTACCAGCGCGCCAGCCTGAACGGCAAGCGCGCGCAATGCATGATGGGCGCCAAGAACCACGCCGTCGTCTTGCCGGATGCAAATAAAGAACAAACCCTGAACCAGTTGCTGGGCGCAGGCTTCGGCGCCGCCGGCCAGCGCTGTATGGCGGCGTCCGTCGCCGTGCTTGTGGGCGAAGCGCGCGACTGGCTGCCGGAACTGGCGGCCAAGGCGCAAACCCTGACGGTGGGCGCGGGCAAGGACAATCCGGACCTGGGTCCTGTCATTTCCTGCGCAGCCAAGGATCGCGTGCACAGCCTCGTCGCCAAGGGCATCGAGCAGGGCGCCGTGCTGACGCTTGATGGCCGCGACGTGAAGGTCGATGGCTATCCGAACGGCAACTTCGTCGGACCGACGATTCTGTCTGGCGTCAAACCCGGCATGGTCGTATATGACCAGGAAATCTTTGGCCCCGTCCTGATCGTCGTCGAAGTCGATACCCTGGATGAAGCGATTGCCCTGGTGAATGCGAATCCGAACGGCAATGGCACTGCCCTGTTCACGCAAAGCGGCGCGGCCGCCCGTTATTTCCAGGAAGAAATCGACGTGGGCCAGGTGGGCATCAACGTGCCCATCCCCGTGCCCGTTCCCCTGTTCAGCTTTACGGGTTCGCGCGGCTCGAAACTGGGCGACCTGGGCCCGTTCGGCAAGCAAGTCGTGCTGTTCTATACGCAGACGCAGACGATTACCCAGCGCTGGTTCACGGACGCGGCCTCGGTGGGCAAGGTCAACACCACCATCAGCCTCAAATAAGGAGCCGGCATGGACTTTGAACTGAGCGACGAGCAGCGCGAGTTCCAGCAGGCGGCGCGCGCGTTTGCCGAAGGCGAACTGGCGCCGCACGCGGCGCATTGGGATGCGGAATCGATTTTCCCGGTGGAAACCATCGCCAAGGCGGGCGAGATGGGCTTTTGCGGCCTGTACACGCCGCAGCGCTGGGGCGGCCTGGGCCTGTCCCGCCAGGATGCGGCCATCGTCTTCGAGGAGCTGGCCGGCGGCTGCACCTCGACCACGGCCTACATCACGATCCACAACATGGCCACCTGGATGCTGTCGCGCTGGGGGCAGGAAGCCCTGTGCGACGAGTGGGTGCCGGCCCTGGCGGCCGGCCAGAAGCTGGCCAGCTATTGCCTGACGGAACCGCAATCAGGCTCCGACGCGGCCTCCCTGCGCACCAAGGCAGTGAAAGAGGGCGATTTTTATGTTCTCGACGGCACGAAGGCCTTCATTTCCGGCGCGGGCCAGACGGATATGCTGATCGTCATGGCGCGCACGGGCGGCGAGGGCGCGGCCGGCATTTCCGCGTTTGCCGTGCCGGCGAATTTGCCCGGCATCGTGTATGGCAAGAAAGAAGAAAAGATGGGCTGGAACAGCCAGCCCACGCGCATCATCAGCTTCGACCAGGTGAAAGTGCCTGTTGGCAACTTGCTGGGCGCGGAAGGCGAAGGCTTTGCCATCGCCATGAAGGGCATCGATGGCGGACGCATCAATATCGCCGTGTGCTCGGTGGGCACGGCGCAGGCGGCCCTCACACGGGCGCAGGCGTACATGAAGGAGCGCACGCAGTTCGGCCGCGAGCTGGCCCAGTTCCAGGCCCTGCAATTCAAGCTGGCCGACATGCTGACGGAACTGGTGGCGGCGCGCCAGATGGTGCGCCTGGCTGCCTGGAAACTGGACCAGGAAAGCCCGGACGCCACGGCATATTGCGCTATGGCAAAACGTTTCGCCACGGATGTGGGTTTCAATGTGGCCAACGATGCGTTGCAATTGCATGGCGGCTACGGCTATATCCGCGAGTATCCGCTCGAGCGCCACGTGCGCGACACGCGGGTGCACCAGATCCTGGAAGGGACGAATGAAATCATGCGCCTGATCGTCGCGCGAGCGATCTTGAAAGACGGCGCCACGGAGACCTTACGATGACCAAAGTGTATACCAATCTGCTGCTGGAACGCCGTGGCCATACGGCCCTGGTGACCCTCGACAACCCGCCCGCCCACACGTGGACCCTGGCCAGCCTGAATGCGCTGAGAGACCTGGTGGCCGACCTGAATGCCGACCCGGACGTGTATGCGCTCGTGATCACGGGCGGCGGCGCCAAGTTCTTCTCGGCCGGCGCCGATCTGAAAGTGTTTGCTGACGGCAACAAGGACACGGCGTTCGCCATGGCCGCCGCGTTTGGCGAGGCGTTCGAGGCGCTGTCCGCGTTTCGCGGCGTCAGCATCGCCGCCATCAATGGCTATGCCATGGGCGGCGGGCTTGAGTGTGCGCTGGCGTGCGATATCCGCATTGCCGAGGAACACGCGCAGATGGCCTTGCCGGAAGCGTCCGTCGGCCTGCTGCCGTGCGCGGGCGGCACGCAGCATTTGCCGTGGCTGGTGGGCGAAGGCTGGGCCAAGCGCATGATTCTGTGCGGCGAGCGGGTCGATGCGGCCAAGGCCCTGGCCATCGGCCTCGTCGAGGAAGTCGTGCCAACCGGCAAGGCTGCCGCCACGGCGCTGGCCTTGGCCGCCAAGGTGGCCCGTCAAAGCCCCAGCAGCGTGACGGCGTGCAAGACCCTGATCCAGGGCGCGCGCAGCCATCCGCTCGTCGCGTCCCTGCCCGATGAACGCACCCTGTTCCTCGGCCTGTTCGATACGCAAGACCAGAAAGAAGGCGTGCAAGCGTTCCTGGAAAAACGTCCGGCGGAGTGGAAGAATGGCTGAAAATACTGTGGCTGAAACCTTGGTTGAGACCGTCAAGATAGAAGAGCGCGACTGTCCCGGCGGCATGAAGCTGGGCGTCATCACCCTCGATGCGCCAAAGTCCTTGCACGCGCTGACCCTGGACATGATACGCGCCATCGATGGCGCCCTCGTGCGCTGGGCCGGTGACGAGGCCATCGCCTGCGTGGTGCTGCAATCGTCGACCGACAAGGCCTTCTGCGCGGGCGGCGACGTGCGCAGCCTGCGTTCGGCCGTCGTCGAGCAAGCGGGTGTCGTGCCGAACCCGCAGGCGCTGGCCTTCTTTGCCGAGGAATACCGGCTCGACCACCGCATCCACACGTATGCGAAGCCGCTGCTGGTGTGGGGCGGCGGCATCGTCATGGGCGGCGGCCTGGGGCTGATGGCGGGCGCCAGCCACCGCGTCGTGACGGAAGGCACGCGCATCGCCATGCCGGAAATCACGATCGGCTTGTTCCCGGACGTGGGCGGCAGCTGGTTCCTGGGCCGCATGCCGGGCCGCAGCGGCCTGTTCCTGGGGCTGACGGGGGCACCGATGAACGCGGCTGACGCCCTGTTTGCGGGGCTGGGCGACTATTTCCTGCGCCAGGAAGAGCGGAACATGGTGCTGGACGCGCTGGCGCTGGCGCAATGGCAAGCCAGCCCGCAGGCGAACAGCGAGCAGCTGGACCGCTTGCTGCGCGGCTTCTCGGCTCCCGCGTCCTTGCTGCCCGTGTCCGAAGTGCGCGCCAACTTCGACGCCATCGCCGCGCTGACGCAAGCGCCCACCTTGCCCGAAGTGGTGGCCGCCATCGCCGCGTATGACGGCGATTCGGCCTGGCTGCAAAAGGCGGCCCACTCGCTGCACAAGGGCGCGCCCAGTTCCGCCGCCCTGGTCTGGGCCATGCGTGTACGCACGCGCCATATGAGTTTGGCGCAAGTGTTCCAGCTGGAATTGATCGTTGCCGTGCAGTGCTGCGCCCATGCGGACTTCAGCGAAGGCGTGCGCGCCTTGCTGATCGACAAGGACAACGCGCCGCAGTGGCAGCCGGCCAGCCTGGCCGGCGTCGGCGACGCGTATCTCAATGGATATTTCACGGCGCCGTGGGATAGCCATCCTTTGCGCGACCTACATTAAAAGAACAACAGGAGACTTTAAAAATGCAACATATCGCTTTCATCGGCTTGGGCAACATGGGCGCGCCGATGGCCCGCAACCTGGTGGCCGCCGGCTTCCACGTATCCGTATTCGACCTGACGCCGGCGGCCGTGGCGTCGCTCGTCGAGGCGGGCGCCACGGCGGCCGCGTCCGCCAGCGCGGCCGTGCAGACGGCTGACGCCGTCATCACCATGTTGCCAGCCAACAAGCACGTGCAGGAGCTGTACCTGGCGGCGGGCGGCGTGCTGGACTCGGCCAAGCCGGGCGCCCTGTTCATCGATTGCAGCACCATCGCCGCCGATGTGGCGCGGCAAGTGGCGCAGGCGGCCAGCGAGCGGGGCTTTACCATGATCGATGCGCCCGTCTCGGGCGGCACGGCGGGCGCGGCGGCCGGCACCCTGACCTTTATCGTCGGCGGCAGCGAAGCGGCCTTGCAGCAGGCGCGTCCCCTGCTGGAAAAGATGGGCAAGAACATCTTTCATGCGGGCGAGGCGGGCGCGGGCCAGGTGGCGAAGATTTGCAACAACATGCTGCTGGGCATCTTGATGGCGGGGACGGCCGAAGCGTTGAACCTGGGCGTGGCGCATGGCCTGGACCCGAAAGTGTTGTCCGACATCATGGCCAAGAGTTCGGGCCGCAACTGGACCCTGGAAGTGTACAACCCGTGGCCCGGCGTCATGGACGGTACGCCCGCGTCGCGCAATTACACGGGCGGCTTTGGCACGGCGCTGATGCTGAAAGACCTGGGCCTGGCGCAGCAGTCGGCCCTGTCGGCGAACGCGCCCACGCCCTTGGGCGGCCTGGTGCGTCAGATGTACCAGATGCATGCGCAAGCCGGTTATGCGCAGCAGGATTTTTCCAGCATCGTGCAGATGTTGCAGCCGGGCTTGAATAAACCCGCGTGAGAAATTCTGGGCAAAAAAAAGCCCGCTGGTAAAAGCGGGCTAAATCCAATTCTTGGAAGAGTTGGAGGAGACAGATGCATTATGCTGCATCGCCACATATAACTCCAATTTATCTTTGGAATATCAACTATAGATTTCCATGATATCTCTTCCCGGTAGCCGCCTGGCGGCTACCGTTGCCGCAACTCAGACGGGTTTGCAGGCTATCTTCACCGCCGTTACATTCCCTTCGCCCATGGTGCCTTTTTCGGTACCTGGGGCCAGGTCGCACTGCAGACCCTTCGGCTGAACGGAGACGCTGACGGCATAGGTGTCGCCATAGTCGACTGGGCCGGCCATGGTAAACGTCGTGGTGTCCTTGGCCACCGTTGTTATTGTACTACCGTTAATCAGCACCAGGCCATCCACGGTCAGGCCGGAAATCGTGCCGCCCACGGTATATTTGTTTTGCAAGCAAGTAACAGCGGCGCTGATATTGATGTAATGACCAGCCGAGCCGGAACCGCCGCTGATGCTGCAAGTCATGTGGGCCGGTTGTTTGTTGAAGGTGATGTTGTAGTCGGTGCCATAGTCGATGCGCTTGATAAAAGTGAACGACGTTTTGCCCGCAGGAACCGGGAGGGTGTCGCTGCCATTTGCCAGGATCAGCCCTTCATTGGTCAAGCCAAAGATCGTTCCGCCGACCTCATACGAGGCCTTGCCGCCGCAAGCGGCCAGTCCCAGGGTCAGCAGCAGCGCGGCGAGTGGGCGCAAGCAGGATAACTTCATGTATTTCTCCAAAAAATAGGTGACGGATCGCAAGGATTACTGCGGCGTGCAGTCAAGTGTGGCCGCGGTCGTGGCGGCAGAGCCCATCGTGCCGACCGTATCGCTGGCGTCGGTACTCTTTGAACCCTGGAAGCGGCACGTCAGGCCCGTTGGCTGAGTCAGTATGGAAATACCGTACGGGGCGCCGTCAGCTACCGAAGTGAATGTGTAGGCGGTGGCGCCAGCCGACAGGGTGATGCCTTTGGGGCCCATCACCAGGCGCAAGCCATCGGCGGTCAGGCCTGTGATCGTGCCATTCAGCGGGTAGCTGTTGGTTGTGCAGCTCACCAAGGCCGTGTTCACGGAATAGCTCGATGCCTTGCCGGCGCCATTGGCGATGGTGCAAACGGCGCCCTTGGGCTGTTCCGCGATGGTAATATTGTAGCGGTCATCGTTCTTGACCAGCTTGGTGAAGACGACGGTGCCCTGGCCCACAGGAACCGGCAAGCGTTCCCCGTCATTCAGGAGAATCAGGCCATCCTTGGCCAGGCCGCTGACTGAGACTTGCAGATACAGGTTGCCGCCGCTGCCGCCGCAGGCTGCCAGGGTGACGGCGCAAGCCGCCGCCAGCATCGAGCGCAGGTACAAATTTTTCATACATTCTCCAAAACGAATTAAGTTGGGTAGCGCAACGCGGACGCTGGCGCCGCATTGGAATGGCGCCTATTTTAGTCTATCTGGCAAGCTGGATGACCTTGCCTTGTATCACCCTGTAACAATTTTTCGCCGGGAAGCGCTGGCCCGGCCCCATTTCACGGGGGCGCAGCCATGCCGGCGGCGTCGATCGGTGCGACAATAGACGCATCCTGCGCAGCGTGACGCAGCATCCCATTGTGAGTCCCATGTCCCTTGCCCCCGTAAAACCCGCCGTGCCGCCCAAGGCCATCCTGTTCGACCTCGACGATACCTTGTGGCCCATCGCGCCCGTGATCGCCGCCGCGGAAACCCTGCTGCACGACTGGCTGGCCACGCATGCGCCCAAGGTGGCGCGGCAGTTTTCCATCGAGGTGCTGCGCCAGCACCGCCTGGCCATGCTCAAGGAACAACCGCATTTCCATGGCAACCTGATCGAGTTGCGCCGCGCGGGCTTGCTGGCCGCCTTCGAGGCTGCCGGCGAGGATCCCGCCCTGGTCGACGGCGCTATCCTGCAATTCCTGGCCGCGCGCAACCGCGTCCAGCCCTATGACGACGTCTTGCCGGGCCTGGCCTGGATGCGCCAGCGCATGCTGGTCGGTTCGATCTCGAATGGCAATGCGGACCTTGACATTATCGGCCTGGCGCAGCATTTCAAGGTATCGATCGCCGCCAGCGATTTTGGCGTGGCCAAGCCCGACGCCAGCATCTTCCTGGCAGCTTGCGCCGCGCTGGACGTCGCGCCCCATGAAGCCGTGTATGTGGGCGACGACCTGTATTTCGACGTGACGGGAGCGCAGGGGGCGGGCATGCGCGCCGTCTGGATGAACCGCAAGGGCAGCGATGCGCACCTGGCCGCCGGCGTGCAGCCCGACGCCATCTGCGCCAACTTTGATGAATTGTTGCTGTGGTTGCAAGGGCAACTGGAAGATTGATCGCCGCAGGCCGGGCGAACGTGCATAATAGGCGCTGTTGACGCACGTTCGGCCGCTTTCGTTGCCGCTTGCTTAACAAAATACTTGCCTAAATAAAACACCATGCAACTCGATACACGTGCCCAAACACTGCTGAAAGCCCTGGTCGAGCGATATATCGCCGACGGCCTGCCGGTCGGTTCGCGCGCCTTGTCGAAAATTTCCGGCCTGGACCTGTCGCCGGCCACGATCCGCAACATCATGGCCGACCTGGAAGAGCTCGGTTATGTGTCCAGTCCGCACACCTCGGCCGGACGCATCCCCACGCCGCGCGGCTACCGCATCTTTGTCGACACCTTGCTGACCGTGCGGCACCTGGACGAGCACCTGGTGGAATCGCGCATGCGCCTGCAGACGCCGCAACCGCAAAAAACCATCGCCAACGCGGCGCAGATGCTGTCGTCGCTGTCGCAATTTGCCGGCGTCGTGCTCAGTCCGCGCCGCGAATCCGTGTTCCAGCAAATCGAATTCCTGCGCCTGTCGGAAAAACGCATCCTGCTCGTCATCGTTGCGCCCGGCGGCGACGTGCAGAACCGTTTATTGCTGACGGAGGCCGACTATACGCCGGCGCAACTGGTGCAATCGGCCAATTACATCAACCAGAATTATGGCGGCCTGTCCTTCGATGCCGTGCGCGTGCGCCTGCAGGGCGAATTGCGCCAGTTGCGCGACGATATGGGCAGTTTGATGCAGGCGGCCGTGGAAGCGGGCAGCGAAGCGATGGCGGACCATAGCGATGACATGGTGATTTCCGGCGAGCGCAACTTGCTCAGCGTGAGCGATCTGTCGTCGAACATGCATTCGCTGCGCCAGATGTTCGACATGTTCGAGCAAAAAACGGGCTTGATGCAGTTGCTCGACGTGTCGAGCAAGGCGACGGGCGTACAGATTTTTATCGGCGGCGAATCGAACCTGGTGCCGATGGATGAGATGAGCGTGGTGACGGCGCCGTATGAAGTCAACGGCAAGATCGTGGGAACGTTGGGAGTGATCGGGCCGACGCGCATGGCTTACGAGCGCGTCATCCCGATCGTCGATATCACGGCCAAGCTGCTGTCAAGCGCACTGAGCCATCATTGATCGTACTGCCTGGCGCGCCGGCCGTTCCCTTGCGGAAACGGCCGGCTTGGGTCAGGCTGTTTTGTGCGGGCAAGCCGTCTTGATGCAGTTGCCGTAGATGGCCAAAGCGTGTTCGGCGATCTTGAAGCCGCGCTCTTCGGCCACTTTTTGCTGGCGCACTTCGATGTCTTCGTCGAAGAATTCTTCGACCCGGCCACAGTCGAGGCACACCAGATGGTCGTGGTGGGAACCTTCGTTGAGCTCGAAAATCGCCTTGCCGGTTTCAAAATGGTTGCGATTGAGCAAGCCGGCCTGTTCGAATTGCGTGAGGACGCGGTAGACAGTTGCCAAACCGACATCCATATTGTCGGCCAGCAGAATCTTGTAGACGTCTTCCGCGGTCAGGTGGCGTACCGGGCTACTCTGGAAGATATCGAGTATCTTCAGCCGTGGCAGGGTGGCTTTCAGGCCGCTTGCCTTGAGATCACTAGGATTGTTACTCATGTTTGTTGCTCGTATGTGGGTCAGGTGCTTTATCATATAGCGTTTTGTCGGGGAGTGCCAAAATATGCTTTTTTTTGGCGGGCCGGTCACTCCTGGCGTTTTGTTCATCCAATTGAGGTCATTTATGCGCGTAACACCGGCTGTATTGCCATCTCTCTGGCACCGTATTCCATTTCGAGCACCAGTCTTGGCAGGCATGGTCTGTGTCGCGCTGGCCATGTCCGGCTGCGCCAACCGTGGCATCCTGGGCGAAAAGCCGGCAGCTGCTCAAAAAGAAGGCAAGGAACTGGTTCCCGAACAGGGCGCACAAACGACCACCATTACGCCGCTGCAGAAATTCATGTGGTTTTTCTCGCCCTACCGTCCTGACATTCAACAAGGCAACTTTGTCTCTGAAGAGATGCTGGCCCAGTTGAAAGTGGGCATGACGCGCGATCAGGTGCGTTTCGTCCTCGGCACCTCGCTGCTGACCGATATCTTCCATGCCGACCGCTGGGATTATCCATTCCGCCTGGCACGGGGCAGTGGCGAAACCACCAGCAGCCGCGTGGTCGTGTACTTCGGCAAGGATGGCAAGGTTGAACGTTTCGAAGGCGGTAACTTGCCGACGGAGAAAGAATACATCGACCGTATCGCCGGCCCGTCGCCGTTCGCCAAGGTCGCCAAGGCCGACGCGCCAGCCGCCGCCGTGCCGTCGCCCGTGGCGCCGAGCGCCGTGCCCGTGCCGGCCGATGCCGCCCCTGCCATTCCTGTGAGCAAGCCGGAAGTGACGCCTGCACCTGCCGCCGAGCCTGCACCTGCACCTGCACCTGCACCTGCACCTGCTGCCGAACCCACCAAATAAGTTGCTGTAAGAGAATAAAATGACTGAACTGAAAATTGCCATCGCTGGCGCCAGCGGCCGCATGGGCCATATCCTGATCGAAGCGGTCAGCAATGCGCCCGACGCCGTGCTGGCCGGCGCGCTCGACCGTGCCGGTTCGCCATCGATCGGACAGGATGCGGCCGCCTTCCTCGGCAAGCCGGCCGGCGTGCTGACGCAGTCCGACCTGGCGAAGGGCCTGGCGAACGCCGACTTCCTGATCGATTTCACGCGTCCGGAAGGCACTTTGCAGCACCTGGCGTATTGCGCCGAGCACGGCATCAAGATGATCATCGGCACCACCGGTTTCGACGACGCTGGCAAGGCCGCCATTGCCGCCGCCGCCGAAAAGACGGCCATCATGTTCGCGCCGAACATGAGCGTGGGCGTGAATGTCACCATGAAATTGCTGGAACTGGCCGCGAAAAGCTTGTCCGAAGGCTACGACATTGAAATTATCGAAGCCCATCACCGCTTCAAGGTCGATGCGCCATCGGGCACGGCCCTGCAAATGGGTGAAGTGGTGGCCGGTGCCTTGGGACGCGACTTGAAGGAATGCGCCGTGTACGGCCGCGAAGGCGTGACGGGCGAACGCGACCCGTCGACCATCGGCTTTGCCACCATCCGCGGCGGCGATATCGTGGGCGACCATACGGTGTTGTTTGCCGGCATCGGCGAGCGCATCGAGATCAGCCACAAGTCGAGCAGCCGCGTCACCTATGCCCACGGTGCCCTGCGCGCCGCGCGTTTCCTGGCCGACAAGCCCACCGGCCTGTTCGACATGCAGGATGTGCTGTCGCTGAAGAACTGAGGAAGACCATGGCCATTGCCATCCTGAATGGAAAAGACATCACCGACGCAGCGAGCTTTCACGCGCAATGCGTGCAAGCCTTCGGTTTCCCCGAGTTTTACGGCAACAGCATGGATGCCTGGGTCGATTGCCTCAGCTATCTGCGCGACGACGAAAACATGACGCAGTTCCGTTTGAAACCGAACGAAGTGCTCGACATCGTGGTGCAGGACGCCGAAAGCATGAAGGCGCAAGTGCCTGATTTACTGGAAGAAATCACGTTCTGTATCGCCGGCATCAATGAGCGCTATGAAGATTACGGTGAAAAACCGGCGCTGAAACTGGTGCTGAAATAAGGCTGAATCGATAAAAAAACGCCGGACAGTGTTGCCACTGGCCGGCGTTTTTCTTTAGACGACTTTGCGTTCGCGCAAACCGTCGATCTGGCCGCCATCGAGGCCCAGCCATTGCTGCAGCACCTCCTGGGTATGCTGCCCCAGCAATGGCGGCGGCAAGCGGTATTGCACCGGTGAAGCCGACAGGCGCACGGGATTGGCCACCAGCGCCACCGTGCCCGCCGTCGGATGCGGCATCTCCACTTTCAAGCCGCGCGCCACCACTTGCGGGTCGGCAAAGACCTGGTCGATGCGGTTGACGGGGCCGCACGGCACGGCTTGCGCCTCGAAGGCGCTGATCCACTCGGCCGTCGTGCGCATGACCGTGGCCTGGCGCATCAGCGGAATCAGGATCGCCCGGTGCGCCACGCGCTGCGGATTGGTGGCGAAACGTTCGTCCTGCGCCCATTCCGGATGGCCGGCGACGGCGCAAAAGCGCGAGAATTGTCCATCGTTGCCGATCGCCAGAATCATGTCGCCGTCGGCCGTGGGGAAGTCTTGATATGGAACAATGTTTGGATGCGCATTGCCCATGCGCTGGGGCACTTTGCCGCCGCACAGGTAATTGGCGGCCTGGTTGCCCAGCGCGGCCACTTGCACGTCGAGCAAGGCCAGGTCGATATGCTGGCCCAGGCCCGAGCGTTCCCGTTCGGCCAGCGCCGCCTGCACGGCGATGGTGGCGTACAAGCCCGTCAGGATGTCCGTCTGCGCCACACCCACTTTTTGCGGTCCGGCGCCCGGCTGGCCATCGGGCACGCCCGTGATGCTCATCAAGCCGCCCATGCCCTGGATCAAAAAGTCATAGCCGGCGCGCGCCGCGTACGGCCCATCCTGGCCGAAGCCGGTAATCGAGCAATACACGAGGCGCGGGTTGAGTTCCAGCAAGCTGGCCGCATCGAGGCCGTATTGCTTCAAGCCATCCAGTTTGAAATTTTCCAGCAGCACGTCCGCCTCGGCGGCCAGCCGGCGCACCAGGGCTTGCCCTTCCGGGGCGGCCAGGTCGATGCACAGGGAACGCTTGTTGCGGTTGGCGCACTGGAAGTAGGCGGCCTCGGCGGTGTCGCGGCCATCCTCGTCTTTCAGATACGGCGGCCCCCAGGAGCGCGTGTCGTCGCCGCGGCCCGGCTGTTCAACCTTGACGACGTCGGCGCCCAGGTCGGCCAGCATTTGCCCGGCCCACGGGCCGGCCAGCACGCGCGACAGGTCGAGCACGCGCAAGCCGGTCAGCGGTGCGGGCCGCAGGGTGGAAGCCAAGGCGTCCATTAGTTGAACGCGGCGATGCCGGTGATGGCGCGGCCGATGATCAGCGCGTGCACATCGTGCGTGCCTTCGTAGGTGTTGACCACTTCCAGGTTGACCAGGTGGCGGATGACGCCGAACTCGTCGGAAATGCCGTTGCCGCCCATCATGTCGCGCGCCACGCGGGCAATGTCCAGCGCCTTGCCGCAGCTGTTGCGTTTCATGATGGACGTGATTTCCACGGCCGGCGAGCCTTCATCCTTCATGCGGCCGAGGCGCAAGCAGCCTTGCAAGCCCATGGTGATTTCCGTCAACATGTCGGCCAGTTTCTTTTGCACCAGTTGATTTGCAGCAAGAGGGCGGCCGAATTGCTGGCGGTCCATCGTGTACTGGCGTGCTTTCAGGTAGCAGTCTTCTGCCGCGCCCAGTGCGCCCCAGGCGATGCCGTAGCGGGCGCTGTTCAGGCAAGTGAACGGGCCTTTCAAGCCGCGCACGTCCGGGAAGGCGTTTTCTTCCGGGCAAAATACTTCATCCATGACGATTTCGCCGGTGATGCTGGTGCGCAAGCCGACCTTGCCGTGGATTTCCGGCGCCGACAGGCCTTTCCAGCCTTTTTCCAGCACGAAGCCGCGGATCGCGCCTTCATCATCCTTGGCCCAGACGACGAACACGTCGGCAATCGGGCTGTTGGTGATCCACATCTTGGCGCCGGAGAGACTATAGCCGCCCGGTACCTTGCGCGCGCGCGTGACCATGCTGCCAGGGTCGGAGCCGTGGTTCGGTTCCGTCAGGCCGAAGCAGCCGATGAATTCGCCCGTCGCCAGTTTCGGCAGGTATTTCTGTTTGGTTTCCTCGTTGCCGAAGGCGTTGATCGGCACCATCACCAGCGACGATTGCACGCTCATCATCGAGCGGTAGCCCGAATCGACGCGCTCGACTTCGCGCGCGGCCAGGCCGTAGCAAACATAGTTCAGGCCGGCGCCGCCGTATTCCTCGGGAATGGTCGTGCCCAGCAAGCCCAGTTCTCCCATTTCGCGGAAGATGGCGGCGTCCGTGCGGCCATGGCGGAACGATTCGAGGACCCTTGGCACCAGGCTGCCCTGGCAATAGTCGCGGGCCGCTTCCAGCACGGCGCGTTCGTCGCCCGTCAGTTGTTCTTCCAGCAGCAGGGGGGAATTCCAGTCGAATACGGTTTTGCTCATCACAGGCCTCGCAGGTGAGCGCCGGTGATCGGCGCAAGATTGAATATGGCTCATGGTAGGTTTTTGCCTAGCCTTGCGCAAACGATTTTTTCGCACCCAGACATGCGTGCTACGCATATCTTGCGGCATACTGGCGTTCTTTTACCGGCCGGATATTCCCATGTCACGCAAAATCCCCATGCTGCAAGCGCTGAACTGCTTCGAGGCGGCCGCGCGCCACCAGAGCTACACGCATGCGGCGCGCGAACTGTCGCTGACGCAAAGCGCCGTGTCGCGCCAGATTTCGTCCCTGGAAACTTTTCTTGGGGTGCAACTGTTTCAGCGCACGCGCCATGGCGTGCTGCTGACCAGTGCCGGCGCCGCGTATGCACGGCAGATCGCCGCCCGCCTCGATGGCTTGGAGCGCGACACGCTCGACACCATGGCGCGCCAGGGCGGCGGCGGGGCCTTGCAGCTCGCTTCCGTGCCCACGTTTGCCACGCGCTGGCTGATGCCGCGGCTGTCTTCGCTGGCGGACTTGCATCCGGACATCGTCGTGCATATCGACGCCTATACAAAACCGTTCATGTTTGCCGATACGGAATACGACGGCGCCCTGTACGCGGGCACGCCCGAGCAGCTGGCGCGCTGGCCCGGCACGCGCGCCACCTTGCTCATGCACGAAGAAATCGTGCCCGTCGCCAGCCCCCGCCTGCTGGCGGCGCGCAGTCAGTGGCAGCCGCAGGATTTATTGGAATTGACCTTGTTGCAACAAAGTACGCGCCCGGGCGCCTGGCGCCAGTGGTTTGACGCCATGCAGGTCGAGGGCGAGGGGCGCGACGGGGCGCACTACGGCGCCCGCTACGAACTGTTTTCCATGCTGGCCATGGCGGCCGTGCAAGGGCAGGGCGTGGTCTTACTGCCACGCATGCTGGTCGAAGCGGAACTGGCGCGTGGCGAATTGCAGATCGCATGCGAGCGCCCACTGCGCGGTCAGCGCGCGTATTACCTGATCACGCCTGAAACGGCGCATGAAAAGACGGCCTTGCAGCAGTTCCGGCTATGGCTGCAGGGCGAAGCGGCCTGAGGCAATTCAAACCACCTTGGCCGTATCGAAATGGGGATTGTCGATCAGGCCGATCTGGTTGCCGAACGGGTCGAGCAATTCCACCGTGCGGATGCCGTCGCCCACGTCCGTGATCGGGTGGTGCAGGGTGCCGCCCAGCGCAACGATGCGCTCGACTTCCTGTTCGATGCCGTCCACGCCCCAATACGTCACGCTGCCCTGCGTGCCCGCTTCGCCGCCCGGCAGCAAGCCCAGCTCGAAGCCGCCGATGGCAAAGCCGACATAGAACGGCTGGTCGAAATACGGCGCCGTGCCAAATACCTGGCTGTACCAGGCCTTGGCTTTGTCCAGGTCGGGGACGGGATAGGTGACGGTGCGCAAGCCCTTGATCATGTTCTGCTCCTGTTGGTTGAAATAGTCGGCGAAGTACCTTGCGCCATGATGCCACCGGCGCGCGCCGCGCGATTGGAAAAATGGAAGGTGGTCATGCACGCCGGCCCGTCAGCCACGCCTCGGGCGAGCTGCGGGTGAAATCCTGGAAGTCGTGGATCAGGTGCGACTGGTCGAAATAACCATATTGCAAGGCCACTTGCGCCCAGTCCGGCTGTCCCGCCAGGCTTGTCAGGCCCTGGCTGGCGGCGCGAAAACGGCAGATGCGGGCAAACAGCTTCGGGCTGATGCCGACTTGCTGGCGAAATTGCAGCGCCAGGTGCTGGCGCGATACGCCCAGTTGCTGCGCCAGGCCCTCCACGCGCACCTGGCCGGATGCGCGCTCGATGGCCGCGATGGCATGTTCGGCCGCGCCGGCCTGGCGCCGTGGCGGCGCGGTGCGCAGGCGCAGCAGCAGATAATCTTGCAAAATAGAAATTCTTTGCGCATTGGACAAGGACTCGCTCCACAGGGCGTCAGCCAGGCGCGCCGCCAGCTCGCGGCCCCACAGTTGCTGCAAGCCCGTGCGGCCATCGCTGAGTTCGCACAACGGCAGCTGGAAAAAGTGTGCCGCCGCGCCCGGCTTGAAGCGGGCCGCCACCGTTTGCACGAGACCCTGGCTGAGGACGGCAATCGGCGCCGTCATCATGCCCACGGCAAAGCTGGCATCCTGCTGGTCCTGGCACAGGATGTCGATGCAATTGTCGGGCAAGACCTGGTGCGTCAGGGGCGTGGCGCCCGTTTGCACGCGACACGTCCAGACGCAGTCCAGCCACGGCCGCAGGGCGGGGATGGGCGGATATTCCTGGTAGACGATCATGGTCGGCGTTGATGCAAAGAACAAGATTGTGGCATATGTATTGTTGCATACGACATAGCATAATTGTGCGCCGGCCGAAATATGCGAGACCGGGCCGCCGGCGCGCCGCGCTATCGGGCGGCGACAACCAGTATAATGCTCGGTTCATATCCACTATTGGCCGCACATCATGCAAGATAAATATAGTCCCGCCGACGTCGAACAAGCCGCCCAATCGCACTGGAAGGCGATCGACGCCTATAAAGCCGTCGAACACGACCCGCGTTTCCCAAAAGGCAAGTATTTTGCCTGTTCGATGCTGCCTTACCCTTCGGGCAAGCTGCACATGGGTCACGTGCGCAACTATACGATCAATGATGTGATGTACCGCTACTTGCGCATGAATGGCTACAACGTGCTCATGCCGATGGGCTGGGATGCGTTCGGCATGCCGGCGGAAAACGCGGCCATGGCCAACAATGTGCCGCCCGCGCAATGGACGTATTCGAACATCGCCCACATGAAGCAGCAGATGGAATCGATGGGCCTGGCCATCGACTGGTCGCGCGAAATGACCGCCTGCAAGCCTGAATACTACAAATGGAACCAGTGGATGTTCCTGAAGATGCTGGAAAAAGGCATCATCTACAAGAAAACCGGTACCGTGAACTGGGACCCGATCGACCAGACCGTGCTGGCCAACGAACAAGTCGTCGACGGCCGCGGCTGGCGTTCGGGCGCGCTGATCGAAAAGCGCGAAATCCCCATGTACTACGCGCGCATCACCGATTACGCGGAAGAGTTGCTGGCATATGTGGATGACAAGCTGCCGGGCTGGCCCGAGCGCGTGCGCACCATGCAGACCAACTGGATCGGCAAGTCGACGGGCGTGCGCTTCGCCTTCCCGCATGACATCAAGGACGCGAATGGCGCCCTGATCGGCGACGGCAAGCTGTATGTGTTTACCACCCGTCCGGACACCGTCATGGGCGTGACCTTCTGCGCCGTGGCCGCCGAGCACCCGCTGGCCATCCACGCCGCGCAAAGCAATCCTGCGCTGGCCGCCTTCAACGCCGAATGCAAGCTCGGTTCCGTGATCGAAGCGGACATGGCAACGATGGAGAAGAAGGGCATGCCGACCGGCCTGTTCGTCACCCATCCGCTGACGGGCGCGCAAGTGGAAGTCTGGGTCGGCAACTACGTGCTGATCACCTACGGCGATGGCGCCGTGATGGGTGTGCCGGCGCACGACGAACGCGATTTCGGCTTTGCCAAGAAATACGACCTGCCGATCAAGCAAGTCATCGAAGTCAAGGGCCAGGAATTCTCGACGGACGCCTGGCAGGAATCGTATGGCAGCAAGGACGGCGTCTGCGTCGCTTCCGGCAAATACGACGGCCTGCATTTCGCGTCCGCCGTCGATGCGGTGGCCGCCGACCTGGCCGAACTGGGCCTGGGTGAAAAGAAAACCACGTTCCGCCTGCGCGACTGGGGCATTTCGCGTCAGCGCTACTGGGGTACGCCGATCCCGATGATCCATTGCGCCGATTGCGGCGTGGTGCCGGTGCCGGAAAAAGACTTGCCGGTGGTGCTGCCGGAAGACTGCGTGCCGGACGGCACGGGCAATCCGCTGAACAAATACGAAGCCTTCCTGCAGTGCGACTGCCCGCAGTGCGGCAAGCCGGCGCGCCGCGAGACGGACACCATGGATACCTTCGTCGATTCGTCGTGGTATTACATGCGCTATACCTCGCCAGGCTCGAACGACGCCATGGTCGACGCGCGCAACGATTACTGGATGCCGATGGACCAGTACATCGGCGGCATCGAACACGCCGTCATGCACTTGCTGTACGCGCGCTTCTGGACCAAGATCATGCGCGACTTCGGCCTGGTCAAGTTCGACGAGCCATTCGTCAACCTGCTGACGCAAGGCATGGTGCTCAACGAAACATATTATCGCAAGGACGCGGTGGGCAAGACCACCTGGTTCAACCCGGACGACGTGCGCCTGTCGCTTGATGACAAGGGCCGTCCGCAAAGCGCCGTCCTGGTGGCCGACGGCCAGCCGGTGGAAATCGGCGGCACGGAAAAAATGTCGAAGTCGAAGAACAACGGCATCGACCCGCAAGCGCAGATCGAGCAGTATGGCGCCGACACGGCCCGCCTGTTCACCATGTTCGCTTCGCCGCCGGAACAGACGCTGGAATGGTCGGGCAGCGGCGTCGAAGGCGCGAACCGCTTCCTGCGCCGCGTGTGGAACTTCGGCTACGCCCAGTCGGCGACGATTCAAGCCGCGCTGGCCGGCGGCGCCGCACCGGCCACGGGCGACGCGCAGAAAAACCTGCGCCGCGAATTGCACAAGCTGCTGCAGCAAGCCGATTACGACTTGAAGCGCATCCAGTACAACACCGTGGTGTCTGCCTGCATGAAGATGCTCAACACGCTGGAATCGGCCAAGCTGGACGATAGCGCGCAGTCGAAGGCGCTGATCGCCGAAGGCTTCTCCATCTTCCTGCGCCTGCTCAACCCCGTCGCGCCGCACATCACTCACGTGCTGTGGCAGGAACTGGGCTACGCGGGCGTGCACGGCGACCTGCTCAACGTCGCCTGGCCGCAAGTCGACCCGGCTGCATTGGAGCAGTCCGAGATCGAGATGATGATCCAGGTGAACGGCAAGCTGCGCGGCTCGATCACCGTGTCCAAGGATGCGGACAAGGCCAGCATCGAAGCGGCTGCGCTGGCGTGCGAAAGTGTGCAGAAGTACGTCGAGACCACGCCGAAGAAGATCATCGTCGTGCCAGGCAAGTTAATCAGCATCGTGGTGTAATCATGACGACTTCCTCTTCCGTATCGCTGTTGGGCCGCCGCGCCGTGCTGGCCTTGGGCCTGACTGTTTTGCTGTCGGCCTGCGGCTTCCATTTGCGCGGTTCGAACGGCAGTTTCATGCTGCCGTTCGCGACGATGTACATCGGCTTGCCCGACACGTCGCCGCTGGCGATCGGCCTGAAGCGCTATATCCGCGCCATTGGCAGCACGGAAGTGGTGAATACCAGGGATGGCGCCGACGCCGTCCTTGAAGTGCTCAGCGACCCGGAGAGGAATCAGACCAAGACCATTTTGTCGCTGAACAAAAATGGCCGGGTACAAGAGTATCAACTCGGCTATTCGATCAATTTCCGCGTGGTGGACAAGGCCGGCAACCAGTTGCTGGCGCCGACGACCATCAGCCTGGTGCGTCCGATCACCTTCGACGACTCGCAGGTACTGGCCAAGGAAACGGAAGAAGCGGCGCTGTACCGCGACATGCGCAACGACCTGGTGCAGCAGATCATGCGCCGCCTGGCCGCCATCAAGCCGGTGCTGCCGGCCATGTCGGTGGCGCCAGTGGCGCCCGTGACGCCGGTCGCGCCGGCAGTCCCGCAGCAGTAACGGGGACGCCATGCAATTGCGGATAGACGCGCTCGATGGGCATGTGGCCAAGCCGCTGGCGCAGCTGTATGTGATCACCAGCGACGAACACCTGCTGGCGCTGGAAGCGGCCGACAAGATCCGCCGCGCGGCGCGTGCGCAGGGATACTCCGAGCGCGACGTGCTGACGGTGGAGCGCAGCTTCAAGTGGGGCGAGCTGCTGGCGGCGAACCAGGAGCTGTCGCTGTTCGGTGACAAGAAAATGATCGAGTTGCGCATCCCCACCGGCAAGCCGGGCAAGGATGGCGGCGCGGCGCTGCAAAGCTACGCGAAAAACCTCAGTCCCGACAACCTGACCCTGATCACCTTGCCCAAGCTGGATTGGGCCACGCAGAAGGCGGCCTGGGTCGCCAGCCTGCAGCAGGCGGCCGTATATATCGAGATTCCGAACGTGGAGCGGGCGCAGTTGCCGGCGTGGATAGGCCAGCGCCTGGCCGCGCAGGGACAAAGCGCCGAACGGGCCAGCATCGACTTCATCGCCGAACGGGTGGAAGGTAACTTGCTGGCGGCGCACCAGGAAATCCAGAAACTGGGCTTGCTGCATGCCGTGGGTAAGCTGACGTATGAACAAGTGCAGGACGCGGTGTTGAACGTGGCCCGCTATGATGTCTTCAAGCTGTCCGAAGCCATGCTGGCCGGCGATCCGGCGCGCCTGGTGCGCATGCTCGAGGGCTTGAAAGGCGAGGGCGAGGCGCTGCCGCTGGTCTTGTGGGCCGTCTCCGAAGAAATCCGCACGCTGTTAAAATTGAAGGCGGGCATGGCGCAAGGGCGTCCATTGGGCGCGCTGCTGAAGGAATACCGCATCTGGGGGCCGCGCGAGCGGATGATGGAACCGGCCCTGCGGCGCATTTCGCTACCCGTGCTGGAAGCGGCGCTGCAGCAGGCGGCGCAGGTGGACAAGATGATCAAGGGCTTGCGCGCCAAGGGCTACGCGGGCGATGCCTGGGATGCCATGCTGCAGTTGGGCCTGAAGATCGCCCGAGGCTAGTTTTTTACTATATGGATACGAGCATGGACATCACAGAATATATGCAGGACGTGGGCACGCGCGCGCGCGCCGCCTCGCGCGCCATGGCGCGTGCCGACAGCGCCACGCGTAACCGCGCCTTGAGCCTGATTGCCGCCGCCATCGTGCGCGATGCCGACCTGCTGCGCGCGGCGAACCAGCGCGACCTCGATGCGGCCGCCGCCGCCGGCCTGGCGCCGGCCATGCTCGACCGCCTGACCCTGTCCGACGCTGCCATTGCCACCATGGTCGAAGGCTTGACGCAGATCGTGTCGCTGGCCGATCCGATCGGCGAAATCTCGAACATGAAGTTCCGCCCGACGGGCATCCAGGTGGGCCAGATGCGCGTGCCGCTGGGCGTCATCGGCATCATCTATGAAGCGCGTCCGAACGTGACGGTGGATGCCGCCGGCCTGTGCATCAAGAGCGGCAACGCGACGATCTTGCGCGGCGGCTCGGAAGCGATTCACTGCAACCGCGCGCTGGCCAAGCTGGTGGCCGAGGGCTTGCAGGGAGCCGGCTTGCCGGCCGATGCCGTGCAAGTCATCGACACCACCGACCGCGCTGCCGTCGGCGCCTTGATCACCATGCCGCAGTACGTGGACGTCATCGTGCCGCGCGGCGGCAAGGGCCTGATTGCGCGCCTGATGGACGAGGCCACCGTGCCGATGATCAAGCACCTCGATGGCATTTGTCACGTCTATATCGACGCCAAGGCCGATATCAGGAAGGCGATCGATATCGGCTTCAACGCGAAGTGCCACCGCTACGGCACCTGCAACACCATGGAAACGCTGCTGGTGTCGCGCGCCGTCGCCGCGACCGTGCTGCCGCAGCTGGCCGAACTGTACCTGACCAAGCAGGTGGAACTGCGCGCCGATCCGGAAAGCCATGCGATCCTGACCGCCGCTGCCTATCCGCACCTGGTGCCCGCCACCGAGGAAGACTGGCGCACCGAATACCTGGCGGCGATCCTGTCGGTGAAGGTCGTCGACGGCATCGACGAAGCGATGGACCACATCAACCAGTATTCATCGAAGCACACGGAATCGATCATCACGGAAGACTACAGCGATGCGCTGCGCTTCCTGCGCGAAGTCGATTCCGCCTCGGTGATGGTGAACGCGTCGACGCGTTTTGCCGACGGCTTCGAATATGGCCTGGGCGCCGAGATCGGCATCTCGAACGACAAGCTGCATGCACGCGGCCCGGTGGGACTGGAAGGCCTGACCTCGCTCAAGTACGTGGTCTTTGGCCACGGCGAAGTACGCAAATAGTCTCTTTCGCGGGCGGCCCACAAGGCGGCCCGTGCTCTCGTTTCTCTCCACTTCTGACACTGGGAACCCCATGCTCTTTCTCTGGACCAAAGCCTTCCACATCATCTTCGTCATGTCCTGGTTTGCCGGCCTGTTTTATTTGCCGCGCATCTTCGTGAACCTGGCGATGGAGACGGAAACGGTGGCTACCGAGCGCCTGCTGCTGATGGCGCGCAAGCTGTACCGCTTCATGTCCCTGCTGGCGCTGCCGGCCATGGTGCTGGGGTTGGCGTTGATGTGGATGCTGTACGGCGGGGGCGAAGGCCGCATGAAGATGCCGGGCTGGATGCACGCCAAGCTGACGTTCGTGGTGCTGCTGCTCGGTTATCACCATGCCTGCGGCGCCATCCTGCGCAAGTTTGAAAAAGGTCTCAACAAGCGCAGCCACACCTGGTTCCGCTGGTTTAATGAAGTGCCGGTGGTGATGCTGCTGGCCGTCGTCGTGCTGGTCGTGGTCAAGCCTTTCTAAGGGAGTCGAGATGAGTGCAAGTCAGAGCAAAGTCGTGCAGTATTTCTTCGCGCCCCACTCTCCATGGACTTACCTGGGGCACGCACGCCTGATGGCCATCGCCGCGAAGACGGGCGCACAGATCGACGTGCGACCCTTCGACCTGGGCAAGGTTTTCAGCGTCTCGGGCGGCCTGCCGCTGGCCAAGCGCGCACCGCAGCGCCAGGCGTATCGCCTGGCCGAACTGGCACGCTGGTCGGCCTTTTTGCAAGTTCCCCTGACCTTGCAGCCCAAGTTTTTTCCCGTGTCGCCAGAAGCGTCGGCCAAGCTGATCATCGCCACGCGCCTGGCGCACGGCGTGGAGGCATCGCTGAACCTGGCGCACGCCATCATGCGCGGCTTGTGGGCGGAAGAGCGCAACATCGGCGACGAGGAAACCCTGGTGCAGATCGCGCTCGACGCCGGTTTCGATGGCCGCCAGTTGCTGAAAACGTCGGAAACGGCCAGCGTGCAGGCCGAATACGACGCCAACACGGAGGCAGCGACCGCCGCTTCCGTGTTCGGCTCGCCGTGGTACATCGTCGATGGCGAAGGGTACTGGGGCCAGGACCGCCTCGATTTTGTCGAACGGGCGCTGGCAGGGTAGTCAAGCAAAAGCAGTTTTTTAAACGTAGTAAGCAGCGCCTGTAATTTAGCGGGCGTTCAACACAATGGAATAAGGGTACACCAACCATGGCTTCATATTTTTGCCCATGCCCGCGCGGCATGGAAGCGGCGCTGGCCGAGGAACTGGGCGAGATTGCCCACGATAGTTCGACCATGAAGGTCCACAATCAGGTGCCGGGCGGCGTACATTGCTCGGGCGACCTGCTGGACTCCTACCGCATCAACCTGCATTCGCGCATCGCTTCGCGCGTGCTGATGCGCATGGCCCATTCCGGCTACAAGACGGAAAACGATATTTATGACCTGACCCTGGCGCAATCCTGGGAAGACTGGTTCGGCGTGCACCACACGATCCGCGTCGACGTCACGGCCGTCAAATCGCCGCTGCGCAGCCTGGAGTTCACGACCCTGAAAATCAAGGATGCGATCTGCGACCGCTTCCGCGACCAGTTCAACGAGCGTCCGTCGGTCAACACCAAGACGCCGGACATGCGCATCGTCGGCTTCCTCGACGCGCATACGTTTACCGTGTACCTCGATACCTCGGGCGAAGCCCTGTTCAAGCGCGGCTGGCGCGAAGAGACGGGCGACGCGCCGCTGCGCGAAAACCTGGCCGCCGGCCTGCTGCGCGTGTCGGGCTGGAAGCCTGGCATGGTGCTGTTCGACCCGATGTGCGGTTCCGGCACCATCCTGGCCGAAGCGGCGCAGATGCTGCAGGGGATTCCGCCGGGCGCCTCGCGCCAGTTCGCGTTTGAAAACTTCCACGACTTCGATCCCGCGCCGTGGAATGCCATGAAAAACGCCATCAAGGTCAATCCGCTGCCCGCCGAACCGACCATTTTCGGCAGCGACATCTCGGGCGACATGGTCGCCATGACGCGCCACAACCTGCGTTGCGCAGGTGTGCGCTTCGACGTGCCCTTGAAACAGATCGAGGCGCAGGAAGTCAAACCGCCAAGCGACGTGCCGGGCATCATGCTGACCAACCCGCCGTACGGCGAGCGTATCGGTGTGCGCGGCGACAGCACCATCCCGGAAGACGAACTGTCGACGTCCTTCTATTCGGCCATGGGCACGACCCTGAAGCAGCGTTTCGCCGGCTGGACCGTGTTCCTGTTCACGGCCGACCTGGGCCTGCCCAAGCTGCTGCGTTTGAAGGAAGCACGCAAGACGCCATTCTTCAACGGCGCGCTGGAATGCCGTCTGTTCCGCTTTGATATGGTCGCCGGCTACAACCGTAGAGAAGAAGCCAAACCGAAAAACATCTGATTAAACCTACTGCGCGTTGCCACTTGCGGCTTGCGATGCTCACCGTACTTTTGTACGGTTGCGCTTCTCGGCCACAATTGGCGGCCGCTCGCTACGGTTTTCTCAGGTGTTTTACGCGCTAAAAAATGCAGTATCACGCGCGCGGACCGTAACCGGTCCGCGCGCCACTTTGGATCCGCCATGTTTCCCACCCCTCCGGCCGATGTGCCGCCCGACCCGGTTACCCCCGTTCCTCCTCCCACGCCGAGCCATATGGCGCCGCTGAGCCGCGGTGCGCTGGCGATGATGCTGGCCGGGCTGTCGATGCTGGGGCCCCTGTCGATCGATACGTATCTGCCTGCGTTTGGCGCGATCCAGGGTTCGCTGCAAGCGTCGCCGCTGGAAGTGCAGCAGTCGCTGACGTTCTACATGCTGGCTTTTGCCGGCATGGTGCTGTGGCATGGTGCGATCTCGGATACTTTTGGCAGGCGCAACGTCATTCTCGTTTCGCTGCTGATGTTTGCCATCGGTTCGCTCGGCTGCGCTTCGGCGCACACGGTGCACTACCTGTGGTTCTTCCGCATCATGCAGGGCGTCTCGGCCGGCGCCGGCGTGGTGATCAGCCGCGCCATCATCCGCGACCTGTATGCCGATGCGGCAGCGGCGCGGCTGCTGTCGCTGGTGACGATGATCTTTTCCATCGCCCCGGCGGTGGCGCCGATTCTCGGTGGCTGGATCGTCATCTGGTTCGACTGGCGCTCGATCTTCCTGTTCCTCGCCTTTTACACGCTGGTGCTGCTGGCGTTCTGCTACTGGCGCCTGCCCGAAACCCTGCCGATGGAAAAGCGCCAGCCGTTCAATCCGCGCTTTCTCGCCTCGAGCTATGGCCAGATCCTGCGCTCGCCCCTGTTCCACATCAAGGCTGGCATCGTCGCCCTCAATTTCGCTGGCCTGTTCCTGTTCATCACGGCCGCGCCGGAAATGCTGCCCAAGCAGCTGGGCCTGGGGCCATCGCAATTCGGCTGGCTGTTCATTCCCTGCGTGAGCGGCATCTTCATGGGCGCCGCGGCGGCCAACCGCATCGCCGGCAAGGTCACGTTCGCGCGCCAGATCGGCATCGGCTTTGCTTTCCTGCTGTGCGCCGCCAGCGTCAATGTCGTGTATCACCTGTTCCTGCCGCCCTCCTTGCCCTGGTCGGTGCTGCCCCTGTTCTTCTACACTTTCGGTATGTCGCTGGTGGGGCCGGGAGCGACCTTGCTGGCGCTCGACCTGTTCCCGCATATCCGCGGCACGGTGGCCTCGTGCCAGTCGTTTGCCAGCACCTTGCTGGGCGCCGTGGTGGCTGGCGTGATCTCGCCGCTGCTGTCCGGGTCCGTGCTGTGGCTGGCGTCGGGCCAACTGGCGTTTACGGGCCTGGCGCTGGCGCTGTGGCTGATCTCGCGGCGCTTTCGTCACCGTTTGCTGGGTTCCTTCAAGGCATAAGTTTCCACTGCAGAACGCTAGATTTATTTCAACTTAATTTTCTATATTGCAAGTAATATTCGGCGCTTATGATAAGATGACTTCTTTTCCAGGCATCCTCTCAGGCGACATTTTTTGGGTTACAGGAGTAGAGGATTTCTCTGACGTGGCCGCGCTTCGCTGCTAAGCGCTCATCCTTTTCGAACCGGCAATGCCTGATACGATGCATCAATCTGATCAAGATATTCGCAATCGCCTGCTGATTGCCCGCCTGCCGGCCATGCCGCAGATACTCATCAAGCTGATCGCCCACCTGCAGGCCGACGATGCCGGCATGCCGGAGCTGGCCGCCCTGATCGCCAAGGATGCGGGCATGACCAGCAAGATTCTCGGCGTGGCCAACAGCTCGGCCTACCATCGCCAGGGCAAGGTCGTCAGCCTGGAGCAATCGCTCGTGTCGCTGGGCACGGACATGATCAAGACCTTGGTCATCAGCGAATCCGTCTTCCAGACCTTCAACAGCTTTCCCCATTCCGGCAGCACGGATTTGCGCGCCTTCTGGAAAAGTTCGCTGTCGGCCGCCGTCATGGCGCGCGCGCTGGCCAAGGCCATGGCCTATCCGCATGTCGAGGAAGCGTATCTGGCCGGCTTGCTGCACAACGTGGGCCGCCTGGCCTTGCTGGCCACGGCGCCGAAGGAATACGCGTTCAATTTCACGGCGCGCGACGATGCCGCCCTGTGCGCGGTGGAGCAGCGCACCTTGCAGATCACGCATGCTGAAGCGGGCGCCTGGCTGATCGAGCGCTGGCATCTCGATTCCTTCCTGGCCGACAGCGTGCTGTATCACCACGAACCGCTGGCGCGCCTGGAAGCGAGCCATCCCCTGATTCGCATCGTGCGCCTGGCGCACCTGCTGTGCTGCCATGCCGACGATGCGGAATCGATCACGCAGGCGGCAAGCCTGTGCGCGCTGGATGTCGACGTACTGCAAGACCTGGCCGGCAGCGTCGTGCGCCAGGTGGCGCAGGCGGCGCAGCACCTGGGCATCGACCTGGCCGGCGCGGACGACATCGTCACGCCGCCCGCGTATGCGCCGCCATCCGTCGATCCGGTGCAACTGCGCCTGTCCGATGAAGTGCGCAATATGGTGCTGGTGTCCGAAGTGGGCCAGACCTTCTCCCGCCAGCAGGGAGAAAGCAGCCTGCTGGAAGCCATCACGCGCTCGGCGCGCATCCTGTTCGATTTCGACACCGCCGTCATCCTGCTGCAAAACCCCACCGGCCATGCGCTCGTCGGCGTGGAGGCGGGCGAACATCAGCAGCGTCTGGCCGGCTTCTCGATCCCGCTGGCCAAGGGCGGGCCCCTGGCCGCTTCGGCGCTGGAGTGCCAACTGGCGTTCCTGAAGCGCGACATGCCGGCGCTGGGCATCGTCGAAGAGCAGTTGTTCCGCATTCTCGGTACCGACAGCCTGGTTTGCGTGCCGCTAGTGGCGGGCCAGCGCAGCCTGGGCGTGTTGATTGGCGGCGTGGCGGCGTGGCAGATTCCCGCGTGCCAGAAGCGCGAGGGTTTCCTGCGCGCCTATGCCAACCAGGCCGCCACGGCGCTGGAAACGGCCATCAGCGCGCGCGGCCTGGCACGGCGCCAGCTCGATCACGTGGCCGAGGAATACCGCGCCGCGTCGCGTCGCGTCGTGCATGAAGTGAATAACCCGCTGTCCATCATCAAGAACTACCTGAGCGTGCTCGATCACAAGCTGGAGAAGCAGGAGCCGGTCACGGGCGAGATGTCGATCCTGAACGAGGAAATCGACAGGGTCGGCCAGTTGATCAGCGGCCTGGCCGACCTGCAGCCGGTGGCGGCCAGCGGCGTGACCGATTGCGCGCGCGTGGTCGACGATGTGCTGCGGCTGTTCCGCGCCACCGACTTCCTGCCGCCGAAGATCGAGGTGGTCACGCGCATGCAGGATGCACCATGCGAAGTGGAGGCCGATGCCGACATGCTCAAGCAAATCCTGCTCAACCTGCTGAAAAACGCCGTCGAAGCCTTGCCCGATGGCGGGCGCATCGAAGTGGCGAACCGTGGCCACGTCAACCGCGACCGTCGCCTGTACCTGGAATTGTGCGTCAGCGACAATGGCGCCGGCCTGGCGCCGGAAGTGCTGGCCAATCTGTTTTCCCCTGTGCGCAGCAGCAAGGAAGGGGCGCATCACGGCCTGGGCCTGTCCATCGTGCATGACCTGGTCACCCGCCTGCATGGCGTGATCGGCTGCCGCAGCAGCAAGTCCGGCACCTCGTTTGAAATTCTGCTGCCCATTCCCTTGCCAGCGAGTGCTGCAGCCGCGCTGCCCGCGCCCGGCAATACCGCTTTGTCTTCGTAACGTCCATGAACTCCTCCGCCATTCCGTTTGACCTGGAAAACAGCCCGCGCATCCTGCTGGTCGACGACGAGCCCCGTTTGCTCGCCTCTCTTCACGAATTGCTGAAGGACCGCGGCTACCAGCTGTACACGGCCACCTGCGGCAGCGAGGCGCTGGCGCAGTTGTCGAAACTGCGCTTCGACCTGATCCTGCTCGACTTGCGCCTGCCCGACATGAGCGGCCATGAAATCATGGACCACATCAACCGGCGCGGCATCGAGGGCGACGTGATCGTCATGAGCGGCGACGTCGGCATCGAGGCGGCCATCGGCGCCCTGAAACGCGGCGCTTACGATTATCTGCGCAAGCCCTACAGCCGCGAAGAGCTACTCAAGACGGTGGAGAATGCGCTGCAGAAGCGCAAGCTGGCGCTGGAAAACGAGCGCATCGCGCTGCAGCTGGAAAATTCGGAAAAGATGTACCGCTACCTGGTCGACAGCTCGCCCGACATCATCTACACCCTGAACCACGAAGGCCGCATCACCTTCATCAACGATCGGGTGCACCAGTTGCTGGGCTTTAGCCGCGAAGAGCTGATCGGCAGCCATTATTCGATCCTCGTGCACGATGAAGACCAGGAGCGGGCGCGCTATGCCTTCAATGAGCGCCGCATCGACGAGCGCGCGTCGCGCAATGTGGAACTGCGCCTGAAGTGCCATAGCGGCAGCGGCAGTGACCGTACCTTCAACAACACCCTGATGACGGTTCCGCTCAATTCGATCGGCATGCACAGCCACGATCACGAAGCCCGGAAGCAGGAATACTTCGGCACCTACGGCGTGGCGCGCGACATCACCGACCGCAAGCGCGCCGAAGAAGTCATTTCCTACCAGGCCTATCACGACATCCTGACGGACCTGCCGAATCGCATGCTGTTCAAGGACCGCCTGGGGCTGGCCGTGATCCAGGCGCGGCGCAAGCTGACGGAGCTGGCCGTGATGTTCATCGACCTCGATCGCTTCAAGCTGGTCAACGATACCCTGGGCCACGTGAAGGGCGACGAGCTGCTGCAGCAGGTGGCGCTGCGCCTGAAGGATTGCCTGCGCCGCGGCGATACCCTGGCGCGCCAGGGCGGCGATGAATTCACCATCGTGCTGCCGGAACTGCGCGACCGCCAGGATGCGCGCCTGATTGCCGACAAGTTCCTCGAATGCCTGCACCAACCCTTCGACCTCGATGGCAACCAGGTGCATATTTCGGCTTCCATCGGCATCGCCATCTATCCGGGCGACGGCGAGACCATCGACGAACTGCTGCGCCATGCCGACATCGCCATGTACCAGGTCAAGGCGCTGGGCAAGAACGGCCACAGTTTTTATCACGAGTCCATGCTCGACGTGTCGCACCAGAAGATCGCGCTCGAACAAAGCCTGCGCAAGGCGCTGGAGCTGAACCAGCTGGAGATGTATTACCAGCCGCAGGTGGACGTGATGACGGGCCGCATCGTCGGCGCCGAAGGCCTGATGCGCTGGAACCATCCGCAACGGGGCTTGCTGACGGCCGGCGAATTTTTGCCGTTCGCCGAGGAAAACGGCTTGATGCTGCCGATCTCGGACTGGATGCTGGGCGCCCTGTGCCGTGACCTGGTGCAGTGGAACGCGGCCGGCGGCGAAGCCGTGCGCCTGTCGCTCAATCTGTCGCCACAATACCTGGACCGGGGCGACTTTTTCGAGAAGATGCGCGGCGCGCTGACGCGCTATGGCATCGCGCCGGAAAAGATCGAAGTGGAGATCACGGAAAACATCTGCATCCGCAATCCGCAGTATGCGATCGAGCAGTTGAACAAGCTGTGCCAGCTGGGCGTGTCGGTGGCCATCGACGATTTCGGCACCGGTTATTCCTCGCTGTCGTACCTGCACCGCTTCCCCATCCACACCATCAAGATCGACCAGTCGTTTGTGAAGGAAATCCACGACGAGCATGGACACTATCCCGTCATCCTGGCCATCATCTCGATCGCGCGCGGCCTGGGCCTGCACCTGATCGCCGAGGGCGTGGAAACGGAAGGCCAGGCGCGCTATCTGCAGGACAAGGGCTGCACCACGATGCAGGGCTATCTGTATCACCGGCCCATCTCGCTGGGCAGCTTCATCGGCGTGCTGCAGGAGCAGAACCGCCTGATCGCCGATGCCGCTCCCGCGCTATCGCAGACGCTGGCCATCGAAGCTTGACCATGCCGCTTGCCGCCCCCCGCTACACGGCTGCTCATTACACGGCTGACTACCTGCGCCTGAAAGGGCTGGCCGAGAAGGGCAATGCGAACGCCCAGCACAGCCTGGGCTTCATGCATTTCAATGGCCAGGGCATTGAGCAAAGCTATGCGCTGGCGCTGCACTGGTACGGCCTGGCCGCCGCGCAGGGCCTGGAGCATGCGCAATACAACCTGGGTGTGATGTGCCAGAAGGGACAGGGCGTGGCGCAGGATTTTGCGCAGGCGGCGCACTGGTACCAGCAGGCGGCCGAGCAGGGGTACGCTGCGGCCCAGTACAACCTGGGCTGGCTGTATGCAAAGGGCCAGGGACTCGCGCAAGATAGCGGGCAAGCCATGCTGTGGTTCAGCCGCGCGGCGGAACAGGGCGACGCGGGTGCGCAAAACAATCTGGGCATGATGTATGACAATGGTAAGGGCGTGCCGCAGGACTTCGTGCAAGCCATCGCCTGGTACCGCAAGGCGGCCGAACAGGGCTATGCACGGGCGCAGTTCAACCTGGGTCTGCGCTACGATAATGGCCAAGGCGTGCGCCAGGACCGCCAGCAGGCGACGGCCTGGATGCGCAAGGCGGCCGAACAGGGCTATGCGCCTGCCCAGTTCAACCTGGCGCTGCGCTATGAAAATGGCGACGTGCTGCCGCAGGACAGCGGGCAGGCGATCACTTGGTACCGGCGCGCGGCCGAGCAGGGCCACGCCAGTTCGCAATTCAACCTGGGCTTGATCTACGATAATGGCCAGGGCGTGCCCTGCGATAAGCAGGCGGCACTCGCGTGGTACGTGAAGGCAGCGGGCCAGGGGCACGCGGCGGCCCAGCATAACCTGGGCCTGCACCATGAGCATGGCGCGCAGGACTATACCCAGGCACAAGTGTTCTACCGCCAGGCGGCCGGGCAGGGTTTTCCCGCAGCCCAGTATCAGCTGGGACTCCTGTATGAGCATGGGCAGGGCGTGCCTGCCGATGCGCAGGAAGCCATCTTCTGGTACCGCAAGGCGGCCGACCAGGGACATGTGCGGGCGCAGTTCGACCTGGGTCTGCGCTATGAACATGGCCAGGGCGTGCCGCAGGATCTGTCGCTGGCGCTGGAGTGGTACCGCCGCGCCGCCGAGCAGGATTACGCGCCGGCGCAATACATGCAGGGCGTGCTGCACGACCGCGACGATAGTCCGGCGCCCGATAGCCAGCTGGCCTGCGCCTGTTACTGCCGCGCGGCCGCGCAGGGCCACAGCCTGGCCCAGTTTGCGCTGGGCCTGAGGCATGACAATGGCCAGGATGTGCCGCAGGATTATGCCGCGGCCTGGGACTGGTATGCGCTGGCCGCGCGTCAGGGCCATGCGCGGGCGCAAATGAATCTGGGCTTGATGGCGGCCAGCGGCCAGGGTGGCCCGCTCGATTTGCAGCAGGCGTATATCTGGCTGTCGATGGCGGCGGCGGCCGGCGTGGCGGGCGCGGAAAAATCCCTGCGCCAGACGGCGGCGCGCATGCGCGAGACGGATCTGGCGCGGGTGCGCGAACAGCTGGCGGCGATAGCAGGCTGAACCTATCCCGGTAGGGAGCGTCTTCTGCTGGCAGCGTATTCGGGAGCGCGGACAAGGCGTGAGGAGGATGCGTGGCGAGCCACGCGACGACGATCAACGCAGTCCCCGCTTCCGAGGTGCGCCAGCAGGAGATGTATTCATCTGCTGGGATAGGTTCTAAACTATGCCGCCGGCGTTAGCGTGCGCGGATACAACAGCCGGTGTTGTATAGTCCCTTCCCTTCGCCATCTGTGGCACCCCTTGTTTCCCCCAACACGCAAAAAATTGCTGCAGTATTTGCAGTTTTGATGTGCTAAGGTTCCAGCAGAAGGTAGTCTGTCTATTCTTTAGAAAAGGAAAACTATGCGCCTGAACCCTTTCCTTGGCCGTTCGGCCGTCCTCCTGTGCGCGTTGGTGTTGCTGTCGTCCGGCGCAGGCGCCGCCGGTCCCCTGGATGCCCTCAGTAACCAGGATGCGAGCAATGGCTTGAAGGCGGCGCTGGAAGCCGGATCGGCCGCCGCCGTTGCCAAGTTGGGCATCGAAAATGGTTTTCTCAATAACGACAAGGTGAAGATCAAGTTGCCCGGCATCCTGGAACAAGCCAAGCCCTTGCTGAAAATGACGGGCCGCGGCCAGCAACTGGACGATCTGGTGGTGTCGATGAACCGTGCCGCCGAGTCGGCCGTGCCCATGGCCAAGCCCTTGTTGCTCGACGCTGTCAAATCGATGAGCGTGAGCGATGCAAAAAATATCCTGTCCGGTGGCGATACCTCCGTCACGGATTTCTTCCGCCAGAAGACATCGGCACCCCTGGCCGTCAAATTCCTGCCCATCGTGAAATCCGTTACCGACCGCTCCGGCCTGGCCAGCAAGTACAACAGCACCATGAGCCAGATCGGCAAGACGGGACTGGTGCCGCAGCAGCAATCGACGGTGGAAGGCTATGTCACGGACCGTGCGCTTGACGGCCTGTACCTGATGATCGGCGAGGAAGAAAAAGCCATCCGCAGCAATCCGCTCGCATATGGCAGCAAGATTATCGGCAAAGTATTTGGCAGTTTGAAGTGACCTTTCCCGCCTGCCGCAGCGCCGCAGGCGGCGTTTGCGGTGCAGGGGGAGGTGTGGCGCTAGGGAAACAAGTTAAGCATTTGCTACAAGAAAACAATGTTAAAATTCTGCGACATATATTCCTGAGGCATGATTAAGCAACGATCTGTTGCCCGGGAGTGCCTAGTTTTAGTGGCGAACTGATACGTGGCATTGCAAGATGCCCGTGGGTTGGCCTTT
The DNA here is from genome assembly GCF_030587305.1 of Janthinobacterium sp. SUN206. Taxonomy (NCBI): domain Bacteria; kingdom Pseudomonadati; phylum Pseudomonadota; class Betaproteobacteria; order Burkholderiales; family Oxalobacteraceae; genus Janthinobacterium; species Janthinobacterium sp. SUN206. The sequence goes on along the minus strand of NZ_JAPWIB010000004.1, from coordinate 456,232 downwards.
TTTCGTTTCATTCACTTTTCCCCAAGCTCATTGATTTTCTGAAGACATTGTCAGGAATTCCAGGTGCAGGATCTTTAGGTAGCCGGATTTGTTAAGCGTACTCAGAAAATCAATCAAATATACCTGGTGTGGCTGTCTGGTGCTTGGCGCGCCTTCGGTGATGGCCGCGACCCCGAATCATGGTGGCCAGTCCGGGTATATCAATATGCCCAGCGCCGTGGTGGAAACGGATGGTACCTTCAGCGTCGGCTACAGCTACGACAGCCCGTATGGCCAGTTATGGGCGACGGCGAATATCCTGCCTTTCCTGCAAATGACGGGACGTTATGTGTCGATCACGGGCATACCCGGTTTTACCAATGTGCCCGGTGAATATGGCAGTGGCTATGGCCGCTACAAGGATAAAGTCGTCGACGGCAAATTGCGCCTGTGGACAGAAACGGAGTGGATGCCGTCCGTTGCCGTCGGCATGACGGATTTGTTCGGTACCGAGCTGTTCAAGGGCCAATATGTGGTTGCCACCAAGACATTTGGCGTCAGCAAGAATATCGAAGCGAGCCTCGGCTATGCTCATAAACGCCCGGACGGGGTGTTCGCCGGCGCGCGCTGGACGCCGGCCGCGCTGCCACGCTGGTCGGTGGTGGCCGAATACGATACAACGAATTACTTGCGCGACTTCCGTGCCAGCGAAACGGACGCCGGCAAGCGCCGCAAAGGCGCGTCCGTGGGCCTGGAGTACCGCTGGGGCTGGCTTGCCTTGCAAGCGGCCCGTAACCGCGACCAGTTCAGCCTGAACGCCTATATCAGCATTCCGTTTGGCGAACGCGAGTTTGTCCCCAAGGTGTACGAACCGCCGTATTTCGTGGATGACAAGAATCCGCCACCGCTGCCAAGCAAGGAAGAATGGCACCGCGACGCCGTGTATGGCGCCGACCTGGTCAATGCCCTGGTGAAGCAGGACTACAAGAACATCCGTGTCGAGCAGGAAGGCAATGTCCTGAGCCTGAGTCTGACCAACAGCCGGATTTCGAACATGGGTCGCGCCGTTGGCCGTGCCGCGCGCACGGCTGTCGCCTTCGCGCCAAAGGGCGTGACGACCTTGCGCATCACGTATACCAAGCTGGACCAGCCAATCGCCACCTACGAATTCTTTGATTTGCCAAAACTGAATGACTATTTGGCAGGCAAGATCGACCGCAAGGCCTTCCTCGACGTCGTGCTGCTGCGCTACCCTGAAAAAAGCGATGTCATCCGCGATGATCAGCAAAGCTGGCTGCAGGAATTCCTCGACAAGCCAGCGCCCGTCGTGGCCGCCGCACCTGCACCGGCACCGGTACTTGCTGCGGTTCCTGCCAGCGCGCCTGCTGGCGTTGCGCCAGCGGCAGCTACCGCTGCCGTTTCCGCGCCGGCTCCCGCCAAGGCTGCCAATGTCCTCAAGGACGATGGCAAGCTGGCCGTCGGTGTCGGCGTCGATGGCGACGTGGTGCAGATCAAATCGCTGGACCGGGAAGCGAACCGTTTCAAGGTCGCTCCCAAGGTGGGCTTCTTCTTCAATGACCCGAGCGGTGCCTTCCGTTATTCGATCTCGGCCGTGGCCAACTACGACCGCCGCCTCGGCGACGGCCTGTACCTGAATAGCGCCGCCAGTCTGCAGTTGCTGGAAACCGTATCGGGCGTCAAGCAGCCATCGAACAGCAATTTGCCGCACGTGCGTACCGATATCGCGGAGTATTTGCGCGGCGGGCGGTTCTCGCTGAGCCGCGTCTTGCTGAACAAATACAACAATCCCGCCGAGCGCGTGTATACCCGCATGTCGGCCGGCCTGTATGAAGACATGTTCCGCGGCGTGGGCGGCCAGGTGCTGTACCTGCCGAAGGATAGCCGCTGGGCGGCCGACGTGGCTGTCGATGCCTTGCAGCAGCGTGGCTACAAGGGCTTGCTCGATTCGCGCGACTACAAGACGGTGACGGCGATCGGTTCCCTGCATTACCGCTTGCCGCACGATATTACCGTGACGGCGCGCGCCGGCCGCTTCCTGGCCAAAGACACGGGCGTGCGCGTGGAGTTCAAGCGCCGCTTCCAGTCCGGCATCGAAGTCGGCGCGTGGTACACGCATACGAACGGCAACGACATCACTAGCCCTGGTACGCCGTCGAAGCCGTATCAGGACCGTGGCATCTTCCTGTCCGTGCCGCTGAACAGTATGTTGCCGATGGATACGCAATCAACGGCCGGCTTTGCCATTGCGCCATGGACGCGCGACGTGGGGCAGATGGTGGCCTCGCCTGGCGACCTGTACGACATGTTCGAGCGCCCGCGTGCCGACATGCACAGCTACGATGGCCTGGGCAACTTTGCCGAGCGCCCGGACGAACAGCACCTGCCTGCCGTCAATCCGCCAGACCGGCCGTTTGTCAGTCCATGGCCCGCCATGCGCGCGCGCCTGGAGCAATCCGCATCTGCGACGCCCAGCGCCCCTGAGTGGCTCAAGGCGACGGCGGTGGTCGGGGGCGTGGTGCTGGCATCAGCCCTCAGCGACAAGCCCGTCGACCGTTTCGTCAAGAAGCACGAGGATTCCAAGGTCTACCGCAACTGGGACAAGCTGGGCAAGGCCATGCCATACGCGGCAGTGGGCGCCGCTGCCGCCGCCTTCGCCTTGGGCGATGAGCGCATGCAAAATACGGGACTCATTTCCCTGCAATCGGTTGCCGCGGCAACGGGCGTGGCAGTGGCCGGAAAATATGCGTTTGGCCGCGCCCGACCAGAGGAAGACCTCGGAGCGTGGAGCCGCGTCGGCAGCGGCAGTTCCCGTTCAAACTCGTCGTTCCCTTCCGCGCATGCCGCGATCGGCTTTGCTGCCGTGACGCCATTTGCCAAGGAGTACGATGCGCCCTGGCTGTACAGCGTGGCCGCCGTGGGTTCCGCCGGCCGCGTGTTCGGCCGCAAGCACTGGGTGTCCGACACGGTCGCCGGCGGCATCCTGGGCTACGCCATGGGCAGTTGGCTGTGGCACGCGCAGCGCGACCAGAGCAAATCGGGTTTGTCGATCAATCCCGGCCCGAAAGAAATCAGCGTGACCTGGCAGGGCAAGTATTAAGCGCGCATGGCGCTCCCTTTACTCATACAACATTCATCCAGACAAAGACCAGCATGAAAAAGCAATTTCGTACTCCCCCGCCTTTCGTGAAACACATGATTTTCTCGGCTTTCCTGCTGGGTGCAACTTCGGCCTATGCCGTCGAACAGGAACTTGGCGTAACTGACATGCCCCGCACGGATATTTCTCGTGCACAGGCGAATGAAATGGGCGGCAGCAGTTTGCCCAGTATTCGCAGCGGACGTGGTGAGCAGCGTCAGGCAAAAAAAGTCCCCGTCAACAGTAACGGCAAACGGAGCATTGTGGGTACTGGTACTGATGTTGATGCGCCAGTCGGGGCTTTCGAAGAGTATGTCGATGGCGTGACCGGTAAGAAATTGAGGATCTTTGGCCAGGATCTGTTCGGCGACGTGCCGTCCACCTTTGCGCCGCTCGATGGTGTCCAGGTGAACCAGGAATACGTGATTGGCACGGGTGACGAGTTGCAGGTACGCGGCTGGGGCATGGTTGACATTGACGTCAGCGCCACGGTTGACCGCAGCGGTGCGATTTTCATCCCACGCGTCGGCTCCATCAAGGTCAGCGGCGTGCAGTACAAGGATTTGCAGGGCTATTTGAAAAAGGCTATCGGCAAGATATACACCAATTTCGACTTGACTGCGAGCATTGCGCAAACGCGTGCCGTGCAGGTCTACGTGGTTGGCCATGCCGTTCGTCCCGGTACGTATACCCTCAATTCCATGAGCACCCTGCTCAACGCCCTGTTTACCTCGGGCGGTCCGGACGCTACCGGCAGCATGCGCAGTATTCAGCTCAAGCGCGGCAAGGATACCGTCACCACGTTCGACCTGTATGACATGCTGGTCAACGGCGACAAGAGCCGTGACGTCACCTTGCGCGACGGCGACGTGATCTATATTCCTGAGGTGGGCCCGCTGGTGGCCTTGACGGGCAGCGTGAAGCAACCGGCCATCTTCGAGTTGAAAGGCAACGCGACACTGGCTGATGTACTGAGCTGGGCCGGCGGTTTTGATTCGGCGGCGGAAACCAAGCAGATCGTGGTCGAAAAGAACATCGACAATCAATATAAAACCGTGCTGGAACTGGTAGCCGACAAAGGCGTTTCCAGCAGCCAGTTGGCCGGCATTGCCGTCAAGCCTACCGATATTCTGCGCGTGTTCGCACCAGGCGCTGTACCCGTCCAGGCACAAATCCAGAATGAATACGTGCGCGTGGCTGGCGAAGCAAAGCAGAGCGGTATTTTCTTGCTGAAAAAAGGTGAAACCTTGCGCGAACTGATCGCCCGTGTCGGTGGTGCCAATGAAAACGGCTACCTGTACGCCACCCAATTGAACCGCGAATCCGTACGCCGCGCCCAGCAAATCAAATTGAACCAGGTGGCCGACCGCTTTGAGCGCGACCTGGAATCGAATGCCACCCAGCGCATCTCCTCGAGTGGCGACAAGGAGAATGCGGCAAAAACGGCTGCTGAAGTCGAGCAGCAGCGCCGCATCGTGCAAAAACTGCGCACCGTCAAGGCCGAAGGCCGTATTGTGCTCGATTTGCCTGGCGTCGATACGCAAGTGAAAAACCTGCCCGATTTGCCCTTGCAGGACGGCGACTCGATCCTGATCCCGCGCCGCCCCGGCACCGTGGATGTGCTGGGTTCTGTCTTCCAGCAAAACGCGTTCGTTTATCGCTCACAGCGCACGGTCAACGACTATGTACAGCAAGCTGGTGGCATCACCGCGAATGCGGATAAATCCGAAATGTACGTGATTCGTGCGGATGGCACGGCGAAAAGCGGCCAAGGCACCGGCTGGTTCGGTGGCCTCGGCGGCACGGCGTTGAATCCGGGTGATACCGTCGTGGTGCCTGAAAAAATCGAACGCAGCACGTTCATGCAGAGCTTGAAGGAATGGACAGCTATTTTTTATCAGTTTGGTTTGGGTGCGGCTGGTTTGAAAGTGCTGAAAGACTAATGTCAAGTAGATGCCAGGGTATCTTGATAGTTATGCGATATGCGTAAGACAAACGAACCTTGGTGACGCTGAAAATATGACGGGTTATCAACCGAGAGAAAAAGATGTCTGAGCAATTAAAAAATAGAGAGCAGAGCGTACCGATGAATGAAAATAATGATGAAATTCACTTATTGGATATATTGACTGCACTTGCCCGGCAAAAAAAAATATTGTTTATGGTGCCGTTGGTAACGGGAGTATTGGCAATCGCTGTTGCATTCCTGATTAAGCCGACTTTTTTATCGACAGCAGTCATTTTACCTCCTCAGCAGCAAAGCTCGGGAGTCTCTGCCATGTTGGGACAGCTTGGCGGGCTGGCTGGAGCCGCCGGCGGCATTGCAGGGTTGAAAAATCCTAATGATTTGTATGTTGCCATGTTGCAAAGTCGAACCATCGCAGACAAACTGATAAGTCAATTTGATTTGAAAACACGCTTTGATGTGGAAACATTAGACGAGGCGCGCAAGAAATTGGACGGCATGGCGACTGTCGTTAATGATAAAGCCGGAACTATTTCTGTGCTTGTCGAAGATAAAGATCCGAAATTTGCGGCCCAAATAGCCAATGCCTTTGTCATTGAGCTGTCGAATTTGACCAAGGGCCTTGCGATAACCGATGCTGCGCAGCGCCGCCTGTTTTTTGAAAAACAGTTAGTCGCGGTTAAAGACGACTTGGCGAATGCCGAAATTGCTTTGCGCAAGACACAGGAAAGTACTGGCATGCTGCAATTGGATGGACAAGTCGAGGGCATTATCCGTAACGTTGCCCAGTTGGAAGGAACGATTGCAGCCAAAGAAGTGCAACTGAATGCAATGCGGAGCTTTGCAACAAATAACAATCCAGATCTTATGCGTTTGCAGGGGGAAATACAAGGATATCAAGCTCAACTTGGTAGATTGAAAACAGGGAAATCATCCAAGGACGGCGATTTGATGGTGCCAACCGGAAAGATTCCTGAGGTGGGGGTTGAATATATACGAAGCTTGCGTAATGTTAAATATCAGGAAACCATATTTGAATTGCTGTCAAAACAGTATGAGTTGGCAAAAATAGACGAGGCCAAAGAATCGTCGAACATACAAATTCTCGATAGTGCAGTACCGGCAGAAAAAAAATCAAAACCGAAAAAAATGATTATTATTATTTTGGGATTTGTCGGTGGTGGATTCTTGGCATTGTTTTTGGCATTGATGCGTGATGCATATTTGCGGTCTGCTCATGATGAGGGCAGCAAATATCGTTGGAGCGCTCTGAAAAATGCTTGGGCGGGAAAAAATAATTGAATAGCGGGTATGCCTGGGCCTGCCTGCGGGTAGTAAATTGAAGAGTAAGGGAATTAAATGAAAGCTGTTATTCTGGCGGGAGGATTGGGAACCCGTATTAGTGAGGAAACATCAACAAAGCCCAAGCCGATGGTGGAAATTGGTGGCAAACCGATCCTCTGGCATATCATGAAGTCCTATTCTGCACATGGTGTTAATGATTTCATCATCTGTTGCGGTTACAAGGGCTATGTCATCAAGGAATATTTCGCGAATTATTTCCTGCACACGTCGGACGTGACGTTCGATATGCAGAATAATCAGATGGAAGTGCATGCGCGCAATGCCGAGCCGTGGAAAGTGACACTGGTCGACACGGGCGACGAGACCATGACCGGCGGGCGTCTGAAGCGTGTCCAGCCCTACCTGGAAGGCGAAGAGGCATTCTGTTTCACCTACGGCGATGGCGTGAGCGATGTCAACATTACTGAATCGATCGCCTTCCACAAGGCGCACGGCAAGCTCGCCACCCTGACCGCGACCCAGCCGCCCGGCCGCTTTGGCGCGCTGAATCTGGATGGCAACAAGATCAACAGTTTCCAGGAAAAACCGCAAGGCGATGGCGCCTGGATCAACGGCGGCTATTTCGTGCTGTCGCCGCAAGTCATCGACTATATCGCGGAAGACAGTACCGTGTGGGAAAAGGCGCCGATGGAGCGCCTGGCGCGGGAAGGCGAAATGCATGCCTTCTTCCATCATGGCTTCTGGCAACCGATGGATACCCTGCGCGACAAGGTACATCTGGAAGAACTGTGGCAATCGGGCAAGGCCCCCTGGAAGGCGGCTTGATGAATCCCGCATTCTGGCAAGGAAAACGTGTGTTCCTCACCGGCCATACCGGCTTCAAGGGTGGCTGGCTGAGCCTGTGGCTGCAGCAGCTTGGCGCCGACGTGACCGGCTATGCGCTGGCGGCACCGACCACCCCCAGCCTGTTTGAGGTCGCCGACGTGGCCAGTGGCATGCAGTCGATCATCGGCGACGTGCGCGATGGCGACGCAGTCAAGCGCGCCATGGCCGCCGCGCGCCCGGACATCGTCATTCACATGGCCGCCCAGCCGCTGGTGCGCTACTCATACGCCAATCCGGTGGAAACGTATTCCACCAACGTCATGGGCGTGGTGCATGTGCTCGAAGCCGTGCGCGCCACGCCTGGCGTGCGTGCGGTGGTGAACGTTACCAGCGACAAGTGTTATGAAAACCGCGAATGGCCGTGGGGCTACCGCGAAAACGAGGCCATGGGCGGCTACGATCCCTACAGCAACAGCAAGGGCTGTGCGGAACTGGTGACAGCCGGCTACCGCAGTTCCTTCTTCCATGCCGACAAATACGCCGAACACGGCGTGGCTCTGGGCAGCGGCCGCGCCGGCAACGTCATCGGCGGCGGCGACTGGGCGCTGGATCGCCTGATCCCGGATATGTTGCGCGCGATCGGCGCCGGCGAGCCGGTAATGATCCGCAATCCCCATGCAATCCGCCCGTGGCAGCACGTGCTCGAGCCGCTCAGCGGCTATCTGACCCTGGCGGAAAAGCTGTATACGGCAGGCCCCGTGCATGCCGAAGGCTGGAACTTCGGCCCGCACGATACCGACGCCAAGCCCGTCGAATGGATCATCGAGCGCATGACGCAAGAATGGGGCGCGGGTGCCTCCTGGTCGCTCGATGGCCAGGACCATCCGCATGAGGCGACCTATCTGAAGCTCGATTGTTCCAAGGCACGCGGCCAGCTGGGCTGGCATCCGCGCTGGGACATCGGCCAGACCATCGCCAAGATCGTCGAATGGCATAAGGCCTGCGACCAGGGCGCGGACATGCGGGCAATGACGCTGGCGCAAATCGCCACCTATCAAAATACCTGATTAATTACCTAATAAATTGAAGGCTGTATCATGAGCGAACAACTGACCCAACAACAAATCCGCGAGCAGATCGCTGCCCTGGTGGCGCAATACGGCGCACTGGCCAGCGTGCCGAAACCCTTCGAGCCGGGCGTGACGGTGATTCCACCGGCCGGCAAAGTCGTCGGCGCCCCCGAGATGGGCCTGATGGTCGAAGCCTCGCTGGACGCCTGGCTGACCACGGGGCGTTTCAATGACGAATTCGAACAGCGTCTGGCCAAGTTCATCGGCGTCGAATTCCTGATCACGGTGAACTCCGGCTCGTCGGCCAACCTGGTGGCCTTCTCGGCGCTGACGTCGCCGAAACTCGGCGCGCGCGCCATCCAGCCCGGTGACGAAGTCATCGGCGTGGCGGCCGGTTTCCCGACCACCGTCAATCCGATTTTGCAATATGGTGCGGTACCCGTCTTCGTCGACGTGGAACTGGGCACCTACAATATTGACGCCAGCAAAATCGAAGCGGCCATCACGGACAAGACCAAGGCCATCATGCTGGCCCATACCCTGGGCAATCCGTTCAACCTGGAAGTCATCGTCGCGCTGTGCAAAAAGTACAATCTGTGGCTGGTGGAAGATTGCTGCGACGCCCTGGGCGCCACGTACAACGGCCAGATGTGCGGCACCTTCGGCGATATCGGCACCATGAGTTTCTACCCTGCGCACCACATCACCATGGGTGAAGGCGGCGCGGTGTTCACCAACAATCCGGAACTGAAAGCGATTGCCGAATCGTTCCGCGACTGGGGCCGCGACTGCTATTGCGCGCCAGGCAAGGACAACACCTGCGGCCAGCGCTTCTGCTGCAAGCTGGGCACGCTGCCGGACGGCTATGACCACAAGTACACCTACAGCCACCTGGGCTACAACCTGAAGATTACCGACATGCAGGCCGCCTGCGGCCTGGCGCAGATGGACCGCGCAGCCGGTTTCGTGCAGGCGCGCAAGGACAATTTCAACTACATGAAAAATGGCCTGCAGAGCTGTGCGGAGTTCCTGATCCTGCCGGAAGCGACGCCGAACTCGGATCCCTCGTGGTTCGGTTTCCCGATCACCCTGCGTCCGGAAGCGAATGTGGACCGTGTCAGCCTGCTGACCTTCCTGGACCAGCACAAGATCGGTACGCGTCTGCTGTTCGCCGGCAACCTGACGCGCCAGCCGTACATGATCGGGCGTAACTACCGTGTTTCGGGCGAGCTGACGAATACCGACCGCATCATGCACGACACGCTGTGGATCGGCGTCTTCCCAGGCTTGACCCGCGAAATGATGGATTTCTCGATCAGCAAGATCGAAGAATTCTTTGGCGTGAATTTCTGATACATCTGAGTATGCATATCGTCGCTGAACTTTTGCAGAGCACTCTTTTTTTGCAACCAGATCGCTTCGATGAGATGCGGAGCTTTTTTGTCAAAACCTGCAATGAAAAATTATTGCCCGCGCTCGATATCGATTTTGAGTTGAAAGACGACGTTTAGTATGCTTCTCAAGTACAACATGCTCGCGGTTCTCGGCGCCGGAATTGGCCTGATGAACTCGGTGCTGGTATGGAAACTGTTTGGTACGGATATTAACTCTGATATCTGGTTATTGAATGTTGGAGTTATAGCGATACTAAGCTTGTTGGTACTGATTGGAGTAGAGCAGTTCCAGGTATTTTATACCGAGATATATCTAAGAAATAAAGAGGATGCTGCTGATTTCTTGGGAGGTGCATTTGTATGGGCAATAGTCAGTGGCTTAGTATTTAGCGCAGTTTGCTTTGTAATTGTTGATGCAATAATGGATGGATTTGCAGGAGGATTTGGAAGGCAAGCCAAGGAACTTGCCATCCCCGTATTTTTAATATTACTAATCCAGGTAGCTTTTTCGCCGCTGCTTCATGTAGTGCGCTGCACCTTGAATGTGCATCACTATTATGGTGCATCTTATTGCCTATCCTTGATATTGCCTTTAGGTCAATTATTAAGTTTGCTTGTTTTTATTTTTATTGATGAGCATGATGTTGTTGAACTTGCTAAATGGAGCAGTTTTTCGATATTGGTGCAGTTGGTGTTGTATCCATTAATTTTGATCAAATGGGCAAGTTTACCCAAAAATATAGATGCAAAATTTTTCATTTCGTTCATAAAAAATAGTTTTACGATGCGTATTGGACATTCCTTTCATAATTTCTTTGTCGGAATGATATTAAACAATGCGCTTTCATATCTGGCGCCAGGAATGATATCCATTTTCCAATATGCCAAGAAGTTTTCGGACGGTTTGGCGGGCGTTGCAATAGGACCGCAAGCCAATATATATCATGCCAGGCAGGCCAAAGCATGGGTTGAGCGTGATAAAAAACTATTTTATGTCAATGTAAAAGTTTATTTGAAAAATACCCTCCCGATTTATATGGTGGGAGTATTTTTAGTTTGGTTTATTATGCCATGGCTTCTGGAGATTCTATCTCAAGGACGTGATGCCGACAGCGTTATCGGGATTAAATTTGTATTTCTTGCTTTGGCTGCATGGCAAGGAATTATTTCGATAGAAACAATATTCGCGGGAGTCGTCGTTATCGCAAAGCGCAGCATGATTCTATGGATGGTCAATGGATTATTTATTATCAGCTTTTTTGTTACGGTAAAATTTATTCCAAATAATTTTTCTGTATGGTGGCTTGCCATTGCTGGACTGCTAACCCAGTGCATAAACTTTATTTTTTACGCTGCCTTTGCATGGCGATTAACCAATAAACATTTTCCATAAAGATAAATTATGCATTTGCCAAAAATTAGTGTGGTTATCCCTACTTATAATCGTGCTAAATATCTTGATCAAACAATAGGTAGTGTAATCTGCCAAAAGAATGCCGATTTCGAAATAATAATTTCCGATAATTGCTCAATTGATAATACTTCTGAGGTGGTCGAGAAATATTTAATGAATCCACGTGTTAAGTATTTTAAAAATACAACAAATATTGGGATGGTAAATAATTGGAAAGAGGCAGTGTTTAATCGCTCTAGCGCGGAGTGGTTTATTATTTTATCGGATGATGATTATTTTGTTAATGATGATTACTTGAGAAGCGTACTAAGCTGCATAGAGAAAAACGAAAACATTGTACTTGTGTACGGTGAAGGTACTATTTTTGATGAAACAAAGAAAGAAAGTACATTTCTTTCCTTGCCATTTCCCGATGTTGTCTCAGGTATAGATATTTTTATGTCGCGGGGTACAGTGAAACCCCAAGATGCAACTTTATGTAATATGGCATTCAATCGAAGATTAGCGATGGAGTTGAATGCATTCTCCAATCCGGATAATTTATCCTGCGACTCTGAATTGTATCTAAAATGTGCATTGCTTGGAAATGTTGGTATTGTCAAGGGAAACAATTCTGTCTATCGGTTTCATTCAAGCAACTTAGTTAATACAATTTCATCTTCTCCATCATTAAGATTGGGAAATCTTGATTTTATTTTTAATGTGCATGATTTTGCAAAAGATAAATTAAGTGCAAGTCAGATTAATAAATTTCTTGAGAATGTGAATGCAAAAAATGGAGTCCAATCATGCTTGTTGAAATCTGCAGCTATTGGTTTGGATCAATACATCCTGTGCAAAAAATATTTGCTTGAAAAAAATCATGGTTTGACAAATTTATTTATTGAAGAGCCGGCTTTCAAAATAAAATTATTTTTATGTCGTTATTTTGGAAGGGCATTGCCTTTTTATCTTGGTTTAAAAATGAAATTTTTACGGATGAAAATATCCAATTCCATTGGATGATAAGTGATGATTTTGAAAATTGTTAAATTTCTCCATTTGCCATTCCATGAGAAAGTTAATAGATGCTTTCTAATATTGGCTATTTTAAAAACAAAAATTTATTATAATTTTGTTTTTAAGAAAATTGGCAAGCGATCTTTATTATTTAAGCCACTTTACATCGGAAATCCTCAATGTATAGAAATTGGGAATAATACGATGATACGTTCGGGGGCTCGACTGGAAGTTGTTGGAGAGAATAATGCATGGGAGCCAGAATTGTTAATTGGCGATAATGTAAATATAGAGCAAAATGTACACATTGTTTGTGGTTCGAGAATATCGATAGGGAATAATGTTTCGATAACGGGGCATGTTGCTATTGTTGATGTGAATCATCCTTATAATGATATTTATAATTCAATAAAGGTTGGAGACAGAGTTCAATGTGAAGGTAATTATGTTGAAATCGGCGATGGTGTTTTTATCGGCTATGGTTCGATAATTCTACCAAATACCAGGATCGGAAAAAATTCTATCATTGGTGCTCATACGGTAGTTAATTCTGACGTACCAAGTTACTGCATAGTTGGTGGGAATCCGATGCGGATTATAAAAAAATATAATTTTGAGTTAAACGAGTGGGTAAAGATGCAATGAATATATTGATAACAGGTGGTGCAGGTTTTATCGGATCAAATCTTGCTTTGCAATTAATAAAAGCAGGACATGTAGTTACGATTCTGGATAATTTATCCCCACAAATTCATGGCCCGAATCCAGCCGTAACATCAATGCTGTATCGCAGTATCAAAGACAAAACAAATTTTGTACTTGGGTCTGTTACGGACCGCGCCGCTTGGGAATCTGTTTTACCTGGTCAAGATGCGATTGTGCATCTTGCTGCGGAAACTGGTACTGGGCAATCCATGTATGAAATACGCCGTTACGTAGATGTTAATATTGGTGGTACGGGTTTGATGCTGGATTTATTGGCAAATGGTTCATATCAAATCAAAAAAATTGTAATAGCGTCGTCGCGCTCGATTTATGGCGAAGGGAAGTATCATTCTTCTGCATTGGGCATTATCTATCCCGGTGCACGCAAGGATGAAGATATGCAAGCAGGTCGATTCGAACCTTTATGTCCAAAGACGGGAGAACCGTTGATGCTGCTTGCTACCGATGAAGACTCAAAAATTCATCCATCGTCAGTTTATGGTATTACCAAACAAAATCAGGAACAGATGGTAATGACGGTCTGCGCTTCAATCGGAATTGGCGCCACAGCTTTGCGCTATCAGAATGTCTATGGCCCTGGCCAGTCCCTGAGTAATCCTTATACCGGTATTTTGTCGATTTTTTCAACCCGGATTAAAAATGGAAATGGTCTGAGTATTTTTGAAGATGGTAAGGAGAGCCGTGATTTTGTATTCATTGAAGATGTCGTTGCTGCAACGACCCTTGCATTGACGAGTGACGCGGCGAATGGAGAAGTATTTGGTATCGGAGCTGGCGTTGCGACGGATGTACTCACTGTTGCCAAGTCATTGGTTGGTCTGTTTGGCAAGGAAGTACCCATCGAGGTGACCGGTGCTTATCGTCTCGGTGACATTCGTCACAATTATGCTGATATAGCCAAAGCGAAACGTTTACTTGGATTTCAACCTAAAGTGCCGTTTAGCGAAGGCATTGCTAGTTTCACAGCTTGGGTAAACGAACAGGAAGTACAGACGGATAACTACGAGTCAAGCATCGAAGAAATGAAAAAACGGGGATTGTATAAATGACCCCTCAAGTTGGTTTGGTAACTGTTTTATTCAACAGTGCTGATGTGTTGCCTGGTTTTTTTGAAAGTTTAACACGTCAAAAATTCTTGGATTATTGGCTATTCATCATTGATAATAGTTTAGATGATCTATCTTTTTTAAAGTCGCAAGAGTTGATAAAAAAGACTGGCATGCAGAATGTTACGTTGATAAAAAATGATCAGAATGTCGGTGTAGCAAAAGCGAATAATCAAGGTATTGCACTTTCACTGAAAATGCAGTGTGAATATGTCTTGCTTCTTAACAACGATATTGAGTTTAAAGATGCCGATTTATTGAGTCGCATGCTTGCATTGGCGAAAAAACGTGATGAGAAAATAGTTGTTCCAAAAATCTACTTTCACGACTCTGGATTGATCTGGTGTGCGGGTGGAGAGATTAAGAAGTGGCGCGGCAGCACGATTCATCGAGGCGAAGGTGATGCTGATATTGGGCAATATGATATGGCCGAATATACAGCTTATGCTCCAACATGTTTCATGTTGATCCACGCATCGGTATTTGAAAAGGTAGGAATCATGGATGAGCGGTATTTCGTATACTACGATGATACCGATTTTGTACTGCGTTGTAACCAGAATAATATTCATGTTTATTATTGGCCCGAAGGCCAGGTATGGCACAAAGTAAGTAGCAGTACCGGAGGGGATATGACACCTTTTTCGGTATATTTCGGATCGAGAAATCGTATATATTTTATAAAGAAAAATTACCCTGCATTCGTAGCGTTAGTTGCTTTGACTTTTTTTATTTTGACAAGGTTTTTGAAATTTAAGCTATATAGGTTGGATTTACGTAAGAAGTTAATCTCAGGTATTTTTGATGGTTTCAAGATGTAATATCTTCCACTGCGTGGTAGAAGCAGTGCCATTTAAAGATATGCTGTATTGCAATATGCCACTACTGAAGAATTCACTGAGAGCATTGTCATGCCAAAATGACTGTGATGTATCTCATGATAGTCGGCGACGTTGTCAACAGCACTTCTTTCAGATTTATTTTTAGTTGTATTAGCATTTGGCAAAATAGATGAAAAATTATTTTTTGCTTGAGAAAAATAATCAAATGGGGTTGATGCAGGGTCTGTTTATTGCAGCAGCTTTTACATCCTCATTCGATATTTTTTTAATTATAAATCTTGGTCTAAATTTCAGAATTTCACAAATATTTTTGCTATTTCCTATTTGTATAGTGATGGCGAGCATGCTTGAAAAGAAATTTACTGTGCCATTGGGACTGAAGTGGCTGTGTTTATGGGCAGTATTTATTTTATTGTTTATTCCCAATGGAAGTTTCCCTGAGCGGAGTATTGGATATTTTGCCTGGCTAATTATCAATATTGCCACTATTTTCGCATGCGTCCAGATTTTTTCCAGTAAGGAAAAGGTGAGGCTGCTGATGAGATGGTATATTTATTCTTTTGTTGCCATTGCATTATATGGGGTGCTGCAGTTTATTTCTCCATTGATTGGCCTTGGTAGTTTTTTACTGGTTCAACAATGGTGGATTCCTGGTGTTTTGGCCAGGATCAATGGATTCTCATATGAACCATCTTTCTATGCCACTTATCTGTTAATGGGCTGGGTTGTTTGCGCATATTTTATGGAAGTTAAGAATACATTATTTTCCAGAAGAGTTTTGAAATTTTGCTTCTTAACAATTACCCTTTCAATAGTCCTAAGTTCTTCGCGAATGGGACTGCTGATGATAATTCTTTGGTATTTACAGCACCCTGTACGTTTCTTCGTGAAACTCGCATGCGGAAAAGTGGATCGAAAACTGGCGAAAATCGTATTATTCATGAGCGCCCTATTGATTTGCCTGGTGTCAGCTATCGTATATGTGATTGGCATCGACAATATTGCTTTTTTGTTTCAAGGTGTTGGGTTATTTGGCGGGTCTTCTCACTCGGTCAATGATCGTGAGAATGGATTGCGTGATACTTTAACGCTGTTTCTTAATAATCCGATTATTGGCACAAGTTTGGGAGGGATTGCTCCTGGAATTGCCAAGTTACACGGAGTAACCAGTCTCGATTTTGAAACTGTCAAATTATACGAGGGTAATGCAGTATTTGCAGAAGTTTTAGCTGCCAGCGGATTTTTTGGATTCATTCCCTTCATGATTTATATCTTCATGATCGTTGTCGAACCCATGCGCCTAGCCAGAAAATTGCCGCCTGAGCAGGCACAGATTTTGAAAGGTCTGGGTCTGGCACTGCTGTTTGAGTTTTTGATATTGCAATTTAATCAAAACATTTTACGTCAATATTTATGGATACATATCTCAGTAATGGCAGCCGTTTATGCAGTATTCAAACGCCAAAACTTGTCTGTAATAATTCTTGATAACCAAAATTCTTTGAAGGTATAGTATTTTGAAATTTTTCTATGACGCCCGCTGGATTGGGGATCATGGCATTGGCCGGGTTGCTCGCGTATTGGACAATGCGCTGAAATTTCCCCATCTGGAGGTGGAGGGCTCGCCCTCAGCACCGTTTGACGCGTTGCGTTTGTGGTTGGCAACATTGAAGCGTATTCCAAAAGGGAGCGGTTTATTCAGTCCAGGTTATAACGCACCGCTGTTTTTTTCGCGCCGCTTTGTGTTCACGATTCATGACCTAAATCATATTGATCGCACAGAAAATAGCAGTTGGCTGAAGACATTGTATTACACCATAATTATGCGTCGCGCTTGCCATAATGCTTCGGCAGTATTAACCGTCTCTGATTTTTCCCGGCAGCGAATTATCGATTGGTCGGGCATTAACCCTTCCAGGGTAATTAATGTCGGCAATGGAGTCGATCCATCATACAACGTTAATGTTGCACCGTATAGTCCTGGTTTTTCTTATCTGTTGAGTGTAAGCAATCGAAAACCACATAAGAATGAGCCACGCATATTACAGGCATTTGCATTGTCCAATATTGATCCAGAAATTCGTCTGGTACTTACGGGGAAGCCGACTGAGGAGTTACTGCTTCAGGCGAAGACGCTGGGAATTTCTGAACGACTGGTATTTGCCGGACGGGTTGAGGAAAGCGAATTGCCTGGACTTTATCGCGGAGCGCTAGGACTGGTTTTCCCGTCTCTCTACGAAGGATTTGGTTTGCCCGTGATTGAGGCGATGTCATGTGGTATTCCGGTATTGACGTCGAATACCACTTCATTACCGGAGGTAGCGGGCGATGCCGCATTGCTGGTAGATCCGGATTCGGCCGAGTCTATCGCCAAAGGTATTTATACCTTGTGTAATGATACCGACATGCGTGGATTCCTGCGCACCAAGGGCTTGCTCCAGGCCAGAAAATTTTCTTGGGACGAAACAATCCGCAAGGTACAGGCAGCCTTGGCTAGCGTATGAAAAACTTTGGCTGTTAATGATTGCATGTCAATAATTAGAGCAGGTTAATGGTTTATTTGAAATTTCTTTATTTGAAGGTGTTTAATGAGTATTGCCCTGATCAGAAATTCCTTGCTGGAAGCACAGTCAGCTCTCAGTGACTTGCTCAACAATGAAGTGGTGCTTGCAAATGTAGACCGGGCGGCGAATCTGATCGTTGAATCGTTGCGCAATGACGGTAAGGTGCTTTCCTGTGGTAACGGTGGATCGATGTGCGATGCAATTCACTTTGCTGAAGAACTATCCGGCCGCTACAGGAAAAACCGCAAGGCGCTGGCGGCCATGTCCATCAGTGATCCAGCCCACATTACTTGTGTGGCGAATGATTATGGCTATGACTACGTGTTCTCGCGTTTTATCGAAGGTCATGGTCGTAAAGGAGACGTCGTGTTGGCAATCAGTACCAGCGGTACCAGCCCGAGCATTTTGAACGCGGTCAAAGCCGCCCAAGACAAGGGCATGATCGTGGTTGGCCTGACAGGGCGTGCTGGTAGCGCTCTTGACGTCATGGCAGACGTCAGTATTTGCACGAAGGCCGGCCAGTTTGCAGATCGTGTTCAAGAACTGCATATTAAAATGTTACATATCATTATTGAACTTATTGAGGAAAAGCTGGGTTTGTCCTGATTGTTAGGGAATTTATGTCGAATGATGGGAATGCTTGTTTACAATTGAATGGTGCGCGGGTGCTGGTAAAGGGGCGATTTAATGCTGGATCGTTACTGGTTTGGCAGTACGGGCCGTATATCATCAGAGGCGCCAGTGCCACTGGTTAATATTGCCAAGGACGACTTGCGTCCGGGCGGTGCAGCCAATGTTGCAGTGAGGTAAGTTCGGTACCGCGACTGTGACGTCACTGGAACTTGAGCGTGTCATGCATCTATCTGGTGGTGAGCCCTCGTTGGTGTTGCGGGAAGGGGACTTATTACAACGGGTACTCGAAGCAAAGGCGGCGGGAAAACGCATTGTATTTACCAATGGCTGCTTCGATATTCTGCATGTTGGGCATGTCCGCTATCTGGTCGCTGCAAAGTTGTTGGGCGACTTGTTAGTAGTGGCTGTCAATGAAGTTGCATCGGTTAAACTAATCATTGCTCTGACCGGATGCAAGTCTTGGCGGGGGGGGGGGGGAAAGCGTCGACTGGGTGGTCCAATTTTCGGAGAGTACACCCGAGCGTTTGATCAATCTGTTTGTGCCCGACATCTTGGTCGAGGGCGGTGATTATGTTCCTGAAAAAATCGTTGGCTATGATGCGGTTAAAAATGCAGGTGGCAGAGTTATCGCGCTGGAATTCCATAATGGATATTCGACGACAAAGATACTTGACCGTTCCAAATTGACGTGAGTCTGGTAATTCTCCGCTATTGACGCACCTTCCTTGAATTCTAGGGGCAGGCTGCAGCGCTACTGGCTGCTATTCTTACGGCAGCAAGCCTGACCTATGTGTTCAAGACAGGAAGTGAAGTGTTGCTACCTGTGCTTCACTTCACATCGCTGGCATGCACATGGTTGACCTGATCAGTTGCTTGCTGTCCAGCAAAGCAGTTCACGGCTGGCATTTATGACGTCACTGTCGTCGATGCCGCTCATGTAATCGGTTTCAAGAGTGTATTCAAAGCCCAGATTCAAGGTCCCTGCACCTTTGCTTTTGCTGACGACTGAGCGAGTACGTGGTCCGACAGGCCCCCAACGTCTCGGGTCCGTCGGGCCGTGCAGGCCAACAGTTGGCACTCCCATTGCCGCCCCCACATGCATGATGCCTGTATTGACGCTGACCAACAGCGCAGCTTGCTGTAACAACGATAGTGTGTTGCTGAAAGATGTCCCCGCGTGACTGATAAATCGCGGGCGCAGTGACGCCGGCAGGGTTGCTAGAAAAGCTTCGCAGCCGGAAATGTCTTCTCGTCCCCCAGTCAATACGAACGAGTAATTTCCCAGTAATAGCAATTCGTTCGCAAGAGTGTGCCATTTTTCGGCCGACCATTCTTTCAGATGACTCTGGGTGCCACTTGGCCACATATGGAAGACGATGGTGTTTCCACCTTCTTTCCAAGAGTGCTGTAATTGCTGCGGCAAATTTGCAGCATTCAGGCCAATCACTCCAAGCAGGTCGCGATAGTTCTCCAGTTCATGCTGGTCATTACGGTGAAGTACGGGGATGTCTTGCATGAAGTGGCGATATTGCTGCGATGTGTTGAAGCCAATCCGTATTTTTGCACGCGACAGTGCTGCGAGTAGAGCACTGATACGTGGCCACGAGTCGAAGTCAATAAAAATGTCGATTTGATGGGAGCGTATGATTTTGACGCAGGCGAAAGGATTGGTCAGCGGTAGCTTGACAATCTGGTCGGCACCCGATAACAGCTTGGCAAACTCAAAATTTGAGGCGCCGGTGAACAGAACAATTTTCATATCTGGATTGGCGACACGTAGATCGGTGATGGCTGCGGATAGCAACACGGTATCGCCAATGGCTGCTGTTTTCAGCAATGCAACCGAATTAATTAACTTTGGCACTTGCCTGGTGCGAAATAAACGCAAGGGGGTGAGAGCGAGTAATAGGACAGGCCCAAGATATTTGTCAAAAAATTTCAGTTTTGTATTTCCGCGTTCCATGAGAATTCAATATAGTAAACGTAAGATTAAAAGAGTGAGGGGCTGTTGCAATGAATATAGGAGAGTTAAGAATTATATTGTTGCAGTGCCGTTTGTATCGTCTATTTTTGAATGATGATTAATTACCTGCCGCCAGTAGTTGCGGCAGTAAATTTCGGGAATGTTTTTATTAGTATTTTATGTAGAACTATGGATGTGATGATGGTAATGATTGCCGAGAAAAAATAGATAAAAATAATTGATAAGTTATGTTCTGGCTGGATTAATTTATACGATATTTTTTTGAATACAGTAAGTGTCGGTTCATGCATGGCATATAAAAAGAAACTGGTGGATCCAAGAGCAATAAGCATTTTTTTCAGACGGGGAAGGGCCAACGCCGGTCGCGTCAAATACAAGATGATTGGTATCCCGAGAATAATGCCAGTCTTATGCATGTATTGATAACTTGGTGCTTCCGGGAATAATGCATTGGCGATGATCAGAAGAGTATAAATTATTAGTGTTGGCGTTAGAAATTTTGAGAGTGGCTGGTCAAGCAAAAAGATGCTTTGTGAATAGATGCCGAAATAACAGCCAAGTACGAAAAAAAATGCTGATTCAGAACTGTTTTCGCCAATATTCAAAAACCACAGAACAAATAGTGCTCCAAGCACAGTTTTTGGTAGCCATTTGAGGGAGAAATGTATCAATGGTGTCAATAGGGCCAATATCATCAAATCTCGGATGAACCAAAATTGATAGGAAATAGGATATCTGGTAAGCCCGAAGATTGCATTGAGGTAGTCGAAGAAACTATAATTGGCAATTAATATTTTATTGCCGGAGAAGTATGACAGTGTTGCCGGAACTGACTGTGCGAGAAAAAAAATCAGTAACGTCAAAATGTTCCAGAAAAGAAATGGAAACAATAGTGTGCGGGTGCGGGAGATGATTTTCTTGACGTAGCTTTCGGTTGACCATTGTGTGTCATGAAAGAATAGATAGCCAGAGATGAGAAAAAACAGGGGGACGGCGCAACGTGCAATTTCCTGTGAAATAAGAGATTGAATGAAATCGCTAATATGATTCTTCTCACTTGCTCCAGTGGCGATCCCGGAAAACATCAATGTGGCGCCATACACATGAATGAAAACGACACCAACAATCAAAGGGAAACGCAATAGTTGTAGTCTCAAAGATTGTTCATTGCTTAGGGATTTTTTTATCATGGAAAATGAAGTTAATTATTGATTTTTGAGACGAAAAAATCACGAGAGGGAGACGATAAAAAAATGAATGGGCCAATACGGGGGAGATAGCAACTTCACGGTCCTCTGTATTGGCTGACCTGGCGATTACGCCCATGTATCGCCAGATCGTTGCTGCCGACGCGCGTTCTGGCGCAAACTCATTTGAGTCATGCACTACGCCGTGGTGCTCGTTAGCATTGCTCAATGTGAAAAGATTGCTGTCAGCGCGTGTTAAGACACATCCCGAGCACGTGGCTCCGAGATGTCGTCGCTGCTTGAGCTACCTCCGTGGGCCGCGCGGACTTTGCACTGAGTATGCAAAACGGAGTTGGCTCGAGCTCAATCCTGGCACAGTTTCAGCGCATCTTGCCACTGCGGCAAACTACAGAAGGTATTGATAAGACGCTGCGACGATAGTACTGAATTGTTCGGCCGCTTTGCCGGTACCGGATAGTCGCGCGCCAGAATCGGTTTCACGCGGGGTTTTTTCTGAACCGACGTATGTGCCATGATCGCTTCGGTAAAGCCAAACCAGCTTGTCTTTCCTTGGGCCGTCAAATGGTACAGGCCCGAACGTTCTTCCCACCATCCTTGTCGGTCAGCCGTGGCCAGGCTTTGCGCCACGATATGCGCCGTGGTATCGGCAATGGTGCGGCTCCATGTCGGCGCGCCGAACTGGTCGGAAACGATACTCAGTTCGTCACGTTCCTGGGCCAGACGGAGCATGGTCAGCAGAAAGTTCTTGCCGTGCGTACTGTAAACCCAGCTGGTGCGCAGGATCAGATGCGGGATGCCGGTCGCCTGGATCGCCTTTTCGCCGGCCAGCTTGCTGCTGCCATACACATTCACGGGGCAGGTCGGATCGGTTTCGACGTAGGCACCGTCTTTCGACCCGTCAAAGACGTAATCGGTGCTGTAATGGATCATCGCAGCGCCCAGTTTCTTTGCTTCTTCCGCCATGACACCCGGCGCTTCGCCATTGATTCGCAGCGCCAGTTCCGGTTCACTTTCAGCCTTGTCGACCGCCGTATAGGCTGCCGGGTTGACGATCAGCGTCGGTTTGATGCGGCAGATGACGTCGCGCACCTGGTCCAGGTCAGCCAGGTCCATCTGGCTGCGGTCCACCGCGATGATCTCGCCCAGGCCCTGCAGGCTGCGTTCTAGTTCGTAACCGACCTGGCCGGTTTTTCCTGTGATTAAAATACGGCTCATGAAATAGTTTTGTTCCAGTGTGTCAGATTGGTCGGTAACGGTCAGGCAAAAACGTCGGCATTGGCCAGCAAGGTACCGACTTTATCTTTGCCAGACAGCAGTGGTTCGCCATCGAGCGGCCAGTCGATACCGATGGCTGGATCGTTCCACAGGAGGCTGCGTTCGAACTCCGGTGCCCAGTAGTCGGTCGTCTTGTACAGGAACTCGGCGCTGTCGCTGGTGACCACAAAACCGTGGGCAAAGCCTTCTGGTATCCACAACTGGCGTTTATTGGCCGCTGATAAGGTCACGCCTATCCAGTGGCCAAACGTCGGCGAGCTTTTGCGCAGGTCGACGGCGACGTCGAAGACTTCGCCAGCGGTCACACGCACCAGCTTGCCTTGCGGTTGCTGGATCTGGTAGTGCAGGCCGCGCAACACGCCCTTGGCCGACTTGGAATGATTGTCTTGCACGAAATCGCGCGTGACGCCGGTCAGTTCGGCAAAGCGCTTCTGATTGAAGCTTTCGTAGAAAAAGCCCCGGTCATCGCCGAACACGGTGGGTTCAAGGATCAGGACGTCCGGTATGGCGGTGGTTTGAATTTGCATGGTGTGAAATGAGCCGTTCAGGCTTTAGTATATTTTTTCTTCGAGCAAGCGCAGCAGGTATTGACCGTAAGCGTTCTTTTTCAAGGGTTGTGCCAATGCTTCGAGCGTGGCTGCATCGATGTAGCCACGGCGGTAGGCGATTTCTTCAGGGCAAGCAACTTTCAAGCCCTGACGGTTCTCGATGGTGGCGATGAATTGGCCCGCTTCGAGCAGGGATTCATGCGTGCCGGTGTCGAGCCAGGCCATGCCACGGCCCATCAGTTCTACGTTCAACTGCCCGCGCTCCAGATAAGTACGGTTGACATCCGTGATTTCCAACTCGCCACGTGGTGACGGGGCGATGCCGGCGGCGATATCGCACACCTGGCTGTCGTAGAAATACAGGCCGGTGACGGCGTAGTTCGATTTTGGCTTGAGCGGCTTTTCTTCAATGCTGATGGCCCGGCGTTGTGCATCGAAATCGACGACGCCATAGCGTTCCGGATCGGTGACATGATAGGCAAACACGGTCGAGCCGCTGGTGCGCGCCGAGGCCTCGCGCAACTGCGATTCAAAGTCGTGACCGTAATAGATGTTGTCACCCAGAATCAGCGCCGATGGTGCATCGCCGACAAACTCTTTGCCGATGATGAACGCCTGTGCCAGGCCATCCGGGCTGGGCTGCACGGCATAGGTCAGGCTGATACCCCACTGGCTGCCATCGCCCAGCAACTCCTGGAAGCGCGGCGTATCTTGTGGCGTGGAAATGATCAGGATATCGCGTATGCCGGCCAGCATCAGGGTGGTCAGCGGATAGTAGATCATCGGCTTGTCGTATACGGGCAGCAGTTGCTTCGAGACGGCCATGGTGACAGGGTACAGGCGCGTGCCGGAACCGCCAGCCAGGATGATGCCCTTGCGTTCGATGGGGGTTGCCATTATTGCTGCTCCTTGGCCGTGTCGCGTGCCGCGTAGTTTTTCTCTACCCACTTGAGGTAGTCACCCGACTGGACATCGCGTACCCAGGCCTGGTTGTCCAGGTACCATTGAACGGTCTTGCGGATGCCGGTGGCGAAGGTTTCGGCCGGCTTCCAGCCCAGTTCGCGCTCGATCTTGCGTGCGTCGATGGCATAGCGGCGGTCGTGGCCAGGGCGATCCTGTACATAGGTGATTTGTTCGCGATAGCTGCCGGACGCCTTGGGATCGAGCGTATCGAGGATGTCGCACAAGGTATGCACGACTTCCAGATTGGCCATTTCATTCCAGCCGCCCACGTTGTACACCTCGCCCAGACGACCTGCTTCCAGGACGCGGCGAATCGCCGAGCAGTGGTCGCCCACGTACAGCCAGTCGCGCACTTGCATGCCATCGCCATAGATAGGCAAGGCCTTGCCGGCGCGGGCGTTGCTGATGATGAGCGGAATCAGTTTTTCCGGGAAATGGAAGGAGCCATAGTTGTTCGAACAGTTGGTCGTCAGCACGGGCATGCCATACGTATGGAAATACGCACGCACCAGATGATCGGACGCCGCTTTCGATGCCGAGTAGGGGCTGTTTGGCGCATACGGCGTCGTTTCCGTGAATGGCGGATCATTCGGTCCCAGGGTGCCATACACTTCGTCGGTCGAGACGTGCAGGAAGCGGAATCCATCCTTGGCTTCGCCCGTCAAGCCGCTCCAATAGGCGCGTGCCGCTTCCAGCAGGCTGAAAGTACCGTTGACGTTGGTCGAAATGAATTCGCCGGGGCTATGGATCGAGCGATCGACATGGCTCTCTGCGGCAAAATGCACGATGGCGCGTGGCTGATGTTCTGCCAGCAGGCGCGAGATGTGAGCGGTATCGCAAATATCGCCACGCACAAAGATATGCCGCGGGTCTTGCTCCAGGCTGGCCAGATTGCTGAGATTGCCAGCATAGGTCAGTTTATCAAAATTGATCACGGGCTCATCGTTGAGCGCCAGCCAGTCGCGTACAAAGTTGGAGCCGATGAAGCCGGCGCCGCCAGTCACTAAAATCATGTTGTTATCCTTTTTTACTTGAACATCGTCACGATGCTTCACTCTTCTATTTCCGAAATGAAATTATTTGAAATTTTATTTGATCATGTAGTTAATACGCGCCATCTTTCTTGAAAATGACTTTAACCGTTTTCAGTAGAATAACAATGTCATTGAATAAAGACCAGTTCTTGACATACCATGCATCCAGATAAACGCGCGTATCATAGCTGACGTCGTTCCTGCCGCTGACTTGCCATAGACCCGTGACGCCGGGTTTCGCTTCCAGGTAATAGTCTACTTGGGGGCCATAACGCTCCAGTTCCGCATCAACAACCGGGCGCGGCCCGACCAGGCTCATTTCGCCTTTCAGTACGTTCCATAGCTGCGGCAATTCATCAAGACTGGTCCGGCGCAGGAAGTGGCCGATCGAGGTGATGCGAGGGTCGTTCTTCAGTTTGAAATCACGGTCCCACTCGGCACGGGCTTCAGGGTCGCGCTCCAGCAATTCTTTCAGCAAGACGTCTGCATTGACGGCCATGGTACGGAATTTGTAGCAGAGAAAATGCTTGCCATTCTGCCCCACACGTTTGTGGCCGTAGAAGATGGGGCGGCCAGAGGCCATGACCTTGGCGGCGATCCACAGCAGGATGGGCGCCCCGACGACCATCACGGCGATCGCCGTCGTCAGATCAAAGCAGCGCTTGATCATTTGTAAACCTGGCCGTGCCAGGTTGTTGCGCATGGTCAGCAGCAGCACCTCATGTGTAAAGAAATGGTTGACCTCCATGCCATACAGGGGCAGGCCGCGTACGGCAGGTACCACTTGCATATTGGCAACGCAACGGCTGACTTGCTGGATCATGCCCTGATAGGCATCGATGCCGCCTTGCTCCAGAGCGACAACTGCATGCGGATCACCCAGCAGCTTGAGCGTTTCTTCAGGATTGACACCAAGCGGAATGCACGGCACCGCCTGTTTGCTGCGGTTCACGTAGTGTTGCTCCAGGCGGCCTTGGCCTTCGGGGATCAGGAAGGCAATCAGGCGATAGCCCATCAATGCTTCCTCATCGAAGGCCCGCGCTGTTTGCAAGGCATTGTCACCCCATCCGATGATGACCATGGGGCGTATCCAGCCGCCAGCTTTCATCAGCAGGTATTTGACCATGCCGCGCAGCAGCAGGACACAGCATGGCACCAGCAGCCAGGTGGCCAACAGTGCCTCGCGCGAAGAGTCGCGCTTGTCGAGGAAGACCAGGGCCGCGTCGATCAGGCCCATGACCATGGCGATCTTCAGCAGTTCCTTGATTTCATTCGAGTACGGGCGGCGTTTGGCATGATGGCCCTTCAGCTTGAAGATCGCCACAGTGACCACGGATAGCAGGCCGTAACTGAGCAGGCGTGAGCTATCCAAGCCCCAGTTGTTCAAATCGCCGCCATCGAGGGTCCATGTGCCGGCGAGCCAGAATGCCGTGAACATGGCTAACGCATCGGCAAAGGTGAGGAAATATTTTTCTACCCTGCTGCTGCAATACCATTTTATTTCCTGTACAAAGATGCCTTCGATTGGTTTCATGATGACTTGCTAAACCTTATAAACTTCAGTGTAAATTCTTGTGGTGCCGTATGCATGGTGCTTACGTATCTGCTCGGTCAAGTGCGGCCGTAGCGGTCTTCAAAGCGGACAATATCGTCTTCCCCAAGGTAGCTACCCGATTGAATTTCAATCAATTCCAGCGGCAGCTTGCCCGGGTTGGCCAGGGAGTGGACGACGCCGAGGGGGATATAGGTGGACTGGTTTTCGGTCAGCAAATATTCCTTGTCGCCATTCGTGATCTGCGCCGTGCCGGATACCACGATCCAGTGCTCGGCGCGGTGATGATGCATTTGCAATGACAGCTTGGCGCCAGGCTTGACAGTGATGCGCTTGACCTGGAAGCGCTCGCCAGTGCCTATGGAATCATAGGAGCCCCATGGGCGGAAGACTTCGCGGTGCATGGTGGCCTCGGGACGCTCCCTGGCGACCAGCTGCGCGACCATTGTTTTCGTTTGTTGTGCCTGATCCGCATCCATGACCAGCACGGCATCGGCGGTTTCCACGATGACGGTATTGCGCATGCCAATGGCGGTGACCAGGCGGCTAGTGCTGTGTACCAGGCAATCGTTGCAATCCTGGATCACTACATCGCCCTGGGTGCTATTCTGGCTGGCATCCTTTTCCGCCACGTCGAGTACGGCTTTCCAGGAACCGATATCATTCCAGCCTGCATCGAGGGCGACGGTCGAAGCATGGCTGGTGCGCTCCATGACGGCGTAGTCCACGGCGATATCGGGACTGGCGGCGTAGGCATCCTTGTCCAGGCGAATGAAGTCGAGGTCGTTTTTCGCGGCGCTGATGGCAGCGCGGCAAGCTGCCAGAACAGCGGGTTGGAAGCACGCCAAGTCTTCCAGGTAGCGGCTGGCGCGGAACAGGAACATACCGCTGTTCCAGAAGTAGTCGCCGCTGGCGACATATTGTTCCGCGAGCGTCAGGGCCGGCTTTTCCACGAATTCAAGCACGCGTTGGACTTGCCCGCTTGCAGCGCCCTCGACGCGAATATAGCCGTATCCTGTCTCTGGTCCCGTTGGCGTGATGCCGAACGTCAGCAACTGACCTGCCTCTGCTGCAGTACGCGCCAGCGCGACGGCGCGATGGAAGGCCGGGGCGTCCAGAATGACGTGGTCCGAAGGCAGCACCAGCAGGAGCGGATCCTCACCACTCTCCATCGCATGCAAGGCTGCCGAGGCGATTGCTGGAGCCGTATTGCGGCGCATGGGTTCAAGCAGCATGCGGCTATTTTCCAGACCGATCTCACGCACTTGCTCTGCGACAACAAAACGCGAGGATTCGTTGCATACCAGCAGTGCTGGCGACACGGTGTCTATGCCTGCCAGGCGCTGCAGCGTTTGTTGCAGCATGCTGCCCTGAGTGGACAAGCGCAGAAACTGTTTCGGGAATACCTCGCGCGAAAGCGGCCATAAACGTGTGCCGGAACCACCACAAAGAATTACCGGTACGAGGGGAATAGTCATTTATGCTTCAATGTAAATGTAATTATTGCCAATGGGAGCAATATTTTTAATAAATTACAGGAATCTTTGTATTTTCTCCGGACTCCGTGGAGCCTGAGAGACACGCACTTTGGCGCGTCCTGTATTGTAGTTTGCTGCCCCGGTATTTCTGCTTAGCACGCAACGTTTTCAAGCAAAAAAGCAACAAACACGCATAGGGCACTGATACTGAGAATAAGCACGGCTCCTGCGGCGCAGTCCTTGACGATCTTGATACTGGGATGGAGGGCCGGATGAAGGTGATCAATCAGATTTTCGAGAGCGGTGTTGAAGAGCTCCGCCGCGAGGACCATGCCACAGTTGAGCAATAACAAAGCCCACCAGATCATCGCTGGCCGGTACCAGGCAAGTACAAGCAATACCAGGAGGGCGGCAAGGCATTGCAGCCGAAAGCTCGATTCCATGCGGAAGGCGGCACCCAAGCCTTGCAGGGCAAATCCCATGCGTTTATGGAGAGGCTGGTTCTTCATGGCAACTGAAGCGATGGTGCGCAATATTTTACTGACATGAAGGCGGATCTCTCAATGAATAGATGAGGAACGCAGGCATGGCCATACGATATGACATCATTTGTCCACAGCAGAAAGACTGGTGCCAATCTTTTTGATGTTTGATAAAAAGTAAAAAAGCCCGTTTTCAAATGAAAAGGGCTCTTATTGCAATAGTTGGCATATTAAAGTATGTGAACTATTGCGGTGTCAGGCCTTCACCTTTCGGCTTTACATCAAGCTGCAGGATGGGCCTACCTGTCGCTGCCTGAGCAGCCAGGTATTAATGGTGGGTTGGGGTCGTGTGCGCGGTGGTCGAGTCCGAGCTAGCTGCACCGGCCACAACGGCAACTGCTGCGCCGATAGCGATCAGGGTGCTAACGCTCAGGCCGGCAACAGTGGCGCCGGCAGCGGCGCCAGCAGCAGCAGCACCACCAGCAGCTGGTGCCGCTGCGACTGGTACAGGAGCTGGAGCCGATTGAGCCATGGCTTGTGCGGAAGCGAAGCACAGGATTGCCGAAGCGATCAGAATTTTCTTCATGGGATATCCTTTTAGGTTGAACAGCGGGAATGCTAAACTGTCACATGATTGTAGCAACATTTCTCTTGCTAGTCTGCGCCGTACAGTCCGTGGCAACGATAATTTATTCTATTTTAGCTACATACCGGACTATTCTGCGTGTCTGGCGGCCTGAAGATGTTGTTCTCTATCAACAAAAACGGCACCATGCCGAGGCTGCGGTCCATGTTTTTGTCAAATATCGCGGGAATTGCTGATGCATTCGAAAGCGATCCACAAGTTTGCCAAGTCCTCGTCATCCCGCGTAAAATGCAGGCTTCGCGGGTGTAGCTCAATGGTAGAGCAGAAGCTTCCCAAGCTTACGACGAGGGTTCGATTCCCTTCACCCGCTCCATTTTTCGCTGGCGCCTGGCTTGATGCGGCGCAGCCACTTATTTCTCCATTCCCATGTCTTCTGATACCCCAGCAAACGGCCCGGCGCGGCCGATGATGTACGATCCGACCGAACACCGCATCCGCAGTTTCGTGACCCGCGCGGGACGGCTTTCCGTGGCGCAGGCGCGCGCGCTCGAGACCCTGGGCCCGCAGTTTCTATTGCCTTTCGCCAAAGAACCGATGGATTTCGAGCAGGTGTTCGGCCGCAAGGCGCCCGTCATCCTGGAAATCGGCTTCGGCATGGGCGCGACGACCGCGCATATCGCCAAAGCCATGCCGGAGAAGGATTTCATCGGCGTCGAAGTGCATACGCCCGGTGTCGGCAGTCTGTTGAAGCTGATCGGTGAAGAGTCGCTGACGAATCTGCGTCTGCTGCAGCACGATGCCGTGGAAGTGCTCACGCACATGATTCCCGCCAATTCGCTGGCCGGTATCCACGTTTTCTTCCCCGATCCATGGCACAAGGCGCGCCACAACAAACGCCGCCTGATCCAGTCGCCGTTCGTCAAGCAATTGACCGATCGCTTGGCGCCGGGCGGCTATCTGCATTGCGCCACCGATTGGGAAGATTACGCGGTGCAAATGCTGGAAGTACTGGGCGCCGAGCCGCAGCTGCACAATAGCGCCGATGGCTATGCGCCGCAGCCGGCGTATCGTCCTCTGACCAAGTTTGAAAACCGTGGCTTGAAGCTGGGCCATGGCGTGTGGGATCTGGTGTTCATCAAGAAATAACCTGGCGGTTTGCCCACCCGTGCCGTTTGCACGAGAACAAGCCTGCCGCGGCGACGCCGCAGGCTTTTTTTAATGCGCGCTAGTGCGCTGGCTAGGCAAGGCGGGGGAATTACGGTAGTCTTATCTTTTTTGCATTGATTGATATTATGTCCAAGAAAATACTCGTGACGGGCGCATCCGGTTTCATCGGCTCGCATACCTGTGTCGAATTGCTGGCTGCCGGCTTTGAGGTCGTCGCGGTGGATAACCTGTGTAATAGCGCGCGCGAAGCGATGGCGCGCGTGGAGCGCATCTCCGGCAAAAGCGTACCCTTCTATGCAGCGGACGTGCGCGACCGCACGGCCATGGCCGCCGTCCTGCGCGAGCACGCCATCGATGCCGTGATCCATTTCGCAGGCTTGAAGGCGGTGGGCGAATCCGTGGCGCAGCCACTGATGTATATGGACAACAATGTCACGGGCACCGTGGCCTTGCTGGAAGTGCTGGCGGCGGCGAATGTGAAACGTTTTGTGTTCAGCTCGTCGGCCACCGTGTATGGCGACCCGGAGGCCTTGCCGATTCTGGAATCGTCGCGCCTGTCCGTGACCAACCCGTATGGCCGCTCGAAGCTCATGGTCGAGCAGATCCTGGCTGATCTCGTGCATGCCGATGCCCAGTGGCAAGTCGGCGTGTTGCGCTACTTCAATCCGGTCGGTGCGCATGCCAGCGGCTTGATCGGCGAAGATCCGGCCGGCATCCCGAACAACCTGATGCCGTTCATTGCCCAGGTGGCGGTGGGTCGCCGCGAACGCCTGGCCGTCTTCGGCAACGACTACGCCACGCCGGATGGCACGGGCGTACGCGACTATATCCACGTGGTCGACCTGGCGCTGGGCCACGTGGCCGCGTTGAACCGCCTGTTTGCCACCGACGGCGGCTTTACCGTCAACCTGGGCACGGGCCATGGCTACAGCGTGCTCGATACCGTACGCGCCTTCGAAGCCGCCAGCGGCCGCCGGGTACCGTACGACATCGTGCCGCGCCGCCCCGGCGACATCGCCAGCTGCTACGCCTCGGCCGACAAGGCAAAGGAACTGCTGGGCTGGCAAGCGCAGAAAAACATCGACGACATGTGCCGCGACCACTGGCGCTGGCAGCACCAGAACCCGCAAGGCTACGCAGCGTAAACAAGTCCGCAGATACAAAAAATCCCGCTCACACGCAAGTGTGGCGGGATTTTTTTAGAGCGCCATCAACCCAATGGCGCCTGAAAAATGTCTGGGGCTAGGCGCAAAGCCGAAGACAGTACGCAAGTACGGCGAGGCGAAGCAACAACGCCCCAGGCATTTTCTCAGGTAGCCATTAAGGGTACAGGCCGCGCACTTCGCGAGCCTGGAGAACACGGGTGCACGCCAGGATGAAGGTCGCGGTACGCATCGACACTTTCTTCTCTTGCGACACTTGCCATACGGCGTCGAACGCTTCGCGCATGATGCGGGTCAGGCGGCTGTTGATTTCTTCTTCCGTCCAGAAGAAGCTCGAGAAGTTCTGTGCCCACTCGAAGTAGCTGACGGTCACGCCGCCGGCGTTGGCCAGCACGTCCGGCACGATCAGCACGCCGCGGTCCGTCAGGATGTCGTCCGCTGCCGGCAGGGTCGGACCATTGGCGCCTTCCAGGATGATCTTGGCGCGGATGACTTGTGCGCGTTCAGCCGTGATTTGCTGTTCCAGCGCGGCCGGGATCAGGATGTCGCAATCGATGCCCCAGAAATCTTCGCGCGGCACGAATGCCTCGGCGCCCGGGAAGCCTTCGACGCTGCCCACTTCGGCCACGTGTGCCAGCAGTTGCGGGATGTTCAAGCCGCCAGCGTGCACGACGGTGGTCTTGTGGTCTTGTACCGCCACCACTTTCGAGCCGGCTTCAGCGAACATGCGTGCAGCGACGCCGCCCACGTTGCCGAAACCTTGCACGATGACTTTCGCGCCTTCGAGCGACATGCCGACCTTGGCGGCCGCATCGCAACCGACGACGAACACGCCGCGGCCCGTCGCATCGCGGCGGCCCAGGCTGCCGCCCAGCGAGATTGGCTTGCCCGTCACCACGCCGGTCGACATATTGCCGCCGATCATGGCGTAGCTGTCCATCATCCACGCCATGACTTGTTCATTCGTGTTGACGTCCGGCGCCGGGATATCCTTGTTCGGTCCGATGATCATGCTGATCTCGCTCGTGTAGCGACGGGTCAGGCGTTGCAGTTCGTTGCGCGACAGGGTCTTCGGATCGACACGGATACCGCCCTTGGCGCCGCCGTATGGCACGTTGACGGCGGCATTCTTGACCGTCATCCAGGCCGACAGGGCCATCACTTCCGACAACGTCACGTCCTGGTGGAAGCGCACGCCACCCTTGCCCGGGCCGCGCGACAGATTGTGCTGCACGCGGTAGCCTTCGTAGTGGGCAATGGTGCCGTCATCGCGCTCGATAGGCACGTCGACCGTCAGGATGCGCTTTGGACGCTTCAGCGTTTCCACCCAGCGCGACAGGTTGCCCAGGTACGGCGTAACGCGGTCGATCTGCTCGAGGTAGACGCCCCATGGGCCAAGGTCTTCAGGATTCAGGTAGGAAGGAAGTGCGTGCTTGCTGGTCATGCTTGATAAGCTCCTGGACAATACGAATACGTTAGAGGCACAGCCGATATGCAGCTGCGCGCAGCGGAACCGCATCGTAGGCGATAGCCTCATGCCCCGGCCAATGCTTTGTGCGCATCCGGTTATGCATTTATTGCATAGTTGTGTTGCCAGGATTGCCAGTCAGGACTGGGGGGCCTCGGTGGCGCGTTTGCGGCGCTTGCCCATGCGTGCCTTGCCATCCTGCGACTGCACCAGGTATTGCCACAGGCTTTCGACGATCTGCTTGCCGGGACGCAGGCTCGATGGACGTTCGCGGTACAAACGGATTTCCAGCTCGATTTCCCAGCCTGGCGCGCCGCCATCGGCGCGCGCCAGGTGTTTGTATTTGACGTCGCGCATGACGGCCGATTCGGGCAGGAAGGCGATGCCGCGGCCTTCCAGCGCCATCATCTTCAAGCCTTCGGCCATGTCCGTTTCATAGCAGGTTTCCAGGAACAGCGGCGCCTTGGCGTCGGCCACCAGCAATTCCACCATGCGCCCCAGGTAGGCGTTGCTGGTGTAGGAAAGGAAGGGCAGCGGCTCCTTGGCGCTGCCGGGCAGGACGAAGTCCGGCACCTTGTCCTGGCCGCAGCGCGCATAGGCGCGCAGGGTTTCGCGGCCCATCACCAGCATGTCGTAGCGGCCCGGGTCCAGCTGCACCGGCTGGCGCGGATGGTGATAGCACAGCAGCAGGTCGCAGCCGCCGTCGACCAGCTGCAGCACGGCGTCGTGCACGTTCAGCGCCATCAAACGGCTGTTGATCGGCGCAAAACCTTCTTCCAGCGCCGTCAGCCATTTCGGCATGAAGGTCAGCGACAGGGTATGCGGCACGGCGAAATCGACGCTCGTCTGCGTGGCGGCCCGCTTGCCGCGCAACAGGGCGCGCACGCCGTTGATCTGTCCCAGCATTTCCAGCGCCTGCTCGTAGAACACGGCGCCGGCCGGCGTCAGTCGCGTCGGGTAGGACGTGCGGTCGACCAGGTCGATACCGAGCCAGTTTTCCAGCGACTGGATGCGCCGCGAGAATGCTGGCTGAGTGACGTGGCGCAGGGCCGCGGAACGGCTGAAGTTATGCGTTTCAGCGAGCGAGATGAAGTCTTCCAGCCATTTGGTTTCCATCGCGGCAGCATTCCGTTATCAAGGGCAGAGGCAAGGTAAAGTGGTCAGGGCGTCTCGGGCGATGCCGCCGGCTGGTACAGGGCGGCGGGCAGGCCAAAGAAGGATGGCGGGCCCAGGGTCGTGCCATCGAGCGAGCCGCCCGCATTCAATCCCTTGTTGATGGCCGACAGCAAGGAGCTGCGGTTGGCCAGGTTTTGTATCAACGCGCGCGGGCCGTTGTGGAAGGTGTGCTGGGCGATATCCGCGGCGACGACAAAGATCGGTTCGCGGCGCATGGGGAACTCCACCCATTCGCCGTCCTCGTCCTGGGCGCAGAAGGTATGGGGCAGGGTCATGTTTTCGGCGCCGGGCAGGTGCGACGCCAGCACCAGGCCGAAGGCTTCCGGCACCACGTCGGCCAGGCGGCGCACGGTGAGATCGTCCTGCACCAGTAACCGTACTTGCGCTTCCACCTCGTCTTCGGCGTCGGGCTGGGCGCCGAGAATTTTCACGGCCTGATAGATCAGGTCGGACGAGAGTGCTTCCATCAAATCTTCCATCAAATCATCTCCAGGATCATGGCGACGATTTCGTCGCCGTACGAGGCCAGTTTTTTCTCGCCCACGCCGCTCACGCCGCGCATCTGCTCGAGCGAGGTGGGCTTGGCCTTGGCGATTTCGCGCAGGGTGGCGTCGACAAAAATCACGTAGGCCGGCACGTTGTGTGTGCGTGCCGTCTCCACGCGCCACCAGCGCAGCTTGTCGAAAATCGCCTGCTCGCTGGTGGACAGATCCGTCTCGACATAGCCCTTCGCCACGCTGGTGCTGCGCTTGCTGGTTTTCACCGGCTTCTGGTACTGGCGCAGCTGCACTTTCTGGCCGCCCTTGAGCACGGGGCGCGAGGCATCCGTCAGTTTCAGCGAGCTGTATTGTTCATGGTCGACCGAGACGAGGCCCAGCGCGATGGCCTGGCGCAGAATCGATTTCCATTCCGCTTCGCCCAGGTCCGAGCCGATGCCGAAGACGGACAGCGAGTCGTGGTGCCAGGTCTTGATGCGCTCCGATTCCACGCCGCGCAGCACGTCGATCACGTGGCCGCCGGCGAAGCGCTGGTCGACGCGGTAGATGGCCGACAGCAGTTTTTGCACGGGCACGGTGCCGTCGAACGAGATTGGCGGCACTAGGCAGGTGTCGCAATTGCCGCACGGCGAAGCCGGTTCGCCGAAGTATTCGAGCAATCGCATGCGGCGGCAGCTGAGCGTTTCGCACAGGCCCAGCATGGCGTCGAGTTTGACGCCCAGCACGCGCTTGAAGGTGTCGTCCGCCTCCGATTCGTCGATCATGCGCCGCTGCAGCACCACGTCCTGCAAGCCGTACGCCATCCACGCGTTGGCGGCCATGCCGTCGCGGCCCGCGCGCCCCGTTTCCTGGTAATAGCCCTCGATGCTTTTCGGCAGATCCAGATGCGCGACGAAGCGCACGTCGGGCTTGTCGATGCCCATGCCGAAGGCGATGGTGGCGACCATGACGATATTTTCTTCGCGCAGGAAGCGCGCCTGGTTGGCGCTGCGTTTCGCGTATTCCATGCCGGCGTGGTAGGGCAGGGCGCGGATGCCGCTCTGGTTCAGGAATTCTGCCGTCTCTTCGACTTTCTTGCGCGACAGGCAGTAGACGATGCCGCAGTCGCCCGCGTGTTCCGTGTTGATGAAGTCGAGCAGCTGCTTGCGGCCATTCGCCTTTTCCACGATCTGGTAGCGGATGTTCGGGCGGTCGAAGGACGAGACGAACTGGCGCGCATCTTCCAGCTGTAGGCGCAGGGCGATTTCGGCGCGCGTCTGCGGATCGGCCGTGGCTGTGAGCGCAATGCGCGGCACGTCCGGGAACTGCTCGTGCAGCACCGACAGCTTGATGTATTCGGGGCGGAAGTCATGGCCCCACTGGGCCACGCAGTGCGCCTCGTCGATGGCGAACAGGGAGATCTTCGAGGCCTGGAACAGGTCCAGGCAACGCTGCGTCATCAGGCGTTCTGGCGCCACGTAGACGACGTCGATGCCGCCCGTGCGCACCAGGCGCTCGATGCGGCTCGCTTCTTCGTAGGTTTGCGTGGAATTGAGGAAGGCGGCGCGCACGCCGACTTCCTCCAGCGCGTCCACCTGGTCCTGCATCAGCGCGATCAATGGCGAGACGACGACGCCGACGCCGTCGCGCAGCAGGGCGGGAATCTGGTAGCACAGCGATTTGCCGCCGCCCGTGGGCATCAGCACCAGCGCGTCGCCGCCATGGCTGACGTGGTCGACGATGTCGGCTTGCTGGCCGCGGAAGGCCGGGTAGCCGAAAACCGTTTGCAGCAGGTGCAGCGCGCGCTGGTTAATATCTTGATTCATAGTGCCTTATTCTGCCCAAACAACCCAGCCGTAGTGGGCGCTGGCCAACACCAGCAAGCCGAACACGATGCGGTACCAGGCAAAAAACGTGAAGTCGTGCGAGCTGATGTAGCGCAGCAGCCAGCGCACGCACAGGAAGGCGGAAATGAAGGCGGCCACGGTGCCCAGGCCGAACAGGGGCACGTCGGTGGCCGACAGGATGTCGCGCGCTTTGTACAGCGAGTAGAAGGTGGCCGCGAACAAGGTCGGGATGGCCAGGAAGAACGAGAATTCGGTGGCTGTCTTGCGCGACAGGCCCAGCAGCATGCCGCCGATGATGGTCGAGCCGGAACGGCTGGTGCCCGGAATCAGCGCGAATGCCTGCGCGCAGCCCACCTTCAGGGCGTCGAACGGCGTCATTTCATCGACCGAGTTGACGCGCACGGTGACGGGGTTGGTGCGCGCGCGGCGCTCCACCAGCAAGATGATGATGCCGCCGATGATGAAGGCCATGGCGACCGGTACTGGCTTGAATAGCGCATGCTTGATCATCTTGCCGATGGCCAGGCCGATGACGGCCAGCGGAATGAAGGCGATGGCCACGTTCAGCACAAATTTGCGCGACTTGACTTCGGTGCTGAAGGTGGACAGCACGCTGCCGATGCGCTGGCGGTATTCCCAGCACACGGCCAGGATGGCACCGGCCTGGATGGCGATCTCGAAGACGTCCATGACTTCTTTCGAGACATCCTTGGTAAAGTCGAGCAGGCTGCCGGCCAGGATCAGATGTCCCGTGGACGAAATCGGCAAGAATTCGGTAAAACCTTCGACCAGCCCCATGATGATGGCTTTTAACGCAAGAATGAGATCCATAGATGTATAAAAGGGTATAAGTACGGGTATAAGTGACAGGATGGGGTGACCGCGTGGCGCCAGCAATGTGCGCGGGGTCGAAGCTTACCATGCCGCAGGCCCGTCGAGCCGATTTGGGCGCTGGCGGACAGCGGTTTTTTGCCGCTGCCCGCCAGGCGAGGGAGGCTTCAGGAAGCCTGTTTTGCCGGCGCCACCAGGCGCGCGCTGGCCGCCACCAGCAGCAGGGCGGCGCCCAGCATGGCAAAGGCGATGTTCAGGCTGGTGGCGTGGGCGACGAAGCCGATCACGGCCGGGCCGGCCAGGATGCCCGCGTAGCCGATGGTGGTGATGGCCGCCACGGCCAGGCTGGCCGGCATGGCATGCTGGTTGCCTGCCGCCGTAAACAGGATGGGCACGATATTTGCCGCGCCCAGGCCGATCAGCACGAAGCCTAGCATGGCCAGGCTGGCGTGCGGCGCCAGTACGGCCAGGAAGAAGCCTGCCGCTGCGCACAAGCCGCCAAAAGTGAGCACGCGCTTACCGCCAAAGCGGCTGACAACCTTGTCACCGGTGAAACGGCCCACCGTCATGGCGATGGCGAAGGCGGCGTAGCCGAGGCCACCCTTGGCTTCTTCCACGCCGCGTGTGGTGGTGAGGAACAGGGCGCTCCAGTCGAGGATGGCGCCTTCGGCCAGGAAGACGATAAAGCACAACAGGCCAATGAAAATGACGGCGCCATGCGGCATGACGAACAGCGGCGTCTTTTCGCCGGAGGCGGACGCCGTCGGCAGCAGATGGCCTTGCGCCGCGCCCAGCACGCCGCACAGCAGCAGCATCACCACCACGCAGGACCAGGCCGGCGTCAGGCCCAGCCACAACAGCAGGGCCATGCAGGCCGCACCGGCGAAGCCGCCCACGCTGAACAGCGCATGAAAGCCCGACATCATGGCGCCGCCGTTGGCTTTTTCGATGATCACGGCCTGGATATTGATGGCCACGTCAAACGTGCCCATGGCCGCGCCGAACACCAGCAGCACCAGGCCCAGTTGCAGCGGCGTGGCGGCCAGCGCCAGGCCGGGCAGGATGGCGGTCAGCAGCAGGCCGGCGCCGACGATGACCTTGCGGCAGCCGAAGCGTGCCGTGAGCATGCCCGTAAACGGCATCGCGCACAGCGAGCCAGCGCCCAGGCACAGCAGCAAAATGCCGAGGGTGGCTTCATCGAGGCCCAGGCGCGACTTGGCGTAGGGAACCAAGGGCGCCCAGGCGGCCATGCCGAGGCCGGCGGCGAAGAAGACCAGGCGCGTGGCGCGTTGTTGCAGGGTGCCGGTGAGATGCATGGGGGAGCTTTTCAAAGTCGGGGTGGATAAAATCAGGCGCGGGCGCGCAACACTTGTACGCCCAGCCGTTCAAAGGCGGCCACGTGGGCAGCGTCGGCATCGGCTTCCAGCACCAGGTGCTGCAGCAAGCCCGTGGCCAATACGCCAAAGGGTGCGGCGGTGCCCAGCTTGTCGCTGGTGACGGCCACGACCACCGCCTTGCTGGCGCCGGCGATGCTGCGCTTGAATTCCGCCTCGTCGTAATTGAACGCTGTCACGCCTGCGTCCGCATCGGCGCCGCAAGCGCCGAGGAAGCACAGGTCGGGATGCATGCGCTCGACGGTGCGCAGCGCCTGCGGTCCCAGGCTGGCGCCGGCGCGGCGGTCGACCCTGCCGCCAGCCATGATCAACTCGATTTCCGGGCGTTCCATCAGGGCCATGGCAATGGCTGGCGCGTTGGTGATGACAGTGAGCGCTAACTCTGGCAGGGCGCTGGCGATGGCCAGGTTGGTCGAGCCCGCATCGAGAAACAGCACCTGGCCCGCGCGCACGAGGGAGACGGCGGCCTGCGCCAGGCGCGCCTTGCGTTCCGGCGCTTCCTGCTTGCGCTGGCTCAAGGTGCCGCCGTCCGGCGCCAGCGGCAGGGCGCCGCCATACACGCGCTGGCACAGGCCGGCCGCCGCCATCTCGCGCAGATCGCGCCGTATCGTATCTTCGGATACGTCGAGCTGGCGCGCCAGGTCCAGCGCCAGCACGCGACCGTCGGCATGCAATTGTTGCTGGATCAGCGCGTGGCGTTGTTTGAGGAGCAGGGTGGCGGACATGGTGAACCTATAAACGTGCAGGAATGTGCATGAATATACGCAAACGTGCAAACAGAGTCAAGCGTACGCAGGTTTCCGTCAAATATTGCCGAAAAGATATAAGTTCTGTTAGTGTTGTAAAAAATGGAATAAAATAAGGGCAGCCATGTTTTCAAGTATCTCTTTCAAGGCAAGCTTGCCGGGCCGCGCCCTGCGCCGCAGTGGATGGTTGATCCTGGGCATGATGATCGTGTTGAATGCGCTGCATTGGATGCGTCATGACACGCTGGGCTGGAGCGATGCACGCGATTCCGTGTGCCTGCTGCTGATCTATCTGGGGATTGCCACCTTGCTGGAATACAAGCGGCAGCGCGACGCCGAGGAAGCGGAAGACGCGCGCTAAGCGCGACGCAAGCAGGGACGCCGTGCGCGTCGCCGCTCAGGGTGCCGTCAGCCGTTCCAGCTCGGCCAGCCAGTGCACCGCGTGTTCGCGGCTGTCGCCGCACATCTCCTCGGATGGCTGCAAGCCGCCGCAAAACGCGGGCCGTTCCGGCTGGCCAAAGATCTTGCAACGGTTGTCATCGGCCAGCTGCACGCAGCGCACGCCCGCCGGTTTTCCCTCCGGCATGCCGGGAATCGGGCTGGTGATGGACGGTGCGGTGCAGCAGGCGCCGCACGAGGGACGGCATGCCAGGGTGGCAGATGGTGACATGGGAGTTCAGACGGGCGGGTGAGGAGCCGACAGTATAGCAAGCCGGCTCCCATGTGTTGCCCGGGCGCGTTCAGCGCACGATGCTGACGCGCTTGCCCGATAAAGTGCGACGCGCCGGATCGCCATGCACGGTGATCCGGCCGGAACCGCTGGCGCGGGCGTTGACTTCATTCTGGACGCTGACGTCGATGTCGCCGGAGCCGTTGCTCGCCAGATAGGCAACGTCGCTGCGCAGCGACGCCAGGTTGACATCGCCCGAGCCATTCACGTTGGCGTCCAGGCGCTGCACGGCGCCGTTGGCGCTGATGCTGCCCGAGCCGTTGACGGCCACGTTGATGCGTTCGCCGTGCACGCTGCCCAGCTGGATGCTGCCGGAACCGTTCTGCACCGCGTCCGTGTTGCCGCTGGCGAGGGCCGCCGCGTTGATGCTGCCCGAGCCATTGTTGGCCACGTCGAAGCGTCCCGTCGTGCCCGACAATTCGCTCTTCATCGACCCGCGCTGTTCCAGGCTGAAATCGTCGCCATTCAGGCCGCTGACTACCAGGCGGCCCGAGCCGGAGATGTTGATCTTCCTCAATTGCGGCGTCGTATAGATGACGTGGATGCCATTGCTGCTGCGAATTTTCGTGTCGCTCCACAGGCGCAGCGTATTGCCGCTCACGTCGCTATGGATCAGCGGTTGCAAGTTGCTGTCCGCTTCGATCACCAGCGATGCCGTCGGGCCGACGCGCACGTCGATCTTGATGTCGATGCGCTTCATGTTGTCGATGTCGAGCGCGCTGATGGTGCTGACCTGGCGCACGTCGCGGCTCACTTGCCCATTGCCCTGGATGACATTGCTGCTGGAATCGGCATAGCGTACTTCGCCATCGTTGGGGTTGATGACGATGGCGCAACCGCCAAGGGCAACGGCACAGCACAGGGCCAGCAAGGTACGCATGGTGTTTCCTTTATGATTGTTTTAGTTCGGGACAAGAAAAGAGCCGGCTGCCGCGCCGCGGCTGCCGTGCTGTCGATGAGAAGATAGCAAAGCGGTGCGCTGGCTGGCAGGGAAATGCGACGAACTGCGTAAAACGCGGGGTGAACTGCAGGCGCGTGCGCCTGACGCGGTGCCGTCCGCCTTAAAAGCTGAGCAGGAAACAGGCGCCGGCGCCGACGGGCCGCGCATGGCGCAAGGTGCCGCCGTTGGCATGGGCCAGGTGGCGCACCAGGGCCAGGCCGATGCCGCGCCCCTGCTTCCTGGTCGAGAAAAATGGCATGAAGATGTGCGCGGCCAGCGTATCGGGCACGCCATGGCCATTGTCGCGCACTTCGATGCGCAGGCGCGCGCCCCGGCTCAGGCGGGCGCTGACCGTGACGCGCGGCGCGGCAATCCCCTGCGTGGCTTCGGCAGCGTTCTTGAGCAGATTGATCAGCGCCTGTTCCAGCTGGCCTGCATCGATCCGCACTTCCAGCGATGCCGGTTCGACGGAAAATTCCGCCCTGCCGCCGCGCGCCTGCCAGGCCGGCGCCAGCAGCGCTTCCAGGCGCTGGAACAGCTGCTCCAGGCATACCGCTTCGGGTTGCGGCGCGGGCACGCTGGACAGGCTGCGGTAGCTGGCCACGAAGTCGGCCAGGCTGGCGGCGCGGCGGGCGATGGCGTCGAGCGCCGTCGCCAGGTCGGCATGGGTGTCGTGCGGCAGCAGGGGGCGCACGTCCGCCAGCAGGTCGCAGGCCGTGCGCGACAGCGAGGCGACGGGCGTCAGCGAATTCATGATTTCATGCGTCAGCACTTGCACCAGGTCGCGCCAGGCGTTGAGCGCCTCGGCTTCCAGTTCGCTCTCCACCGGCATCAGCGCGGCCAGGTGCTGCGGTGCGCCTTGCAAGGTCAGCGCCGCCACGGCCACCAGCGCCCGCTCCACGCCCCGCTCCGTGTCAAAACTGAGCAGGCGGCGCTGGCCGGGCGGCTGCGCCGCCAGCAGTTGCTGCCACCGTTGCGGTTCGCTCGCATGTCCGGGCGCCAGCTGGCGCCGGGCGCTTGCATTGAGGGGCGTTACCTTGCGTTCCTCGGCGCCGTTCCGGATGCGGAACAGGGCGATGGGCGCGTGTTCGAGACAGGCTTCGAGCGCCCTCAGCGATTCTTCATCGGGCGTAGGCGACGGCGCCGCCGTCATTGCCGTTGCCATCGTCGACTCCTGGCGTGACAGGCGCGGCGCGAGGCGTGTCAGGCAGCGGGACAGCAGCCACGCCGGCGCTATCGACAGCAGCAGGCACAATACGCTCAGGCGCGGCGACGCCAGCGCGACAAAATACCCGGCGCCGCCGGCCAGCGCCAGCATGGCGGCGATGCTGGCGCTGGCCGTCGTCTTGAGGCTGCGCTCAGATGCCATGTTTGTTCAGCTTGCGGTACAGGGCGGCGCGGCTGATGCCCAGCGCCTTGGCCGCATGGCTGATATTGCCGTCGACCTGCTCCAGCGTGCGGTGGATGGCATCGCGTTCCAGCGCGCCCAGCGTCTGGCGTGCGTGGGCGGGCGCCGTTGGCGCCTGGCCGGCGCCGTCGAACAGGCCGAAATCGCCGCGCGTGTAGTGCGCTTCGTTCCCCAGGATGACGGCCCGTTCGCAGGCATGGCGCAGCGCGCGCACATTGCCAGGCCAGTCATGCTGTTGCAGGTAGTCGAGCGCCTCCGCCGCGGGCGCGCGCGCGGGGCGCTGGTACTGGCTTTCGTAGTGCGCCAGGTAGTGCCGCAGCAGCATGGCGATATCCTCGCGGCGCGCCCGCAGCGGCGGCACGCGCAGCACGATGGTATTGAGGCGGAACAGCAGGTCGGGCCGGAACACGGCCGGATCGAACAGCCGCGCTTCATCGACATTGGTGGCGCTGAGGATGCGCACGTCGATCGCTTCCGGACGGTCGGCGCCGAGCGGCGTCACTTCGCGCCGTTCCAGCGCCGTCAACAGCTTCGCTTGCGCCGCCAGCGGCAGGTTGCCGATTTCATCGAGAAAGAGCGAGCCGCCGCGCGCCGCCTGGAAGCGTCCTGCGCGTTCATGCCTGGCATCGGTGAACGCGCCCTTGCGGTGGCCGAACAATTCGCTTTCGAAGGTTGTCTCCGGCACGGCGCCC
Source organism: Janthinobacterium sp. SUN206 (assembly GCF_030587305.1). Taxonomy (NCBI): domain Bacteria; kingdom Pseudomonadati; phylum Pseudomonadota; class Betaproteobacteria; order Burkholderiales; family Oxalobacteraceae; genus Janthinobacterium; species Janthinobacterium sp. SUN206. Next base: position 413,104 of record NZ_JAPWIB010000004.1, on the reverse strand, counting down.
ATGTCCACCGGCAGCAGGGGACCGGCGGCGCGGCGCGAGGCCTGGTGCAGGGCGCGCGCCACCAGTTCCTTGCCGACGCCGTTTTCACCGAGCACCATCACGTTTGCCTCGGTGGGGCCGACGCTGGCGACCATCACGCGCAGCGCGCGCATGGCCGGGGAGTCGCCCATCAGGTCCGGCGCGGCCGTGCCTGGCGATGCCATGCCGGCGCGGCGCGCCAGCGCCTGTTCCACGGCGGCGGCCAGGCGCGCGTTGTCCCAGGGCTTGGTGATGAAATCGCCGGCGCCGCGCTGCAGCGCCGCCACGGCCAGCGGCACGTCGGCATACGCCGTCATGGCGATCACGCAAGGCGGCCGTGGCAGCGCGCGCAGCAGGTCGAGCAAGGCCAGGCCTTGTGCCCCATCGGTCTGGCCGGGCTGGAAATTGAGGTCGAGCAGCACCACGTCGGGCACGGCCCGGGCCAGCAGCGCGGGCAGCCCCGCCGGGTCGCACAGCGTATCGACTTGGCCATCGCGGTAGCGCCGCCGCAGCAGCAGCTGTGCGGCGCAGGCGACATCGATATCGTCGTCGAGGATCAGGACGTGGGCTGCGGTGTGGGCCATGGAGAGCATAGTGAGCGTCGGTCGGTGGCGCATTCTAGCAGCCGCGCAGGGGGCGTGGCGGCTGCTGCGGGCATGCCCGTTTGCCGGCGCTGTGCGCTTGCGAACAGCCGCTGTCCGGAAATGGACACTGCGGGACACCGCGCCGCGCCGCCCGTGCCGACGCGCGGCTGCAGGGCGCATGTCCGCGTGGCGCCTGCCGCTGGCACGCTGCTTGCTGATGCAGGGACAAGACCAGTGCGAAAGACGTGAAAATAAATATGCATGCTCCCCGATCTTCGATCCCCCCTTTGCCGGCCAGCGGCGCCGCCATGGATACGCGCGTGCCGCGCAGCCGGCGCAAGCTGGTCGCCGCCGGCCTGGCGGGCGTGTTGCTGCTGGCCGCGCTGGCCGCCGCGGGGTGGTGGGCCATGCCGCGCGGCTTGCAGGTGCCTGCCGCCGAATTGCGCATCGGTATCGCAGAGCGCGGCATTTTTCTCGATGAAGTGGTGGTACGCGCCAGCGCCGAGCCGCTGCATTCCGTGCTCCTCGATTCGGTCGAGTCGGGCCGCATCGACGAGGTGCTTGCCAGTGACGGCGCGCTGGTCAGGAAGGGCCAGCTGCTGTTCCGCATCTCCAATCCGCAGCGCAACCTGGAACTGCTGGCCCGCAAGGCCGAACATGCGCAGCAGATTTTCAACTTGTCCAACTTGCGCGTGGCGCAGCAGGCCGGCGCCAGCGAGCACCAGCGCCGCCTGGACGACCTGGCGTTCGCGCTGCAGCAGGGAAGCAAGCAGCATGCGCGCCATGTCAGGCTGGCGGCGCAGGGCTTCATTTCCAGCGTGGCGCTGGAGGAGTCGGCCGACAGCCTGCTGCAGCAGCAGCGCGCGCTGGCGCAGGAACAGCAGGCGGCGCAGGCCGAGGCGCGGGTGCGCCGCGATGCGGCCGCCCAGCTTGAGGCGTCCATCGCGGGCCTCAGTTCGGGCCTGCTGCTGGTCGGCGCCACGGTCGATGCCCTGGCCGTGCGCGCGCCGTCCGCCGGCCGGCTGACGGACTTCCGGCTGCAGGTGGGCGAGTCGATTGCGACGGGCAAGAATGTGGGCCGCATCGACGACCCAGTGCGCTACAAGCTGTCGGCCAGGGTGGACGAGTTTTACCTGAACCGCATGGCGGCGGGACGGCAAGCCAGCATCGTCCAGGATGGCCGCGCTTATGCGCTGAGCGTGCAGACGATTTATCCGCAGATCAAGGAGGGCCGCTTCACGGTGGAACTGGTGTTCACGCACGGCCAGCCGCCCGTGCTCAATCCGGGACAAAGCCTCGATGCGCAGATCACCCTGGGCGAGCCGGCCGCCGCGCTGCTGCTGCCGAACGGCGCTTTCGTCAACGACAGCGGCGGCGCCTGGGTCTACGTGCTCGATGCGTCCGGCGGCCAGGCGCAGCGGCGCGCGGTGCGTATCGGCCGGCGCAACAACAGCCAGCTCGAAGTGCTGCAAGGGCTGCAGGCAGGCGAACGCGTGATCCTGTCCGCCTACGCCGCCTATGGAAATTCCCCCAGATTGCACATAAGCCGGTAAATTCCCTCTCATCTTCCATAAAGGTTCCACCCATGCTCAAACTAGTCGGCGTCAGCAAGCTGCATCAGTCAGGCGATATCCAGACCAAGGCCCTGGACCGCATCGACCTCGAAATCGAGGCGGGCGAATATGTGGCCATCACGGGCCCGTCGGGCTGCGGCAAATCGACCCTGCTGGGTCTGCTGGGCTTGCTCGATATTCCCAGCCAGGGCGAATACTGGTTCGAGGGCCAGAACGTGGCAGGCTGGAGCGAGGCGAAGCTCAATGTGCTGCGCCGCGGGCGCATCGGCTTCATCTTCCAGAGCTTCAACCTGATCGAGGAACTGAGCGTGTTCGAGAACGTGGAGCTGGCGCTCGAATACAACGGCACGCCGGCACGCGAACGGCGCCAGCGCGTGGCCGCCATGCTCGACAAGCTGGGCGTGGCCCACCGCGCGGGACACCGGCCGTCGCAGCTGTCCGGCGGCCAGCAGCAGCGCGTGGCGATCGCGCGCGCGCTGGTGGCCGGGCCGGCCGTCTTGCTGGCCGATGAACCGACGGGCAACCTCGATACGGCGCACGGCAATGAAGTCATGCGCCTGCTGCGCAGCATCAATGCGGAGGGCACGACGGTGGTGATGGTGACCCACTCGCCCGACCATGCGGCGCAGGCGTCGCGCACCCTGCATTTGCTGGACGGCCGCGTCGTGGTCGACGCCTTGCAAGCCGCATGAAGGCGGCCGATTTCCGCATCGGCTGGCGCCTGCTGGCGCAGCAGCGTGGCGCCTCGGCGGCCGTCATCCTGGGCCTGGCGGTGGGTTTCGCGGCCTGCTTTCTGCTGCTGGGCTTTGTCGGCTACAGCCTGGGCTACGATAGCCACGTACCGCAGCGCGAGCGCGTGCAGCTGGTCAAGCAGCGCATCAATCTGTTCATCCGCCCCGAGTGGCAGAACTACGCCTATCTGTCGCTGCGCGACGTGGCGCAGCGCAGCGGTGCGGTGGAGATGGCGAGCATCGTCAGGCAACTGGCTTTGCCCGTGCAGCGCGGCGAGCGCCCGTATGCACTGAACGTGCAAGCGGTCGATGCGGATTTTGCCAGCCTGTTCGGCGTGACGGCGCTGCAGGGCGACTTGCGGTCCACGCTGGCGCAGCCCGATGCCGTGGCGCTGACGCAGACGGCGGCGCGCAAGCTGTTTGCCGACGGGCCCGCGCTGGGCCAGTTGCTGCGGGTCGGCGGCGTCACGCTGCAGGTGCGCGCCATCCTGCCCGACCATCAGCGCAACACCACCGTGCCGTATGAAGTGCTGGTGGGTACGCTCAGCAGCGCCTGGCCGGCGGCGCAGCGCGAGGCCGCTTTTTCCGGCACGGGGCGCGGCGCCATTTACCTGCGGATGCGCCCCGGCGCAGACCCCGATGCGCTGGCGGCGCTGCTGCAGCGGGCCGTCAACGATTCGCCGCAAGACCGGCAGGTGCGCGGCGCCTCGATGGGTCGCGCACTCGAGGGGCGCAACGTCACCGACATCGCGCTGCTGCCGCTGGCGCAGGCTTACTTCGATGCGGACCTGTACAACAGCCGCGCGGCGGCGCGGCATGGGCAGCGCGCCAGCGTGGCGGGACTGGCCGTGCTGGCGCTGCTGATACTGGCCCTGGCCGTCATCAATTACGTCAACCTTGCCACCGTGCGCACCTTGCGCCGCCAGCGGGAAATCGGCGTGCGCAAGCTGCTCGGCGCCAGTGCGGGGCGCCTGGTGCGGCAGTTCCTGGCCGAGTCGGTGCTCACAGCGCTGCTGGCGGCCGCCGCCGGTTTGCTGCTGGCCTGGCTGGCGCTGCCGCTCTTCGCCGAGCTGGTCCAGCGGCCGCTGGACGATATGTTCACTGCCTGGCGCTGCGCCGGCGCCTTGCTGTCCGGCGTGCTCACGGGCTTGTGCGCGGGCGCCTATCCCGCCTGGTGCGCGCTGCGCGTGCGGCCCGGTCCCGCGCTGGCTGGCCGCGGCAACAGCGAAACGGTGGCTGGCCTGTGGCTGCGCCGCGTGCTGACGGTATTGCAGTTCGGCGCCGCCATGGCGCTGTGCGCCGCGACCCTGGCCGTCGGCTGGCAAGCCTGGTATGGCAGCCATGCCTCGCCGGGCTTTGCGCCGGATGGCTTGCTGGTGCTGGACTTGCCGCCCGGGAGCGAGGACAGTCCGCAGGCGCGCGCCTTCGAAGAGGCGCTGGCGCGCCTGCCCGGCATTGCCGGCGTGGCGGGCATCCTGGAAGCGGTCGGGCGCGATGGCAGCAAGGTCGTCGGCAGCGTCAGGACGCGCGGCGGGCGCGACGTGCGCCTCGAATACAAACCCATGACGCCGGGCTGGTTCGACCTGCACCGCATCGTGCCTCTGCACGGGCGATTGTTCGACGCGGCGCGGGACAGGGTCGGCAGCCAGGTGGTGGTGCTCAATGCGGCGGCGGCGCTGGCGCTGGGCTACCCCACGCCGCAGGCCGCCGTGGGGCAGGCGATGCCGGACGGGCAGGTGATCATTGGCATTGCGCCGCCGATCCGCTTCCAGGACATGCGTCAGGCGGCCCAGCCGATGCTGTTCGATTTGCGCCATGGCGGCACGCTGTCCTTGCGCAGCGCGGACGCCGTGGCAGTGGCCCATGCGCGCATCGAACCGCTGTGGCGGCGCTATTTTCCGGAGCGGATGCTGGAGCTGCGCACGGCGCAAAGCCTGCTGACGGGGATGTATGCCGAAGATCTGCGCCTGGCGCGCATGCTCGGCCTGGCCAGCCTGATCGCCCTGCTGCTTGCCGCCTTCGGCATCTATGTGCTGTCGGCCTACAGCGTGCAGCGCCGCAGCCGTGAAATTGTGCTGCGCAAGTTGCATGGCGCCGGCCGCGCCGCCATCGCGCGCCTGGTGGGACGCGAGTTCATGCTGCTGCTTGCCGCCGGCGCCGTATTGGGCCTGCCGCTGGCGGCCCTGGGCATCGCGCACTACCTGGCCGGCTTTGTCGAGCGCGCGCCGCTGGGCGCCTGGCCCCTGGCGGCGGCATTGCTGCTGGCCCTGCTGGTGGCCCTGCTGGCCACCGTGCGGCACACCTGGTCGGCCATGCGCATGGCGCCGGCGCTGGCCTTGCGCGCTGACTGATACTTCAAGGGATAGCATGATGTCTGCACGAGATTTTCGCATCGGCTGGCGCTTGCTGGCGCAGCAACCGGCGTATTCCGCCGCCGCGCTGGGCGGGCTGGCGACGGGTTTTGCACTGTGCCTGTTGCTGCTTTGCCTGGTCCGCTATTCCTTCAGCTTCGATGCCGCCGTGCCGCAAGCCGAGCGCGTCTATGTGCTGAAGCACCGGCTCAACTTCATTCCGCAGCCGCAGTGGCTGGAATACACGCCATTTGCCCTGCGCGACGTGGCGCTGCGCAGCGGTTTCCCCTTGCAAGCGAGCGTGTTCTGGCCGCGCAAGGCGACCTTCGAGCAGGATGGTCGTCAGCAGGAACTCGAGATCACGGCCGTCGATCCCGCTTTTGCCGCCATCTTCCAGCCGCGCGTGCTGGCCGGCGACCTGTCGGCGGCGCTGAGCCGGCCCGATGGTCTGGCCGTGACGGAGTCGATGGCGCGCCGCCTGTTCGGCCACGCCGACGTGCCGGAGCGCGTGCTGGGGCGCGATATCGCGCTGGACCGGCAACGTCTGCGCGTGCGCGCCGTGCTGGCCGATCCGCCGCTGGCCAGCACGGTGTCCTATGCGCTGCTGGCGGGGACGGGCAGCGTGCTGTGGCCGGCGCCCCAGCGCGACGCGGCGCTGGCCAACTGGATGGGCATCGCCGGCAAGATTTATGTCAAGGCGGGAGCGGGCGTGAGCGCCGAAGCCTTGCGCGGCGCGCTGCAGACTGCCACTGACCAGGGGCCATGGAACAGCCTCGTGCCGCCGCAGCAGCGCGCCGCGCTGGGCGAGCGCAAGCCCGTCGAAATCGCGCTGGGGCCCCTGCGCGACGCCTATTTCGACACCACGGTGGCCAACACCATCGGCAGCGGTCCGCGCGCCGACCGGCGGCTGGTGCTGGGACTGGGCGCCGTCGGCCTGCTGATCCTGCTGCTGGCCGTGTCCAACTACATCAGCCTGGCGGCCGTGCGCACCTTGCAGCGCCAGCGTGAAATCGCCGTGCGGCGCGTGCTGGGCGCTTCCTCGGGGCAGTTGCTGGCCCAGTTCCTGGCCGAATCGCTGTTGCTGTCGCTGGGGGCCACGGCGCTGGGCGTGCTGCTGGCCTGGTTGCTGCTACCCCTGTTCGCCGCGCTTGTGGCGCGGCCGCTGGATGACATCTTTGCACCGCTGCCGCTGGTGCTGTGCGTGCTGGCCGGCACGGCGGCGGGCGCCTATCCGGGTTGGCTGGCCTGTCGTGTCGACATGCGCCAGGCGCTGGCGCAGCGTAGCGGCGACACCCGCGGCAGCGCCGGCCTGCGCCGCGTGCTGACGGTGTCGCAGCTGGCCCTGGCGATGGGCCTGGGCAGCGTGGCGCTGGCGGTAGCCTGGCAGACGCGCTATGCCAGCGAGGCTGCGCGCGGCTTCGATGCGGCGCCGCTGCTGGTGCTGGAATTGCCGAAGGGGCAGGATATGCGCCAGCCGGCCAGCGTGGCCTTCCGCGACGCCGTGCTGCGCCTGCCCGGCGTGGCGGCGGTGGCGGACAGCCGCGACGTGCCTGGCCGCGACGGGGGCGGCGGCACGCGTTCCAGCGATATCGTGCAGCGCGGCGACGGCGGCAGCATCTCGCTGGAGATCCGTGAAGTCAGCGCCAGCTTTTTCGACGCGTACGGGGTGGCCGCGCTGGCGGGGCGCGCGTTCGATCCCGCCATCGAGCGTGCGCCGGAGGCGAGCGCCGTCGTCATCAACATGGCGGCTGTGCGCGCGCTGGGCATGGCCACGGCGCAGCAGGCGCCGGGACGCTGGCTCAATGGCCAGGCCTTGCAGATCGTCGGCGTCGTGCCGGACATCCGCTGGCAAAGCTTGCGCGAGCCGCTGCTGCCCGTGATGTACCGACTCGACCCTGCCAATGCGATGCTGACCGTGCGCCTGGCGGCGGGGGAGGACGGCGCCAGCGTGACGGAAGCCGTCGCCCCGCTGTGGCAGCGCTATTTTCCGGGGCAAGTGTATGCGCCCAAGCCGCTGACGGCATATGCCGCCAGCGCCTATGCCGACGATCGCCGCATGGCCAGCCTGCTGGCCTGGGCCAGCGCCGCCATCTTCGTGCTGGCGGCCTTTGGCGTATATGTGCTGGTGGCGCACAATGTGCAGCGGCGCGCGCGCGAGATCGTGTTGCGCAAGCTGCATGGCGCCGGGCGCCTGGCCATCGGGACGCTGGTGGTGCGCGAGTTCCTGTGGCTGCTCGCCATCGCCGGCGTGGCAGCCTTGCCGCCGGCCGCGTTCGTGGTGGCCCTGGCGACTGCGCGCCACGCCTGGCTGGCCATGCGCATGGCGCCGGCGCAAGCCTTGCGCGATTGAGACGGGCTTGCCGCTTGGTGTCAGCGTCGGACGCTCCCAGCCGATGGGCGCCATGCCACAGCGACGCGTTACAATGGCGAGCGTGCGGATCGGCCAGCCGGCGAGGTGCGGCTGCCTATATGTATACGCATCAGTGTACTTCTGCGCCCTTTTCGTGCGATCAGGATGGGTCTGGCAACCGGCGCTTGACCTTGACGGTAGACCGGTCTACCATTAATGACTCAAAAGTAAGTTACTTGGAAAGACACATGCAAGCCCCGATTGATACCAAGCCCCGCTGGGAGCGGCGCAAGGATGCCCGCCCGCAGGAATTGCTCGCCGCCGCCCTCGACCTGTTTGTCGAACGGGGCTTCGCATCGACGCGCCTGGAGGATGTGGCCAAGCGGGCCGGCGTGTCGAAAGGCACCCTGTACCTGTACTTTGAGAACAAGCAAGAGCTGTTCAAGGCCGTGGTGCGCGACAATATCGTGCATTCCATCGGCGAGGCGGAAGACAGCATGGCCGCCTCGGACAGCACCAGCGCCGAGTTGTTACGCAGCATGATGATGCAATGGTGGGAAGAATTCGGCGCCACCAAGCTGGCCGGTTTGACCAAGCTGATGTTGGCCGAAGCGAACAATTTCCCGGAACTGGCGCAGTTTTACAACGAAGAGGTGGTCACGCGCGGCAATGCGCTGATCGCCACCTTGCTGGAACGGGGCATGCAGCGCGGCGAATTCCGCCAGGTCGATCCCGTGCTGGTCAGCACCATCCTCAGCGCGCCCGTCACCATGCTGATGATGTGGACGCACTCCTTCCTGCCGTGCGAGGTCAAGAACATCGATCCCGTCGCCTACATGGATGCTTTTATCGATATGAGCTTGCGCAGCTTGCAGGTGGAGGCGCCCGGGAAAAGTTGATAAGCGGAGCTAGCCTCTACCGTTCAGTTGCCCCTTTTCCAAGGTTCGCCCCCCCAAATCTGCAGATCGTCGCAAATTTCCTCCATTCCCCGCCTTTATGGTTAACATGTGCTTTCAGCCAGTTCAACGATAAAATGGCGGATTATTACTTCACTTACCGAGTCCAAAGATGAATATCGAACAAGCCCGCTTCAATATGATCGAACAGCAGATCCGTCCATGGGACGTACTGGATATCGACGTATTGGAGCTGTTGAACGTGGTCAAGCGTGAAGATTTCGTGCCGGCCGCCTATAAGAACCTGGCCTTCGTCGATACCGAAATTCCACTGGGCGGTGGCGAATGCATGTTGACGCCGAAGCTGGAAGCGCGCATTTTGCAAGACGTAGCCGTCAAGAAGCATGAAAATGTGCTGGAAATCGGCACCGGCAGCGGCTATATGGCCGCGTTGCTGGCGCACAAGGCACGTCATGTGACGAGCGTGGAAATCGTTCCCCAATTGAAAACCCTGGCCGAGCAGACCCTGGCCGCCAACGGCGTGACGAATGTCACCGTGGAACTGGGCGACGGCGCCCAGGGCTGGAGCAAGGGCGCACCGTATGACGTGATCGTCGTGTCCGGCGCCCTGGCCGTGTTGCCGGAAGCACTGTTGCAACAAGTGAAAGTCGGCGGCCGCATCCTAGCCATCATCGGCGAAGCGCCGATCATGTCGGCGCACTTGATCACGCGCAGCTCGGACAAGGCCTACGACACGCGCAAGCTGTTTGAAACCAATGTCACGCCGCTGCAAGCCGTGGCACCGTCGCATTTCCAGTTCTGAGGCGACCGATTCGATGGAGCATTTGAGTGCACCGCAGCTGGCCGCCTGGCTGGCTGACCCTTCCCGCCCGCGCCCCTTGTTGCTGGACGTGCGGGAACAGTGGGAGTTCGACCTGTGCCACCTCGACGGTGCCACCCTGATGCAGATGAATTCGATTCCTGCGCGCATCGATGATCTCGATGAAGACGCCGAGATCGTCTGCATCTGCCATCACGGCATGCGCAGCATGCAAGTGGCAGCCTTCCTGGAGCGCAATGGTTTTGGCAAGATCAGTAATTTGACGGGCGGCGTGCATGCCTGGGCGCTGCAAGTCGACAGCGCGATGCCTAAATACTAAGTTATTTTGCAGTAGATGCACCCAGGCATGTTTTCCTGCATGCCTGCGGAGGCCTGTACCCCGCTCACCCGGCGGGCGCAAGGCAAGCGGTAGCAGATTTTTGATTCCATCAACTTTTGACGACTCCAACGGAGAAATGCAATGCGGAAACCCCTTATCGCCGTGCTGATGACCAGCGCCTTTGTCTCGATGACATACTCGCTGCAAGCGCAGGCGGCCGATCTCATCCAGGTGTACCAGCAGGCGCTGGCCAATGACGCGCAGTACGCCAGCGCGCGCGCGGCCCTGTCGGCCGGGATGGAGCGGGTTCCGCAGGGATTGGCAGGCTTGCTGCCGCAAATCTCCGCGTCGGGCAGCAATACGCGTGGCAATCAGGAACAGATCGTCCAGAACAATGGCGGCAACAAGATCACCTCGCCGTCCGTGAATGTACGCACGAATGCCTACAATTTGACACTGGCGCAACCGCTGTTCCGCTGGGATCGCTGGGAAACCTATCAGCAAAGCAAGCTGGCGCAGGCGATTGCCGAAGCGCAATTTGCACAAGTGCAGCAAGACCTGATCACCCGCGTGGCGCAGGCGTATTTCGATGTGCTGAGCGCGCAGGACAACCTGGGCGCCACGCAGGCGCAAAAGGTCGCCACGACGGAACAACTGGCATCGGCCAAGCGCAACTTCGAAGTCGGCACGCAAACGATTACCGACACGCACGAAGCGCAAGCGGCCTACGATCTGGTGGTGGCGCAGGAGTTTGCCGCCATCAATGACCTGGCCAACAAGCGCAGCGCCTTGCAAACCATCATCGGCGAAGCGCCGACCACCCTGGCGCCGATGCGCACGGGCGTCGTCATCAGCGCGCCAGAGCCGGCTGCCGTCGAGCCGTGGGTGTCGTCCGCCGAAGAGCAGAACTATGGCGTCGTCACGGCCCAGTTCAATGTGGAATCGGCCAAGCGCGACATCGGCCGCAACCGCGCCGGCCACTACCCGACCGTGGACCTGATCGCCAACGCTGGCCATACCTATTCCTCGGGCGGCGGCAATGGCAGCGGCAATAACAATAATGCCATCGGCGTGCAGTGGAGCATCCCGATCTTCAGCGGCTTTGCCGTCACCAGCAAGGTGCGCGAATCGATCGCGCTGGAAAACAAGGCCCGCAACGACCTGGAAACGGCACGCCGCACGGCCTCGCAAGGCGCGCGCCAGGCTTTCCTGGGCGTCAATAGCGGCCTGGCGCAAGTCAAGGCGCTGGAAGCGGCGGAAGTGTCGAGCAAATCGGCGCTGGAGTCGAACCAGCTCGGCTATCAAGTGGGCGTGCGCATCAATATCGACGTGTTGAATGCGCAGAAACAATTGTTCTCGACGCAGAAAGACCTGTCGAAAGCCCGCTACGACACCATCATGAACGGCTTGCGCCTGAAGGCGGCGGCCGGCACCCTGAAGGAAACGGACTTGATGCCGGTCAATGCCTTGCTGGACAAATAATCCAGTATTGCGCACGATCAAAACCAGCCCCGGCGACGGCGCTGGTTTTTTTTCGTCTTGCCGTGTTATCACACGGCGCGGCTGTTGGCCACTTGCGTCAGGATCACGCCCGCCACCACCAAGCCCGCACCGGCCCAGTGCAGCGGAGAAATATGCTTCACGGCAAAGCCCAGCAAGCCGTAGCGGTCGATGGCCAGCGCGGCCAGCATTTGCCCGCCGATGACGGCCGCCATGAAGGGGCCGGACCCCATGCGCGGCGCCAGCATCAGCGCGGCGGTAATATAAAACACGCCGGCCGCGCCGCCCAGCCAGGACCAGCCCGGCCCGCGCATGGCGAGCTGGACATCGGGCACCGGCACCCGCCAGAGCAGCAGCACGAGGGACGCGAGCACGGCGCTGACGGCCAGCGAGGCGAGGGTGGCCCACAGCGGGTGGCCCAGGTTGCGGCCCAGCGCGGCATTCGCGCCCGCCTGGAAGGGAACGACGGCGCCGGCCAGCATGGCCAGCGGGGCAAATACGGTGATCCATCCATACATGGGCGACTCCATCTTTGTTGAGTTGATGCGATCATCGTATTATGCTGTCATGATTAAATCCAATTCGTAGTTTGTCATCCAACTATGCATGAAATGAATAATCTGCGCGCCGTCGATTTGAACTTGCTGGTGATCCTGGATGCGCTGCTCAGCGAGCGCCATTTGTCGCGCGCGGCCGAACGGTTACATATGAGCCAGCCTGCCGTCAGCCATGCGCTGGCCCGCTTGCGCCACCTGCTCGGCGACCCGCTGCTATTGCGCGGCAAGGGCGGCTTCCAGCCGACGGCGCGCGCGCTGGAGTTGGCGCGGCCCTTGGCCGAAGCCCTGCAAAGCGTGCGTTCCGTGCTGGGCGGCGCCGTCTTCGAGGCGGCCACGGCGCAGCGCGTGTTTCGCCTGGCCATGTCGGATTACGGCGCGGCCTTGCTCTTGCCCGCTTTGCTGCGGCGCTTGCGCGTGGACGCGCCCGGCATCGACCTGGCCGTCAGCTATGCCAGCCGCCCGGCCGTGATCGCTGGCGTGCAGGATGGCGAGATCGACCTGGCGCTCGGTGTATTCCCGCAACTGCCCGAGCAGCTACACAGAGAAACTTTATTCGAGGAAACGTTCGCGTGCGCGCTCGATCCGGCCAGCCTGGCGGCCGGTGAAGTGTTGACCCTGGACACCTATCTGGCGCGCCCCCATGTGCTGGTGGCGTCCAGCGAAGGCGGCATGGCGGCCGAAGTCGACGCGGCCCTGGCCCAGCTGGGACAGACGCGCCGCATCGCCGTGCGCGTGCCGTACTGGACGGTCGCACCGGATGTCGTGAGGGGGACGGACTTGATCCTGACGGTGGCGCGGCGCGCCTTGCAGGGCAGCGCGGCGCAAGGGCTGGCACAGTACGCTGCGCCGTTTGCCATCGCGCCGTTTGCGTTTGAAGTGATACGGCACCGCCGCACGGAGGGCGATGCGGGCATCGCCTGGCTGCGCGCGGCCATTGCACAGGCCGCCGAGCCAGGCTGAGGTATTACAGGCCGCCGCCCTGGCCGTCGAACTTGCGCTCGATCAATTCGATCTTGTAGCCGTCCGGGTCGGTGATGAAGGCGATGACCGTGTTGCCGCCTTTCACGGGGCCCGGTTCGCGCGTGACGTTGCCGCCATTCGCGCGTGCCGCGTCGCAAGCGGCGACGATGTCGTCGGCCGAGATGGCGATGTGGCCATATGCCGTGCCCAGCTCGTAGCTGGTGGTGCCATAGTTATACGTCAGTTCCAGTTCCGCATGGTCGGGATTCGATCCATAGCCGACGAAGGCCAGCGTGTATTGGTATTCCGGGTTGTCGCTGGTGCGCAGCAATTTCATGCCCAGGACCTTGGTGTAAAAATCGATGGAGCGCTGCAGGTCGCCGACCCGTAACATGGTGTGCAAAATACGCATCGTAAATCCTTGAGGGTGATAGGGGAATGGCAGGATTTTATGCGTTTTACGGCTTTCTTGCCGAGGCCGCCCCTGCCGTCCGGTGAGGGGACGGCAGCGGACGGCAGGCCGGCATTACTCCAGATGGGCGTCCAGGGTGATTTCCGTGGCCAGCAATTTGGACACGGGGCAGCCGAGCTTGGCGCGCAGGGCCGCGTCCTGGAACGCTTCGTCGGTGGCGCCGGGGATGCTGGCCACGAGGGTCAGGTGCACGGCCGTGATGGCATAGCTGCCATCGATTTTTTCCAGGCTGACGTCGGCCGTGGTTTTCAGGGCCGTGGCGCGCAAGCCCGCCTCGCCCAGCTGGCCGGACAGGGCCATGGTGAAGCAGGCCGCATGGGCGGCGCCGATGAGTTCTTCCGGATTGCTGCCTGGACCGTCTTCGAAGCGGGTGTTGAAGCCATAGGCTACGTTGTCGAGCGCGCCGCTTTGGGTGGAAATAAACCCTTTGCCATCTTTAAGGCCGCCACTCCAGACGGCTGATCCTGTTTTTTTCATGATGTACTCCTTGCGTGGTTCGAGCGTTCATCATGCGCGCCGGGGCTTGCCGCTTCCGTTCGTTGCGTCACACTGTGGGAGCATGCGCGGCCCACGACAGTTCGACTCAGCGCGCCTTCTTTGGTTCCAGTTCTGCGTCGGGACGCGCCTGTTTCGGTTCGGCCGGCTTGACCTTTTCCACGCCGGGCTGGGCACGCCGGTCCGTATCGACCAGGCCTTGCTCCAGGTCACTGGCTGCCTGCTGCATGATCTTGCGCGGGCGCACGTTTTGCGCATCGGGCGATTCGTCGCGCTCGTGCGGCAGGCGGTCGACGCCGTCATTGCTGACTTTTTCCTCGGTATTGATCTTGCGCTCGCTTGGCTGGGTAGCCATATGGCCTCCTGACAGTAAAAATGACGTGCCATCAGTGTCCCGCCGCGACAGGCCGCCCGCAAGCGGATTTGTCCAGGCAGGGAGCGCTGGCGCACGCATGGACGATTCTTTTTCTGCGCTACACTGCGTGCAACACCAAGAACGCCTCTTGCAGGCACGCGGCAGCCGCACTATACTGTGCATATATACAGTATTATGCGATGCCGGCGTGCGATGCGACAGCCTGGGGCGGTTTGCCACCGAATTCACTACCGAGACTCTTATGCCCGTCGATACACACGCCGAACAGCCAGCCGCGACCTTGCCAGCCCCGGGAGAGCGCTTCAACCTGGGCGCCAAGACCATCGCCCTGGTCGTGCGCCAGAATACGGATGGCATTGCCGAGCCCGTGAAAAGCATCGTCGATTTCCTGCAAGTGCTGGGCCACACGGTGGTCTTCGAGGCGGAGACGGCCGCGCACCTGAACCTGGCGTTTCCCGGCGTGCGCGCCATGTCGCCGGCTGAGATCGGCGCCGCCGCCGATTGCGCCATCGTCATGGGCGGCGACGGCACCATGCTGGGCATTGCGCGCCAGCTGGCGCCATTCGACGTACCTTTGATCGGTATCAATCAGGGGCGTTTGGGTTTCATGACGGATATTCCGCTCGAGCGCATGCTGCCCGTGCTGGCGCAAATTCTCGGCGGCCGCTTCAAGGCCGAACGACGCACCTTGCTTGAAGGCAGCGTGCTGCGTGACGGCGAGTCGATACACGTGGGCATGGCCGTCAACGATGTCGTCGTCTCGCGCGGCGGCGGCGCCGGCATGGCCGAATTGCGCGTCGAGGTCGACGGCCACTTCATGTACAACCAGCGCTCGGATGGCTTGATCATTTCCACGCCCACGGGCTCGACCGCGTACTCACTGTCGGCCGGCGGCCCCCTGCTGCATCCGACCCTGGGCGGCATCGTGCTCGTGCCGATCGCCCCGCATGCGCTGTCGAACCGCCCCATCGTCTTGCCCGATTCCAGCCAGATCGTCGTGGAAATCGTGCGCGGGCGCGATATCAGCGTCAATTTCGACATGCAGACCTTTGCCAGCCTGGTGCAGCAAGACCGCATCCTCATCCGCCGTTCGCCGCATGCGATTACCTTCCTGCATCCGGAAGGGTGGAGTTACTACAACACCCTGCGTGAAAAATTGCACTGGAATGAGTACCCGTCGGGCGAGGGCAAGCTCAGCTAACATTTTCTCTACGTCAACCCGCGGTGCGCCGCCCAACCACAGAAACCATGCTCCATACACTGTCCATTCGCGATTTTGTCATTGTCGATACCATTGAACTGGAATTTTCCGCCGGCTTCAGCGTGCTGACGGGGGAGACGGGCGCCGGCAAGTCCATCCTCATCGATGCGCTGACCCTGGCGCTGGGCGGGCGCGGCGACGCCAGCGTGGTGCGCGAAGGCGCGGCCAAGGCCGACATCACGGCCGATTTTTCCGTCAGCGAGGTGGCGCAAGCGTGGCTGGCCGCCAATGAGTTCGCCAACGACGAGGGCGGCGCCCTGTTGCGCCGCGTAATCGACAACGCGGGCCGCTCGAAAGCGTATATCAACGGCATCCCCGCCACGGCCGCGCAGTTGCGCGAGCTGGGCGACATGCTGGTCGACATCCACGGCCAGCATGCGCACCAGTCCTTGCTGAAAAGCGAGGCGCAGCGCGCCTTGCTCGACGGCCAGGCGACGGCGCGCGAAGCGGGTGCGGAGCAGGATGCGCGGCAAGTGGCGGCCCTGCACAAGCGCTGGCGCGCCCTCGTGCGCCAGCGCGAAGAATTCGAAACCAACGCCGCCAACGTGCTGTACGAGCGCGAACGCCTGGAATGGCAAGTGGGAGAACTGGAAAAACTGGCCGCCAAGCCCGGCGAATGGACGGAGATCACGAACGAGCACAGCCGCCTGTCGCACGCGGCCAGCCTGCTGGAAGGGGCGCAGGAAGCCTTGTCCATCATTTCTGAGCAGGAAGACCATCCGATCGTGTCGCAACTGTCGGCCCTGAACCAGAAGCTGGGCAAGCTGGTGTCCGTCGATGCGGAATTGCAACCGATTGTCGACCTGATCGAATCGTCGCGCATTCAATTACAGGAATCCGTGTACGCGCTGAACAATTACCTGGACCGGGTCGAACTGGACCCGGAGCGCTTGCACCAGCTCGACGCGCGCATGGAAGCCATGCACAGCACGGCGCGCAAATTCCGCGTCACGCCGGAAGAATTGCCCGAGGAACACGCGAAGTTGTCGGAAAAGCTGCAGCACCTGGCCTACGCCTCCGACATCGAGGGCTTGCTGCGCCAGGAAGCGAAGATCGAGGCGGAATATCGCGGCGTGGCCGAACGGTTATCAAACACGCGGCGCGCCGCCGCCCTGGAACTGGGCCATGCCGTCACGCGCGCCATGCAGGAGCTGAGCATGACGGGCGGCAGCTTTGAAATCGCCCTGCACCCGTGCGAACCGGCCGCGCATGGCCTGGAGCAAGTGGAATTCCTCGTCGCCGGCCATGCGGGCACGGCGCCCCGCTCGCTGGCGAAAGTCGCGTCCGGCGGCGAACTGGCGCGCATCGCGCTGGCCATTTCCGTCATCACCTCGCACGCCACCACCACGCCGACCCTGATCTTCGACGAGGTCGACAGCGGCATCGGCGGCGCCGTCGCCGAAGTGGTGGGCCGCCTGTTGAAACGCCTGGGGCAGGGACGGCAAGTGCTGTGCGTAACCCACTTGCCGCAAGTGGCCAGCCAGGCAAATCAGCATTTCCAGGTGGCAAAAAGCACCCTGGACAATGGCAAGACGGCGTCGCGCATCGATATGCTCGATGCCAAGGCCAGGGTGGAAGAAGTGGCGCGCATGCTGGGCGGCCTGGAAATCACGGCCACCACGCGCAAGCATGCGCGCGAATTGCTGGCTATCTAGTACACCTAACCAAACCTACTGCGCGTCGCGGGTCGCGGCCTGCGATGCTCACTGCCTCGGCGGCCCCATGCTTCGCACAGCTGCGCTGCTCGGGCCAACGGGGGCGCCGAGCCTCGCTGCCGCTCGCTACGGTTTTGTTAGGCGTTGTTAGCGTAAACCGGTCTGGTGAGAATGGCAGTTAGCCTTATGCCGTTCCTTTCCATCTTTCCCAATGTTGACGCAATGTAACTATAATGGTCGGCTAATCCATCCAACGCCTTCGAAGAGCTTTCATGTCATTTCAAACAGAACCGCCGTACACGCATGGCAGTATCGACCGCAGCGCCGTGGTGCTGGTCAACCTGGGCACGCCCGATGCGCCGACCTCGTCGGCCGTGCGGCGCTACCTGAAGCAATTTTTGTCCGACCCGCGCGTGGTGGAGATTCCCCGTCTCGTCTGGTGGTTCATTTTGAACCTGATCATTTTGCCTTTCCGCTCCGGCCAGTCGGCCAAGAAATATGCGTCGATCTGGACGCGTGACGGTTCGCCCCTGAAAGTGCACACGCAAAAGCAGGCGAAATTGCTGGCCGGCGCCCTGGCCGAGCGGGGTCACGATGGCGTCACCGTCGCCATGGCCATGCGCTACGGTTCGCCTTCCCTGCCCGAGGTGCTGGCCAGGCTGAAAAGCGAAGGCTGCGAGCGCATCGCCATCCTGCCGGCCTATCCGCAATACTCGGGCACGACGACGGGTTCCATCTACGACGCCGTGTTTGCCCATTACGCCACGGTGCGCAATGTGCCGGAATTGCGCTTTATCAAGCAGTATCACGAGCACGACACGTATATCGACGCCTTGCGCGATTCCGTGCTGAACCATTGGGAAGCGCATGGCCGTCCCGAAAAACTGGTGATGAGTTTTCATGGCGTGCCCAAGCGTACCTTGCTGCTCGGCGATCCCTACCACTGCCAATGCCTGAAAACGGCGCGCTTGCTGGCGGAAAAATTGAAGTTGAGCAAAGATCAATACGTGGTGACCTTCCAGTCGCGCTTTGGCAAGGCCGAATGGCTGCAGCCGTACACGGCGCCCACCCTCGTGGCGCTGGCGCAACAGGGTGTCAAGCGCGTCGACCTGCTGTGTCCGGGCTTTACCAGCGATTGCCTGGAAACCCTGGAAGAGATCGCCATGGAAGCCAAGCATGACTTCGAAGCGGTCGGCGGCCAGCAATTTCATTACATCGCTTGCCTGAACGAAACGCCAGCCTGGATCGCGGGCCTGGCGGAAATTGCGGAACAGCACATGATTGGCTGGCCGACGATGAAGACGGCGGCGCAGCGCGAAGCGGACAAGAAGGCGGGCGAGCAGGCGCGCACGGCGGCCCTGGCCCTGGGCGCGCCGAATTAAAGGCAATTATTTTTGACAATAAAAAGCCGCGCTTGCGCGGCTTTGTCATGTCTGGCGCAGCCAAGGGGTTTTCTGAATAGCAACATCGCCTGTGGCGATGGCTGCGGCGGGGCTGGTAGAATGCCCGCTTTGCCGTGGGAAGCCTGGAAAATCAAGGGGGGCGCGCACGGATCGCTGCCCGAAATGGGAAGTGCTTTGTAATAAGCTGTAACATGGATCGCTGTAATTCCGGTTTTGCCATGCATACCCCTTGAAACAATAGGATATAGCCCCATCTGCCCGTTAGTGTTGTAAAGATAGTTAGACTAACTCATTTAAGTCATTGATTGTAGGAGCTTTTCAGATGCAAGATCAGGAAAACCAAGCTGTACCTAATCCGCAAGCGGACGCCGCGGCGACTGCCCCATCGACTCCCGCAGAGCCTACTTTGGAAGAGCAGCTGGCGAGTACCGAAGCGCGTCTTGCAGAGATGCACGATGCCTTCATGCGCGCCAAGGCCGATGGCGAAAATATCCGCCGCCGCGCGCAGGAAGATGTTGCTAAAGCGCATAAATTCGCAGTGGAAAGCTTTGCCGAAGCCATGGTGCCGGTGAAAGACAGCCTGGAAACGGCGCTGACGGTGGAAACACCGACCATCGACTCGCTGAAAGAAGGCGTCGAGATGACCCTGAAGCAACTGAACGCCGCGTTCGAGCGCAACCGCCTGGTGGAAGTGTTGCCGGTGCAGGGCGAGAAGCTCGATCCGATGAAACACCAGGCTGTTGCCGTGGTGCCAGCGGACCAGGAAGCCAATACCATCGTGTCAGTCCTGCAAAAGGGCTATATGATTGCGGACCGCCTGCTGCGTCCAGCCATTGTAACGACCGCGCAAGCAAAATAATCAGAGGGCGGCATCAAGCAAGCCTTGAAACCATGCCGCTTTGCCACATATAAGAACCATCTGAAATCTAGCAAATAAAAGGAAAAAAATCATGGGTAGAATTATCGGTATCGATCTGGGAACCACGAATTCCTGCGTTTCCATCATGGAAAACGGTCAACCAAAGGTAATCGAAAACGCTGAAGGCGCACGCACGACGCCGTCGATTATTGCTTATCAAGAAGATGGCGAAATTCTCGTCGGCGCGCCAGCGAAACGCCAGGCCGTGACCAATCCGAAAAACACGCTGTACGCAGTCAAGCGTTTGATCGGTCGCAAGTTCGACGAAAAAGAAGTGCAAAAAGACATCGCGCTGATGCCGTACCAAATCATGAAAGCCGACAACGGCGATGCATGGATCGGCGTACGCGACAAAAAACTGGCGCCGCCGCAAATTTCGGCTGAAGTCCTGCGCAAGATGAAGAAAACGGCAGAAGACTACCTCGGTGAAGAAGTCACCGAAGCCGTCATCACCGTGCCTGCTTACTTCAACGACTCGCAGCGTCAAGCTACCAAGGATGCCGGCCGTATCGCTGGCCTGGACGTCAAGCGCATCATCAACGAGCCAACCGCGGCAGCGCTGGCGTTCGGCCTGGACAAGACCGAAAAAGGCGACCGTAAAATCGCCGTGTATGACTTGGGTGGCGGTACGTTCGACGTGTCGATCATCGAAATCGCAGATGTTGATGGTGAGAAACAATTTGAAGTGCTGTCGACCAACGGCGACACCTTCCTGGGCGGCGAAGACTTCGACCAGCGCGTCATCGATTACATCATCGACGAGTTCAAGAAGATCAACGGCATCGACCTGAAAAAAGATCCGATCGCCCTGCAGCGCATCAAGGCTTCGGCCGAGCGCGCGAAGATCGAATTGTCGTCGTCGCAACAAACCGAGATCAACGAGCCGTACATCGCCATGGCGAACGGCGCACCGGTCCACTTGAACCTGAAGATGACCCGCGCCAAGCTGGAGTCCTTGGTGGAAGAGCTGATCACGGCCACGATGGAACCATGCCGTACCGCCATCAAAGATGCTGGCGTGAAAGTGTCGGACATCGATGACATCATCCTGGTCGGCGGTATGACGCGTATGCCGAAGGTGCAGGAAAAAGTGAAGGAATTCTTCGGCAAGGATCCACGCAAGGACGTGAACCCGGACGAAGCCGTCGCCGTGGGCGCAGCGATTCAAGGTTCGGTCCTGTCGGGCGAACGCAAGGACTTGCTGTTGCTGGACGTCACCCCTCTGTCCCTGGGTATCGAAACCCTGGGCGGCGTGATGACCAAGATGATCCACAAAAACACGACGATTCCGACCAAGTTCAGCCAGGTCTTCTCGACGGCCGACGACAACCAGCCTGCGGTGACCATCAAGGTCTTCCAGGGTGAGCGCGAAATCGCCGCCGGCAACAAGGGTTTGGGCGAATTCAATCTGGAAGGCATCCCGCCAGCATCGCGCGGCACGCCACAGATCGAAGTGACCTTCGACATCGACGCCAACGGCATCTTGCATGTCGGCGCGAAAGACAAGGCCACCGGCAAGGAAAACAAGATCACGATCAAGGCCAATTCCGGCTTGACCGAGGCTGAAATCCAGAAGATGGTGAAAGACGCCGAGTTGAACGCGGAAGAAGACAAGAAGGTCAAAGAATTGGCCGAGTCGCGCAACCAGGCCGATGCTCTGGTACACTCGACCCGGAAATCCTTGACCGAATACGGCGACAAGCTGGATGCGGGCGAGAAAGAGAAGATCGAAGCGGCGATCACCGACCTGGAAGCAAGCATCAAGGCGGGCGACAAGGCTGAGATCGACGCCAAGGTGGAAGCACTGTCGAGCGCATCGCAGAAACTGGGCGAAAAAATGTATGCCGACATGCAAGCGCAGCAAGCTGCCGGCGGCGCGGAAGGTGCACAGCAAGCTGCTGGCGCATCGGACGCAGGCGCCAAGCAAGACGACGTTGTTGACGCTGACTTCAAAGAAGTCAAAGACAGCAAGTAATTGTCTTGCGCTCCCATGAACTGGGGGTAGCCGGGCTGAACGCTACATCGCGGGATTAGCCGCGAAGACCGGCCGAGCCGAGTCGCTGCGCCTAGCGCAGCACTCGACTCGGCTTTTTCGTGTAATTTTTACATCAGTAGATAGACTGCAAGGTGCCGACAACATGGCAAAGCGTGATTTTTACGAGACACTCGGTGTCGCAAAAAATGCTTCGGAAGAAGAGATCAAAAAGTCTTACCGTAAACTGGCGATGAAATACCATCCGGACCGCAATCCGGATAGCAAGGAATCGGAAGAAAAGTTTAAGGAAGTCAAAGAAGCCTACGAGATGCTGACCAATCCGGAAAAGCGCGATGCGTATGACCGTTATGGTCACGCTGGCGTGGACCCGAACATGGGCGGCGGTGGCGGCTTCGGCGGCGGTGCTGGCGGCTTTGCCGACAGCTTCGGCGATATCTTCGGCGACATCTTTGGCGGTGGCGGTGGACGCAGCCGCAATGCGGGTCCACAGGTGTACCGTGGCGCCGACTTGCGCTACAACCTGGAAATTACACTGGAGCAAGCTGCTCACGGCTTCGACACGACCATCCGCGTGCCGAGCTGGGACAAGTGCGACACTTGCCACGGCAGCGGCGCCAAGCCGGGCACCTCGCCCACCACCTGCGGTACGTGCGGTGGCCACGGCCAGGTTCGCATGCAGCAAGGTTTCTTCAGCATTCAGCAAACCTGCCCGAAATGCCATGGCAGCGGCAAGGTCATCACTGACCCGTGCACGCCATGCGGCGGCGCCGGTCGCATCAAGCGCAACAAGACCCTGGAAGTGAAAATTCCAGTCGGTATCGACAACGGCATGCGTATCCGTTCGTCCGGCAACGGCGAACCGGGCACGAATGGCGGTCCGTCGGGCGACCTGTATGTGGAAATCCACATCAAGCCGCACGCCGTGTTCCAGCGCGAAGGCGACGACCTGCATTGCGAAATGCCGATCTCGTTCACCAAGGCGGCCCTGGGCGGCGAAATCGAAGTGCCTACCCTGAACGGCAAAGTGTCGTTCACGATTCCAGAAGGTACCCAGTCGGGTAAAACTTTCCGCCTGAAAGGCAAGGGCATCAAGGGCGTGCGCTCCGGTTACGCGGGCGACCTGTTCTGCCACGTGGCCATCGAAACACCGGTGAAACTGACGGAAAAACAGAAAGACCTGCTGCGCGACTTTGAAAAGTCGACGACCGAGGGCGGTGCCAAGCACAGTCCGCAAAGCAAGACCTGGAAAGACAAGGTCAAGGATTTTTTTGAGTAAGCACACGTAATACCATGCGCCGGGATGCTGAAACATCCCGGCGTTTTTTTCACCACGACTGAGAAATGTGCGCGCATCGCCGGCCTATGGGCGCGATCTGCCGCCAACTCAGTCGTACGCACACAATGGGAGCGATATGACCGAACCGAAAAATGGCCTGGCCCTGGCGGAACTGCTGCAGCGTAACCGCCGCTGGGCCGACTCGATGGTGGCGAAAGACCCGAACTTCTTCAAGAATCTGGAAGCGCAAACGTCGCCCGAATACCTGTGGATCGGATGTTCCGACAGCCGCGTGCCCGCCAACGAACTGCTGGGCATGGCGCCTGGCGACGTGTTTGTGCACCGGAATATTGCCAACGTGGTCGTGCATTCCGACCTTAATTGCCTGTCCGTCCTGCAATTTGCCGTGGACGTGCTGAAAGTCAAACATGTCATCATCGTCGGCCATTACGGCTGCAAGGGCGTGCATGCTGCCATGACGGGCACGCGCATCGGCCTGGTCGACAACTGGCTGCGCCACGTCCAGGACGTGGGCCAGAAGCACGAGCGCTACCTGGGCGACGTGCTGACCAGCCGCCAGCGCGGCGACCGCCTGTGCGAACTGAACGTGGTGGAACAAGTCTTGAACGTGTGCCAGACCACCATCGTGCAAGATGCGTGGGAACGCGGCCAGGAACTCAGCGTCCATGGCTGGGTCTATGGCTTGAAGGATGGCTTGCTGAACGACCTGGAAGTGACCGTCAAGGCCGGCCACGAGCTGGCGCCGCGCATGGCGGCCCGCCTGGCCCGCTATGAAGCAACGGCGTAAGCCAGCAATGCTGGCGCGGCGCTAAGGTGCCGCGCCTTCCAGGCGGCCCAGGTAGTCGGCCGCCTCCCGCACGCCCTCTTGCGCCGCCTGGCGCAGCCAGGTCTTGGCCTGGGGAATGTCCTGCGGCGTGCCCCGGCCTTCGGCCAGCGCCACGCCATAGTGGTAGCGCGCCAGCCGTGCATAGGCGGCGTCATCATTCGTATGCGCGCCGCGCCGCATCAGCGCCGTCGCCTGCGCCAGGTCCTTGGTCACACCGATGCCCGTTTCATACAGCTGGGCCAGCCAAATCATCGAATACACATCGTTCCAGCGCCGGATGCAATCTTCAAAGATGGCGACGGCGGCCGCATGGTCGCCCGTCTTGTCGGCTGCATAGCCGTACAAGCACTTGATGCGCTTGTCGCTGTGCACATAGGCTTTGTAGCTGAGATCACTTTCACCCTGGCTATCCTGGGCATGGACGGGAACGGTAAACAGCAAGGCGAGCAGCAGGGCGTAGATGGGCATGGCTTTCCCGGGGCTAGGGTTAAAGCTTGGTAGATAAGCAAGTTTCGTGCTAGCGCCATTCCCGGGCAAGGCCGGTACTGCTGTGCCAATTCGTGACAGCCGCTGTGGCAGCGTGGCGCAACGCGCCGCGCATATCCATATAGTAAATGCTTCGTTTGCAAGCAAGGCTGGCCGGCATACAGTGGACTTCCCCTGACTCTAGTCGAGTTCCCATGTCGGCCGTCCTGAAACCCGCGTTTTCTTCCAGCCCGTTCCGTATCGAGACTTTCGATGCGCCGCTCGGCGCGCAAGTGCTGGGGCTGGACCTGGCGCAGCCGCTGTCGCTGGGCGACTTCCAGCGCCTGCACCATGCCCACCTCGACCATCACGTGCTGGTGTTCCGCGACCAGCGCATCACGCCGCAACAGCAAGTCGATTTCAGCCGCCGCTTCGGCCCCCTGCAAATCCACGTGCTGCGCCAGTTCCAGCTGCCCACGCAGCCGGAAGTGCTGATCATCTCGAACATCGTCGAGGATGGCCAGCCCATCGGCCTGGGCGACGCG
This sequence comes from Janthinobacterium sp. SUN206, assembly GCF_030587305.1. Taxonomy (NCBI): domain Bacteria; kingdom Pseudomonadati; phylum Pseudomonadota; class Betaproteobacteria; order Burkholderiales; family Oxalobacteraceae; genus Janthinobacterium; species Janthinobacterium sp. SUN206. The sequence continues at coordinate 388,713 of NZ_JAPWIB010000004.1, read as the reverse complement.
GGTCATTTCTGGCATTCCGACCTGTCGTACAAGGAAGTGCCCAGCCTCGGTTCCATGCTGCACGCGCAAGAGTTGCCGCAGGACGGAGGCGATACCGTGTTTGCCAACATGCACCTGGCGTGGGAAAGCTTGCCGGCCGCGCTGCGCCACGCCGTGCGGGGCGCCCGTGCCGAGCACAGCTATCTGAGCCAGTACGAGGAATTGCGCCGCCGCAACCCATGGCGGCCCGCGCTGACGCAGGCGCAGGTCGATGAAGTCAAACCCGTGACGCACCCCGTCGTGCGCGTGCACCCGGAAACGGGCCGCCGCGCCCTGTTTGTCAGCGAACACTTCACCACGCGTATCGTCGGCTTGCCCGACGATGAAAGCCGCGCCCTGCTCGATGAACTGTTTGCCCACAGCGTGCGCCCGGAGCACCTGTACGTGCACCGCTGGCAGCCGCACGACCTGGTGTTCTGGGACAACCGTTCGCTGATGCACCTGGCGACGGGCTGTCCGCCCGACCAGCGCCGCAAGCTCTACCGCACTACCATCGAAGGCGATGCGCCGTACTGACTTTGACCGTTGATTTAACCCAAGGAGTGTCCATGTTGCCGATCTTTAGCTTTGCCCGCCGCCTGCTCGCCACCATCGCCCTGCTGTGCATGGCCATGCCCATGGCCCGGGCCGAAGGGCAGATCCGCATTGCGGGGCAGCATGGCATCACCTTCTTGCTGCTCAATATTGCGCAGGAACAAAAGCTGATCGAAAAGCATGGCAAGCAGCAGGGCGTCGATGTCAAAGTCGATTGGATCACCCTGTCCGGCGGGCCGGCGATCAATGATGCTTTGTTGTCGGGCAACATCGATATCGCTGGGGCCGGGCTGGGGCCGCTGCTGACCATCTGGGACCGCACCAAGGGAAGGCAGAACGTGCGCGGCGTGGCTTCGCTCGGTAATTTTCCCTACTATTTGATCAGCAACAACCCCAAGGTGAAAACCCTGGCGGACTTGACGGACAAGGACCGCATCGCCTTGCCCGCCGTGTCCGTTTCCGTGCAGGCGCGCATCCTGCAGATGGCGGTGGCGAAGCAGTGGGGCGACAAGGAATTTGCCCGCCTCGATAAAATCACGCAAACCCTGCCGCACCCGGACGCGGCCGCCGCCATCATCGCCGGCGGCACGGAGCTGACCGGTCACTTCGGCAATTCGCCGTTCCAGGAACAGGAACTGGCGCAAAACCCGAACGCCCACATCATCCTGAACTCGTACGACGTGCAAGGCGGGCCCAGCTCGTCGACCCTGTTGTATGCGACGGAAAAGTACCGCAAGGACAATCCGAAGACTTACCGCGCCTTCATCGCCGCCTTGGCGGAAGCGGCGCAGTACGCGAGCAGCAATCCGCAGGGCGCGGCCGACATCTATATCAAGGTCAACAAGAGCAAGGTAGACCGCAACCTGCTGCTGAAAATCTTTGCGAATCCGCAAGTGCAATTCAAGATCGCGCCGCAAAACACCCATGGCCTGGCGCAATTTTTGCACCGCGTGAACGCCATCCGCAACCTGCCTGACAGCTGGCGCGATTACTTCTTTGACGACCCTGCCATCACGCAAGGTGGCTGACATGAACGCACCCGCTTTTCACCTGGTACGTCCGCCAGTCGCCTTACAGCCTTTGCTCAGCGTCAAGAATGTCAGCCTGGAATATCGGACCGAACAGCGCACCGTGCGCGCCACGCATGACGTCAGTTTCGACGTGTTCCGCGGCGACCGTTTTGTGCTGCTGGGGCCATCCGGCTGCGGCAAATCGTCCTTGCTGAAAGCCGTGGCCGGCTTCATCGCGCCGCGCGCGGGCAGCATCGCCATGCAGGGCCAGGCCATCCAGAAACCGGGGCCGGACCGTGTCGTCGTATTCCAGGAATTCGACCAGTTGCCGCCATGGAAGACTGTGCTGGAAAACGTCATGTTCCCCTTGCTTGCCAGCAAGCGGCTGGACAAGGTGGCGGCCCGCGAGCGCGCCCATCACTGGATCGCCAAGGTGGGCCTGGCTGGCTTCGAGGATGCCCATCCGCATACCTTGTCGGGCGGCATGAAACAGCGGGTGGCCATCGCCCGCGCCCTGGCCATGCAGCCGGAAGTGCTGCTGATGGACGAGCCGTTTGCCGCCCTCGACGCCTTGACGCGGCGCAAGATGCAGGAAGAGCTGAGCCGCTTGTGGGAAGAGCTGCGTTTTACGCTCGTGTTCGTCACGCATTCGATCGAGGAAGCCTTGGTCGTGGGCAACCGTATCCTGCTGCTGTCGCCCCATCCGGGCCGGGTGCGCGCCGAACTCAACAGTCACCAGTTCGGCCTGCACAGCGCCGGCAGCGCGGAATTCCAGGCCGCCAGCAGCCGCATCCATGGTTTGCTGTTCGATGAGGAAACCGTTGCCGTCCCACCAGCACAGACTGCGCACAGGGAGGCCGTATGAGCGCGCTGCTGGAACCGCCGATCCGCCAGGAATTCGTCTATGCGGCGCCGCCGCCGGCCGGCGTCACCGTCGAGCGGCCGCTGTCGCGCTGGCAGCGCCTGGGCCAGCATGCGCTATGGCGCAAGGCCTTGATTTTGCTCAGCCTGGCCCTGCTGTGGGAAGGCGCGGCGCGCTGGACGCACAATGATTTATTGTTGCCCAGTTTTCTGCAGACGGCGCAGGCATTCATCGGCGGCATCGCCAGCGGTGAGTTGCTCACGCGTACGGCCGCGTCCCTCGTCGTCTTGCTGCAGGGCTATGCCGTGGGCGTGCTGGCCGCCTTCGTGCTGACCTTGCTGGCCGTGTCCAGCCGCATCGGGCGTGACGTGCTGGAAACCCTGACGGCCATGTTGAACCCGCTGCCCGCCATTGCCCTGTTGCCGCTGGCTTTATTATGGTTTGGCCTGGGGCGCGCCAGTTTGATCTTTGTCATCGTCCATTCCGTGATGTGGCCGCTGGCGCTCAATACCTACGCGGGCTTCCAGAGCGTGCCCGAGACCTTGCGCATGGCAGGGCGCAACTATGGGCTGAGTGGCTTGCGCCTGGTGCTGCACATCCTCGTGCCCGGCGCCTTGCCCTCCATCGTCTCGGGCCTCAAGATCGGCTGGGCGTTTGCCTGGCGCACCCTGATCGCGGCCGAGCTGGTATTCGGCACCACGTCGGGACAGGGCGGCCTGGGCTGGTACATCTTCCAGAACCGCAACGAGCTGTACACGGACAAGGTGTTCGCGGGCCTGGCCGCCGTCATCGTCATCGGTCTGCTGGTGGAAAACATCGGCTTTCGCAGCCTGGAGCGTGTGACTCTCAAGCGCTGGGGCATGCAGCGGTAGCTATTTCAGCATGCTGCGCGCCGCCGCGACGATTTGCCGCGACAGCTGCTCCAGGCGCGGCGACTGCACCTTCCACGTGTGCCAGTACAGGGCCACGTCGGCCGGGGTCTTGGGCGTGAGCATTTCGACCAGCTCGCCATCCGTATTCGCTTTCAGCAGCAGCTCGGGCACCATGCCGTAGCCGAGGCCGTAGCGGATGGCGTTGAAGTGCGAGGTGGCGCCCGGCACGTAATGGCAGGGATAGGCTCCTTCGGGCAGCCCCAGCGCCTCTTGCAGGAACGACGATTGCAGTGTGTCCTTGCGCGTGTAGGCGACGACGGGCGCCGTGCGCGCCGCCTTGCGCGTCAGCCCGTGCGCGAACCACTGCTGGCGGAACGCGGGCGTGGCCACCAGCCAGTAGCGCATCACGCCCAGCGGCTCGGCCGTGCAGCCGCGCATGGGCTTGGGCTCCGTGCTGATGCAGCCGATCGCCATGCCCGTTTCCAGCAAGGTGTAGGTGTGGTCCTGGTCTTCCACGGTCAGGTCCAGCAGCACGCGCTCGCGTATCAGCACTTCGGACAGGGCAGGGAAGAACCAGGTGCCCATCGAGTCCGCGTTCAGCGCCAGCACCAGGGTCAGCGGGGCATCCTGCTGCACCGCCAGTTCCGCCTGCAAGTCCGCTTCCAGCAGCTTGGCCCGCTTCAGATACTGCATCAGCCGCTGGCCCACGCGCGTGGCGCGCGCGGGACGGCTGCGCACGATCAGCGCGTTGCCCAGCTGGCTTTCCAGCGCCCGCACCCGCTGCGAAATGGCGGGCGACGTCAGGTGCAGCCGCAGCGCCGCCTGCTCGAAGCTGCCCGTTTCGACGACGGCGCGGAACGCTTCCGTGTGCTTGGGATTGAGGTCCATGGTGCGCGCCTAACATAAGAAAAATTTATCAATACTAAATAATACTTACTTTTTATAAGGATATGTGTGTTGCGGTGCACAATGCTTCTTTGATGGAGTGCCGCGCGCCTGCGCGGGGCCTCCTGGCAGCAAAGGAATGACAATATGGAAACGCAAGATACGGCGCAAGACAGCTCGCAAGACAGCGGCAAAGACGGCGCCACGGCGCGCAAGCCGCCATCCAAGCTGGCGCGCAAGCTGAAATTCGGCCTGGGACTGACCCTGGGCCTGGGCTTGTCCGCAGCCCTGGCGGGCGGCTGGTGGCTGCGCCAGGCGTGGCAGGATTTGCCCGCCGTCGAGCACCTGGCGCAGTACAAGCCTGCCCTGCCGCTGCGCATTTTCTCCAGCGAAGGCGAGCTGCTGGCCGAGTACGGTGAAGAGCGCCGTGAATTCCTGCCGTTGAAAGACATCCCGCTGCGCATGCGCCAGGCCTTGCTGGCCATCGAGGATGCGCGTTTCTACGAGCATGGCGCCGTCGATTTCTATGGTCTGACGCGCGCCACGCTCGCCAACGTCGTCACGGGCCACCACGCGCAGGGCGCCAGTACCATCACCATGCAGGTGGCGCGCGACTTCTTCCTGTCGCGTGAAAAAACCGTGCAGCGCAAGCTGACGGAGATGCTGCTGGCCTACAAGCTGGAACAGCACTACGGCAAGGACAAGCTGCTGGAGCTGTATATGAACCAGATTTACCTGGGCGAGCGCTCCTACGGCTTTTCCGCCGCCTCGAACATTTACTTTGACAAGCCCCTGGCCGACGTCAGCATCGCCGAAGCAGCCATGTTGGCCGGCTTGCCGAAGGCTCCATCGGCCTACAACCCCGTCGCCAATCCGCAGCGCGCGACCGTGCGCCAGCACTATATCCTGCAGCGCATGCGCGAACTCGGTTACATCACGCCGGCCGAATACACGGCCGCCGTGGCGGAAAAACTGGCGCTGAACAAGGACCGCAACAGCTCCGTGCATGCGGCCGCGTATGCGGTCGAAGAAGCGCGCCAATTGATCCTGCAAAGCTATCCCGAGGGCGCCTACAGCATGGGCCTGGACGTGACGACGACCATCCGCATGGCGCCGCAGCGGGCTGCCGACAAGTCGCTGCGCGATGGTTTGCTGAATGCGCAGGCACGGCGCGGCTACCGTGGTCCGGAAGCGCGCCTGGCCGCCTCCGAAGACAGCGTGGCGCGCCAGTTGGCCGCCTATCCGGACAGCGGCGAATTGCGCGCCGCGCTGGTGCGCAAGGTGGAGACGAGCGGCACGCGCCAGGTCAAGGCGCAGCTGCGCAATGGCGACGAGATCGTGCTGACGGCATCGGACGCGCGCCTGGGCGGCAAGCTGCAGTGGGATGGCAAGCGCGCCATCGTCGAAGGCAGCGTGATCCGCGTGGTGCTCGACGCGGCCAAGAACCGCTGGCTGGTGAGCCAGCTGCCCGAGATGGAAGGCGCGCTCATTTCCGTCGAGGCGCACAGCGGTGAAATCGTCGCCATGGCGGGCGGCTTCGATTTCTACCGCAACCACTACAACCACGCCATGCAGGCTTACCGCCAGCCCGGTTCCAGCTTCAAGCCCTTCGTGTACTCGGCGGCGCTGGAAAAGGGATACTTCCCTGGCACGGCCGTGGACGATACGCAGCGCCTGCTGCTGCCGCAGGAAACGGGCGCGCAGCCGTGGCGTCCGCGCAATTACGGCAATAACTATGAAGGCTTCATCAGCGTGCGGCGGGGCCTCGTGCGCTCGAAAAACCTCGTGGCCGTCAGCCTGATGCAGGCGGCCGGTCCAGGCTACGTGCAGCACTACGCCACGCGCTTCGGTTTCGAGAGCGCGCGCAATCCCGTTTCCTTGCCGCTGGCGCTGGGCGCGGGCGCCGTCACGCCGCTGCAGCTGGCGCAATCGTATGCCGTGTTTGCCAATGGCGGCATGCAGATGCCGCCGAAATTGATCAAGGAAGTGCGCAGCCGCAGCGGAGAAGTGCTGTTCAGCGATGCGGCGCCACGCGCCAAGGGAGAACCGGCGCCGGGCACGCAAGTCATATCCACACGCAACGCCTACGTCATGGACAGCATGCTGCGCGACGTCGTCAAGAGCGGCACGGGTCGCGGCGCGCTGGCGCTGGGACGCGGCGACGCGGCCGGCAAGACGGGAACATCCAATAACGCGTACGACGCCTGGTTCGCCGGCTATTCCTCGGGCCTCGTGTCCGTCGTCTGGCTCGGCTACGACCAGCCTAAGAGCCTGGGCAACGCCACCGGCGGCACCCTGGCGCTGCCCGTCTGGCGTGATTACATGCAGGTGGCCGTGCAGGGCCGGCGCGAACAGGTGCTGGCCGAACCGGCAGGCCTGGCCCTGCTCGACGGCGATTACGTGTATGCCGAATACCTGGCCGGCGACTGCCTGAAGGATAACTTTGCCTTTATCCACAGCAGCGTCAGTTGCGGCAGCCTGGGGGCGGATACGCGCATGGCGCACGGCGATGCTGGCAACGGCGGCTCCAGCACGGGCACGAACGAGGCGCGCACCCTGAGCGAAGCGCGCGAACGCGAACAAATTCTCAAATCATTTTCGGAAGAGTAAGAGCATGCTGTTATATACGATTTACCTGGTGGCGATTGTCGCCGAAGCGATGTCCGGCGCCATCATGGGCATGCGGCGCGGCATGGATTTGTTCGGCATCTGCATGATCGGCACCGTCACGGCGCTCGGCGGCGGCACGGTGCGCGACGTGCTGCTGGGGCACTATCCTCTGGGCTGGATCGCGCATCCCGAGTACCTGCTGTTTACCATCGGCGCGGCCGTCGTTACGGCCTTTGTCGCGCGCTACCTGCACCATCTGCGCGCCGTCTTCCTGCTGGTCGATGGCTTGGGCCTGGTGGCGTTTTGCGTGATCGGCTGCGACATCGCCATGTCGGCCAAGATGCATCCGGCCATCGTCGTGCTGGCGGGGATGATCACGGGCGTTTTCGGCGGCCTGCTGCGCGACATCCTGTGCAACCAGATTCCCCTCGTGCTGCAGCGCGAAGTGTATGCCACCGTGGCCCTGTTTACGGGCAGCCTGTATGTCGGTCTGCTGTACTTCAAGGTCGACAGCTCCGTGGCGCAGCTGGCATCCATCGGCGCCGGTTTCCTGTTCCGCTTCCTGGCTTTGCACTTCGAGTGGCGCCTGCCGAATTTCAATGGCGACCGGATTCGGGGATTTGAATAGGGCGCTGGCTTCCTGAATATTTTTACGCGCATTTAACCCCTTTTTCTCCGCCGCTGCGTTTCATGTTGGACACCCCAGCCAACCGGAGAAGAAGCGATGTCCAGCGCCCTCAAAATCACATTGATACTGTCCCTGCTGCTGTCGGCGGGCTGCCACGCCGCCGGCACGGCGCCGCGCAAGACCCTGGCGCCGTTTGCCAGCGAGCAGGCCTTGAGCAGCTACCTGCAACAGTTGCAGGCGCGCCAGGCGGCACAGCAAAGGGAACAGCAGAAGTTGCAGGGCGCCACGGCGCAGTACATGTCGGCGCCACCGCCTGCGCCGATGGTGGCGAAAGCCGCGCCGGCAGCGTCGGCAGAAGCGGCGGAATCCGTCACCAATGTGCAGACGGCGGGCGTGGACGAAGGCGGCATCGTCAAGCTGCATGGCAAGCACCTGGTGATGCTGCGGCGCGGCAAGTTGTTCACCGTGCAGGTGGGGGGCAAGGCCCTGCAGCCCGTCGCCTCGCTCGACGCGTTCGCGCCGGGCAGCGACCCTTCCGGCAGCTGGTATGACGAAATGCTGATCGATCGCGACACGGTGGTGGTGATCGGCTACAGCTACAGCCGGGGCGGCACGGAGATCGGCCTGTTCGACATCGATGCGGACGGCAAGCTGGCCTACCGTGCCACCTACCACTTGCGCTCCAACGACTATTACTCGTCGCGCAACTACGCGAGCCGTTTGATCGGCAGCAAGCTGGTGTTTTACTCGCCCTTGTCGCTGAACTTGCGCCGTGGCGACCCGTTTGGCGGCTTTCCCGCGCTGCGCCGCTGGCGTCCCGACGCCATACCATCGGACTTCAAGCGCATCGCCCCAGCCACGCGCATCTACCGCACCGACGAAGACCCCGAGATGGGCGCCGGCCTGACCCTGCATACGGTCACCGTGTGCGACCTGGCGCAGCGCGACATGCGCTGTGAAGCTACCGCCGTGATGGGACCGCAGGGGCGCGTGTTCTATGTGTCGGGCGAATCCGTCTTTGTCTGGACCACGCGGCGCGGCAGCGACTCGGGCGTGTTCCGCATCCCCCTCGATGGCACGGCGCCCAGCGCCCTGAAGGTGGCCGGCGCACCCGTCGACCAGTTCTCGTTCCTGGAAAGCGCGGATGGCCACCTGAACGTCCTGCTGCGCGCAGAAGGCCAGGGCGACGCCATGTGGGATGGCACGCGTGGCCGAGGCGACATGGCGCTGCTGCGCGTGCCATTGGCGTCGTTTTCCGATGGCCGCGACAGTGCGCCAGCCAGCAGCTACAAGGCGCTGCCCGGTGGCGGCGGCTACGGGCTGCAGAACCGTTATGTGGGACCGTATCTGTTGTACGGCAATCCGGGCAATCCCGGACGCCGCAAGGCGGATCAGGCTTGGCCGCGCCAGCCCCTGTATGCCGTGCGCTGGGCCGATGGGGGCAGCGTGCAAGCCTTGTCCCTGCCGCACGGCGTGGAACGCATCGAAGCGCTGGGCGATGACGCCGTAGTGATCGGCGCGCAGGGCAAGGATCTGCATTTCAGCAGCATCCGCCTGGGGGCGCAGGCGGCGATTGCCGCGCGCTACATCCGCGCCGACGCGGCGCAGGGCGAATCGCGCAGCCACGGCTTTTTCTACAAGCCGCAAGCGGCGGGGGAGGGCATGATCGGACTGCCCATCCTGGGCGCGGAGGAGCGGCCAGGCCTCAACAAGTCAGCCGCATCCGTCCTCTATCTGCGCAACAGCGGCTTGCAGTTGACGGAGCTCGGTGCACTGGCCGCACGGCCGGGCCAAACGCCGGACGACGGTTGCCGCGCATCCTGCGTGGACTGGTACGGCAATGCGCGGCCTCTGTTCCTGCAGGGGCGGGTCTTCGCCCTGCTCGGCTATGAATTGGTGGAAGGAGCGCTCAAGGAAGGACAGATCCGCGAAGTGCGCCGCATCAGCTATGCGCCCATTGCGTCCACTTTACGCTGAAGGAGCAGGGAAATTGCCGCTGCCGCGCAGTTCGGCTACACTGTTTCGCATGCCCGACACCCTCATTACCGCGACTGATGAAGACCTGATGCTGCGCTACAGCGCCGGCGACCTGCCGTCGTTTCGCGAATTGTACCGGCGCCATAGCCAGGGACTGTACCGATTCGTGGCCTGGCGCGCGCCGCGCCGCGCGTGGGTGGACGAGATCGTGCAGGATGCGTGGGCCAGCCTGCATGCGGCGCGCGCCGGCTACCAGCCGCAGGCCGCGTTTCGCACCTATCTGTACCAGATCGCGCGCAACCGCCTGATCGACCTCCTGCGCCAGCGGGAAGGACAGGAACACGATGACGCGGGCGAACTGGCGGACGAGGGCGCATCGCCGCCGCAATCGCTGGAGCAGAAACAGCAGCACGCGCTGCTGCATGCGGCCATCGCCGCGCTGCCGGCCGAGCAAAAGGAAGCGCTGGTGCTGCAGCAGTTCAGCGGCATGAGCATCCTCGACATCGCCGTGGTGACGGGGGCGGAAGCGGAAACCGTCAAGAGTCGGCTGCGCTACGCCATGCAGAAATTGCGCGCGGGCTTGGACAGCGCCGCTGGCGTGGGAGGACAGGCATGAATACGTACAATCAAGATAACGACGAACGGCACGACGAGGAATTGAACGCGCTGCTGGCCAGCCTGCCGCAGCCCGCGCCGTCCAGCACGCTTGATGCGGCCATTCTGGCGGACGCGGAAAAAGCCTTGCAGCAGCTGGCGGCCGCGAACGACAGCGCCGATGGCGTGCTGCGCACCTTGCCCGCCAAGCAAGCACCGGACTACCTGCAGCGCTGGCGCGTTCCGCTGGGACTGGCCGCGGCCGTGCTGTTGACGGTCAACCTGATCGGCGTGGACTGGTTCGGCTCGAAGCCGGCGCAATTTCCCGTGGTCGGGGAGCCGGTCACGCAGGAGGTGATGCCTGCCGCGGCGCCGGTGCCGCAGGCTGTCGTCTCCAGTGCACCCATGCACGCACCGGCGTCAGCGCCGCGCGCCATGGCGGTAGCCAAGTTAGCGCCGACGGCTGAACTGGCAGCATCGCCGCCACCGCCGCCACCCACGGACATGCATCAGGCGATGGAGCCGCAAGCCGCCATGCAGGCCGAGGCCAGCACGCAGCGCGCGCTGGCCAAGCCCGCGCCCGTCGCGGCCCGCTCCGCGCCGATGCCGCCGCCCGCAAAGCTTGACGCTTCCGTGTGGCTGGTGAAGATCGACGCCTTGCTCAAGGCGGGCGAAGGGGCGCTGGCGCACGAGGAGTGGACGGCGTTCCGGCAGGCGTATCCCGATTATCCCGTGGCCGAGGAATTGCAGCGGCGCCTGGAAAAGAAGTAGCGGAAGTTAAACGATCCCCTTCCTGCGTTCCCACACGGCGCTGCCCACGAAAATGGCGGCGCACACCCACATCACGGCCGGCAGCGCGTTGACGCCCACCGATTGCATCAGGACGCCCGTCAGCAGGGGGCCGCCACCGCTGGTCACGCCCCAGGTGGCGTTGACGATGGCGCTGGCGCTGGTCAGCGACAGTCCCGTGAAACGTTCGCCGCAGGCCACCAGCGCCAGCATGTAGATGCCGCCCGCCGCCGCGCCCAGCAACAGCAGCAAGGTCCACCACAGCCACGGCGTGCCGACGGCGAACGGCAGCAGCGGCAGCAGCAGGCAGACGGCCACGCCGCAGCCCGCGTGCACTTTGGCGCGGCCGAAGCGGTCGGCCATCCATCCGAGTACGAATTGCAGGCCCGTGTCGCCCACCAGCACCACGGTGGCTGACAGCAGGGCCAGGTCCGTGCCGATGCCGTGCTCCATCGCGTACAGGGGCAGCAAGCTCAATGCCAGCGTGTCGAACAGGGCGAAGAAGGCGGCGCCCAGCACGATCATCGGCATGCGCGGCAGGATCAGGGTCCACTTCACGCCATGTTCTTCCGGTTCGCGTTCCGGGCCGCTGTTCGAGATCAGCATCAGGCCCGGCACGGCCAGCAAAAACAGCAGGCCGCAGGCGGCGAAGCTCCAGCTGATCTTGTCGTTGAACAGCGCCACGAGGGCAGGGCCGATCAGCTGAAAGAAAGTAAAACTGGTGGTGTACATGGCCACCACGCGGCCGCGCGAATTATCGGGCGCCAGGCGGTTCACCCACGCCTCGCCGATGGTAAACAGCACGCCCATGGCGCCGCCGAACAGGAAGCGCAGTACGCTCCACGCCAGCAGGTGGTCGGTGAACTGCATCGCGATCGTCGCCAGCGACGCCACCCAGACGGCGCCCAGCATGGTGGCGCGCGCGCCGAAGCGTCCCACCCAGCGCGAGACGAATGGCGAGGCGGCCAGGATGCCGAGGGCGCTGACGGCCGTGATCATGCCGATGATGTCCGTGCCCACGCCGCGCTGGTGCAGGGTCAGCGCGGTGAGCGGCATGGTGGCGCCCAGGCCCAGGCCCACCACGCCGATGCTCACCACGAGAGCGAAGAAGTCGCGCCATGGCATGTGCTTCATGGCTGCTCCCGCAGGGGGGAACAGGTATTTGGAAAGGCTGGGAAACGGTGTGGATGCATGGGAAAGTAGGGGACTTTGCCGGTGGCGCTGGTATTTGGCGCCGGACGGGCATATGATGATTTTAACAAAGGCAATATTGCAAAGCCGTAGTGTAGGCGATGTGTGCCGCCGCTGGCCACGGCCATCGGTGTGGCCGCCCCTGCCGGCTCTGCTGTACAGTGAAGCGAGCGGCAGCGCCGTCATGGGCTGTCATTGGATCGTCACGCCAGCGAGGTAGCACTCTATGCGCCGTCCCATCGTTCTCGTCCCCGCCTGCCAGCGCCAGCTTGGCAGCCACGCCTGGCACATGGCGCAGGACAAATACCTGCACGCCGTGTTGCACGGCGCCGGCTGCATGCCGCTGCTGCTGCCCGCCCTGGGCGCAGCTGCGGACCTGGAAGCGGCGCTGCACATCGCCGACGGCGTCATGCTGACAGGTTCCGCCTCGAACGTCGACGCGCGCCTGTATGGCGAAGACATCCTGCATCCCGACCTGCCGCAAGACCCCGCGCGCGACGCCACCACCTTGCCCTTGATCCGCGCCGCGCTGGCGCGCCAGCTACCCTTGCTGGCCATCTGCCGCGGCTTCCAGGAAGTCAATGTGGCCCTTGGCGGCAGCCTGCACCAGGCCGTGCACGCCGTGCCGGGCATGCAGGACCACCGGGAGAACGTGCTCGATCCCCTGGCGCGCCAGTATGCGCCCGCGCACCGCATCAAGTTGATGCCCGACGGCCTGCTGTCGCGCCTGCTGGGCGGCGAGAGCGAGATGATGGTCAATTCCCTGCATGGCCAGGGCGTCGCCCGGCTGGCCGATGGCTTGCTGGTGGAAGCCCTGGCCGACGACGGCCTGGTGGAAGCGTATAGCGTGGCCAGCGCCGCCGGTTTTACCCTGGCCGTGCAATGGCACCCGGAATGGCAGGTGGAAGACAATCCGCAGTCCATGCGCCTGTTCGATGCCTTTGGCCAGGCTTGCCGCGATTACCAGGAACAGCAGCACAGAAAGGAAAGATAACAGGCAAGGATGACAGGTGCGCCGCACCAGCACCATGCGGCGCTTAATCAGGAAAAGCGCAAGACCAACGAGAGGGAAACATGGCAATACGCGAAAATTTCACCTATACGGATATGGATTTGTGGCTCAATGAAAAGCGCGTCACGGAAATCGAATGCCTGGTGCCCGATTTGACGGGCGTGGCGCGGGGGAAGATCCTGCCGCGCGGAAAATTCACCCAGGAGCGCGGCATGCGCATCCCGGAAGCGGTGCTGGGCATGACGGTGACGGGCAATTACCCGGTCGACGACGGCGGCTACGACCGCGCTATTTCCAGCACCGACCGCGACATGATCTTGAAGGCCGATCCCACCACCATCACCATGGTGCCGTGGGCTACCGATCCTACTGCGCAAGTCATCCACGACTGCTATTTCGCCGACGGCATGCTGGTTGATTTCGCCCCGCGCTCCGTGCTGCGCCGCGTACTGAAGCTGTATGCGGACAAGGGCTGGAAACCTGTGGTGGCGCCGGAGCTGGAGTTCTACCTGACGGCGAAAAACACGGACCCGGACCTGCCCTTGAAGCCGCCGATTGGCCGCAGCGGCAGGGCCGAGACGAGCCGCCAGGTGTACAGCATCGACGCCGTCAACGAGTTCGACCCGCTGTTCGAGGATATCTACGATTACTGCGAACTGATGAACCTCGACGTCGACACCTTAATCCACGAGATCGGCGCAGGGCAGATGGAAATCAACTTCCTGCACGGCGATCCGCTGGGCCTGGCCGACAAGGTGTTTTTCTTCAAGCGCACCCTGCGCGAAGCGGCCCTGAAACACGATATGTACGCCACCTTCATGGCCAAGCCCATGGCGGGCGAACCGGGTTCCGCCATGCACGTGCACCAGAGTGTCGTCGATGCGAAGACGGGCCTGAACATCTTCAGCAACGAGGACGGTTCGGCTGCGCCTATCTTCAAGCATTACATCGCGGGCCTGCAGCGCTACATGCCGTCGGCCATGGCCATCGTCGCGCCCTACGTGAATTCATATCGCCGCATCGTGCGCCACACGGCCGCGCCCATCAACATCCAGTGGGGCCTGGATAACCGCACGGTGGGCTTCCGCGTGCCCGAGTCGGGCGTGCAGGACCGGCGCGTGGAAAACCGCATCATCGGCGCCGATGCGAATCCCTACCTGGCCCTGGCCGTTACCCTGGCCTGCGGCTACCTGGGCATGACGGAACAGCTGGAAGCGACGCCGATGATGGTGGGCAGCGCCTACGACATGAAGTTCGAACTGCCGCAAGGCTTGCCCGAAGCCCTGCAGCTGCTGCGCGCGGAAGACAAGCTGCGCACGGTGCTGGGCGAGCGCTTCATCGACGTGTATGCGGCCATCAAGGACCTGGAGCACCAGGAGTTCATGACGGTGATCAGCCCGTGGGAGCGCGAACATCTTCTGCTCCACGTTTAAGAAAGGATCGCAATGAGCACAACCAACCATCCGCTGGCGCCGAGCGCCGCTTTTGTATCCTCCGTGGCGCAGAAAAACGCGGCGCCGCAGGTGTACGACACGGCCGCCATCCAGCAGATGGACTCGGCCCACTACCTGCACCCGTTCACCGATTTCCAGGACCTCGCCAGCAAGGGGGCGCGCGTGATCGTGCGCGGCGACGGTGTCTACCTGTGGGATAGCCAGGGCAAGAAAATCGTCGATGGCATGTCGGGCCTGTGGTGCGTGAACGTGGGTTATGGCCGCACGTCGATCTCGCAAGCCGTGTACCGGCAAATGGAGACGCTGCCCTTCTATAACAGCTTCTTTGGCACGACGAACGTGCCGGCCGCGCAGCTGGCGGCCAAGCTGGCGCAGATATCGCCGCCGCAGTTCGGCCACGTGTTCTTCACCAGCTCCGGCTCCGAGGGCAACGACACGAATTTGCGCATGGTGCGCCGCTACTGGGATATCCTCGGTTACAAGGAGCGCCACACTATCATCAGCCGCCATAACGCGTATCACGGCAGCACGGTGGCGGGAGCGTCGCTGGGCGGCATGGATGGCATGCATGCGCAGGGCGGTATGCCGATACCCGGCATCGCGCACATCGGCCAGCCCAATTACCTGGAATCGGGTCGCGGCTTGAGTCCCGAGGAATTCGGTATCAAGGCGGCTGGCTGGCTGGAAGACAAAATCCTGGAAATCGGCGTCGACAAGGTGGCCGCCTTCATCGGCGAACCGGTACAGGGCGCCGGCGGCGTCATCATCCCGCCATCGACCTACTGGCCCGAGATTCAGCGTATCTGCGACAAGTACGGCATTTTGCTCATCGCCGATGAAGTCATCTGCGGATTCGGCCGCCTGGGGCGCTGGTTCGGCTCCGAACTGTTCGGCATCAAGCCCGACCTGATCACCTTTGCCAAGGGTGTCACCTCGGGCTACGTGCCGCTGGGCGGCGTGCTGGTGGGCGACAGGGTCGCCAAGGTGCTGATCGAGCAGGGCGGCGAATTCACGCACGGTTTCACGTATTCCGGCCACCCCGTGGCCTGCGCGGCCGCGCTGGAAAATATCCGTATCATCGAGGAAGAGCAACTGGTGGCCAAGGTGGCCGAGGATACGGGGCCGTACCTGAAACAGTGCTTCGCCAGCCTGGGCGAACACCCGCTGGTCGGTTATGCGGACAGCTGCGGCCTCGTCGCGGGCCTGAACCTGGTGCGTAAAAAGGGCGCCACCGTGCACGACAACGAGCTGTTCGACGAGGGCCAGGGCGTGGGCATGATCTGCCGCGGCCATATGTTCGACAACGGCGTCATCATGCGCGCCGTGGGCGAGCGCATGATCGTCGCGCCGCCCCTGGTCATGACGCGCGCGCAGATCGACGAGATGGTGGGCTTGATACGGGTGTGCCTCGACAAGACCTATGCGGACGTGAAAGCAAAGGGCTGGGTGTAGGTTTTTGCCCCATTTTGCCGCCATCTGCGCATTTTTTGGACCAGAATCGCGGCAGTTCCGCTAAACTTCCATCCTGGCCGCTCTTTGTAGCGGCCAGTTTTTCATTTTGACACCCTCTTACCCAGAAGCTACCCACAATGACGATAGCAACACCAGCCGCGTCGGCCAGCGACGCCCCAGCGCCTTTTTTGCTGATTGATCAACTGGTCAAGGAATTCGATGGCGTGCGCGCCGTCAATGACATTTCCGTGACGATCAACAAGGGCGAGATCTTCGCCCTGCTGGGCAGTTCAGGTTGCGGCAAGTCGACCCTGCTGCGCATGCTGGCCGGCTTCGAGACGCCGACGTCGGGCCGCATCGCCCTGGCGGGCAACAGCATCGTCGACATGCCGCCGCACCAGCGTCCCATCAACATGATGTTCCAGTCGTATGCGCTGTTCCCCCATTTGTCCGTGTGGGACAACATCGCCTTCGGCCTGCGCCGCGACGGCTTGCCGAAAGCGGAAGTGGCGGCGCGCGTCGAACAGATGCTGGCGCTGGTGCAGTTGGACCAATACGCGAAGCGCAAGCCGCACCAGCTGTCGGGCGGCCAGCAGCAGCGTGTGGCGCTGGCGCGCAGCCTGGCCAAGCGGCCGCAATTGCTGCTGCTCGACGAGCCGTTGGGCGCGCTGGATAAAAAACTGCGCGAACGCACGCAGATGGAACTGGTGAACATCATCGAGCAGGTGGGCGTCACCTGCGTGATGGTCACGCACGACCAGGACGAGGCCATGAGCATGGCGACGCGCATCGCCGTCATGAGCGAAGGGCGCATCCTGCAGGTGGGCGCGCCCGGCGAAATCTACGAAACGCCGAACTGCCGTTTCGTGGCCGACTTCATCGGCAGCGTGAACCTGTTCGATGGCCGCATCACGGAAGACGAACCGGATCACGTGATCATCGATACGCCCGACGGCCGCCAGTATGTCGCGCATGGCATCACGGGCAACCTGGGCATGGATGTCTCGGTGGCCGTGCGCCCCGAAAAAATCGGCATCCAGATCGAGCCTCCCGCCATGGAGGAGCGCGCGTCGCCGGCGGAGCATGGCTACAACTGTGCCCAAGGCGTGATCGTCGCCATGGCGTACTTTGGCAATGAAACCAGTTACCACGTGCGCCTCGACAGCGGCACGGTGGTGAAAGTCTCGCGCACCAACGCGGCCCGCCACGAGGCCGCACGCCTCGAGCGCGAGCAGCGCGTGTGGGTATGGTGGGATGGCGCCGACATCGTCGTGCTGACCAGCTGAGGCCATCATGACGCCTATTTTGCAATTGCTGCGCAATCTCGTCACCCTGCGCTGGATAACGGGGAAAAATGCGGGCCGCAACGTCGTCATCGCCGTGCCGTCGCTGTTCCTGGCGGCAGCCTTCCTCGTGCCTTTCCTGATCGTGCTGCGTATCAGCCTGTCCGACATGGACACGGCGGGCAGCCCGTTCGGCGGCTTGCTGTCGTATGTCGACGGCATCGTCGTGCTGAAGGTGAAAATCGCCAACTACCTGTTCATCGCCGCCGATGAACTGTACCTGCTCACCTACCTCAGCTCCATCAAGTACGCGGCCATTACCACGGCCATCTGCCTGTTTATCGGCTACCCGTTCGCCTACTTCATGGCGCGCGCCAAACCGTCGATCCGCCCCGTGCTGATGATGCTGGTGATGCTGCCGTTCTGGACTTCCTTCCTGCTGCGCGTGTATGCGTGGAAGGGCATCCTGGCCAATCACGGCTTGCTCAACGACCTGCTGATCGCGCTGGGCGTGGTGAGCGAACCGCTGCACATGATGAACACCTCGTTTTCCCTGGTGGTCGGCATGGTGTACGCCTATCTGCCCTTCATGATTTTGCCCCTGTACGCCAATCTGGTGAAAATGGACATGCGCTACCTGGAAGCGGCGGCCGACCTGGGAGCCACGCCATTGCAGGCGTTCTGGCGCATCACGGTGCCGCTGTCGAAGTCGGGCATCATCGCCGGCGCCATGCTGGTGTTCATTCCGTCCGTGGGCGAATACGTGATTCCCGAGCTGCTGGGCGGCCCGGAAACCCTGATGATCGGCAGGGTGCTGTGGGATGAGTACTTCACCAATAACGACTGGGCCATGGCTTCATCGGTAACGGTGCTGGTGATCCTGCTGATCCTCGTGCCGATGGCCATTTTTAACAAATACAAGACGGACCAGGACGCGGAGGAGCGCACATGAACGGACGTAATTTCCTGCAGCGCTGGTTCGGGCGCGGCTGGCTCTCGCTCGGCTATTTGTTCCTGTACTTGCCCATCATCGTGCTGATCGTCTTTTCGTTCAACAGTTCGCGCCAGGACATGGTGTGGAGCGGCTTCTCGCTGCGCTGGTACCAGGAGCTGATGAGCGACACGGAAATCATCGCGGGTTTCGGTTTGTCCTTGAAGATCGCCTTCATGTCGGCGACATCTTCCGTCATCCTCGGCACGTTCGCCGCCTTCGCCTTGACCAGCTACCAGCGCTTCCGTGGCCGCACCTTGTTCTCGTCCATGGTCAGCGCGCCGCTGGTGATGCCGGAAGTGATCATCGGTTTATCCCTGCTGCTGATGCTGGTGTCCATGCAAAAGGTCTTCGGTTTCCCCGAGCGGGGCGTGCTGACCATCTGGCTGGGGCACACCCTGCTGGGCATGGCGTATGCGGCCGTGGTGGTGCAGTCGCGCCTGCAGGAAATGAGCAAGTCGCTGGCCGAGGCGGCCATGGACCTGGGCTGCCGCGCGCACCAGGTGTTCTTCCTCGTGACCCTGCCGAACATCACGCAAGCCCTGGCATCGGCCTGGCTGCTGACGTTTACCCTGTCGCTCGATGACGTGGTGCTGTCGGCCTTTTTGTCCGGCCCCGGCTCGACGACGATGCCGCTGGTGATCTTCTCGCGCGCGCGCCTGGGACTCGATCCGCGCGTGAACGCCATCGCCGCGCTGACCATCCTCGTCGTGACACTTGCCGTGATCGCGTATGCCGTGATGCTGGCGCGCGCCGACCGACGCCGCCGCAAGCAACTGTCTGCGGCGTATTTGGCGGACTAGGAGTAAGCTGGCGTTTTCATCTTGCAGGAGACGACCATGACGGAAAACACCAGCTGGCACGCACGTGCCGCAGAGATCAAGATCGATGGACGCGCCTTCATCAATGGCGAGCGGGTCGTGGCCAGGTCCGGCCAGACCTTCGACAATCTGTCGCCTATCGATGGGCGTTTGCTGGGGCAGGTGGCGCGCTGCGATGGCGCGGACGTGGATACGGCCGTGCAGGCCGCGCGTGCCGCCTTTGACGACCGCCGCTGGGCAGGAAAATCGCCCGCGCAGCGCAAGCGCGTGCTGATCAAGTTCGCCGACCTGGTGCAAAAATACAGTCCCGAGCTGGCCCTGCTGGAAACCCTGGACATGGGTAAACCGATCAAATACAGCCAGAGCGTGGACGTGGGCGCCACGGCCAACTGCCTGCGCTGGTATGGCGAGGCGATCGACAAGGTCTACGATGAAATCGCCCCCACCCCTGCCAACAGTCTGGCCCTGATCACGCGCGAACCGGTGGGTGTCGTCGCCGCCATCGTGCCGTGGAATTACCCGATGATCATGGCGGCCTGGAAGATCGCGCCCGCCCTCGCCGCCGGCAACAGCGTGATCTTGAAACCATCCGAAAAATCGCCGCTGACGGCCCTGCGCCTGGCCGACATCGCGCTCGAAGCCGGCGTGCCGGCAGGCGTCTTCAATGTGCTGCCCGGCTATGGCCACGAGGCGGGCGCCGCGCTGGCACTGCACGTGGATGTCGATTGCATCGGTTTTACGGGTTCCACGCGCACGGGAAAATTAATCGTGCAGATGGCGGGCCAGTCGAATCTGAAACGGGCGTGGACGGAACTGGGCGGCAAGTCCGCCAACATCGTTTGCGCCGATTGTCCTGACCTGGACAAGGCCGTGGCGGCCGCCGTCGGCTCCATCTTTTTCAACCAGGGCGAAAGCTGCAATGCGCCCTCGCGTTTGTTCGTGGAAGAATCGATCAAGGACGAATTCATGGCCAAGGCATTGGCCATGCTGCCCCGTTTTCAGCCGGGCGACCCGCTCGATGAAGCCACCGTCATGGGGGCCATCGTCGACGCCACGCAGATGAAGACCGTGATGGACTATATCGCTTCCGGCAAGCAGGAAGGCGCGCAGCTGCTGGGCGGCGGCGAGGCCGTGCGCCTTGATACGGGGGGCTACTATGTGCAGCCCACCGTCTTCGGCGTGGACGCCGGCATGACGATCGCGCGCGAAGAGATATTCGGGCCCGTCTTGTCCGTGCTGGGCTTTACGGATATTGCCGAGGCGGTGAAACAGGCCAACGCCACGCCGTACGGCTTGCAGGCGGCCGTGTGGACGTCGGACATCACCAAGGCCATCCAGACGGCGCGCGCCCTGCGCGCGGGCACCGTGCACGTCAACCAGTACGACGGCGACGATATCACCGTGCCGTTCGGCGGCTACAAGCAGTCGGGCAACGGGCGCGACAAATCATTGCACGCGCTGGACAAGTACACGGAGTTGAAGACGACGTGGATACAGGTGGGGTAAAGCGAAGCGCTGTCGGCCTGGCGCGCAGCGCGCAGGCCGACAGGCGGAATGACATCAGAAGCAGTGTTCCAGCGCCGGGAAGCTGCCATTCTTGACGGCTTTGACATAGCCGATGACGGCGTCGTCGATGCTGGCCGCGCCTTCCATGAAGTTGCGCACGAAGCGTGCCTTGCGGCCTGGGAAGACGCCCAGCATGTCGTGCATGACGAGGACCTGGCCCGAGCAATCGGGACCGGCGCCGATGCCGATCGTGGGGATCGTCAGCATCTCGGTCACTTCCTTGCCCAGTTGCGACGGCATCGCTTCCATCAGCACGATGGCGGCGCCCGCGTTTTGCAGCGTCAGCGCGTCGTTCTTCAGCTCCGTGGCGCTTTCCGTGCTCTTGCCCTGCACTTTATAGCCGCCCAGTTGGTGCACGAATTGCGGCGTCAGGCCGATGTGGGCGCAGACGGGGATGCCGCGCTCGGTGAGGAAACGGACGATCTCGGCCAGCCAGGCGCCGCCCTCGATCTTGATCATGTGCGCGCCAGCCTGCATCAGGATGACGGCGTTGGCATAGGCTGTCTCGGGCGTGCCATAGGCGCCGAACGGCAGGTCGGCGAGGATCATGGCCGACTTGCTGCCGCGCGCCACGGATGCCGTGTGGTAGGCCAGTTCGGCCACGGTGACGGGCAGGGTGGAGCTGTGGCCATTGCAGACCATGCCGAGCGAATCGCCGATCAGCAGGATTTCCACGCCGCAGCGGTCCATCAGGGACGCGAAGCTGGCGTCATAGCAGGTCAGCATGGTGATCTTCTCGCCGGCGGCGCGCAGCGTGGCCAGCGTATGGATGGTCACGGCCTTGTTGGCGACAGGCTTGGATGGCGCCGGTGCCGGTGCGGCGGCCTTGTCTTTGGCTGCCAGATCTGTTCCTTGCAAATAAGCGGACATAGGTATTCTCTAGAGTGAAAGGGGGTGATGCGATTGCGACGCCGCTAGTGTAGTACTTTATGCGGCGCGCTGCAGGAGCGGCATTGTAGAGGATGGGAGCGAGATGGCGCAGAGGCGGGGTCAGAGCTGGCTGATGGCCTGGTCGGCCACGCTTGCCAGGTAGTCCTGCGCCGGCCCCAGGCCGGGCACGGCGATGGCTGGCGCCAGGGCCAGCAGCGGCACCAGCACGAAGGCGCGCTCGGTGAGGCGCGGATGCGGCACCGTCAGGGTGGCGCTGGCGATCTGCTCGTCGCCGTACAGCAGCAAGTCCAGGTCCAGCGTGCGCGGGGCGTTGCGGTAGGGCCGTTCGCGCCCGTGCGCCGCTTCGATGGCGTGCAGGGCCAGCAGCAGTTCCTCTGCCGGCACGGTGGTGCTGATGCGCGCCACGGCGTTGATGTAGTCGTCGCCGCTCGAATCGATGGGCGCCGTGCGGTAGCTGGCCGAGGCGTCCAGCAAGCTGGCGCCGGGCAGGCGCGCCAGGCGCGCAAGCGCATCCTGCACGTTGGCGCGCGCGTCGCCCAGGTTCGCCCCGATGCCGATATAAGCGATAACTGCCGTTGCTGTCTGCATGGCTGCGTTTACTCGCCGCTGGTGCTGCCGCTGGTCGAGCCGCCGGTGCCCGTCTTGCTGCGCGTGCTGCGGCGTGGCGGACGCTTCTTCTTGACGGCGCCCGGCGCGGCATTGGCGCTGACGAGCAGCGCTTCGCGCGTTTCCTCGTCGCCTTCGTAGAAGGCCGTCCACCATTCGCCGATGTCCATGTCGATCTCGCCCGAGGCGCAGCGCAGCAGCAGGAAGTCGTAGCCGGCGCGGAAGCGCAGGTGCTCCAGCAATTTATACGGCGCCTTGCCGACGCGGCGCTCGAAGCGCGGCTGCATCGACCAGATGTCGCGCATGTCGGAGCCGATCTTGCGCTGCAAGGCCAGTTTTTCCGTTTGCGAATCGAGCACGTCGTCGGCCGCCAGGTGCAGCGCGGGGATCGTCGATTCGCCGGCGGCGCGGTAGGCCGTCCATTTTTCCAGCACCTGGTGCCACAGCAGCGAGGCAAACAGGAAGCCTGGCGAGACGGTCTTGCCGGCGGCGATGCGGGCATCGGTGGCGTCCAGCGCCAGGGTGACGAATTTCGCGCCCAGCGGCTGCTCCAGCACCACGTCGAGCAGCGGCAGCAAGCCGTGATGCAAGCCTTCCTTGCGCAGCTGCTGCAGGCAGGCCAGCGCATGGCCGCTCATCAGCAGTTTCAGCATCTCGTCGAACACGCGCGGCGCGGGCACATTGTTGATCAGCGGCGCCATGACGGGGATCGGCGCGGCCGTATGCGGCTCGATGGTGAATTTCAGCTTGGCGGCGAAGCGCACCACGCGCAGCATGCGCACGGGGTCTTCGCGGTAGCGCTCTTCCGGCTTGCCGATCATGCGCAAGGTCTTGGCGCGGATGTCTTCCACGCCGCCGTGGTAGTCCAGCACTTCCTGCGTGGCCGGGTTGTAGTACATGGCGTTGATGGTGAAGTCGCGGCGCAGCGCGTCTTCGTGCTGCAGGCCGAAGGTATTGTCGCGCAGGACGCGGCCATGTTCATCCTTGGGCGCGGAATCGGCGCCCGCGCCGCGGAAGGTCGTCACTTCCAGCAAATCCTGGCCGAACATCACGTGTACGATCTGGAAGCGCTTGCCGATGATGAAGGCGCGGCGGAACAATCGCTTGACCTGTTCCGGCGTGGCGTTGGTGGCGATGTCGAAGTCCTTGGGTTTGACGCCCAGCAGCAGGTCGCGCACGGCGCCGCCGACGACAAAGGCCTCAAAACCCGCTTCCTGCAGGCTGCTGGTGACGCGGATGGCATTCGACGACACCAGTTTCGGGTCGATTCCGTGTTGCGCAGGACCGAGCACGATGGGGGCCGTGGTGTCGCGCGCTGCCTCTTTTTTAACGCCGAGGATCTTGCGGATGAATTTTTTAATCATTGAATAAGTGGAGTGATGGCCAGCCGTGGAGGGATGCGTGTGCGCTCAAAGCGGTATTGGGATTGGTCGCGACAGGGTGGGTCACGACCGACAGCAAGGGAATGTCGTTGTGCGAATCGCTGTAAAAATAGCTGCGCTCGAACTGCCCCAGTTCCTTGCCCATTTTTTCCAGCCAGGCATGGGTGTGGGTCAGCTTGCCCGCGCCCAGGGTCGGCGTGCCCACCAGCTTGCCCGTGACATTGCCTTTGTCGTCATACTCGGGCATGGCGGCCAGCAGGTGTTCGACGCCCAGCGCATCGGCGATGGGTTTGGTGATGAAATGGTTGGTGGCCGTGACGATGGCCAGCAGGTCGCCCGCGTCCTGGTGCTGTTTCAGCAAGGCTACGACTTCGGGGCGGATGGCCGGCATGACCACTTCGGCCATGAATTGCTTGTGCAGCGCTTCCAGGCGTTCGCGCGGAAACTGCGCCAGGGTGCCGAGCGAAAATTCCAGGTATTCCACCGGATCGAGCGTACCGGCCTGGTATTGCGCGAAAAATTCGTCGTTGCGACGGGTGAATTCGGCGGCGTCCACGGCACCGATGCGTACCAGGAATTCGCCCCACTCGTGATCCGAGTCGATGGGCAGCAGGGTGTGGTCGAGGTCAAACAGGGCCAGATTCATCATTCTTTCGCTTCCGCCTGCAGCAACTCGCGCAACAATGGCAAGGTGATCGGGCGTTGGGTTTCAAGGGAGTAGAGGTCGAGAGAGTCCAGCATCGTCGACAGCGAACGCATGTCGCGCCGGAAATGGGACAGCAGATAGGGTAACACGCCGGGCGACAAGGTCAAGCCGCGGGTGGTGGCCGCCTGGGTCAGGGCGGCGATTTTTTCATCGTCGGTCAAGCCGTGGATTTGATAGATCAAGCCCCAACCCATGCGTGTGCGCAAGTCTTCGCGCACGGGCAGCACGGCTGGCGGCACGGCGCCGCTGCACACCATGAAGGCCTTGTTGGCGCGGATTTCATTGAACAGGGCAAAGGCATCGATCTGCGCCAGCGGCGACAGCTTTTCGCAGTCGTCGAGCAGGTACAGGTCGACGTCGGGCGAATACACGAATTCGGACTCGATCGAGAATGGCGAAATGTAGCGCGCGCGCTCGGTGCTGGCCAGGGCCTTGAGCAGATGGCTCTTGCCGGCGGCCAGTTCGCCCCACAGGTAGGCAAAATGTTCGCGCGAAGTGCGCGCGGCGAACTGGCGCATCAGCTGCGCCACTTCGGCATTCTGTCCCACCTCGAAGGTATCGAGGCTGTGCGCCTGGTCTGTGCCTAAATCGAGCACCAGTTGTTTCATGGCGTACGCCTTGTCCTGTTTTTCATTACTGCTTGTGCATCATTGGTATTGCCAGGTTGATATGATATCCGCTTTTATTATGCATTATAGAAGGTGCTGGACAGGTAGTGGCGTCTTAGATGCTTAAAAGCGACCATCAACACGGCAGAAGCGGGTAAAGCGAGCAGTACGCCGACGAAACCAAACAGTTGCCCGAAAGCCAATAAGGCGAAGATCACGGCCAGCGGGTTCAGGCCGATGCGCTCGCCCACCAGGCGCGGCGTGAGGAAAAAGCCTTCGATGACCTGGCCGCAGCCGTAGATGACGGCCACGGCGATCACGCCGCTCCAGTCGGCGAACTGCAGCAGGGCAGCGATCAGCGCCAGCATCAGCCCCAGGCCGAAGCCCAGGTAGGGGATGAACACCAGCAAGCCCGTGATGATGCCCACAGGCAATGCCACTTCGAAACCGGCGATGGCCAGCGCCGCCGAGTAATACGTGGCCAGCACCAGCATGACGAGCAGCTGGCCGCGCAGGTATTGCGCCAGCAGGGTATCGACTTCCTGCGCCATGCCTACCGTGCGGCCCACCCAGCGGCGCGGCACGGCGCCGGCGATGCGCGCCAGCATGGGATGCCAGTCCAGCAACAAGTAAAACAGCACGACGGGAATCAGCACCACGGTGGCCAGCCAGCCCAGCACGGCCGTGCCGCCGATGCGGGCCGAGGCCAATACCGTGCTCCAGATTTCATCGCCGCTGGTGGCCATCTGCTGGCTCAGCATGCGTTTGATGCCCGTGCCATCCAGGCGCACGCGGATGCCCAGGTCGCGCAGTTTCGGCGCCAGGAACTCGTTGGCCTTGCTGAGAAATTGGGGAATCTGCGCCTGCAGCAAGGGAATTTCCTTCTGCAGCACGGGCACGACGATCAGCACCAGCGCCGTAATGGCGAGGAAAAACAACACTACGACGACCAGCACGGCCAGCGGACGGGGCAGGTAAAAGCGCTTGTAATGCAGGCGTTGCAATCGGTCCACGCCGGGATTGAGCACGTAGGCGAGGATGGCGGCGGCCAGGAAGGGCGTCAGGATGGGGCCCAGGCTGACGAGCAGCAGCAGGAATGCCAGCCAGACCGCGATCCAAAATGCTGTTTGCTTCTGTTCGGCGGTGATGGCGAATGGCATGGAGTTTGTACTGTTGCGTTAAAAAAAGGCAGTTAATTACGAAATGACGGGGCAGTTTGATAAAATAGCGACTTGATCGACCGAATTCACCCGCTGGCGTCCTGCCGCACGATGTTGAAAAACATGCTTGCGCGCGCGTGCCGGCGGGTATCCGCCTTCTATTTTACCGCCTCCGCTGCCACCACACCATGAACCAGACCTCTAATGTTTCCCTTTCCTACCGTGACGCTGGCGTCGATATCGACGCAGGCGACGCTTTAGTCGAAGCAATCAAGCCGTTTGCCAAGCGCACCCTGCGCGAAGGCGTGATGGGCGGCCTGGGCGGTTTTGGCGCCATGTTTGAAATCAGCAAGAAGTACAAGGAACCGGTGCTCGTCTCGGGCACCGACGGCGTGGGCACGAAATTGCGCCTGGCGTTCGAACTGAACCGCCATGATACGGTCGGCATCGACCTGGTCGCCATGAGCGTCAACGACATCCTGGTGCAAGGTGCCGAACCGCTGTTCTTCCTCGACTACTTCGCTTGCGGCAAGCTGGACGTGGCCATCGCCACCGACGTCATCAAGGGCATCGCCCAGGGTTGCGAACAAGCGGGCTGCGCACTGATCGGCGGCGAAACGGCGGAAATGCCGAGCATGTACCCGGCCGGCGAATACGACTTGGCAGGTTTTGCCGTCGGCGCCGTGGAAAAATCGAAAATCATCGACGGCACCAAGATCGCCCCGGGCGACGTGGTGCTGGGTCTGGCTTCGTCGGGCGTGCACTCGAACGGTTACTCGCTGGTGCGCAAGATTATCGAAGTGGCAAAACCGGACCTGGAAGGCGACTTCCACGGCCGCAAGCTGGCCGACGTGCTGATGCAACCGACGCGCATCTACGTCAAGCCATTGCTGGCGCTGATGGACGCCATGGAAGTCAAGGGCATGGTGCACATCACCGGCGGCGGCCTGGTGGAAAACATCCCGCGCGTGCTGCAGCCTGGCCTAGTGGCCGAACTGGACTCGAAATCGTGGACCATGCCGCCGCTGTTCACGTGGCTGCAACAGCACGGCGGCGTGGCTGACGCCGAAATGCACCGCGTCTTCAACTGCGGCATCGGCATGACCGTCATCGTCTCGCAGGAAAACGCGGACGCCGCCATCGTCCAGCTGCAAGCTGCCGGCGAAACCGTCTCGCGCATCGGCACCATCCGTGCGCGTAACGGCGACGAGCACCAGACCATCGTCATCTAAGCTGTCGCACGCATAGAAAAGGCAGGCACTCGCAAGAGGCCTGCCTTTTTTTACGTGCCTGCGCCTACCTTGCGTGCGCCGGCTTCATGCGCCCATCCGGCTGCGAGCCGCCCCTGCCGATCATGGCCACGCTGACGGCCGAGACGAGGGACGCGAACAGGATGTAGCCGACGATGTGCCACGGTTCGCCATTGCCCGTTTTCAGCAGGTAGGTGGCGATGATGGGAGTCAGGCCGCTGGCGAAGATGCCGGAGAACTGGTAGACGAAGGAGATGCCCGTGTAGCGCACCTTGGCATCGAACAGGTCGCAGAACAGGGCCGCTTCCGGGCCGTACACGGCCGAATACAGCACGCCCAGCGGAATGATCACGGAACACCACAGCAGCAGCGGATTGTCGGCGTGGTTCAGCATGATCCAGAAGGCAGGGATGGACGACACGCCCGTGATCAGCGAACCCCAGAAAAACACCTTGGTGCGGCCGATGCGGTCCGACAGGCGGCCGAAGAACGGGATGCAGAAGCACATCACGACGGCGGACGCCATCACGCCCATCAGCGCTTCGGTGCGGGCGATCTTGATGGTATTGGTCAGATAGGTGATGGAAAACACGCCGAAGATATTGAAGAACACGCCATCGATATAGCGCGCGCCCATGCCCTTCAAGACATTGCCCGGATAGCGTTTCAGCAGGTCGAAAAACGGAATCTGCGTCTCCGCGTTCTTTTCCTTGACGGCCTGGAATTCCGGCGTTTCCATCACGTTCAAACGTATCCACATGCCGATGAAGACGAGGGCGGCCGACAGGATGAAGGCCACGCGCCAGCCCCAGGACAGGAATTGCGCATCCGTCAGGCTGTACGACAGAACCGCCACCACGCCGGAAGCGAGGCACAGGCCGATGGCCAGGCCGATCTGCGGCAGGCTGGCATAGAAGCCGCGCTCCTTCGGCGGCGCATATTCATACGCCATCAGCACGGCGCCGCCCCACTCGCCGCCGAGGCCGATGCCCTGCAGCACGCGCAGGAACAGCAGCAGGCCGGGCGCCCAGTAGCCGATGTGGTCATACGTGGGCAGTACGCCGATCAGGAAGGTGGAGATTCCCATGATCATCAGGGTCATCACCAGCATGCTCTTGCGGCCGATCTTGTCGCCGAAGTGGCCGAAGATCACGCCGCCGATGGGGCGCGACAAAAAGCCCACGGCGAAGGTGCCGTAGGCCAGCATGGTCGAAACGAGCGGATCGCCGCCCGGGAAATACAGCTTGCTGAACACGATGCCGGCGACGACGCCGTATAAGAAAAAGTCATACCACTCGATGGTGGCGCCGATCACGCTGGCCATCACGACTTTCCGTAGCTCTTTGGCCTTTTTCGGATTGTTCGGATTGTTATCCATAATATCTAGTCTCCAATCGATATCGATTATGTGTTTTTTGATGCTGGGCTGCTTGCCGAGTCATTGGGGGCGGGCCGGTCTGTCCGCCGTTGGCATCCTCCTTGCTGGGAATGGAACGGGTGGGTCAGGCCGCCTGCGGCAGCCGCACGGCGTCCGCCAGGATCATGTCGGCCGCTTTTTCGGCGATCATGATGGTGGGCGCGTTCGTGTTGCCCGAGACGATTTCCGGCATGATCGACGCGTCGACCACGCGCAAGCCCTGCAAGCCGTGCACGCGCAGGCGGTCGTCGACGACCGCCATGGCGTCATGTCCCATCTTGCAGGTGCCACTCGGGTGGTAGATCGACTGGCTGAAGCGCCGCGCCGCGTCCAGCAATTCCGCGTCCGTCTCGAACTGCGGGCCGGGCACGAACTCGGAAATGATGTGCGGCGCCAGCGACGGCGCGGCGGCGATCCTGCGGGCCACGCGCAGGGCGGCGATCGCCGTGCGCTGGTCGCGCGGGTCGGACAGGTAGTTCGGGTAGATGCCCGGATAAGCGAGGGGATCGGCGGACTTGATCGACACGTGGCCACGGCTGTGCGGGCGCAGCTGGCACACGGACGACGTAAAGGCGGAAAACGGATGCGCGCCTTCGCCCGGCTTGTCGGCGCTTAGCGGCTGCATGTGGAACTGGATGTCGGGCCGCTCCACCTCGGGCGAGGACCTGGTAAACACCGTCACCTGGCTCGCTGCCAACGTGAGGGGGCCGGAGCGGGAAAACACATATTGCATGCCCACCCACAGCTTGCCCCACAGGCTGTTGACTTCATCGTTCAGGGTTTTCAGGCGCGTCTTGAAGACCAGGCGGATTTGCAGGTGGTCTTGCAGGTTCTGCCCCACGCCGGGCAAGTCGTGCACGAGCGGCACGCCCACGTCCGCCAGCAGGGCGCGCGGGCCCACGCCCGAGCATTGCAGGATCTGCGGCGAGCCGATGGCGCCCGCGCATAAAATCACTTCGCCGCCGGCACGCGCCTGGCGCAGCTGGCCATCCTGCCTGTACTCGATGCCGACGGCGCGCTTGCCCTCGAACAGCACGCGCGTGATCTGCGCGCGCACTTCCACGCGCAGGTTGGCGCGCTTGCGGGCCGGACGCAGGAAGGCTTTCGCAGTGCTCCAGCGCAAGCCCTTGCTGGCCGTCTGCTGGAAGTAGCCGACGCCTTCCTGCGTGGCGCCGTTGTAATCGGCATTGAAGGGGATGCCGCTTTCCGTGGCGCCCGCAATAAAATGTTCGGCGATGGGACGGCGCAGGCGCAGGTCCGACACTTTCAAGGGACCGCCCACGCCGTGGTAATCGCTGGCGCCCCGTTCCTGGTCTTCCGATTTCTTGAAATAGGGCAGCACCTCGGCATAGCTCCAGCCGGCATTGCCCAGCTCTGCCCAGCGGTCGTAATCCTCTTTCTGGCCCCGCACGTACAGCAAGCCGTTGAGCGAGCTGGAGCCGCCCAACACTTTGCCGCGCGGCCATTGCAGCTGGCGTCCGGCGATGCCGGCGTCCGCCTCCGTGCGGTAGCACCAGTCCAGGTTCGGGTCGTGCATGGTCTTGAAATAGCCGACCGGCACGTGTATCCAGGGATTGTTGTCCTTGCCGCCCGCTTCCAGCAGCAGCACCTGGTTGCCGCTGTCGTGCGACAGGCGGTTGGCCAGCACGCAGCCGGCCGAACCGGCACCGACGACGATGTAATCATAGTGTGTTTGCAACATTGCTCTTGTCTCCTGCGTTGCGGTATCGCGCCGCCTCGGCGGGCGTTTTTTGCGATACACTGGTCTTTATTGATTATTTTTGGAACGTCTTGTTCCATTTATAAAAGACGTGCAGCACCGGGACAAGCGGAAACAGCCGCATACGCGAGAGGTGAAACAGAACATGCATGATGCGTTTCAAAAACGGCCGGCCGAGGCCGAAGAGGGTAGCCAGGCTGCGCCCAGCACGGCGGCCAGCCATGGCGACGAGGCGCGGGGCTTGCGCGTGCTGCGCCTGATCGAGCACCTGGCCAGCGCCAGCCAGCCCTTGACCCTGTCGCAGCTGGCCGCGCGCATGCAGGTGCCCAAGGCCAGCATGATGCGCTTGCTCGATACCTTGGAGCAACATGGCTATGTGCTGCGCACGCCCGTGGGACGCGGCTACGTGCCCGGTGCCGCGTCCACCAACTTGGCGCTGGCCACCCTGCGCAATAATGCCCTGATCCGCGTGAGCCGCAGCATCCTGGGGAGCCTGGTGGCGGCCACGGGCGAGACGTGCAACTTGGCCATTCCCGAGGGCAATGCGATCGTCTACGTGGACCGCGTGGAAACGCAGGAACCGTTGCGCCTGCACTTGGTGCTGGGCACGCGCGCGCCCATGCATTGCACGGCGAGCGGAAAATTATTCCTGGCGCACATGAATTTGCTGGAGCGGCGCGAATTGCTGGCCATGCTGACCCTGCAGGCGCGCACGCCGAAAAGCATCACGGATCCTGTCCTGCTGGAACGCGAGATCGTGCGCATCGCCCGCCTGGGCATCGGCATCGACGACGAGGAATTCGTGCATGGCATGGTGGCCGTGGCCGTGCCCATCTGCGCGGCCGACGGACGCATCGTGGCGGCCGTGGCCTGCCACGCGCCTGTGGCGCGCAAGTCCGTGGAGCAGTTGCTGCAGCACGTACCGCAGCTCAAGGAGGCGGCCGTCAAGCTGCGGCCGCTGCTGCTGGCGGAAAACAGCTAGGGTTTCAAGACCTTCGCCACCTTGGCCGCGCGCAGGCGGAAGGCGTCCGGCATGCCCGAGCCTAGCAGCGGGCGCAGGTACAGCCGGAAAGCATCCGTCACGTCCGTGCCGCTGGAGCTGATGAATTCGTCTTCCATGGTGCGCGTCTTGCCCGCCACATCGGAAAGTGGCAGCAACTCGTAATCGACGGAATAAAAGCCCGTGCGCTTGATGGCGACGGAACCGTCGCGCTCGCCCCACATGGCGAATTGCACGGCCTTTTCGCCCACTTCGCGGGCTTCGCGTTGATCTACATCAGAGACGCAGCCGATGAAGGAGCGCTGCAGATAGCCGAAGGTATCGCCGCGCACGCGCTTGATGCCCAGTTTCGCCTTGATCTCGTCGCACAACAGGTCGGCCAGCGCGCCCGTGCCGGACAGTTGCACGTTGCCGTGCGCATCGCGCTCGACCGCATTGCCCGCCTGTGTGGCCAGCAGGCTGGCGATCGGCTCGCCCGAGGCATCGTGGATGCCTTCCGAGACGGCAATGACGCAGCGGCCATGTTTTTCATACATGGCCTTCACGTCGGCGAGGAATTGATCCAGCGCAAAGACGCGCTCGGGCAGGTAGATCAGGTGCGGGCCATCGTCGGGGAACTTCTTGCCCAGCGCCGAGGCGGCCGTCAAAAAGCCCGCGTGGCGGCCCATCACCACGCCCACGTACACGCCGGGCAAGGCCGCGTTGTCGAGGTTGGCGCCGGCGAACGCTTGCGCGACGAAGCGCGCGGCCGAGGGAAAGCCAGGCGTGTGGTCGCTGCCCACCAGGTCGTTGTCGATGGTTTTCGGGATGTGGATGCAGCGCAGCGGATAGCCGGCCTTATGCGCTTCCTCGCTGACGATGCGCACCGTGTCGGACGAGTCATTGCCGCCGATGTAAAAGAAGTGTTCGATCTCGTGCGCGCGCAGCACTTCGAAGATTTGCTGGCAGTAGGCAATATCGGGCTTGTCGCGCGTGGAGCCGAGCGCGGACGAGGGCGTGGCGGCCACCAGTTCCAGGTTATGGCTGGTCTCCTGCGTCAGATCGACGAATTCTTCATTGATGATGCCGCGCACGCCGTGCAGCGCGCCATACACGCGCGTGACGTGTTGAAAGCGCCGCGATTCGAGCACCACGCCCACCAGCGACTGGTTGATGACGGCGGTGGGGCCGCCTCCCTGGGCAACAAGAATTTTTCCAGACGGCATGGGATTTCCTCGTAAGTGGAACGGCCCTCCAGCCTACTCCTTTTTTGCCGGGGCGCTGTCTTTTCCAATATTTCTGTCGAGGAATTGTTCCACGCGCTGCCAGAAATCAACGCGCGTGGCCGCCAAGTCCCAACGGTCGCCTTCGTTGGCGTACAACTGCCAGTCGACGCGGGGATTGTTCTGCTTGAGCTTGTCGCGCAATTGCATGCCCTGATAGACGGGTACCTTGCTGCCGGCCCCCCCGTAGGCCAACAGCAGGGGCTGCGTCAACTTTTCGGCCTGATACATGGGGGAGTTGGCCTTGAGCAGGGTGGCATCGTGCACGGGATCGCCGATGCGTTGCGGCATGGTGTATTGTCTTGCTTCCTCGCCCATCCGGTGATCGACGCTCCAGTGCTGTGTAAACATTTTCGGCAAGTCGGTGATGCCGGCCCAGCTTACGCCGCAACGGAACAGGTCGCCATCCTTGATCAAGCCCATCAGGGCGGCATACCCGCCATAGGCGCCGCCGCCGATGATGCAGATGCGCTGAGGATCGGCAATGCCTTGTGCGATGGCCCAGCGTGCGCCGTCGGCCAGGTCATCCTGCATGGCCAGACCCCATTGTTTCCAGCCTGCTCGCAAATACTGGTCGCCACGGCCGCCGCTGCCGCGAAATTCGACTTGCAGCACGGCATAGCCGCGCGAAGCGAGAAATTGCCGCTCGCTCATCCAGTACCACAGGCTGCCACGTAATGCTGGCGCACTGCGCACGAGTAGCAGCATCGGCAGTTTCTTGCCGCCCCCCTTGGGCAAGGTCAGCCAGGCAGGAATCTCCATGCCGTCGCGCGCTCGATATTGCATCAGATCGGTTTGCGCCATGTGCTCAGCATCGATGGCGGGACGGGCGCTGCCGATCTTTTGCAATTGCCGGGTTTGCTTGTTGTAGAGCAGGAAGGCGCTGGGCTGGCGGTCCGAATATGCCGTCACGATGAGCTGTCGGCTGTCTGCCCTGGAGCTGCGTGAGATCAGGTTAATGGTCGCAGGCAATTGCGCGTCGATGTCTTGCTGCACCGCCTTCCAGTCGGCGCTGAACCATTCGGTGGTGGTGGCATCATTGGTGTAGTAGACACCCAGCAAGCGTTTCTGGTCCGTGAGGATGCCGCCATCGAAATCATAGCCAGCCAGCGTCACCAGCGGCTTGCCCGTGACGCGGCCAGCCGCCAGGTCATAGGCATACAGGGCGCGCGTGTCGGCGCCGTTGCGGCTGCTGACATACAAGATGCCATCGGGACCGAATTCCAGCGGCGTAATGGCGTGAGGTTCGCTGTCGTAGGCATCCTGGCTGGCGATGGCACGCCAGCGTTGCTCGCCCTGTTCAAGGTAGTAGAACGTCTTGCGCCGGCCCTCGACAGCCGTAGCCAGGCGTGGTTTGCCGTGCTGGTCGAGCAGCCAGTGAAGCACGCCTTTGGCGGGGGGCGCCACTTTTTCCCATTGCTGGGTAGTGGTATCGAGGCGCAGCAAGTCGAATTGTCCGACCCTCGCCGTATTCTCATTGCGCTCCTTGAACACGACGGCTTTCTGGACATAAATGACATCGGAATCCTGGGTACCGGACTGGTCCAGCAGATACACGGAGGACGGTAACTTCCTGGACGCAAAGCGCGGGTCATCCGGGATATCATCCATGGAAGCCAATTGGCGGTAATTACTGCCATCGCGGTCGACGACGAACATGCCCGGCGCATATTTGCGCTGGCCATCGGCCACCTGCGAGTCCCTGGTATCGAATACCAGCCGCTTGGCATTGACCCATGCCACGTTGCCGATGTCGCGGTCGCTGAAGCTGGCAACGACCTTGACTTCCTGGCTGGCTACATCGAGCACGGTCAGGCGCCGGCGCCGGTTGTCGCCCATCAGCAAGATGGCGACCGCGTTGCCGTCAGGCGACAGCGTGACACTGCTGATCTGATCTTCGTCAAAGAAGGCGGTGGCGCCGATGCCTGACGGGACGATAGCTTTGGTGCTGGCGGCTGCCGTTTGGGCGAGTGCCGGCGGCGATACGATCGCCAGCAACAGGCAGGCCATTGCGGCGCGGGTGAGTGTTGCACCGCTTGCCAAAGTAATGTTGCTGGGTGTCATTCCGCCTCCAAAAAATAGTAAATAAGATATCTATTTATGCACTATTTCTTGAAGGTATCATTGTTTGTACGTTTCAACCAGCAAGGTGCTATTCCGGCGCCCGGATGTGTTCGACCAGCCCCGTGCTGCGGCGTCCTGGCGCCGGCGTCAGCCAGCTGACCAGCACGGCGGCGGCCAGGCCGGCCGGCACGCCGAAGATGCCGGCGGAAATGGGAGCGATATGAAACCATTGACCGCTGGCATTACCTCCCAGCATGGTGCTCGTGTGCAGCATGTAATACAGGCACACGCCAAAGCCCGCCAGCATGCCGGCCAGCGCGCCCTGGTGGTTGGCGCGTTTCCAGAACACGCCCAGCACCAGCGGCGGAAACAGGGTGGAGGCGGCCAGGGAAAAGGCCACGCCCACGAGCGACAAAATGTCCGCCGGCTTTTGCGAGGCCGCATAGGCGGCGATGAAGGCCACGGCCAGCAGCAGCAATTTCGAGATCGTCACGCGCTTTTGCGTCGAGGCGGTGGGATCGACCACCTTGTAATAAATGTCGTGCGACAGGGCGTTCGAAATGGCCAGCAGCAAGCCATCGGCCGTCGACAGGGCGGCAGCCAGGCCGCCGGCCGCCACCAGGCCGGAAATCACATAGGGCAGGCCGGCGATCTCGGGCGTGGCCAGCACCAGCACGTCGGCGTCGATGGAAATTTCCGCCAATTGCACGATGCCGTCGCGGTTGACGTCGACGATGCTGATCAGGGGGCTGAGCTTATCCACGTTGGCCCAGTAGGACACCCAGGTGGGCAGGTTCGTGTATTGCGTGCCCACCAGCGCCGAGTAAATATCGTATTTGACCAGCACGGCCAGCGCTGGAATCGTGAGGTAGATCAACAAGATGAAGAACAGGGTCCAAAAGACGGAGACGCGTGTTTCGTGCACGGACGGCGTGGTGTAGGATCGCATCAGGATGTGGGGCAGGGCGGCCGTGCCCAGCATCATGCAGAACACGAGGGCCAGGAAATTGTTGCGCTTGATGTCGGATTGTTCCCGGTCGGCGGCGGGAAACGGCTGCGCGTGCGGAATGATCGGCTCGGCGCGTTTCTGGTTCTGCGCCTGCGCCGTCTGCCACAGCACGCGTGCCTCGTCCGGACTTTTCGGATAGGCGATCAGGTAGCGCTCCGCGTTGCGGATGTCGAACAGCGAAGCATTGCGCTGGCGCAAACTATCGAGCTGGCGCTGGGCCGTCAGATGGCCTTGTTCCCAGGAAGCGGGCAAGCCATCGATGCGCGCCTGGTAGCTTTGCGCGCGCTGGCGGAAGATGGCGCGCACTTCGTTTTCTTTCGGGTCCGTTTCCAGCACGTGTTCGCGCGCGCTCAGTTGCGGCAGCACCTTGCCGTAGGCGATCTGCGGCACGGGATTGTCCGCATGCTTGACCGACAGCCACATGGCGGGAATCAGAAAGGCGACGAGGATGATGATGTACTGCGCCACCTGCGTCCAGGTGATGGCGCGCATGCCGCCCAGAAAGGAGCAGACGAGGATGCTGGCCAGGCCCAGGAAGATGCCGACGGAAAAATCCACGCCCGTGAAGCGCGAGGCGATCAGGCCGACGGCATAGATCTGCGCCACCACATACGTAAACGACACGATGATGGTGGCGGCCACGGCCACCACGCGCACGCTGGCGCCCCGTTTGTCGGTGCCGCTGCCGTAGCGGGCGGCGAGGAAATCGGGAATCGTGTACTGGCTGAACTTGCGCAGATAGGGCGCGATCAGCAGGGCCACCAGGCAATAGCCGCCCGTCCAGCCCATGATGAAGGCCAGGCCGTCGAAGCCGTTCAGGTACAGGCCGCCGGCCAGACTGATGAAGCTGGCCGCCGAAATCCAGTCGGCGGCCGTGGCCATGCCGTTGAACATGGCCGGCACCCGGCGCCCCGCCACATAGTATTCGGTGACGTTCGAGGTGCGGCTGATGACGCCGATGGTGGCGTACAGGGTGATGGTGACGAGCATGAACAGGTAGCCGATCCACGCGCGCGGCATGCCTTCCTGTTCCAGTACCGACAGGGCCAGCAGGAAGGCGGCGAAACCGGCGGTAAACAGCAGGTAGTAGCGGCACAGGCGCGCAAAGAAGCTGCGTTGGCCGCTCATGCTTGCTCCTCGGCATGAAACGCCCGGTCGAGGCGCCGCATGCGCCAGGCATACAAGGCGATGATGGCCAGGTACACGAGCGAGGCGCCCTGGGCCGCCATATAGAAGGGCAGCGGCCAGCCGAACAGATTCAAATGTAACAGTTCGCGCGCATAGAACACGGTCAGGAAGCCCGTCAGCAGCCAGACCAGCAGCAGGATGGCCGTCAGGCGCCGCGTCTTGCGCCAGTGCACATCGAGGCGCGCCTGCAGCTCGGGGCTGGGCGTGCGCGCCGGCCGCGCGGGGGGAGCGGGTGGGCTCGGCTTATCCATACGTGATGTCATCCTCTTCTGGCGCGTCCGGCAACAGCAGGGCGATGCTCAGGCGCAGCAGGGTGCCCGGCAGTTTCGGCGACTGCGCGCGCGGATTGTTAAAAATATCGACTTCGGCGCCATGCTGCTGGGCAATTTCGCGCACGATGGCCAGGCCCAGGCCGCTACCGTCGACATTGCTGCCGAGAATGCGGTAAAAGCGTTCGAACACGTGCGCCCGCTCCGCCTGCGGTATGCCGGGGCCCGTATCTTCCACTTCCAGGATGGCCAGTTCCAGGGTGCTGCGCACGCGCACCGTGACGCTGCCGCCAGCCGGCGTGTAGCGCAAGGCATTGTCGATCAGGTTGCTCAGCAGCTCGCGCAGCATCATGGCATTGCCGGAAATCAAGATCGAATACGCGGGCTGTTCGAAGCCCAGGTCGATATGCTGGGCAAACGAGGCTTGCACCCAGTCTTGCACCACGCCGCGCGCCAGTTCGCTCAACTCGATCGGTTCGAACGCCGTGCCCGCCTGCGGCTGGTTTTCCGCGCGCGCCAGGGCCAGCAACTGGTTGACCAGGCGCGTGGCCGCTTCCGAACTTTTCGCCAGTTGCAGCAGCGAGCGGTGGATTTCGTCGTGGTCGGTCTGGCGCAGGGCCAGCTCCGATTGCATGCGCATGCCGGCCAGCGGCGTTTTCATCTGGTGCGCGGCATCGGCGATGAAGCGCTTCTGCATGTCGATCGACAGCGACAGCCGCGCCAGCATCTCGTTGAGCGAACCGACCAGCGGCGTGATTTCTTCGGGCACCTGGCCCGATTCGATGGGCGATAGATCGTCGGGCGGGCGGGCGCGTATGCGTTCCTGCAATTGCGCCAGCGGCGACAGGCCGCGCGCCAGGGCAAACCAGACCAGGGCCAGGATCACGGGCAGGATGATGAACTGCGGCAAAATCACGCCCTTGATGATTTCATTGGCCAGCTGGGCGCGCTTTTCCAGGGTTTCCGCCACTTGCACCAGCGCGCGGCTGGGTTCATCGTCGTTGCCGGAAGGAATGTCGAGATAGCTGAACGCCACACGCACGGGCGTGCCGTGGATGGTGTCGTTGCGAAACAGCACCATGCCGCTGCGGTATTTGTCGGGGTCTTGCGGCGGCGGCAGATCGCGGTCGCCGTTCAGGTATTCGCCGCGCGGGCCCACCACCAGGTAATACAGGGTGTCGACATCGTCGCCGCGCAGGAAGTCGCGGCCCTTGCCGTTTTTGTCCGGCACGTGGCGCAGCATCGCGCCATCGGCTTGCTTGACCTGTTGCGTCAGCACCGTCACGCTGTCTTCCAGCGCATGGTCGAACGGTTGATTGGCGATGCTCTTGGCCACCAGATAGGTGATGGCGATGCTCATCGGCCACAGCAGCAGCAAGGGCGCCAGCATCCAGTCGAGGATTTCGCCGAACAGCGAATGCTCGATGGTGTCATCCTGCTCCGTGGTGGGCGGCTCGAACCAGTCGTCGTCGTCCGCCTCGTCCGCTGGCGCCTCGCGCGCCTTCACTTGCTGGCGGGTCCGCTGGCCGGGCTTGCCGACTCGCCCGCTTCGGCGTTCAGGCGCGCCGCTTCCGAGTATTTTTCCAGGCAATAGCCGAGGCCGCGCACGGTGGCGATGCGCACGCCGCCCACTTCGATCTTCTTGCGCAAGCGGTGGACATACACTTCGATGGCGTTGTTCGACACTTCTTCGCCCCATTCGCACAGGTGGTCGACCAGTTGCTCTTTTGAAACGAGGCGGCCCGTGCGGCCCAGCAGGATTTCCAGCAAGCCCAGTTCGCGCGCCGACAGGTCGAGCATCTGGTCGTTGATGTAGGCGCT
This sequence comes from Janthinobacterium sp. SUN206, assembly GCF_030587305.1. NCBI lineage: Bacteria > Pseudomonadati > Pseudomonadota > Betaproteobacteria > Burkholderiales > Oxalobacteraceae > Janthinobacterium > Janthinobacterium sp. SUN206. Next base: position 349,790 of record NZ_JAPWIB010000004.1, on the reverse strand, counting down.
GCGCCCCACCTGGTCGTAGCTGAGGGGGCCGTGCTTGATGATGGTGGCGCCGCCGCCGGCGCCGCGGCGCGTCAGGGCGCGCACTCTTGCCTCCAGTTCCGACAAGGCGAACGGCTTGGCCATATAATCGTCGGCACCGAGGTCGAGGCCATTCACGCGTTGCTCGATGGAATCGGCGGCCGTCAGGATCAGCACGGGCAGCAGCGAGGCGCGCGCGCGCAGGCGGCGCAGCACTTCCAGCCCGGACATCTTGGGCAAGCCCAGGTCGAGGATCAGCAAGTCGAATTCCTGGGTGGACAGGGCCGTATCGGCCTCTTGCCCGGTCTTGACGTAGTCGATCGCATAACCGGACTGGCGCAGCGAGCGGGTCAGGCCATCGGCCAGCACGCTGTCATCTTCGGCAAGTAAAATACGCATGGTGCACTTCCTATGCTTGCGACGGTAGAAGCTTGTATTGTGTTTCATTTTCCGCAAGGTGGCGAATTTTTGTGAAAAACAGGGTTGTATTGATCTGTTTCAAAACAAATCCACGTTCCGCTTGCATTGATCACTGTTTTTTTATACAGTACTGTCTGTGTAAAGAATTTAACCCACTGGCGCTATCGCAGGCCGACCGATTCACGTGAATCGTCGACTGTAGAACGGCTGAAAGAACATATGGACGATAAAAAAGCTGTAGTACCCGCATCGGAAAAAGCCAAGGCGCTCGCCGCCGCACTGGCGCAGATCGAGAAGCAGTTTGGCAAAGGTTCGGTCATGCGCATGGATGCCAGCGCACCGATCGAAGAAGTGCAAGTCGTGTCGACCGGTTCGCTCGGCCTCGATATCGCGCTGGGCGTGGGCGGCTTGCCGCGCGGCCGCGTGGTGGAGATCTACGGTCCTGAATCGTCGGGTAAAACCACCCTGACCCTGCAAACCATTGCTGAAATGCAAAAACTGGGCGGCACCTGCGCCTTTATCGATGCCGAGCACGCGCTCGACGTCGGTTACGCGCAAAAGCTGGGCGTGAACCTGCATGAACTGCTGATCTCGCAACCGGATACGGGCGAGCAGGCGCTGGAAATCTGCGACGCCCTCGTGCGTTCGGGCAGCGTCGACCTCGTCGTCATCGACTCCGTGGCCGCACTGACGCCACGCGCCGAGATCGAAGGCGACATGGGCGATTCCCTGCCGGGCTTGCAAGCCCGTTTGATGTCGCAAGCCCTGCGCAAGCTGACCGGCTCCATCAACCGCACGAATACCCTGGTCATCTTCATCAACCAGATCCGCATGAAGATCGGCGTGATGTTCGGCAGCCCGGAAACGACCACCGGCGGCAATGCGCTGAAATTCTACGCCTCCGTGCGCCTGGATATCCGCCGCACCGGCTCGATCAAGTCCGGCGATGAAGTGATCGGCAACGAAACCAAGGTCAAGGTCGTCAAGAACAAGATCGCGCCACCGTTCAAGGAAGCGCACTTCGACATCCTGTACGGCGCCGGCACCTCGCGCGAAGGCGAAATCCTGGATCTGGGTTCGGATGCCAAGATCGTGGAAAAATCCGGTTCGTGGTACAGCTACAACGGCGAACGCATCGGCCAGGGCAAGGACAACGCCCGCGCCTTCCTGCAAGAGCGTCCGGCGCTGGCCCGCGAGATCGAAAACAAGGTCCGCGCTTCGCTGGGCGTGCGCGAACTGCCGCCGCTGGCTGCTGAAAAGCCGGAAAAAGCGGATAAGGCTGCCGACAAGGCTGCCAAGGCTGCGGAAGCCAAGGCCGCCGAGTAAGCGACAGTGGCGGGGCCCGCCTGGCTCGCCGGCGGCAGCTTGCCGCACAAAAAAGTTCTACAATGATTGCCGCCCTGCGCCTGTGCGCCTGGCGGCAATTGTGTTTTCAGTCCGGTGTGGTAAAGATGGGATACGGGTATGGCAGCGGTACAACTGAGCCTGAAGGGCAGGGCGCTACGCTTTCTGTCGATGCGCGAACACAGCCGCATGGAATTGCGGCGCAAGCTGCAGCGCCATGCGCAGGAGAGCGACGATGTGGAAGCCTTGCTCGACAGCCTGGAGCAAGCCAACTGGCTGTCGCAGGAGCGTTTTTCCGAGTCGCTGATCCACCGCCGCTCGGCCCGTTTCGGCAATAGCCGCATCATGGCGGAATTGCAAAGCCATGGCATTGGGGGCGAGGCGCTGCAGGAACTCAAGGCGGGCCTGGCCGAAGGGGAAGTGGCGCGCGCCTGCGAAGTGTGGCGCCGCAAATTTGGTGCAGTGGCGCAGGATGCCGAGCAGCGCAACAAGCAGATGCGCTTTCTGATGCAGCGCGGCTTTTCCCAGCGCGCTGTGCAGGTGGCGTTGAAGGGACTCGAGCCCGACGAGGACTAAGGCCGTCGTGCGCGCACTGGCGCTCCCGTATGCCGCCAGACAAGGTCGCTTTGCCGCTCCTGCCGTCTGCTTTGCGCCCTGGCCATGACGCGGCCGTCGCGCCGCGCGGCCGTGAACTGCGCTTTCAAATGCCCTCTGTTCGCGCTACTGGGCGCCCGCGATATCGGGTATTCTGGCGCTCGAACCCGGTGCGCTGCGTGCACCGCCACTGATCGAGACAGGAAGCGCAATGAGCAACTGGAATGCCGGCTATATGGCCGAGGTCGCCTATACCTATGGCTATTACGAAGAATTGAATCCCCTGCGCCTGCGCCTGCCCCTGCTGGCCGCCGGCCTGGTCCTGCCTGCCAATGGCACGGCTTGCGAACTGGGCTTCGGCCAGGGCGTCAGTGCCAACTTCCATGCTGCGGCGTCCGCCACGCGCTGGTATGGCAATGATTTCAATCCGGCCCAGGCGGCCTATGCCCAGGAACTGGCCAGCGCCGCTGGCGCCGGGGCGCAGTTCACGGACGAATCGTTCGAACAGTTTTGCCGCCGCGATGATTTGCCCGATTTCGATTTCATTTGCCTGCACGGCATCTGGAGCTGGATTTCGGCGGAAAACCGTGTATTGATCGTGGACTTCCTGCAGCGCAAGCTGAAAGTGGGCGGCGTCGCCTACCTCAGCTACAACACCCAGCCTGGCTGGGCCGCCATGATGCCGATGCGCGACTTGCTGACGGAGCATAGCCGTGTCATGGGGGCGCCGGGGCAAGGCGTGCTGGCGCGTATCGACGGCGCCATCGATTTCGTCGACAGGATGATCGCCACGAAGCCGCGCTATCTCGAGGCCAATCCCCTGCTGGCCGACCGCTTCGAGAAGCTGAAATCGTTTGAACGTCATTATGTTGCACACGAGTATTTCAATGCGGACTGGCAGCCGATGGCTTTTTCCCAGGTGGCTGCCATGTTGAGTGAAGCCAAGCTGGAGTTCGCCGCTTCCGCCACCTACACCGAGCATGTCGACATGCTCAATCTGACGGCCGAGCACCAGCAATTCCTGGCCGAGATTCCTGATCCCATCTTCCGCGAAACGACGCGGGCTTTTCTGATCAACCAGCAATTTCGCAGGGATTACTGGATCAAGGGTGCACGCACGCTGACGCCGTTCGCCCAGGCCACGGCCTTGCGGGCCGTGCGCGTGATGCTGGCGGTGCCGCGCGATACGGTGGTGTTGAGCGTGCATGGCGTGCTGGGCGATGCCGATATGGATGAGCGCGTGTATGGGCCCGTGCTCGATGCGCTTGCCGATCACCGTGTGCGCACGATCGGGGAACTGGAGCAGCAATTGGCTGGCACGGAAGCCAGCCTGGCCGCCTTGTTGCAGATCATGCTGATTCTGATCAGCAAGGGCAGTGTCTACGCCGTCCAGGACGATGCCGACATTGCCGTGGCAAGGCCGCAGACGGCGCGCCTGAATGCGTATTTGCTGGAGCAGGCGCTGGCAAGGTCCGACCTGTACAGCCTTGCCAGCCCGATGACGGGCGGCGGCGTGTTTGTACCGCATTTACAACAGCTGTTCCTGTGGGCGAAAATGCAAGGATGGCAAGAGCCGCAGGACTGGGTGCGCGAGACATGGCCCGTGCTGATACGCCTGAAGCAGTTGCTGTCGAAGGATGGGCAGCCCTTGCTGACGGAGGAAGAGAACCTGGCCGAGCTGTGGGAGCATGCCCGCCATTTTGCCGAGCGTACCTTGCCGGTTTTGCGCGCGCTGGGCGTGACCGACTGAGGCACGGTGTTGGCGTGTCCGCGCCATGCCGCAAGTTATGCGAATCGCGAATGATCGTCATTGATCTTGCGATTTGCATCAATAATCGCAGGCAGGCGAGCAGACCGGTGAAAAATTATGTTGCGGCGCAACCAGCGCCCAGTGTGCTACACTTTTAGGGTTTTTGCGGCGCCGCAGGTGCGGTTGCTGTTCGTAGAAGCTGCGAACAGAGTGCTTTAGGCACATGGCTGCTTACTAAATTATGGCCGCGCAAGCGGCATCGGTCTTATGCCCCTGTCAACTCCCGTATCCCGGCGCGCCCTCCGGCACTCCCGCGTTATCGACGTCCAAGCGTATGTGCGCGACGACGGCCTGTGGGATATTGACGCCCGTATCACCGATATCAAAAGCTATGACGCGACCCTGGCCTCCGGCCCCCGTCCCGCCGGCTCCCCCCTGCATGACCTCCACTTACGCATTACCGTCGATCGCGAACTGACCATCGTCGAGGCCGAAGCCGCCTCCGATGCCGTGCCCTATCCCGGTTTTTGCGATACCATCGGCCCCGCTTACAGAGCGCTGATCGGTCTGAATTTATTGAAGAATTTCCGCCGCGACTTGAAACAGCGCCTGGCGGGAATCGCCGGCTGTACCCATTTGACCGAACTGGCGCAAGTCTTGCCGACTGCGACGGTTCAGGCATTTGCCGGCGATGTCTGGTCGACCCGTGACGGTGCGAATGCTGACTTGTCGCATGAAAAGCCGTTTCAACTCGACAAATGCCACGCCCTGCGCACCGATGGCGGGGCGGTTGCACAGTATTACCCGCGCTGGGTAGCCAAAGCGTGACCCCGGCGCTCTGTTTTTCCTGTTTTTTTTGCACCACTAACCGTATTTTTACACATCAGTATCAGAAGGGAAGCCAGCATGAAAATCCATGAGTATCAAGCCAAAGAAATCCTCCGGCAATTCGGAGTGACGGTACCACGCGGTATTCCGTGCATGTCCGTCGAAGAAGCCGTCAAGGCTGCGGAAACCCTGGGCGGCCCGGTGTGGGTTGTCAAGGCGCAGATCCACGCAGGTGGCCGCGGCAAGGGCGGCGGCGTGAAAGTGGCAAAATCGATGGAACAGGTCAAGGAATACGCTGACCAGATCATGGGCATGCAGCTGATCACGCATCAGACCAGCGCCGAAGGCCAGAAAGTCAACCGCCTGCTGGTGGAAGAAGGCGCCGACATCAAGCAAGAACTGTACGTTTCGCTGGTCACCGACCGCGTCACCCAGAAAATCGTCCTGATGGCATCGTCCGAAGGCGGCATGGACATCGAAGAAGTGGCCGAGAGCCACCCAGAGAAGATCCACCACGTCACCATCGAGCCGAGCGTTGGCCTGACCGATGCCCAGGCAGACGACATCGCGACCAAAATCGGCGTGCCTGCCGGTTCCATCGTCGACGCCCGCGTCAACCTGCAAGGCCTGTACAAAGCATACTGGGAAACCGATTGCTCGCTGGCCGAAATCAACCCGCTGATCGTCACCGGCAGCGGCAAAGTCATCGCCCTGGACGCCAAGTTCAACTTTGACCCGAACGCCCTGTTCCGTCATCCGGAAATCATCGCCCTGCGCGACCTGGACGAAGAAGATCCAGCTGAAATCGAAGCGTCGAAATTCGACCTGGCCTACATCTCGCTCGATGGCAACATCGGTTGCCTGGTGAACGGCGCCGGCCTGGCCATGGCCACCATGGACACGATCAAACTGTTCGGCGGCGAGCCAGCCAACTTCCTGGACGTCGGCGGTGGCGCCACGGCAGAAAAAGTGACCGAAGCGTTCAAGATCATGCTGAAAAACCCAGGCCTGAAAGCCATCCTGGTGAACATTTTCGGCGGCATCATGCGTTGCGACGTGATCGCCGAAGGCGTTATCGCCGCGGTGAAAGCCGTTTCGCTGAACGTACCGCTGGTGGTGCGCATGAAGGGCACCAACGAAGATCTGGGCAAAAAGATGCTGGCCGATTCCGGTCTGCCTATCATCGCAGCCGACACCATGGAAGATGCAGCCAAGAGCGTCGTTGCCGCCGCTGCCGGTCAAGCTTAATTAAGGAATCAACATGTCCATTCTGATCAATAAAGATACCAAAGTTGTTACCCAAGGGATCACCGGCAAGACCGGCCAGTTCCACACCCGCGGTTGCCGCGACTACGCGAACGGCAAAGCTGCCTTCGTGGCAGGCGTGAACCCGAAGAAAGCCGGCGAAGATTTCGAAGGCATTCCTATTTTCGCTAACGTTACCGAAGCGAAAAAAGAAACCGGCGCCAACGTTTCCGTCATCTACGTGCCGCCAGCAGGCGCGGCAGCGGCGATCTGGGAAGCTGTCGAAGCTGAAATGGATCTGGCCATTTGCATCACCGAAGGCATTCCTGTCCGCGACATGATGGCTTTGAAAGACCGCATGGCCAAAGCCAACAGCAAAACCCTGCTGCTGGGCCCTAACTGCCCAGGCTTGATCACGCCAGACGAAATCAAGATCGGCATCATGCCAGGTCACATCCACAAGAAGGGCCGTATCGGCGTCGTTTCGCGTTCGGGTACCCTGACCTATGAAGCAGTGGGTCAGCTGACCGCACTGGGCCTGGGCCAATCGTCGGCAGTCGGCATCGGCGGCGACCCGATCAACGGTCTGAAGCACATCGACATCATGAAGATGTTCAATGACGATCCAGATACCGACGCGGTCATCATGATCGGCGAAATCGGTGGTCCGGACGAAGCCAACGCGGCTTATTGGATCAAAGACAACATGAAAAAACCGGTCGTCGGCTTCATCGCTGGCGTAACGGCTCCTCCAGGAAAGCGCATGGGCCACGCCGGCGCGCTGATCTCGGGCGGTGCCGATACGGCACAAGCCAAGCTGGAAATCATGGAAGCTTGCGGCATCACCGTCACCAAAAACCCGTCGGAAATGGCGCGTCTGCTGAAAGCCATGCTGTAATCTCAGCCGGCTTACCGTAGTACAAAAAAGGAGCTTCGGCTCCTTTTTTTTGTCCGCAAGACAGGCCGCATCCCGGCCCGGGACGACGGCGCTGGTCCGAACCGGCCCAAATGTGTCGCTTTTCTTTCCACGTGTGCCGCCACTGCCCGGGCACGCCGCTGGCATGGCGCTTGCACCATGCACGGCGTGAGCAATGCACAATGGGAGGATACGATGCGCGCGCAAAGCGGATTTACCCTGATAGAACTGATGATCGTGGTGGCCATCGCCGGCATCCTGGCGGCCGTGGCCATTCCCCAGTATGGCGACTACACGATGCGGGCCAAGGTCAGCAATGTGCTGGCGGCCGCCGCGCCACTGAAGACTGCCGTGGCCCTGTGCGTGCAGGAAAACGGCGGGCTGGCTACCGCCTGCAGCACGCCTACCCAGGCCGTGCCCAGCGCCATCCCCGTGTTCAGTGCCACGCGCGAAGTGGCCAGCGCCACAGTGGACAAGGGCGATATCGTGCTGACCCTGGCGGCCGACCTGGGCACGGGTATCGGTGGACAAACCGTGACGATGACCATGAAGCCGGGCACGAGCAGCCTGACCTGGTTCAACAGCACCACCGTGACGAATGCGGCAGCGAAGGAAGCGATTACCAAAAACAACATTCCCGACGTGACGCCGACGCTGTAAGTGGCCCTGCCGCGCCAGCGTCAGACGATTTTTTGCCGGTCCGCGATCAGCGCTTCATAGGTGAGGTTTTGCAGCAAGGTGTAGTGGGTCGGTTCCAGGTCGATGAATTGCACGCCATACGTATAGATTTCCGTCACCTCGGCGGCGTGGCCATTCGACGGCTTGCCCACGCTGACGTTCTGGATGCGCGCGCGCGTGTTGACGCGCATCTGATGCTTGTTCGGCTGCACCAGCAGGGTAAAGCTGAGGGCCACGCCGTCGTCGTCCGGCGTGAGCATGCTGGGCGCCTCGATCAGCGCGCCGGAAACGCTGAGGTTGACGATGAACACGGGCACGGCCGCCACGTCGCGGTAGCTGAGCTGCGCCGGAATGTCCACTTTGACGCGCATGGCCGTGCGCAGGCTGGTGCCCTGGATGGCGTCGGGAAAGCTCAGGTGGACATAATTGAGCGGACGGCCAAAGATGCGCAGCACGCTGCAGGAAAACGAACACACGGTGACGCCGGAAAACACGCGGATGGTCAGCTTGTCGCCCTCGTTGAGCATGATGGCGGCGCCGTTTTCCATGGGAATCTTGACGATCAGGTATTCGTCTTTCACATAGCCGATCAGGGTCGAGAAATGCTGGATGGGTTTGATAGTGCGGTGCGTGATGAACTGGATGCGTCCACCCACCTGCAGATTCATGGCCTCGAATTCGAAGTCCTGGAGCTTGCTTTCCGCGGCGGGCTTGTTGCTAGTCATGCGATGCTCATCTGGATATGGTCGACTCGCAGTATGCATGATTTCTTAATGAAAAAGCATTTATATCAATGAAATTCATATTGGCATCGAAAAATGCCATGCGCGCGTGCCGGGGCAGGATTCAGGCTTTACAATTGCGTCAATATTGACGAATGTAAATTTTATGCCGCGCAGCTACTTCTGGACCATGTTGTTTCTGATCCTGCATCAAATTGACGCTGCCTACTGGAAAGAGTGGGAGATGTTTCATGTGCCGGGCGGCGTGCAGGGTTTTCTGGTGTTTAACCTGGCGGCGATTGTCCTGGTGCTGGCCGGTTACCGGCATGTGCTGCTGAACACCAGACAGGCGCCCCGCTATGCGGGTATCTGCGCCGCACTGGGCGCAGGCACCTTCCTGATCCACGCCGGCTTCGCGCTGGCGGGACTAGCGCAATTCCACTTGCCCCTGTCGATCGCCATCATCGTGCTGTGCCTGGCATGCGCCGTGTGGCTGTTGTGCGATCTGCGCCGACTCAAGGGCCAGCTGGCGCGCCAGGCAGCATGATTACACCTCGGCGTGCCAGTCGCCCGACTTGCCGCCATGTTTTTCCAGCACGCGCACGTTCGTCATGACCATGCCCCGGTCGACGGCCTTGCACATGTCGTAGATCGTCAGCAAGCCGATCTGCACGGAAGTGAGCGCTTCCATTTCCACGCCCGTCTTGCCCGTCGTGTCGACTTGGGCGCGGCAGTGCACGCTGTTGGACGCTTCGTCCACTTCAAAATCGACGGTGACGCGCGTCAGGGCCAGCGGGTGGCACAGGGGAATCAGGTCGCTGGTGCGCTTGGCGCCCATGATGGCGGCGATGCGGGCGATGCCCAGTACGTCGCCCTTCTTGGCGTTGCCCGAAATAATCAATGCCAAGGTGGCGGGCTGCATGCGGATGGTGCCGGCGGCCACGGCGCTGCGGCGCGTGTCTTCCTTGCTGCCCACGTCGACCATATGGGCCTGGCCCGTGGCGTCGAAATGGGTCAGTTCCCCGGCGGGGGCTTGCTTGTCTGCTGTTGTCATGGCGTCAAAATAGGTGAGGAGTGGGGGCGCGGCAGGCCTGACCACGACGCCATGCTACTGGCATGGCGCATGCTTGTTGCGTGGGAATGGGCGCCGCGAACAAGGTATGATAGCACCCGTGAATTCAAAAACTCTTCTTCCGATCGTCCTTGAAAACGCCGGCGCGGCATGGCTGCGCAGCTCCCGGCGCGCGTCGGTGCTGGCTGCATTGTGGCTGGCGGCACCCTGTACGCTGGCGCAAACCTATACGTCCGCGCCCGCGGCGCCGGTTGCCAGCGTGGCGGCCAAGCCGGCCGGCAGCTGGACGCCGCTGGCCGTGCCGCCGGCGCCGAATCTGCCGAACCTGGGCGACACCTCGCGCGAAGACCTGTCGCCGGCGATGGAGCGCAAGATTGGTGAGGAAATCATGCGCGGCATCCGCGGCGACCGCGACTACCTCGACGACGCGCCCTTGCTGGAATACCTGAACACCTTCGGCAACGCCCTCGTGGCGGCGCGCCCCAGCGTGCGGGGCGAAACGAATTACGACTATTTTTTCTTTGCCGTGCGCGATCCCCAGTTGAACGCGTTTGCCTTGCCGGGCGGCTTCATCGGCGTGCACTCGGCCCTGGTGCTGGCGGCGCAAACGGAGGCGGAACTGGCTTCCGTGCTGTCGCACGAGATCGGCCATGTGGCGCAGCGCCATATCGCGCGCATGCTGGGTCAGCAGCGCCAGGATGCCCTGATGCCGCTGGCCGCCATGTTGCTGGCGGCGCTCGCTTCGCGCGCGGGCGGCGACGTGGCCATGGGCGTGTTTGCCGCCGGCCAGGGCCTGGCCATCCAGCGCCAGCTCAATTTCGGCCGCGACGCCGAGCGCGAGGCGGACCGCATCGGTTTCCAGATCATGGGCGAAGCCGGTTTCGACACCACCGGCATGGTGGCCTTTTTCGGCCGTATGCAGGCGGCCAGCCGTTCGTACAGCGACCTGATGCCCGCCTATCTGCAGACCCACCCGCTGACGACGGAACGCATCGCCGACATCCAGGCGCGCATCCGCGAGCAGCCGTACAAGCAGCGTGCCGACAGCCTGAGTTTCCACCTGGCCCGGGCCCGCGCCCGCGTGCTGCAGGATGAAAGCGTGCAAGGCTTGTTGAACGCCAAGGCTCTCTTCAAGACGCAGCTGGAACAGCAAAGCCGTTTCCAGGTGACGGCTGCCCATTACGGCCTGTCTTTCGTCGCCGTCAAGCAGGGCAAGCCTGCGGAAGCGCAAAAGGAACTCGATGCGGCCAATGCGGCCCTGCACCAGCCGGCCGGGCCGAATGTGCTGACGTCGGGCGGCACGCAGGGCCCCAATTCGCTGCTGGCGGCGATGGGGCTGGAAGTGCTGTTGATGCCGGCGCAAAAGAAGGAAGTGGCGCAGCAGGCCCTGAAGGCGGCGGACGCTGCGCGCCAGCAGTTTCCCCTGTCGCGCGGCATCGCCCACCAGTATGCGGAAGCGCTGATGGCTGCCGGCAAGCTGGAGCAATCCACGCTGTATCTGCGCGAGCAGGTGCAGCTCTACAAGGAAGAGCCGGAACTGTATGATTTACTGGCGAAAGCCTATGCGGACCAGGGCAAGATGACCTTGCAGCACATGGCGCTGGCTGAATCCTACGTGCTGCAGGGCGCCACCATGGCCGCGCTGGACCAGCTGACGATTGCCCGCAAATCGACGGACGCGACTTTTTATGACCAGGCCGTGATCGATGCGCGCGAGCGCGAGTTGCAGGAAAAACGCCGCGAACAGATCAAGGACCAGAAGGGTTAGCGCTTACCCGGCTTGCGGCGCCTGCTGGAAGCCGAAGGTCTGCGCTACGCTGGCATAGGCCAGCGGCTGCACGGCAATCTCCTTGCCTGCATGCAATACGGTCAGCTTGCCCCGCTGTTCTTCCAGCCACGCCAGCAAGGCGTCGTCGCTGGCTTGCCGGCCGTCGATGCGCAGCGCGGGCAGCACCTGGGCCATGTCGCGGTCATCCACCTGCGCGACGATGTCGCCGTGGCGCAAGATCAGCGCACCGTTATCGCACCAATACGCTTGCTCGATCTGTTCCAGCGGGGCACCCGTCTGCAAGACAAAACCGTGCTGCGGGTCGCTGCGGGCGATGTAGGGCGTCGCTTCCAGATTCACATACACGCGCTGCGGGCCATTCTGGAAAAACCAGCAACCGCGTTCGTCCTGGGCGTAATTGCGGTTGATAAAGCTCAACAGGGCGGCATGGGCGATCTTGTCGCCCGGCAGTTGTTGCTGTTGCGCCTGCTGGTCGCGCATGCGCCAGTGGCCGCGCGCGTCCAGGCCCAGCCAGCCGTAGCAGTGGGGCACGTTCGGCCATTTGGCCAGGGCCTGTTTGACGAGTTCATCCATGTGTAGCGTTTTCCGTGTGAGTGCGCGCATCGCCAGCGTGACAGCTTTGCGGCGCCGATGGCGCCGTGTTGCCGCCTTCAAAAAAGTGGATCAGGCGCTGCGGCAACCAGCGTGTGCTTCCCGGCAATTTGCCTGCCGCAAAGCCGACGTGGCCGCCGTGGCGCGGATACTCGAGGGTGACCGTCGGCGCGGCGCTGCGCGGTAAGAAGCGTCCGGGCAGGAAAGGATCATTTTGCGCATTCAGTACCAGGGTCGGCACGGTGATGTCCGGCAAGACGTGCTTGGCGCTGGCGCGGTGCCAGTAATCGTCGGCGTCGCGGTAGCCGTGCAGGGGTGCCGTGACGACGTCGTCGAAGGCGTGCAGGTCGCGCGCGGCCAGCATGGCGTCGCGCGCAAACAGGCCGGGAAACTGTTCCAGCTTGGCCAGGCATTTCGGTTTCAAGGTGTTCAGGAACATGCGCGTGTAGAGCCGGTTGGCGCCGGAAGACAGGGCCTTGCCCCCTTGCGCCAGATCAAGGGGGGCGGACACGGCCGCTGCCGCATCGACGAAATCGGCCTGGTGCTGCGACTGGCCCAGCCAGCACAGCAGGGCATTGCCGCCCAGCGAGACGCCGGCCGCGTAAAACTTGCCCGTGGCGCGCGGGCGCAATGTGCGCACGACCCAGTCCACTTCCTGCGCATCGCCCGAATGGTAGAAGCGCGGCGCCAGGTTGGCTTCGCCCGAGCAGCCGCGAAAATGCGGCACGGCGCCCGACCAGCCGCGCGCGGCCACTTCGGCCATCAGGGCGCGCGCGTAATGGCTGTTCGACGAGCCTTCCAGGCCGTGGAACAGCACCACGAAGGGCTGGCCTGGCTGACCGTCGACCAGGTCGACGTCGACGAAGTCGCCATCGGGCGCTTGCCAGCGTTCGCGGCGGAAAGCCACTGCCGGTTTGGCGAGGCACACGGCCGGATAAATCGTCTGCGCGTGGCCGCCAGGCAGCCAGAGCGGGGCAGTATAGGAAAGAGACAAAGACATCAGTGCAGGATCTGCGCCCCTGTGGCGTCGGCCGGCGCGCCGCCCGGCGCGATGGAGGCATGGTGCAGCACGATGCGCCAGCCGCGCGGCGTTTTCACGTACACATTCGTCGCCAGCAGATGCGCCGGACCGCCTTCTTCCTGGGTGACGCCTTCGATCACCGTGTGCACCGAACTCATCAGATTGTGCGTTTCATGCAGCTGCGCCGGCACGATGTGCAGGCCGCCGCCCGCCAGGATGGTTTCCCACGAGGCGCGGATGGCGGCATGGCCGATCAGGCGCGCGCCGCCCGGATGGATGCAGACGATCTCTTCATCGTCGGCCCACAGCGCCATCAGCGCTTCGAGGTCGGCGCGGTGCAAGGCATCGTAGAACGCCGCTTCGACTTCCGCGGCGCTGCCATTGAGTTCTTTCAGACGTTTCATGACGACTCCGGGCTGGTCGGTATAACTTGATACAAATAAAAACGGCGCGCTGGTGGCGCGCCGCTGGGCAGTTTTTTTAATGGTGGCCGGCGCTGGCGCCTTCCTTCAGGGTATAGGCCGTGCCGCAGTACGGGCACTTGGCGATACCGTCCTTGTTGAATTCCAGGAACACACGCGGATGCGACGACCACAGCGGCATGGCCGGGTTAGGGCAGTGGGCTGGCAGGTCTTTACTGTCGAGTTCGACCGCTGGCTGGGTGGTTTTTGTCATCTTGTCATGCTCCGTGAGGCTGTATGGAAGGAAGTCGGCTGCTGCCAAAACCACGATTTTAACGGATTCAGGCAGACAGCAAAAATCATGGCTAAAATGGCGGCTCGATCATCTTCGGCTGCGGCGCGGGTTTTTACGGAAATATGGCAGCTGCAGCGCCACACTGACTGGATTTGCCTTGCCGGTATCGCCGTTGTCACCCTTGTCGCCACGCACCATTGTTGTGCAGTTACCACAGTACGCCTGCCGGAGCGCCGCGTGAACGCCGTCCTGGCCGCCAAGGACGACGCCCTGCTGAAAGATGCCTGGCGTGCCGGCCTGAACCTGGGGGCGCCCACCCTGCTGGGCATCGCCGCCTGGGGCATGGTGGTGGGCGTGGCCATGGTGAAAAGCGGCTTGACGGTGGCGCAGGCGGGGGCCATGACCCTGTTTGTCTTTGCCGGCTCGGCCCAGCTCGCGTCCTTGCCGCTGCTGGCCGCGCATGCGCCCGTGTGGGTGATCTTCGCCACGGCCCTCGTCGTCAATTTGCGTTTTGTCATCTTTTCCGTGCTGCTGGCCCCCCATTTTTCCCATCTGCCGTGGCGCCAGCGCTTTGGGCTCGGCTATGTGGCGGGCGACATCACGGTGGGCCTGTTCCTGCAGCGCTATCCGCACGAAACGCCGGACCCGGCCAAGCTGCCTTTCCTGAAAGGCTTGATCTACCCCAACTGGCTGGCCTGGCAAATCGGTTCCTTCATCGGTATCGTGCTGGGCGCCGTCGTGCCGGCCGAATGGGGGCTGGGTTTTGCCGGGACCCTGGCGATCCTGTGCGTGACGGTGCCGCTGATCCTCAGCCGCGCCGCCCTGTGCGGCGTGCTGGTGGCGGGTGCGGTGGCCGTGCTGGCCTACGGCCTGCCGTATAAATTGGGCTTGCTGGTGGCCGTCTTGGTGGGCATGGTCAGCGCCATGGCCGTGGAAGAATTGACAGAAAAATGGACAAAACGCCATGTTTGACGGCATAGACTGGGGCAGGGGCGACGTGTGGATCGCCATCGCCGTGCTGGTGGTGGCGACGGCCGCCACGCGCAGCACCTTTTGGCTGATCGGCCATCACATCACCATTCCGCGCCGCGTGGGCGAGATGCTGCGCTATGCGCCGGCCTGCGCGCTGGCGGCCATCATCGCGCCCGACATGCTGATGGAGGGGCAGCAAGTGCACTTCGAATTGTCGAATTTGAAACTCTTGTCCGGTATTGCCGCCACGCTCTTTTTTGTGATCCGCCGCAATATGCTGCAAACCATCGTGTTTGGCATGCTGGTTTTCACGGGCTTGCGACTGTTGCACGTTTTTCAGTAAAGCAGGACAAATCGGGGATTTGCTCTGGTCATTGCGGTAAAATAGCGCACTTCCTTCCACTCGTCATCTGGATCGCCATGTCAGCTGTTCTCAACTTCATCCGTCTGCAAGATTTGATCGCCCAAAATGCACTGCAAGGCAAGCGCGTGTTTATCCGCGCCGACCTGAACGTCCCGCAAGATGACAGTGGCAAGATCACCGAAGATACGCGCATCCGCGCCTCGGTGCCGGCCATCCGCGCCGCGCTGGACGCTGGCGCCGCCGTCATGGTGACGTCGCACCTGGGCCGCCCGACGGAAGGCGAGTTCAAGCCTGCCGACAGCCTGGCGCCCGTGGCGGCACGCCTGTCCGAGCTGCTGGGCCAAGAAGTTGCATTGAAACAAAACTGGGTCGATGGCGCCGGCCTGGAAAACCTGGCTGCCGGCCAGGTCGTCCTGCTGGAAAACGTGCGCGTCAACAAGGGCGAAAAGAAAAACAGCGATGAGCTGGCGCAAAAAATGGCCAAATTGTGCGATATCTACGTCAATGACGCGTTCGGTACGGCCCACCGCGCCGAAGCGTCCACGCACGGCATCGCCAAGTTCGCGCCCGTCGCCTGCGCCGGCCCGCTGCTGGCCGCCGAACTCGATGCATTGGGCAAGGCGCTGCACGCGCCAGCCCGCCCGCTGCTGGCCATTGTTGCTGGTTCGAAAGTATCGAGCAAGCTGACCATCTTGAAAGCCCTGTCCGACAAGGTCGATAACCTGATCGTCGGCGGCGGCATCGCCAACACCTTCATGAAAGCTGTCGGCTTGAACGTCGGCAAGTCGCTGGTGGAAGCGGAACTCGTCGAGGAAGCGAAAGCCATCATCGACATCATGGCCAAGCGCGGCGCGCAAGTGCCGATTCCCGTCGATGTCGTGTGCGCCAAGGAATTCTCGCCCACGGCCGTTGCCACCGTCAAGGACGTGGCCGACGTGGCGGACGACGACATGATCCTCGATATCGGCCCGAAGACGGCGGCCCTGCTGGCGCAGCAAATCGCCGCCGCCGGCACCATCGTGTGGAACGGCCCCGTCGGCGTGTTCGAATTCGACCAGTTCGGCAACGGCACCAAGACCCTGGCCCTGGCCATTGCCGATTCGAAAGCATTCTCCATCGCTGGCGGTGGCGACACCCTGGCGGCGATTGCCAAATACGACATTACCGATCAAATCAGCTATATCTCGACGGGCGGCGGCGCTTTCCTGGAGTTCCTGGAAGGCAAGACTTTACCCGCCGTTGAAATCCTGATGCAGCGCGCCGCTTAAGGCGCTGCCGTCAGCAATTCAGTACCAAGCGCAGCCTGACCGCTGCGCTTTTACCTTGCCGGGCGGTTCAGCCGCCAGGTCTTGCTCACCTTCGCTCGCGCACAAGGACTCCTATGCCACGCGGTACAAAAATCGTAGCAACAATCGGCCCCGCTTCCACCGACTTCGATATCCTGGTGAAGATGATACGTGCGGGCGTCGACGTGGTGCGCTTGAATTTTTCCCACGGCAAGGCGCAAGACCATATCGACCGCGCGGCGCTGGTGCGCCTGGCGGCGGCCGAGTGCGGGCGCGAAGTGGCCATCATGGCCGACATGCAAGGGCCGAAGATTCGCGTCGGCAAGTTTGAAAATTCCCGCATCCAGCTGGAAGCGGGCGACAAGTTCATCCTCGACGCCAAGTGGGGCGAAAACGGCGAACTGGGCAACCAGGAGCGTGTCGGCCTCGACTACAAGGCCCTGCCGCGCGACTTGCACAAGGGCGACGTGCTGCTGCTGAACGACGGGCTTATCGTGCTGATCGTCGAGCGCATCCACGGCAGCGAAATCCACACCACCGTCAAGATTGGCGGCGAGTTGTCGAATAACAAGGGTATCAACCGCCAGGGCGGCGGCCTGTCCGCGCCCGCGTTGACGGCCAAGGATATGGAAGATATCAAGACGGCCATGAGTTTCCAGGCCGACTATCTGGCTATTTCCTTCCCGAAATGTGCGACCGACATGGAAATGGCGCGCCAGCTGGCCAATATCGCCGGCGAACCGTACCACCACAAGCCGATGATGATCGCCAAGATCGAGCGCGCGGAAGCCATTCCTGCCCTGCAAGAGATTCTCGACGCGTCCGACGGCATCATGGTGGCCCGCGGCGACCTGGCGGTCGAGGTGGGCAACGCGGCCGTGCCGGCCTTGCAGAAACGCATGATCAAGATGGCGCGCGCGTCGAACAAGATTGCTATTACGGCAACACAGATGATGGAATCGATGATCGTCAACGCCGTGCCGACCCGCGCGGAAGTGTCCGACGTGGCCAATGCCGTGCTCGATGGCACGGACGCCGTCATGACGTCGGCCGAAACGGCCTCGGGCAAGTACCCGATCGAGACGGTGGAAATGATGGCCGCCATCTGCGTGGAAGCGGAACAGTCCGAATACAACAAGCTCGATGCCGATTTCCTCAACGTCACTTTTACCCGCATCGACCAGTCGATCGCCTACGGCGCGCTGTTCACCGCCCATCACCTGCGCGTCAAAGCCATCGTGGCGCTGACGGAGTCCGGTTCCACCGCCTTGTGGATGAGCCGCCACAGTATCGACACGCCGATCTACGCGCTCACGCCCAGTGTCACCACTTTGCGCAAAGCCGCGCTGTACCGCAATGTTCGGGCGTATCATCTGATGCAGAACGCCCCCAGCGCGCAAGTGCTGAAGCAGGCGGAAGAGCTGCTGGTGGCGCAGGGCATCGTCCGCAAGGGCGACATGATCGTCGTCACCTGGGGCGAGCCGATGGGGCAGGTGGGCGGCACGAATGCCTTGAAGATTGTGAAGGTAGGCGAATTCGAGTAAAAACTGCCCAGGGCGTTGTTGCCTTGCCTAGTTGTACTGCCTTCGGCAACGCGCCTAGCCCTGAGCAGCTTGTTGGACGTTCTAATTTAGTTGAAAGAATTCAGGCGCCGCCGCGGTTATTGACCACCGCGAAGCGCCGCAACGGTTTCTATTGTTATCTGGAGTATTACCATGTCTCTCGTATCCATGCGTCAACTGCTGGACCATGCCGCCGAAAACGGTTATGGCATTCCTGCTTTCAACGTCAATAACCTGGAGCAAGTGCAAGCCATCATGGCTGCCGCCGATGCGCTGAACAGCCCGGTGATCATGCAAGCGTCCGCTGGCGCGCGCAAGTACGCCGGTGAAGCGTTCCTGCGCCACCTGATCGACGCGGCTGTCGAAGCGTATCCGCACATTCCTGTCGTCATGCACCAGGATCACGGCCAGTCGCCGGCCGTCTGCATGGCCGCCATCCGTTCGGGTTTTACTTCCGTGATGATGGACGGTTCGCTGGAAGCGGACGGCAAGTCGGTCGCTTCCTACGAATACAACGTGGAAGTGTCGCGTGAAGTGGTGAAATTCTCGCACGCCATCGGCGTGACGGTGGAAGCGGAACTGGGCGTGCTCGGTTCGCTGGAAACCATGAAGGGCGACAAGGAAGACGGCCACGGCGCCGACGGCACCATGACCCGCGAGCAACTGCTGACGGACGTGGCGCAAGCGGCCGACTTCGTACAGCGCACCCAGTGCGACGCCCTGGCGATCGCCATCGGCACCTCGCACGGCGCGTACAAGTTTACCCGCAAGCCGACGGGCGACATTCTGGCCATCGACCGCATCAAGGAAATCCACGCGCGCATCCCGAACACCCACCTGGTGATGCACGGTTCGTCGTCGGTGCCGCAGGAATTGCTGGCCATCATCCGCGAATTCGGCGGCGACATGAAGGAAACCTACGGCGTGCCAGTCGAGGAAATTCAGGAAGGCATCCGTCACGGCGTGCGCAAGATCAACATCGATACCGACATCCGCCTGGCGATGACGGCCGCGATCCGCAAGTACCTGTTCGAGAACCCGTCGAAATTCGACCCGCGCGACTTCCTGAAGCCAGCCCGCACCGCCGCCGAGCAAATCGTGCGCGCGCGCATGCAGGCGTTCGGCTGCGAAGGCCAGGCGTCGAAAATCAAGGTCATCACGATGGAAAAAATGGCCGAGCGCTACAAGGCCGGCGAGCTGTCGCAAATTGTGAAGTAAAATTCTGTCTGGAACGGGCCGGAAGCAATGCTCCGTGCCCGATTTTCTCGACCGGCGGGCACCCCCTGCCTGCCGGTTTCGTTTCATCCAACTATTCCCCCGCTATGAACAGCCTCTATCAGACTTCCATCCACTCCCTGCCATTGCTGGGCCACGGCAAGGTCCGCGACAACTACGCCGTTGGCGACGACAAGATCCTGATCGTCACCACGGACCGCCTGTCGGCCTTCGATGTCGTCATGAACGAGCCTATCCCCGGCAAGGGCAAGGTCCTCAACCAGATGAGCGATTTCTGGTTCGAGAAACTGGGCCACATCGTGCCGAACCACCTGACCGGCGTGGCGCCGGAATCCGTGGTGGCGCCAGAGGAAGTGGAGCAAGTGCAAGGCCGCGCCGTGGTGGCCAAGCGCTTGAAACCGATCATGGTGGAGGCAGTCGTGCGCGGCTACATCATCGGTTCGGGCTGGAAAGATTACCAGGATACGGGCAGCATCTGCGGCATCGCCTTGCCAGCGGGCTTGCAACAGGCGGAAAAACTGCCGGAGCCGATCTTCACCCCGGCAGCCAAGGCCGAACTGGGCGAGCATGATGAAAACATCAGCTTTGCTGAAATGGAAGAGCGCATCGGTGCCGAGCTGGCCGCCAAGATGCGCGACGTCGCCATTGCCCTGTACAAGACGGCTGCCGAATATGCGGCCACGCGCGGCATCATCATCGCCGACACCAAGTTCGAATTCGGCCTGGACGACAATGGCGTCATGCATCTGATGGATGAAGTGTTGACGGCCGACTCGTCGCGCTTCTGGCCTGCCGATTCCTACCAGCCAGGCATCTCGCCGCCGTCGTTCGACAAGCAATTCGTGCGCGACTACCTGGAAACGTTGACCTGGGGCAAGACCGCGCCGGCGCCGGCGCTGCCGGCCGACGTCATCGAAAAAACCCAGGCCAAGTACTTCGAAGCCATCGAACGCCTGACGGGCGAGAAGCTGAAGGCCTGAGATGAGCGAGCAGAATAAGCCGCTGGTCGGCGTCATCATGGGGTCGTCCTCGGACTGGGACGTGATGCAAAATGCAGTTGCCATCCTGAAACAGTTTGGCGTGCCGTACGAAGCGCAAGTCATTTCCGCGCACCGCATGCCCGACGAGATGTATGCGTACGCGAAAAGCGCGCGCGCGCGCGGTTTGCGCGCCATCATCGCCGGCGCCGGCGGCGCGGCCCACCTGCCTGGCATGGTGGCAGCGATGACCATCGTGCCCGTGCTGGGCGTGCCCGTGCCATCGAAATACTTGCGTGGCGAAGACTCCATGCTGTCCATCCTGCAAATGCCCAAGGGCGTGCCGGTCGCCACTTTCGCCATCGGCGAAGCGGGCGCGGCGAATGCAGCGCTGACGGCCGTGGCGATGCTGGCCGCCAACGACGATGTCCTGGCCGAAAAGCTGGAAGCGTTCCGTACCACGCAAACGGCCGCCGCCAAGGCCATGGTCTTGCCTGATTAATATGTTTGAAAAATAATGAATAGTAAATCGACTTCCCCATTGCTGCCTGCCGCCCATCCACCGGCATGGCTGGGCGTGATGGGCGGCGGCCAGCTCGGCCGCATGTTTGCCCAGGCCGCACAAGGCATGGGTTATCAGGTGGCCGTACTGGAGCCATCCGACGCCTGCCCTGCGGGGCAGGTGGCGCAGCGCCTGATCCATGCCGCATATGATGATGTCGCCGGCCTCGACGCCCTGGCGGCGCAATGCCTGGCCGTCACCACCGAGTTCGAGAACGTGCCGGCCGACAGCCTGTCGCGCCTGGCCGAACGGGTATTCGTGGCGCCGGATGCGCACGGCGTGTCGGTGGCGCAAGACCGCATCGCGGAAAAACGTTTCTTTGTCGACTGCGCCGCGAAATCGGGCGTGTTGCCGGCGCCGCATAGGGTCATCGCCACGCAGGACGATATCGACGCCATCGGCGACGACTTGCTGCCGGGCATCTTGAAAACCGTGCGCATGGGCTATGACGGCAAGGGCCAGTTCCGCGTGCGCACGCGCGACGACGTGCGCGCCGCCTTTGCGGAAATGGGCGAGGTAACTTGCCTGTTGGAAAAAATGTTGCCGCTGGCGTATGAAGTGTCCGTGCTGACGGCGCGCGGCGTGGATGGCGAATCGGTCGTGTATCCGATCGCCGAAAACGTGCACCGCGACGGCGTGCTTTTTACCACCACGGTGCCGGGCCCGAACGTGTCGGACGACTGCGCCGCCAGGGCGCAGCGGGCGGCGCAAGCCATGGTCGCTGAACTCGGTTATGTCGGCGTGCTGTGCATCGAATTTTTCGTGCTGGACGACGGCAGCCTGGTGGTCAATGAAATGGCGCCCCGTCCCCACAACAGCGGCCACTACACGATGGATGCCTGCGTCACCAGCCAGTTCGCGCAGCAGGTGCGGGCCATGGCGCGTCTGCCGCTGGGCGACGTGCGCCAGCATTCGCCGGCCGTGATGCTCAACATCCTGGGCGACGCCTGGTTTGCCGGCGACAGCGATGTTGCCTGCGAACCGGCGTGGGACCAGGTGCTGGCGCTGCCGGGCGCGTGCCTGCACCTGTATGGCAAGGACGACCCGCGCCGTGGCCGCAAGATGGGCCACCTGACTTTCATCGCTGCCACCTTGCAAGAGGCGCAGCAGCGCCTGCGCGACGCTTGCCTGATCCTGGGAATCGCGCCGTGAGCGTACTTGCACACGATCTGGCGGCGGCCGCTGCCGTGCTGGAAGGGGGCGGCCTCGTCGCTTTCCCGACGGAAACGGTGTATGGCCTGGGCGCCGATGCGGAAAACCCGGCCGCCGTGGCGCGCATCTACGAAGCCAAGGGCCGGCCTTCGGACCATCCCGTGATCGTGCACGTGGCGCCTGGCGCCGACTTGGCGCACTGGTCCGACGATATTCCGCCCGAAGCGCAGCAACTGGTGGCTGCCTTCTGGC
Source organism: Janthinobacterium sp. SUN206 (assembly GCF_030587305.1). Classification (NCBI taxonomy): domain Bacteria; kingdom Pseudomonadati; phylum Pseudomonadota; class Betaproteobacteria; order Burkholderiales; family Oxalobacteraceae; genus Janthinobacterium; species Janthinobacterium sp. SUN206. The sequence goes on along the minus strand of NZ_JAPWIB010000004.1, from coordinate 327,743 downwards.
CCGGTCCGCTGACCCTGATCGTCAGGCGCGCCGCGCATATTCCCGACGCCGTCTCCGGCGGCCAGGATACGGTGGGCTTGCGCTGCCCGTCGCATCCGGTGGCTATCGCATTGCTACGCACCTTCAAAGGCGGCAAGGGCGGCCTGGCGGCGCCGTCGGCGAACAAATTCGGCAATGTCAGCCCCACCACGGCGCAGCACGTGCGCGATGAATTCGCGGCGGAACTCGCCAGCGGCTTGCTGGGCCAAGTCCTCGACGGCGGACAGAGCGATGTCGGCATCGAGTCGACCATCGTCGATTTGTCGCGCCTGGCCACGCACGGTCCCGTGCTGTTGCGTCCCGGCCATATCAGCAGCGAGCAGATCGCTGCCGTCATCGGTCGCGCACCGGCTGTGGCGGACGCGGCCGCGCCGCGCGCCTCGGGCACCCTGGAATCGCATTACGCACCGCACACGCCTGTTGCGATGCAGCACAGCGACGACGTGCGCGCCACCTTGAACCGTCTGCTCAATGACGGGCGCCGCGTGGCCCTGATCCACTACTCGGATCTGCCGCCGGCCAGCGCCAGCGTGCGCCTGGCAGCGACCCCGGAAAATTATGCACATGCGCTGTATGCCTCGCTGCGCACGATGGACCAGGTCGGCGCCGAGCTGATACTCGTCGAAGCACCGCCCACCGGCCCCGCGTGGCTGGGCGTGAATGACCGTCTGCGGCGTGCCGCCTTCGGTTCAAGTGGTATCTTGCAGCAATTTCTGTCCGCATAATAAAAGCCCCGCAAGGGGCTTTTTCTTGATGCAGCGCAATAGAGATGCTTGCCACGAAACATCTTAAATCCTCCATAATTCAGCGGATCGCCCGGTCGTGACGGGGCGCTGGCGGTGTTGTTATTTCGTTGATTTTTAAAACATATTTTCTATACAAGCCTGAGGAACGATGGCATATTAGTTGGGTAGCGAATAGCACGCCCGTTCGTTTAGAAACCAGAAAAAAGACCGAGGAGACAAAATGCATCAAACAAAATTCGCGCTGGCCGTGCTGGCTGCGGCTGTCCTGGCAGGTTGCGGCGGCGCCAGTGGCGGTGATCAAGCCTTGAAAGTCAAATACACGGCGCAGGTGTCGTTCGGCGACAGCCTGTCCGATGTCGGTTCGTATGCCGTCGCCGGCGTGGCGGCGAGCGGTGGCGGCAAATTCACCATCAATGGCGACAATACCAAGATCAATCCTGAACTGACGGGCAAGAACTGGACCGAGCACCTGGCCGCGCAATTCGGCTTGCCGGCGCCATGCGCCGCCGAAACGGGCCTGGAAGGCAGCATTCCCTCCCTGCAGGCTCCGCGCGTCAAGCATGCGGGCTGCTTCGGCTACGCCATGGGCGGTTCGCGCGTCACCAACCCGGTCGGCCCGAACAACAAATTGGCGGGCGGTGCGCTGGGCGCCCTGACCGTGCCCGTGGTGACGCAGATTGCGAACCACCTGGCCGTTTCCGGCGGCAAGTTCAGCGGCACGGAAGCCGTCTTCGTGATGGCCGGCGGTAACGACGTGCTGTATCTGCTGGGTGCATTGCAAACGGGCGCGATGGACGCTGGCGCGAAGGCCGGTGCGGCTGCGGGCGCCCAGGCTTTCGCCACCAACCTGGCGATGGCCCTGGCGGCCGGCGCCACCAATCCAAACACGGCAGTGGTTGCCATTGGCACCGCCATCAAAACAGCCAGTGCGGCGCCTGGCGCCACGTCGGCAACCATCGTCGGTGCCGCCGTGCAAGCCGCCGTGATTGCGGGCAATGCGAATGCCCAGGCGCAGGCCCCGGCCCTGGCCGCCAAGGCACAAGCAGACGCGACGGTGACGGGCAACGCCGCCGGCGCCAAGGCTGGTGCCGATTACGCTGCGGCCCAGGGGCCGTTGCTGGTCACCGCCATGGGACAGGCCGGCAAAGAGCTGGTGGTGCTGGTCAAGGACCAGATCATCGCCAAGGGCGCCAACTATGTCATCGTCAACAACCTGCCGGACGTGGCCGGCACGCCATCGGGCCTGAGCAAGGATGCCAGCACCAAGGCGCTGATCAATGCCATGGTCAGCGCCTTCAACGGCGAGCTGAGCGCGGGCTTGAACGGCAATGCGAAAGTCTTGCTGGTCGACGTGTTTGCCGTCAGCCATGACCAGGGCGTCAATCCTGGCCCGTATGGCTTGACCAACGTCAGCGAGACGGCGTGCGACCTGAGCACGGCGAAGAATTTCCTGAACAGCTCGCTCGTGTGCAATGGCACGAACCTGAAAGCGGGCGACGTCAGCCACTACTCGTATGCCGACGAAGTGCATCCTACGCCGTTCAACAACCTGTTGCTGGCCCGCTATGTGGCCAAGGACATGGTCGTGCGGGGCTGGCTGTAAGGGAGGGCCGCGCCAGCTGCATCCCCGCGATGTGGCTGGCGCTGGCAGCGACAAGACTGGAAAGCGGAACACTCCGCACATAATGAATCAGGAGACAAGATGAAGAATCGTTTGAATACCGCTGTACGCGTGCTGGCCGCGGCCGCCGCGATGGCCATGGCGACGGGCGCTTCGGCGCAAAGCGCAGGCACCTGGATGGCCAAGGCTGGCCTCAACAAGATCACGCCGCACGTGGAAAGTGGCGACATTTCCGCACCGGCATTGCCGGGCACGAAAGCCGACGTCAAGTCGGATACCAAGCCCATCCTGACCTTTGCCTACATGATCACGGACAATGTTTCCGCTGAAATGATTTTGGGCGTGCCGTACAAGCATGACCTGATCGGCGCCGGTTCCATCAAGGGCACGGGCAAACTGGGGACGGCGGAAGCCTTGCCGCCGACGGCCTTCATCCAGTACCGTTTCTTCCAGCCCAATGCGATGATCCGCCCATACGTGGGCGCGGGCTTGACGTATGCCTATTTCCAGAAGGAAAAAGGCTCGGGCCAGATGACGGCCTTGCTGGATCCGGGTGGAAAACCCGTGACTTACCGCATGGACAACAAGCTGACAGGCAGCCTGGTGGTCGGCAGCACCCTGGCCTTCAACGAGCGCTGGTTTGCCGATGTGGCCGTGGTCAAGACTTACCTGAAAACCAAGGCGAAATTCTCCACGGGGCAGACGCAGGACATCAAGCTCGACCCGGTCGCCGTGAGTATCAGCATCGGGTATAACTTTACCCTGTAAAACAAAAAATCCGCCTCGGCGGATTTTTTTTGTCCCGCTCAGGCTGGCGGTGTATTGAACTTACCATTGTGGAAGATCAAGGGCGGCTGCGCGGCAAACGCGCATTGTTCCACTTCGCCCACGAAAATGACGTGGTCGCCTTCCGGATAGCGGCTGCGGTTGTGGCATTCGAACCAGGCCGATGCGCCTTTCAGGATGGGCTGGCCCGTGCGCGACAGTTCGTATTCCACGTCGTCGAAGGGATTCGGCGTGCGGCGTGAAAAGCGCGTGGCCAGTTCCGCCTGGTCGGCGCCCAGCACATTGATGACGTAATGCGAGTTGCCGCTGAAAATGGGCATGCTGTTCGCCACGGAACCGAGGCTCCACAGCACCAGGGGCGGCGACAGCGAGACGGAATTGAAGGAACTGGCCGTCAAGCCGCGGAAACTGCCGTCGGCCAGGCGCGTCGTAATGACCGTCACGCCGGTGGCAAACTGCGACAGTGCCTGGCGGAAATGTGTCGTATCGAATTCTTGCGCGGGCGCGCGGGGAGAGCGTGTGTTCATGGGTGACCTGTCTATTTGCTGACATTATGCCAAAAATCGGCCATGCCAGCGCAATCGTGGCCGGCATGCCCGTATGTGCGGTGTCCCACGCGCCGTTTCAAGCGACGCTGCAAGCCATGGCGCTTTGCGTTACAGTGGTGAAATGATAAGTCGCAGCAGCGTTGCGGGAGGACATCATGAATCAACAGACGGAAGTGGCGGTATTCGGCGGTGGCTGTTTCTGGTGCCTCGCCGCCGTGTATGGGGAAGTGCGCGGCGTGACGCGCGTCGAGTGCGGCTACACGGGCGGCGGCGTGCCCCATCCCAGCTACGAACAGGTGTGCACGGGCGAGACGGGCCACGCGGAAGTGGTGCGCCTGGAATTCGACCCTGCCATCATTGCTTACCACGACTTGCTGGAAATCTTTTTTACGCTGCACGACCCCACCACCCTGAATCGCCAGGGAAATGATGTCGGCACGCAATTTCGCTCCGTCATCTGTTACCAGTCGGCCGCGCAGGAAAGCGTGGCGCGCAAGGTGCTCGCCGAAATGGCCGGCGTGTGGGATGCGCCCATCGTCACGCAGCTGGCGCCGGCCGCCACTTTTTATCCGGCCGAGGATTACCACCAGAATTATGTCGAGCGGCATCCCTTGCAGGGCTATTGCGCCCTCGTCGTCGCGCCCAAGGTGGAGAAATTCCGCGCCATGTATGCGGGCCGCCTGAAGTAAGACGGCCCCGCGCGCCTGTCAGGGCGCGAGCACGGGCGCCGGCCTTGTTTCCTGCGTATTCTCCTGCGCATACATGTAGTTGCGCGACCAGGGCAGGGTGGACGAGCGCCGGCCTGCCTTCACGCAGACGATCTGGTACAAGCTGATCAGGTCTTGCTCGAAGGCATAGGCGCAGCCGGCCAGGTAGACGTGCCAGATGCGGAAGCGCCGTTCGCCCGCCAGCGGACGGATCTGCTCGGCATGGGCTTCGAAATTCTCCGTCCACAGGGCGCAGGTGCGCGCATAGTGGCGGCGCAGGTTTTCCACGTCCAGCACTTCCAGTCCCCCCTGCTGCATGGTTTTCAGGACATTGCCGATGTGCGCCAGCTCGCCGTGCGGAAATACATATTTTTCGATGAATTCCCCGCCGCCATACGGCGTTTCGCCATTGTCCGGGTCGGTCGAGGTGATGCCGTGGTTCATCGCCATGCCATCGGGCGCGAGCAGCTTGTGGATGATGGAAAAGTAGTCGGGCAAGTGTTTCAGGCCCACGTGCTCGAACATGCCCACGCTGGTGATGCGGTCGAACTGGCCCGTGACGTCGCGGTAATCTTGCAGGCGGATATCGATCAAATTGGCCAGGCCGGCCGCCGCCACGCGCTCGCGCGCCAGCGCGTACTGGTTTTCCGACAGGGTCACGCCCACGCAGCGGGCGCCATATTGCTGCGCGGCACGAATCACGAGCGCGCCCCAGCCGCAGCCGATGTCGAGCAGGGTCTGGCCCGGCTGCAGCTGGATTTTCTTCAGGATATGGTCGATCTTCTTGACTTGCGCCTGCGCCAGGGTTTCATCGCCGTGTTCGAAATACGCGCAGGAATACACGAGGGCGGGGTCGAGAAATTGTTCATAGAACGCGTTCGACACGTCGTAGTGGTAGCGGATGGCTTCGGCATCCTTGCTCTTGTCATGCTTAAAGCTGCGCACGATGCGGGCCAGCTTGCCTTCCGGCTTCAAGGTCGTGCGCGCCAGGGCATTGCAGATGGAAATCATGTCCATCGCCGTGCCCTTGACCTCGATATTGCCTTCCACATAGGCCGAGCCCAGGTTGGCCAGCGACGGGTTCAGCAGGTAGCGGGCCGAGGCGACGGTCGGCAGGCGGATGGTGACTCTGGGCGCTTCGCTGGACAGGTCGACATGCTGGCCATTCCACAATTCTATGCGCAGCGGCAAGGCGGTCTTGCTGCGGATGCTGGCGATCCAGGACTTGAGTTGGTTTTGTACAAACAAAATGGCCTCCAATGAAGCGGCCACCATGGCAGCCGCAAATTGAGAAACAATGTCATTTAGTAACTTCTACCCTCATAGCCTACACCTATATTGACCAGCTTGCTTTGCGCCGCCTTGCTTATCCTGCTCAGGGTTGCAGGCGCTGCATGCTCCATTGCCCGTCAGCATCGCGGGTAAACACGATGCGGTCGTGGAAGCGCGAGCGGCGTCCCTGCCAGAATTCGATGCGTTCCGGCTGCAAACGGTAGCCGCCCCAGTGGGCGGGGCGCGGCGGCTGCGCATCGCCGATGGCGGCGGCCACGGCCTCGTAATGGCTTTCCAGCTCGGCGCGGCTGGCGATCGGTGTACTTTGCTGCGAGGCAATCGCTGACAGCCGGCTTTGCAGGGGGCGCACATTGAAATACTCGTCGCTCTCGGCCGCCGTGGTCTTCACCACCGTGCCCTCGATGCGCACTTGCCGCTCCAGCTCGCGCCAGAAGAACAGCAGGGCCGCGTGCGGGTTGTGTTCCAGCTGCTGGCCCTTGTCGCTGTTGTAATTCGTGTACCAGGTGAAACCCCGTTCATCGAACTGCTTGATCAGCACGATGCGCGAGCTGGGCTTGCCGTCGGGACTGACGGTGGACAAGCTCATGGCGTTCGGCTCGCTGACCTGGGACTTGAGCGCTTCGTCGAACCACTTTTCAAATTGCGCAATCGGGTCGCGCTGCACGTCTTCCTCGGATAACAGTCTTTGCACATAATCGATGCGCATGGCGGCCAGGGTGGCTGCATCGTGCACGGGCACGGTGGCCGCTGCCGGGGCGGCGGTCTCTTCCGGCGCGATGCCGCGGCGGCGCTGCATGGCCGTGCCCAGCTGTTCCATCTGCTGCGCGCTGAACAGGCGCTTGGCCATGGGCGCCAGCTGGCCTTCTTCCTTGGCCATGTGGGCCTGGTAAGCGGCAACATAATCGCGCACGCCGTCGGCGGACAGCTGTGTGCCCGTGCCGACAGCGATGGCGTCCAGTTCCGGGCGCAGGGTCAGCCAGGCCTGATCCATGCGCTGGTGGTCGGCGAGGATTTCCGGCACCAGCGTGGTCAGCAGGGCGGCATCGTCGCCCGTGGCGGTGGCCTGCAGCATGGGCATCAAGTCCTGTTCTTCATCGTCATGGTGCAGATGGGCCGCTTTATTGAAATACTGCAACACCGCCTTGGCCGCCTGCTGCGCGTCCGCCGTGTTGCCGTGCTGCGCCAGATGGCCCAGCAGGTTTTGCAGGGTCGTCAGCTGCTTGCGGATCTTGTCGTGGCAATGCTTGAGCACGGCGATGGGCTGGTCAAAGCCGGGAACGGAGTCGAACAGGGGAGAGGTCATGGCGAGTTCTCGTGGTGAGCGGTGTGGGGGCGCGGCGACAATTGCTCTTGTCGCTGTGTCAATTCGGCTATTTTAGAATATCCGCCAGCGCAGTGTCCGTTAAAATGGCGCCATGCATACCTCCACCAATGAACTAATTTCCATGGACTTGACCGAGATCGATTTTGAGCGGCGTTTTGGCGGCATTGCCCGCCTGTACGGCGCGCCCGCGCTGGCGCGCTTCCGCGCCGCGCATGTGTGTGTGATCGGCGTGGGCGGCGTCGGTTCCTGGATCGTCGAAGCGCTGGCGCGCAGCGCCGTCGGCCGCCTGACCCTGATCGACCTCGATAATGTGGCCGAATCGAACATCAACCGCCAGATCCAGGCCATGAGCGACACCATCGGCAAGGCCAAGATCACGGCCCTGGCCGAACGCATCGAATTGATCAACCCGTTTTGCCAGGTCACGCAGATCGAGGATTTCATTACCCCCGATAATCTGGAGCAATTGCTGGGCGGGCGCGATTTCGATTACCTGGTCGACGCCATCGACAATGCCAAGGCGAAAGCGGCCGTGATTGCGTATTGTCGCGCGCGCAACATTCCCATGCTGACCATCGGCAGCGCGGGCGGGCAGACGGACCCGACATTGATCGCCGTGCGCGACTTGTCGAAGACGGAACAGGAACCGCTGCTCAAGCGCGTGCGCAAATTGTTGCGCACGGAATATGGTTTCCCCCGTGGCGTGAAAAACAAATTCAATGTCGACGCCGTGTTTTCCATGGAGCCGCTGAGCACGCCCGAGAGCGCGGAAGCGTGCGCCATCGATGGCAGCACGCCCGCCGGCGTCACCGGCCTCAATTGCGCCGGCTTCGGTTCCAGCGTGGTGGTGACGGCCAGCTTCGGCATGGTGGCGGCCGCCCATGCGCTGAAAAGCTTGCGCCAGGACAAAGTTGCTGAAGTGCCAGCGCCAGCGCCAATGCCAGTGCCGGACGCCGCCTGAGTCACGCTGCTTAAATCAGCTTCCTGCTGGCCAGGATGCGGTAATCGCCGCTGCTTTTCAGCGATTCCACCAGCACCAGTTCGTCCGCCTGCCAGGCGATGGGCGCGAAATCCTCGATGGCCGGCGGCGGCGCATGGCGCGCCAGGGTCACGTGCGGCGTGAAGCGGTCGTGCTCGAAGCGCGGCGCCAGTCCCTGTTCCGCCAGACGCTGCATGCAGGCCGCGCGCAAGTCGAGCAAGGCGGGCGAGGACCGCGCCAGGGCGGCCCAGGCCAGCGCCAGCTGCGTAAAATGGCTGGCGTGATCGAACAGCAGGGGCATGGCATGCGCCGGCATGTCTTCCAGAATACCCAGCAGGGCGGGCAGCTCGCTGGCAGGGCGCTGGCCCAGGAAGGCCAGGGTCAGGTGCAGCTTGTCCGCGCGCACGGGCTTGCCTTCCAGACGCGCCTGCCAGGCGGCCAGGGCCGCGCGCGTGGCCGCATCGGGCCACAGGGCGTAAAACAGGCGGGGGCAATGGGCATCGGGCGACAAGTTTTTCCTATCGTTGCGGCGGTTTGCTATTATTGACGTTCCCTGCCGGTTCGCTGGCGCAGGGATCTCACCGAAACTCACTGAAAGAATACATCATGACGCGTAGCTCCGTTTTGTTTGCCCTGATCTGCTCCGTCGCCGCGTCGCTGGCGCAGGCACAGGCGCCAGCGCCTGTTCCCGCCTCCGCCGTCTCGCTGAGCCCCGGCCCTGTCGCCGATAAATTGATCTTGATCGACAACAAGGTCGGCACGGGCAAGGAAGCGTCCGCAGGCAACAACGTCACGGTGCATTACACGGGCTGGCTGTACCGTCCGCTGGCGAAAGATTCGCGCGGCAAGAAGTTCGACAGCTCCGTGGGCCGTGGCCCGTTTGACTTCCCGCTCGGCAAGGGCATGGTCATCAAGGGCTGGGACCAGGGCGTGGCCGGCATGAAAGTGGGCGGCAAGCGCACCCTGATCATTCCAGGCGAACTGGCCTACGGCCCGCGCGGCGCCGGCAATGGCGACATTCCGCCGAACTCGGCACTGATCTTCGATGTGGAATTGCTGGACGTGAAGTAATTGTTCAGTTTGGCGGCGGCGCATGCTCGCGCCGCCGCCATCGGCACGTAACAAAATGTTCAGGGCTAGGCGCATTGCCGAAGACAGTACGAAAGTACGGCAAGGCATTGCAACAACGCCATGAACTTTTTGTTCAGTGTCTTGAAACGCGGTAGACTGGGGTTTCTTGAAATAGCGGAGCTTCCTTCCATGAACATCGCCAACGACGTCACTGAACTGATCGGCAACACCCCCCTGGTGCGCATCAACCGCATCGCCGCCGGCAGTGTGGCCACCATCCTGGCCAAACTCGAATTCTACAATCCCGCGCACAGCGTCAAGGACCGCATCGGCCTGTCCATGATCGTTGCGGCCGAAGCCGCCAGCAAGATCCATGCCGACACCGTCATCGTCGAGCCCACCAGCGGCAACACGGGCATCGCGCTGGCCATGGTGTGCGCCGCGCGCGGCTACCGCTGCACCCTCGTCATGCCCGACACCATGAGCCGCGAACGGCGCATCCTGCTGCGCGCCTACGGCGCCGAGCTGGTGCTCACGCCCGGCAGCGAAGGCATGCTGGGCGCCATCCGCAAGGCCGAGGAACTGGTGGCGGCCGACCCCCGCTACCTGATGTTGCAGCAATTCAATAACCCCGCCAATCCCGCCATCCACCGCGCCACGACGGCCGAGGAAATCTGGCGCGACACGGATGGGCAAGTGGACATCGTCGTCGCCGGCGTGGGCACGGGCGGCACGATCACGGGCATCGGCGAAGTCTTGAAGGAACGCAAGCCGGGCCTGCAAATGATCGCTGTGGAACCTGAAGCGTCGCCGATGCTGTCGAAGGGGACGAAGGGACCGCACCCGATCCAGGGTATCGGCGCCGGCTTCGTGCCGCAAATCCTGAATACGGCTATCTACGACGAAATCATTTGCGTCAAGAACGACGACGCGTTCGCCACGGCGCGCCTGGCCGCCAGCGATGAAGGCTTGCTGGTCGGCATCTCGTCGGGCGCCGCCCTGTGGGCCGCTCTGCAAGTGGCGCGCCGTCCGGAAAACGCGGGCAAGACCATCGTTACCATCATCCCGTCGTTTGGCGAGCGCTACTTGAGCACGGCCTTGTACGCGGGACTGGGCGATTGATTCAATAGCAGCGGCAGGGCTATCCCTTCCGCCAGCGCCCGGTTGCCCGCGTCGCCCAGGTGCAGGTGGTCGCCCGAGTCGTAGGCGGGCAGCAGGCGCAGCGGGTGCGTGGGGTCGCGTGCCCACGCGTCGAAGTCGAGCACGGCGTCAAAATGGCCGCTGGCGCGTATCCACGCATTGAGTTGCTGGCGCAGCGCATCTTTATCAGGCTGATAATAGTCGCTCAACGGCGTGCCGGGCAGGGCGCCTGCGAATGGCGTCAGGGTGGCGCCGACCACGCGCACGCCGCGGCTGCGGGCCTGGGCCACCAGCCGGGCGTAGCCGCTGCTCAGTTCCTCCAATGTCGGCCGTTGCTCCCGTGGCGCAAACGCCGTGCCGGGCCAGCTGATGTCATTGATCCCCAGCAAGACGACGACCGTGCGCACGCCCGGCTGCGCCAGCACGTCGCGCTCGAAGCGGGCCAGGGCATTGCTTCCCATGCCGTCGGACAACAGCCTCGCACCGGAAATGCCCGCATTGATCACGGCCACGCCCTGCGGCGCCAGGCGTTCGGCCAGGAAATCGGGCCAGCGCGCATCCATCCCCAGGCTGGCGCTGGCGCCATCGGTGATCGAATCTCCCAGGATGGCCACGGCTTGCGCGGCTGGCGCCGCTTCCACCTGGATGGCGCTGAGTAAAAGGCGCGCCGTGGTGGTGTGCACGCCGGCTTGTGCATCATCGATGCGCGCGGCCCGCGTCTGGTCCTGCGGGGCGATCCACGCCGTCTCGCGGCCATCCCAGTGAAACGTGGAAGTCGGGCTGGCTTGCGGCAGGTGGACGCTCACCGTCAGCCGGGCCAGGTCCGGCACGGGCAGGTCGACGGGGTCGCTGACGAGCGGCGCGCCCGGCGCCACGCTGGCCGAGGGTTGGCCGGAAAACGTGAGCGTGCGCAGGCTGCCCGTGTCGATGGCCGAACCGGAAGCGGCCAGGGCCACGGTGGCCGCGCCGATGCGCAGCGGCACCTTGCCATACGCATTCGACAGCACGATGCGCACGCGGGGGCCGCCCACGCTGAGGCGCGCTACCTGGCGCACGGTGTGCCCGTGCAGCACGGCGGGCACGTTGCTGGGGAACAGAAAGTCGCTGCTCCATACGGCTTGCGGGCTGGCCGTCCAGCTGGCCAGCCAGGCGGTGTCCGCATTGGCGGCCTGGACAGGGCTTGTGCCGAGTGCCAGGCTCAGCAGGGCGGCGGGGAGGATGGAAAATCGTTGCATGGCGGCTCGCTTCATCAAGGGGAATGTGCGCATGATGCGAGCAACGCCATTTATGCACTAGACTATCTTATCGAAGAACATTTATGAGTTGAATTCACAATGGCCAGACTGGAAGTGAATCGTTCCGGCGAGCTGGAAGTGTTTGTGCGCGTGGTCGAACTGGGCGGCTTTTCCGCCGCCGCGCGCGTTTGCGGCATGACGCCGTCGGCCGTCAGCAAGCTCGTCTCGCGGCTGGAAGAGCGCCTGGGTGCGCGCCTGCTGAACCGCTCCACGCGCCAGCTGCAGCTGACGGCCGAGGGCTGCGGCCTGTACGAACGGGGCATGCAGGTGCTGGCGGCCCTGGACGAAGCCGAGCGCTGCGCCGGCGTGCAGGATGTGCCGCGCGGCCAAATACGCGTGAATGCGAACGTGCCGTTCGGCCAGCATTTTTTGTTGCCGCTGGCGCCGCTGTTCCTCGAACGCTATCCGCAGGTGACGCTCGACATCGTGCTCACGGATGCCGTGGTCGATATCCTCGAACAGCGCACGGACGTGGCCGTGCGGGCCGGTCCCCTGAAAAGTTCCAGCTTGCTGGCGCGCAAGCTGGGCCAGACGCGCATGGTCATCGTGGCATCGCCAGGCTACCTGGCGCGGCGCGGCACGCCGCTGCTGGCGGCCGAGCTGGCGTCGCATAATTTGCTCGACGCCAATTACGCGCGCGCCCGCTCGGGTTGGCCGCTGCGCTTGCCCGAAGGGGACGTCGTCGTGCCGGTCACCGGCAATGCGCAGGCCAGCGATGGCGAAGCCTTGCGGCAACTGGCGCTGGCGGGACTGGGATTGGCGCGCCTGACCGCCTTCCAGGTGCGCGGCGATATCGCGGCGGGCCGTTTGCAGGCCGTGCTGGAAGCGTTCAACCCGGGCGACAGCGAGGACGTGCATGCCGTCTTCGTGGGGCAAGGCGGGCATGTGCCGCTGCGCGTGCGCGCTTTGCTCGATTTCCTGGCGCAGAACGTCGACCTGGACTGAGGGTATCCCGGCGCATTAGGCTACAGGCGGACACGGCCGCGCAGTACAATATCGGACGGGCCGCAATGGTTCGGCCCGTATCGTGCCTTTGAATGGAAATATGTTCCTGGTAAAACCTGAACGCCGCCGCCTGCTGCAGGTGGGCGCAACCGTGGCTGTCATCGCGCTGGGCCTGGCCTCGCGCGCCTATCCCCAATTCCTTCCCGCTGCATTGGGAAAATATCCGGGCGACGCCCTGTGGGCCATGATGATCGTCTTTGCGCTGGGCGTCCTCGCCACGCGCATGCGCACGTGGCAACTGGCCTTGTGGTCTTTGCTGATCTGCTTTGCCGTGGAATTCGGCCAGCTTTACCAGGCGCCGTGGATCGTCGAGCTGCGCGCGCATCCGCTGGGACACCTGGCGCTGGGTTCCACCTTCGGCTGGGGTGATTTGATCGCCTACACGGCCGGCGTGGCCGTGGCGGCGATCATCGACAAGCTGGCGCTGTTCAAGCGCCGCTAGTCTTATTTCACGTTACCTTCAGCATCGCGCAGTTCCACGGGCGCCAGTTTGAGCTTGCTCAATTGCGGGGCGATCTTCGCCTTGTCGCCCACGCCGATGACGATCAGCTTTTCCGGCGGCAGGTATTTTTTCGCCACCTGCTGCACCTGCTTGTCCGTCACGCTGGCAAAGCGCTGCGGCAAGGTCGTGTAATAGTCGAGTCCCAGGCCGTAGATATACGCGTTCGCCATGCTGGCGCTGATGCTGGCGTTCGTGTCGAACTGGCCCGGCAGCGACAGCACTTGCGAGTTGCGCGCATTCGCCAATTCCTTGCTGCTCAGGGGCTTGGCGATCATGGCGCGCAATTCCTTGACGGTTTCCGATACGGCCGGGCCTGTCACATCGGTGCGCACGCTGGCGGCAATCGAGAACGGTCCAGGCTGATTGCGGTACTGGAATTGCGAGCGCACGCCATAGGTATATCCCTTTTCTTCGCGCAAGTTGGTGTTCAGGCGGCTGGTAAACAAGCCGCCCAGCGCCGCGTTCATCACTTGCAGCGGCGCGTAATCGGGCGTGGCGCGCGGCACGGCGATGGCGGACAGGCGCACGGCCGTTTGCGGCGCGCCCGGCTTGTCGACCAAAATCAGTTTTGCCTTCGTCGTCTGCGGCGTTGCGGCCACGGACTGCGCCACGGTGCCTGCCTTCCAGCTGCCGAACTTCGCTTCGGCCAGCGCCTTCAATTCCGCTTCGCCGATATCGCCCGAGACAATCAGCGCCGCATTGTTCGGCAGGTAATGCTGCTGCCAGAACGCTTGCAGGTCGGCGCGGCTGGCCGCCTTCAGCGCCGCTTCCGTGCCCAGCTGGATGTAGCCGTACGGATGTTGCGGGCCATACAGGGCCGCCGCTTCCACGCGGGCCGCCACGGCACCCGCGTTTTCGCGCTGCTGCGCCAGCTGTCCGATGCGGCTGGCGCGCTGGCGCTCCACCTCTTCTTGCGGGAATTGCGGGTGCAGCACCACGTCGGCCAGCACGTCGAGCGCTTGCGGGAACGTGGCTTTGAGCGATGTCAACTGGGCAAACGAGGCATCCGTGCCGGAACCGGTGCTCAGCAGGGCGCCCAGTTGCGCCACATCGTCGGCGATCTGCGGCGCGCTGCGCGTGGCAGTGCCTTCCTGCAGCAATTGCGCCGTAAAGCTCGACAAGCCCGGCTGCGCCGGCGGATTGGCGCCCGAGCCGCTCTTGATCACCAGCTGGCTGGAAACGAGCGGCACAGCCGGATTGTAGTGGTGGATCACGGTCAGGCCGTTCGCCAGGGTGAACGATTTTCCTTGCGGTAGCACAATCTTCGGTGCGGGACCTGCTTTCGGCACGGCATTGCGCCATGGCTCGTCCGCATTGATGGCCGTGCCTGGCGCAGGCTTGACCTTGCCCGGCGCCGGCGTCGGCACTTCCGCGCCAAGGTCTGGCTTGCCCGGCACGCCGTAGACGACGACGCGCGACTGGTTTTTCAGGTAGGTATCCACGGCGCGCTGCACGCCGGCCGCCGTCACCTGGCGGTAGCGCTCGATATCCTTGGCCAGGTAGCCGGGGTCGCCCAGGTACTGGTTGTATTCGTTGAGCAAGTTGGCCACGCCGCGCCCGCCCATTTTTTCCACCTGGCTCAGCATGGTGGTCTCGATGCTGTTGCGCGCCCGTTCCAGCTCCTTCCCGGTGGGGCCCTTGGCGCGCAATTGCTCCAGCTCCACTTGCAGGGCTTGCTCGATTTCCTCTGGCTGGTGGCCGGGGCGCGCCGTCGCGTCGATGGTGAAGATGGACGTCAGGGCGTTCGAACCCTGGCTGGCGCCCACGTCCTGGGCGATCTGCTTGTCGTACACGAGGGATTTGTACAGGCGGCTGGACTTGCCGCCGGCCAGGATGTGCGCGGCCATCGACAGTTCCGCGTCATCCTTGGTGTAGGCGGACGGCGTCAGCCAGGCCATGAAGACGCGCGGCAATTCGACCCGGTCCTGCACCACGATGCGGCGTTCCTGCGTGATGGGCGGCGTCACGACAGCGGGTTTCGGCACGGCCGGGCCGCTCTTGAAGCTGCCGAAGTATTTGTTGACCAGTTCCTTGGTCTTCGCCTTGTCGATATCGCCGGCGATCACCAGACTGGCATTGTTGGGGCCATAGTATTTGGTGAAGAAATCCTTGATGTCGGCCAGTTTCGCGTTCTGGATGTCCGCGTGCGAACCGATGACGCTGGCGTAATACGGATGGGTCTTGGGAAACAGCTGGTGGTACAGGGCTTCCTGCACGATGCCGTACGGCGCATTTTCCACGCTCTGGCGGCGCTCGTTGCGCACCACGTCCTGCTGGTTCGTCAGCGCCGTCTGGTCGAGCACGTCCAGCAGGTAGCCCATGCGGTCGGAATGCGTCCACAGGGCCAGTTCCAGCTGGTTCGACGGCACCGTGTCGAAATAATTGGTGCGGTCGAAATCCGTGCTGCCGTTCGAATCCGTGGCGCCCGCGCCTTCGAGCAACTGGTCGGCCATGCCGCGCGGCACGTGCTTGGTGGCGGCAAACATCATGTGCTCGAACAAATGCGCAAAGCCCGTCAAGCCCGGCGCTTCATTGGCCGGTCCCACGTGGTACCAGATATTGACGGCCGTGACGGGCAATTTATGGTCTTCCACGAGAATGACGTCCAGGCCGTTCGGCAAGGTGTATTTTTCGTAGGCGATGTGCGGCACGGCCGTCGCGCCCATGGGGGCCGCCGCAGCCGCATCGGCGGCGTGGGTCAGGCTCAGGGGAGCGCCGTACAGCGACAGCAGCAGGGCGGGGAGGGCCAGCAATTTGATCGGTTTCATGCATGCTTCCAGGGATAGGTGGAGAAGACGCTGCGGCTCGCTCGTGGCTGGCGCAGCGCGACGGTGCTACGGTCGGTGCTACAGTTTATACAACAGGGCCGCGCCGCCCAGCACCAGCAGCGCGCTGGCGATGGAGACGATGGCCGCGGCGCCCAGCAAACGCCATTCGCGCGGCGTGAAGCCTGCGGCTGGCGTCGCCTTGTCGGCAAGGCTGGCCAGGGACGCCGGCGGCAGCTCAGGCAAGCCGCCCGCCGCGCGCGCCTGGGCCGCCAGCGCCTGCGTGGCGGCATCCAGCAGGGTCAGCTGGCGCTCGACGGTTTCCGCCAGCACGGCTTCGTTCAGCGCCACGAGGGCGAATATCGGGTCATCGACGTCGATCTTGATGCCCGTCTTGTCGAATACGTGGCTGCGCAGTTTGTGCTGGTCCATCTACCACTGCACCTTGTCGAGCTGTTCGAAGATGTCGCGGTAGACGACCTTGATGCGCTGCTTTTCCATGATGTTGAACTTGTCGTTCTGCAACACTTCCTGCATCGTCAGGCGCGCCGTGTTCATTTTCTTGACGTCCGCGCCAAAGGTGTCGGGATTGCGCTGGCTCAAGGTGATGCTGCCTTTGACGCGCGCGCGGTTGTCGCTGTACGACTGCGATTCGACGAATTGCTTGCCGGACGCCGATTGCAGCAGGCCGAAGTGTTCGTTTTGCCACAGCACCAGCGGCACGGTCGTCGCTTGCGCCGTGGCCACAAAACCCGTGGCCGTGTCGTGCAGGGTATCGCCGCCGCCGACGATGGTGTGGATGTAGACCTTGCGGCCCGATTCCTGCAGCAGCGAAAAACAATCGTTTTCCAGCAGGTAGCCCATCAGCGGCGAAAATGTGTTCGCGCCATTGTCGACCACGCAGTTGCCGTCTTCTTCGAGGATGTCGATCATCAGCGCGTCGAAGCGTTTCGGGTCGATGTTGCGCGCATCCGTCATCACGGGCACATGCTTGACGTTCATCGCCTTGTAGCGCGAGAACGTGGCGTTTTCCTGATCGGTGTCATAGCAGCGCAAAGGCGTGCCGTCCTTGCCGCCTATCCACTGGGCCAGCAGGGTCGAGACGAGGGTCTTGCCGATGCCGCCCTTGCCCTGCAGGATGAAATGTACCGTGTTTTGCATTGCGACTACTCCAAGTTGTTGCGTCAGTGACAATCAAAGATCCGTGACAGCGGCGCAGGCGCCCGGCCAGGCCACGACTGGCATTTTTACCACAATCCTTTGCAAATATGCCATGCGGAACAGCGAATCTGGTTATGATGTTAATCAGGATACCATTGATACAGAGCAAGTTTTGTGTGAAAAATCCACCCCAGAGTGTGAACGAGGACGCAGTGCCGATCTCCAGTCTCGATAAAGCCGACATTGACCGTCTGAATCAGCAAGCCCTGTCTTGCCTGGTCGGCAACCGCCGCCAGGCGCGCCGGCTGGCGCAGATGGCGCTGGCGGCGGCGCAACGGCAACAGTATGCGCGCGGCGGCGCGTATGCGGAACTCAATCATTGCTGGCTGGCGTATTACGCGGGCGAGGCCGAACCGTCGTGCGAACGCCTGGACGCGTATTTCCAGCACAGCGGCGACCTGGAAGGGGGCATGGAAGTGGCCGCCCTGCAGGGCGCGTATGCGAGCCGGCGCGGCGATTTTGCCGATGCCGAGCAGCATTTCCTGCAGGCGCGCAGCCAGGCCGCGCAGATACCCGACTCGCTGCACAAGTTCATGCTGTACGCGCGCCTGGGCGTCGATGCCCTGAACCGTGGCGATACGCAGGACGGTCCGCGCAATTTTCTGCTGGCACTGGACATCGCCGAGCGTTTCGGCAGCCCCGCGCACCGGGTCAACAGCCTGTCGAACCTGGCCTCGTCGCAGCATGACCTGGGCAACGATGAAGACGCCATTCCCCTGCTGGTCGAGGCGCTCGACATCATCGGCGCGCAAAAGCTCAAATACCAGCAAACCATCGTTTCGGCCAACCTGGCCATGTGTTTATTAGCCACGGGCAAGCCGGCCGAGGCGCTGGCGCTGGTGGAGCCGTTTTACGAGTGGCCGGAAGAAGACCTGGCCGTGCGCGCCTTTTTGTTCTGCATCGCCGCCCACGCCGCCATCCTGCTGCAACAGCCGGCCAGCGCCCTGCAATTGCTGTTGCGGGCGGAAGAATATGCGCGCCGCGGCCAGGACCTGGAAGAGCAGATGCATGCGTGGCTGGTGCGCGGCAAGCTGGACTTGCACGCGGGCCAGACGGCGCAGGCGCTGGCGTCGCTGACGCAGGCGCACAGCCTGCTGAGCTGGACGCGCAACCCGTTTCACCAGCAGCAGATCTTGCGCGGTTTGTCCGATATCAATGCCCAGCTGGGCGAGTGGCAAGCCGCGTATGGTTTCCTGCAGCAATACCAGGCCGCGTACGAGGCCAGCAGCAAGTCGGCGCGCGCCTCGCGCAGCCTGATGCGCAACCTGGAAAAGGAAATGCACAGCCTGAAAGCGGAGCGCGACAAGGCGCTGGAGCTGCAGGCGGCGCGCGAGACGGAAAACGCCAAGCTCGAGCACCTGAACCGCGAACTGGCGCACCAGATCCTGCACGTCAATTCCCTGCAGGACAGCCTGAAGGAGCAGGCCATGCGCGACCACCTGACGGGCCTGTACAACCGCCGCCATTTTGAAACTTGCCTCAATGCCATCCTGCACGAAGCCGATGCGGATGCGCCCGTGGCCATCGCCATCATCGACCTGGATTTTTTCAAGCGCGTCAACGACACCTACGGGCATAACTTTGGCGATGAAGTGCTGATCCAGTTCGCGCGCCTGGTGGAAGGCCAGTTGCGCGGCAGCGACATGCTGTGCCGCTATGGCGGCGAGGAATTCTGCCTGCTGTTGCGCGAAGCCGACAGCCTCATCGCGGCGCACAAGATCGACGATATCGCCGCGCGCTACCGCCAGCTGCTGATCCAGCAGGCGCCGCACAGCTTGTCCGGCTGCACCTTTTCGGCCGGCATCGCCGAATATCCGCGCCACGGCGCCGGCCGCCACGAATTGCTGATGCGCGCCGACAGCGCCCTGTACGCGGCCAAGCAGGCGGGCCGCGACCGCGCCTGCATCGCCGATGCTACTGGATAAAGCGCAGCAGTTCCCGCAGGGCGTGCGCCACGGCCTGCTCGCGCACGGCCTGGCGGTCGCCGGCGAAGACCCGGCGCTCTGTCTGCACGCGCCCGGACATGGCCCAGCCGAAGCAGACGGTGCCGACGGGCTTGCCCGGTACGCCGCCCGTGGGGCCGGCGATGCCCGTGGTCGAGACGGCCACCTGGGCTTCGCTGTGGCGCAGGGTGCCTTGCGCCATGGCGGCGGCCACTTCCTCGCTGACGGCGCCGTGTGCGGCGATCAGCGCGGCGGGCACGCCCAGCATGCCGGTCTTGGCCCCGTTGGAATAGGTGACGAAGCCCCGTTCGAACCAGGCGCTCGAGCCGGAGATATCGGTGACGGCTTGCGCCACGCCGCCGCCCGTGCACGATTCGGCCGTGGCCAGCAGCAAGCCCTTCGCTTGCAAGGCCTGGCCGAGCGCGGTGGAGAGGGGGACGAGTTCGTTGCTCATGGATGGCTCCTGCAGGCGGTGAAAATGGTGGCAAGACTGTAGCATGGCCAACGGTAAAAGAAACTTTCCCCGGTCACAGCGAAAATGCGTACACTCTTTTATACATTTGCTACCACTTCGGGCCGGCAGGCGCTCTGTCGCTGCGCCACCCTGGTGCGCATCGCTCGAACAGGCCAGCGGCATGGTGCCGCGCCTTCGTATGCATTATCTTTACTCGGTTGTCATGGC
Organism: Janthinobacterium sp. SUN206; assembly: GCF_030587305.1. NCBI lineage: Bacteria > Pseudomonadati > Pseudomonadota > Betaproteobacteria > Burkholderiales > Oxalobacteraceae > Janthinobacterium > Janthinobacterium sp. SUN206. Next base: position 308,076 of record NZ_JAPWIB010000004.1, on the reverse strand, counting down.
AATTCTGAACTGGACCTGGTGGCGTCATCCTGGCCCCCTGCGCCACCCCGCGCGCGGCGCCGGCCGCCGCGCTCACCGCTGGGGCTGGCTATTGCTGCTGTTGGGCGTGCTGTGCGCGGAGACGCGGGCACAGGTGCCGGGGGAGCTGGAGCGCCAGGTCAAGGCCGCGTATCTGTACAAGTTTGCCGGTTTTGTCGAATGGCCCGACGGCAGCTTTGCCCGGCCCGACGCGCCGCTGGTGATCGGTGTGGCGGGCGCCGATGCGCTGGCCGAGCAGCTCGAGCAGAGCGTGGCCGGGCATAGCGTCAACGGCCGCGCCGTGCAGGTGAAAAAAGTGCGCCGCGGCGAAACGCTGGCCGGGCTGCACGTGCTGTACCTGGGCGCGCTGGAGAAGGCGGCGCTGCAGGAGATGCTGGCCGCCAGCCGTGGCCTGGCGTTGTTGACGGTGTCCGATTCGGATGAGGTCTACGCGATGGGCAGCATGATCAATTTTGTGATGGCCGAGGACAAGGTGCGCTTCGACGTGGCCCTGAAACCCGTGGCGCAGGCGCATATCCGCATCAGCGCGCGCATGCTGCTGGCCGCTTACCGCGTGCAGACGGGAGGCGCCTAGATGATACGACTGCGCTCCATCCGCCACAAGCTGATGTCGGTGGTCTTGCTGACCACCCTGGTGGCCCTCGTCATTTCGCTGGGCACCATCGTCGTCTACGACTTGCGCGCCTACCACCGCAACCTGGTGGCCGATATCAGTACCCAGGCCGAGCTGCTGGGGCACATGAGCTCGGCTGCGCTGGCCTTCGACGACGAACGCCTGGCGCTGGAAAACCTCAACCTGATGCGCATCCGCCCGCGCGTGACGGCCGGCGCCCTGTACAAGGCCGACGGCAGCCTGTTCGCCAGCTACCGCGCGAACCAGAATGTGGGCGAGCTGCCGGCGAAGGTGGGCAAGGAAGGCGAAAGCATCCAGGGCACCTCGGTGGAGCTGTTCAAGCCCATCGTCGACAATGGCGAACTGCTGGGCACCGTGTATTTGCGCGCCGACTACGAGCTGGCCGGCCGCACGGCCGATTACCTGGCCATCGCGCTGGGCGTGACGGTGCTGGCGCTGCTGGTGGCCTTGCTGTTGCTGCGCCGCCTCGATTTCGTCATCACGCAACCGATCCTCGATATCGCCGACGTGGCGCGCGAAGTGATCGAGACGGGCGACTATTCGCGCCGCGCGCGCAAGCTCAGCGTCGACGAAGTGGCGCAGCTGGTCGATTCCTTCAACAAGATGCTGGCCGAGATCGAGCTGCGCACGCAGGCGCTGGAGCGCTCGAACGGCGAGCTGGCGCGCGAAGGCGAGCAGCGCACCCAGGCGCAGCAGGAAGTCATGCGCCTGAACCAGGAGCTCGAAGTGCGCGTGCACGAGCGCACGGTGCAGCTGGAAATGACGAATGGCGAACTGGCCATGGCGATGGAAGAGGCACGCAGCGCCAACTATGCGAAATCGGCGTTTTTGTCGTCGATGAGCCATGAATTGCGCACGCCGCTCAACGCCATCCTTGGCTTCGCGCAAATCCTCAGTTCCGACCGCCTGCCGTCGACCCTGGAGCAAAAGAAGGAGTTCGCCGGCCATATCCTGAAATCGGGGCGCCACCTGTTGACCTTGATCAATGAAATCCTCGACCTGGCGAAGGTGGAATCGGGCACGGTCAGCCTGTCGCTCGAACCGGTGGGCCTGGACGCCATCTTGCAGGAATGCCGCGACATGATCGCGCCGCTGGCCAGCCAGCGCGGCATCGGCATGGCTTTCCCCGACGCCTGCCCCCTGAACGTGCTGGCCGACCGCACGCGCCTCAAGCAGATCTTGTTGAACTTGCTGTCGAATGCGCTCAAGTACAACCGCGAGCAGGGTGAGGTGAGCATCGCTTGCGCGCCGCAGGCGGGCGGGCGGGTGCGCATCAGCGTGCGCGACACGGGCGTGGGCCTCGACGGCGAACAGGTGGCGCTGCTGTTCCAGCCCTTCAACCGGCTGGGACAGGAGGGCGGCACGGAAGAGGGCAGCGGCATCGGCCTGGTGGTCACCAAGCGCCTGGTGGAACTGATGGATGGCAGCATCGGCGTGACCAGCGCGCCCGGCGAGGGCAGCACGTTCTGGATCGAGCTGCGCGTGGTCGATGCCTTGCCCGCGCCCGCCACCCTGGCCTTGCCGCGGCCGGACCTGGCCGGCGCGCTGCTCGAGCACAGCGCCCCCGTGACCTTGCTGTACGTGGAAGACAATCCCGCCAACCTGACCCTGGTCGAGGAAATCGTGCGCTATTGCCCGCAATTGCAGCTGCTGACGGCCACGGATGGCCGCCTGGGCGTGGAAATGGCGCGCACGCACCTGCCGCAGCTGATTTTGATGGATATCAACCTGCCGCACGTGAACGGCACGGACGCGCTGAAACTGCTGCGCGCCGATCCCCGCACGGCGCACATTCCCGTCATCGCCCTGACGGCCAACGCCATGCCGGGCGACGTGGAGCGCAGCCTGGCGCTGGGCTTTTACCGCTATCTGACCAAGCCGATCAACCTCGATGAATTTACCGAGGCGATCAACAGCACCCTGGCTTACGTGGCGCAGCAGCGCCGGCAGAAGGGAACAGGCGCGCCATGATCAGCCAGGCCGATATCTACGCGGCGAAAATTCTCATCGTCGACGACCAGGAAGTCAATCTGCGCCTGCTCGAGCATTTGCTGCAAAGCGGCGGCTACACGGCCGTCAGCAGCACCCTCGACGCGCGCGCCGTGGCCGGCCTGCACCAGCGCCAGCAGTTCGACCTGATCATCCTCGACCTGGCGATGCCCGGCATGAGCGGCTACGAGGTGATGGATGCCTTGCGCCCGCTGGAACTGGAAGGCTATCTGCCCGTGCTGGTGATCGCCGCCGACCCGGACGCCAAGCTGGCGGCGCTGGAAGCGGGGGCGCGCGACTTCATCAGCAAGCCGTTCGACGCGCTCGAGGTGCTCACGCGCATCCGCAACATGCTCGAAGTGCGGCTGCTGCACCGCGCCGCGCGCCACTACAACACCTTGCTCGAACGCACGGTGGGCCAGCGCACGGCCGAACTGCAGCGCTTTCGCGGCGCCATGGACGCCACCACCGACGCCATCTTCCTCGTCGACGTGCTGGGCATGACCCTGGTCGACGTCAACGATGGCGCGTGCCGCCTGCTTGGCTATGCGCGCGCCGAACTGCTGGCGCTGGCGCCCGGCACCTTGCTGCCGTCGCCGCCGGCCCCGCCGCTGGCCGGGCTGCCGGGCGGCCCGGCGCACCTGGCCACGGAAGTGACGGAGTGCGAACTGGTGCGGCGCGATCTGAGCCTGATACCCGTGGAACTGGGCTGGCACTGGTATGCGCAGGCGCCCGTGGCGGGCGGGCAGGGCGCGGGCGGCCTGCTGCTGATCGCCGTGGCGCGCGATATCAGCGAACGGCGCCAGGCGCAGGAGCGCCTGAAGCACCTGGCCCATTACGATGGCTTGACGGGGCTGCCGAACCGCAGCCTGTTTTACCAGACCCTGGCCCAGGCCGTCGAACTGGCGCAGGAAAAAAGCTGGCGCATCGTGGTGCTGTTCATCGCGCTGGACCGCTTCAAAAGCATCAACGACACCCTGGGCGCGGCGCTGGGCGACGAACTGCTGCGCCAGTTCAGCAACCGCCTGGTCGAATGCGTGCGCCTGCGCGACACGGTGGGCCGCCTGGGCAACGACGAATTCGCGCTCATATTGACCATGAGCCGCAACCAGCAGGAAGCCGTGGCCGTGGCGAACCAGGTGCGCGAAGCCTTGCGCGCGCCATTCGACTTGCGCGGCCATGCGGCCACCCTGACGGCCAGCATCGGCATCGCCATGTATCCGGACGACGCCACCGACCCGGAAACCCTGATCAAATACGCGAATACGGCCATGGGCGGCGCCAAGCAGGCGGGCCGCGACGGCTACCGCTTTTTCACTGCCGGCATGAACGTGCAGGTGCTGGCGCGGCTGGACCTGGAACTGGCGCTGCGCCATGCGCTCGAACACGAGCAGTTCATCCTGTACTACCAGCCCAAGGTGGATTTGCGCACGGGCCGCATCAGCGGCGTGGAAGCGCTGCTGCGCTGGCGCCGTCCCGGCTACGGCCTGGTGGCGCCGGCCGAATTCGTGCCGGTGCTGGAAGACACGGGCCTGATCGTGCGCGTGGGCGCCTGGGTGATCCAGGCCGCCTGCCGCCAGATCGCCGAGTGGCGCGACAGCGAGGTGGGGCCCGTGCACGTGGCCGTGAACGTGTCGAGCCGCCAGTTTGCCGAAGGCGACCTGGAAGGTGAGGTGACGCGGGCGCTGGCGCTGCACGGCGTCGCGCCGGAATTGCTGGAGCTGGAATTGACGGAAACGGCGCTGATGTCGAACGCCGAGCGCACCATCGTCGTGCTGGGCAAACTGAAGAAAATCGGCGTGAAGGTGGCCATCGACGATTTCGGCACCGGTTACTCGAGCCTGGCGTATCTGCAGCGCTTCCCCATCGACAAGCTGAAGATCGACATCGCCTTCGTGCGCAACATCACCAGCAACCCGAACGACGCGGCCATCGCGCTGGCCATCGTCAGCATGGCGCACAGCCTGAAACTGAGCGTGGTGGCCGAAGGCGTGGAATCGCGCCCGCAGCTGGAATACCTGCGGCGCAACCGCTGCGACGAAATCCAGGGCTTCTATTTCAGCCGCGCCCTGCCGGCGCTGGAACTGGGGCAGATGATCGTCGCCGGCGCCGGCCTGCCGCCCGGCCACGACCCGGCCGCGCAGCCGGCGCAAACCCTGCTCATCGTCGACGACGACGTCAACGTGCTGTCATCGCTGCACCGCCTGTTCCGTCCCGAGGGCTATCACATCCTCACGGCCAGCACGCCGGCCGAAGGTTTCGAGATGCTGGCGCTGCACCGCGTGCACGTCATCGTCTGCGACCAGCGCATGCCCAGCATGAGCGGCACGGAATTCCTCAGCAAGGTCAAGGAGCTGTACCCGGAAACCATCCGCATCATCCTCTCCGGTTACACGGGCCTGGAAGCCGTGCTCGATTCGATCAACCGCGGCGCCATCTACCGTTTTTATACGAAGCCGTGGGACGACACTCAGCTGCGCGACAACATCCGCCTGGCCTTCCAGCACTACTGGATGGTGAACCAGCCGGGGCTGGCGCGGGTGGCGGTGCGGTAGAACTTAGTCGCTGAAGTGGTCGAAAGACGATAAGTGCAGGTCGAGCGGCTGCCCCCTTGCATCCACCAGCCGCAGGCCTGCCTGCGCCTCGATGTTGCCCACGCGCGTGACGGGCGTGCCGCAGCTTGCCGCCAGGGCGGCGATGGCGTCGCGCGACGATGTCGGCGCCGTGAAGCACAGTTCATAGTCGTCGCCGCCGGCGGCCGTGTAGCGGCGGCGCACGCTGGCCGCTTGCCGCGCCAGCACGGGGCCGGCCGGCAGGGCGTCGACGTCGAGAGTGGCGCCCACTTGCGACGCTTTCAAGATATGGCCCAGGTCTCCCACCAGGCCGTCCGAGATGTCGATGGCCGCATGCGCCAGGCCCGCCTCGGCCAGGGCGCAGCCCAGCGCCACGCGGGGCGTGGGCGTGTGCATGCGCGCGGCCGCTGTCAGCAGGTCGGCGGGCGCCAGCTCCTGTTCCATGCGGTAGCCGGCCAGCGCCAGGCGCGCGTCGCCGATCGTGCCGCTGACCCAGATATCGTCGCCCGCCACGGCCGCGCTGCGGCGCAGGGCCTGGCCCGGCGTCAGTTCGCCAAACACGGTGATGCAGATATTTAAGGGGCCCTTGGTGGTGTCGCCGCCGATGAGTTCGCAATCAAAGGCGTCGGCCAGCGCGAACAGACCGTCGGCAAAGCCGGCCAGCCAGGCGCGTTCCGCCTGCGGCAGGGCCAGGGCCAAAGTAAATGCGACGGGACGCGCGCCCATGGCGGCCAGGTCGGACAAATTCACGGCCAGGCTTTTGTGGCCCAGCATGCGGGCGTCGGCGCCGGCAAAGAAGTGCCGGTCCTCGACCAGCATGTCCGAGGAGATGGCGATCTGCTTGCCCGCGCCGGGCGTGAGCAGCGCGCAATCGTCGCCGATGCCCAGGGTGGCGCGGCCGGGGCGCTGGCGCACGAAATATTGTTTGATCAGGTCGAATTCGGAAAGCGCGTCGTGTGGGGCCATGGCGTGGTCTGTTCGTTGAATGATGGTGTGGCCCGGCTATTATAGGCTGGCCTACAATACAGGCCTTTGCCACCGCCGATCATGCCCCTATGCCCTTCCACGATATCCACGCCCTGATGCAATCCTATCTTGACGACGGCTGGCTGCGCGAACCGCAGGCCGTCGGCCTGGACACGTTTACGGCGCCGGAACTGCTGGCGCGCGGGTTTTACGAGCTGTGCGACGGCGGCCAGCTGTGCCTGTATGAGGACGAACGCTGGTTCCGCCGTGCCGGCCGCGCCGTGCAGGCCTCGTTCAAGGTGTATCTGCAGCAGGGCCGCTTGCACGCGAACGGGCTGGAGCTCGGCTATCAAGTGCGCCTGGCCAGCGTGCTGCGCGCGGCGCGGCGCCCCCTGCCGCCGTTCCGGCTGCTGCTGGAAAGTGGCGCCCACAGCGGGGCGCTGCTGTTCGACAGCGGCCTGGTGCTGCAGTTCGCGACCAACCTGCATGGCGCGCCCCGCCATTATTTCCTGACCCTGGTCGAGGGGCAGTTGCCCGATCCCGGTGCGGGCGAACTCGACCTGCGCGCCGCCAGCGAGGGCCACGTCCAGGCCCTGTATGGACACTGCGCGCCGGAAGAATTGCAGCGCCAAGCCCGGCGCGGCCATGCGGCCCTGCGCGAGCTGGCGCGCCTGCTTTCCTAAACTTAGACTTTCTTCACCTGCGCCATGCCGTGCAGCAGCTTGGCCAGCAACTGGTCGAGCTGGCGCTGCTCGTCCGAGTTCAAAGCCGAGAGCATCGCGCGCTCGTTGTCCACGTGCAACAGCACCAGCCTTTCAATCAATTCCAATCCCCTTTGCGTCAGGGCCACCAGCACGCCGCGCCGGTCCGTCGGATGCTTCCGGCGTTCGATCAGGCCGGCCGCTTCCAGGCGGTCGATGCGGTTGGTCATGCCGCCCGAGGACAGCATGGCCGCCTCGTACAGGGCCGTCGGCGTCAGCGCATATGGCGCGCCCGAGCGGCGCAGGGTGGCCAGCACGTCGAATTCGCCCGGCTGCAAGCCGTGTTCCGCAAACAGGGGGTTGAGCCAGTCGCGCGCCATCAGCTGGGCCACCGTGCCCAGCTGGCCCACCAGCTGCATGGCGTTCGTATCCATCTGCGGCAGTTCGCGCTGCCATTGTGCGGCGGCAAATTGCGCGCGCGTGTGTTCTTGCGGGGTATCTGTCATGGTGCCATCCATTTATCTCGACATCAAGATACATTTCTATCTTTATGTTAAGATACTTTTCATCGAGTTATTTTATATGACGCATTAAACCATGTGCCTCCCAGCGAGGCAAGGACTACTCTCCCATGCCATCCGAACGCCCCGTCTCTTCCCCGCTTCCCTCGTCCGCCCTGGTGGTGGCCGCCATCATCCTGCTGGGCCTGAACCTGCGGCCCATCCTGGCCGCCATCGGCCCCTTGCTGGACAGCATCCAGGCCGGCACGGGCCTCAGCAATGCTGACGCGGGCTTGCTCACCACCGTGCCCGTGTTCGCCATGGGCGTGTGCGCCTTGCTGGGCGCGCAGCTGCAGCGGCGCCTGGGCGTGGCGCGCGGCATCGGCATCGGCATCGCCATCATCGCTTGTGCCTGCGCGCTGCGCTGGCCCCTGCACGGCAGCGGCGGCCTGATCGCCACGGCGGCCTTGGGCGGCCTGGGCATCGCGCTGGTGCAGGCGCTGCTACCCGCCTTCATCAAGCGCCATTTCCCCGCGCGGGCAGGGCAGCTGATGGGGTTTTATACGACGGGCATCATGGGCGGCGCGGCCATTGCAGCCGCGTCCGCCTCACCGCTGGCGCAGTCGCTGGGGTGGCAGGCGCTGCTGGCCCTGTGGGCGCTGCCCGCCGTGGCGGCCGCGCTGCTGTGGCGCCGCGCATCGGCTTCGCGCGTGGACGTGGCCGGCGGCGCCGGCGCCAGCCTGCCCGTGGGCAGTGGCCGCGCCTGGCTGCTGATGGTGTTTTTCGGCATCGGCACGGGCGCCTACACGCTGGTGCTGGCCTGGCTGCCGCCGTTTTATACGGAACTGGGCTGGAGCGCGGCCGACAGCGGCTTGCTGCTGGGCGGCCTGACCCTGGTGGAAGTGCTGGCGGGACTGGTGCTTTCCAGCGTCATCCACCGCTTTCCCGACCGCCGCATCCTGCTGCTGTCCGTCCTGCTGGCCGTGCTGGCCGGCCTGGCTTGCCTGATCGTGGCGCCCGCGCAACTGGCGCTGCCCGCCGTGATATTCCTGGGCTGCGGCATCGGCTCTTTGTTTCCCCTGTCGCTGATCGTCAGCATGGACCATGTGACGGACCCGGCCGGCGCCGGCGCGCTGCTGGGCTTTGTGCAGGGCGGCGGCTACATCATCGCCAGCAGCATGCCCTTCATCGCCGGCCTGATCCGCCAGCATTCGTCCAGCCTGGCCCAGGCATGGATGGTGATGGCCGCCGGCGTCGTGGTCTTGTTGCTGATCGCCGTGCGCTTCGCGCCCGGCGCTCATCTGGCACCGTCGCGTTAGCGTGCGCTTGCCGGGTGCCGGCAGCTGCTATATTTCGCCCATGAACATCGTCGACGATTATTTGGCAGGCTTGCGCCAGGCCATGCCGCCCGAGCCGCTGGCGGAGCTGGCGCTGGCCAGCGGCGCCAGCGCGGCGCAACTGGCCAGCCTGCGCCAAACGTATCCGCTGTGCCCGGATAGCCTGCTGCGCTTGCTGGGCCTGTACAACGGCACCTATTATCAGAAGTATGCGGGCGGCACGGTGCTGGTATACATGCTGGGCTCGGACGTGTTCGAGTATCCGTATTACCTGAGCTCCGTCGAGCAGATCCTCAAGGATGGGCAGGCGAACCAGCGCAGCATCGCCGACATCTACGGCCATTATCTGGACGACGATCCCGGCATCGTCGACGCCCGCATCGACGCCGGCATCAAGCAGGGCCAGCGCCTGTGTTTTTCGCATTGCATGAACAATGGCGGCTCGTCGCGGCTGTATATCGATTTCACGCCCACGGCGTCGGGCAATGTGGGGCAGGTGGTGCGCTTCCTGCACGATCCCGACAGCTACCTGGTCATCGCCGACAGCTTCGACTCGTATCTGCAGATGCTGATCGATGACGAGTATGCCTTCTTGACCGATGAAAATTTTGAATAACCGGGCCGCGCCGCCGTCCCTGCTGCCCGCCAACCGCCGCATCGTGCTGTCCGGCGAGGATGCGCTGCGCATCCTGCGCGAGATCGAATTCCTGCTGCAGTCGCTGCAGCACATCGGCCGCCATTATTATCCCGACGGCGACGATGACGGCGCCGATGCCCTGCGCCGCGCGCAGTATTGCGCGGAGACGACGCGCTTCATCGACGCGCAGCAAGCGACGACGCGCCTGGCGCTGATGCGCCGCATTTTGTCCGCGCCGTTCGACGGCACCCTGGGCGCGGACGACATGGACGATATCGAGCGCGCCGTCGCCGCGCTGCCGCTGTGGCGCGCCGCCGACATTCCATCATAAAAACTAATTGAAATCTAAAATTCGATAGTTTTTCCTGTTCAGGACGTTTGTGCCGCCGCACGGCCTTACAATGCTAGGTTATGCGTTTTCGTGATATCAGACTGTGGCTAGCGGAAAATACCTAGCTAATTGAAAGAATCGGTCTGATAAAATCCGGAACACCCGATCGACCAAACAGGAAGGCAGCACAGCATGGATTCGTCATCTGATAAAAAAGAAGAATTGCGTCAACAATTGCGCTTGGCCGCACTCGAGTATCACGAGTGCCCGCGCCCCGGCAAAATCAGCGTGACGCCGACCAAACAACTGACCAACCAGCGCGACCTGGCGCTGGCCTACTCGCCAGGCGTGGCCGCTCCCTGCGAAGAAATCGTCATCGATCCGGCGAATGCCTATAAATATACGGCGCGCGGCAACCTGGTGGCCGTCATCACCAACGGCACGGCCGTGCTGGGCCTGGGCAATATCGGTCCGCTGGCCGCCAAGCCGGTGATGGAAGGCAAGGGCGTGCTGTTCAAGAAGTTCGCCGGCATCGACGTCTTCGACATCGAAATCAACGAGATGGACCCGGACAAGCTGGTCGATATCATCGCTTCGCTGGAACCGACCTTCGGCGGCGTGAACCTGGAAGACATCAAGGCGCCCGAGTGCTTCTACATCGAGCGCCAGCTGCGCGACCGTATGAAGATTCCCGTCTTCCATGACGACCAGCACGGCACCGCCATCATCGTCGGCGCGGCCATCCTGAACGGCTTGAAAGCCGTCGGCAAGAAAATCGAGGATTGCAAGCTGGTCGTGTCGGGCGCGGGCGCTGCGGCGCTGGCCTGCCTGGACCTGATCGTCGACCTGGGCTTCCCCCTGAAAAACATCTACGTCACCGACCTGGCCGGCGTCGTCTACAAGGGCCGCACAGAACTGATGGACCCGGACAAGGAACGCTTCGCGCAAGACACGCCGCTGCGCACCCTGGCCGAGATCATCCCGGACGCCGACATCTTCCTCGGCGTCTCCGCTGGCGGCGTGCTGAAGCAAGACATGGTGCGGAAGATGGCGCCGAACCCGCTGATCCTGGCGCTGGCCAACCCGAATCCGGAAATCCTGCCGGAAGAAGTCAAGGCCGTGCGCAGCGACGCCATCATCGCCACGGGCCGTTCGGACTATCCGAACCAGGTCAACAACGTGCTGTGCTTCCCGTACATCTTCCGCGGCGCCCTCGATTGCGGCGCCACGACGATCACGCGCGAAATGGAAATCGCCGTCGTGCACGCGATCGCCGACCTGGCGCATGCCGAGCAGTCGGACATCGTCGCTACCACCTACGGCATCAGCAACCTGTCGTTCGGTCCTGAATACCTGATCCCGATGCCGTTCGATCCCCGTTTGCTGATCAAGATCGCGCCAGCGGTGGCCAAGGCGGCCGAGGATTCCGGCGTCGCCACGCGTCCGATCAAGGACTTGCAAGCGTACGCGGACAGCCTGCAGCAATTCGTCTACCGCAGCGGCACCTTCATGAAGCCGCTGTTCCTGATGGCCAAATCCACGCCGGCCGAACTCAAACGCATCGTCTACGCCGAAGGCGAAGAAGAGCGCGTGCTGCGCGCCGTGCAAGTGGTGGTCGATGAAAAACTGGCGCGTCCCATCCTGGTCGGCCGCCCACCGGTACTCGAAGCGCGCATCCAGAAGTTCGGCCTGCGCCTCAAGCAAGGCGTCGACTTCGACGTCATCAACCCGGACTTCGACGAGCGCTATCGCGATTACTGGAATACGTACTACGCCATGACGAGCCGCAAAGGCGTCACCGAGGAATACGCTAAACTGGAAATGCGCCGCCGTCACACCCTGATCGGTTCGATGATGATCCACAAGGGCGACGCCGACGGCATGATCTGCGGCACCTTCGGCACCACCCAGCTGCACCTGAAATACATCGACCAGGTGCTGGGCAAGCGCGCCGGCAGCAATGTCTACGCTGCCATGAACGTGCTGATCATGCCGGAACGCCAGCTGGTGATGGTCGACACGCACGTCAATGAAAACCCGGACGCGGACCAGTTGGCCGAGATCACCATCATGGCCGCCGAAGAGATGACCCGTTTCGGCCTGTCGCCGCGCGCGGCCCTGCTGTCGCACTCGAACTTCGGTTCCAGCGACAGCGCCTCGGCGCAAAAGATGCGCGCCGCGCTGGCCATCATCAAGGAACGCGCGCCGGACCTGGAAATCGACGGCGAAATGCACGGCGATACGGCCCTCGACAGCAAGCTGCGTCAAAAAATCATGCCGAATTCGGCACTGAAGAACGACGCCAACCTGCTCGTCATGCCGAACATCGAATCGGCCAACATCGCCTACAACCTGGTGAAGACGGCCGCCGGCAACGGCATCGCCGTCGGTCCGATCCTGCTCGGTTGCGCCAAGCCCGTGCACATCCTGACGCCATCGGCCACCGTGCGCCGCATCGTCAACATGACGGCCCTGTGCGTCGTCGACGCCGTGGCGCAGCGCAAAGCCTAAGGGTTTAGCTGCCGCCTGAAAGCCGCGCCATCCGCAAGGAGGCGCGGCTTTTTTTACATGGGCGACACGGGCAGGGCCGCGGCGGGCGGATGGCGGCGCAGGTAGTAATGGCGGTACAGCATGATCTCGCCCCATACCAGCAGCAGCGCCGCCAGCGCGAACAGGCCCAGCGTGATCTTGAGCGAATTGAAATAGGCGCCGGCTTGCCGTTTGATGGCGTCGATGAAAATCATCGGCACTGACTTGTCGAGTTTGCTGAAGTCGGCATGGCGCGCCACGTCGGTGGTCAGGCGCACGGCCAGGTCGGTGCCCAGCGCGGCCAGCTCGCCAGTCGCCTGGCCACGGAAGTTGGCGCCCTTGAGCGCTTCGCCGAGCAGGCCGACCCTGGCGATCAGCTGTTCCTGCAGCACCTGCGTCAGCAGCACGCTGCCGCGGCGCAGAATGAATTCATTGATCCAGCGCGCCTTGCTGCGTTCCCAGTAGCTGCTCGATGTGGGCTGGTAATACATGCCTTGCACGAACGGTTCGAGCAGGCTGCGCACGCTGATGGGCTGGCCCGGGGCGATCAGCTTGACCTGCTGTTCCAGGTAGACGCGCAGCGCCGGCATCTGTGCCTCGACCACGGGCTGCAAGTCGCGCTCGAGGGCCTGGTTGACCACGCGGTGCACGCTGTGCACGGCGCCAAACCCGGCACCGAGGAGCGGCAGCGCGAGCAGGATCAGTACATAGCTGAGCTTGGCGGCCACATGCCAGGCGCGGGGACGGCGCACCAGCAGGCATTTTCTGGCCAGCTGGTAGCAGATGCCGAGCGCCAGCACGAAGCCGGCCGCGCTGCACAGCAGCATCCACGGCAGGGCGGTCCACAGCAGTTCGCCGCCGAACGGCACCAGGCTATTGCCCCAATTGAGGAGTTGTTGGTTCATGTACATTGCTTTGATATGGATAAACAGGCAAGTATACCCATTGTGCAACGACATGGAGCGCGCTTGGTGTCAGTGCGCCATCAGCACCGGCAAGGTCATCTGGCGCAGCACGGTTTCCGTCACGCCGCCCAGCAGGATTTCGCGGAAGCGCGCGTGGCCGTAGCCGCCCATCACCAGCAAGTCCGCATGCACTTCGGCGGCCATGGCCAGCAGCGCCGCGCCGATGTCGCCCGTGGCGACGGCCGGGCGCACTTCCACGGGCACGCCATGGCGGCTCAGGTAGGCGGCGATGTCGGCGCCCGGATGGCGCGCCGGCTGCGCGTGGCCGACCGGCGGGTGCAGCAGGGCCAGCACCACCAGGCGCGCCGCGCGCAAGAGGGGCAGGGCGTGGCCGATGGCGCGCGTCGCTTCCATGCTGCCATCCCAGGCCACCACGACCGTGTTGTCCACCTGTGCGAACTGGCCGCTGCGCGGCACGATCAGCACGGGACGGGCCGCGTTCAGCATCACGTAGGGCACCAGGTCGCTCATGGCGCCGGGCAAGGCTTCGCCGGCGTCGTGCTGGCTCAGCACGGTCAGATCGCTGTAGCGGGCGCTGACGGCCATGCCGCCATCCTCATCGTCTTCGATCAGGCGGCGCTCGAGCGAGGCGGCGCCGGCCTGGCGCGCCAGCGTCTCGAACTGGTCCAGCGCCTGTTCCGCCTGCCCATGCAAGGCTGAAATCTGCGCCGCCACGGCGCCGCCGCGCATGCCGCGGTTGTTTTCCAGGGTAAAGCGCGACATGCCCGTCATGGCGGCGCCGATCAGGTGCGCCTGGTGCGCGTGCGCCAGCCGCGCCGCGATGGCGATGCGCTGCGGCGCATGGCGCGACAGGTCGGCGTGGACGAGGATGGATTTGTAAGCCATGTTGTCACTCGGTAGTCAGGATGGCAACAAGGCTAGAACGGCAACACGGGCAAGTCCAGCATTGCCGTGCTGGCCGGGGCTTTTCTTATGCTGGGCTTGATGTAAGTCAAAAAAAGAGAGGCCAGGGCCATCTGCAAGTGCGCAGCCAGGAAAGTGCAAGCTGTTTGATGTGCATCAAAATGCCTGCCCCGCCGCCAGCCATAATGGCATTGAACTCCTGGCCCCTCCAGTGGTCTGCATCGGCGCCGGCGCCATCTGTCCGGCACTTGCTTGTGTGACGCAACAACGCTGGCCGTGGCGGGAGTTCACTCTTCAAGCGGGCGCGTGGTGTTCCGCTTTCTCTGCCCAGCGCAGCCGGATGGCGTCGATGGCGGGCAATTCCCCGACAAACAGGTCGACCAGCCGCGCATCGAAATGGCTGCCTTGTTGCGCTTGCAGATAGCCCACGGCGTCCGTCACCGACCACGCGCGCTTGTACGGGCGCACCGAGGTCAGCGCGTCGAACACGTCCGCCACGGCGACGATGCGCCCCGCCAGCGGGATCGCTTCGCCTGCCAAGCCGTTCGGGTAACCGCTGCCATCCCATTTTTCATGGTGCGACACGGCGATGGCGCGCGCCAGCGCCAGCATGCCGCCTTCCGCATGTTCGCCGATGATGTCGCCGCCGATGCGCGCGTGCGTCTGCATGATGCTCCACTCGTCCGCGTCGAGCTTGCCCGGCTTTTGCAGGATGCGGTCGGGGATGCCGATCTTGCCCACGTCGTGCATGGGCGCCGCGTGCAGCAGGTCGTCCGCGGCGGCCTCGTCCATGCCGGCGGCCACGCCCAGCAGGCGCGCGTAATGGCTCATGCGGATCACGTGCAAGCCTGTTTCATTGTCCTTGTATTCGGCCGCCAGGCCCAGGCGCTGGACGATCTGCAGCCGCGTTTCCTTCAATTCATCGATGCGCACCAGCGACAGGTGCGTGCGCACGCGGGCGCGCACGATGGCGGGGCTGAGCGGCTTGGTGATGTAATCGACGGCACCCGCCTCAAAACCGCTCAGTTCGTCGCGCATGTCGTTCAGGGCCGTGACGAAAATGACGGGGATGGCGGCCGTCAGCGGCGCGGCCTTCAGCTGGCGGCAGGCGTCGTGGCCGCTCATGCCGGGCATCATCACGTCGAGCAGGATCAGGGCCGGGCGCTCCTGCTGCGCCAGTGCCAGCGCCCGCGCGCCATCCTTGGCGAACAGCAGCGCATAGTCGTTCTGCAAGATCTGGCGCAGCAATTGCAAATTGGCCGCCTCATCGTCGACGATGAGAATCACGGGCCTGGCTGGTGCATTCATGGGGACTCCGGGGCGTAGGTGTGCAGCAAGTCGTGCAGCAGCGACTGTGCCAGGGGGAAATCAAAGTCGTCGATGGCATGCAGCAGCGGCGTCAGCTCGTCCGCTTGCGCGCCCATGGCGTGCTGCAACTGTGCTTGCGCCGCGTCATCGAGTTCGCCGCGCCGCAAGGCGCTTAACAGGGCACTGGCCGCTTGCCGGACGGCGGGCACGTCGATGGCCGCCGCCGCCGTTGCCGCCGGCAAGGCAGGCGGCGCCAGCCGGGCGATGGCAGCCAAGGCCGCCGGCCATTGCGTCAGCAGGGCGCCCAGGATTTCGTCGAGCTGCTGCGCCGTGGCGGGACCGGGACCGGCGCAGCATTGCTCCAGCGCCGCCAGGCTGGCGGCCAGTTGCTCCAGTCCCAGGTTGGCGGCCACGCCGCGCAGTTGGTGGCTGTGCGACAAGA
The DNA here is from genome assembly GCF_030587305.1 of Janthinobacterium sp. SUN206. Taxonomy (NCBI): domain Bacteria; kingdom Pseudomonadati; phylum Pseudomonadota; class Betaproteobacteria; order Burkholderiales; family Oxalobacteraceae; genus Janthinobacterium; species Janthinobacterium sp. SUN206. The sequence goes on along the minus strand of NZ_JAPWIB010000004.1, from coordinate 292,261 downwards.
GCGCCGCGTGGTCGCGCGCTTCGATGGCGGCCAGCAGGGCGGGCGGCAGGCGCGGATGCTCGCGTCCGAAACGGGCCAGCGCCGCGCGGTAGGCGCTGTCGTTGCCGGCCCAGCGCTGCAGGGCGCCCGCATGGTGCAGCACCCGTCCGCCAGCGGGCGGCGGTGCGAGGCTATCGTCGGCCGGGTCCGCCGCCAGGCCCAGCACGCGCGCGATTTCCAGCGCCAGCGCCTGCCATTCGACGGGCTTGGTGGCAAAACCGTCCATGCCGGCCGCCCGCGCCGCCTTGCGGTGCGCTTCGAGCACGCTGGCCGTCATGGCGATCACGGGCACGCGCGGGCGTCCGTCGCGCAGGGCGGCGGCACGGATGGCTTGCGTGGCGGCCAGGCCATCCATGTGTGGCATTTGCAAGTCCAGCAGCAGCACGTCGAAGTCATCCTGCTGCGCCAGTTGCAAGGCTTGCGCGCCATCGCCGGCCGTGACCACCGTGTGGCCACGCTTGCCCAGCAGTAAGCTCAGCAGTTCCAGGTTTTGCGGCACGTCGTCGGCGGCCAGCACGCGCAGGGGCGGCAGGCGCACGCTGCGCCGTTCGCTGGCGGGCAGCGCCGCCTGGCGCGCCGGCAGCAAGGGCAGCATGACGTGGAACACGCTGCCGTGCGGCAAGGCGGCATCGGCCCAGATGCGCCCCTGCATCAGGGTCACCAGCTGCCGGCTGATGGTGGTGCCCAGGCCCGTGCCGCCGAAGCGCCGCGTGGTCGAGGCGTCCGCTTGCACGAAGGGATCAAAAATGGCGTCGCGCCGTTCCGCGGGGATGCCGATGCCGCTGTCCTGCACCAGCAGGTGCAGCTGGCCATCGTCGCGGCGCGCCGCCAGGCTGACGACGCCGCCGGGCGTGAACTTGATGGCGTTGTCGAGCAGGTTGCCCAGCACTTGCCGCATGCGCAATTCGTCGCCATGCAGCATGGCCGGCAGTTGCGGGTCGTACTGCACCTCCATGCGCAAACCCTTGGCGCGCGCATGGATGCCATACGTGGACGCCAGTTCGTCGACCAGCGCCAGCAGGCTGTAGTCGCGCAATTCCAGCGCCACGGCGCCCTTGTCCAGCTTGGCAGTATCGAGCACTTCGTTGAGCAGGCGCAACAGCGAGCGGCCGGACTGGCGTACGGTATCGAGGTGGCGCCGCTGCTCGGGCGCCAGCGGCGAGTCGAGCAGCACATCGGTAAAGCCGAGGATGGAATTCATCGGCGTGCGGATTTCATGGCTCATGTTGGCGACGAAGCTGGCCCGCGTGGCGGCCGCCAGCTCCGCTTTTTCCTTGGCCATGCGCAAGTCTTCCTCCATTTGCCGCCGTTCGCTGATGTCGAGGATGACGCCGTCGACCCAGCGCACGGCGCCTGCCGCGTCGTGCACGACGGTGCCCCGCTCCCACAGCCAGCGCGCCGTGCCGTCCGCATGCAGCAGCCGGTATTCGAGCAGGTAGGGCTCGCCGCTGGCGACGCTGCGGTTGAAGACGTCGATGACGTAGGCGCGCTCTTCGCTGGCGATCAGGCCCGTGATGGTGCGGCGCGGAGCGGCGCCGAGAAAGTCGGCGGGCGGATAGCCGGTGACCCCTTCCACGCCATCGCTGATGAACAGCATGGGCTGGTTTTCCGCCGTGGTGCAGCGAAAGGCGATGCCGGGCAGATTGCCGATCAGCGAGCGCAACTGCTGCTCGCTTTCGCGCAGGGCGGCCAGCATGGCGCGCCGTTCGCTGATGTCCGTAATGAACAGCACATATAAATCCTGGTCGGCCAGGCGCGCGCTGGCCATCGAGCGCTGCACGGCGACCGGCACCCCATCCTTGCGCAGGTAGACGATTTCCTCGCTGGTGTGGACCGCCTCGCCTTCGCCCGTGCGCAGGTAGTGCAGCAGGCCCTGCTGTTCCGACTGGCGCACGTCGCTGACCAGCAGGCTGACGTGGCGGCCGACAATTTCCGCCGCCCGCCAGCCGAGGATGCGCTCGGCGGCGCCGTTGAAGTCGACGATGCCGCCATGCCGGTCGATGGTGATGACGCCGTCGACCGTGCTCGTCAACAGCGAGCGCGTCCAGTGTTCGCTCTGGTTCAGGTGGCGAAACAGTTCGCGGTAGCGCAAGATGCCCACGGCCGAAGCGACGAGGATCGTCAGGGCGATGGTCAGCAGGGTCACGCTGATCACCAGCATGGGCCGGTTGGCATCGGCATCATTGCCTGGGGGAATCGTCCCCACGAAGCGGGCGGCTTGCATGCCCATGTAATGCATCCCGGCAATCGCGCAACCCATGACGCCGGCGCTGATCAAGGTGCGCCGCGAGGCAGACACGCGGCCGCTCCAGCCGCGCAGGCCGAAGCGTATCCACAGGGCCACGGTGGCCAGCGCCACGGCAACGACGAGCGACAGCGCGAACAGCAGCGGCTCGTAGCGCAGCGACAGGCCCATGCGCATGGCGTGCATGCCCGTGTAATGCATGGCGCCGATGCCCAGGCCCACCAGCAAGCCGCTCCTGAGCAGCAGCGGCGCCGTGACGGCGCGCCGGCTGATGGTGGCCAGGGCCACGAACGAGGCCGCCACGCTGGGCACGATGGACAGCAAGGTCAGGCCCGGATCGTAGGCGACGCTGGTGCCCAGCTCGAAGGCCAGCATGCCGATGAAATGCATGGCCCACACGCCGCAGCCCAGCGCCAGGCTGCCGGCCAGCAGGCACAGCAAGTGCAAGCGGCGGCTGATGCTCGCCTGCGCGCGGCTGTACGCCGTCATCTGGAAGGCCATCCACGACGTGAAAATGGCGATCACGAGCGACAGCAGCACCAGGCCCGGCGCATGCTGGCCGTGGTGCAGCTGGGCCGGATCGGCGGGCAGGTGGAAAAGGTGCTGGACGCTGGCAGGTATCATCGTGGGCAGGCAAATAGAGCGTCGTGGCGCTGAAAACAGGATCGGGGCCGGCCATCGCTGCGGGTGGCCGATGCAAATGACCTTACCAGATTTCTGGAAACAAATATCTTATTTGTAATTATTTTCTCTGTCGTGCAAGCCGTGCGCAGGCGGAAAAGCGGGGCGCAGGCCTCGCCGCACCAAGGGAATGGCGGTGCGGGCGAAGAAGTTTCCATCAGGAATTGTGTGGTTTTTTTGCAAAGTGCGACGCCTTGCCTTGTGTCATGCTACATTCGCGTCCTGCTTTTTTCTGAAAGGATGACGATGCCTTTAGGTAACAACTTCTTGCGGCATAATCAGCAAGCCTGGGATGCCCAGGCGGCCCGGAACAGTCCGTGGTCGCAGCCCGTCGACAGCGCCACCATCGCGGCGGCGCGCGCCGGACAGTGGCTCATCCACCTGACGCCCGGCCCCTTGCCGGCCGGTTGGCTGGATGACGTGCGTGGCAAGCGCATCCTGTGCCTGGCCGGCGCCGGCGGGCAACAGGCGCCCGTGCTGGCGGCCGCCGGCGCGCATGTGACCGTCTTTGATCTGTCTGAGCAGCAACTGGCGCAAGACCGCATGGTGGCCGAGCGCGACGGCTTGCAACTGGCCACCGTGCAGGGCGACATGCGCGACCTGGCCTGCTTCGCCGACGCCAGCTTCGATGTCATCGTCCATCCCGTGTCGAACCAGTACGTGCCCGATATCGCCTCCGTGTGGCGCGAATGCGCGCGCGTGCTGGCGGACGCTGGCGTGCTGTTGAGCAGTTTCTTCAACCCGGCCGTGTTCATCGGCGACCGCGACCCGCAATGGGCAAAACAGGGCTTGATACGGCCGCGTTTCGTGCTGCCGTATTCGGACGTGGCGGATATGGATGCCGATGCGCTGGCGGCGCGCATGGAAAGGGGCGAGGCACTGATCTTCGGCCACGGCCTGGACAGCCAGATCGGCGGCCAGCTGGCGGCGGGCTTCGTGCTGGCGGGTTACCACGAGGAAATGCATCCCCACCCGCGCTTTGAAATTGAAAAATACCTGCCCAGCTTTATCGCCACGCGCGCCGTCAGGCTGGCGCGCGCGGGATAGCGTTTAGTTGTAGGGCTGCAAGTCCAGCCAGACGGCGTATGACAGGCGCTTGCCATTCCACAGTCCGCCGCCGCGGATGACGGCGTCGCACGAGGTCAGCTGGCCCACCAGGTCCATGCGGCCCAGGTTGCGGCGCAGGCGCAGCGCGTCGTTGTGCGACAGGTAGCCGACCAGCTGGCCATCGATGAAGACGGCGATGGCCTTGTCCTGGAACGGGTTGGCATCGTCGCAGACGAGCAGGGCCAGGCATTTCTCTTCCGCATTGCCGGGACCATGCTCGCCGGCCAGTTTGGCGATGGCGGGCTGGTACATCGATTCGTTTTCCACTTCCGACGCAAAGCGCCCCTCATCGGTCCAGTGATGCGCGGGTGCGCCCGCAGGAATCGCCGGCACGTACTGGCGCACCGACATGAGCGGCTTGTGCAGCGGTTTGGCGGGCGTGCGGCCGCTGAAGACGTAGTACAGCAGGGCGATGACGATCACGATGGCAAGCAGGTAAAGCATGGTATCTCTCTGATTTCTGAAGGGGAAGCCGGTGGCGCGGGCGCATTGCGCGGCGTTGCCGCTACTATAGCAAGTTCGCCGCCCGGTTCCGGGTAAATCTGGCCATCAGGCGGCGGCGCCGGCGCAGTGCGCGCGGGTCGTTCAGCACGATGGGCGAGGCGCCCGTCAGCCCCGAATAATACTGGCCGTGCTGGCGCAGCACGATGGCATAGTCGCGCAGCGCGTGGCCCTGCGCCAGCATGCGCGCGTCGCAATCGACTTCGATGGCAAAGCGCAGCCGGTGCAGCTGCCACCACAGGGGCACATTCCACGGCATGAGAATAATCAAGGCGTACGCCAGGGCCAGCAGCTGCGGGTCGCGCGCGGCCAGCCGGCATTGGGCGTGCGCCAGCAGCAGCGCCTGTTGCTGGGACGAAATCAGTCGCAGCCAGACGGGCATCACGATGCGCGGCCGCAGCAGTCCCGCCACGCAGGGACCGATGCCGCCACTCAAGTATACGGGCGTGCCCAGCAACGATGTTTTCTGCCAGCGGCGCTGGTGCGACAGCAGCCAGACGCTGCGCAGCGCCAGCAGCAGCAACATGCCGCTCGATAGCATGAACCAGCCCAGTTTCAGCTGCGCCTGTTCCGCCGGCATGGCCGCCAGCACGCCGGGCAGCCATGCCAGGGGCACGATGGCGGACGCGGCGATGGCCGCCAGCCACAACCAGCGCGTCGTGCGCCCGCGCCTTTGCTGCGTGCGCTCGGCGCGCCAGGCGGCGGCGCTCAACAGCAGCGCCAGCGTCATGGTGCACAGCAGCCAGGCCGGCATCGGGCGCCTAGCGCTTCAGCGCCATGCCGACGGAGGCGGGCGCCGTGTGCTTGAAACCGAACTGCGCGTACAGGTCTTGCGCCTGGCCATCGGCGATCAGGCTGACATACGCGCTTTCCGGCACGTCGCGATCGATGAACTGGCGGATTTCGCGCATGATCAGCTTGCCCAATCCCTTGCCCTGGTGGGCCGGCAGCACGGCGATATCGACGACCTGGAAGAAGCAGCCGCCATCGCCGATGATGCGGCCCATGCCCACCACCTCGTCGCCATGCAGCACTTGCACGGCAAACAGGGAATTCGGCAAGCCCCTGGCCGCGGCATCCGTGGTTTTCGCGCTCAGGCCGGCGGCGACGCGCAGGTGCTGGTAGGTGGCGATGGAAGGGATGGCCAAGCGGGTGGTGTAGGGCGATGCTGCGGTCAAGGCGGTCTCCTGTAGAAATAGTTTGGAGCGGCAATTATAGGCGGCGATGGATTTCCGTGACGGCAGGCTTTATTCATCGCGCGCTATGTCGTCCGTGCCGCTTTTGCGCTATGGTGGCGCCATCCCCATATTTGTTGAAAGCACGCCATGTCCGCAGGATTTACCGCCACCGAGTTGTCCGTCATCAATGAAGACGATGCCCTGATCACCACCCTGGCCGCGCCAGCCGGCAAAGGCGAGCCCGTCTACCTGATGCTGCAGCGCGCCGACGAGTATGACGAGCAGGACGTGGCCATGGGCATGGACGAGCCCTACATCGAATATGGCGGCCAGGAATTTGCCTGGTACGGCCACATGCACGCCGTGATTCTGCATCCGAACCGTTTGTCCGTGCAGATGGATGCCGAGGCCGCCATGCAGATGGACGACGACGGCCAGATCGACGTGCGTTTCAACTTGACGCCCGAGCGCTACGCCCAGCTGCAGCAGGCGCTGCGCACCACGTTCGAGGGCTGCGACTACTATCGCGAAGAACGTTGATCTGCGCGGACGCCGCCGGCCATGATGTCGGGTATGCTGGATAGAGGATATGGACTGGGGAGTGGACGATGACGGTGCTGATACTCGGTTTGCTGCTGTTCCTGGGCTTGCACTCGGTGCGCATCGTCGCTGACGGCTGGCGCAGCGCCCAGCTGGCGCGCCTCTGCGAAAAGCGCTGGAAGGGCCTGTATTCGCTCGTGGCGTTCGTCGGGCTGGGCCTGATCATCTGGGGCTACGCCCTGGCGCGCCAGCAGCCGCAAGTGCTGTGGTCGCCGCCCATGGGCTTGCGCCACATCAGTGCCCTGCTGATGCTGTTCTCGCTGATTTTATTGGCGGCGGCCAATGTGCCGCGCAACCATATCAAGACCCTGGTGCACCACCCCATGCTGCTGGGCACGCAATTCTGGGCCGTGGCGCATCTGCTGGCCAACGGCAACGTGGCCGATGTGCTGCTGTTCGGCGGCTTTCTCGTCTGGTCGTCAATCGATCTGTATTCCGCCGTGCAACGCGACCGCGCGGCCGGCGTGGCGTACGAGGGCGGCACCATGGCAGGCACCCTGATCGCGGTCGGCGCGGGCTGTGCGCTGTGGCTGCTGCTGGCGTTCTGGCTGCACGGCGTGCTGTTTGGCGTACGGCCGTTTGGATAGCCGGACGGGCGCAAACGCAATTTCGGCGTTTCAGCATTATCGATACGGGGTGGGCGGCGGTGAAGGCGGGCCTGGAGGGCAGGCTGCGGTGTCAGGGGATTTTTGGCCGGATGGAAGAGCGGCCGCTGGCGTCCAGCATAGCGCGTAACAGCTGGTCGCCCAGGCGGTTTGAGAAGTGCGTCTCATCCCAAAACATGGGCATGGAAGGAGAGAAATTGTCAGAATGATCACTTTCACCGTTGCGCAGCTCATAGTCAAGCAAAGGCACATGGAATTGCGATGCGAGCAAGGTGACCTCCCTTTTCCACTGCGCGGCTTGAGGCACGAGTCCGGCCTGGCGGATACGTGTTTGCCATTTTTCGCTAACAGGCAAAATCAGCAAAATAACTTCTATCTGCCTGGTTTGCGCGAGATGGAAGATGGCCGTCAAATCCCTGATATCGGCGGCATTGTTTGCATGATTTTGACAAGCGCTTGCAATCGTCTTGAAGAGCTGCTTAAAGCGCGACTCATGTGCTTGCGCTCCCCCTGCACGTGTCGCCCCTTTAGCCTGATCGTCATAGTAACGTCCTTGTTTGTCAAAATAGCTGTCGAAGGAGCGCGGAGGGAACAGATTTATTTTCAGCGTTCTTAGGCTGTATATGACGGCATTTTCGGGCGACAGATAATGAAACGGCAAGTCGAGCTCATTTTTTGTCACCGCATTTTCATTTTTCGTTTCGCAGGCATTGGATGTGAGGTAATTGACTTCCAAATACAGCCTTCGAATGCGTGCCCCTTGGCTCAGGGTGAAAAACAGATCCCTGGCTGTTGATAGCGGCAGGGCATCGATGCCAGCCACTTGAACGTTGCCGCCGTATAAGCTGGAGGCGAGTGTTTCGTTGAAACCACGCCGTACCCGGGAAGAACCAAGAATCAGCACGTCAGGCGGGTTCAGCGTGCTGCGCAATACAGCCGCGCTTGTCTGGCTACTGTTAGGAATCTCCAGTCTGATGGTATTGATCTTATGGCTCGACTGGTGCCGCCAGATGGCATAGGGATCGACGATAAAAACGAGTCCGGCAACAAGGAGCGCGAATCCGAGCGCAATGAAAAAAACGCAGGCGAAAAAGCGCGCGATGGGGATGTCTTGATTAAAACCCTGCATATTTGAACTCTTTGACAGCGGACAAATTGATGAGTGCCAGGCACAGCGCGACGGCGACTGCTACCGCCCACGCCAGGCTGGGTTTCCAGGCCAGCGAGCTGGTCGTGGACTTTTTCAGCTGCACGCTCCAGGCGGGGAGCTCTTTCGCCATCAGGTCGATCAGGGAAGGGGCGAACCAGTTAAATGCCACGGCGGCGAGGATGGCGGTGATGCCGAAAAAACCTCCAGGCCAGGCGCTTGCCTGCCCGGCACCCAGCAAGCCGAGCATGACGTGCCTGGCCTCCTGCCAGTCGGGCGTGGCCCACAGGCTGACGGAAAAGCCGATGGCCGCCAGCGTGAAGGTCCTGCCGGCCCAGTGCTGCAGCTTGCCGCCTTTGCGCGACACCAGATTCCAGCGCCGCAAGGCGTGGTTGCCCGTGACGAGCAGCCCTTGATAAATGCCAAAGATCAGCAGCGGAATGGTGGCGCCATGCCAGATGGCGACAGCCATCATCACCACGAACAGGGCTGCGTAATGCCGCCATACCTGGCGTTTTTTTGTCAGGGGCCGATACAGGTAGTCGCGCATGAAGGCACCCAGGGTCACATGCCAGCGGGTCCAGAATTCGACCGGGCTGGACGACTTGAACGGTGCATGGAAATTGACTGGCAAGTGGATGCCGAACATGCGGCTGATGCCCATGGCCATTTCCGAATAGCCGCAAAAATCATAGTACGTTTCAAACAGGAAACCCAGGCAGGCGATCCAGGTCTCGACGAGGCCGATGGGGTCGCCTTGTCCCGCGCGCAGGAAAACGTCGCCTTGCGCGTACAGGAAAATGGGGGAAATGCAGGATTTCTTGAACAGGCCCATGGCAAACAGGGTGAGGCCGACGGCATAGTCGCGCGGCGCCGGATGCAAGGCCGACGACGTGCCCGGCGCGCCAAGGAATTGCGGCAGCATGTCCTTGTGCGACAGCAGGGGGCCGGCAGGCAAGTGGGGAAACCAGGCCACGAAGAGCGCGTATTCGAGCGGATTGGTGCTGCGGGCCTGTCCCCGCGCCGTATCGACCAGGAAGGCGATTTGCGTAAACGTGAAGTACGAGATGCCCAGCGGTAAGGCTGGGATCGCCATCCCGGGCACGACAAAGAATTTCGCATACTTGTACGCGGCAAGAAAACATAAATTTCCCGCAATGGCCAGCGCCAGGTAGCGGGTTTTCCCGCGGTTCCTGCCTATCAGGCCGGCGAGCAGCCAGTTGGCGCCCATCGACGCACAAAACAGCAGCAGGTTGTGCGCATCGTTGAGGTAATAAAAAGCCAGCGAAATCAGCAGCGGCAGCAGCAGCTTGACATGGCTTGTCGACAGCAAGTGGCGATAGCCATACGCGGACAGGGGCAGGAAGGCGAGGGCAAACCAGTACGAGGTAAAACTCATCGTATTACAGGCGTGCCTTGGCCGAGTTGTTGGCGTTCAAAAACAGCTTGGCCCAGATTTCCCGCACTTCCAGCCATTTGGCGAGTTCTTCCGGTTTTCTGACGGCTTCACGGATACGCGACAGATAGGTCGATTGTCCCATCGCATAAGCGCGGCAGTTGCTGCAATCGATATTCGAACTGCAGCACTTGCCCTTGCCCGGTTGATGATCGACATGCACATGCACTTGCTTGGTGACGCGAAAACCGCAGTTCCTGGCGATCTTGGTGACGGGATCGATGTCATACAGCTTGTCGCCCGTGACCCAGTCGTCATAGTGCAGGGAGTATTGCACCGTTTCCGGATAGGCCAGCATGGCGCGCACAATTTCCGCGCGTGCATGGGCAAAGTCGGCTTGCGTCAGGGCCAGGCTTTGCGTGGCACTGCTGATGCGGAAATACGCCTTGTCGTTATCGGCCTTGTTTTCCAGCTTGTCCAGATAGCGGGTGGTGGGACTGAAATAGCTGAAGGTGAGCGGCAAGCCGTGACTGTTGGCAAGCTCTGCCATGATCATGATCTGATTGATATTCAGGGAGGTAATGGTAAACACGCAAACGGCACGCGGGTCGTCGCGGTAATTGTTCATCGCCTTGGTCAGCACGTCGCCGGCGCGCAATGAACTGCCGATTTCATCGACACCCCAGGAAGAGATATGGATGCGATAAAAGATATCGTCGGGCAAGCGTATCGTGCCATTGGTAAACACAATGCCATGCGGGATGTATTTTTGGGCCGCACGCAGCCGGTCGGGCACCAGGCTCGGTTCCGCGCCCGCCATGTAGGCCAGCGTGACGCCACGCGCCGCATCGGCGGCAAACAGGGCATCCCATTCGGCAAGCGAACGGCTGTCTTCGTGTCCTTCGTTCTCCTCGCCTTCGAAGAACAGGCAGCCCTCGCAACGCAAATTGCATTTTGACGCCACATCATAGTTGGCCGCCTTGAGGGTTCCCAGCCGCGCATTGAGTTCACGAAAATAGGCGAAGTCATTTTGCTTCGTGGCGGACGCAAGTTCAGAGAGGGAGTTCATAGGCACCGGAAGGTAGGATCGAAAAATTTATGGACATTGAGCATCCCGTACGGCGAGGCATGACGGCAGCTTGCATGCCCAGACGTGAGCCGTAAAGTGGGCGAGGGCCTGAGGCTTTAGTATGCCGCTTGCTCCGGCAAAATGAAATATTGGCTATAAATTAATTTACTTTTGAGCCACATCTTTTTATTGCAATGCAAGATTTTCTTGACAGCATGAAATACTCCATTTTTACCGTTTGCAGGGCGCGCGCGGCCGGTGCTGCGGCGCGTGACTAGCAAGTTGGGTGCACAGGGTGCGCATTTGACACGGAGGGGGCGGCGAAAGCGTGGAAAATCAGGCGAAAAAAAACCACCCGATCCTGAGAATGAGTGGTTGTTTTCTGGTACTGCAATGTCTGGTGGTGCCGGGAGCCGGAATCGAACCGGCACGCTGTTTCCAGCGCGGGATTTTGAGTCCCGTGCGTCTACCTATTCCGCCATCCCGGCAACGCGAGACGCATTATCACTGATTTATCGTGATCCGGCAAGTTTTTCGCTTGGCATACGGTTTAGCCCATTAATCGGGCGCTGCCCTTGCATGAAAAACGCCGTCCCGGGCGCGAACCGGGGACGGCGTGGTCAGACTGCGGCGATGCTGGAATCAGTTATGCACGGAGTTCAGCTGGCGCGCGATGATGTCGTGGTTGAGCCAGACGACGGGCGCTTGCGGCTCCGACATGGCGTGGAACATCAGCGGGCCCGTGCCTTCCAGGACCAGCGAGCTCAGGTGGTCGGTGATCAGTTCCTTGCGGTCCTTGTGCAGCTTGGTGATGTCGTCCGAGGTACCGATCATGACGTCGGCCAGCTCTGGCGTGTTGTCCATCGGCCAGGCGGCGAAGTTGCGGAATTGCACGCTGGTGGCGTCGCCGTTGTAGGCGGCGATACGGTCGAGCAAGTCTTGCAGCGAAACGCCGTCTTCCAGCAAGCCCTGGCAGATTTTCCATTGCTCTTCGGCCCAGGCTGCGCCGCCTTCTTTCTTCAGCGCGTCGAGCAGGGGGAACAGCGACAGTTCCACGCCGACGAAAATGTCGGACGAATTCGTGCGGATTTCCGGGCAATTGAAGACGGTCGCCTTGATGCCTTTTTCCCACGCGGCCTTGGCCACGTTTTCCAGGCGCATCTTGGCCAGGCCTTGCGTGTAGTTGCTGTACGTTTGCCACTGGTACTTGCCGTCGATCAAGATCTCCGTGCCGTGGTAGCCGTAGGCGCTGTAGCGCACCTGGCCGCCTGCTTGCTCGATGCGGGCGCGGATGGCGGCGCTGCCGTCGATCAGGTGTTGCAGCGTATTGGCCGTGACTTCGTCGAAGTTCATCAGGATCAGCTTGCCCAGGTCGCTGTCGAGCAGGGCGCGCGAGGACATGAAGCGCTCGCCGCGGCCTTTGTAGATGCGGTTGGCGATGGCCAGGAAGACTTTGACTTTCGGAATGCCGCCGGCCATGGTGTGGGCGAAATACACATTGCTGCCGTCAGGAATCAGGCTGTCCAGCTCGGCCATGGCTTTCGCCACGGAAGCGCTGAAGCGGGCGATGCCGGCTTCGCGGCAGCGCTCGATCTGCGCCCAGTCCAGCTTGTCTTCTTGCCAGCTTTTCAGGGTCATGTCGGCCAGCAGGGCCGTCGGGGTCGGTTCGCCGGCAGGCGCGTCGAGGTCGAAACCGGCCATCAGCGGCACATTGATGATGCGGCCGCCCAGGTTGGCTTCGGCTTCGGCAAGCTCTTCCGCGTTCAGCGGGCGCAGCGCCATGTTTTCATCGCGGCGGCCCACCGTCATGCCGACGATATTCATGCCCGCCTTGCGTGCTTCGTCCAGCAAGCCATTCACATAGCCGCGGCCGAACAGCTCGCCGAACAGCACAAAGGTGTCGCCCTTGCGGAAGATATTTTTTTGCGGGATGTCTCTTAAAGACGTGATCTCGGTCATGGTATCAATTCATTCAAAAATTAGCGGGGCAGACGGCTAAACGCGCTGCCCGCTGGTTCAACATAGTGTGAAATTATGCGCCATTGCAGCGTGGAAAATCCTGTTGCGAACGATTCTCGTCTGGAATGGCATCTTCTTCTTCGTGCAGTTCTTATTCTTTCGCCATGGCGTATTTTACGCTGCCGCGGCGCACAGCGCCTGTTGGGCAGGGGCAGATAAGCCCGGCAGGCGCCGATATTACCTCAGCTTTGTCATGCTGGTCAGTAAAATTGATCTAAAACAAATCCTGCTGCCCGGACACGAGGCGCGAAAAATCGTCGCCCAGGAAGGGCAATATCGCGTCGGCCACCGGCTGCAGCTGGCGCGTCAGGTAATGGTGGTAGTCGATGGGCGAGCGCTGCGTTTCCAGCGGTTCCGGCCCCGCCACCGTGATGACATAGCTGATCCAGCCGCCGTTCTGGTACTGCAGCGGCCGGCCCTGCGCCAGGTTGTAGGCGTCGGCCGTGCGCGCCGCGCGCACGTGGGGCGGCACGTTGCGCTGGTAATCGTCGAGCGGGCGGCGCAGGCGCTTGCGGTAGACCAATAAAGCGTCGAATTCGCCGCGCACCGTGCGCGCCACGTAGTCGCGCACATAGTCCTGGTAGGCGTCGCGCTGGAAGATGCGCAGGTACAAGGCTTGCTGGAATTGCTGCGCCAGCGGCGTCCAGTCGCTGCGCACCGTTTCCAGGCCCTTGTAGACCATCTGCTCGCTGCCGTCGGGCTTGCCCACCAGGCCCGCGTAGCGCTTCTTGCTGCCTTCCTCCGAGCCGCGGATGGTGGGCATCAGGAAACGCCGGTAATGCGTCTCGAATTCCAGTTCCAGCGCATTTTCCAGGCCGAATTCCTCGCGCAGATGCTGGTCCCACCAGGCGTTCACATGCGTCACCAGGGCGCGGCCGATCTTGCCCGCCTCTTCATCCGTATGTGCCGTTTTCAGCCACACGAAGGTGGAATCCGTGTCGCCGTAGATGACTTGATATCCTTGTTCCGTGATCAGTTCGCGCGTGCGGTGCATGATGTCGTGGCCGCGCAGGGTGATCGACGAAGCGAGGCGCGGGTCGAAGAAGCGGCAGCCGCTGGAGCCCAGCACGCCGTAAAACGCGTTCATGATGATTTTCAAGGCTTGCGACAGCGGCGCGTTGCGCTCGCGCTTGGCTATCTCGCGGCCCTGCCACACCTGTTTCACGATAGCCGGCAGGCAATGTTTCACACGCGAAAACTGCGCGCCCCGGTAGCCGGGCACGGTATCGGCTTCATCGCCGCTGGTGCCCACCACCAGGCCGACGGGGTCGATGAGGAAAGTGCGGATGATGGACGGGTACAGGCTTTTGTAGTCGAGCACGAGCACGGAATCGTACAGGCCCGACTGCGAATCCATGACGAAGCCGCCGGGGCTGTTTTCGCCGGACACATCGCCCAGGTTGGGCGCCACGTAACCCTGCCGGTGCATCAGCGGCAAGTACAAATGTTCGAAGGCGGCCACGGAGCCGCCGCTGCGGTCGGCCGCCAGGCCCGTCACGCTGGCCCGTTCCAGCAAGAAGGTCAGCAGCTCGGTCTTGGCGAAGATGCGCGTGACCAGCTCGCAATCCTTGAGGTTGTAGCGGGCTAGCGCCGGCTTGTCTTCGCGGAAACGCCGGTCGATCTCGGCCATGCGCTGGTAGGGATTGTCGATGGACTTGCCTTCGCCCAACAAGGTCTGCGCCACGTTTTCCAGGCTGAACGAGGAAAAGTTCCACGTCGCCGATTTTAACGCTTCGATGCCGTCGATGATCAGCCGCCCCGCGGCGGCCGCAAAATAGTGTTCCTGCTTGCCGCCATGTTCGCGCCATTCCATCACGGCGCCGCCCCGTCCCAGCCTCAACGGGACTTGATAACGCTCAGCATGTTGCTTGAGCACGCGCAAGTCGAACTGCACCAGGTTCCAGCCGATGATGGCGTCCGGATCGTGGCGCTCCATCCACGTGTTCAGGCGTTCGAGGATCTGTGCGCGCGAGTCGCAGTATTCGAGGTCGAAGTCGCGTTCCCCGTCGACGCCGTTTGGCTGGCCCAGCATGTAGACCTGGCGCTGGCCGCAGCCCTCCAGGGCCAGCGAATACAGCTCGCCATGGGCCGTCGTCTCGATATCGAGCGACACCAGTTTTAATGCGGGGCGGTAGCCGGGCGCCGGTTTCAGCTGCACTTCCTGCAGTGTTTCTCCGCTGAATGTCACCGGCGCCGTAATAAAACGCTCCATCAGATAGCGCTCGGGCGGGCGGATGTCCGCTTCATACACATCGATGCCGTGCGCGCGCAGCTGCTTTTCCAGCTTCAGCAAATGTCGGTATTGCTTGCAGTACAGTCCCAGCACGGGGCGATGGTGGAAATCGCACAGCGACAGGGGACGCAGCTCCGCATGGCGTTCGCCGCGCAGCAACTGTTGCGCCTGTTCCTGTTGCTCCATGGGAAGGAAGGCGACGGCCGTCTGCACGGGCAGGCGCACGTGGCGGGGCCCGGCATCCGTTGCCAGCCAGAAATCGACCTCCGTGCCGGCGGGCGTGTCGCGCCAGTGGCGGGTCAGGATGAAGCCCTGTTCGGGCGGGTGCTGCGTGTTGCCTGTCATGGTGCCGTGAATGTCGGGTGTGCTGGCCTGCACATTACAGCAAGCCGGTGCAGGGCGGGGGCGGTTGCGGCTATAATTTTTGTAGTCGATGACCATAAGAAGAGCGCGTCGCGCCATTACCCTGGAGACAGCATGCAAGCAATGAGTTATGTACATGGCGCCCACGAGACGCCGTTGATCGGCGAAACGATAGGCGCTTACCTCGATGGCATCGCCGCCCGCTACGGCCAGCACGACGCCCTGATCGTGGCGCACCAGAACGTGCGCTGGACGTATCTGGAATTCCAGCAGCGCGTGCGCCGCCTGGCCGCCGGCTTGCTGAAGCTGGGCTTGCAGCCGGGCGACCGGGTCGGCATCTGGTCGCAGAACTGCGCCGAATGGGTGCTGACGCAGTTTGCCACGGCGAAAGCCGGCTTGATCATGGTCAACATCAACCCCGCCTACCGGCGTTCGGAACTCGAATACGTGCTCGACAAGGTGCAATGCAGCGCGCTGATCCTGTCACCCAGCTTCAAGTCCAGCGATTACCTGGCCATCGTGCAAGACGTGGTGCCGGAAATCGCCCGTTCGCGCGCCGGCGCCCTGCAGTCGCCGCGCTTGCCGCAATTGCGCCATGTCATCCGCCTGGGCGCGGCCGCCACCCCCGGCATGCACAACTTCGATGCCTTGATGGACGGCATTACCGACGCCGACCTGGCGCACCTGGAAGAAGTGAGCGCGACCTTGCAGTTTGACGACGCCGTCAACATTCAGTTCACGTCCGGCACCACGGGCGCGCCGAAGGGTGCCACCTTGACGCATCACAATATCCTGAACAACGGTTTCTTCATCGGCGAAGCCATGCGCCTGACGCAACAGGACCGCTTGTGCATTCCCGTGCCCCTGTACCATTGCTTCGGCATGGTGCTGGGCAACCTGGCCTGCGTCACGCATGGCGCAGCCATGGTGTTTCCCGGCGAAGGTTTCGACCCGAAAGCCGTGCTGGAAACCGTGCAGGCCGAACGCTGCACGGGCCTGCATGGCGTGCCGACCATGTTCATCGCCATCCTCGACCATCCTGATTTCAAGCAATATGACCTGTCTAACTTGCGCACCGGCATCATGGCCGGCTCGCCGTGCCCGATGGAAGTCATGACGCGGGTCATCGAGCTGATGCACATGGCGGAAATCACGATCGCGTATGGCATGACGGAAACGTCGCCCGTCAGTTTCCAGACTGCGATCGAGGATCCGCGCGAAATGCGCGTGTCGTCCATCGGCAGGGTCCATCCGCACCTGGAAGTGAAAATCGTCGATGCGGAGGGGCGCATCGTGCCGCGCGGCGAAAAGGGCGAATTGCTCACGCGCGGCTATTCCGTGATGCAGGGTTACTGGGGCGATCCAGAAAAAACCAGCGTGGCCATCGATGCGGCGCGCTGGATGCACACGGGCGACCTGGCCGTGATCGACGCCAACGGCTTTTGCAGCATCGTCGGCCGCTCGAAGGACATGGTCATCCGCGGCGGCGAAAACATCTATCCGCGCGAAGTCGAGGAATTCCTGTACCGCCACCCGAGCGTGCTCGACGTGCAATGCGTGGGCGTGCCGGATGCCAAGTATGGTGAAGAGTTGTGTGCCTGCATCATCTTGCGTCCGGGCACGCAGGCCACCAGCGACGACATCCGCGCCTTTTGCGACGGGCAGATCGCCTATTACAAGATTCCCCGCTACGTGCGCTTCGTCGAGGAATTCCCCATGACGGTGACGGGCAAGATCCAGAAATACCTGTTGCGCAAGCAGGTGGCGACGGATCTGGGGCTGAGCGGGGACTAAGTCTTTCGCCAGCGCATAAAAAAACACCGGGACGCTCGCGCGGCCCGGTGTTTTTTATGGATTCAGCGTAAAGCTCAGGCCATCGCGGCTTGCGGTGCGCGCGCTGGCGTGCGGCGGCGCACGAAGGCCAGCAAGCCCAGGCCGGCCAGCAGCATGGCGTAGGTGCCTGGTTCCGGCACGGCCGAGACGTTCACCGTGTTGAAGCCGGCGCCGTTCATCGAGACGTGGCCATAATTGATCGAGCTGACCGAATTGGCGACCAGGGTGCCGTTCATGCTGCCCGAACCGGAAAACGCGGCGTTCGGCGCCAGGATGCTGCCGTTGATGCCAACGTTGTTCAGGCTGGTGGTGGTGGCATTGGCGAAGTTCAGCAGCGTGCGGTCGGCGAAGCTGCCGAAATTGTCGAAGCCGCCGCTCATGGTGATGTTGGTGGCGGTGCCGTTGATGATGATGCTGGCCGTGCTTTTCAGCGACGAGACGTCCAGGCTCAGGTTATGCAGGTCGTTTGCATTGATGGTGAAGACGTTGACGTCGGCGTTGATGTCGCCTACCAGCTTGAAGCCGCCGTATTGCGAAATCACGGTGCCGTTCGATTGCAGCTTGGCCACATCGCCCGACAGGGTCGTCAGTTGCTGCTGGGCAGCTGCAAAGTCCAGGGTGGAAGCATTGCCCTTGCTGAAGGTGCCCGTTGGGTACCACGATGGCGCCGTCACGGTGCCGTTGGCATTGCTCACGCCATATACGCCCGTACCGTTGATGCTGCCGCCGCCGATGTTCAGGTTGTTACCGGCGACCAGCGTGTTGGCGGCGCTGCCCGGCTTCTTGTTCGTGCCGACGCTGTAGCCTTCCAGATAGATATTGCCGCCGGCGGCCAGGCTGCCGCTGACGCTGGTAAAGCCGCTGGCGTTGCTGCTGCCGATGTTGCCGAAGATGAAGGCCGAGTAGCCGTTGGCGACGCCGAGGTCAATCACGGTGGCCTGGGCCGAGGCGCTGAAGGAGAAGGCGAACAGGGCGGCGCTGATGAGCGGCAAGGTACGTGTGGCAAATTTTTTCATGGACAGCCTTATGGTGAATTGGGGGACGAATAGGGCGGGAAAGCAAGACACCGCCATCGCGCAAGCCATCATTATAATATAAAAAGCAATTCTAGTTCAATTTAGGTAATTAACTATATTTAAAAGCAACACTTTTGCTGACGGCAGTGTTTGTCTTGCGGACATAAAAAAACCGGGCCTGGCCCGGTTTTTTCTGCTTACCTGACGCGCTGGTACAGGCGGAAGCGTTCCACGTCATCCGTGGGGCGGCGCCCTTCCCACAGCTTGATCCAGTCCGCGCCATGGTGTTCGGGCAATTGTTCCTTGCTGTCAGGAACCTTGATGCTGTCTTGCAACAGGAACACATCGCATTCCTGCTGCCCCACGCTGGCAAACGGCAAGTGGCCGAAGTAGGCGAACGAGGCGCGCTGGGCAGCGCCGACGTTGCTGTTGATGCACTTGCTGCCCGGCGGCAGGTGGATGGAAATCTGGTGCGCCACGCTGGCGTAGCTCTTGCTGTAGTTCAGCGGCGGCAGGAACAGGGTCATGATCAGCACCCAGATCAGGATCAGGCCGCCGGACGACAGCACCACGGCGCGCCACAGCACGGCCGGCTGGCGCGAGATGCGCCAGTGCACCAGCGCCACCCAGCCCGCGCTGACGCAGGCGGCCACGAAAAAGGCCAGCAAGTCCAGCTCGGGCTTGAAGCCTGGCATGAGTTTCAGGGCGTTATGCGCCAGTTTTGGCGGCCAGCCGGTCAGGATGGCGAACCAGAACAGCCACAGCGCGAGGGCGCAGATGGTCAGCACCATCACGGAGAACCAGTCGATGGCGTTGATGGCGCCCCGCTTCATGGTCAGCAAGCCAAACGCGGCCATGACGGCCAGCGGCGGCAGCAGGGGCAGCAACTGGCTCGGGTCGGGATCGGGATGGCACAGGCCCAATATTGCCAGCATGGCAACAAAAGTCAGCGGCACGACGATGTGCAGCACGTGGTGCTGGCGGCGCCAGGCGTACACGGCCCAGGCGGCGAAAGGCCATGCGGGCCAGAAGAACCAGATGCCGACACGCAGGAAATACTGCACGCTTTTCAGGCTCGGAGCGCTGAACTGGCGGCAATTCCACTCCATCCATGCGTGCAGCGGCGAATGGCCGTACGGCAGCATCCATTCGCCCGGCAGCAGCCAGACGAGGGTCAGCGCGATGCCGATCAGGATGGCCAGCGCCAGGTGGCGTATGCTGCGCAGCAACGGCAGGCGCAGGAAGATAGTGCACAGCAGCAAGGCGATGCTCAGCGCCGCCGGCGTGATCCAGCCGCGCGCCAGGGTCAGGCCGCCCATCGCCAGGCCCAGCAGGGCCGCATTGCGCACGGACGGGCCTTCCATGTAGCGCACGGCGCGGTACAGCAAATAGGCCATCAGGGACACGTACAGCGCTTCGGCCGTGATGTCGTGGCTGTGCTGCAGCAGGCCCAGGCAACCCAGGTAGATGAGCACGGCGGCATCGGCCAGGGTGCGGCCGAAGTCGTCCGGCTCGGGCTGGCCGCCGAAGGCCAGGCGCAGCGGCTGGGCATCGCTGCGGCGTCCCAGGTTGAAGGCGGTGTACCAGACGGACAGGGTGCTGACGACGAAGATGCCGATGGTCGACATGCGCGCGCCAAAGACGTCGCCGTCGATCCAGCCGAACAGCTTGATGAAAATGGCGCCCAGCCAGAAGGCCAGCGGACCTTCATCGGGCAGCGACAGGCCGGCCACGTTGGGCCACAGCCAGTCGTTCAGGCCGCCATGCGCCATGGTCCACATGATGCCGAAACTGGCGGCATCATCGTTCTTCCACGGTTCGCGGCCAATCAGGCCAGGCAGGATGTACAGCAGGCCGAGCGCAAACAAGGCCCATCGTGGCAGCGCGAGTGTGGCGGCGGCGGGAAGGCGGACTGGCTTCATCGATAATCGGTATCAGAATAGTGGCAAGACGCGACGAATGGCGTCGGGTATGCGCGAGTATAAAGTAAAGCGGCCAAAGACAAAAAAGGCAGCCGTAGCTGCCTTTTCTCTGGTAGCCGAAGCTGCCCTTTTTTGCCGCAAAGCGGCAAAAATTAGCCTGCTGCGACTGCGGTTTTCGAACCAACCGAACCGAACTTCTGACGGAACTTCTCGACGCGACCGGCGGTATCGACGATTTTGTGCTTGCCCGTGAAGAATGGGTGCGATTCAGCCGAAACCTCGATTTTCACCAGTGGGTATTCTTTACCGTCGTGGGTGATTTTTTCGCGGGTTTGGATGGTCGAGCGGGTAACGAATTTGAAATCGCACGACAGATCGTGGAAAACAACTTCGCGGTATTCTGGATGGGTATCGACTTTCATGGTCTTCTCTCTAGTTTGGTAGCCAAACAGCACTTCGTCGGTCGTCCTGCTTCTTGACCCGATTGCCGATCACTTGCCAGGGTTTAAAATAATGCAACCGTCGATTATATAGCGCTTTCCGGCGGACGGCAATAAAAAAGCCGCTCAGGGAGCGGCTTTCGCATGAATCTCGGCTGGTTTATCCGCCGCGGCGCATCATGTCAAAAAACTCTGCGTTGTTTTTTGTTGCCTTCATTTTATCCAGAATGAACTCCATCGCCTCGATCTCGTCCATCGAGTACAGCAACTTGCGCAAAATCCAGATTTTTTGCAGTTCGTTCGGCTTGATCAGCAATTCTTCGCGGCGGGTACCCGATTTGTTCAGGTTAATTGCCGGATAGACACGTTTTTCAGCCAAACGGCGTTCCAGATGCACTTCCATGTTGCCGGTACCCTTGAATTCTTCAAAGATCACGTCATCCATGCGCGAACCCGTTTCGATCAGCGCCGTGGCGATGATGGTCAGCGAGCCGCCTTCTTCGATATTGCGCGCGGCGCCGAAGAAGCGTTTTGGACGTTGCAGCGCATTCGCGTCGACACCACCGGTCAGGACCTTGCCCGAGGCAGGGATCACGGTGTTGTAGGCGCGTGCCAGACGGGTGATCGAGTCGAGCAGGATCACGACGTCTTTTTTCATTTCGACCAGGCGCTTGGCTTTTTCCAGCACCATCTCGGCCACTTGCACGTGGCGCGTGGCCGGCTCGTCGAAGGTCGAGGCGACGACTTCGCCGCGTACCGAACGTTGCATTTCGGTAACTTCTTCCGGACGTTCGTCGATCAGCAGCACGATCAGGGTGATGTCCGGGTGATTTGCCGTGATCGCATGGGCGATGTGCTGCAGGATCACGGATTTACCGGATTTCGGCGACGCCACCAGCAAGCCGCGCTGGCCTTTGCCGATCGGGGCGATCAAATCGATGATGCGGCCGGTGATGTTTTCCTGGCCATTCATTTCACGTTCCAGGCGCAGCGGCTCGTTCGGGTGCAGCGGCGTCAGGTTTTCAAACAGGATGCGGTGTTTCGACATCTCCGGCGATTCGCCGTTGACCTTGTCGACTTTGACCAATGCGAAATAGCGTTCGCCATCTTTCGGGGTCCGTACCTCGCCTTCGATCGAATCGCCGGTGTGCAGATTGAAGCGGCGGATTTGCGAAGGGGAGATGTAAATGTCGTCGGTGGACGCCATGTAGCTGGCGTCGGGCGAGCGCAGGAAGCCGAAGCCGTCAGGCAGCACTTCCAGGGCGCCGTCGCCAAAAATCTGTTCGCCGGACTTGGCGCGTTTTTTCAGGATAGCGAACATCAGCTCCTGTTTGCGCAAGCGGGCTGCGTTGTCAATGTCAAGACCGATCGCCATCTCAAGCAGGGCGGATACGTGTAGGGCCTTTAGTTCGGATAAATGCATATGTGTTGAGTGTCCCGAGACGGGATGTAAAGGTAGGGGAGGGGACTGCGTGGCGTTGATTAATTATTGGGGAAGGCTGTGCACGAATGAGGGCAAAGCCGCTTCCCGGTCGTTCCAGTCAGGCGGCGCTGCGGGCGCAGCGCTGCCCATCATACATTAAATGTTGCTGTCGACGAAAGCGGTCAACTGGCCCTTGGCCATGGCGCCCACTTTTTGAGCAGCTGCAACACCATCCTTGAACAGGATCAGGGTCGGGATGCCGCGGATGCCGAACTTGGCAGGCACTGCCTGGTTCGCGTCCACGTCCATCTTGGCGATCTGGATGCGGCCGGCGTATTCCTTGGCTACTTCTTCCAGGATCGGGGCGATGGCCTTGCAGGGACCGCACCATTCTGCCCAGAAGTCGACCAGGACTGGCAAATCGGATTTCAGGACGTCTGCTTCAAAAGATGCATCGCTAATGTGTTTGATATTTTCGCTCATATTTTCCTCAAATGAGGGTGGGATCAATAATGCCTGGAATTAACCATACGCTGGTTCGCCATCCATGCTTCCTGGAATGCAGTTAGAAGATGGGGACAATGGGCACGACTTCAATGTCTTGGAAGGTGCGACCAGAGGTATGCAGGCGGGGATGGCTGAAATAATAACCCATTTTTTCAAAGCGTGGCGATTATTGCAGAAAAACTTGAGGCATATCGTCCCCATGCGTGCCGGCAGGGCGGCAAAGCCGCATGCCTGCTGGCCTGCAGCGCCGTATCCGCCCTCCCTGCCGGCCTGCGCGCTCAGGCTTGCACGCTGGCCAGACGCGCCGAGTGCTGCAGTTGCAAGTTCACCATGAGCTGCAATTCCGCGCTTTCCATCGGCTTGCGGAAAGTGCCCAGGATATGCAGGCCGTTGGCCATGGCCAGGCGCTCGGCCGCCAGGCGCACGGCCGAATGCAGGCCCGACAGCAGGACCACGCCGCCGCGGAAGCCGTTTTCCGCCGCCATGCGCAAAAATTCGATGCCGTCGATGTCGGGCATCGACAGGTCGCAGATCAGCAGGTCGGGCTGGTGCTGCTTCAGGGTCGACAGCGCCTGTTCGCTGTGCGACTCGCAGCGGATATCGAACTGGCCCATTTGCTCGAGCATGTCGCTGAGCACGTCGAGCATGAAGACGTCGTCGTCCAGCAGCAGCACGCGCAATGGCGCCAGGCCTGCTTCGTTGTGTTCCCGGCTTGCTTGGTTTGATACAGTGTTCATCGTCATGTCTTTCTGTTGATATGCATCGCTGTCGATGCCGATACCTTGCCGCAACCCAATTTGGCGGTAGCTAATCGTCATTGGCAAAGCTGGTGTTATTCATGATTTGTTCGGTAATCTGTTCCAGCAGGGGCCACAGGCGCGTGACGATGCGCCGTGCCCGCTCCGCCTCGTCGGCCGGTTCGCCCGGCGCCAGGGTTTCCAGGTTGTGGCACAGCTCGGCCAGCCCCAGGGCGCCCACGGTGCGCGCCGACGACTTGATGCGGTGACCCAGTTCGCGCACCTGGTGCACGTCGCCGCGCGCCAGGGCCGCATCGATGTCGCCGAAGCCATCCTGCGTGGTCTGCAGGAACTTGAAGGCGAACTTGCGCACCTTTTCCGGGTTGTAGCCCAGCAACTTGGCCAGGATGGACAAGTCGATCACTTGCGGGTCGCCCGCCAGGGTGGTCTTGAAGGCGGGCGCGGCGCGGCTGCGCGCCGGCGGCGGCGGTGTTTCGTGCGCCGGCAGCCAGCTGGCGATGGTCTGGTACATCATGGCTGGCTGGATGGGCTTGGAAATGAAATCGTCCATGCCCGCCTCCAGGCAGCGCACGCGGTCTTCGCTGGTGGCCGTGGCCGTCATGGCCAGCACGCGCAGGTGCGCCAGTTGCGGGTCGGCGCGGATGAGGCGCGTCGCCTGCAAGCCATCCATCAGCGGCATCTGCACGTCCATCAGCACGCAGTCGAACTGCGTCTGGCGCAGCAGGTCGAGCGCTTCCTCGCCATTGTTGGCCAGGCAGACGGAGGCGCCCGCTTCCTCCAGCAATTCCAGCGCCACTTGCTGGTTGAACGTATTGTCTTCCACCAGCAGGATGCGCGCATGCTTGAGCGTGCGCATCACCAGGGCTGCGTCGGCGCTGGCGCGCATGGCGGCCGCCGTCTGCACCATGCTGTCGAGCATGGCGGGCGCGGCCTGGTCGGAAATGCCCAGGTTGGCCGTGAACCAGAAGGTGCTGCCGGCGCCGGGACGGCTGTCGACGCCCACGTCGCCGCCCATCAGCTGCGCCAGCTGCTTGCAGATGGCCAGGCCCAGGCCCGTGCCGCCATATTCGCGCGTGGTGGACGTGTCGGCTTGCTGGAAGGACTGGAAGAGCTTGCTCATTTCATCCTGCGACAGGCCGATGCCGTGGTCGCACACTTCAAAGCGCACGAGGCAGTGTTTCGCGTCCGCCACCACCCTGCGCACTTTCACGGTAATACTGCCCTGTTCGCTGAACTTGATGGCGTTATTGGCGTAGTTGATCAGCACTTGCCCCAGGCGCAGCGGGTCGCCCACGAGCACGGCCGGCAATTGCGGGTCGATCTCGAACAGCAATTCCAGGTTCTTGCCGGCGGCGCGCGGCGCCACCACCGTCATCAGGGTTTGCACGACGTGGTCGAAACTGAAGTTGACATGCTCGATTTCCAGCTTGCCTGCCTCGATTTTCGAGATGTCGAGGATATCGTCGATGATGCCCAGCAAGTGTTCGCCGGCAAAGCGGATTTTTTCCAGGTAGTCGCGCTGACGCGGTTCCAGGTCCGTCTTCAAGGCGAGATACGCCATGCCGATCACGCCATTCATCGGCGTGCGGATTTCATGGCTCATGTTGGCCAGGAATTGTCCCTTCGCCAGGCTCGCTTCTTCGGCCACCTGCTTGGCCTGGTCCAGCTGTTCCGTGCGCTGCGCTACGCGCTCTTCCAGATGTTCATTGAGCTCGCGCAAGGCGCTCTCGCTGCGCTTGTGATACGTGATGTCCGTCAGGCTGGCCACCACCATACCCACCTTGCCGTATTCATCGCGGATCGCTTCCGTATTCACGGACAGCCACGACAGGCTGCCGTCGGGCTGCTGTACGCCCATCAGCACGTCGCGCATGGCTTCGCCCGTCGACAGGGTGATGTGCACGGGATGGCTGCGCTGGTCGAAGGCGGACCCGTCTTCGCGGATGGCTTGCCACAGGCTGTTGCCGGCCGGACTGGCCGCCAGCATGCGTTCGGCGGCGGCATTGCTTTCCAATATGTGGCCGTGGCTGTCCTGCACCACCAGGCCATTCGTCACGGCGCCGAACACGGACGCCATGCGCTGGCTCGAGTTCGACAGGGCGATCGATGCCTGGCGCCGCTCGGTGATGTCGGTGATCATCGCCAGGGTGCCGCCCGGCTCGCCGTTGTCCGACTGGATGCTGGTGCTCGACAGCAAGCCCCACAGGCTGGACTGATCCTTGCGGAAGAAGCGGAAATCGACCTGGTCCGGCTGGCTGGCCTGACTGCCGTGGCTGGCCAGGCGGCGCTGCATCAGCAACTGGCTGTCGCGGTCCATGAAGTCGAGCAGGGGACGACCCAGCATTTCCTGCACCGTGTAGCCCAGCATGTGCGCCATCTTCGGGTTGACGAACGTGGTCTTGCCGTTCGCATCCGTCATCCAGATGCCTTCGGCGGCCGTCTGCACGATCAGGCGGTAGCGTTCCGAACTGGCGTGCAGCGCTTCTTCGGCGCGTTGCCGTTGCGTCATGTCGCGCAGCGAGACGATGGAAAACACCTGGCCGGCCATGCGCAGCGGCGACAGGCTGACCTTGGCGGGGAAGTGCGTGCCGTCGCGGCGGCGCGCCATCATCACCCGGCCCGGCAGGCTGTGCCGCCCTTGCGGGTCGCCCGCGGAGTGGCTGGACGTGCTTTCCGGCACCAATTGCTCCAGTGACATACCCGTCAATTCGGCCAGCGGATAGCCGAAGCAGCGCGCGCCGATCTGGTTGGCGTAATGCACCTTGCCCTCGACGTCGGCCACCAGCATGGCTTCGGGCGCCGCTTCCAGCATCGAGCGCATGCGCGATTGCTCATCCTGCTTGCGCTCGCTGATATCGCAGACGATGCCGCTGGCCTGCGTGGCGCCGCCGTTCGAGGCACGCGACAGGACGGCGCCGCGTGCCAGCAGCCAGCGCCAGTGGCCGTCGCTGTGGCGCAAACGGAATTCGCAATTGAAGGTGCCGGGCGCCTGGCCATCCAGGTGCTGGCGGAAGGCAAGGCTCAGGCGCGCGCGGTCATCCCGGTGGACTTCGGCCAGCCAGTCGGCCAGCGCATGCTCGAGTTTGGCATTCTTGTCGCCCAGGACATCCTGGTACTGGGGCGCGAACTGCAGCCGGTCGGACTGGGGCCGCCAGGTCCAGCCGGCCATGGTGGCGCCGCGCAAGGCTTGCACGGCATCCTGTTCGGCCTGGGCTTGCGCCGGTTGGGGCTGGCGGTGCAACTGCTGGCGCAGGCGCCAGGCTTGCCAGCAAGCCAGTCCCGCCAGGGCGGTGGCGCTGGCAGCCGCATACGGCCACAGCAATGCCGGCGCCATGACGGCTGCCGCCGCCTGCGCCGGCAGCGAAAGTGTCATGCCTGCCGCCAGCATCGTACGAGCGAGCCGGCGCAGCGCAGGGCGCCGTGGGCGTGGTGCGCCGAAACTCGTGTGGCTGCAATACGACAAATGCATCCCTTTCTGGGGCGTGATTGGACTAGGCTGGCAGTACATGAGGCGCGCTCAAATAAACGCCTGCGGCGCTTTCTGGCGGCAACTATAGCATCGAATATTTACTCGGAGTATTTAAGTTCAGAAACGGCCAAAACGGGATTTTTTTTGCCCCGAAATGGCCGTTTTTTTGCGATTTGGTGAGAATTCGTGAGAAAGTTGGCGCGAATTCGTGCTACTCAATCGAGGCGATAGCCTCAGCTAAAGCTGCCGGCGAATTGATAGCGGTGTCCGGGATGCCACATGGTGGCGATCGAGGCGATCTTGCCGCCCGAACGCGTCTGGCGGCGCAGCACCAGGCACGGCTGTTTGGTGTCGATGGCCAGCATTTCGGCGATGTCGCGCGGCGCCGACAGCGCTTCGATGCTGTAGGTGGCCCCTTGCAGGGGCGCGGCGGCCATCAGGTATTCGTTTGGCGTGATGCTGGAAAAATCCTGCGTCATGTAGTCGGGCGCGCACTCGGGATTGACCCAGCGGTCTTCGACCTGGATCGGCACGCCATTTTCAAAATGCACGATCAGCGAATGAAACAGCGGGTGTTCCGGCGGCAGGCCGAACTGCTTGGCCAGCAAGTCGGACGCCTTGGTGCGTTCCAGTAATTGCAAGCTGCTGCGGTGGATATGTCCGCGCGCGCGCACTTCATCGGCGATACTCTTGATTTCCAACAAGGTCGCCTGGTATTTTTGCTGTGCCACATAGGTGCCGGAACCCTGGCGGCGCGTCAGCACCTGCTCGCTGGTCAGTTCGCGCACGGCGCGGTTGACCGTCATGCGCGAGACGCCGAATTGTTTGACCAAGGCTTGCTCGGAGGGAATCACGTCGCCTTCCTTCCAGCGTCCGGCGGCGATGCCGGCCAGCAGAAAATCCTTGATGCGCTGGAAAATGGGCGTATTTTCTTGTGTATTGTGGTCGTCCAATGCGGTTTCTCCGGGGCACGGGCAGGGCGCGCCGCCGGCTGGAGGCGCGATGGCCGATTTTAGCACCGAGCAAGGCAGGCGCCGCCAGCCTTTTTTGAATTCAAAAGCAAGCGCCGGAGTGTGGTGCGCCCAGGCGCTGGCTATGCTGGAGACTTGCCAATCACAAGCACGGAGTCCGACATGCCTCACTCATACCTGACCGACGACGAGCGCTGGGACGCCCTGCAGCGCCGCGCCGCCGACGCCGACGGCGTCTTTTATTATTCGGTGCGCACGACGGGCGTGTATTGCCGGCCATCCTGCGCGGCGCGCCCCGCCTTGCGCCGCAACGTGGCTTTCCACGCCAGTTGCGAGCAGGCGGAGGCGGCCGGTTTTCGTCCCTGCCTGCGCTGCAAGCCCAACCTGCCGCCGCTGGCCCAGCGCCAGGCGGCCATCGTGGCCGATATCTGCCGTTTGATCGACGCCAGCGACGAGCTGCCCGACCTGGACAGCCTTGCACAGGCCGCCGGTCTGAGCCGTTTTCACTTTCACCGCGTCTTCAAGGCGCACACGGGCATCACGCCGAAAGCGTATGCGGCGGCGCGGCGCGGCGAGCGCCTGAAGGCCGGCTTGCAGGGGGCGGGCAACGTCACCGAGACCCTGTACGCGGCCGGTTTCAATTCCAGCGGCCGCCTGTATGCCGCCACGCCGGGCTTGCTGGGCATGACGCCAGGCGCGTTTCGCGCCGGCGGCAGCGGCGCCGTGATCCGCTTTGCCGTCGGCGCCTGTTCGCTGGGCGCCATCCTCGTGGCCAGCACGGACAAGGGCATTTGCGCGATTTTGATCGATGACGACCCGGAAGTGCTGCTGCGCGACTTGCAGGACCGCTTTCCGCAAGCCGAGCTGCGCGGCGCGGAAGCCGACTATGAACAAACGGTGGCGCAGGTGGTGGGGCTGGTCGAGGCGCCGGGCCTGGGACTGGACTTGCCGCTCGACGTGCGCGGCACCGTGTTCCAGCAGCGCGTGTGGCAAGCCTTGCGCGAGATTCCCGCCGGCAGCACGGTCAGCTATGCCGAGCTGGCGCGGCGCATCGGCACCCCGCAAGGCGCGCGCGCCGTGGCGGGCGCCTGTGCGGCCAATGCCCTGGCCGTTGCCATTCCCTGCCACCGCGTGGTGCGCAACGATGGCGCGCTGTCCGGCTACCGCTGGGGCGTGGAGCGCAAGCAGGCGCTGCTGGAACGCGAGGGCGAACGGTGAGGGCGCTGGACTGGCGCCAGATCGAGGATGATCTGAATCAATACGGCTGCGCCGTCGTGCCGGGCTTGCTGAATCCCGCGCAGTGCGCTGCGCTGGCGGCGCAGTACGACGATGCGTCGCGTTTTCGCAGCAGGGTGGTGATGCAGCGCCATGGTTTTGGGCAAGGCGAGTACCAGTATTGGGCGCATCCGTTGCCCGATGCTGTGGCTGCCTTGCGCACGGAGTTGTATCCGCCGCTGGCGGCCATCGCCAACCGCTGGCACGCCAGCATGGGCCTCGATAGCCGCTTTCCCGTGGCGCACGCCGATTTCCTCGCGCGCTGCCATGCGGCGGGGCAAACCCGGCCCACGCCCTTGCTGCTGCGCTACCGCGAGGGCGATTACAACTGCCTGCACCAGGACTTGTATGGCGAGCACGTGTTTCCGCTGCAACTGGCCGTATTGTTGTCGCGCCCGCAAGACGATTTCACGGGCGGCGAGTTCGTGCTGACGGAGCAGCGCCCGCGCATGCAGTCGCGCGCCGAAGTGGTGCCGCTGGCGCAGGGCGACGCCGTGCTCTTTCCCGTCGCGCAGCGCCCCGTGAATGGCACGCGCGGCAGTTACCGCGTGAACATGCGCCATGGCGTGTCGCGCCTGCGTTCGGGCTTGCGCCACACCCTGGGCATCATTTTCCACGATGCGAGCTGAACGGTAGCTGCGGCGCTTGAGTTTCCAGGATTACATGGCATGATGGCTGCTTCTTGTCACTCTTTCATTTCTGCCATGTCCGCGCTGCTCCGCCTGTTGTGCCTGTTGACCATTTTCCTGCTGCCCGCAGCCCATGCGGACGATGGCGTGCCCGCGCTCGTTGCGGAGGCCGCGTCCGTCGTGGCGCCGTCGCAGGCCGCGGCGGCCAGGACGGCGCCGCTGATGTTTGCCAACCGCAAGGTGTTCGTATTCCGCGCCGCGCTGGCCGGCTATCCGCCCGATGAGCGGGCCACGGGCGCGCAGCGCCGCCTGGAAGGCGTGCTGGCCAAGAATGGCCCCTTGCAGACGAGCACGCGCATGATTCCCGAAGGCACGCAAGTGCTGCTCGACGGCGTGCAGCTGTTCGTCGTCGTGCCTGGCGACGTCAACCAGCTGGCCGGCGACACGACGGAAAGCGTGGCGAAAACGGCGGCCGGCGAGTTGAGCAAGGCCGTGCTCGATTACCGCGAACAGGGCAGCTGGCGTTACCTGGCCATCGCCGCCGCCGTGTGCGCGGCCGCCACCCTCGTGTTCTGGCTCGTGTGGATGGGGCTGACGCGTCTGTACCACTGGGCCAAGCGCCGCAGCGGCATCCTGCTGGCCTCGCGCCTGCGCGACGTGCGCCTGAAGAACGTGCGCGTGCTCGACGCCGAACATTACATCGCCTTCGCGTATCAACTGCTGAGCGCCGTGCTGTGGGGCTTGCGCCTGATGGCCACGTATCTGTGGGCCGCCTTCGTGCTGGGCCGCTTGCCCTACACGCGCTCCTGGGGCGAAAGCCTGAGCGGCTATCTGTTCGACGTGGCCGCCGACGTCTTCCACGCCATCATCGGCGCCTTGCCGGGGCTGGTGCTGGTGTGCGTCATCTTCGCCATCGCGCGCCTGATCGCCGCCACGGCCGCCTCGCTGTTCAAGCGCGTGGAAAGCGGCGAATTGCAAATCGGCTGGCTGGACAAGGACACGGCCCTGCCGACGCGCCGCATCGCCAGCGTGGTGATCTGGCTGTTCGCGCTGGCCATGGCCTACCCGTATCTGCCCGGTTCGCACACGGCCGCTTTCCAGGGCCTGTCCGTGCTGGTGGGCCTGATGGTGTCGATCGGCGCGTCGAGCATCGTGGGCCAGGGCGCCAGCGGCCTGATCCTGATGTACACGCGCGCCCTGCGCAAAGGCGAATATGTGCGCGTGGGCGACAGCGAAGGCACGGTGGTCGACGTGGGCATGTTCGAGACGCGCCTGCGCACGGGCCTGGGCGAAGAGGTGGCCTTGCCGAACGCCTGGGTGATGTCGCAGACGACAAAGAACTATTCGCGCGCCCAGCCCGGCGGCGGCTTCGTGCTCGACTCCACCGTCACCATCGGCTACGCCACGCCGTGGCGGCAAGTGCACGCCATGCTGGAACTGGCCGCGTCGCGCACGACGGAGCTGTCCACCACGCCGAAGCCGTACGTGATGCAACTGGCCCTGCAAGATTACTACGTGCAATACCGCCTCGTCGCCTACGCCAGCGCCGAAGTCCCCCGCCAGCGCGCCGAAGTGCTGAACCGATTGCACCAGAACATCATCGACGTCTTCAACGAATTCGACGTACAGATCACCTCGCCGCACTACATCGATGACCCGAAAGAGTCGCATGTGGTGCCGCCCGGTGAATGGTTCAGGGCGCCGGCGCAGCGGGGGGAGGATGATAAATAACGTCGAATCATGGGCGTGATGGATGGGGTGGGCAGATTTCAGTGCGCCACTCCTGCATGTCGCTGTCAATAGGAATGACTTTCTGAGGTCCGGCCGCCGTCGCCACTACGCAGAATTTTCCTTGGTAACCATACGTTGGATCGGACGGATCTTTGGGGCTGCCATTCAGGAATACGCTATAGAAATGCCCGGGTATCAGTTTTTCTGCGCGTATGCCCGTCGCACCGGTAGGCACGTTTCCATAGCGGATGCATGTGCTGGCACGGATGGCTAACGCCATGTCTGGCGGCAGGGAGAACCCCCATACTTCCTTTACCGGTTGCACGGACATGTCTGAAACCATGAGTGCGCCAAGAAATGGCAGGCCATTGCGTGCCTCTTCTTTTTTTGTAATGGAGAAGCAGGGCATGCCCTGCGCCGACTGGATAACTGCTTCTGCCATGCGGGAATATGCCCATGTGTCAGGGAATATCGAATATAGGCTCATGGTCAATATCGTTACCAGGCAAGTTTTTCGGGCTCTTGCGGTCGTTAAAAAAATCATTGAGTACCTTTTTAAACAGTTCTCCGGAGTTTTTATAGCGTTGCTGGCGCATGGCACGAGTGGAAGTTAAAAATCTCAGCACAAAGTAGTCCGCCAATAAATCACCTTGCGCTTCCATGTCATGGCTGGATAATTTCTGATTGGGGAGTAAGGTATATTTGTAGTCCAGCCCCAAGCGAATGGCTCCCCGCAGTTTTACTTGATATCCGAGTTGGTACTGCCAAACATGAACCATTTCGTGCATAAACCAGTGTTTCAGACTATCTTTTTCTTTGGAAAAGTCCTCCTTGTAGTCCAATACATGAAAATACATCTCCCCATCCGGCGTCATGGCCACATCCTTCGGCTGCAAGCCAAACCATAGATACGGCTCCCCATGCACCTTGACCTTGCCGTAGTCAATCGCATCCTGGAACAGCATCCACGCCATGTCGATCTCGCCCCTGGTCAGCGGGCGAACCTTGTCCTTCACTTTGACCTGTTTCACGGACGAACCGACATCCTTGCCGGTCGTCTTGATGCCATCCAGCTGGACGATCTTGACGGCAGGCGCTGCGTGTTTTGGCGCGGCGGCGCAGCATGGCGATTTGTCCGGGTGCGGCAGGAATTCGGCCTGGGTGATTTGTTCCTCCCGCTTGCTGGCGATACGCCCCGTGCGCCCCTTCGCATTCGTCGTCCCCGTCCACGTTTCGCCATTGCTCAAGGTGAGCCGGTAGTCGGCGTGCGCCAGCGGTGCGTCGGCTTGCGAGACGAATTCCAGCTGCTCGTCATAGCCGCAGCACCAGCATTCGTCGGGCTGGCCGGCCAGGCGGTGCAGTTCGCAGCCGCTTGTCGCGTTGCGCAGGGCGGCGCCCAGCACGGGCTGGCCGTCGGCGCTGAAGGTGACGATCATGCTGTCGAAGCGCGCGCCCAGGCTGCTCTTCTGGTGCGCCACGAGCTTGAAGAACACGTCGCACGCGGTGGTGCTGATGACATGGTGCCTGGCCATGGGGTATTCCACCTGAAAACCTCAGCGTAGACCCGTGGCGTCTTGCAGGTATTGACTGGGCGCAAGGCCTGCGCGCTTGCGTTAAGATGCCGGGCGTTTCAATAAGAAGAAAGAGTCCCCATGTCCAGCCCATCCAACATCGAATCCTCCCGCACCGCCCGCAGCCTGGCCGCCGCCCTGATCGGCGATCCGTTCTACCACACCGTCACGGTGGCGTGCGGCGGCGACGAGGCGGCGCGGCTGGCCATGCTGGAAGCCTATTTCGCGCTGGCGCTGGTCGAGGGGGGGCAGGCGGGGCGCGTCGACCTGGCTGACGACGCGGGCAATGGCGCCGCCATCTGGACGACGGATACGCCGGCGGCCCTGCGCCAGGCCGCGTATGCGCAGCGCGAAGCCGCCTTGCGCGCGCTGCTGGGGGAGCGGGGCTTTGCGCATTTCACGGCCATCGTCGCGAACATGGAGCACGCGCTGGCGCCGCATGGTCTGCAAGACGCGTGGTACCTGTCGATCGCCGGCATCGCTCCCGCCGCGCAAGGGCAGGGGCTGGGCGCGTCCGTGCTGGCGCCGGGCCTGGCGGCCGTCGATGCGGCCGGCGCCGCGTGCTTCCTGGAGACCTACAACGAGCGCAGCCTGCCGTTCTATGCCCGCCTGGGCTTCGTGGCGGCGGGACGCTACGCGGAAGCCGTCACGGGCTGCGATTACTGGCTGATGGTACGAGCGCCCCGTGCTGCCTGATTGACCATTTTGCCAATTTCTATACACTCGTCTTTTTGCTAACGACTAAAAGACCTGGAGATGGAAATGCCGACCTTGCCACTG
This sequence comes from Janthinobacterium sp. SUN206, assembly GCF_030587305.1. NCBI lineage: Bacteria > Pseudomonadati > Pseudomonadota > Betaproteobacteria > Burkholderiales > Oxalobacteraceae > Janthinobacterium > Janthinobacterium sp. SUN206. The sequence goes on along the minus strand of NZ_JAPWIB010000004.1, from coordinate 258,753 downwards.
CGCCGCACCCTGCTCACGCTCGCCTGCCTGGGGGCCATCGGCCACGCGCATGCCGATACCATCATCGACAATGCCAACGGCTACACCCTCAATGCTGCCGGCAAGGTGGTGCGTTTCACGGCGCTGGCCTTTGACGACGGGGGCAAGCTGCTCGCCGTCGGCAGCGCCGCGCAGGTGAAGCGCAAGGCGGCCAAGGGCGCCATCCATGTCGACGTGCAGGGAAAAACCGTGCTGCCAGGCCTGATCGACGCGCACGGCCACGTCTTCGGCCTGGGGACGATCGCCAGCGGCGTGATGCTGTACGGTTCTGCCTCGCTGCCGGCCGCCGTGCAGGCCGTGGGCGACTTCGCCAAAGCGCATCCCGAGCGCAGCTGGGTCGTCGGCAATGGCTGGAACCAGGAAATCTGGAAGCTGGGACGCTTTCCCACGGCAGCGGAACTCGATGCGGCGGAAAGTGCGCGGCCCGTGTGGCTGCGCCGCGTCGATGGCCACGCGGGCTGGGCCAACAGCCGCGCGCTGGCGCTGGCCGGCATCACGCGCGCCACACAAGACCCGGCGGGCGGCAAGATCGAACGCGATGCAGATGGCAATGCCACCGGCGTGCTGGTCGACAGCGCCATGGACTTGATGGACGCCGTGCTGCCCAAGCCGGGCGACGTGGAAAACCGCGCCGCCCTCGATGGCGCACTGGCGCAGCTGTCGCAAGTGGGCCTGACCAGCGTGCACGATGCGGGCATCGGCCAGATGCAGGACCGGCTGTTCCGCGACTATGCGGACCATGGCAAGCTGACGGTGCGCGTGTACGGCATGATTTTTGACACGACGGAAGACTTCGACGCGCTGTCGAAAAACGGCCCCTTGAATAGCTATGCGCGCGACATGTACGCCTTGCGCGCCGTCAAACTGGTGTCCGACGGCGCTCTGGGCAGCCGCGGTGCGGCCCTGCTGGCACCGTACAGCGACGATCCCTCTACCCGTGGCCTGCTGTTCTACCCGGACGGCGCCATGCGCGCGAAGATGGAAAAGGCCATGCGCGCCGGCTACCAGGTGAATGTGCACGCCATCGGCGACGCGGGCAATCACCAGATCCTCGACGGCTATGCAGCCTTGATCGCGCAATACCGCGGCGCGGGCCTGCGCCACCGCATGGAACATGCGCAGGTGGTGCAATTGAGCGATATCCCCCGCTTCAAGACCCTGGGCATCGTCCCCTCGATGCAGCCGACGCACGCCACGTCCGACCAGAACATGGCGGAGCAGCGCGTGGGCCATGAGCGCATCAAGGGCGCGTATGCGTGGCGCACCTTCCTTGCGCAAGGCTCGCGCATCGCCTGCGGTTCCGACTTCCCCATCGAGTCGCCGAACCCGTTCGAGGGCATCCATGCGGCCGTCACGCGGCAAAACAGCGAGGGCTTCCCGGCCGGCGGCTGGTATCCGCAGCAAGCCATGACGGTGACGCAGGCGCTGCGCTGCTTCACCCTCGACGCGGCTTGGGCGGCGCACCAGGAAAAGGCCATCGGCACCCTGGAAGCGGGCAAATGGGCGGACTTCATCGTCGTCGACCAGGACTTGTTCAGCGTGGAACCAAAGGCCATCGGCAAGACGCAGGTGCTGCAGACGTGGGTGGCGGGCAAGCGCGTGTTCGAGAAAAAATAAGGATTTGACGCCTGCAAAAACCTGTTGACTTGGTTGTATAGACAACCTATGCTGGTAGCACCAGAGCGGGCCAAGTACGCCCGCTCGCACCCTACGAGGAGACAGCATGAACAGCACAATGGACACCGATCCACGCTTTGATGCCAGCCGTACCATCCGCGCCCCGCGCGGCACGGTCATGGCTTGCAAGAGTTGGCAGGCCGAGGCGGCCTACCGCATGTTGCAAAACAATCTGGACCCGGAAGTGGCGGAAAATCCGCAGCACCTGGTCGTCTATGGCGGCATCGGCCGCGCGGCCCGCAACTGGGCTTGTTTCGACCAGATCCTCGCGTCCTTGCGCGAGCTGGAAGACGACCAGACCTTGCTGATCCAGTCCGGCAAGCCGGTGGGCGTGTTCCAGACCCACGCGGATGCGCCGCGCGTACTGATCGCCAACTCCAACCTGGTGCCGAAATGGGCCAACTGGGAACATTTCAACGAACTCGATCGCCAGGGCCTGTTCATGTACGGCCAGATGACGGCCGGCAGCTGGATCTATATCGGCACGCAGGGCATCGTGCAGGGCACGTATGAAACCTTCGCCGAAGCGGGCCGCCAGCATTTCGGCGGCGACTGGGGCGGACGCTGGATTCTGACGGCGGGCCTGGGCGGCATGGGCGGCGCGCAGCCGCTGGCCGCCACCATGGCGGGCGCCGTCTCGCTCAATATCGAATGCCAGCAAAGCAGCATCGACTTCCGTTTGCGCACGCGCTACCTGGACAAGCAGGCGTCCAGCCTGGACGAAGCCCTGGAACTGGTCAAATACCACACGCAGCGCAAGGAAGCCATTTCCATCGGCTTGCTGGGCAACGCGGCCGAAGTGCTGCCGGAGCTGGTGCGCCGCGCCAAGGCGGGCGGCCTGGTGCCGGACCTGGTGACGGACCAGACGTCCGCGCATGACCTGGTCAACGGCTATCTGCCGCGCGGCTGGAGCGTGTCGGACTGGAAGGCGGCGCAACAAGACCCGCAGCGCCATGCGCGCCTGACGGTGGCGGCCGCCGATTCCTGTGCCGCCCACGTGCAAGCCATGCTCGATTTCCACGCCATGGGCGTGAACACCGTCGATTACGGCAACAACATCCGCCAGGTGGCGTTCGACCAGGGCGTGCAGAATGCCTTCGACTTCCCCGGCTTCGTGCCCGCCTACATCCGCCCGCAGTTCTGCGAAGGGCGCGGGCCGTTCCGCTGGGTGGCCTTGTCGGGCGACCCGGAAGACATCTATAAAACGGATGCGAAGATCAAGGAGCTGTTCCCGCACCACGCGCAGGTGCACCACTGGCTGGACATGGCGCGCGAGCGCATCGCCTTCCAGGGGCTGCCGGCGCGCATCTGCTGGCTGGGACTGGGCGAGCGCCACATCGCCGGCCTGGCCTTCAACGAGATGGTGCGCACGGGCGAGCTGAAGGCGCCCATCGTCATCGGCCGCGACCACCTCGATACGGGGTCCGTCGCCAGCCCGAACCGCGAGACGGAAAGCATGAAGGATGGCACGGACGCCGTCTCCGACTGGCCGCTGCTCAACGCCATGCTCAATACGGCCGGCGGCGCCACCTGGGTCTCGCTGCACCATGGCGGCGGCGTGGGAATGGGGTATTCTCAGCATGCGGGCATGGTCATCGTGGCCGATGGCAGCGAAGCGGCGGCGAAACGCCTGGCGCGCGTGCTGGTCAACGACAGCGGCTCGGGCGTGATGCGCCATGCCGATGCCGGCTACGAAACAGCGGCCGCCTGCGCCAAGCGCAACGGCCTGATTCTTCCCATGATTCCTTGAGACCTCGATTCGAATGACTATGACACAGCATGCCAAAAGTTGGACCCTGAAACCAGGCGCGATGACCCTGGCCGACCTGCGCGCCGTCTGGGCCGCGCCGGCAAAATTGACCCTCGCTGCCGAGGCCTATCCCGTCATCGAGGCGTCGGCCGCCGCCGTGCAAGCCATCGTCGCCAAGGGCGACGCGGCGTACGGCATCAACACGGGCTTCGGCCTGCTCGCCAAGACGCGCATCCCCGATGAAAAGCTGGAGCAGTTGCAGCGCAACCTGATCCTGTCGCATTCCGTCGGCACGGGGGAACTGCTGTCGGACGCCGTCGTGCGCCTGATCATGCTGATGAAGATCGGCAGCCTGGCGCGCGGCTTTTCCGGCGTGCGCCCGCTGATCGTCGATACCCTGATCGCCCTGTACAACGCGGGCATCATGCCGGCCATTCCCGCCAAGGGGTCCGTCGGCGCCTCGGGCGACCTGGCGCCGCTGTCGCACATGACCCTGGCCATGCTGGGCGTGGGCGACGTGCGCGTCAACGGCGAATTGATGGCGGCCCCCGAGGCGCTGGCGCAGGCGGGCATCGCGCCCGTGGTGCTGGCGGCGAAAGAGGGCCTGGCGCTGATCAACGGCACGCAAGTGTCGAACGCGCTGGCGCTGCATGGCCTGTTCATGGCCGAGCGCCTGCTGGAAGCGGCCATGGTCACGGGCGCGCTGTCGCTCGACGCGGCCAAGGGCAGCGATTCGCCGTTCGACGCGCGCGTGCACGCCGTGCGCGGACAGCCGGGCCAGATCCTGGCCGCGCAGATGTACCGCCAGTTGGTGGCGCACAGCGCGATTCGCGCTTCGCACCTGGAAGGTGACGAGCGCGTGCAGGATCCGTACAGCCTGCGCTGCCAGCCGCAAGTCATGGGCGCCTGCCTCGATTTGATCGGCAACGTCGGCCGCACCCTGTTGATCGAAGCCAATGCCGTCACGGACAACCCGCTGATCTTCCAGGATGGCCCCAACGGGCAGGCGGAAATCGTCTCGGGCGGCAATTTCCATGCGGAGCCGGTGGCCTTTGCGGCCGACACCTTGGCGCTGGCGATTTCCGAAATCGGCGCGCTGGCCGAGCGCCGCATCGCGCTGCTGATCGACGCCACCTTGTCCGGCCTGCCGCCTTTCCTCGTGCGCGACCCGGGTGTCAATTCCGGCTTCATGATCGCCCACGTGACGGCTGCCGCGTTGGCGTCGGAAAACAAGTCGCTCGCGCATCCGGCCAGCGTCGACAGCCTGCCGACGTCCGCCAACCAGGAAGACCACGTGAGCATGGCCACGTTCGCCGGGCGCCGCCTGGACGACATGGCGCACAACACGGCCGTCATCGTCGGCATCGAGCTGCTGGCCGCCGCGCAGGGCATCGATTTCCACCGTCCGCTGAAAACCTCGCCGCACCTGGAACATGTGCATCACCAGTTGCGCCAGAAAGTGCCGTTCTTCGACGCCGACCGCTTCTTCGCGCCCGACATCGAAGCGGCCAAGCAGATGGTGCTGCAGGGTGAGTTGAGCAGCACGTGCAAGAATTTGTTCGCTCCGCTGTACGCTTGAGCTGGAGCAAGGAGACAAGCATGGATTTCCGCTTTAATGAAGGCAGCATCCCGCTGCTCGTGTCGATGCCCCACGTGGGCACCGACATACCGGACGATATCGCCGCGCGCATGACGCCGCAGGCCCTGGTCAAGGCCGACACGGACTGGCATCTGCGCGAGCTGTATGGCTTTTTGCAGGAGATGGATGCGTCCGTGCTGTCGGCGCGCTGGTCGCGCTACACCATCGACTTGAACCGCCCGCAGGAAGACACGAATTTGTATCCGGGGCAGGATACGACGGGCTTGCTGCCCAACGATACCTTTCACCGCGAGCCGCTGTACCTGGCCGGCCGCGAACCGGATGCGCAGGACGTGCGGCAGCGGCTGCAGCGCTACTGGGCGCCGTATCATGCGCAGCTGCGCGCGGAGCTGGACCGGCTGCTGCGCGTGCATGGCGCCGTGGTGCTGTGGGATGCCCATTCGATCGCCTCGCGCGTGCCGCGCTTCTTTGACGGCAAGCTGCCCGACCTGAACTTTGGTACGGCCGATGGCGCCAGCTGCGATAGCGGCCTGACGTCCGCCGTGGTCGATATCGCGCGCGCGCAGGAGGCATTTACCGTGGCCTTGAATGGCCGCTTCAAGGGCGGCCATATCACGCGCCGCTACGGCCAGCCGGCGCAGCGCGTGCATGCGATCCAGCTGGAGATGTGCCAGTGCCTGTACATGGACGAAACGGAACCGTTTGGCTACCGGCCCGACCTGGCGGCGCAAGTGCAGCCGCTGCTGCGCCAGATGATGGAAGCGGCCGTGGCATGGGTGGCGCGTTGAGTGCGTCCCTGTTTGCGCGCCATGCGCTGCTGCCGCAAGGCTGGCGCCGTGACGTGCTGCTGGAATGGGACAAGAATGGGGATTTGACGGCGGTGGCGGAAAACGCCGCGCCGCCCGCCGGCGCCGAAGTGGCCGAATATGTCTTGCCCGGCATGGTCAACCTGCATTCGCACGCGTTCCAGCGGGCGCTGGGCGGCATGACGGAGGTTGCGGGTGACGGGCCGGACAGCTTCTGGACCTGGCGCGAGCTGATGTACCGCTTCGCACGCCACATCACGCCGGAACAGATGGAAAGCATCGCCGCGCAGCTGTTTGCGGAATGCCTGCGCCATGGCTACACGGCCGTGTGCGAATTTCACTACCTGCAGCGCGATATGGCCGGCGCGCTGTATGCGCGTCCCGCGGAAACGGCGGAACGGGTGCTGGCGGCGGCGCGCCTCAGCGGCATCGGCCTGACCATGCTGCCCGTGCTGTACAGCCATGCGGGTTTTGGCGAGCAGGCGTTGAAAGCGGAGCAGGCGCGCTTTCGCACCGATGCGCAAGATGTGCTGCGCATCGTCGAGGCGCTGGCGCCGCAGCGCGGCGGGCAGGTGGAGGTGGGCTTTGCGCCCCATTCGCTGCGCGCGGCCGGCGTAGCGCAGATCAAACAGGTGGCGCAGGCACTGCCCGCGGGCCGTCCCATCCACATCCACATCGCCGAACAGCAGGGCGAGGTGCACCAGTGCCTGGACTACAGCGGCCGGCGCCCGGTGCAGTATTTGTACGAGCAGGTCGACGTCGATGCGCGCTGGTGCCTCGTGCATGCCACGCATGTGCAGCCCGATGAAGTGGCGCTGATGGCCGCCAGCGGCGCCGTGGCGGGCCTGTGCCCGACGACGGAAGCGAACCTGGGCGACGGCCTGTTCCCGCTGGCCGAATTCATCGCTGCCGGCGGGCGCTTTGGCGTCGGCAGCGACAGCCATGTATCGCAGTCGCCCGTCGAGGAATTGCGCTGGCTCGAGTATGCCCAGCGTCTGCAGCGGCAGCAGCGCAATGTCGCCGCCACGTCGGAGGAGCGCCATGTGGGCGACTACCTGTGGCAGGCGGCCCTGCAGGGCGGCGCGCAGGCGGCCGGGCGCAAGCTCGGCGCGCTGGCGCCCGGCTGCCGCGCCGACTTGCTGGTGCTCGACGAGGCGCATGTGAACCTGTGCGGCGTGGCCATCGACAATGTGCTGGGCAGCGTACTTTTCTGCGGCAACGATAACCTGGTGCGCGACGTGCTGTGCGGCGGCCAATGGCAGGTGCGCGACGGGCGCCACGTGGCGCAGGACGCCATCGCCGCCGCCTACAAGCGCACGCTGGCGCAACTGAGGGCGCTCTGATGGCGACCTTCATCCCGCAGGAATGCCTGCGCGCCGCGCCGTGGAAAAACGGCGGCGGCAGCACGATGGAAATCGCCATTGCTCCGCCCGGCGCCAGCCTGATGGAATTCGACTGGCGTATCAGCCTGGCGACGATCACGGCCAGCGGGCCGTTTTCCAGTTTTCCCGGCATCGACCGCAGCCTGATGCTGGTCGATGGCGACAGCGTGCAGCTGACGCTGGACGGCACGCGCAAGGTGACCTTGAGCGCGGCGCAACCGATGCTGTGGTTTCCCGGCGAGGCGGCCGTGGAGGCGCAAGTCAAGGGGACGACGACGGATTTCAATGTGATGACGCGGCGCGACCGCTGCCGCCACCAGCTGGAAAAAATCACGGCCCCGTGCCGGCTGGTGCGGCGCAGCGCGGCGACCTTGCTGTTTGTCGCCGGCGAAGGCCACGTGCTGGCGCGCGGTGGCGAGCAGCAGTTCGCGCTGGCCCGCCATGACGCGCTGCTGCTGGACGCCGACGATGCGCAGGAATGGCGGCTCGACGCCTTGCAGCGTTCGCCCGTCTTGTGCGTCGACCTGTTCACCTAGGGAGAGAAAGCGATGCAAGACTGGGACCTGGTCATCCACAACGTCCACCTGGCCACGATGGAGCACGGTTATGGCGAGCTGCTGGACGCGGCCATCGCCGTCAAGGATGGCCGCATCGCCTGGTTCGGCCCCGGCGACGAGCTGCCGGCCAGCGGCGCGGTGCTGCACGATGGCCAGGGTTGCTGGCTTACGCCCGGCCTGATCGACTGCCACACGCACATCGTCCACGCGGGCAACCGCAGCGACGAATTCGAGGCGCGCCTGAATGGCGCCAGCTATGAAGACATCAGCCGTGCCGGCGGCGGCATCATGTCCACCGTGCGCGCCACGCGCGCGGCCAGCGACGACGAATTGCTGCGGCAAAGTCTGCCCCGCGTGCTGGCGCTGCTGGCCGAGGGCGTGACGACGCTGGAAATCAAGTCCGGCTACGGTCTCGACGCGGCCAGCGAAGCGAAGATGCTGCGCGTGGCGCGCAGGATAGGGCAAACACTGCCCGTATCCGTGCGCACCACCTTCCTCGGCGCGCACGCGCTGCCGCCCGAGTATGCAGGCCAGGCCGATGCGTATATCGGGCTGCTGTGCGGGCAGATGCTGCCCCAGCTGGCCGGCGATGGCCTGGTGGACGCCGTCGACGCCTTTTGCGAGCGCATCGGCTTTACGCCAGCGCAAACGGAAGTCGTGTTCGAAGCGGCGAAAGCGCTGGGGCTACCTGTGAAACTCCATGCCGAGCAGCTGTCGGACCTGGGCGGCGCGGCGCTGGCGGCGCGCTATGGCGGCCTGTCGGCCGACCACCTGGAATTTCTGTCGGCAGAGGGCGTCGCCGCCATGGCGCAGCATGGCACGGTGGCCGTTCTGCTGCCGGGCGCGTATTACTTTTTGCGCGAGACGCAGCCGCCGCCAGTGGCGGCCTTGCGCGCGGCCGGCGTGCCCATGGCCGTGTCCACCGATTGCAACCCGGGCACGTCGCCCATGACGTCCCTGTTGCTGGCGATGAACATGGCGTGCACCCTGTGGCGTTTGACGCCGCAGGAAGCGCTGGCCGGCTGCACGATCCATGCGGCGCGCGCGCTGGGGCTGCAGCAGGAAACGGGCAGCCTGGCGGTGGGCAAGCGCGCTGATTTCGCCCTGTGGCGCATCGCGCGCCCGGCCGACCTGGCGTATGCGCTGGGCCTGAACCCGTGCGCGGGCGTGGTGCATGGCGGTGTCTGGCGCGCGCCGGTGGTAAGCTTGCCGGATTGATCATCCGTCCTGGAGCGCCGCGTGCGTCTTGCTTATTTGCTGTTGTTACTTGTCTTCGCCGCCGCGCCCATATCCTCCCTTGCCATGGACGGCGGCACCTTGAAGGTGGGTTCGAAGCGCTTTACGGAATCATATATTCTCGGCGAAATCGTCAAACAGAGCGCCGCGCCGCACGTTAAGGCGCTGCATCGCCAGGGCCTGGGCAACACGGCCATCGTGCTGGCCGCGCTGCAGGCGGGCAGCATCGACGTGTATGCCGAATACATGGGCACCATCGCCGGCGAAATCCTCAAGCACGACAAGGCCATTGATCTGGCGCAGATGCGGCGCGAGCTGGCGGCGCTGGGCCTGGGCGTGGCCGTGCCGCTGGGCTTTAACAATACCTATGCGCTGGCCATGCGCGGCGATGAAACGGGCATCGCCAGCCTGGCGCAGCTGGCGCAGCATCCCGCCTTGAAGTTCGGCCTGTCGCATGAATTCATCGGCCGGGTCGACGGCTGGCCGGGCCTGGCCGCGCGCTATGGCTTGCCGCAGCGCCCGCGCGGGCTCGATCACGGCATCGCCTACGAGGCGCTGGCGCAGCGCCAGGTGGATGTGATCGACATCTATTCGACGGACGCGAAGATACGCCAGTACGGCTTGCGCGTGCTGGCCGATACGCAGCAGTATTTTCCCCGCTACGACGCCATGCTCCTGTACCGGCTCGATGTGCCGCAGCGTTTTCCCGCCGCCTGGCTCGCGCTGCAAGGCTTGCAGGGGCGCATCAGCGAGAGCGACATGATCGCCATGAATGCGGCCGTGGAAATCGATGGGAAGACTTTTTCCGGCGTGGCGCACCAGTGGCTGGCCTCCGGCACGTCGGCGAAAAAACCGGCCGCCGCGCGCAGCAAGCTGCTCGATAAACTCATCGGCGACGATCTGTGGACCCTGACGCGCCAGCACCTGACCCTGGTGCTGCTGTCGGTGGCGCTGGCGTGCCTGATCGGCATTCCGCTGGGCGTGCTGGCGGCACTATCGGCGCCGCTGCGGCAAACGGTGCTGGCCTTCGTCGGCGTGCTGCAGACGGTGCCGTCGCTGGCCCTGCTGGCGATATTGATCCCGCTGCTGGGCATGATAGGCACGGTGCCGGCGCTGGTGGCCCTATTCGTGTACGCCTTGTTGCCCATCGTGCGCAACACGTGCACGGGCATCTTGCAGGTGCCGCAAGGCTTGCGCATGGCGGCGCTGGCGCTGGGCTTGAGCAAGCGCGACCGCTTGCTGCACGTGGACTTGCCGCTGGCCTTGCCGGTGATGCTGGCGGGCATCAAAACGGCGGCCGTGATGAGCGTGGGCACGGCCACCATCGCCGCCTTTATCGGCGCGGGCGGTTACGGCGAACGCATCACCATCGGCCTGGCGCTGAATGACAACGACATGCTGCTGGCCGGCGCGATCCCCGCAGCCGTGCTGGCCCTGCTGACGCAAGGCTTGTTCGAGCTGGTGGAGCGCTGGGCCGTTGCCGGCCGGCAGCACTGACGGCATCACGGTTACAGCGAGTGCAGTTTGGAGCGCACCGAGACGACGGCCTGGTGCAGGATGCGTTCAGCCTGGAAGTCGTTCTCGCGCTGTTCGGCGATGGCTTGCAAGTCGCGCGTGTAGCGCTCCAGGCGGGAGCGCAGGTAGGCGCGGTAGATTTTCATGACGAGCGGTTTGGCAGAGACATTCATGATGTGGCTCCCAGGTGCGTAACGATGCGTTCATTTTGTGTGAGCGGAATGCCGCCACTTTGCGCCATATCAAATGCCATGACCCCGTCAAATTGGCGCGTTTGAGATTGCGCAATGCCCCCCTGACCGAAGATGCCACACTGAATCTTCCCTGCTCGCCTGCTCATCATCAGGCGCCGCGGGTCCTGATTCCCTCAAGCATACTCAAGGAGCGTCGCATGGTCATTTTCGCCGTGGTTGCTGGCTGCATCGCCTGCCTGACAGTGTACCAAATCTATACAAATACGCAGGGCGGCAGTGGGGTTGCGCAACAACATATCGGTTTGCACGGCACATTGATTGAACCACGGAAATAATCAGTGTCATCCGAGCGACACTTGGTGACACTTGGTTAGCGGATTTAAGTCAAATGTAAGGCCCGGTAAGCAAATGTAAAGGTCTGCGCGGTGGCAAGCGGCAGCGTTTATATTGATAACCGTTGATTGCATTCTCCCCCTCCCACTTGACAATGGGTTCACCCCGCGGTGCCGCTAGCCCGCGGGGATTTTTTTTGGAACTTGCATTTGCAGTTCCCGCGATGCAGTGCCAATCACAGTGGTTGCGGCGTACCCGCCGACAATTGCGTCAAGGCATCGCCAGCGACCCGGCAGATGCGCCAGTCCGGCATCACGTCCGCGCCCATGCCCTTGTAGAAATTGATCGCGTTTTCATTCCAGTCCAGCACCGACCATTCGAAGCGGCCGCAATCGCGTGCGACGGCCAGTTGCGCCAGCGCCACGAGCATTTGCTTGCCATAACCCTTGCCGCGCACCGATTGCTTCACATACAGGTCTTCCAGATACAAGCCCTTGCGGCACAGGAAGGTGGAAAAGTTGTGGAAGAACAGGGCGAACGTCACCACCTCGCCATCTTCCTCGCCCACCAGCGCTTCGCACGCGGGATGGGCGCCGAACAGGCTGTCGTGCAGCATGGATTCCCTGGCGATCATCATGTGTTCGAGTTTTTCAAACACGGCCAGTTCATGGATCATGCCAAAGATGGCGGCCACGTCGGATGCGGTCGCGGGACGGATGGCGAGGGAGGAAGAGGTGCTCATGTTGCCTTTGTTGATGGAGTGGTGGAAATAGAGGAAACGGCAGCCGTCTTGCGCGCGCCCGAGGTCAGGGCCCAGGCCACGCTGGACAGGCACAGCACCATGCCCGCCCATTCGATGGCGGCGGGCCGGTAGTGTTCGAACTGCACCGACAGCAGCACGGAAATGACGGGGGTGACGACGCCGATATACACGGTCTTTTGCGTGCCGATGCGGGCGATTAAGGTGAAATACGCGCTGAAGGCGATCACCGAACCGAAGATGGCCAGGTACAGCAAGCCCATCCAGTAACTGGGGCGCGCGGGCAATTGCCAGGACTGGCCCGTGGCGACGGCCCAGGCGGCCACCATCAAGGTGCCCCACAGCATGGTCCAGGCCATGGTCAGCATCACGTTGCCGGAATGCTCGCGCACTTTCATGACGAGGGCGTTGCCCACCGTGCTGGACACGGTGGCCACCAGGGCCAGCATGAAGCCGAGCAGGAAATGACCATTGCCGCCGCCCAGGATATCTTGCAGTGCCGCACCGATGGACTGGTAAAACAGCAGCACGATGCCGCAGATGGCGACGAAGGCCGCGCAGCAGGTGCTCCAGGTGATGGGCGTGCCGAAGGCGATGCGGTTGAGCAATGGCGTCCAGAACACCATCAGCGCAAACAGCACGCTGACGAGGGCGGAGACGAGGTACTGTTCGGAACTATACGTGCACACATAGCTGAGGGCAAACGAGGCCAGGCCCTGCAGCAGCATCCATTTCTGCGCGCGCCAGGGCAGGCGCAAGCGGTCGCCGCGCAAGGCGCACCAGGCAAACAGGGTGGCGGACGCGAGGCCGAAGCGGTAGACCACGGAAACGGCGGGGGCGACATCGCCCAGCTGCAAGGTGATGGCCCAGAAGGTGGAGCCCCAGATCAGGCAGGCAATGATGAACAGGAGAGGAGAGGACATCGCGCAAGTATACGGGCATCGCGCGGGGATGGCGAGTATTGGCCGGGCTTGCTCAAAGAGTGGTCAGGAGACAACGAGGCATTGAGCCAGCGCAGTGCTTCTGGTAAATGTTGAATTTATGAAAATATTTACTTTATTATCAAGTAAACATTTTCTGAATTGCATCTTTGAAGGGGACCGCCATGCCAGCCTCACTGCAGATCAAAGTATGGAGCGTGCTTGTGTATGTCGTGGTGGCAACCTTGGTTGCCATCTGGCTGCATGAGGGCATGTCGCCCTCGGCCTTGCTGATGGCCGCCGGCGCATTCGGCTAAAGCGCATGCGCCGGCAAGCAGATCAGTGGGTGACGCGGGTCTTGCGGCCATCGGACAGCAGGCGCACGCGTTCGCCCGGACGGAACAGTTCGTCCGCGTCTTGCACGATGGCGCGCATGTCGCCATTGTCCAGGCGTACGGTGATTTCCAGGCCGGGTTTGTTGGAAGCGTTCGCTTCGATGCTTTTGCCCGCCATGCCGCCGGCGACGGCGCCCAGGATGCTGGCCGCGATGGCGCCCTTGCCGCCACCGACTGTCGAGCCGGCCACGCCGCCCAGCGCCGCGCCAGCCAGCACGCCCGTGCCCGTTTCACCCTTGTCGATGGTGACCTGGCGCACGGATTCAACCGTGCCCATGCGAACCGATTGTTCATTCTGCGCCTGGCGCGCGTTGTACACATTCGCCGAGTTCGGTTGTACGGCGCAGCCGGCCAGGGTGGCGAGCAATGCCACTGCAATAATTGGTGCTTTCATGTGGGACTCCCTTGGACAAAAGTTAGTTGCCGATTACATTGACCGACAGATGATGACTTATCATAAGGACACTTGCCTCATATAACTAGTTGCGAATAGTAAAAATCTGTTACGGCCCCGCGTGATCGCGTGATCGCTGCCGCTCAATACGCCAGCCGCAGGCGCCGGTATAAAAATCCCAGCACGAACAGCGGTCCCACCAGCAAGAAGCGCAAGTCGTCCAGGAACGACGGTTTCTTGCCTTCGATCTGGTGGCCGATGAACTGGCCTATCCAGGCCAGCACGAACAGCGCCAGCGACACGGGCAGGACGGTCAGCGCCGGCATCAGCAGCAGCAGGCCCAGCATGGCGGCCAGCATGGCCAGCATGCCCACCGCAAACGGACGTGACAGCTTGTAGTAATAGTATAAAGCGAGAATACTGCCGAGCAGCGCCACGCTGGGATGCACGCTCCAAAGCAGCCCCAGCAGGCTGAAAACGATCAGCGGCACGCACACGATGTGCACCCATTCATTGACGTGGTTGCGGTGGCTTTCGCCATACTGGGCCAGCAGGGTGTCGATGGTGCGCATGGGCGGTCTCTTGTGTAGGGATGGTTGTCCGGGAATTCTACACCGTCGCGTGGCCGGGTAAAATGGCCCTTCATTTCCCCCTCCGGACCGCTCATTTGAATAGCCCAGCCTACTTGCCAGACACTGCCGCCGACCCGCGCAAGCGCTGTTTCGATCCCGTCGTCGACGCCGATACGCGCTTGCTGATACTGGGCAGCTTGCCCGGCGAAAAATCGCTGGCGCACAGCCAATATTATGCGCATCCGCAAAACAAGTTCTGGCGGTTGCTGGGAGAGGTGCTGGGCGTGGACTTGACAAGCCAGCCCTATGAAGCGCGCTTGAGCACCTTGCTGGCGCACGGCGTGGGCCTGTGGGATGTGGTGGCGCAGGCGCAGCGTACGGGCAGCCTGGACAGCAATATCCGCGCCCGCGACGACAACGATTTACTCGCATTAATTTCCAATTTACCTGAGTTGACGACCATTGCTTTTAACGGCGGGACGGCGTCCAAGTTGGGTCTGAAGGTTCTGGGTCAGCATGCGACGCGCTATCGCATCGTCCAACTTCCATCGAGTAGCCCCGCCTATACTTTGTCCTACGTCGAAAAATTGCGATTATGGCAGGTTCTACGCGGTGCTATCTCGGTCACCAACTGACATCGAGCAGCCTGCCTGAAAATCAACGCCGAATCCGGTGGAGTGAGCGTATCATTTCGGTCAGAAAGAACGGGATCAGTATCGACCGAGGACGTATTGCGGCAATTTCTGCCGAAGAGAACGGAACGTGATTTTGGTGTCATCCGAAGGAGCACTGGCACTTCCAGTCAAGTGAATGTTTTCTCCTGCGGCAGGATGCCAATAAAATCGGCCTCATCACTTCCTACCTCCTGCAGTATGCAGCCCATGTCCGCAAAGAAATCGTTGATGAGTTGCTGTGCATCTTTGAACTCATACGGCACTCTTTGATCTGATGGATGCCGGTATTTGTGGTCGAAAGCCAAGATGCGTCCCACATATTTGGGGCGGCTTTACCAAGTAGGCGTTTAAGCTTCGGTCGTGTTTTATGTAACCTTGCCTGAGACTTGTGCCAATGTCCATTTTTCTTCGGCAGTCTCAACAAGCTGCCGAATTGCCTTGAGGTCGGCTACTGCAAATCCATATGTGAAACTCGGTTCAACTTGATTTTTCTTGGACTTGCTCAAGTCGCGATGAACATGGTCCGGGCCATATTCGACTTTGTGATGATCAGCCGAATCTATCCGCGCAATCGGCTTCCCTGTAGGATCTTGAATATTGTATGCGTAATCATTTAACGCATCTTGACGAATGATCAGGCGAAACCCTGACTTGCGCATAGCAGTTATGGTCTGACCATCAATTTTTTCAATCACGCATTTTAGTTCGTCGCGCACCGCATCACAGGTCATGTCGATGGTTTGCTGCCCGTGCCGCACGACCTTTGCACCTACGAGGAAAGGGGCAGGCACGCCCATCTTTTCTGAAATGTAGTTGAGCAGTGTTGAGTGATCCATGGCTTCCGCTTCATGCTGACCGCAAAGCTGCAAACCAATCATTATGCCCTTCGCACCGATAACTGTAGTCGTAGACATCAGATCAGTCTTGTCTCCACACATCATGCAACCGCCATCGGAAGACAACCAAATACCTTGTTCGACCGCTGTGTTCCTGACCCTCCCGTCCAGCAGGCCCTTGAATGCCTTGCTGTTCGCCTCCCACCGCGTATGCCATTGTTCGTAACGTTTGGCATAGCGCTTGTCCTCAATCAGTGGCGAGAACCGTTCGTCGTTCATAGGCGGAAGCGTTACACCATGCTGCTGCATATATGCGCCAATCGTACCGACAGCCATCAGGTCAGCCGTCTTCATGTAGTAAATTCGTGGCGCAGGGAAGTTATCGGTTGCTGCATAGAAAGCATTGAAATGGAAGACACCGGCACCGATGTAGATGTGGGTATTGTCGGCTGTCTTCATCATTTGCAGAAGATCACTTCGGCTCTTCATTTCAATCGCGACCACGGGCATGTTCGGCTTCAGCACGTTTACCGCCATGCTCTTTACACACGTGTCCGTATTGCGTCCGTCAAGGCCATGACTGAAACAAATCTGGATCATTTGGTGGATGCTCAAGTTATTCCTTCACTTTCAACTGGTGAGTATCGAACCGATATGCGTCCGCATTATGCAAAATCAAGCAGATATCCAAAGCTTCCGCATACTTCGAGATTCAATCGGTGAAGACTTCCCGGGACTTTCATGAACGCTCCAGTTGCATTCACGGTAGCGCCTGAAAGCTACGCTATTCGTCGCACAACTATATCCAGAAAACCTGAGGGACTTGTAGAATGAAAGCGAGAACCTTGCGCAAGTCGCAGAGAATCGCATGGATGCGCGCTTTCAGGTGCCAAAGGGCAGCAGAAAAACCGAAGTGCTGGGCGTGGAATTGACTAGCTTGCTTTATGAAGAGCGTCTGGCAACCTTGCTGGCGCACGGCGTGGGCCTGTGGGACGTGGTGGCGCAGGCGCAGCGCACGGGCAGCCTGGACAGCAATATCCGCGCCCGCGACCACAACGACCTGGTGGCCCTGGCCGCCAGCCTGCCGCAATTGCAGACGATCGCCTTCAACGGCGGCACGGCCGCCAAGCTGGGCATCAAGGTGCTGGGCGAGCACGCGCAGCGCTACCGCATCGTCAGCTTGCCGTCGAGTAGCCCCGCCTACACCTTGGCGTATGCGCACAAATTGCAGGCGTGGCTGGCTTTGCGCCGGTGAGATGGCATGTCAGGCGGCAAGCCTGTGCATGAGGCGCTGCGCCTGTTCCTGCCGGTACTGGCGCCGCCAGAACCAGGCGATGCAGATCAAACCCAGCAGGGATGGCGCCAGCTGCGTCCAGGGCTGGCCCATGCGCAGCAGGTTGCCCGCGGCGGCCGAAAGCATGGCGAACAGCGAGGCGAGCAGCTTGTAGATATGTTCATAGCGCCACAACATGCCATGCCAGCGGCGGGGAAAGAGCCAGCGCGCGCTGTCGTAGACGAGGATGGTGGCCAGGCCGCCCAGCGAGGACAGCACGACGATGGTTTGCTGTCCGGAAGCATCGTGCTGCAGGCGCAACAGGATCATCCCGCCCGCCGCCAGCGCGGCTGCCGTCATCGCGCCATCGACGGCTTGCGGACCGGCATCGCGCGTGTACACGGCGCGCCAGCCGCTCAGCAGCTGGTACAGCACCAGCACCGTCAGCACGGCAAAGACGGGGCGATAGTCAAACAGCAGATTGCCGATGGCGGCCGTGGCGCAGACCAGCAAGGTCAGCCACGCGAACAGCCTGCCGCGGCGACGGTGCTGCGGCGTGCCCTTGGCCGTGGTCAGCAGGAGCAGGCCCAGGCCGATGGCGGCGCTGCCGGCCAGCACATGGGTGACAATATTGATCAGTTGCGGCTGGGGCATGCGCATCTCCGGAAGGTGCGCCAGGCTGGCGCACGCTCGCGGAGATAGTATCTTGATAATTGCCGCCTGCCAAGATGGCAGGCGACGGAGGAGGCGACGGGACTTACGCCGGCGCGTACGGCTGCGCTTCCAGCGGCTGTCCCTTGGCGTCGAATTTCAGCGCCACTGACAAGCGGGTGACGCCGATGGTGGCCAGCGCGTCGCAGATGTCGTCGACTTCGTCCTGCAAGTCGGCGGCCAGGTCCAGCGGCTTGTCGGCGCTGTGCAGCAACTGGCCGTCTGCCGTGCTGACGTTGACGCGCAGCAGCATTTCGCCGTGCTCATCGGCCGGGCCGACGACCACCGAGACGTCGCCCGCGTCCACGTTGTTTTCCGCCAACGCATGGTTGATGCCGGACATCATCTGCAGCATCGCATACTCGCTCATGCCTTGTTCCTTGCCACCGTGGAACAGATCCTGGTAGAGGAAGCTTACTTCCAGGGTGTTGCCGGCCGGCGCCAGGCAGCGTTTCACCAGATCACCCACTTCCGTCGTCCATTGCTGGTAGCGGGCCATGCGCGCGTCGAACCAGGCGTCGAGCGCCGCTTCATCCTTCGGTTCCGCGTAGAACGGGTCGTCCACGCGCTTGAGGGCAAAGCCCAGCAGGAAGCGCAGTTCGACGGCCGTGTCCTGTGGGCCGAAGGCCGTCTCGCTCCAGCCGACGATGCTGCTTTCCAGGCCCGGCGTGGCGACGATCTTCTTGTCCGTCATCGATGCGTACGCATCGCGCACCATTTCGTGCAGGTGGCTATAGGTGATGCGGTCGATTTCATCGAGGTCGTAGGCGTGGCTCATCAGGACCACCTTGGCCTTGGCGCTTTCCAGCTCTGCCTGCTGGAAACTTTTCACCAGCGCTTCGAACGCGTCCTGGTCCTGGAAGCTGTCCGCTTCCTTCAGGCCGCCCGTGCTTTGCACCAGCAGGGGCACGACGAAGGCGTTGATTTCCATTGCCGGGGCATTCTCGCGGCGGATCACGGAAATGGACGCCGCTTCCTCGATATGGCTGCGCAGGTACTGGTAGGCGCCCACGTCCTCGTATTTCGCCCGCTCGATGGCGTCGTACAGGATTTCATCCTTCTTTTGATTCAAGGCCTTGCGGATCAGGCGGCCGAACTCGACGGCTTGCTCGGCCAGCACCGTGCCCTGCGATTCGCTGTCTTCCTGCTCCGCCAGGTTCAGGGCCATCGTGCACAGCATGCGCGTGACGGATTCATCCTTGTCTTCAGGCGTGTTGGCGGATTTACGGGGGACAGGGCGCTTATTTTTGGGCATGGCGATCAACAGGTTAAGAAAGAAGGGTCAGGCAAACGGAAACAGGCGCCAGGGCTTGTGCCAGGCGCCGGGACGGATCATACAGGCGGACGCGGCCGCCTGATACCTCAATGGTCGGTATCGAACATCTCGTGCAATTCGTCGAGCAGGTCGGCGGCTTCTTCCTGCGACAGGCCGAGATGCTGGCAAGCAAGTTCGCCGCCCTTGTCCCACTCCAGCGAGGTACTGTTGCCATGGTAGCGCTGAATGCCCTTTTCGGCCAGCAGCGACAGGGCGACGAGCGAGCGGATGGCGTCGTCCGTGGACGGGTCGGCCAGCACCGTGTAGTCGTGGTGGTGCAAAATCGCCCACGAGACGTCGGACGACAAGCCCCAGTTGCGCGCCAGCAAGCAGCCGATGGCCGCGTGGTTGGTCTGGTGGCGCGCGTCTTCCAGTGCTGTAAAACAATTGTGCGCATCGTTGGCGGCCGCCGCGTACGTGTTGACGTAGTCGGGAAAGCGGTTCATCAGCAGGGGCACGCCGATGTCGCAGAACAGGCCGAAGGTGTGGGCGATGTCGGGCGGGGCGATGCGCAACTTGCGTGAGGTAAATACCAGGGCGCGCGCGCGCTTGGCCGACACATCCCAGAAATTGGTCAGTTCCACGCCTTCCGCTTCCAGCGCCTGGCGCGCCAGCAAGCCCGTCATCATGGCGCTGCACTGGTTGATGCCGAGGAAATTGATGCCTTGCTCGACGGACTTGGCCTTGCGCGCGGCGCCATAGAACGGCGAATTGGCCAATTTCAGCAGGGCGCCCGACATGCCGACGTCGTCGGCGATGATGCGCGCGATGCGGCGCGGCGACGGGTCCTGTTCCGCCAGTTCGCGCTGCAAGTCGACCAGCAGGCTGGGACGCGGCGGGATACGGATGGAACGCATCAAGGCGTCAACCGGATCTTCCTGCTCTATCTGCTTTTGCGCTGCCGCTCTCATCATCACGCTTTCATCATCATTTTTGTGCCCGGTGCTTATTCTGTCGCGCGCTGCCGCTGCCCGCCTCAGGGGCGTCTGGCGCAGTGCCCGACGATTATCGCTGTTTATGCATAGCAATAGTTCATATCTGCAATATATTCTGGAAAAAATCCCCGTTTTGGCCTGGTCCGGCCGTGATTTTCGTCATTTCACGACCTTGCCCATCCCGGTATCCATGATGAAAAAACCAAGTTTTATTTGTTTTCAAGGCGGGGCCAGGCGTGCGGCGGGATGCGCGACGGTACAATTGCCGGATGAAAAAAATCCTTGCGGGTATCGATTTCGCGGACGATTCCAGCAGCGTGGCGCGCCAGCTGATCGGCGTGACCGTGCTGGTCGACGGCGTGGGCGGGCGCATCGTGGAAACGGAAGCGTATGACCGGCTGGACCCTGCCTCGCACACGTATGGGGGCATGACGCCGCGCAATGCGTCCATGTTCGGCCCGCCCGGACATGCCTATGTCTACCGCTCGTACGGCATCCATTGGTGCCTGAACTTTGTGTGCCGCGAAGCGGGGCATGGCGCGGGCGTGCTGATCCGCGCGATCGAACCCGTGGAGGGACTCGATGCGATGCGCGAACGGCGCGGCGTCGAGGGGGAGCGGCTGCTGTGCTCGGGACCGGGCAAGGTGTGCCAGGCGCTGGGCGTGAGCCACCTGCACAACCGGCTGGCACTGGACGCGCCGCCGTTCCTGTTGCTGGCCCGCGAGAGTGATGTCACGGTGCAAACGGGGCCGCGCATCGGCATTTCCAGGGCGATGGACACGCCGTGGCGCTTCGTGCTGGCCGGCTCGCCCTATCTGAGTAAACCGATCTAGAAACACCTAACCAAACCTACTGCGCGTTGCGCTTTGCGGCCTGTGATGCTCGCTGCCTCGGCGGCCCCGTGCTTCAGCACAGCTGCGCTTCTCAGCCACAAATCACTGCCGCTCGCTACGGTTTTGTTAGGCGTTCTTGAGTGTGCCTGTACGTGCCTGCGGCTGGATGCCGGCATTAAACACCGCGTTGGCGGCGGGACGCGTTACCTGGTGCATTGTTGTGTGGCATGCCGCGTAGCGGGCTGTGCAGCGCGCGCCGGTCCTGTTGCGCACCAACTGGATGCTGGAATGCTTCCTCGTCAGGCGCGGCCGGCTGCGCGGGCGCCAGCGGGTCGAGGGTAAATACGGCCACGGCCGCCGACAATTTGACGGCCTGGTCCTGCAAACTGGCCGCTGCCGCGGCTGCCTGTTCCACCAGGGCTGCATTTTGCTGGGTGACGTCATCCATTTGCGTGACGGCCTGGTTCACTTCCGTGATGCCAGACGCCTGTTCCACGCTGGCCTGTTTCACGCGCTGGATGATCTCATTGACTTGCTGCACCGAGGCCACGATGGCGCCCATGCTGTCGCCCGCTTGCTGCACGGCCACGCTGCCGCCATCGATGGTGGTGACGGACGTGGCGATCAGGGTCTTGATTTCCTTGGCGGCCTGCGCCGAGCGCTGCGCCAGGGTGCGCACTTCCGACGCCACCACGGCAAAGCCGCGGCCCTGTTCTCCCGCGCGCGCCGCTTCCACCGCCGCATTCAGCGCGAGGATATTGGTCTGGAAGGAAATGCCGTCGATCACGCCGATAATATCCACGATCTGGCGCGAATTGGCGCGTATCGTCGCCATCGTCGTCACGGCTTGCTGCATCGATACGCCCCCTTGCACGGCCAGGGTGGATGCCTGCCCCGCCAGCTCGCAGGCCAGCTGGGCGTTGTCGGCGTTGTCATTGACGGCTTGCGTCAGCGCTTCCATGGCGCTCGATGTTTCTTCCAGCGAACTGGCTTGCATTTCCGTGCGCGCCGACAGATCCAGGTTGCCGGTGGCAATTTCATGCGAGGCCGTGTCGATCGATTGCACGGCGCCCATGATGGTGCGCAAGGTCTGGTTCAGGTGGGCGATGGTCTGGTCCAGCACGCGCGAGGTGGCGGCGATTTCATCATTGCCCTGCTTGGGCGCGCCGGCCATCAGCTTGCCCGCCGCCAAGTCTTGCACGGCGTCGGCAATGCCGCGGATTTCCACCAGCATGGCGCGCCGCACCAGCATGGTCACCACGATGGAGACGAGGATGGAGAGCAGGACGGTCAGCAGCAAGCTCCAGCACAGGGTGCGAAACTCGGCGCTGGCCGTCGCATGGGCCTGGCTGCTGAGCGTTGTTTCCAGCGCGGACAGTTGCGCCAGCTGCGTATTGAACTGGCCGAACTGCGTTTCCGCCTTGAGCATGGAATTGGTGGCGATCGACTGGTCCATCTGCGCCATTTCCATGGTTTCCAGCACGGCCTTGCGATAGCCGGCCAGTGCCGTGATGGCCGCATCGACCAGGGTGAGTTCGGCGCCCGTGGCCGTGGCGCGCAGCGAGGCCAGCTGGGTGCCGATGGCCGCGTGGCGCGCCTTGATCTGTTGCTCCAGTGCATCGAGACGGGACTTGGCGAAGCTGCCATTCGTCCACGACAGCAACTGGTACATATTGCCGTGTACATGCTTGGCCTCTCCTAGTACGTCGGCGGCTGCCTTCAGGTGCGTGATGCGCACCCGCACCATGTTTTCCAGCGAGGCATTTTGCCGCACCATGCCATACCAGGCGCCGGTCGAGCTGAGTATCAGCAGCAGCAGGACCAGGGTGGGTGCCAGCAATAATTTTGGCCCTATGCGTAATTGATTGAGCATGCTCGACTCCTGGCGATGGCCGTTCAAACCGCAGGCGGCGCGCGGTGTGTGTGAGCGCCGCCCTTGCCCTATTTTTTGTAGATCCCCGCTTCCAGCACCACATCGTTGACGCGCAGGATGTAGGTGGTCTTCGGTTCGATCTTGCCGGTGGTGGGATTCTTGTACTGATAGTCGACCCAGCCCTTGCCCTGTTTTTGCGCCAGCTCAATGATTTCACGGCGATATTTCTTGCCATTCGCATCGGGCACGTCCGTCAAATCCTTGCCGACGATGGAAGGATTGATGGGGTGGGCCAGCACGATGCCCGTCTTGATGTCGCGCATGTCCACATACAGCGAGCCCTGCACGAAGTCCGGGTCTTTCGCCGTGATTTTCTTCATCATTTCTTCCTTGCCATGCGCCTTCATGAAGGCGGCGCCCCGTTCGGCCATGGCGATGGCGTCTTTTTCCGTTGGTTCGACCGCGGCGCTGACGTTGCCACCGGCAAATGCCAGGCACAGCAGGCTACCCGTGAATAAGCGTTTCATGAAAGCTCCTTGTGATATCGAGGGATATGTTGCCAAGTCGTAATTTACGTCGCCGGCGCTTCCCGCAAATTGCGATGGCACAAACTAAGGTGTTGCTTGTCGGTAGCTTGCAACGTATCGACGGCTTGTTGATATGTAACAATTTGGTTCCGAGCGGCAAGAACTATGATGACTTTCACAGCATGCCAAGCGGGCAAGGCATGGCAGAGGAAGAGGCTGGAATTGGCCGGGATAGGGCTGGTTTCAAGGAAGTTATCGCTGTTTACTGGCAAGGAGCCGATCGTGTCCGCACCCATTACCGAGCCGTTTTCACCCAAGTTCAAGCCGTATACGCGGCACACCATACAACAGGCGCGGCAGTGGGAATGGCTGCCGGAAGAGCAGCGTGAAGCCGTGCAAGTGGTGTCGCATGTCTTGCCGTTTCGCACCAATGCCTATGTGCTCGACCAGTTGATCGACTGGAACAACATCCCCGACGACCCCATCTATCGCCTCGTCTTTCCCCACCGCGACATGCTGGCGCCCGAGCAGTACGCGCACCTGCGCGAGCTGGTGCTGGTGCAGAGGGACAAGGCCGCTATCGATGCCTATGTGCATGGCTTGCGCCTGGGCATGAATCCCCATCCGGCCGGCCAGATGACGCACAACGTGCCCCGCGTCAACGATGCGCCCGTGCGCGGCTTGCAGCATAAATATGCGCAAACGGTGCTGTTTTTCCCCAGCGCAGGACAGACGTGCCACGCGTATTGCACCTTCTGTTTCCGCTGGCCCCAGTTCGTCGGCATGGACGACATGAAGTTCGATGCGCACGAGTCGCATGAGCTGGTCGCTTACCTGAAACTGCATCCGGAAGTGACGGACGTGCTGATCACGGGCGGCGACCCGATGATCATGAATACGCGGCAACTGGCTGCCTACCTGGAACCGTTGCTGGCGCCGGGCCTGGAACATATCCAGAACATCCGCATCGGCACCAAGGCGGTGGCGTATTGGCCGCAGCGCTTTGTTTCGGACCGCGATGCGGACGACTTGATGCGCCTGTTCGAGCGCATCGTCAAGGCGGGCAAGAACATGGCCGTGATGGGCCATTACAGCCATGCCGTCGAGTTGCGCCAGGACATCGCCCAGCAAGCGGTGAAGCGCATCATTTCCACGGGCGCCACCTTGCGCATGCAGGGGCCGCTGATCCGCCACATCAACGAAGACCCCGCTAGCTGGGCCGAGCTGTGGCAGACGGGTACGCGCCTGGGGGCGATTCCGTATTACATGTTTGTCGAACGGGACACGGGCCCGCGCAGCTATTTCGAGTTGCCCCTGGCGAAGGCGCACGAGATTTTCCAGGCCGCCTACCAGATGGTGTCCGGCTTGTCGCGCACGGTGCGCGGGCCTTCCATGAGCGCGTTTCCCGGCAAGATCGTCATCGATGGCATCGTCACCATCCATGGCGAAAAACTATTTGCCCTGCAATTTTTGCAGGCGCGCAACCCGGACTGGGTGCGCCGGCCGTTTTATGCCAAGTTCGATGCGGAAGCGACGTGGATGGACGATTTGAAGCCGGCCTTTGGCCAGGACAAGTTTTTCTTTGAAACGGATGACCCGGTGCCGCAGGTGCCGCATAAAATCATCCGCCTGGCACAGGCCGCCTGAGCATGCACGGCCACGGCGCGCCTGCCCGTTCCGGCGCGGCCGTGTTTTGCCTGGTGTTCCTGCCGTTCGCGCTCGGTCATTACCTGTCCTGTCTGCTGCGCGGCGTGAATGCCGTGCTGACGGCCGAATTGCTGGGCGCCATCGCCCTGACGCCGACCCAGCTGGGTCTGCTGACCAGCGCCTTTTTTCTCGCTTTTGCGCTGGTGCAATTGCCGGTCGGCATGGCGCTCGACCGCTACGGCCCCCGCACGGTGCAACTGTGGCTGCTGGCGCTGGCGGCCCTGGGCGTGTGGCTGTTCAGCCGGGGCCATAGCTTTGCCGAACTGATGTGGGCGCGCGCCTTGATGGGGGCGGGCCTGGGCGGCTGTTTCATGGCCGCCGTGAAAGCGATCTCGTGCGCCATCGCGCCAGCTCGCCTGCCGTCCGTGCATGGCTATCTGATCGCCGTGGGCGGCCTGGGGGCGGCCACGGCCACCATGCCCGTCAAGCTGGCCCTGCACTACACGGATTGGCGCGGCGTGTTCCTGGGCTTGGCGCTGGCGGCGCTGGCTATCGGCTTGCTGATCCGCCTGCTGTCGCCGGCCCTGCCTGCGCCCGCCGCGGCGAGGAACAAGGTCAGCGTCTGGAGCGTGTATCGCGACAGGGCCTTTCGCCGCACCATCGCGCTGATCCTGCTGCCGCACACGGTGTTCTTTGGCGTGCAGGGCTTGTGGGTGGGGCGCTGGCTGGCCGATGTGGGCGGCTTGTCCGACGACAATGTCGCGTATTTGCTGTACCTGGGCATGGCGGCCGTCATCTTCGGCGCCATCGGCATGGGCATGCTGACGGAGTGGGCGGGGCGGCGCGGTATTGCACCCATGCAAGTGGCGGGCGTGGGCATCGTCCTGTTTGTCGCCGTGCAAGTGGCGATGGCGTGCAATGTGGTGCCCAGCCTGCCTTTGTTGTCCGTGCTGTTTACCCTGCTGGGCACGGTAACGGGCCTCGAGTATGCGATCGTTGCGCAAAGCATGCCGGCCAGCTTGACGGGCAGGGCGGCCACCTGTTTGAACTTGCTCATCTTCACGGGTGCCTTCCTGGTGCAGGCGGGCTTTGGCCTGATCCTCGGCTGCTGGCCCCTGAACAGCCAGCAGCAGTATCCGCCGCAGGCGTACCAGGCGGCGTTTGGCGTGCTGGCGGCCTTGCAATTGCCGGGACTTGCGATGTTTTTCATTCACCGCTGCAGGCGTGCCGGGCCATCCGGTAAAATGGCAGCCTGCACAGCGGCAATGATCAACTCCAAGGAAGACTATGAAACTCGTTCGTTATGGACGTCCAGGCAAGGAAAAACCGGGCCTGATCGATGAAGAAGGCAAACTGCGCGACCTGTCCGGCGTGATTGCCGATATTGATGGCGCGCAACTGTCCGACAAGGCCCTGCGCAAGCTGGCCAAGCTGGACGAAAAGACCTTGCCTTTGGTGCGCGGCAATCCACGCTTCGGCGTGCCGCTGGCGAAAGTCGGCAAGTTCATCGGCATCGGCCTCAATTACGCGGATCACGCGGCCGAGGCCGGCATGCCGATTCCGGCCGAACCCATCGTCTTCATGAAGGCCATTACTTGCCTGAATGGCCCGGACGACAATGTCGTGCTGCCGAAAGGCTCGAAAAAGACGGACTGGGAAGTGGAGCTGGGCGTGATCATCGGCACGCGCGCGCAATACGTGAGCGAAGAGGACGCCCTGAAATACGTGGCCGGCTATTGCGTCGTCAACGATATCTCCGAGCGCTCGTTCCAGCTGGAACGGGGCGGCCAGTGGGACAAAGGCAAGGGTTGCGACACCTTCGGCCCCGTCGGCCCATGGCTGGTGACGCGCGATGAAGTCATCGATGAGCAGGATCTGGACCTGTACCTGGAAGTCAACGGCAAGCGCATGCAGACCGGCAATACGCAAACCATGATTTTTACTGTCGCGCAGATCGTCAGCTACCTGTCGCAATTCATGACCCTGGAACCGGGCGACGTCATCGCCACGGGCACGCCGCCGGGCGTGGGCCAGGGCCGCAAGCCGCAGCGTTTCCTCAAAAAAGGCGACAGCATGCGCCTGGGTATCGCCGGCCTCGGTGAACAGCAGCAGGATGTGGTTGCCTGGACAGCCTGATGGCCGGTAGCGATATCGACCGTTTGCCGCCGTTGCCGCTGGACCAGCTCGATGTCCAGCAGCGCGCGGCCGCGCAAGCCATCATCGACGGTCCGCGCGGGGCGCTGTACGGCCCCTTCGTGCCGCTGATCCGCAGCCCCGAGCTGATGGAAACGGCGCAGCGCATGGGAGAATATTTGCGCTACCGCAGCGCCATCGGCACGCGGCTGTCGGAACTGGCGATCCTGGTGACGGCGCGCCAGTGGGACCAGCAAGTCGAGTGGGCCATCCACGCGCCGCTGGCCGTGCAGAACGGCATCGCGCAAGCGGCCGTGGACGCCATTGCGGCGCGGCGCGCACCGCTGGCCCTGAAAGAAGACGAGCAAGCCGTGCACGACTTTTGCATCGAGTTGCAGCAGAACAAGCGCGTCAGCGATGCCACGTATGCGCGGGCGCTGGCGCTGTTCGGCGAGCACGGCGTGGTCGACTTGATGGGTATCAATGGCTACTACACCTTCCTGGCCATGGTGATGAATGGCGCGCAGACGGCGGTGCCGGCCTTGGGTGTGCCGCCCATGCCCGCCTGATGACAGGTGTTTTTCGGGCAAAGATGGACAAAGTGTAATGAAGTTGAAATTATTCAATATATAATTTTACTTCCCTTCCATTGCCAACAAGCTCAATGAAAACTCGTCCGTGCTTCACCCTGATGGGCCGCGCCTTCCTGGCGCTGGCCCTTTCTTTTTGCCCCTTGATGACGGTGCGCGCGCTTGCCGCCGAGACCGCTGCCACTGCCAGCCCCGGCGCTTCCGCCCTGGAAAACTCCGTCGTCAAGGTGTTTTCCACCCTGCGCGGGCCGGATCCCTATAAACCGTGGAGCAAGGCTGCGCCGCAAGAGGTGACGGGTTCCGGCGTCGTCATCGAAGGCCGCCGCATCCTCACCAATGCGCATGTGGTCGGCTATGCCAGCCAGGTGCAGATCCAGGCGAATGGCGCCGGCGACAAGATACCGGCGACCGTGCTGGCCATCTCGCGCGGCATGGACCTGGCCTTGCTGAAAATCGACGACGACAGTTTTTTTGCCAGCCATAAAGCGGTGCCGCGAGCCAATGTCTTGCCGGACGTGCGCGATGCCGTGCTGGCGTATGGCTATCCGACGGGCGGCACCTCGCTGTCGATCACCAAGGGCATCGTTTCGCGCATCGAATTCGTGCGCTACAACTTCCCTGTGTCCGGCCTGCGCATCCAGATCGATGCGGCCATCAATCCGGGCAATAGCGGCGGCCCCGTGATTGCCGGCGACAAGATGATCGGCCTGGCCTTTGCCGGCATGCTCAATGCGCAAAACATCGGCTACATCATCCCCAACGAGGAAATCGAACTGTTTCTGCGCGACCAGGACAGTGGCGCGCCCAAGGGCAAGCCGGCCATGCGCGACGTGACGCAAACGCTGGAAAATCCCGCGCTGCGCACGTATCTGAAGCTGGCCAAGGGTGTCGAAGGCGCCGTCGTGATGACGCCGGCCAGCAAGGATGCCGCCTATCCGCTCAAGGAGTGGGATGTCATCACGCATATCGGCGATTTTCCCATCGATAACCAGGGCATGGTCAAGCTGAATGCCAACAGCCGCGTGCGCTTCCAGTACCGTGTACAGCAGCTGGCGAAAGACGGCCAGTTGCCGTTGACGGTGGTGCGCCAGGGCGCGCCCCTGAAAATCAAGGTGCCCGTCTCGGCGGCGCACCCGATGCTCATCAGCGGCCTGCAGGGCAATTACCCATCCTATTTCATCTTCGGTCCCATGGTGTTTTCGCGCGCCAGCACGGAATTCATGGCGGCGCCGAATGGCAACCCGGCGATGTTGGGCGGCATGGCGTTTGCCGGCAATCCGCTTGCCACGCGGCGTGGCGATGCGCCCGACAGCGAGCGCGAGGAACTGGTGGTGATCGCCGCGCCGTTCTTCCCGCACAAGCTGATGAATGGCTACAGTACCCGTTTCTTCTCGGTCGTCGATTCCGTCAATGGCGTGCGCGTGCGCAGCCTGGCGCACCTGGTGGCCTTGCTGCGCGACCAGACGGATGAATTGCTGACGTTCCGCTTCCAGCAACGCGATGCTGAAATGGTCGTCGTGCCCCGCAAGGACATGCTGGCAGCGACGGAATCGGTGCTGACGGACAACGGCATCCGCTCGGAAGCGTCGCCCGACATGTTGAAAATCTGGAATGAAAAAACGCCGGTAAACTGATCGTTCCCGGCGTTCCGCAAGACAACAGGCGCGGCGCAGACCGCGCCTGTTTTACTTTAAGCCAATACTTTCTTCAGCCACGCGCCGATGGCGTCGATTTCTTCCTGGCACAGCGAGTGCTGCATCATGTACTCGTGCCATTCCACCTTGTAACCCATGCCGGTGAGCAAGTCGCGCGACTGCTGCGCGCGGCCGATCTGCACCACGGGGTCGGCCGTGCCGTGCGCCATGAAGATCGGCGTCTGCAGGCTGGCCGGCGTACGCTCCAGAGCCGTCTTGTCGGCCAGCGGCAGATAGCCGGACAGGCACATCAGGCCGGCCAGCGGTTCCGCGTGGCGCAAGCCCGTTTGCAAGGTCATGGCGCAGCCTTGCGAGAAGCCGGCCAGGATGATGCGGCTGGCGGGAATGCCGCGCGCCTTTTCGCGCGCGATCAGCGCTTCGATCTGCAGCTGCGAGGCGCGCAAGCCGCCCTCATCTTCGCGACGCACGAGGTCGCTCACGAGGATGTCGTACCAGGCGCGCATCACATAGCCGTTGTTGATGGTGACGGGCATGGTGCCGGCGCTGGGGAAGATGAAGCGGATGGCGGGGCAGCCGCGCAAATCGAGTTCTTTCACCAGGGGAACGAAGTCGTTGCCGTCGGCGCCCAGGCCATGCATCCAGATGATGGATACGGTGGGGTTCGGTGCGCTGTCGAGTTCGATGGTTTCCAGCAAAGTGCTCATGTATTTTCCTCTGGTAGTGGTTGCGCCGGACGCAGCGCCGATTTGGGACGGAAGGCCTTGCAGATGGCCGGGTCGGTTTCCATGTAAGGGCCTCCGATGAGGTCGATGCAATAGGGCACGGCGGCAAAGATGCCGTTCACCAATTGATTTCCATCAACATCCTTCAAGCCTTCCAGGGTTTCCTTGATGGCTTTCGGCTGGCCCGGCAAGTTCATGATCAGGGCGGCGCGCTCGGGCGTCTCGCGGATCACGGCTACCTGGCGCGACAAAATGGCCGTCGGCACGAATTGCAGGCTGATCTGGCGCATCTGTTCGCCGAAACCGGGCATTTCCTTGGTCCCGACGGACAAGGTGGCGTCCGGCGTCACATCGCGCCGCGCCGGACCCGTGCCGCCCGTCGTCAGGATCAGATGGCAGTGGCTCAGGTCGACCATGTCGATCAGGGTGTTTTCAATTTGCGAGCGCTCGTCCGGGATCAGGCGTTTTTCCAGGCGGAAAGGCGTGCGGATGGCGGCGGACAGCCAGCTTTCCAGGGCGGGGATGCCCAGGTCTTCATACACGCCGCCGCTGGCGCGGTCCGAGATCGACACGAGGCCGATAATCAATTCGTCTTCGAGAGTGGTGGACATCGGTCACCTATAAAAGTTTGGAGTGTCTTAAAAACAATAAAACCGGGATTATCCCGGTTTTTTGTCCATCCTTGCGTTTGGGACGGTCAATTACTCGTCGTCTTCCGCTTCTGCGTCATCTTCGTCGGCATCTTTCTTGCCGCCATTTTGCTTCTTGGCGATCTCTTTCAAGATCTGGAAGATTTCACGGTAGGCCTTCGGCGGCTTGTTCTCGGCTTGCTCCTTGCGGGCATTGCGGATCAGGGTGCGCAGGTGCTGCACGTCCAGTTCCGGATTTTCCGACAGCAAGACGGTCAGAGCCTTGTCGTCCGTCAAGAGTTTGTCGCGGCGGCGTTCCATCGCGTGCATATTGGCCGTGTCGGCTTTCGACAAGCCTTTCCAGCTATCGATGGTGCGTTGGATGGCGGCAACTTCGTCTTCATCCAGGGTGCGCATCTTCTTGCCCACATATTGCAGCTGGCGGCGGCGGCCTTCGTGATCCTTGATTTGCTGGCATTCGAGAATGGCGTCGCGCACGTCTTCTGGCATAGGGACGCGCTTGACGCGGTCGCGGGCCTCATTGACGAGTTCTTCGCCCAGCTTTTGCAGGACGGTCATCTGGCGCTTGAGTTCCGACTTCGAAGGACGTTCATATTCCTGTTCGAATTCGGTGGATTGGAAGCCGCAAGCTCCCCGGTTTGGATTTGGCATGATAAGGCGGGATTGGCCGCGTAGGCCGCACCTGTAAACTGTAAACGACTGCTATGATAACCTTTTTAGCGGCTTTCCGAAGAAAACAGCGCATGAACGACTCCGTATTTACCCATAGTCAAGAGCAATTGCAGCAACTAGCCCGTGATGTGTTGTCTTTTGCGCGGGAAGCGGGCGGCACCGACGCAGCCGTCGAAGTCAGCGAAGGCGGCGGCTTGTCCGTTTCTGTACGAAAAGGCAAGATCGAGACGATCGAGCAAAACAAGGACAAGGGCATGGGCGTGACCGTGTTTGTCGGCAAGAAGCGCGGCAATGCCAGCACCTCCGATTTCTCGCCGTCCGCCCTGCGCGCCACGGTGGACGCCGCCTACAACATCGCCCGCTTCACGGCCGAGGACGATTGCGCGGGCCTGGCCGACACGGACATGCTGGAAATGTCGCCCCGCGACTTGCAATTGTTCTATCCCTGGCTCATTTCCACCGAGGAAGCCGTCGCCCTGGCCCAGCGGGCTGAAGCGGCCGCGTTTGCCGTCGACCCGCGCATCACGAACAGCGAGGGGGCCAGCGTGCACGTGCAGCAATCGCACTTTGTTTCCGCCAATTCGCGCGGCTTCATCGGCGGCTACCCGTTCTCGCGCCACACCCTGTCCGTGGCGCCCATCGCCGGCAAAGGGGCGAAGATGCAGCGCGACGATTGGTATTCGTCCGTGCGCGACGCCTCTAAAATGTCGAGCCCGGAAGCCATCGGGCGCTACGCCGCCGAGCGCGCCCTGTCGCGCCTGAACGCGCGCAAGCTGGGCACGCGCACTTGTCCCGTGCTGTTCGAGGCGCCGCTGGCGGCCGGTTTGCTGGGTACCTATGTGCAAGCGACCTCGGGCGGCGCCCTGTACCGCAAGTCCACTTTCCTGAACGACTCCCTGGGCACGCAAGTGCTGCCGTCGCACGTGCAGATCTTCGAAGACCCGCACGTGATCGGCGGCGTCGGTTCGGCGCCGTTCGACGAAGAGGGCGTGAAAACCGTCAGCCGCGACGTCGTCAAGGATGGCGTGGTGCAAGGCTATTTCCTGTCGACCTACACGGCCCGCAAGCTGGGCATGCAGACGACGGGCAACGCGGGCGGTTCGCACAATCTGTACCTGACCTCGAACCTGACGGCCGCCAGCGACGATTTTAGTGCCATGCTGAAAAAGCTGGGCACGGGCTTGCTGGTGACGGAGCTGATGGGACAAGGAACCAATTACGTGACGGGAGACTATTCGCGCGGCGCATCCGGTTTCTGGGTGGAAAATGGCGTGATCCAGTACCCGGTGGAAGAAATCACCATCGCCGGCAACATGAAGGACATGCTGCGCAACATCGTTGCCGTGGGCGCCGACGAACTGCGCCGCGGCACTAAACAGACGGGGTCCATCCTCATCGAGAGCATGGTGGTGGCGGGCGGCTGAGCGCCTGCATGGCAAGCGCGACAACGCCGGGCGGGCGCGCCACGCTTTACTGCTGGACTTGATAGCCATCCGTCAGGGTGGCCAGAAACTTCACCATATCCTCGATCTCGCCCGCCGTCAGCGCCGGCGCCATGCCGCGCTTGCGGTCGAACGGCGCTTCCTTGACGTTCACGTTGGCGCGGTATCTGGCGGGTATGTCATTGAATTTCTGCACTTTTCCCCGCTTGTCGCGCGGATACCATTCTTGCGGATGCGTATCGCGCCGCACATAAAAACGCAGGGCATCCGTCAGGTTGTCGAACACGCCGTTATGAAAAAACACCTGGCGTGTGGCCACATTGCGCAGGCTGGGTACCTTGAAGGCGCCGCATAGTTCGCCTTTCGCCGCCAGGTCCATACGGTCGGGACCGCACAAGCCCAGGTCGAAATAGGCCGGGTCGGCCGTGGCGGGAATGCGCATATTGCGCGGCACGCCCAGATTGTCGAAACTGAAGTCCGTAAACAGGGGCGGCGCGCCATGCTCGCCCCGCACGCTGGGGTGGCACGCGGCGCAATTGCCCTTGCGTTCATCGTTGAACAGGGCCAGGCCCCGCAATTCGGCCAGCTCCAGGGGAACCTTGTTGGCCAGGTACAGGTCATATTTGGAATCGTAGCGGTGAAAATCCGGCTCTTCCTGCTGGAATTGCTGCAAAGCATACGTGATGCGGCTGAATGCCTGTTGTGGTTGCGCAAAGATGGCGTCGCCAAAGACGCGCCGGAATGCGTCCGCATAGTTGCCGTTGCGCAACCGTTCCACCACCGCATCCGTGCTGGCATTGGCCATTTCGTGTGCTGCCAGGAACGGCCGTTCCGCCTGTTCTGCCAGGCTGGCGGCGCGGCCGTCGCGGTTGATGCCGCCGTTGGGTGCGCCTTCCTCATCAAAGCGGAAGGGCGGATTGTGGTCCAGGTAGCGCAGCGATGGCGTGGCGCGGTAGCCGTGCGCCTGGCCATCGGCGCCGCCCAGTTGCACGGCCAGCTTGTTGCCGGGCGCATAGGCGTGGGCCGGGTCATGGCAGCTGGCGCACGACTGCCTGCCCGAGGCGGACAGGCTGGCATCGTGGAAGATGCGCCGCCCCAGCTGCGCGGCAGGGCTGAGTTCGGCTGCCGTGCCTGGCATGCCGTACAAGCCAAGAAACAAGAATATGCACACGTGTGCAAGTCGGGTCGGTGAATATCGCGCCTCGGCGCGTGGCTGGTCTTTGATGGTCATATGCGGGATGGTTGTCGACAAGGGAGAGACAGGCAATGCTGCGCCCAGTATAGGCAGCAATGGCTGGCGTGGCAACGATTAGCGATGCTGCGCTGCGCAAGACGGGGAGCGGAAAACAGCCGGCGGCAGAGTAACCGCCGGCCAAGCCCGTCACGTCATGCGTGGCGGGCCAGTTTCATGCGCGGCTCAGGCGCGCAAGGTGGACAGGATAGGCTGCAGCACGGCCGCGCCCAGGGCGGCGCTGCGGGCGCCGCTCCAGCCCGTTTGCGGGTCGGGATCGTTGGCGTTGTCCTTGAACGGCAATTCCAGGGTCAGCGACAGGCAGCCGAAGGCGTGGGTGATGTGGGGCGAACCCATGGTCAGCACTTCCGGCGTGAACGGGCCGTCTTCGTAGCCGTGCTCATCCTGGAAGTCGGGGCTAGCCACCTTGAAGTCGGCGATGAAGCGGTCTTGCTCGGCCTTCTGTGCTGGCGTGAAATTTTCCAGCGCATCGCTGCCGGCCACGAAGACGTAAGGCAAGCCTTCGTCGCCATGCACGTCGAGGAACAGGTCGCAGCCGATTTCATGCATTTTCTGTTTCACCAGGAACACTTCCGGGCTGCGCTCCATCGTCGGCGTCATCCATTCGCGGTTCAGGTTGGCGCCGGCTGCGTTGGTGCGCAGGTTGCCATGCACGGAACCGTCCGGGTTCATGTTCGGCACCACGTAGAAGACGGCGTCTTGCAGGCACTGGCGGGCGAATGGATTGGCCTGGTCCAGCAAGGCTTCGAGCATGCCTTCGACAAACCATTCGGCCATCGTTTCACCGGGATGCTGGCGCGCGATGACCCAGACTTTCTTCTCTGCATCGGCGTCGCCGACCACCAGCAGATTCATGTCGCGGCCTTCCACGGTGCTGCCCAGGTCGATCAAGCGCACCAGCGGCGACGCTTGCGCGCTGTCGATCAGGGCCAGGTGGCGGTCCCATGGGTACGGCTCGAAGTAGGCGTAGTACACGCTTTCCTCTTCCGGCGTGTGTTCGATGGTCATCACCGTGCCGTCAAAGCTGGTCGGTACGCGGAACCAGGTTTCGCGGTCGTAGCTGGCCACGGCCTGGTAATCTTTCCAGCCGTCCGGGTAGGCCGACTTGCCTGCGTTCATGAAGCGGATCGTGCACGCCTCGCCTTGCGCGCCTTGCAGGCGGAAGTAAAACCACTGCGTGATGTCGGCGTGGGAATCCTTGCGGATGTTCAGCTCGATGGATTGGGCATCGTCGGCGCGCAGCACCTCGATCGCGCCGGCGTCGAATTGCTGGCTGATTTTAATGGTCATGAGTGTTCCTGATAAAAACGTATGGGTTTTGCATCGTGTGCAATGGCGCGATGATACCTGTTTTGCGGTGGACTTTGTGCTGGCGCAAACGATGACGGACACGCTTTGCTAACGTGATAGCTCCGACACGGGGAGGCCATCATGGATGACAACGGCAAACACATACGCGAACTGGAAAAGAAAATCAGCGCCCTCAGCGACGCCCTGGCGCACCTGGGCAAGGGCACGACCTTGCAGGAATTGCTGCGCATCATACGTTTCCCCGGCTATACGACGCCGGCCGAATTCACCTTCAACGTCGCCATCCTCGACACCATGCTGGTGCAGGCCAATGCGCTGGAAAAGCTGGGGCAGGATTTATTGGCAGGGGCGAAACAGGTGGTCGCAAAACAGTGAGCGCAGGCACTGACGTATTCCTGAATGCCTGAAAAATGGCCAGGGCCAGGGCCGCAGACAGTGCGAATGGACGCCCAGGCCCTGCAACATCGTCATGGACGTGTTGTCAGGTGTTCAGGCCGCCGAAACGTTCGTAGAACCACGGCTCCACATCGGGCGCCTGCGCATCTTCGCGCCGCAAGGTGGCCAAGATATGTTCCTCGGCCGCCGCGTACGTGATGCGGTACAGGTCGCGGGCCAGCGCATACGCCTGCGTGCCGGGCCACGGTTCGGGCAGCAGCTCGACGGGCAGTTGCGGGTCGTGCAATTGCACGCGGCGGTAGGCGTGCGTCAGCAGCGAGCGGATCACGAACGCTTGCTCCGCATCGAACACGGGTGCTTCTTGCAGCAAGGTCAGCAGCGGTTGGAAGCTGGCGATGAATTTTTCGTAGCCAGCCATCACTTCCGACAAGTCCCAGCAGTCGCCCACCATGTCGCGCAGGGGGCGCGTGCTGACACCTGGCAACTCCGTGGTGTGGCAGACATACAGCTTGCCCTGCACCTCGTTGCGCACGAGGATATCTTCCAGCGCCTCCGTATTGCTGGCAGGATGGCCAAAGATGCCAGGCGAGATCAAGCCATAGCCAGCCCACAATAATTCCTTGCGCAGCGCCCCCCGCTCGGCGGCGCCGATGCTGCCGGCCGGCCCGATCACCAGGGTCCAGCTGCCATCCCAGTGCACGACCAGCGGCGCATAGATGCGGCGATAGGCGCGCTCGAAGCGGGCCAGCGCCTCCGGGCGTATCGTATAGGCGCTGCGGCGGCCGTCGCGCTGCGAGCTGAGCCAGCCTTCCTGCGCCAGGCGGAACACGCTGGTGCGCAATAAACGGTCATTCACGCCAAACGGCGCCAGCAGTTCGATCAGGCTGCCCAGCCAGATGGCGCCGCCGCGCGGCACGATGGCGTCGCCAAAGATGGTCATCACCAGGGACTTCGAGCGCGGTGGGTCGCTTTCCAGGAAATCGGCTATCCATGCCGTGCAGCGGGTGTTCTTCATGTGGTTCCGGTCTGGCCGTGTTGCGGTCGGTTCAATAAAAGCAGCAGTTTACTTGGCTGCGCGGGTAGCGCGGCAATAATTTGCCGGAAGCGCTGGTGGCGCTCCGCAGTGTTTTCTCATAAGCAATATCATACGCACAAAAAAGCTGCACAAGATACGAATTTTTAAAATGATTCATATCAAGTGTATGCAAATCGTTTTTTGTATCGTATTATCTGTTCATCGCACCGCGTTGCTGCGCAAAATCAAAGACATGGGAGACAGATCATGTACGCACAAATGGTTGAAACCGGCCTCAAGAACGTTCGTTCCCTCGACGACATGGGTCAAGAAGAGCGCGCTTTCCAGGCGCGCATCGACGAAGGCATCAAGATCGAGGCCAAGGACTGGATGCCGGATGCTTACCGCAAGACCCTGATCCGCCAGATTTCGCAGCACGCGCACTCGGAAATCGTCGGCCAATTGCCTGAAGGCAACTGGGTCACGCGCGCGCCCACCCTGAAACGCAAGTCCATCCTGCTGGCCAAGATCCAGGACGAAGCCGGTCACGGCCTGTACCTGTATAGCGCCGCGGAAACCTTGGGCGTGTCGCGTGACGACTTGCTGGCCGCCTTGCATTCGGGCAAAGCCAAGTATTCCAGCATCTTTAACTATCCGACCCTGTCGTGGGCCGACATGGGCGCCATCGGCTGGCTGGTCGACGGCTCTGCCATCATCAACCAGATTCCCCTGTGCCGCTGCTCGTACGGCCCGTATGCGCGCGCCATGATCCGCGTCTGCAAGGAAGAATCGTTCCATGCGCGCCAGGGCTACGACATCATGATGTCGCTGTGCAAGGGCACGCCCGCGCAGAAAGCCATGGCGCAGGATGCCTTGAACCGCTGGTGGTGGCCGTCGCTGATGATGTTCGGCCCGTCCGACGCCGCCTCCGTCAACAGCGCTCAGTCGGCGCAATGGCGCATCAAGCTGTTCTCGAACGACGAATTGCGCCAGCGCATGGTCGATCAGACCGTGCCGCAAATCGAATACCTGGGCCTGACCGTGCCCGATCCCGACCTGAAATTCAATGCGGAAACGGGCCACTATGAATTCGGCGAGATCGACTGGTCCGAGTTCAACAATGTCCTGAAGGGCAATGGCCCATGCAACCGCGAACGCCTGCAAACGCGCGTGAAAGCGTATGAAGACGGCGAATGGTTCCGCGATGCCTTGGTCGCGTATGCAGACAAGCAAGCTGCTAACAAAGCGGCAGCGTAAATACATAAGACAGATAGGGGATAGCAACATGAGCAAAGAATGGCCTTTGTGGGAAGTTTTCATCCGCAGCCAGCACGGCCTGGCGCACAAGCATGTGGGCAGCCTGCACGCTTCCGACGCCACTATGGCGGTCAACCATGCGCGCGACGTCTACACGCGCCGCAATGAAGGCGTGAGCATCTGGGTGGTGCGCGCGGCCGATATCGTCGCCAGCAGCCCCGGCGACAAGGGCGCCCTGTTCGAACCGTCGAACAGCAAGGTGTACCGCCATCCCACCTTCTTCCCGATGCCGGAAGAAGTCAAGAATCTGTGATGGGAGCGCCTGCAATGGATGACAAGGTCAATTACCTCCTGCGCCTGGGCGACAACGCCCTGATCCTCAGCCAGCAGCTGTCGCAGCTGTGCGGCAAGGGCCCGGCGTTGGAAGAGGACATGGCGCTGACCAACGTGGCGCTGGACTTGCTGGGCCAGACGCGTTTGTGGTTCAGCTATGCGGCCGAACTGGAAAACGCGGGCCGCGACGAGGACGACATCGCCTTTTTGCGCGACGCCCACGATTTCAAAAATTGCCTGCTGGTCGAGCAGCCGAACGGCAATTACGCCGACACGATGATGCGCCAGTTCTTCTTCGACAGCTGGCACTATTTCCAGCTGCTGGAACTGACGAAATCGACGGATGCGCGCATCGTCGAAGTGGCGCAAAAGTCGATCAAGGAAGTGACGTATCACCTGCGCCGCAGCGGTGACCTGATCGTGCGCCTGGGCGACGGCACGGCGGACAGCCACGCGAAAACGCAGGCCGCCGCCGACAAGCTGTGGATGTACACGGGCGAGATGTTCAAGTACGACGCCGTCGACCAGGCCATGGTCGCCGCCGGCATCGCGCCGCCATCCGACATCCTGCGTCAGGCGTTTCTGGAACACGTGGCCGAGATCTTCGCCGAAGCGACGCTGGCCATGCCGGCGCCCGACGCCTGGATGCAAAAAGGCGGCAAGCAGGGCACGCACACGGAACACCTGGGCTTTATTCTGGCCGAGATGCAGTTCCTGCAGCGCGCCTATCCCGGGGCGGAGTGGTAATGAACACGGCCGCGGCAGCGCTGGACGCCGCCCAGGTCTGGGCCTGGCTGGGCGACGTGCCAGACCCGGAAATCCCCGTCATTTCGGTGGTGGACCTGGGCATCGTGCGCGCCGTCGAAGTCACCGGCGGCGACGCCTGTACCGTGACGATCACGCCCACGTATTCGGGCTGCCCTGCCATGCAGGTGATCGCCGACGCCGTCACGGATGCCTTGCGCAGCCATGGCGTGGACAAGGTGACGCTGGTGAACCAGCTGGCGCCCGCCTGGACGACGGACTGGATGAGCGAGACGGGCAAGGCCAAGCTGAAAGGCTATGGCATCGCTCCGCCGCAGCAGCAGGTGATCGACATCAGCGGTTTGCGTGGTGGCGTCAAGCGCCAGCCCATGCCGAAACTGGACGTGATCTGCCCGAATTGCGGTTCCACGCATACGCAGCTGACCAGCCAGTTCGGCTCCACGCCGTGCAAGGCCCTGTACAAATGCCTGGATTGCCGCGAACCGTTTGACTACTTCAAGTGCCACTAAAAAAATCAGGCACACGTTCCGAAGAAACTGGAGATGAAGCATGAGTAAATTTTATCCGCTGTGCGTGGCCAACGTGCGCAATGAAACGCGCGACACCATCGCCGTCACGTTCGACGTGCCAGCCGAGTTGCAGCAGCAGTTCCGCTTCCAGCAGGGCCAGCACCTGACCCTGCGCGCCCATATCAATGCGGAAGACGTGCGCCGCTCGTATTCCATCTGTTCGGCGGTGCAGGATGGCACCCTGCGCGTGGCCATCAAGCGCACGCCGGGCGGCGCTTTCTCTACCTGGGCGAACGACACCCTGAAAGCCGGCGCCACCATCGAGGTGATGCCACCGATGGGCCACTTTAACGTGCCGCTCGACTGCGTCAATCGCAAGCACTACCTGGCGTTCGCGGCCGGCAGCGGCATCACGCCCATCCTCTCCATCATCAAGACGACCCTGCTGACGGAGCCCCTGAGCCGCTTCACTCTGTTCTACGGTAACCGCGCTTCGTCGTCCGTCATCTTCAAGGAAGAATTGACGGACTTGAAGGATGTGTACCTGGAGCGTTTGAACCTGGTCTACGTGATGAGCCGCGAACAGCAGGACATCGAACTGTTCAACGGCCGCATCACGCAGGAAAAATGCGAGCAATTCCTGCAGCACTGGATCAAGATCGAAGACTACGACAACGCCTTCATCTGCGGCCCGGAAGACATGATGCTGGGCGTCTCCGCAGCCTTGCAGGCAGCCGGCATGCCCAAGCAGAATATCAAGATCGAGCTGTTCGCCGCCAGCATCCCGAAAAACGCCCACAAGCCGCGCGCCCAGCTGGCTGCGGACGCCGTGCAGGAAACGGAAGTGACCGTCATCCTGGATGGCAACCACACCACCTTCACGATGGACAAGGACAAGGAATCCATCCTCGACGCGGGCCTGCGGCAGGGCATCGATATGCGCTACTCGTGCAAGGGGGGCGTGTGCTCGACCTGCCGCTGCAAGATCCTCGACGGCAAGGTTGAAATGGACGTCAACTACGCGCTGGAAGACTATGAAGTGGCGCGCGGCTTCATCCTCAGTTGCCAGAGTTTTCCGGTTACTGACAAAGTCGTGGTGGACTTTGACCAAGCCGAATAACCCAACTGCCACTGCCGGGGTCAGACCCGACGGGTCTGACCCCAGATTGCCGCTGTGGGTTGATAACTAAAATAGCGAGACGCCATGACCTACCAAAACATCCTCTTCACCATCGAGCAGGGCATCGCCACGCTCACCCTGAACCGTCCCGACAAGCTCAATAGTTTTACGCAAGCCATGCACGAGGAAGTGCGCGACGCCATCGCCAAAGTGAACGCCGACAGTACCGTGCGCGTCTTCGTGCTGACGGGAGCGGGCCGCGGCTTTTGCGCAGGCCAGGACTTGTCCGACCGCGCCGTGGAACCGGGTTCGAAGGGCGTGGACCTGGGCGAATCCGTGGAAAAGAACTATGCGCCGCTGGTGCTGGCCTTGAAAGCGCTGCCGATGCCCGTGATCTGCGCCGTCAACGGCGTGGCCGCCGGCGCAGGCGCCAACCTGGCGCTGGCTTGCGACATCGTCATTGCCGGCAAGTCGGCCAGTTTCGTGGAAGTATTCTGCAAGCTGGGCCTGATCCCGGACACGGGCGGCACCTTCTTCCTGCCGCGCCTGATCGGTTCCGCGCGCGCCATGGGCTTGGCCATGCTCGGCGAAAAACTGACGGCGGAAAAAGCGGAGGACTGGGGTTTGATCTGGAAATGCGTCGAGGATGCCCAGCTGGCCGACGAAACGCGCAAGCTGGCCGTGCATTTTTCTACCGCACCGACCAAGGGCCTGGCCTATACCAAGCAGGCGCTGGCCGCCAGCGGCGCGAATACCCTGCCGCAGCAGCTTGCGCTGGAAGCGCGCATGATGAGCGATCTCGGTAACAGCGACGATTACCGCGAAGGCGTGGCCGCCTTCGTGGAAAAGCGCGCACCGCAATTCAAGGGACATTGATATGGCAGCTTTGGACAATAACAGTATCGTCGCCGTCATCGGCAGCGGCGCCATGGGCGCCGGCATCGCGCAGGTGGCCGCAGCCGCCGGTTACCGCGTCAAACTGTACGATACGCGCACGGAAGCC
The DNA here is from genome assembly GCF_030587305.1 of Janthinobacterium sp. SUN206. Lineage (NCBI taxonomy): Bacteria > Pseudomonadati > Pseudomonadota > Betaproteobacteria > Burkholderiales > Oxalobacteraceae > Janthinobacterium > Janthinobacterium sp. SUN206. The sequence continues at coordinate 217,174 of NZ_JAPWIB010000004.1, read as the reverse complement.
GTCAGCAAGGCGTTGGCCGACATTGGCAAGATGTATGCGAAGCTGGCTGAAAAGGGCCGCATGACGCCCGACGAAGCCGCGGCCGCCACGGCGCGCCTGCAGGCGGCCGGCAGCCTGGCCGATGTGGCAGATGCTGCCCTGGTGGTGGAAGCCATCGTGGAAAACCTCGACGTCAAGCGCGGCCTGTTCTCCGAACTCGAAGCGCTGGTCAGCGACGACTGCATCCTGGCGACGAACACCTCGTCGATTTCCGTCACGGCGATTGCCGCCAAGCTGCGCCGCCCGGAACGCCTAGTCGGCATGCACTTCTTTAATCCCGTGCCACTGATGGCGCTGGTCGAAGTGATCAGCGGGCTGGCCACCAGCGAGCAAGTCGCCGCCACCGTCTACAATACGTCCATCGCCTGGGGCAAGAACCCCGTGCATGCGAAATCGACGCCCGGCTTCATCGTCAACCGTGTCGCCCGTCCGTTTTATGCGGAAGGCTGGCGCTTGCTGAATGAACAGGCGGGCGACGCCGCCACCATCGACGCCGTGCTGCGCGAAGCGGGCGGTTTCCGCATGGGGCCATTCGAATTGATGGACCTGATCGGCCATGACGTCAATTTCTCCGTCACGCAATCCGTGTTCGGCGCCTATTTCAACGATCCGCGCTTCACGCCGTCCGTGCTGCAGCAGGAAATGGTCAACGCCGGTTTCCTCGGCCGCAAATCGGGCCGGGGTTTTTACCTGTATGGCGAAGGCGCCGTTGCCCCCGTGGCGCAGGCGGAAGGCGCGCAAGCGAAGCCGGAATTCGTTGCCCTGTCGGCCGCCATCGGCGGCGATGGCCGTGGCCACAGCGGCATCATCCGCAGTCTGGTGCAGCGCCTGGAGCAGGCCTGCATCACCGTCAGCCGCCGCGTGACGCAGGAAGGCCAGTCGCATGACGAGGCGCCCGCCCTGCATTGCCATGGCGCCGCGATTTATCTGACCGATGGCCGCAGCGCCACCCAGCGCGCGCACGACAACCAGCATCCGGACACGGTGCTGTTTGACCTGGCGCTCGATTACGCCAATGCCAGGCGCATCGCCGTGGCCCGCGCCGACCAGTGCAGCGATGCGGCCTACGCGGCCGTCGTTGGCCTCTTCCAGGCGGCCGGTTTCATCGTCACGCGCCTGGACGACGTGCCTGGCCTGGCCGTCATGCGCACGGTGGCCATGCTGGCCAACGAAGCGGCCGACGCCGTCAACCAGGGCGTGTGCACGGTGGCTGCCGTCGATATCGCCATGCAGAAGGGCGTCAACTATCCGTGCGGACCGCTGGCCTGGGCCGATGCCGTCGGCGTCCAGCACATCGTGACCGTGCTGCACCACCTGGCGCAAGGCTATGGCGAAGACCGCTACAGGGTCTCGCCGCTGCTGCGCCGCAAACTCGCCAATGGAGCACAGTTTCATGCATAAGGAAGAGCAAATCCACGCTGCCCAGGCTTTGGCCGAAGCGGCCGCCGCCTCCATGCTGTCGCGCGATAACGCCACCGTTGCCATGGGCATCGCCCTGGCCGACGTGGGCCCCGGCCATGCCCGCATGACGATGACGGTGCGCGCAGACATGCTCAATGGCCACCAGACCTGCCATGGCGGTTTTATCTTTGCCCTGGCCGACAGCGCTTTCGCGTTTGCCTGCAACAGCTACAACCTGAACACCGTGGGCGCCGGCTGCACCATCGATTATCTGGCGCCGGGCCGTGAAGGCGATGTGCTGACGGCGCACGCCGTCGAACAGGCGCTGGCCGGCAAGAGCGGCGTCTACGACGTCAAGGTCAGCAACCAGGACGGGCGCGCCATCGCGCTCTTCCGCGGCAAGTCGATTCGCGTGGCGGGTGAAGTCATCAGCAATTGAAGTTACAAGAGCAGGCTTGAACTGCCGGAACGAATTACATAGTTATAGAACCGAATCAGGAGACAGAGATGGTCCAGAGAACCCCAGCACCGAATGACCTCGAGCCGATCGAGCGCGCCAGCAAGGATGAACTGCAGGCGCTGCAGCTCGAACGTATGAAATGGACGCTCAAGCACGCGTATGACAACGTGCCCCATTACCGCGCCGCTTTTGACGAAGCGGGCGTGCATCCGGACGACCTCAAATCCTTGTCCGACCTGGCCAAATTCCCGTTCACCGACAAAAAAGTCTTGCGCGACAATTACCCGTTCGGCCTGTTCGCCGTGCCGCGCGAGCAGGTGGTGCGCATCCACGCATCCAGCGGTACCACGGGCAAGGCCACGGTGGTCGGCTATACGCAGAACGACATCGACACCTGGGCCAATGTGGTGGCGCGCTCGATCCGCGCCGGCGGCGGCCGCGCTGGCGACATGGTGCATATCTCCTACGGCTATGGCCTGTTCACGGGCGGCCTGGGCGCGCACTACGGCGCCGAGCGCCTCGGTTGCACGGTCATTCCCATGTCCGGCGGGCAGACGGAAAAGCAGGTGCAACTGATCCAGGATTTCAAGCCATCGATCATCATGGTCACGCCATCGTACATGCTCAACATCATCGAGGAATTCACGCGCCAGGGCCTTGACCCGGCCGAGTCGTCGCTGAAGGTGGGCATCTTCGGCGCCGAGCCGTGGACGGACGCCATGCGCTCGGAAATCGAGGCGCGTGCCGGCATCGACGCCGTCGACATCTACGGCCTGTCCGAAGTGATGGGCCCTGGCGTGGCATCCGAATGCATCGAAAGCAAGGACGGTCCCGTCATCTGGGAAGATCATTTTTACCCGGAAATCATCGATCCGGAAACGGGCGAAGTGCTGCCGGACGGCGAAGAGGGCGAGCTGGTGTTTACTTCGCTGTCGAAGGAAGCGCTCCCCATCATCCGCTACCGCACGCGCGACCTGACCCGCTTGCTGCCGCCGACCTCGCGCTCGATGCGCCGCATCGGCAAGATCACGGGCCGCTCGGACGACATGCTGATCATCCGCGGCGTGAACGTCTTCCCCACGCAGATCGAAGAACTGATCCTCAAAATGCCGAAGCTGGCGCCACAGTATCAATTGGTGGTCACGCGCGACGGCCACCTCGACAAGCTGGAAGTGGTCGCCGAGCTGCGTATCGACCTCACTGCCACCATCTCGGCCAGTGAAACGGACGCGCTGGCGCGCGAGCTGGAACACCGCATCAAGACACACGTGGGCGTGAGCACGCGCGTGCGCCTCGTGGCCGCCGCCAGCATCGAACGCACCCTGACGGGCAAGGCCCGCCGCGTGGTTGACCAGCGCCCGAAGATTTTCTCCTGATAGCCCGAACAAGGAACCAGACATGAACGACGCTTTTATCTGTGACGCCGTACGCACTCCTTTTGGCCGCTATGGTGGCGCGCTGTCCAGCGTGCGCGCGGACGACCTGGGTGCGCTGCCGATTGCCGCGCTGATCGCCCGCAACCCATCCGTCGACTGGGCCGCCATCGACGACGTGTTCTACGGCTGCGCCAATCAGGCGGGCGAAGACAACCGCAACGTGGGCCGCATGGCTGCGCTGCTGGCCGGTTTGCCGGCGGCAGTACCCGCCAATACCATCAACCGCCTGTGCGGTTCCAGCCTGGACGCCGTCGGCATGGCTGCCCGCTCCATCAAGGCGGGTGAGGCGGAACTGATCATCGCCGGTGGCGTGGAAAGCATGACGCGCGCGCCTTTCGTGATGGGCAAGGCCGACAGCGCTTTTTCGCGCGCGGCGAAAATCGAAGACACGACCCTGGGCTGGCGTTTTGTGAACGGCAAGATGAAGGCGCAGTACGGCATCGACACCATGCCGGAAACGGCGGAAAACGTGGCCGTGGAATTTGGCATCAGCCGCGCCGACCAGGATGCACTGGCCCTGCGCAGCCAGCAGCGCTGGGCCGCCGCCCACGCGGCAGGCGTGTTCGAGCGTGAAATCGTGCCCGTCGCCGTGCCGCAAAAGAAGGGTGATCCAAAGATGGTCACCAGCGACGAACATCCGCGTCCCGACACCTCGCTGGAAATGCTGGCAAAGCTCAAGGGCGTGGTGAAAGCGGATGGCACTGTCACGGCCGGCAATGCCTCGGGCTTGAACGACGGCGCTTGCGCCATCCTGCTGGCGTCCGCCGCCGCCGTCGAAAAATACAAACTGACGCCGCGCGCAAAGGTGCTGGGCATGGCCACGGCCGGCCTGGCGCCGCGCATCATGGGCTTCGGTCCCTCGCCCGCGTCGCGCAAGGTTCTGGCGCAAACGGGATTGAGCATCGAGCAGATGGACGTGATCGAACTCAATGAAGCGTTTGCCGCGCAGGCGCTGGCGGTGACGCGCGACCTGGGCCTGGCGGACGACGCAGCCCACGTGAACCCGAATGGCGGCGCGATCGCCATCGGCCACCCGCTGGGCGCATCGGGCGCGCGCCTGGTGATGGCCGCGCTGAACCAGCTGGAACGCACGGGCGGGCGCTATGCGCTGTGCACCATGTGCATCGGCGTGGGGCAGGGTATTGCTGTAGTAATTGAGCGCGTATAAAAAGTAAAAACAAAAAAGGCGCAGGCTTGCAAAAAAGCGCCAACCATACATTGACCGTAGTGCCAACCTGGTGGAGACCACAATGATTGCCAATATCTTCAAGAAAACCCTGATCGCCGGCGTGCTGGCCATGTCCGCCGCGGGCGCGTATGCGGCCGATAACATCAAGATCGGCTCCGTGCTGTCCGTCACGGGTCCAGCCGCCTTCCTGGGCGACCCGGAACTGAAAACCCTGCAGCTGTACATCGAGAAGATCAACGCGGCCGGCGGCGTGCTGGGACGCAAGCTGGAACTGGTGCACTACGATGACGGCAGCGACGCGGCCAAGGCCAACGGTTTTACCAAGCGCCTGATCGAGTCGGACAAGGTCGACGTGTTGATCGGCGGCACCACCACGGGCGCGACGATGGCGATGGCGCCGCTGGTGGATCGCGCCAGCATGCCGTTCATTTCGCTGGCCGGTGCCGTTGTCATCATCGATCCGGTCAAGAAATGGGTGTTCAAGACGCCGCACACGGACCGCATGGCGGCCGAGAAGGTGTTCGAGGACATGAAGAAGCGCGGCATCAGCAAAGTGGGCCTGCTGTCGGAAACGAGCGGCTTTGGCGCCTCGGGCCGCAAGGAATCGCAGATCGTCGCCTCCAAATACGGCATCACCCTGGTGGCCGATGAAACCTACGGCCCGAAAGACACGGATATCACGGCGCAGCTGACCCGCATCAAGAACACCGCCGGCGTGCAAGCCGTATTCGTGTTCGGCCTGGGCCAGGGTCCTGCCGTGGTTACCAAAAATTATGGCCAACTGGGCATGGCTGCACTGCCGCTGTACCAGTCGCACGGCGTGGCGTCGGACGAATACCTGAAACTGTCGGGCAAGGCCGCCGAAGGCGTGCGCCTGCCAACGCCGGCCCTGCTGATCGGCGCCATGCTGCCGGACAGCGACGCGCAAAAAGCCGTCGTCGTCGGCTACGACAAGACGTATAAAGACCGCTACAAGATCGACCCGTCGACCTTTGGCGGCTATGCGCTCGACGCCCTGAACCTGTCGGTCGACGCCATCAAGCGCGCCGGCGGCACGGACCGCGAAAAAGTGCGCACGGCGCTGGAATCGACCAAGGGTTTTGTCGGCACCACCGGTGTCTTCAACATGTCGGCCAAAGACCACATGGGCCTGGACCTGTCGGCCTTCCGCATGGTCGAAGTGAAGAACGGCGAATGGCAATTGTCTAAATAAGTTCGAGAAGGTAAGCCGGAAGTACCCGCGCGGGCCGCCCTTGAAGGCGGTTCGCGCGCAGCCGAACATAATGGAGACACCATGGAAGTCGCTCAATTTCTACAATTTCTGTATTCCGGGATGACGGTCGGTTCCGCCTATGCGCTGGCGGCGCTGGGCTTCACCATCATCTACAACACCAGCGGCGTGATCAATTTCGCCCAGGGCGAATTCATCATGCTGGGCGGGATGCTGGCTGCCGTGATGTCGGCCGCCGGCGTGCCGCTGCCGCTGGCCATCATCCTGGCCGTCGTCGCCACCGGTATCGTTGGCCTGTTGATGGAAAAAACCGTGATCGAACCGGCGCAAAATGCACAGGTCATCACGCTCCTGATCATCACCATCGGCGCCTCCCTCGTGCTGCGCGGCCTGGTGCAAATCTGGCTGGGCAAGGATACGCACTCGCTGCCGGCGTTTTCCGGCGATGCGCCGATCGAATTCCTGGGCGCCAGCCTGCTGCCGCAAAGCCTGTGGGTGCTGGGCGTCACGGTGGTCATCGTGCTGGTGCTGGGCTGGTTTTTTGGCCGCACCCTGATGGGCAAGGCCATGCTGGCCACCTCGCACAACAAGCTGGCGGCACAACTGGTGGGCATCAACACGCGCAAGGTGCTGCTGTTCTCGTTCGGCCTGTCGGCCCTGCTGGGAGCTGCCGGCGGCATCCTCGTTGCACCGATCACCTACACCTCATATGACGCTGGCATCATGCTGGGCCTGAAAGGCTTTGTCGCCGCTGTCCTCGGTGGCCTGGGCGGCGGCGCGGGCGCGATCGCCGGTGGCCTGATCCTCGGCATCGCCGAAGCCATGACGGCCGGCTACATCTCGTCGGCCTACAAGGATGCGGTGCCCTTCGTGCTGATTTTATTGATCCTGTTCTTCCTGCCGCAAGGCTTGTTTGGCGCTAAAAATTCGGAGCGTGTATGACCAACTTTTTCACACGCTCGCGCCACGGCGGCTTGTTGTTGCTGGCCCTGGTGCTGGCCATCCTGCCTCTGTTCCTGACTAACGCGTTCTACTATGACGTGGCGATCCGCATCGCCCTGAACGCCATCGTCGTCATCGGCCTGAATCTGCTGATGGGCTACACTGGCCAGATCAGCCTCGGTCATGCCGGTTTCTATGGCCTGGGCGCGTATGCGTCGGCCGTGCTGACCACCCACTACGGCTGGCCGCCGCTGGCCGCGCTGGCGGCGGGCGCCGTCGCCACCGGCCTGCTGGCGCTGTTGCTGGCGCGCCCCGTGTTGAAACTCAAGGGTCATACCCTGGCCATGGCGACGCTGGGCCTGGGCATCATCATTTCCATCGTCATCAACAACGAGACGCAGTGGACGGGGGGGCCGGACGGCATCGGCGTGTCCGCCTTCACGGTGGCCGGCTTGGAAATCGCCGGCGAGAAATCGTGGTACCTGGTGTGTGCCGTACTCCTGTTGCTGGTCACATGGCTGGCCCTGAACCTGATCGATTCGCCCGTCGGCCGCGCGCTGCAGGCCATTCACGGCTCGGAAGTGGCGGCCCGTGTGGTCGGCGTCGACACGACGCGCTTCAAGGTGCGCGTGTTCGTGCTGTCGGCGGTGATTGCCAGCATCGCGGGCAGCATCAGCGCCCACTACATCGGTTTCATCACGCCCAACCTGGCCGGTTTTTTCCACTCGATCGAACTGGTGACGATGGTAGTGGTGGGCGGCATGGCGTCGATCTTCGGTTCCATCATCGGCGCAGCGTTGCTGACCATCTTGCCGCAATTGCTGTCCAGTTTTGAAGGCTGGGAAACGGTGGTGTTTGGCGTGATCCTGATGGCGACCATGATCTTCATGCCAAAAGGCCTGGTACCCAGCCTGGCCAGCCGTTCGCGCAAGCGGGCAGCCGTGCCGAAGGCGCCCGTCAAATCCGCGCAGGAGGTGTGAGATGCTGACGATTAACAATCTGAGCAAGAGCTTTGGCGGCGTGCACGCGGTGCAGGACGTGAGCTTCACTGTCAAGGAAGGTAATATCCACTCCGTGATCGGGCCGAATGGCGCCGGCAAGACGACCCTGTTCAACCTGATCACGGGGGTCTACACGCCCACCAAAGGCGAGATCCTGCTCAATGGCGAAAACGTGGCCGCCATGCCGCCCGATGCGCTGGCGCGGCGCGGCATGAGCCGCACCTTCCAGAATCTGCAAGTGTGCATGAACATGACGGCCATCGACAATGTGATGGTGGGTGCGCATTTGCGCCTGAACCAGAACCTGTTCGCCTCCATGCTGCGCCTGCCGTCCGTGCGCCGCGCGGATGCGGCTTGCCGCGACGAGGCGGCCGGCCTGATGGAGTTTGTCGGCGTGGGCCGGCATATCGACGACGAGGCGGGGCAGATGTCGTATGGCGCCTTGAAACGCCTGGAAATCGCCCGCGCGCTGGCCGCCAAGCCGAAGGTGCTGCTGCTCGATGAACCGGCCGCGGGCCTGAACCACACGGAAACGGGCGAAATCGAAGCCTTGATACGCAAGGTGGCGCAGTCCGGCGTAACGGTGGTGCTGGTCGAGCATGACATGAAACTGGTGATGAACCTGTCGGACCATATCCTGGTGCTCGACTATGGCAAGAAGCTGGCCGAAGGGACTGCCGCCGAAGTGCGCGCCAATCCCGACGTGGTGGCGGCATATCTGGGAGTGGCGGCATGATGCAAAATGAAATTCAGGCTCCGCTGGTACTCGATATCAAAGGGCTGACTAGCCATTACGGCCGCATCCAGGCCCTGCACGGCATCGACCTGCAGGTACGCCAGGGCCAGCTGGTGGCGCTGGTGGGCGCCAATGGCGCCGGCAAGACGACCCTGCTGCGTGCCATCTCCGGCGTGCAGCCGATCAGCGCCGGCAGCATCGTCTTCGCCGGCCAGGACGTCAGCCGCATGAGCGCCGACAAGCGCGTGCGCAGCGGTATCTGCCAGGTGCCGGAAGGACGGCAAGTGTTCGGCCCAATGACGGTGGAAGACAATCTGCGCCTGGGCGCCTTCACGCGCCCCCCGCAGGACGTGGCGGGCGACATGGAGCGCATGTACGGCCTGTTCCCGATTCTGAAGGAAAAGCGCTTGCTGCTGGCCGGGACGCTCTCCGGCGGACAGCAGCAGATGCTGGCCATGGCGCGCGCGCTGATGGGCCGCCCGCAACTGCTGTTGCTCGACGAACCGAGCATGGGCCTGGCGCCTTTGCTGATCGCGGAAATCTTCCGCATCGTGGCCGAACTGCGCGACCAGGGCATTACCATCTTCCTCGTCGAGCAGAATGCGCATGCCGCCCTGTCGATCGCTGACGTGGGCTATGTGATCGAGACGGGCGCCATCACCTTGTCCGGCCCCGGTCCCGAATTGCTGCATAACGAGCAGGTACAAAGCGCCTATCTGGGCATGTAAGGAGTCTGTATGGTCAAAGTGTATGAAATCAACGGCGTCACCCCCGTCGTCCATCCCAGCGCCTATGTGCACCCGAGCGCGGTGCTGATCGGCGACGTGATCGTCGGTCCGCGCTGCTACATCGGTCCGCTGGCCTCGATCCGCGGCGACTTCGGCCGCTTGATCCTGGAAGAGGGCGCGAATCTGCAGGATACCTGCGTCATGCACGGCTTTCCCGGCTGCGACACGGTGGTCGAAGTCGATGGCCATATCGGCCATGGCGCCGTGCTGCACGGCTGCCGCATCGGCCGCAATGCGCTCGTCGGCATGAACGCCGTGGTGATGGATAACGCCATCATCGGTGAGGAATCCATCGTCGCGGCCATGAGTTTTGTGAAGGCTGGCATGATCGTCGCGCCGCGCAGCATGGTGGTGGGCACGCCCGCCAAGATCATCCGCGCGCTGACCGACGATGAAATCAAATGGAAAAGCTCGGGCACGGGCCAGTACCACGAGCTGGCCGTGCGCTCGATGCAGACAATGCGTGAAGTGGAAGCCCTGACGGAAGTCGAGGCGAACCGCCAACGCCTGAATTTCGAATCGGCCTTGCCGCTGCATTTGCACAAGAACGCCGCAGCGCAGTAAGCACGCAGTAAACCAACATAGGAGTAAACCACATGGCTCACATATCCACCCTGCAAAGCCTGATCGCCGGCCGCTGGCTGGGCGAAAGCGCCGCCGTGCCCCTGCACAGCGCCTTGAACAACCGCGTCATCTATCACACGCATGCGGAAAAGATCGATTTCGACGAAGCCGTCACGTATGCGCGCAAGTCGGGTGTGCCCGGTCTGATGGCGCTGGACTTCCAGCAGCGCGCCGCCCGCCTGAAGGCACTGGCGCTGTACCTGGTCGAGCGCAAGGAAGAACTGTACGCGATCTCGCACCTGTCGGGCGCCACGCGCGCCGACAGCTGGGTCGATATCGAAGGCGGAACGGGCACCCTGTTCGCCTACGCCAGCATGGGCAGCAACGAGCTGCCGTCGTCGAACGTGCTGCACGAAGGCCCGGCTATCGCGCTGGGCAAGAAGGGTGGTTTCGCCGGTACGCACATCCTGGTGCCGCGCGGCGGCCTGGCCGTGCACATCAACGCCTTCAACTTCCCTATCTGGGGCTTGCTGGAAAAATTCGCCCCGAGCTTCCTGGCGGCCATGCCCTGCATCGCCAAGCCGGCCACGGCGACGAGCTACCTGACGCAGGCCGTCGTGCGCATGATGCACGAATCGGGCTTGCTGCCGGCTGGCAGCCTGCAATTGGTGATCGGTTCCACGGGCGACTTGCTGGACCGCTTGAATGGCCAGGATTTCGTCACCTTCACGGGATCGGCCGCCACGGCCGCCAAGCTGCGCACGAATCCGAACCTGATCGCCCAGTCCGTGCCGTTCAACGGCGAGGCCGATTCGCTCAACTGCGCCATCCTGGCGCCGGACGTCACGCCGGACGACGTGGAATTCGACCTGTTCGTCAAGGAAGTCGTGCGCGAGATGACGGGCAAGTCGGGCCAGAAGTGCACGGCCATCCGCCGTATCATCGTGCCCGAGCACCTGATGGACGCCGTCGGCACGCGCTTGCGCGAGCGCCTGGCCAAGGTGGTGGTGGGCGACCCGTCCATCGACGGTGTGCGCATGGGCGCGCTGGCATCGAAAGAGCAGCAGAATGATGTGGCCGAGCGTGTCGCCACCCTGTCGCAGGGCAACGAGGTGGTGTTCGGCGCGGCCGACGGTTTCAATCCCGTGGGCGATGGTGCCCAAGATGGCAGCTTCTTCTCGCCGACCCTGCTGCTGTGCCGCGACGCCTTCGGTAACGACGCTGTGCATGACGTGGAAGCGTTCGGCCCCGTCAGCACCATGATGGGCTACAAGGACATCGACGAGGCGCTGGCCCTGGCCGCACGCGGCAAGGGTAGCCTGGTGAGCACTCTGGTGACGCGCGATCCGAAGATCGCCGCGCGCGTGGTGCCGCAAGTGGCGGCCACGCATGGCCGCGTGCACGTGCTCGAGCGTGTGGCGTCCGTCGATTCGACGGGCCATGGCTCGCCCCTGCCGCAGCTGAAGCACGGCGGCCCTGGCCGCGCGGGCGGCGGCGAGGAGCTGGGCGGCGTGCGCGCCGTGCGCCACTACCTGCAACGGGCGGCCGTGCAAGGCTCGCCGACCATGCTGGCGGCCATCACCGGTGAATACGTGCGTGGCGCGGACGTCAACGAAAGCCCGATCCACCCGTTCCGCAAGCACTTCGAGGACTTGAAGACGGGCGACTCGCTGCTCACGCATCGCCGCACCGTCAGTGAAGCGGACATCGTCGCCTTCGGCGGCATCTCGGGCGACTTCTTCTACATGCACTTCGACGAAATCGCCGCCAAGGAGTCGCAGTTCGGCAAGCGCATCGCCCATGGCTACTTCGTGCTGTCGGCCGCTGCGGGCCTGTTCGTCTCGCCCGGCGTCGGCCCCGTGCTGGCCAATTATGGCCTGGACAACCTGCGTTTCGTCGCGCCGGTGGCGATTGGCGACACCATCCGCGCCCGCCTGACGTGTAAGCGCAAGGTCGACCGCAACCGCAAGGACGTGTTTGGCGTGGGACAGGGTGTGGTGGCGTGGGACGTGCAGGTGACGAACCAGAACGAAGAACTGGTGGCCAGCTACGATATTCTGACCCTGGTATCGAAGCGCGAGTAAGCGTTTCTGCAGTACGGCATTGACCGGCGCCACCCGCGATTTTCGTGTGGGTGGCGTTTTTTTTAGTCGGATTATTTTCCTCTTGAATTATCCATAAGTGTATGAAAAATATAGCCTAAGTGTGGTTTTGCACAGCGTGCTATTTAGATAAAAACCTCTAGAACGCATGCTTTTTCCTTGAAAACGGGCGAATTCGCTCATTGCTTCAAGAAAACTTTCCAACGTAAAACCTTTTCTCTGTAGCATGGTTTTACTCACTGGTCACGCCGCCAAACACGCTCAACGATGCGATGGCGGCGCGAAAAAAACGGACCCGGCCTTTTACGGCCGGTGAGCCATCGACCGCGAGTCCCATTCCACGATTAACGTTCACCGCTACGGGTATTTAATTACTATGAATAAACACGTCCTGATTTTCCTGCTGGCCATGCCCTTGGCCATCAGCCATGCCTATGCCGAAGAGGTCACCGGTCCCGCAGTCAAGATCAGCGGTTACGGCACTGCTGCCCTGACCATGGCCGATACCGACAACGCGCAGTTTGCGCGCCCGAATCAGGCTGCCGGCGCTGGCCGCACGGCCCGCACGGGTGTCGATTCCAACCTGGGACTGCAAGCCAATGTCACCGTCAATCCCTGGTTGTCGGCCACCGTGCAGGGCCTGGCGCGCAAGGATGGCGAGGACGATTTCGGCGCCGAACTGGCCTGGGCCTTTGCCAAGGCGAAGGTGTCGGACAGCTTCAGCGTGCGCGTCGGTCGCATGGGTCTGCCGGTCTTCATGATTTCCGATTATCGCAACGTGGGCTATGCCAACACCATGCTGCGCCCGCCCGGCGAAATGTATTCGCAGGTTCCCCTGAACAGCATCGATGGCGTCGACGGTACCTATCAGTTCAGCGCGGGCGATACCAGCATCACCACGCAGCTGGCGCTGGGCCGCACCAAGGCCACCCTGGCCACGGGTCCCGATTCGACCGTGCAGGTGGAAGGCAAGTCCATCGTCGCCCTCAACGTGGTGGCCGAGCATGGCCCCGTCACCGTGCGCTTCGGCCGTGCCGAAACCAAGTTGACGATCAACGATTCGCCCAGCCTGAACACCTTGATGGGCAGCTTGCGCGCGGCCGGCAGCGGCTACCGGATCGCCCAGCTGGGTGCCCTGGCCGATGCGCTGGAAGTCAAGGACAAGAAGGCGTCATTCACGTCCGTGGGCCTGGGCCTGGACTGGAACAATGTCCTGGTGCAGTCCGAATATGCGAAGCGCAAGACGGACAGCTATGTCAGCGACAGCACTTCGTGGTACGTGATGGGCGGCTATCGCATCGGCGCCTTCCTGCCGTACTACAGCCACGCCAGCCTGAAGGCCGATGGCCGCGTGAACAACACCGTGCCCGCATCCTGCCCTGCCGGGTATCCGGCAGCCTGCACGCTGACGTTGCGCGCCCTGTCGGCCGGCGTCGACACCCTCGCGTATATGCGTAATCAGCTGGAGCAGTCGACGGACAGCATCGGCGTGCGCTGGGACTTCCACCGTTCGGCCGCGCTGAAGGTACAGATCGACCGCATCAAGCCGAAGAATGGCCCCGGCCTGTTCGTGCAAGCCAAGCCCGGTTTCCACGGTCCCGTCACGGTGGCTGCCGCCGCCATCGATTTCGTTTTCTAAGGAGCGCCGCATGAAACCATTGATCTTGTATGTGGCTGCCTTGCTGGCGCTGTCGAACGCTGTTCCCGCCAGGGCCGAAGTGGTCGTGGTGGTCAATCCGAAGAGCGCCGCCGGTACCATGACGAATGAACAGGTGGCGCAGTTTTTCCTCGGTAAATCGACGGCCATGACGCCGATCGACCAGCCGGAAAGCGCCCCCGTACGCGCCGAGTTCTACAAAAAGGTGACGGACAAGGAGCCGTCGCAGGCGAAGGCCCTGTGGTCCAAGCTGGTCTTCACGGGCAAGGCGACCTTGCCGAAGGAAGCGGCCAATAGCGCGGACGTGAAGAAGGCTGTTGCAGCCGATCCGAAAGCCATCGGCTATATCGAAAAGAGTGCCGTCGACGGCACCGTCAAAGTGGTGCTGACGGCGCCATAAAGCCGGCTCGGGCCGCACGTCATGCGGCGGCCCGATCATTCATCAAAATCAGGAGACAGCAATGAGCATCAAACGCAAGATATGGGCGCTGCCTGTCGTCTCGGCCGTGATTTTCGGACTGGGACTGGCCGTCAGCGCCTATCTGTCCACGGCCACGCTCAATTCCATCCACGCCACCGAAAGTGCCGACTATCCCGTGCTCGACATGGCCAAGTCGCTGACCCTGGACGTGGCCGCCGTCGGCGACGTCCTGCGCGACGCCGTCAGCGAAGGCGACAAGGAGCGTATCGGCCAAGTCGGCGGCCAGGCCGTCAAGCTGCGCGCCAAGCTGGGCGATTTTGCGGCGATCCCCGGCCAGCGCGAGCAGGGTCAGCGTCTGGCCAAGGAATTCGATGCCTACTATGCGCCGGCGCTGAGCGCGGCGCGCATCATGCTGGAAATGGAGGAGGGCGACCCGCAAGCGACTGTGGCGCGCATGCAGGGCGCGCTGGCGGTGCTCAACACGGATATGGCGAAGACCAACGAACAGGCGCAAATACAGTTCAAGCAGGGCATCGAACGCAGCGCGGCCAATGTGCGCAATGCGCTCAACACCAGCATCGCCGTGGCGCTGGCCGTCATCGTCTGCCTGGTGGCCGTGTCGCATTTCGTCGTGCGCGCCATCTGGCAGCAGCTGGGCGGTGAACCCGAATACGCGCGCCAGATCGCGCGCGCCGTGGCCGATGGCGACCTCTCGATGAACATCGTGACCGAGGCGGGCGACCAGGGCAGCTTGCTGGCGGCGCTGAAGGACATGCGCGCCAAGCTCGGTGGCATGGTCTCGGACATCAAGGCGTCGGCTGAAACCATTCAGGTGGCCAGTGCCGAGATTGCCCAGGGCAATGCGGACCTGGCCGCGCGCACGGAATCGCAGGCGGGCAGCCTGGATCAGACAGCGCGCAGCATGGACAGCCTGACCGCCACCGTGCGCGACAACGCCGCCAACGCGGGCCAGGCGCATGAACTGGTGGTGTCGGCATCGTCGGTTGCCGTGAAGGGTGGGCAAGTGGTCAGCCAGGTGGTCACCACCATGGGCGAGATCAACGATTCATCCAGACGCATTGTCGACATCATCGGCGTCATTGACGGCATCGCCTTCCAGACGAATATCCTGGCCCTGAATGCGGCCGTGGAAGCGGCGCGCGCGGGCGAACAGGGGCGTGGCTTTGCCGTGGTGGCGTCCGAAGTGCGTAACCTGGCGCAGCGCAGCGCGGCAGCGGCGCGCGAAATCAAGCAATTGATAGGCGATTCGGTGGCCAAGGTGAATGTCGGCTCGAAGCTGGTCGACGAGGCGGGGCTGACCATGGGCCAGATCGTCGATTCCGTGAAAAAAGTGGCCGACATCATGGCCGAGATCAGCGCCGCCAGCCAGGCGCAAAGCGCTGGCATCGGCGATATCGGCGTGGCCATCGGCAGCATGGATCAAATGACGCAGCAAAATTCCGCGCTGGTGGAAGAGGCATCGGCGGCGGCCGAATCGCTGCAGGAACAGGCCGTGCAACTGGGCACGGCGCTGGCTGTGTTCAAGCTGGCGCAGGGAAGCGCGCCGGCGATGACCACCTTGCCAGCGGCACGGTGGCTGGCGTTGACGAAGGCGGCTTAAACCTTCAGCCCGAACGGATCGTCGATGCTGTGTGCTGGTTCGGTGAACCAGCGCGGGCCGTTTTCCGTCATGTAAAAATGGTCTTCGTGGCGGATGCCGAATTCGCCGGGGATGCAGATCATCGGCTCGTTCGAGAAGCACATGCCCACGTCCAGCGGCGTTGTGTCATTGCCCACCAGGTAAGGCCACTCGTGGATATCGAGGCCGATGCCGTGGCCCGTACGGTGCGGCAGACCGGGCAGCTTGTAGTCGGGGCCGAAGCCGTCCGCTTCCAGCGAGACGCGCGCGGCGCGGTCCACGTCGCCGCAGGGTACGCCCAGCTGTGCGGCGGCGAATGCGGCTGCCTGCGCGGCCTTTTCGCTGTTCCACACGCTGCGCTGGCGTTCGCTGACGGTGCCAAACACATAGGTGCGCGTGATGTCGGAGATGTAGTTCATCACCTGGCAGCCCGTGTCGATCAGCACCGTGTCGCCCGCTTTCAGGGTCTGCACGTAGTTCACGCCATGCGGATAGGCCGTCGCTTCGCCGAACAGCACGATGCAGAAATACGAGCGGGGCGCGCCCACCTTGCGGTGCGCGCGCTGGATGAATTCTTCCACTTCCACCGTCGTGATGCCTTCATACAGCATGCTGGCTGTGGCTACGTGCACGGCCAGGGTCATGTCCATCACGCGCTGCATCAAGGCGATTTCGGCCGGCGACTTGCGGCTGCGGCAGTATGCCGTCACGGCGCGCGCATTTTCCAGCGCGTAGCCGGGGGCCAGCGGTTTGATGCCGTCGTAGATGAAGAAGGCAGCGCTTTCGCAGATGCCCACGCGCGGCGGCGCGGCCGCATCCTGGGCTATGCCCATGCGCGCCAGCGCGTCGACGAACAGCTGGTACGGGCTTTCATGCTCTTCCCAGCAATTGACCTTGCCCTCGATGACCATGAAGCCCGTCAGGGTGCTTTCTTCGAAGGCGGGGGCGATGTATTCGATGTCGCCGCTGGCCGGCAGGATGGCGCCCACCATGCGTTCGCTGGCATACCATTTGGTGCCCGTGAAATAGGTGAGGTTGGCGCCCGCGTTCAGGTAGATCGCGGCGATGCCCTGCTTGCGCATGAACGCCTGCGCCTTGGCGATGCGTTGTGCGTGTTCGTCCTTGCCGATGGCGACCATGCCGGATGTCATGTCCGACAGCGATGCCAATGCCTGTTCGATGGAAGTGCCACCTATGCTCATGCCTGCTCCTTTGCTCGATGCTGAATATGGAATGCGGGCATGATATCAGTTCGCGCCTTTCGGCTTGAGCCCGGGCGCGCCGCCGGCCGCATCGGGCGGTGCCAGCACCAGGTCGTGCGGATACGTGAAGTGCCAGTCCGCGTAGCGCTGCTTGCGGCGCAGGCTGGCGTCTTCGTCGAGAAAATTGTCCTGCTTGATGGGGAACTGCGGCGACAGCGAATGGATGCCGACGATGCGTCCCTCCTGCCGCAGCAGACCCCATTCCGCCTTGCCCGTGACGGGGTCTGCATACAGGCGCCGCAAGTGCCGCCGGGCGTTGGCAAAGCGCGGGTCGCGCAGCAGTTCCTGCAAGGTCAGTGGGTAGCGGGGCCGCCCGTCGGCCGGCGTACTGTCGTAGTAGCGGCCCAGGGCATTGCGGAATTCATGGCCGATGAACAGCAGCTCGCGCTCCTTGTCGCGCCGCGCGGCCGTGGCATGCAATTCGCTGGCCAGCACCAGGCCCACGCCCATGAAGGCTACCAGCATCAGGGTCCAGATATACGCGAAACCCCGTGCGCGGCGCTGGAAACTAGAGCTGCTCAAAGGGGATGCCCTCGCGCGTCTTGCCCTTGGCGCCGCTGCGCACGTCCGCCACGCCGCCGATTTCGCCATTGGGCGAAGGGATCAGTTGCCAGGTGGCGGCGGACTCCGTGACGGGGTCCAACGGTACGCTGCGGAAGTAATGGTGGGTCACCAGGTCGGTCAGTGCGGCCGGATACTCGCCCTTGTCGGCATAGTATTTATCCAGGCCGCTCCTGAGCACCTGCAGGTTTTCCTTCAAGGCGACCTCTTTCGATTTTTCCACTGAGCCGAAATAGCGGGGAATGGCGATCGTCAGCAGCAGCGAGATGATCGCCAGTACCACCAGCAGTTCGACCAGCGTAAAACCGCGGCGCGGATGGGAGCAGGGCATCGAAATCACCATTCCTTGAGCGGCACGCCGTTCAGGCCCACCTTGGTCGAGCGCGAAGCGACGTCGAACACGTCTTCGCCTTCGCTGGGATTGTCGGGCGGCGAGGCGTAGGCGCGCTTGCTCCAGCTGTCGGCCGCGCTGCCGGCTTCCCTGGACAGGAACGGGTCGCGCGGCAGGCGGCGTAAAAAATAGATGTTCTGCTTCGAGGGACTGCGTTGGTCGGGCACGCCCTCGACCAGCTCCTCGAGTTTTTTCGGATAGCCGGATGCGTCCAGCGACAGCTTGATGCGGCCATTGTCCGAGGCGCGCTTGTAGGTGTCGATCGCTTCGCGTATCTCGATCAGGGCGCTGCGCAACTCCTGTTCCTTCGCCCTTTGCTGCGCCACCTGCGCCATCGGCACTGCGACCGTGGCCAGGGTCGCCATGATCGCCAGGGTGATCATCAGTTCGATGAAGGTAAAGCCCCGCTGTTTCACTGGCCACCTCACTGGCCACCCTTGACAGTGGCCTTGTCGCCTGCCGCTGGCGCCTCGTCGCCGCCCGTCATGGGCGAGCCGCTGCGTGGGACGGCCTGCTCGGGCGCAGCGACGGCTTCGGGGCTGCCGCCCACGCTGGCGCGGCCGCCCACGGATGCTTCGGTGCCGGAATTGAATTCGGCCGTCATCAGATCCGGGCGGCGGATGCTGCGCAGCAGGCGCGGCGTGATCGACAGCACGATTTCGCTGCGCATGGCGTCGTCCTTTTGGCTGCCGAACAGGCGGTTCAGCACGGGCAGTTCGCCCACGCCCGGCACCTTGTTGGCCGTGCCCCGGTCTTCGTCGCTGATCAGGCCTGCCAGCACCTGCGTCTCGCCATCCTTCAGGCGCAGCACCGTCGAGGCGCTGCGCGTGCCGATCTGGTAAGCCTGCGTGCCCGTCTTGCTGATGACTTCCTTGACGACATTCGACACTTCCAGGTTGATCTTGATGGCCACTTCGTCGTCCAGGTAGACGTTCGGTTCGACGTCGAGCTTCAGGCCCACATCGATGTAGTTGACGCTGTCGGAACTGACGCCGTTATTCGTCGTGACGGTAATGACGGGCACGCGGTCGCCGATGAGGATCTTGGCCTTTTCCTTGTTGCGCACGCGGATGCGCGGATTGGCCAGGATATTGCTGTCGCTGTCCGTCTTGTTGGCGTTCAGGGTGACGCCGCCGATGCCCAGGTTGATGTTGTCGCCATTGATGCGGTGCAGGTCCGCCACCTTCAAGCCACCCAGGCCCCCCGTGCTACCTGCGACGCCGGCCAGTGTCAGGCTGGCCTGGTCGGGCCAGCGCACGCCCAGTTCCATCAGGCGCGTGCGCTTGACTTCCAGCACTTCCACCTCCAGCATCACTTCCGGGTCGGCCAGGTCCTGCACGTTGATGATGCGCTCGGCCATGCGCACCATTTCCGGTGTATCGCGCAGCATGATGATGCCCAGGCGTTCATCCGTGACGACGTCCTTGGCCTTGAGCAGGGTCTTGATGGAAAACGCCACTGTCTTGACGTCCGCATTGGCGAGAAAGAAGGTGCGCACCACGAGCTGCTGGTAATCCTTCACCTTTTGCGGCGTGTTCGGGTAGATCGTGATCGACTTGTCGCTGGTGACGCTTTGTTCCAGCTGATTCGCGCCCAGCAGCATGGCGATCGCCTCTTCGATGCTGGTGTCGCGCACGGAAATGGTGGCGCGCAGGGCCGGGTCGACTTCCTTGTCGAAGACGAAGTTCAGGCCCGACACCTTGCTGAGAAGATCGAACACGGAGCGCAGCGGCGCGTCGCGAAATTCCAGGGTCACGGGTTTGCGGTAGGCGGCCGCCAGCTTGCCGCCGGCCGGCCGCGCCTTCGCCTGCTCGTCGCCGATGCGGCTTTTCAGGGCCAGTGCCTCGCGCTGTGCGGGGCGTTCCTGCAGCACCTGGCGCAAGGCTTCCTGCGCCTGCGCGACATTCGCTTCGCCGCCGCGCTGGTAGCTGGCCTGCGCTTCCTGCACCAGCTTGCGATGCCGCTCATCCTGCGCCACGCCGGCCAGGCCCCGCTGCGCCACGTCGTTGCTGGTGTCCAGCGCCAGCGCCTGCTGGTACAGCGCTTGCGCCTCGGGTAGCTTGCCTTGCTGGCGCAGCGCTTCGGCGCGGCCGTTCAGGCTGTTCAGCGCGCGCATCCTGCCGTTCGTGACGGCGATGCGGTACTTGGCGTTGGTCGGCTCGGCTTGCGCCGCCTGTTCCAGCAGGGCCAGGCCCTGTTCCGTGCGGCCCGCGCCCAGCATGGCCTGGCCATCGTTGTAGGCCTGGTTGCCGGCGCAGGCAGCCAGCAGGGACAGCATCGGGAGCAGGGTGATGATAGTACGAGACATACGTGCGGCGCGTCGTTTCAATTGAGGTCCCCTACGGCGAGTGTCTGTTTCAGGTTGAGCGGCAGATAGGTAAATTGCAGTGCGCCCTGCACCACGCCGTCGAAGCGGTAGCGTTCTTCGAGCGTGTCGCCGGGGCGCGCCACCACGTTGCGTTCACCCGCTTGCAGGAAGTAGGCAGCCTTGCCTTCGTCGACGAAACGGCCAAGGAATTGAAAGGGCAGTGGCGGCGGTGCGTTCGCGTCGACGGCGGCGACAGCGCGCGTGGCCTGCGCCGCCTGCTGGTCGAGCATGATTTTTTTCGGCGTATCGGGCTGCCAGCTTTGCTTGGCGAACAGGGTGGCCGCTTCGTCGTCCTCAAGCGCACGGCGCGGATGGATGGCCAGCGCGCGCCCGGTTTGCGGCGCGGCGACTGCAGCGAGAGGCGCGACCGCCACCCGTTCCACCTGGCGCGTGGTGGCCGTGGCCGGTCCCACGATGCTGCCTTCATCCTCGGGCGCGAAGAGGGCTGCCAGCAAGGTGGCCATGGCGGCGCCTCCCAGTACGACTTTCTTCATCGGCGTACCTCCGCCTTTTTCACCAGCAGGATGAACTGGATACGCGCGTCGATCTCGCCCGCCTCGATCTGCTCTCGCTTGAACAGCACGGAGTCGAGCGTCAGGGTGGGCAGCGCCTGCAAGGCGTCGACGATGAACGTTTGCAGCTGCGCGTATTCGGCTTTCACGGGCAGGGTGATCTGGTAGCGCAAAAAGGCCGTGTTGCCGTCTTCCTGCGGCTTGTAGTCGGCCTTGGCCAGGGTGACGCCGCTCTTTTGCGCCACATCCAGCAAGGTTTTCAGCTGCTCGGGAATGCTGTCGTGCGCGGGCAGGTAGGCGTGGAAAGCGGCCAGGCTGTCCGCATCGGCATCGAGCGCGATTGGTGCCGGCGGCAGCGCCGACTGTCTGGCCGCAGCGGCCAGTTGCGTCGCCAGTTGCTGCTGGCGCGCGGCCAGCGCATCGCCTTGCTGCATGGCGAAAGCGGCCAGCGCCAGGCAGGCCGCGCCGATGGCGCTGGGCCAGCCCAAAGTACGCCACAGCCGTTGCGCTTCCCACCGCAGGCGCGGCGGCAGGCGCAGTTGCAGGCGCGGACGCGCCACGGGCGTGCTGGCTTTCAGCACGGATTTTATTGCCGCCATTGCGCCTCCAGCTGAAAACGGTACGGGTGTTCGGGAGCGTTCGCATTCATCTCGTGTTTGAGCAGGTACACGGAACTGAACATGGGCTGCTGGTTCAGGAAGGCCAGGTAGTTGAGCATGTCCTGTGGCGTTTCCGCTTCGGCGGCGATTTTCAGGACGCTGGCGCCATCCTGTCCCTGCTGCGCGTTCAGGTCCAGCCCCAACAGAGCCACGCGCACGTCACGCGGAGCCTGCACCGTTTTGACCAGGCGCGTGACGGGCAGGTTGAGCTGGCGCACGGCGACGGCCACCTGTTTCAGTTCGCTGTCGCGTTCGCGCTGCTGGGTCGCCGAGAGGGGGGCGCGCACGGGATGCGCGGGCTGCAGCTGGGCCAGTTGCGCTTCCAGGCGCCGCGTTTCCTGCGCCTGCACCAGCCAGTACACGGCGGCCGGCAGCAGCATTAAGCCGCCCGCCAGGCACAGGGCCAGACGCCAGCCGCTGAATGTCTGCACTGCACCGGGCGCCAGCAATTCCAGGCGGCTCAGGCCCATGCAGCCTCCCGCATCAGGTGGGCGGCGCCGGCCACGGGGAGGGGCTGAAAGCGCGCCGGCAGCGCATCCTGCGGCACGCCGCTCAAGTCGAGCAGCGCTACGTGTTCGATGGCCTCGAGCTGCGGCGCACGCAAGTTCCAGCGCCGCCACGCCCGATCCAGTTCGTCGCCCCAGGCGGCGCCGCAAGACTGGCTATGCAGACCCGTGATGCGCCCGCTGCTTGCCGTTGCCAGCAGCAGCCGTCCCCCTTCCACCAGGGCGAAGGCGGCAGGCTTGTTGCCGGCGATACTGCGCCAGGCTGGCCCGACGATGGGTTCGATGGACAGGCAGCGCCGGCCATGCGCGGCGGCTGCATCCTGCACCCCTTGCAGCAGGGCCGCATCGACGCCGCAGGCCAGGCGCGGCTTGCCGTACGGCGCATCGTCGGCAGCGAGGCGCCAGGTGCGCGCGCTATCGCCGTAGACGGCGGCGAACTGGCTGTGCAGGAAGCGCTGCGCGCTGGCCCGGTCGAGCAGGGCGCCGCTCCACGGCACCATCAGCATGGCGCACCAGCGGCTGGCCAGGCTGACGGCCAGCGGCAGTTTTTTTTCATTGTGCTGTTCGAGCCAGCCGCGCAGGGCGGCCAGCGCCACTTCCCAGCTGGCGTCGGGATTCAGGATGGGCACGTGAAAAGCGCTGTCCGTTACGGGACGGCCGGCGCGGCGCAGCACGCCGTCCAATCCGTGCGGCGCCAGGTGCAGGCACAGGGTGGCGCGGGTAAGGCGTTCAATAAGTGACACGATTGAGCTCCGCTAAAGTGGTTTCGCCGCGCCGCACCAGGTCCAGGCCCGCTTCGCGCGCCAGGCGAAAACCGTTGCGCGCCGCCTCTTCCTTCATCTGGCTCAGGGGCGCGCGCGTGCAGATCATTTCGCGCATCGCATCGCTGAGCATCAGGACCTCGGCGACGGCCTTGCGCCCCTTGTAGCCGGTGCCGCGGCAGTGGCCGCAGCCCTTGCCGGCCATGAATTGCCAGTCCTGCACCTGGTGCAGGGCCAGGCCGCTGTCGCGCAGCTGCTGCGCATCGGCCAGCACCTCGGCGCTGGCGTCGACGGCGCAATGGGCGCAATTGAGGCGCAGCAGGCGCTGCGCCACGATGCCGTTCAGGGCCGCCGCAAAGCTGTAGGCGTCGACGCCCATGTGCAGGAAGCGGCCGACCACATCAAAGACGTTATTCGCATGCACGGTGGTAAACACCAGGTGGCCCGTCAGCGCCGCCTGCACGGCGATCTGCGCCGTCTCGTCGTCGCGGATTTCGCCGATCATGATCTTGTCGGGATCATGGCGCAGGATGGAGCGCAGGCCGCGCGCGAACGTCAGCCCCTTTTTTTCGTTGACGGGGATCTGCAGCACGCGCGGCAAGCGGTATTCGACGGGGTCCTCGATGGTGACGATCTTGTCGCGCCCCGTATTGATTTCCGTGATGGCCGCGTACAGCGTGGTGGTCTTGCCGGAACCCGTGGGGCCCGTCACCAGCAGCATGCCGTGCGGCTTGGCGGCCAGGCGCCGTATCTGTTCGATGGCGTCCTCGTTCAGGCCCAGGCTTTCCAGGCGCAGCGCCTGCGCCGCCTCCGTCAGTGCGCGCCGGTCCAGCAGGCGCAGCACGGCGTCCTCGCCAAAGATATTGGGCATGATGGAGACGCGGAAATCGATCTCCGCCCCTTTCACGCGCACCTTGAAGCGGCCATCCTGGGGGATGCGGCGCTCGGCGATGTCGAGGTCGGCCATGACCTTGATGCGCGAGATGATCTGTTCCGCCATCGCCAGTCCCTGCACCTGGCCCGCCTGCACCAGCACGCCGTCGACGCGGTATTTGATGACCAGGCTGGCCACGTCGCATTCGAGGTGGATGTCGCTGGCCTGAAATTTCAGGGCGTCGTAGATGGTGGAGTTCACCAGCTTGACTACCGGACTGCTGTCCTCGCTGATGCGGATCAGCGAGATGTCTTCGATGCTTTGGTCGAGTCCTGGAACGTCACCCCCGTGCTGTATTTCCTGCATCGCCTGCTGCACGCTTTCCTGCTGCAGCAAATAGGCGGCCAGGTCGTCCGGATGGGCCAGCGCCACGGTGAAGGGCGTGGACAGGGCGAAGTCGGCCCACTGCAGCAGGTCTTCGCTGAAGGGATTGCCGATGACAAGCACGGGCGGTGCGCCGGGGGCGCCCGGCTGCAGCAGCACGCAGTCGCGCTGGGCGCAATCCGTGTAGGGCAGCAGGGCAAAGGCGGGCATGGCGGCCTGCAGTTCGGCCATCGTCCACGCAGGATAGCGGAACAGGGCGGCCAGCTGGCGCAGGAAGACTTCGGGCGGCAGGGCCGCCGTTTCCTGCAGCACGGCCATCTGCGGGCGGCCCTGTTCCAGTGCGCTGGCGTGGGCGCGGCGCAGCATGGCCGCATCAAGCACGGCCCGTTCTTCGTCGCGTGCGTTCATGGCATGACCTTCACGATAACGTTCACGATAAGCTCCCGGCCAGTTCAAAGATCGGCATGTACATCAGCACCACCACGCCGCCGATGACGACGCCGATGACGGTCATCAAGAGCGGCTCGAGCAGGCGCGAGGCCCAGTCCACCCAGCGGGCGAATTCCTCGTCGTGGAACTTGGCCGAGCGTTCCAGCATGTCGCCCAGGCGGCCCGTGTTTTCTCCCACTTTCAGCAGCGATTGCGCCACGGGCGTGGCCATGGCGGCGTGTTCCAGCGCGGTGGAAAACGGCATGCCTTCCTGCACCGCGCGGCGCGCCTGCGCCAGCTGCTCCTGCTGCGCCGGCAGCAGCATGGGGGCGACCATGGCCAACGCCTTGTGCAGCGGGATGCCGGCGTGCAGCAGCAGGCTCAGGGCCCGGTAGAAGCGCGCCAGGCGGAATTCCGCCGCCTTCCCGGCCAGCACGGGCAGGCGCAAGAGGCGCAAGACGAGGGCCCGGCGCGCACCGGCATTGGCGATGCCGAAGACCACGGCGCCAACGGCGGCGGCGAGCGCCGTGGCACACAGCAGCGGATGCGCGGCCAGGGTCTGGCCAAAACCCAGTAGCATTTGCGACATCCACGGGATTTCGCGGCCCGAGCTTTCGTAGACGACGCTGAACTTCGGCACCACGTAGCCGAGCAGGAACAGGGTCACCAGACCGCCGACGACGAGCAGCATGCACGGGTAGATGGCGGCGGAAATGAGTTTTTTACGGATGGCGTCGAACTGCAACTGGTAGCCGACGAAGCGCGCCAGCGCCTCGGGCAGGTTGCCCGAGCGTTCGGCCGCATGCACGGTGGCGATGTAAATGTCGGGGAAGATGTCGGGGAAACCGGCCAGGGTGTCGGAAAAGCTTTGCCCTTGCTGCAGGGTGAGCACGATGGCGGCCAGGGTGGCCTTGGCGCCCGCGCGCGTTTCCTTGTTGTGCAGGGTGGCCATGGCCTCGCCCAGGTTCAGGCCCGCTTCGAGCAGGGCCAGCAGCTCCTGGCTGAATTGCAGCAGGGGCAGGCCCTGCTTGCCAGGGCGCGGCGCGACGCCAGCCTCCTGCGCCGCGCCATCGTCGACGGCCAGCACGCGCCAGCCGCCGCGCACGGCCGCGCGGATCGCCTCGGCCTCGCTGGCGGCGTCGATGGCCAGCGCCTGGCTGCCCGCCGGGCCCTGCACCTGGAGGTGAAACTGCATGGCCGCGTCAGGCGAGCATGGTGGCAGGCGTAAAAATGGACAGGCTGGAATGGGGGAAAGCGCGTGCGGACAAGGTCGAAGTAGGCATCGGTCAGGAACAATCCAAAAAAAGTTCAATTCGTCGCGGGTACCGGCAGCAGGCAAGATGCAATCACTGCCTCAGGGTAGACTGTAATTGCCAGAAAATCAATCGTGCTGTGCGGGCAAGCCTTGTATCGATGGCTTGCCCGCATGTTCAGCCGCTTACTGGGTAACCAGGCTGACCTTGTCGATCACGAACGAGGTTTGCAGCGATGCGTCCTCGGTCGCGGCGAACGAGATCTGCACGGTCTGGCCCTTGTAGGCGATCAGGTCAAACGTACGGATCTGGTAGCCGGCTGCCTTGTTCACGTTCGAATACGTGGCCAGGGTACCCAGCACCGTGCCGGCGCTGTTCTTCACGGTGACGACCAGCTTGTCGTACACGGTATTGCCCGTTTCAGCCGTGTCGATGTGCAGCGCGAAGCTCAAGCTGGCGGACGTGGCGGCGGCCGGAATGGCCACGCTTTGCGTCAGCGACTCGCTGGCTGTGGCGCCATTGCCGCCCAGCCAGGCATACTGCGTGCCTTCGTATGCGGTTTGGCCCGTGAAGGTGCCGATAGCGCCCGTGGTGCCGCTCCAGCCCGTGGCGCCGGACTCGAAGCCGCCGTTCGTCACGCGTTCGGTGGCGCTGCTCGTGCCCACCGTCAGCGTGGCGTTGTTCGACGTGGCCGTCACGGCGGGCGAGGACGAATCCGTCACCGTGGCCTTGAACACGGCGCCGCTATCGGCCGCCACGGTCGTGAAGCTGTAGGCAGGCGACGTGGCGCCGCTGATCACGGCGCCGTTGCGGTACCACTTGTAGGTGTACGGTGCCGTGCCGCCGCCCGCGCCCACGGCGAACGAGGCGGTGGCGCCCGGTGCGACGGTGATGCTGGCCGGCTGGCTGGTGATGGTCACCGCGCCGCCCGTGGTCGATTCATCGACGTCGGCGCCCACGTTGATGGCCGCATAGGCGCGCTTGACGGCGATAGCCTCGGCGCTACCCACGCCATACAGTTCCTCGGCTGCCTGCAGCACCTTGTTGCGCGCGTCGGCATAGTTGGTCGACGAGGTGAACTTGGTGGTGGCGGCCTTGAACCAGATGCGGTAAGCCTTGTCGCTGCCGATACCGGTCATGGCCAGCGGGCTTTTGTTCAGGTACGAGCTGTAGTAGTCGCTGCTGGACGTGGAGTTCGAACCCTGCGACAGGAAGTAGAACATGCGGTTGTTCGGGCCGCTGCTATAGTGGACGTCGAGGTTCTTGATGGTGCTGCTCCACGCATTCGGGCTGCTGCCATCCTTGCTTGGCTTGTACAGCCAACGCAGCGGCTGGCCATTCTTGGCGATTTCCTTGCCCGTCATCCAATCGTTGCCCGTGTTGGGGATGCTGGTGCCCGTGCCGCCGGCGCGCGCATAGGCTTCCACCATTTCGCCGGCGATGTCCGAGCTCGATTCGTTCAAGCCGCCCGACTCTTGCGAGTAGATCAGGCCCGAGGTGGCGTCCGTGATGCCGTGGCCCATTTCGTGGCCGATCACGTCGATGGAACCGAGGTTGTTGAACGAGCTGCCGCCGTCGCCGATGTACATGCACTTGCAGCTGCTGTCGTAGTAGGCGTTGTCGTAGGCCGTGTTGACGTGGGCGGCGATGTGGGTGGCCGTGTTGTTGCCGTCCAGGCTGGACCAGCCCAGCACATTCTTGTGCGTGTCGTAGGTGTTCATCAGGCCCCACATCGCGTTCACGGCCGCCGTCTGGCCGTTGGCGTTGGTGGTGCTGCCGCCGTTGATGTATTGCTGGCCGTCGCCCCAGGTATTGCTGGTGCTGCTGTACACGCTGCCCGAGGTGGTGCCGTGGTTGGCATTCGTGATGGCCATGCCGCCGAAGCTGCCGCCGGTACCGCGGCTGGGGTCTTTCATGGTGTAGTTGCTGCCCGTGAGCGTGGTGTTGAGCGGTACCTGGCCGTTGTACTGGCTGTTGCCGATGCCGGCCACGGTTTTCAGGGCTTTCCACTGGCGCAGGATGCGGCCATCCTTGGCGCTGACGACGGTGTCGTAGTAGACGGGCTTGTTACCGCTGATCATGCGCGTCTGCACCAGGTAGGCCAGCTCGTAGTGGTCGACCACGTCCTGCACGTCAAGGGCGTTCAGCGCGGCTTCCGACTTGTTCTCGGCGCCGGCCACGCGCACCGTTTTCATCACGGGGTAGATCAGCAGTTGCGCATGCGGCGGCACGTGGTCGACGGCCGGCACGCCGATGCTTTTTACGGCGGCGGCGATGGCGGCGGCGGCGCTGACGGCCGGCGTGGTGTCGATATCGGTGGTGGCGCTGCGGGTGACGGAATTGACGCCGCCGCTACCGAGGCCGGAAGCGCGGTCCGACACGGATTCGCTGACGATGTCGCCGGCGTTGTTGCTGACCACGACCGTCTCGGAACCGAAGACGGGCAAGCCCTTGTAGGTGTGCTGTACGCGGCTCACACGCGTGCCGCTGACGCCCGGATGCTGGGCGCCGACGGCAAAGCCATGCTCGGTATTCAGGCCGCGGCTGCGTGCCTGCGCGGCCAGCTTGTTGACCAGGCTGGCGTTCTCTTGTGGAGAGGCCAGGCTGACCGGGGCGGCCATCAGGGTCTGTGGCAGCGGCGAGGCGGCATCTGCCGTGGTGGCCATCAGCGGCAGGGCGGCGATGGATGCGGCAACTATCGTCAAACGTAAATTCATTTCTGCTCCATGGTATCGGTTAAGGAAATGGTGAATGAGCTGGCCGCGATGCCTGATGGCCACCCCGGCGTGCCTGGCGGCGGGCGGATAGCCTGCCGTTTTGTGGTGGCATGACGCCGGGTAGGGGGACACTAAACTTGTCGAGATCGCCATGTCAAAAAATTCAAGAAATGGGTCACTACGCGAATTTTTGTTAAGAATTGAACATTTATCAGCCCTGTATCGTTGGAAAGTTTGATCTACCACAAGCTGCAACTTTTGTTTTGGACTACTTCCCCTAATGGAGCGCTCTGTTGGAAAAACACTGTTGCATTTTTTAAATGTTGCGATCTACACTAGCTCTTCATGTGGTCCCCAGCGGATCACGCGAAGACAAAAAAAGCGCACGCGGCAATGACCGCGTCCAGATACAGCGCATCGGGAAAAAAATCGGGAGTTTCACATGACGTCAGTTCTGTTTTCTGCTGTTGGTTTCAGCCATTTCCCCTCTGGAGCGGCATTCATGCTGCATCCGCCTTCCTAGCCGCCGTTAACCGGCCCTTCCCCCGCGAGGGGGGCTTTTCAGAGAGTCCGACCGCGCCGCCCGGTGCGGCCGCTGGCGCAGTGCATCCTTTTTTCAGGAAGGGTTGCCGGCTCCTGGTGCGTGCACCGGAATCACCGGCCCGACGAACTATGCTTTCGATAGCGACCAAAGTGGAACAGATCGTGATGGAATCGGCCTTTCTCAGCGAGGGACTGGGCCGGGGCTTGCTCAACCTGTCGGAACTGGCGCGCCAGCTGCAGCCGCAATTGCAGAGCGACTTATGGAAACCGGTGGGCCAGGCCGCCGTGGTGATGGCGCTGCGCCGCCTGGCCGAACGGATGCCGCAGCAGAAAAGCGGCGAGATCGTGCTGGCGCACCGTGCGGGAGAACTGTCCACGCGCAGCGAACTGATGATTTTTACCTACCGTTACTCCGACCAGACGTATGCCTGCCAGCGCCAGTTGCTGGCGCTGGCCGCGCCCCAGCGGGGCACGTTCATTACCGTCACGCGCGGCGTCAACGAGGTGATGGTGATCTGCAGCCGCAGCCTGCATGCGCTGGTGGAAGAGGTTTTCGGCGAAGAGCAGGAGCTGGCGCGCCTCGAGCGCGTGACGGCCGTGACCTTGCACCTGGCGCCTGAAACCTGCTATACGCCGGGCGTGTATCACGCCATCCTCAAGCGCCTAGCGTGGGAGCGCATCAACCTGATCAACATCATCTGCACCTACACGGAGCTGACCTTGCTGCTGGAAGCATCGCAGACGGGGGCCGCCTTTGCCGTGCTGTCGAAAATCGTCGCCCAATGAAAAACGCCCCGCTGCGGCGATGCAGCGGGGCGTTGGCGGGACGCAGCCCGTTTATTTTTCCAGTTGCGTACGCACGCGGGCGATCGCGGCGCGTACCTGGCGTGGCGCGGTGCCGCCCACGTGGTCGCGCGCGGCGACAGAGCCTTCCAGGGTCAGCACGGCAAACACGTCTTCGTCCGTCAGCGGGGAAAACGCGCGCAGCTGCTCCAAAGACAGGTCGGCCAGGTCGCAGCCGGCGTCGACGCAGGCGCGCACGGCCAGGGCCACCGCTTCATGCGCGTCGCGGAATGGCAAGCCCTTCTTGACCAGGTAGTCGGCCAGGTCGGTCGCCGTGGCATAACCCTGCAGGGCTGCCGCGCGCATCGCTTCCGGTTTCACCGTGATGCCGCCGGCCATGTCGGCGAAGATGCGCAGGGTGTCGATGACGGTGTCGACGGTGTCGAACAGCGGTTCCTTGTCTTCCTGGTTGTCCTTGTTGTAGGCCAGCGGCTGGCCTTTCATCAGGGTCAGCAGGCCAGTCAGGTGACCATACACGCGACCCGTCTTGCCACGCGCCAGTTCCGGCACGTCCGGGTTTTTCTTTTGCGGCATGATCGACGAGCCGGTGCAGAAGCGGTCGGCGATGTCGATGAAGCCGATGCGTGGGCTCATCCAGATCACCAGTTCTTCGGCCATGCGCGACACGTGCATCATCAGCACGGCGGAGGCGGCGCAAAATTCGATGGCGAAATCGCGGTCCGACACGGCGTCGAGCGAGTTGTGGCACACGTCGTCAAAGCCCAGCGTCTTGGCCACGCGCAGGCGGTCGATGGGGAAGGTGGTGCCGGCCAGGGCGGCGGCGCCCAGCGGCAGGCGGTTGACGCGCTTGCGGCAGTCGGCCATGCGCTCGGCGTCGCGGCCGAACATCTCGACATATGCCAGCATGTGGTGGCCGAAGGTGATCGGTTGGGCTACTTGCATGTGGGTAAAGCCGGGCATGATGGTGTCGGCATGCTGTTCGGCCAGATCCGTCAGCGCGCCGCGGAACGTCGCCAGCAGGGCGGTGATGTCGTCGATGGCGGAGCGTACGTACAGGCGAATGTCGGTCGCCACCTGGTCGTTGCGCGAACGGCCCGTGTGCAAGCGCTTGCCCGCATCGCCTACCAGTTCGGTCAGGCGCTTTTCAATATTCAGGTGGACATCTTCCAGGTCCAGCAGCCATTCGAACTGGCCGGCGGCGATTTCCTGCGAGATTTGCGCCATGCCGCGCTGGATTTCCGCGTAGTCGGCCGGGCTGATGATGGCTTGCGCATGCAGCATTTCCGCATGGGCCAGCGAACCTTCGATGTCGAACAGCGCCAGGCGCTTGTCAAAAAATACAGAAGCTGTGTAGCGCTTGACGAGGTCCGAGACCGGTTCGGAAAACCGGGCCGACCAGGCTTCGCCCTTTTTGGAGAATTGATCAGTCATGAAAGAAGTCCTTTAGTGTAGGGCGATTATAAACAAGGTTGGCCGGCGGTAGGGCTTTTAGGGGCTTGCAGGGCGCTGAAATGGCCAGGAATGGGGCTGGCAAGCCTCAAATGCCACGGCGTGTGCACGTTGTGCGTTCCATCCGGGCTTTTTGTATTCTGTCCCGCGAATCGTGCGTTTGGTCGCAATTCGATGGCGGTTCAGGGGGGATCGGCCTACAGTTCAATCATCGCAGCACACAACCAGCCACCCAAAGGACATCATCATGAACATCGCTAAAAACATGGAAGCCATCTTCGTCGCCATCATCGCCATCGCCGCCGCCACCAGCCTGGCTACCGCCGCCGTGCCGAAGTTCCGCGCCGCGCCGGCACCCGTTGCGGCCAGTGCCGAGCAAGTCACCATGCACACCGTGTACGTCAGCGCCAAGCGCCTGAGCGCGGAAGAAAAAGCCGCCCTGTAAGCGCGTGCCATACCATGCAGGCAGTAGCAGTACCTCGCAGTTTCCCATCACGGGCCATTCGAACGGGCGGTACCCCCGGTTCGCTCCAGCCCAGGTGACAGCAGCAATACGCAACACAGCATAACGACGGGCGGAACGTACGCCTCCAGCCAAGCAGCCTACTTTCACGCGTCAGCCCTCACGGGCCGTCGGCATCGCGCCGGCGGCAGCGGACAGCCACGCCTAGCGCATTTCGTCCAGCGCCCAGCGCGCCTCGCTGGCCACATCGGGGACGGGGTCATGCAAGCGGCTTTGCAGCATGGGAATGGCGGCGCCAGCTTGCAAGTCGCCCAGCGCATGCGCCACGCGACGGCGCACCACGGCGTCCTGATCGCCCAGCATGGCGATCATCGGCGCCAGCCAGCGCCGCTCTCCCATGTCGCCCAGCGCAGCGGCAGCTTCGGCGCGCACCGCGGCGTCGCGATCGGCCAGCAGCGCCGCCACGGCGGGTGCCGTTTCCGTAAAACGCATTTCACCGAAGGCCCAGACGGCAAGCTGGCGTACGACAGGCTGCGGGTCGCGCAAGGCCAGCAGCAGCGCCGGTATGGCGGCGCGCTGGCGGAACGATTCCGTCTCGGCCGCATGGCGCAGCGTGTAGTCCCTGGCGCGCATCGCGCCGGCAAGCCGGGTGAAATTCGGATTGTCGAGCGCTTGCAGCAAGGCGACCGGGTCTTGCTGCCTGCTGTCGGGGCCCGGCAGCAGGCTGTCCGGCCACAGCACCCGCTCCCCTTGCAGCGTGATACTGCCGATCACGCACATCAGCGCTACGCTTGCCAGCATGCCGCTCCACCATTGACGCAGCGTGACGCGCCCGCGCGGGCGATGGGCTTCCAGCAGCGCCGCGATGCGTGCGCCCAGCATGGCGCCGCGGCTGGCAATGCGATTGGCCATGCCAGTTGCCGGCTTGCCTGCCGTTCCTGCGCCGAAGGCCTGGCGCGACACGGTGAGCAGGGTGTGGGCATAACGCGATGGCGTGGCGCCGGCAGCCAGCACCGCATCATCGGCAGCGCATTCCGTATCGTGTTCGAACATGCGCAACAGCGGATACATTAGCGGGTGCCACCAATACAGGGCAAGCAGTACGCGCGCCAGCAGCAGCATGGGCCAGTCATGGGCGCGGATATGCGCCAGTTCGTGGGCCAGTACGGCATCGGCCTGTGCGTTGCCGGCGCTGTGACGGTCCAGCACGATGACGGGATGATGCCAGCCCCAGCTGTATGGCGATGCGGCCGTATCGGAGACCAGCAGGCGCACGGCGCGGCGCAGCCCCAGCGACCGATGCAGCCTTTGCAGGGCCGTTGTCCATGCCGGCGCTTCGAGCACCTGTGCGGCGACGCTCGCCTGGCGCAAGCGCGCCAGGTTCAGCGCCAGGCGCAGCAGGTGGCATGCCACGCCGACGGCATACGCGGCCAGCAGCCAGCGGCCCAGCCATGCGGCACGTGCCGGGGCAGCCACGGCTGCCTCGATGTCGGGCAGCGCGGCCGTCGTCACGCTGACGGGGATGCGCAGCGGAGGATCGAGCAGGGCCGACAGGGCCAGCGGCATGCGCATGGGCAGCTGCGGCAGCCATAGCCAGAACAAGGGCAGCAACAGCAGCGCCACCAGGCCGCAGCGCGTGGCAAACACGCGGCGCGAGGCCGATGCGCGGTGCAGCAGGCGCAGCATGCAGAGCAGCAGCACGACCGTCACGCTATGCTTCAACAGCAGCTGCGCGAGGTCGGTTCCCGCCATCAGCAGCCTTCCTGGCGTGCCTTCGCGATCATCGCTTCGAGGTCATCGAGTTCCTTCGCACTCAGTTCGCCGGACATGCCGAGCAAGGCCGTCGCGGCGCTGGCCTTGGAATTATTGAAAAAGGTACCGACCAGTTTTTTCAGCGCCGACTCGCGCACCTGCGCCTGCGGCGCCACGGCGCTGTACAAATAGCGCTGGCCATCGACGCGATGCTGCAGCACGCCCTTCGTTTCCAGGCGCGCCAGCATGGCGCGCACCGCCGAATTGCTCAAGTCCGGGCCCAGTGCTTCCTGGATTTGCGACGCGGTGGCTTCCTGCAGCCGGTACACGCATTCGACGACCTGGCGTTCGCGCGGCGCCAGGTCTTCCAGTCCGCGCATGTCGGCGCCTGTTGTGGATACGGGATTTTTTTTCATGGTTGTTTCAATGCTTGCTCTGCTTGTGAAAGATGCTGGCGGTAGCCGGCCATTGCCTGTTCGCGTGCACCGTTGGCCTGTCCCAGCGCAAGCGCCCGCGTGAACTGGCGCTGCGCTTCCGCAGGGCGAGCGTCCGCCAGCAAGGCTTCGCCGTAGCTGTCCGCGGCATTGTCGGACTGCGCGTGGGCCTGGTTATTGTACGCCAGCACCAGCGTGGCCAGCGCCGTCTGCTTCGCCTTGGTCAGCAGGTCGAAACCCAGCGTATTGATCTCCGCTTCGCTCAGGGCGCTGTCCCGCAGCGCCAGCGCGATGCGGCTTGCGGCCGCGTCGTTCTGCTGCTTGCCCAGCAAGGCGGCGCTGTGCTCCAGTTCCCCCATCAGTTTTTGTCTGGCCTGCGCCCTGGCCACGCGCGCGGCGCTCTGCGTGGCCAGGGTCATGACCTGGCCGATGGCGGCAACGACCAGTTCCGGTTCCTGCATCTGGATGCCATGGCCGCTATTCGGCGTGAAGACGTGCGCGCCGCTGGAAAACTGGCTGAGGAAGGCGGCGTGCCGCTCGCGCTTGATCTTGACGATGGCTGGCGTCTCCTGGAAAAAGTTCGAATCGGCACGCGCCTGCACGGACGTGAGCAGCACCGCCGGTACGTCGGGCAGCGCCGGCATCGTCGGCAGCTTGCCCGCATCGAGGATGGCCTGGATGGTCTGCAGCTCGCCCTGCCACTTGGCCGGGATGCTGGCAGCGAGCATGCGCTGGTCCTGTTGCAAGCGCACCGGATCGAGGCGTTTGAGGACGGTTTCCAGGCCTTCATCCGCGGGGTCGACAAAGACCAGACCCGCGACCTGCTGCGGATGCGTCGCCGCGAAATAGCGGATCAGGAAGCCGCCATAGGAATGGCCCACCAGGATCAACGATCCTTCCACCTTGCGCTGGCGCAGCACATCGGCCAGCTCGGCGACGCTTTGTTCCATGCTGAGTGGCTGGGGACGCGCCGGCGACTTGCCGTAGCCGGCACGCGAGTAAACCAGCACCGCCGCTTTCTTCGCCACCTCCGGCGCCACCTTGCGCCATACCGACAGGTCGCTGGCGAAGCCGCCTCGAAGACGACGGTATACGGCCCGGCGCCAGTCTGCGCCACGTGCAGCGGATGCCCGCCGACGCTGACCATGCCGTCAAAATCGGCGGCGACGGCCGGTGTTGTCAGGGCGGCGGCAGACAGCAGGCCGGCCCATGTCCACTTCCATGCGAATGAGAGCATCGTCTTCCTTGATGGTTGAGTTGGCTACAAATGTAGCATGCGACATTTGTAGCACCCCTGCAAGCAATGCATGCGGCGACTTGTCCGCCGCAGGGAACGGCGGCCAGCCAGCCTTCCTGCCTTTCATCGGGCCGGTTGGTATTCTGTCCCTTCTTTTGGGCGGTTTGTCGCAAGCCGCTGGAGATGGCCGGCCCATGCGCCTACAGTTCCATCATCGCAGCAGACAACCAGCCACCCAAAGGACACCATCATGAACATCGCTAAAAACATGGAAGCCATCTTCGTTGCCGTCATCGCCATCGCCGCTGCCACCAGCCTGGCCACCGCCGCCGTGCCGAAATTCCGCGCCGCGCCGGCATCCATGGTCGCCAGCGCCGATCAAGCCACCATGCACACCGTGTATGTCAGCGCCAAGCGCCTGAGCGCCGAAGAAAAAGCCGCTCTGTAAGGATGACGGCAACACGACAGACTGCCTATCGGACCCTGATCCCATGACCTCACATTTTTTCTGGCTTCTGCTTGCTGTATCGTTCTCGGCGACTGCTGCGCCCATGCCGGAGGCATTCAGCCCGGCGCCTTGCGAGACGGGTATTTTTCGCCAGGACCAGACGGGCTTCGTCGCCCTCACCAAGGGGGCGAAAGGCTATGGCTATACCTTCAGCGACGGGACCGTCGGCAACACGCAGGACGCCGGCGTGCTGCTCGCGTGCGGAAAGGACGCCGTGCTTGTCAACGGCAAGGAGCGCTGGCCGAAAGTGGCTTTGGCCGAAGCAGATACGCGCTTTGAATCGCATGGCGTCATGCTGGCGGGCCGCCTGATGGAAGCGCCGGGCGCCGGCAAGGACACGCCATTGGTCGTGTATGCCCATGGTTCCGAAAGCAGCGGCTGGATCGACCGCGCGCGCGACCCTTATCAGATGGTGGGACGGGGCGTGTCCGTTTTCGTGTATGACAAGCGCGGTACCGGGTTGTCCGAAGGCGAATATACGCAGAATTTTCCGCGCCTGTCCGATGACCTGGTGGCCGCGTCGCGCGAAGCAAAACGGCTGGCGCAAGGGCGTTACGGCCGCTTCGGCCTGATGGGTGTAAGCCAGGGCGGCTGGATTGCCCCGCTGGCGCAGGCGCGCGCCAAGGCGCAATTTCTCGGCATCGGCTATGGCCTGGTGGCCGATATCACGGAGCAGGATGCGGCGCAGGTTGCCAGAGAACTTCAGGACAAGGGTTATGGCGGCGACGTCATCGCGAAGGCCAGGACGGTGACGGATATCACGGCAAGAATCGTCAAATCCGGCTACCAGGATGGACTGGACGACCTGTCTGCATTCCAGCGGCAGTTTGGCAAGGAGCCGTGGTTTGCCCTCATCAAGGGCGGCTACACGGGCGTGTTGCTGGGCATGCCGGCCGATGAGCTGCGCAAGAATGGCATACCGCGGTTCGACAAGCTCGATATCGACTGGTCGCTCGATCCCGTGCAGGTCGCGCGGCAAGTCACGGTGCCGCAGCTGTGGGCCCTGGCAGAGGATGACCGCCAAGCGCCGCCGGCTGTCACTATCGAGCGCTTGACGGCGTTGCGCGGCCAGGGCCAGGCCATCTCGGTCTACCTCTTCCCGCAGGCCGATCACGGCATGCGCAGCTACGCTCAGGCGCCCGATGGAACGCGCAAGCCGACCATCATCACGCCCGGGTTTTACGACCTGATGGCCGACTGGGCAAAGGGCGGCATCCATGGCGCCTACGGACAGGCGTACCGCAAATAACGCCACGGCGACGGCGCGTGGCCGTGGTTATTGCCAGTGCATCAGGCAGGGCGGAATCAAGAGCAGCAGCGCCAGCACCAGGTAAATCAGCTGCAGCGGGATCATCCACTTGGCCCACGTAATCCAGGGCACACGCGCCAGCGCCAGCACGCCGACGGTGATGCCGGACGTTGGGATCATCGGCGTGGTGAACTCGCCGAACTGGAAGGCCAGAATGGCCGTCTGGCGCGTCACGCCCACCAGGTCGGCCAGCGGCGCCATAATGGGCATCGTCAGCGCGGCCTGGCCGCTGCCGGAATGGATGAAGAAGTTGATCACCGACTGCATGAAGAACATTTTTTGTGCGGCGAAGACGGGACTCGACGAGGCCACCAGGGGCGTCAATGCGTGCAGCATGGTGTCGATGATTTGCGCGTCGCGCGCCAGGATCATGGTGCCGCGCGCCAGCGCGATGACCAGCGCCACGCTGACCATGTCGCGCGCGCCCTGCACGAACGACGCCACCAGGCTGTCCATGTCGAGCCGGCCGACCAGGCCGACGACGATGGCCATCACCAGGAACAGGGCGGCGATTTCATCGATGAACCAGTCGTATTTGACGACGCCGACGACCATCGTCAGCAAGGTCGCCATGAAAATCCACAGCACGGCGCGGTGCGTGCGCGTCATGCCGGCAAAGCTGTTCAGGTCCAATGTGTGCTCACTGCGCTTTTCGATGTCGAGCAGGTAGGTCGGGCTTTTTTCCGGATGGCGCTTGATGCGCGCCGCATACCACATCAAAAACACGATGCTGACCGCCGTGGCGATGGCCCACACGATCAGGCGGTAGCCGATGCCGGAAAAGATCGGCACCCCGGCGATGCCCTGCGCGATGCCGACGTTGAACGGGTTCAGGAAGGCGGCGGAAAATCCCACTTGCGAGCCGATGAAGGGAATCGACACGCCCGTGATGGTGTCATAGCCCAGGGCCAGGGCCAGCGGCACGAAGATCAGGATAAAGGGAATCGCTTCCTCGTTCATGCCGAAGGTGGCGCCGCCCAGCGAGAACATCGTGAAGAAGACGGGGATGATGGCGGCGCGCACGAAGCGCGAACTGGTGTGCGCCTTGGCGATGGCCTTGATCAGGGAATCGAAGGCTTCCGTTTTTTGCAGCACGGCGAAGGCGCCGCCGACGATCAGCACGAAGCCGATGATCAGGCTGGCGTCGACGAAGCCCTTGATGGGCGCCATCATCAGGGCGGCGAGCCCCTGCGGCTTGTTGTCGACATAGTGAAACGTACCGGGGATGATCAGCTGCTTGCCGTTCACCAGTTGCGTGTCGAATTTCCCGCCTGGCACCAGCCATGTCGCCACGGCGATCATGGCCAGGATGCCGCACAGCAGGACGAAGGTATTGGGGAGCTTGAATTTTCTCATGGCGCTTTTTTGTGACATTTATTGGCTCAGCAGGCTGCCGCCGCGGAAGGCGACGGCGCCGGCGACCTTGCCGACGTTCATGCCCCGCAGGACGTGGCGGTGGGCGCTGCGCGCAAAAAAGACGCCGGCCACGGTGCAGCGCAAGGTTGTCGTCTCGCCGCTGACGGGGTCGATCAGGTCGGCCACGGCGTCGCCGGCGGCCAGCACGTCGCCCATTTCGCGCAGATACACCAGCACGCCATGATGCGGTGCGAGGATCGGCTCTACCCCGGCCAGCGGCGTCGGTTCGCATTGCGGCGCGGGCAGGTCGTCGCCGGCGCCGGCTATCTCCAGCACGCCCTCGATGGCGAGAAAGCGCAGCAGGGCGGTGGCGTCGCGTTCGGCCAGGGCGTAGCTCACTTCCACTTCGCCGCGCAACTCGACCGTGGTCGACAGGCAGGCGGCGGGAATCGGATAGCGTCCACCGAAGTGCGCGCCGAGATCCCACCACAACCGGCTGCACGCTTCGTCGAACGGCTCTTCGCCAGCCGCCAGTTCCAGCAGCACGGCGCGCGCGCCCAAGAGCGCGGACAGGGGCGCGATCTGCGCCGCCAGCGGCGTGCCCGTATAAATGTGCAGGGCCGCCTCGTTATCGCAATGCAGATCGAGCACGATGTCGGCGTCGATGGCCATGCCCAGCAGGGTTTTCTTCAAGGTCTCCGCATCCGTGCCCGGCCGCCAGGCGGCGACGGCCGCGCGCGCATGCTCGCGTATCAGCGCCACGTTGGCTTGCGCATCCTGTCCCAGCTGGCCATCGAGCGTGGTTTTCAATTCATCGGCCACGTGGCGGTAGGCGCGGTTGAAGTTGATGCCGGTGGTCAGGTCGAAGCGGCCGAACGGCGCGCCATGGATGGCTTGTGCCAGGCCGATCGGATTGGCGGCCGGCACCAGGATGATTTCTCCATGCACCTTGCCCGCCGCCTCCAGCGCCAGCAGTTCGCGGCGCAGGAATTGCGACACCAGCATGCCCGGCACTTCATCCGCATGCAGCGCCGCCTGGATGTAGACCTTCTTGCCGCTGCGGCTGTTGGCTGCCGCGGTGCCGAAGTGAAAGCTGCTCAATTGGCACGCTACGCTGGCGTGCGCGGTGGAAATGGGGTGCTGTTGTACTTGCATGGTGAATTCGCCCCAAAACGGGGCGCGGTTGATGGATTTCGGTCGATTATGTAGCAATATTTTCACGAAGTAAATCAATGAAAATCCTTTTACAAATATTTGTTGAGTTTTCTTTTTGATATGAGTACAGTAAGTTCCAGCGACCCGATTTCGCCTTCCGCCAGTGATCCGCAGTGTCCAAGAATACAGGCCGCCAGTGATATGAAAGCATCCGCCAGTCCTGCACGCAGCAGTCCCCATACGCCACGGGTTGGCACGTTGTCGGCGCCCGATGCCGCCTTCGCGCAGTCTCCGCTGGGGCAGGCGCTGATGCACGTGCTGGGCAGCGGTTCGGCTTCGCAGCGGCAGATCGCCGATTACCTGCTGCGCAACCAGATGCGGGTGACGGCGCTGGGCATCGAGGAACTGGCCGACAGCTGCCAGGTATCGACGGCCACCATCAGCCGCTTCGCGCGCGATATCGGCCAGAAGAATTATTCGGCCATGCGTGGCGCCATGGCCGAAACCTTGCAATCGCTGTTGCAGCCAGTCGACAAACTGCGCCGCACGATAGAGCGGCGCGCGCGCGCCACGTCGCCCGTCACGGAAAGCCTGGAATATGCGGCCGCGAACATCGCCGCCACATCCGATGCCCTGTCGCCGCCCGCCGTGCAGGCCGTGGTGCGGCGCCTGACGCGCGCCAAGGTGGTGTATGTGATGGGTTTTGGCCTGTCGGCCAACCTGGCCGGCATGCTGGTGCAGCATCTGCAGCCGTTTTGTCCGCATGTGGTGGAAGTGGTGGGTATCGGCGGCTCGGAAGTGGCGGCCGGCCATCTGGTCAACCTGACGGCGCACGACGTGCTGGTGGTGATCTCGTTCCCCCGTTACACGCTCGACTGCATCGGCCTGGCCAGCTTCGCGCGCGACCGCGGCGCCTGCATCGTGGCGCTCACCGACTCGCCCGCCTCTCCCCTGGCCGAACTGGCCGATCACGTGTTGTATGCGCAAAGTACCCATCCCGTCCTGCCCAGCAGTGCCAGCACGGCGCTGGCCATGATCGAGGCGCTGGCCGTGGCGCTGATGGTATCGAACAGGAAAAACGTTGAAAAAGCGGCCCGCTTGAGCGAAGTCATCGCCGCCTACCTGTACGGCGGCGAACATGGCGCGCAGGGTACCCGGAAAACAGCAGCAAAGCAGCGCAAGGCAGTGCCGCAGTCATTATAAAAACAGGGTTAATACCATCTGGGAGAGTTTGCATGCAAGCAGAAAAACAAGACGGCAGTTGCGTACCGCCACGCGAGTCGGCACTGGCGCAAGGCGTGCGCCTGGCGCTGGGGGCCTTGAGCGTGTCGGCAGCGCTGGGCATGCTGGGCAACGGCGCGCTGGCGCAGGAACCGGACGGCGAAGCGGCGCCGAAAAAAATGCAGCGCGTGGAAATCACGGGGTCGGCCATCAAGCGGCTGGAATCGGAGACGGCGTTGCCGGTGCAGATCATCACGCGCGCCGAGATCGACAAGGCGGGCGTGACGACGGCGGCCGAGCTGATGGCGCGCGTGTCGGCCAACGTGGGCGGCCTGACCGATGGCGCCAGCATCAATATCGGCGGCGACCAGCGCGGCTTCAACAGCGCCAATCTGCGGGGCGTGGGCACGTCATCGACCCTGGTGCTGCTAAATGGCCGGCGTATGGCCAACTTCGCCTCGCCCGGCGACGATGC
Organism: Janthinobacterium sp. SUN206; assembly: GCF_030587305.1. Classification (NCBI taxonomy): domain Bacteria; kingdom Pseudomonadati; phylum Pseudomonadota; class Betaproteobacteria; order Burkholderiales; family Oxalobacteraceae; genus Janthinobacterium; species Janthinobacterium sp. SUN206. Next base: position 176,185 of record NZ_JAPWIB010000004.1, on the reverse strand, counting down.
GGGCGTGGACCTGAATAATATTCCCGCCGCCGCGCTGCAGCGCGTGGAAGTGCTGCTCGACGGCGCCTCGGCCCTGTATGGCACGGACGCCATCGGCGGCGTCATCAATTTCATTACGCGCAAGGATTACCAGGGTGTGGAGCTGAATGCCTACGGCAGCGGCACGCAGGAAGGCGGCGCCGGCAAGCGCACGGTCAGCATCACGGCCGGTACGGGCGACCTGGCCACGGATGGCTACAATATCTTCGCCGTGCTCGACGCGCAGCAGACGGACCGCCTCAGCACCTCGCAGCGCAAGTTCATTCCGAACCTGAACGTGCCCGAGCGCCTTGGCCATTTGCTGTCGAGTTTTACCAGCCCGGCGAATATCCGCCTGTCGGGTGCCCAGCGCGATCACCTGCAGGAGGTCGGCTTCCTGTTGAACGGCAAGCCGATCACCAACCGGCAAATCAACCTGTCCATCCCGGACTGCAATCCACCCGCCAATTTGTACCTGCCCAACGGCACTGGCGGCGTCGATGGCTGTACCTACGATTACATGCGCGATACGGAGTTGTATCCGAAGTCGGAGAAGCAGAATTTTCTTTCGCGGGGCGTGTTGAAGCTGAACCCGGACCATCAGCTATATGCGGAGGTGGCGTTGAGCCGTTCGCGTACCAATTATGTCGCGTCGTCGACACGGGTGATCGGTTACCTGGATTACAGCAAGGTGCCGCAATTGGCCAATACCGGTTTTGATACCATATTGGATGACGATGGCAAGCAGGTGGAGCGCGAACTGGAAGTGCGCATGCGATTGAAGGAGGCGGGCAACCGCACCAGTGAGTTGACCAGCGAAAGCCAGCGCTTCGTGGTGGGGGCGACCGGTACAGTGGCGGGATGGGATTATGACGTGGGTTTGAATCATAGCGTCAATACCGTCAGGGACCGTGATACCAAAGGCTATCTGCTGAAGGACAAGCTGCGTGCAGGTATCGCCGATGGCAGCATCAATCCCTTCGGGCCTTCCAGTGCCGAGGGCCTGGCACTGATTGAGAGCATCCAGGTCAACGATGAAGTGCGCCACGCGCGCGGCGTCATGGATGCGCTTGATTTCAAGGCGTCACGTGCTCTGATGGCCATGGGGGGCGGCGACATGGCCCTTGCCGTTGGCGGAGAGGTGCGCCGCGAACGTACGCAGTTCCGTCTTTCCAAATTACTGATGAGTAATAATATCAATGACGATTCGGCGCCGGAAGGCGGCAAGGACACCAGCGACAGCCGCACTGTGCAAGCCATTTACAGCGAACTGCTGCTGCCGTTTACCAAGCAGTGGCAGGCGCAGTTATCTGGCCGTTACGACCATTACCAGCAGGTGGGTGGCGCCCTGAGCCCCAAGGTGGGCCTGACTTACATGCCCAGCAAGCAGGTGCTGATGCGGGCGTCCACCGGCAAGGGCTTCCGCGCTCCATCGATGTCGGACTTGCACCGGCCCACCGTCTACAGTAGTACGGCGACCCTGCCCGATCCCGTGTTATGCGCCACTGTGGATAATAACTACGCCGATTGCGCGCAAAACTGGGATACGCGCCGCTACAGCAACGACAAGCTGAAACCGGAGCGCAGCCGCCAGTTCACGGCCGGTGTGGTGCTCGAGCCGAGCCAGCACTGGACCTTCAGCTTCGATTACTGGAACATCAAGCGCACGGATCTGATCAGCGAAATCGGCGACGACATCATCCTCGGCAACCTGGCCAAGTACGGCGACCTCGTACATCGCAACAAGGACAATGAAATCGACTACATCGAACTTCGCAAGGAAAACCGCGGCGCGCAAAAGGCTACGGGCATCGATATCACGGCCGACCTGCATGGCGTGAAGACGGCCTGGGGACGTTTCGGCGCCCACCTGAGTGGCACCTACGTGCTCGATTCGAAAATCCAGACGAGCCCCGGCGATGCCTTTATCAGCAACCTGAATAAATTCGTCACGGACGGCGTGGTGCAGCGCTGGCGCCATACGATTACCCTGGACTGGGACCATGGCCCGTATTCGGCCAGCCTGTCGAACACCTATTCGAGCAGCTACGATGACCAGAACTCGGCCATCAACACGGATGACGGCAGCGTCGTCAAGCCGAATCGGGTCAAGGCCTACACGCTGTGGGACATGTCGGGCGCGTATGCCGTCAGCAAGCAGTTCAAGCTGCGCGCGGGCATACAGAATCTGTTCAATACCAGCCCGCCATACTCGAACCAGGCCTACTTTTTCCTTTCCGGCTATGACCCGACCTATACGGATCCGCGCGGCCGGCGCTTCTATGCCAGCGCCAATTACAGTTTTAAGTAAAAAATTGGAGATACCGCAACAACGCTGTCATATGCAGCAAGTAGTATCGTAGTGCGATGGCGTTGGATTGCAAGCAGCAGTTTTGGCAACAAGGGCGCGTGCCTGTATCAACAAATATGCGCCACTTTCCTTGTATTCGAAAGGCATCATGAAATCATCTTCAAGCCTGTATCAACAATTGTGCGCCGCGCTGCTGTTCGCGCTGGCATTGTGCAGCGTCCAAGCCGTGGCGGCGCCCGGTGGCAGCGCCATCGGCAGTGCGCCGCAGGGGACGCTCGTCATCATCGGCGGCGGCCTGCGCGCCGATAATGCCGAAGTCTGGCAGCGCATCGTCAAGCTGTCGGGCGGGCCAGGCGCGCGCATCGCCGTGCTGGCCTCGGCCGCGATGAACCCGGAAAAATCGGGCGAAAGCATCATCAAAAAGCTGAACCAATATGGCGCCGATGCCTTTTTCGTGCCGCTGGCCGTCAAGCTGCCGAACAGGGATTACCGCAAGGCCGCCGAAGACCCGGCCATCGTCACGCAGATCAAGTCGGCCAGCGGCATCTATTTTGCCGGCGGCGACCAGGGGCGCATCACGCAAGCCTTGCTGCGGCCGGACGGCAGCCGTACGGCCGCGCTGGAAGCCATCTGGTCGGTCTATCGCAATGGCGGCGTGATCGCCGGTTCCAGCGCCGGTGCCGCCATCATGAGCACCACCATGTTCTACGACGCCAAGCCCGTACTCGACATGCTCAAGATGGGCGTGACGGATGGCCGCGAGATCGCGCCCGGCCTGGGCTTCATCGGCAGCGATGTCTTCGTGGACCAGCATCTGCTGGTGCGCGGACGCTTTGCGCGCATGATTCCCGTGATGCTGAAAAAAGGCTATCACCTGGGGCTGGGCATCGATGAAAACAGCGCCATGGTGGTCGACGCCATGCGCGACGTGGAAGTCATCGGTTATAGCGGCGCCCTGCTGATCGACCTGTCGGGCGCCATCAGCGACCGTGGCGTGAAAAATTTTAACATCAGCAATGCGGCCATCAGCTACCTGGACCGGGGCGACAAATTCAACCTCGTCACGCGCGTGTTTACGCCCTCGCCGGACAAGGCCGACAACAAGCTCGATCCTAACCAGCCCGACATGCGCGAACCCGTGTTCACCAACGATATCCTCGGCAACAACGCCGTGCTCGACTTGATGGGCAATTTGATCGACAACGCGCAGCAGGAAGCCATCGGCATCGCCTTCGGCAACCCGCGCGACCCATATCCGGACCTGGGCTTCGAGTTTCGCTTCAGTAAAACGGTCAACAGCGTCGGCTACAGCTCGACCGAGGCGGAAGCGTATTCGGTGCTGAAACTGCGCCTCGACATCCGCCCCATCCAGCTGCGCCAGCCCCTGTACCGCTACAAGTAAGCGGCGCGCTGCCAGCGCGGCCACGCGGCGATGGTCAAGGCCCTGAGCAGCCACTCGACGGGGCCATACGCGTGGCCGCGCAGCCACCAGCGGCTCAACGGCAGCTGCAGGCCGAAGATGATGGCTGCCAGCGCCAGTGCGCCCAGCGGCGACACGCTGCCCATCAGCCGCGCGCCATACGCGAGGAACAGCACGGCGCAGATGGCCGACTGCAGCAGGTAGTTCGACAGGGCCATGCGGCCCGTGTCGGCCAGCAGCGCAAACAGCGTGCCGTCGCGCAGGCGCTCGAACAGGACCAGCGCCAGCGCCAGGTAGGCGCCCGCCAGCAGTGGCGCGCTCGCCAGGCCCACGGCCAGTCCCGCCACCTGCCATGCCTGGCTATCCCCATACACGGAGGTCCACGCGTAGAAGGCGGCGCCGGGCAAGCCCACCAGCGCGCCGGCCCGCAGCAGCAGGCGGCGCAGCGGCAGATAATCGCTTGCGTGCAGCAGCATCTCGCGCTTGCCGGCGGCCAGGCCGCACAGGAACATGGCCAGCGCGCATGGTGCCTGCACCAGCAGCAGGACGATCCAGATTTCACCCAGTTCGCGCAGGTGCTGATGGACGACGGCGGCCGGCGTGGCGTGGTAGGCGGCCAGCGCGCTTGCCGCCTTTTGCGCCATCGCCACGGCGTTGTCCGCAGCGTCGCCCGCTGGCTGCAGGCTTTGCAGCCAGGCCATGCCTGCCCAGAATGCCACGCAGACGGTGACGAGTATCAACGCCAGGGACAGTGCCTGGCGCTCGCCGCAGCGGTACAGCGCCAGCAGCACGATGCCCAGCAGAGCATAGGTCGTGAGTATGTCGCCATGAAACAGGAGCACGGCATGCAGGGCGCCGATCAGCCACAGGCCCACTTGCCGGCGCAGCATGCGCGGCACGAACGGCGCATCGGCGCGCGCGGCCGCCTGCATCTGCAAGGTGAAGCTGTAGCCGAACAGGAAGGAAAACAGCAGGTAGAACTTGGTTTCGAACAGCAGGGCGACGATAAAGTGCGTGGCGCGGTCCACGCCGCCGTGAAAGGCGGGATCGGTCAATCCCAGGCCGAACCAGGGCGTGGCGAAGGCGCCGATATTGACGACCAAAATGCCGAACAGGGCGCAGCCGCGCAGGGCGTCGACGTCGGCGATGCGTGTGGGCTGGGCTTGCATGGCGGCGCTCATGCCAGGGCAGGGCGCAGGAAGCGCGCCAGCAGCAGGTGCAGGCTGGCGCGTTGCGCCAGCGGTGCATAATCGGGATCGACTGCGACCCGGTTGAAGATGCCGTCGATCAGCGCGGCGATCCAGCTGGCCGTTTGCGCGGCGTCCAGCGCGGCGTCGACCTGGCCCCCTGATGCCGCCTCTTCCAGCAAGGCTTGCAAGCCGGCGCGCAGGCTGGCGTCGTTGCGCGCCACCCTGGCCGCGATATCCGTGTCGCGCATCGCTTCGGCCGATATTTCCAGCGCCAGCCCCGCAAAGTCGTCATCGGCCGCCAGCGCCAGCACCAGGTCCATGAAATCGAGCAGGGCGCCGTAGGCATCGGCGCTGCCTTGCACGCCGGCGAAATAGGCGGTCGTCTCGCTGCCTTCCTCGTCGACGATGGCGGCGATGATGGCTTGCTTGGAGGGGAAGTAGTGAAACAGGTTGCCGGGACTCATGCCCGCCTGCGCGCAGATGGCGGCGGTGCTGGTCTGGTGAAAGCCCTTGCGCGCAAAGCAGTGGCGCGCGGCGGCGAGAATGGCGTCACGGCGGGCCGCGTGTTTGCCGGGATCGATGGTGCGCATGGCTCTTTCCTTTAGTTAATCGACTAGTCAGTCTAATATAGATTGATTGTATCGTATGGTCAAGCGAATCGCGTGAAATGGGCGCTTTGCACGCCCGCATCCTGTCGCTACAATGTGCCGCAGCGGTTTTTCCCGCACCTGCCGGCAGGCCCGCCGATTGTTTGGAAAACCGTTCCCTTCACCTGTTTTTCTACCGTTTTAGGAATGACATGCAGCAGACTCCGATTCGATCCTTCCTCTGCGCGCTGGCGCTGGCCGCCGGCATCGTCCCTGCCGCGCAGGCGGATAATGCGCCGCCGCCGGCCACCATGCGCCTCGATTACCAGCACAGTGGCAATGCGCTGGGCGAGCACTATGCGGTCGAGCGTGTGCTGGTCGAGCCGCTGCCATGGCCGGGCAACCCGGTGCGTCCCATTGACGACAGCAACCGCGGCAACAACCTGCTGGAAGTGGTCGACATCAAGTCGGGCAAGGTGCTGTATTCGCGCGGTTTTTCCACCATCTTCGGCGAATGGGCCAGCACCGATGAAGCGAAGACCACCACGCGCGCCTTCCAGGAATCCGTGCGCTTCCCGCAGCCCGAGCACCCCGTGCGCGTGCGCATCCTCAAGCGCGACGAGCGCGGCCTGTTTTCCGTTGTGTGGAGCACCGATGTCGACCCTGCAGCGCAGGACGTGATCCGCAAGCAGCCGCCGGCGCCCGTCCAGCCGATCCCGATCCGCATCAGCGGGCCATCGCCCGACAAGGTCGACCTGCTGATCATGGGCGACGGCTATACGGCCGCCGAAATGGGCAAGTTCGAAGCGACGGCGCGCAAGCTGGCTGACCATCTTTTCACCGTCTCGCCATTCCGCGAGCGGGCCAGGGACTTCAACGTGTGGGCCATGGCCGCGCCGACCCAGGAGTCGGGCGTGTCGCGTCCCTCGACGGGCGTGCATCACGCGTCGCAGCTGGGCACGCGCTACGATATCTTCGGCAGCGAGCGCTATGTGCTGACGACGGATAACCGCGCGCTGCGCGACCTGGCGCAGTACGCGCCGTATGAATTCATCGAAATCCTCGTCAACAACGATACCTACGGCGGCGGCGGCATCTTCGGCCAGTTCAGCACGGCGGCGTCCAATAGCGACTGGGCCAATTACCTGTTCGTGCATGAATTCGGCCACCATTTCGCCGGCCTGGCCGACGAGTACTACACCTCGCCCGTGGCCTATCAGTCGAATGGCGAGCGCCAGGAACCGTGGGAGCCGAATGCCACGGCGCTGCGCGATCCGGCCAGGCTGAAATGGAAGCACCACGTCAAGGCCGGCACGCCGCTGCCGACGCCATGGCCGAAGGAAGCATACGATAGCCATGCGCGCGAATACCAGAAGCAGCGCGCGGCCCTGCGTGCGGCCAACCGCCCGGAAAGCGAGATGAGCGACTTGTTCAAGGCCGACCTGGCCTACACGCAGCAGCTGTTCTCGAAGGCGCCGCAGCGCCATGCGGTGGGCGCCTTCGAAGGCGCGAACTACGAGTCGTCCGGCTACTACCGTCCCGAGATGCAGTGCATCATGTTCGACCGCAGCGAGACGTTCTGCTCCGTGTGCCAGGATGGCATCAGCACCATCATCGACCTGTATTCGCGTCCCGCCGCGGCGCCGGGCAAATAATGCCGCTCTTGCCGCTTCCGTAATGCATGGGGGGTCATGTTGCATCGCAATAGCATGGCCCCCTCTCTGCTTCTCTCCACCGCCTGCCTTCCGCCGCTGCCCAGCGCTGCTTGTTTTCCAGGCAATGCCAATTGTCGCTCACCTGCGCGCTTTTCTTCTCGCTAGCCCAGTGATATTATCAAATCAATACGTCCGCACGCTTGCCTGAAAAATATTTCATTTAGATAATATTGAGGTAAAATTTGATTTACATCAATGTTGCATTGCCGCAATCGCACTTATAGTTGACCTAGCTCAAAGCGTCATGGAATGCGGATCGGACTCATCACGAATCACGCGTCTAAATGCTGTAGAGTAATTTCGCCCCGTACCAGTTCCCCGAAAATGCACTGGTGCGTGCCTCGAATTTCAGTGACGGAAGCCGATTCATGAAGATGCAGACCCCCGCGCCTGACGCGTGCAGTACCTTACACCCCCACACTCCCATTGCCTTGCCGTATGCGCGTGCCGGCGGCGTGACGCTGGCCACTTGCGCCGCCGCCATGCACGCCGGCGCGGTGCGATGCGTGCATGCGGCCACGCCGTGGCCCGCCCTGCGTCCGGTCCAGGCATGACGGCCGACTTGCGGCCCTTGCCTTTGCAGGGCAAGCGGGGCCTGGTGGTGGGTATCGCCAACACGCAAAGCATCGCCTGGGGCTGCGCCAGCGCACTGCGCGCGGCCGGCGCCGAATTGGCCGTGACCTGGCTCAATGACAAGGCCCGTCCATACGTGGAACCGCTGGCGCAGCAAGTGCAGGCGGCCATCATGGCGCCGCTCGACGTGGCCGTGCCGGGCCAGCTCGAAGCGCTGTTCGCGCAGATCGAACGGCAATGGGGACGGCTCGATTTCGTCGTCCATTCCATTGCCTATGCGCCGAAGCAGGACTTGCATGGCCGCGTGACGGACAGTTCTGCCGACGGCTTTGCGCAGGCGATGGATATCTCCTGCCACTCCTTCATGCGCATGGCGAAACTGGCCGAACCGCTGATGCCGGACGGCGGCAGCCTGATGACCATGAGTTATCTGGGCGCGGAGGAAGTCATCGCCGACTATGGACTGATGGGCCCCGTGAAGGCGGCGCTGGAAGCGTCGGTGCGCTACCTGGCGTCCGAACTGGGCCCGCAAGGCATCCGCGTTAACGCCATTTCGCCGGGACCGCTGGAGACGCGGGCCGCTTCCGGCATCGCCCATTTCGACCGCCTGATGGCCGACGCCATCGAACGCTCGCCCATGCGGCGCCTGGCCACCATCGAGGACGTGGGCGCGCTGTGCGCCTTCCTCGCCGGCGACGGCGCGCGCGCCATCACGGGCGGCACCCTGTATGTCGATGGCGGCTACAACATTCTGAATTGACTGGAAGAAGATGACCATGGCTGTTCCTACTTTGCCCAACTGCGCCAGGATGGCCGCGCTGGCCACCGCGCTGGCTCTGGCCGGCTGCGCCTCGATGGCGCCACCGTATGCGCCACCGCCGCTGCCCGTGGCGGCGCAGTATCCGGAAACCGATTCCGCCGGCGCGCACGCGCCCGACGTCGCCTGGCAAGCCTATTTTGCCGATCCGCGCCTGCAGGCGCTCATTGCGCAGGCGCTGGCGAGCAACCGCGACATCCGCATCGCCGCGCTGCGCGTGGAAGAGGCGCGCGCCGCGTATGGCATTCAGCGCGCCGAGCAATTTCCCACGATCGCGCTGGGCGCTTCGGGCAGCCGCGCGCGCGTGCCCGGTGACCTGAGCGTGACGGGCCGTCCCATGACGAGCGCGCAGTACCAGACAGGCTTGAACGTGAGCGCCTGGGAACTCGACTTCTGGGGCCGCGTGCGCAGCCTGAAGGACAGCGCGCTGCAAACCCTGCTGGCCAGCGACGAGGCGCGCCGCGCCGTCGGCGTGGCCCTGGTGGCGCAGGTGGCCAATGGTTACCTGGGCTTGCGCGAACTCGACGAGCGCGTGGAACTGGCGCGCGCCACCGTCGACAGCCGCGCCGAATCGCTGCGCATCTTCACGCGCCGCTTCGAGGTGGGGTCGATTTCCAAGCTGGACCTGACGCAGGTGGAAACCTTGCTCAGCCAGGCCTTGTCGCTGTCGGCGCAGCTGGAACAGGCGCGCGCCGTGCAGGCGCATGCGCTGGCCCAACTGGTGGGCGGCCCCATCGACCTGACGCCGGTGGCTGGTGAGGTGCGCCGCTTCGACGACGCCAGCGTGCTGCAGCCGCTGCATGCGGGCCTGCCCTCGGCTTTGCTCACGCAGCGTCCCGACCTGGTGGCGGCCGAACATCAGCTGCGCGCCGCGCAAGCCAATGTCGGTGCCGCGCGCGCCGCCTTCTTCCCGACGATTTCCTTGACGGCGGCCTACGGCACGGCCAGCGCGGAATTGAGCGGCTTGTTCGATTCGGGCAGCGGCGCGTGGAATTTCGCGCCGCGCCTGGTGCTGCCGATCTTTGACGCGGGCCGCCTGCGCGCGAATATGGAACTGGCCGAGGTGCGCCGCGACGTGGCCGTGGCCAACTACGAAAAGAGCGTGCAGGGTGCTTTCCGCGAAGTGGCCGATGCGCTGTCGAACCGGCGCTGGCTGGCGCTGCAGGTCGATATCGGCAAGACCACGCTGGCCGCGCAGAGCGAACGGGCGCGCCTGGCCAAGCTGCGCTACGACAATGGTGCCGCGCCCTACCTGGAAGTGCTCGACGCGCAGCGCGATTTGCTGACGGTCGAGCAGCAGCTGGTGCAGACGCGCCGCGCGCTGCTCTCGAGCCAGGTCAGCCTGTACGCCGCCCTGGGCGGCGGCGTACCTGCCAACACCTCCGCCGCCGCCACGTTCACCAATTAAAAGCGATTGCCGATACCATGACTCCACAACTGAAGAAAAAACTTATCCCCGCGGCGCTGGTCGTGGCCGTCCTCGTGCTGGGCTATGTGGCCTGGCAAAAAATGCGTCCCACGGGCCCTGGCGAAGGTTTCGTCAGCGGCAATGGCCGCATCGAAGCGACGGAAATCGACGTCGCCAGCAAGCTGGCGGGCCGGGTCAAGGAGATCCTCGTGCGCGAGGGCGACTTCGTCAAGTCGGGCCAGCCGCTGGCCACCATGCAGGTCGATTCCCTGACGGCCCAGCGCGACGAGGCGCGCGCGCGCCAGCAGCAGGCGTCCGACGCCGTGGTGGGCGCGCAGGCGCAGGTGGCCGTGCGCGAGAGCGACAAGGCGGCCGCGCTGGCCATGGTGGCGCAGCGCGAAAGCGAACTCGATGCGGCGAAGCGCCGCCTGGCCCGTTCCGAAACCCTGTCGAAGGAGGGTGCTTCCTCGGTGCAGGAACTCGACGACGACCGCGCCCGCGTGCGCAGCGTGGCCGCGGCCCTGAACGCGGCCAAGGCGCAAGTGACGGCGGCGCAGGCAGCCATCGACGCAGCCAGGGCGCAGGTGGTGGGTTCGCGCTCCGCCGTGGTTGCCGCCGAGGCGACGACGGCGCGCATCGATTCCGACCTGGCCGATGGCCAGCTGACGGCGCCGCGCGACGGCCGCGTGCAATACCTGGTGGCGCAGCAGGGCGAAGTGCTGGCGGGCGGCGGCAAGGTGCTTAACCTGGTCGACCTGTCGGACGTCTACATGACCTTCTTCCTGCCCGAGACGGCGGCCGGCAAGGTGGCGCTGGGCGGCGAAGTGCGCATCATCCTCGACGCGGCGCCCAATTACGTGATTCCGGCAACGATCTCGTTCGTCGCGGCCAGTGCGCAATTCACGCCGAAGACGGTGGAAACGGCCAGCGAGCGTCAGAAGCTGATGTTCCGCGTGAAGGCGCAGATCAGCCGCGAGCTGCTGCAAAAGCATCTGGCGCTGGTAAAAGTGGGCTTGCCTGGCGTGGCCTGGGTGCGTCTCGATGCGAAGCAGGCATGGCCCGCTGAACTGACTGCCAAGGTTCCGCAGTGAGCATGGACGTGAACTCCTTTGTCGTCCGCATCAAGGGCGTCAGCCAGCATTACGGCAAGACGGTGGCGCTCGACGCCATCGACCTGGACGTGCCGGCCGGCCGCATGGTGGGCTTGATCGGACCCGATGGCGTGGGCAAATCGAGCTTGCTGTCGTTGGTGGCCGGCGCGCGCGCCGTGCAGCAGGGCAGCGTGATGGCGCTGGGCGGCGACATGCGCGATGCGCGCCACCGCGACGACGTCTGCCCCCGCATCGCCTACATGCCGCAAGGCTTGGGCAAGAATCTGTATCCGACCTTGTCTGTCGAGGAAAACCTGCAGTTTTTCGCGCGCCTGTTCGGCCACGACGCGGCCGAACGCCGCCGCCGCATCGACCAGCTGACCCGCAGCACGGGCTTGCAGCCCTTCCTGGCGCGCCCGGCGGGCAAGCTGTCGGGCGGCATGAAGCAGAAGCTGGGCCTGTGCTGCGCCTTGATCCACGATCCCGACCTGCTCATTCTCGATGAGCCCACCACCGGCGTCGATCCGCTGGCGCGGGCCCAGTTCTGGGACCTGATCGCCGGCATCCGCGTGCAGCGCCCGCAAATGAGCGTGATGGTGGCCACCGCCTACATGGACGAGGCGCAGCGCTTCGATTGGCTGGTGGCCATGGACGACGGCAAGGTGCTCGATACGGGCACGCCGGCCGAACTGCTGGCGCGCACGGACAGCGGCAACCTGGAAGCGGCCTTCATCAAGCTGCTGCCCGACGCCAAGCGCGCCGGTCACCAGCCCGTCGTCATCACGCCGCTCGATGCGGCCAGTGCGCAGGACGTGGCCATCGAGGCCAAAGACCTGACCATGCGCTTCGGCGATTTCACGGCCGTCGACCATGTGAATTTCCGCATCGGTCGCGGCGAGATTTTCGGCTTTTTGGGATCGAACGGCTGCGGCAAGTCGACCACCATGAAGATGCTCACGGGCCTCTTGCCGGCGACGGAAGGCAAGGCCTGGCTGTTCGGCAAGGAGGTCGATTCCAACGATATCGACACGCGCCGCAGGGTCGGCTACATGTCTCAGGCCTTCTCTCTGTATAGCGAATTGACGGTGCGCCAGAACCTGGTGCTGCACGCGCGCCTGTTCCACGTCCCGGAAGCTGAAATCGCTGCACGCATCGACGAGATGGCGCTGCGCTTCGACTTGCGCGCAGTGATGGACGACTTGCCCGACAGCCTGCCGCTGGGCATACGCCAGCGGCTGTCGCTGGCCGTGGCCATGGTGCACAAGCCGGAAATGCTGATCCTCGACGAGCCGACGTCCGGCGTCGACCCCATCGCGCGCGACAATTTCTGGCGCCTGATGATCGAGCTGGCGCGGCGCGACCGCGTCACCATTTTCATTTCCACCCACTTCATGAACGAGGCCGAGCGCTGCGACCGCATTTCGCTGATGCACGCGGGTAAAGTGCTGGTCAGCGATGCGCCGGCAGAACTGGTGCGCAAGAAGGGTGCACCGTCGCTGGAAGCGGCTTTCATCGCCTACCTGGAAGAGGCGGGCGGCGGCACGGCGCCCGCGGCAGTGCAGGAAACGCCGGCGCCCGCGCAGGAAGCGGCAGTGCAGGCACCAGCGCCGCAGCACCGGCGCAGCCGTTTCAGCCTGGGACGCATGCTCAGCTACATGTGGCGCGAAACCCTGGAACTGCGCCGCGATCCCGTGCGCCTGACGCTGGCGCTGGGCGGCTCCGTGCTGCTGCTGTTCGTCATCGGCTTCGGCATCAGCCTGGACGTCGAAGACCTCAGTTATGCGGTACTTGACCACGACCAGACGACTTTGAGCCAGAATTACACGAACAACCTGGCCGGCTCGCGCTACTTCATCGAGCGACCGCCCTTGCGCGACTATGCCGATATCGACAAGCGCATGCGCAGCGGCGAACTGTCGCTGGCCATCGAGATCCCGCCCGGCTTCGCGCGCGACGTGCAGCGCGGCGCACTGGCCCAGGTGGGCGCGTGGATCGATGGCGCCATGCCGATGCGCGCCGAAACCGTGCAGGGCTATGTACAGGGCATGCATCAGCTGTGGCTGGCCGACCAGGCCTTGCACCGCTATGGCATCACGATGAACAACCCCGTCGCCATCCAGACGCGCTACCGCTACAACCCGGACGTGAAAAGCCTGCCGGCCATGGTGCCGGCCGTGATTCCCCTGCTGCTGCTGATGCTGCCGGCCATGCTGGCGGCGCTGTCCGTGGTGCGCGAAAAGGAGCTGGGTTCCATCATCAATCTGTACGTGACGCCCGTCACGCGCCTGGAATTTTTGCTCGGCAAGCAGGTGCCGTACGTGCTGCTGGCCATGCTCAATTTCATCCTCATGGCGCTGCTGGCGGTGACGGCCTTCGGCGTGCCGATCAAGGGTAGCCTGCCGACCCTGATCGGCGCCACCTTCATCTTCAATATCTGCGCCACCGGCATCGGCTTGTTCGCGTCGACGTTTACGCGCAGCCAGATCGCGGCCCTGTTCGTGACCATGATCGGCACCATGATCCCGGCCATCCAGTTTTCAGGCCTGCTCAATCCCGTCTCGTCGATGGAAGGCGTGGGCAAGGCCATCGGCCTGATGTACCCGGCCACGCACATGCTCAATATCAGCCGGGGGGTGTTCAACAAGGCGCTGGGCTTTGGTGACCTGCATGCCTCGTTCTGGCCCCTGATCGTGGCCATTCCCGTGATCCTCGGTGTGACGGTGGCGCTGCTGAAGAAACAGGAGAGCTGATATGCGGCATCTTGAAAATATCTACCGCCTGGGCGTGAAGGAAATCTGGAGCCTGATCCGCGATCCCATGATGCTGATCCTGATCCTCTACACGTTTACGTTGGCCATCTACGTGGCCGCCACGGCCAAGCCGGAAACCCTGCACATGGCCTCGATCGCCATCGTCGACGAGGATGGCTCGCCCCTGTCCGGGCGCATCGCCTCGGCCTTCTTTCCGCCCCAGTTCACGCCGCCGGCCATGATCAACCAGAGCCAGGTCGATGCGGGCCTGGACGCGGGCCAGTACACCTTCGTGCTGACGATACCGCCCAAGCTGCAGGCCGACGTGCTGGGCGGGCGCCAGGCGGAGCTGCAGCTGAACGTGGATGCGACGCGCATGAGCCAGGCCTTCAGCGGCAGCGGCTATATCCAGCAGATTGTCGCCGGCGAAGTGGCCGAATTCGCCAAACGCTATCGGGGCGCGACGGTCTCGCCGGTGGAACTGGTGATGCGCGCGCGCTTCAATCCTTCGTTGAGCCAGGCGTGGTTTGGCTCGCTGATGGAAATCATCAACCAGGTGACGATGCTGTCGATCATCCTCACGGGCGCGGCCCTGATCCGCGAACGCGAACACGGCACCATCGAGCATCTGCTGGTGATGCCCGTGACGCCGGCCGAAATCATGCTGGGCAAGGTCTGGTCGATGGGCCTGGTGGTGCTGCTGGCCGCCGCCCTGTCGCTGAACCTGGTGGTGCGCGGCATGCTGCATGTGCCCATCGAAGGCTCGATCGCGCTGTTCCTGTGCGGCGCGGCGCTGCACCTGTTTGCCACCACGTCGATGGGTATTTTCCTCGCCACCGTGGCGCGCAGCATGCCGCAGTTTGGCATGCTGCTGATCCTCGTGCTGCTGCCGCTGCAGATGCTGTCGGGCGGCAGCACGCCGCGCGAAAGCATGCCCGAACTGGTGCAAAACATCATGCTGATCGCCCCAACCACGCATTTCGTCGAATTGAGCCAGGCAATTTTGTACCGGGGCGCCGGCATCGACGTGGTGTGGAAGCCGTTCCTGGCCCTGCTGGCCATCGGCACGGCCCTGTTTACCTTCGCGCTGGCGCGCTTTCGCAAGACCATCAGCCAGATGGCGTAGCCCCCGCGCCGGAATGGTCCGGCGTTTTTTGCATGAAAAGGATAGCCATGAAGATCGAAGCTGCACCATTTTTCTCCACCGGCGGCTTGCCGTCGCTGGGCGTGCTGGGCGACTATGCACGCGACTCGTGGCAGCGCATCGTGTTGTACGCGGACGTGATGCGCCGGCGCGGCAACCAGTACCAGGAGCACATGGCCGAGGAAGTGCCGAACGTGCTGGACTTCCCCGCCGAACTGGTGATGTCTGGCCTGGAACTGGCGCGTCCCGTCAACTACGGCCTGGCGCGCATATTGACGCCCGATGCGCCCGAACCTGATCCGTCGAAGCGGCCCTTCGTCGTCGTCGACCCGCGCGCGGGACACGGTCCCGGCATCGGCGGCTTCAAGGCGGAAAGCGAAATCGGCGTGGCCCTGCGCGCCGGCCACCCGTGCTACTTCATCGGCTTCCTGCCCGATCCCGTGCCGGGACAGACGGTGGAAGACGTGATGCACGCCGAGGCGGCCTTCCTGGAAAAAGTCATCGCCCTGCATCCGCTCAGCGAGGGCAAGCCCGTCGTCATCGGCAATTGCCAGGCGGGCTGGCAAATCCTCATGACGGCGGCCATGCGCCCGGAATTGTTCGGTCCCATCATCGTGGCCGGCGCGCCCGTGTCGTACTGGGCCGGCTGGCATGGCCGCAATCCGATGCGCTACGCCGGTGGGCTGATGGGCGGCAGCTGGGCCACGGCCCTGGCGGGCGACCTGGGCAACGGCCGTTTCGACGGCGCCAGCCTGGTGCAGAATTTCGAGAAGCTGAACCCGGCCAACACCCTGTGGAGCAAGCAGTACAACCTGTATGCAAACATCGACACGGAAGCGCCCCGTTACCTGGAATTTGAAAAATACTGGGGCGGCCACGTCTTCCTGAACGACGTCGAGATGCAGTACATCGTCGACAATCTGTTCATCGGCAACCGCCTGGCTACGGCGGAGTTGATCACGTCCGATGGCGTGCGCCTGGACTTGCGCAATATCCGTTCGCCCATCGTCGTCTTTTGCTCGAACGGCGACAACATCACGCCACCGCCGCAGGCGCTGGGCTGGATCACGGACCTGTACCGCGATGACAAGGATGTGCTGCTGCACGACCAGACCATCGTGTATGCCGTGCATGACAGCATCGGCCACCTGGGCATCTTCGTCTCGGCCAAGGTGGGGCACAAGGAACACCAGAAATTCGCCAGCAATATCGACCTGATCAACCTGCTGCCGGCCGGTATCTACGAAGCGAGGATCGTCGACAAGACGCCCGACACGCCGAACGCGGACCTGGCCAGCGGCGACTATGTGCTGCAGGTCGAGCACCGCGGCATCGAGGATGTGCGCGCCATCGTGCAGCCAAGCGTGGAAAACGACCGCAAGTTCGCCGCCGCCGCGCGCGTGTCCGAAGTGAACCTGGCCTTGTACCGCACGTTTGCGCAGCCGTGGATCCGCGCCATGGTCACGCCGCAGTCGGCGCGCTTCCTGCAGCTCGCGCATCCGCTGCGCGTGTCTTACGAACGCTGGACGGACCATAATCCGCTGGCCAGGCTGGTGGCCAAGGAGGCGGAAAAAGTACGCGCCCATCGCCAGCCGGTGGCGCCCGACAACCCGCTGTTGGCCATGCAGGAGGCCATCTCCGGCGCCATCACGGCCGGCTTGAACGGCTGGCGCGACTGGCGCGATACGCTGCAGGAAACCACCTTCGACCTGGTGTACGGCTCGCCCCTGGTGCAGGCGCTGACGGGACAAGCCATCGGCGACACGACGCCGCCGCGCCCCCATCCCGGTATCTCGCCCGAGCATTGCGAATACGTGCGTTGCGAAACGCGCAAGATGGACGAGGACATGCAGCGGGGCGGCCTGGTGGAAGCGGCCGTGCGCGCGCTGTTCTACATCTACCGCTTCCGCATGATCGCCGACGAGCGCAGGGTCAACCTGGCCCTGAAATTGATCAAGCCGCAGTACCGGCAGGATGTCAACATGGAGGAATTCCGCGGCATCGTGCGCCAGCAGGCGCGCTTGATGCTGCATGATTTCGATGCCGCCATCGCCGCCTTGCCGATTCTGCTGTCGCGCGCCAGCCCGGACGACATCGGCGCGCTGTCCGAATGGTTGCAGCAAGTGCTGCAAGTGCCCGAAGCGCCGACGCCGGACGAGGAAGCGAGCCTGCAGCAGATGCTGGACGTCTTCGAGCGCGCGATCAAGGCGCAAGCGAAGGCGTTGCCGTCGGACGCGGGCTCATCCCCTGCCGGGTCAAAAGCCAAGCCGGCCAAACACATTACCCCTGTATAGAAGACCACGATGACTACTACCCAAGACGATGACTTGAATATCGTACGTAACCGCACCTTCGACCAGATCGCCATCGGCGACAGCGCCAGCATCACGCGCACCCTGAGCATGGACGATATCGCCCTGTTCGCGGTGATGTCGGGCGATGACAACCCGCAGCACCTCGATGCCGAATTTGCCGCCGCCAGCCGCTACCAGGGCGTGATCGCCCACGGCATGTGGGGCGCGGCCCTCATTTCCGCCGTGCTGGGCACGCGCCTGCCCGGCGCCGGCACCGTCTACACGGGCCAGACCCTGCGCTTTTTGCAGCCCGTACGCGTGGGTGATACGCTGGCCATCAGCGTCACCGTCACGGCCCTCGAGCCGCGCAGCCGCCACGTGACCCTGGCGTGCCGCTGCGTCAACCAGCACGGCGCCGTGGTGCTCGACGGCGAGGCGCAGGTGATCGCGCCCGCCGAGCAGATCGAACGCCAGCGCGCCACCCTGCCCGAGGTACGCCTGCATAACGGCGACGGCACGCGGCGCCTGCTGGAACACGCGCGCACCCTGGGTCCGATCAAGGTGGCCGTGATCCACCCTTGCGATGAACTGAGCCTGTCCGGCGCGCTCGACGCGCATGCGGCCGGCCTGATCACGCCCGTGCTGGTGGCGCCGCGCGCGCGCCTGGAGGCGGTGGCGCTGGAAGCTGGCCTGAGCCTGGCCGGCATCGCCATCGAGGACGTCGAGCATAGCCATGCGGCAGCTGCGCGCGGCGCCGAACTGGCGGGCAAGGGCGAAGTGGAAGCCTTGATGAAGGGCAGCCTGCACACGGATGAACTGATGTCGGCCGTGCTGTCGGCCAGCGCCGGCCTGCGCACCAAGCGCCGCATTAGCCACTGCTTCCTGATGCAGACGCCTGCGTATCCGCGTCCCTTCATCATCACGGACGCGGCCATCAATATCGCGCCGAACCTGGCCATGAAGGCCGACATCGTGCGCAACGCCATCGACCTGGCGCACGTGATCGGCGTGGCCAGGCCGCGCGTGGCCATCCTGGCCGCCGTGGAAACGGTGAACGCGGACATGCCCGCCACCCTGGACGCGGCCGCCCTGTGCAAGATGGCCGACCGCGGGCAAATCACGGGCGCGATCCTCGATGGCCCGCTGGCTTTTGACAACGCCGTCTCGATCGCCGCCGCCACCGTCAAGGGCATCGTCTCCGAGGTGGCGGGCCGCGCCGATATCTTGCTGGTGCCCGACCTGGAAAGCGGCAACATGCTGGCCAAGCAGCTCGAATACATGGGCGACGCGGACAGCGCCGGCATCGTGCTGGGCGCGAAAATTCCCGTCATCCTGACCAGTCGCGCCGACTCGCGCGCCAGCCGCATCGCCTCATGCGCCATCGCCGTGATGCTGGCCAACCATTACCGGAGCACGCCGCCATGAACGCGCCAATCACCCATGCCGACGGCACCCTGATCCTGGTGCTCAATTGCGGCTCGTCGAGCATCAAGTTCGCCTTGTTCGAGCAAGCGGGCGGCGTGCTGCCGCAGCAGGCGCAATGGAGCGGCAAGGTCGAAGGCATCGGCCGCGAAAATGCCACTTACCGTGCCGGCGGACTGCCGGCAGTCGCCTTGCAGCTGGACCCGGAGCAGCCGCATCACGCGGCCCTCGAATACATCCGCGCGCAAGTGGTGGCGCAGCTGGCCGGGCGTCCGCTGCGCGCCGTGGCGCATCGGGTGGTGCATGGCGGCAGCAAGTATTTCGCCCCCGTGCGCATCGATTTCACCGTATTGGCCGACCTGAAAAGTTTCGTCCCGCTCGCGCCCCTGCACCAGCCGTTCGCGCTGGAGGCAATCGAGGTGCTGCTGGAATCGCGGCCCGACATCGCCCAGGTGGCGTGCTTCGACACGGCCTTCCACCACACGGTGCCGCAGGTCGAGCAGATGCTGGCACTGCCGTACGATGCGTGGGAGCGGGGCTTGCGCCGCTACGGCTTCCACGGACTGTCGTACGAATACCAGTCGCTGGTGCTGGAGCAGCGCTTCGGTGCTGTCGCGCGTGGCAAGGTCATCGTGGCCCACCTGGGCAGCGGCGCCAGCCTGTGCGCCATGGAGAATTTGCACAGCGTGGCCACCACCATGGGCTTTTCCGCCTTGGACGGCCTGATGATGGGCACGCGCTGCGGCTCGCTCGATCCGGGCGCCGTCATCTACCTGATGGAAATCGAAAAACTGTCGCTGGAAAAGGTAGCGCACGTGCTGTACCACGAATCGGGCTTGCTGGGCGTGTCGGGCGTGTCGGCCGATCCGCCGGTCTTGCTGGCGCAGCAGGACCGCCAGGATGCCACTGGCGAGCGCATCCGCGCCGCGCTGGCTTTATACATCCGCCGCATCGTGCGCGAGATCGGCGCCCTGACGGCCGTGCTGGGCGGGCTGGACATGCTGGTGTTTACGGCCGGTATCGGCGAGCACAGCGCCGAGCTGCGCCAGCGCATCTGCGCCGAGCTGGGCTTTATTGGCCCCGTGCTCGATGCGCAGGCGAATGCGCGCAATGCCAGCCGCATTTCCAGCGATGCCAGCCGCATCGTGGTGGGCGTGGAACCGGCCAACGAGGAGTGGGTGGCGGCGCGCCACGCGGCCCTGGCCGTCAGCGTGTGAGATCCTGCAGCGTACGGCCGCGCTCGATGGGAAGTTTGCCGAAATGCACATATTTCCCGTTGAGTGCGCTAACGCACTGTGTGGTTTGCCAGTTATCTTTACTATGAAGTCATGCCATTGCGCTACATCAAGAAACAGCGCGATGCCTGGCAAATTTTGAACATTTTGCCCGCCTTTAGTAAGAATAAAATTAAACCATATTGAAAGGTCTCATCATGAACAAATTACTCGCCGCACTGATCGCTACCCTGTTTGCCACCGCCGCCTTCGCGCAAACCGCACCGGCCACGGAAGCCGTTGTGAAAGCCCAGGCTTCCGCGCAAAAAGACGTCAACAAGGCTGTTGCTTCGGAAGCCAAAGTCGATGCCAAGGCTGACGCGAATGTCGCCAAGGCGGAAATGAAGGCCGACGACAAGAAAGCCGACGCCCACCACAAGGCCAACAAAACCAAGGCCAAGGCACACGACAAAGTCGTCAATGCTGATGCGGAAGACAAGCTGAAAGCGGAAGCCAAGGCGGATAAAACCGATGCCAAGGCCGATGCGAAAGCCACCAAGACGGCCGTGAAAGCGAACGCCAAGGTCGCCAAGGAAAAAGTGGAAGCGAACGCCGACAAGGCCCTGGCCGCCACCAAGACGGAAGAAGCCAAGGCCAAGGCCGACGCTGAAGTCAAGGCAGCAGCCGCCAAGTAATTCCCCGTTTGCGGGCCACGGCCCGTAAACCCCAAAGACAGCTTCGGCTGTCTTTTTTTTCGTCCGCCACTTTTCCCTGGCGTCGCTTGCCAGTCTTGATCTGCCGCAAATGCTCCTCTTTTCGCCGTGCCATAGTGATCTGGCAAACAGACGAAGGGAGACATCATGAGCACCGCTAAAACGAAAAAAACACCGGCCACCGGTTCGGCTGAAGGCATGTCCGCCATGTCTTCCATGCAGGCGATGCCGGTCGAGGGCGACATGCAGGCCGATGCTGATGCGACGGGCGGCGACGCTATGCCGGGGCCGCGCCTGGGCGTGTCGTATGCCGACCAGACGGCGCTCGCCCAGGGGGCGACCGCCGTGGATGCCGGCGCCATGCCGGGCGGCGGCATGCAGCAGGCGCCGCAAGGCATGGCGGGCACCAGCTGCATGCAGATCGGTGGCGGCGGCATGGGCGGCGATGGTGGCGGTGGCAACGGCGGCGATGGGGGGCAGGGTGGCGGTACGCCGCAGACGCGCACCTGCGCCACGATGGACGTGCATCGTCGCCTGCTGACCGAAGATCCATCCTATGCGAACGTGCGCGCCGATATAGAAAACCTGGCCGGACTTTACGAGGGCGACAGCAGCATTGCCGGACGTTCCGGTGTGACGCAGATACCGGTGGTGGTGCACGTGGTGTGGAATACGGCCGCGCAGAATATTTCGGATGCGCAGATCGCCAGCCAGATCGATGTCCTCAATCGCGACTTCCGACGCGTCAACCCGGATGTGAACAGCACGCCGGCGCCATTTTTGCCCCTGACGGCCGATGCGCGCGTCGAGTTTGCGCTGGCCACGACCGATCCGCATGGTGCGGCCACCAGCGGCATCGAGCGGCGCCAGACGACGGTCGCCTCGTTTGGCGCGGACGATGCCGTCAAGTCGCAGGCGACGGGCGGCATGGATGCCTGGCCGGCCGACAGCTACCTGAATATCTGGGTGTGCCAGCTCGGTGGCGGCTTGCTGGGCTACGCCCAGTTCCCCGGCGGCCCGGCCGCCACCGACGGCGTGGTGATCCTGCAATCGGCGTTTGGCACGAGCGGCACGGCGGCGCCGCCGTTCCACCTGGGACGCACGGCCACGCATGAAATCGGCCACTGGCTGAACCTGAACCATATCTGGGGCGACGACGGCACCGGCTGCTCGGGCACGGACAACGTGGCCGACACGCCCAACCAGGGCGGGCCGAATACGGGCCAGCCTTCGTTTCCCCACGTTTCCTGCAGCAACGGGCCGAATGGCGACATGTTCATGAACTACATGGATTACGTCGACGATCCCGCCATGTTCATGTTCACGGCGGGCCAGGTGGCGCGCATGCAGGCCTGTCTCGATGGTCCGCGCGCCAGTATCGGCACAGGAGGCACGGGGGCAGGCGCCACGCCGCGCCAGAGTTCCTCTCCCGTCGTGGCCTGGGGCGCGAACCGCCTCGACGTCTTCGTGCTGGGCACGGATCGCGCGCTGTACCACAAGGCCTGGAATGGCTCGACCTGGGCGCCGTCCGTCACCGGCTATGAAGGGCAGGGCGGCATCTGTACCAGTGCGCCGCAGGTGGTGTCGTGGGCGCCGAACCGGCTCGACGTGTTCGTCACGGGCACCGACAGCGGTTTGTTCCACAAATGGTGGAACGGTACGGCCTGGGGACCGTCCCTGACCGGCTATGAAGCCATGGGCGGCTTGTGCGTGGGCGACCCGCGCGCCGTGGCCTGGGGGCCGAACCGCCTCGACGTGTTTGTCGTCGGCACGGACCGGGGCCTGTATCACAAGTGGTGGAATGGCGCCGCCTGGGGGCCGTCGCTGACGGGTTACGAAGCCATGGGCGGCATCTGTCTGGGGCAGCCGGAAGCTGTGGCGTGGGGGCCGAACCGCCTCGATGTCTTCGTCATCGGCACGGACCGGGCCCTGTACCACAAGTGGTGGAACGGCACGGCCTGGGGACCGTCGCTGACGGGCTATGAACGCCTGGGCGGCATCTGCACCTCGTCGCCGAAGGCGGTGGTGTGGGGGCCAAACCGCCTCGACGTGTTCGTCACGGGCACCGATGGCGCGCTGTACCACAAGTGGTGGGATGGCGCGAAATGGGGGCCTTCCAACGATGGCTTCGAGCGCCTGGGCGGCATTTGCGTGGGCGAAGTGGAAGCCGTGTCGTGGGCGCCGAACCGGCTCGATGTCTTCGTCATCGGCACGGACAGCGCCCTGTACCACAAGGCATGGAACGGCAGCGCCTGGAGTCCGTCGCTGACGGGATTTGAAAACCTGGGCGGCATCTGCACCTCGCGTCCGCGCGCCACGGCCTGGGCGGCGAACCGCCTCGACGTATTCGTCACGGGCACGAATGGCGCCCTGTTCCACAAGGCGTGGAACGGCACGGCCTGGTCGCCCTCCGTGAGCGGCTATGAAAGTCTGGGCGGCGTGGTATCGTGTTTCTGACGTTCATGTGTTAAACGGGAGGCGGCATGCACGGCATGACGATGGCTTTGCCCAGCGGTAGCTGGACGCATTCCTTCGAGGAGGATGCAGACGGTATCGAGGTGTACCGGCCTACGGCCACGTTCGCCTTTCCGCCCAGCCGCCAGGGGCGCAAGGTGCTCGAGTTCGGCGCGCCCGCCGGTGCCATGGCGCCAGGGGAGGCGACCTTGACGTCGATGGCGCCCGGCCCCGATGACCGGCCCCGTGCCGGCCCCGTGACCCGGTTGCGGCCCCTGGGCATGGGCCGCTATGCGCTCGGCGATGCTGGCGGGGCGCAGGAGGTGATCGACATCGTTGAAGCGACGCCCGACGTGCTGCGCCTGTCGCGGCGTTAAGGCGTGCCGCGCAGTTTGCAGGCGAGCGCCGTGCGGTTGCCCACGCCCAATTTCTGGTAAATCGCATGCAACTGGTTGCGCACGGTGGCCGGCGACTTGCCCAGTTCCCTGGCGATGCTTTTATAGGGCAAGCCTTCGGCCGCCAGCGCCGCCACCAGCCGTTCGGCCGGGGTCAGGCGCTGCATGGCCGCCTGCCTGAAACGTTGTTTGTCATCCTTGTTCTCCTCTCCGTGTGCGGCATGCCGGGGGCATGCCTGCAGGGATAACGGGAACGCGGGGCGGATCTGTCAAATTATCTGTGCAACGCTTTTCCCTGCTGCAGCGACGCGGTGACGGGCAAAAAAAAGACAGGCGAACCTGTCTTTTCATATAACTTGATGGCGGTCAGCCGATGGCCGCCATGGATACCGGTTTCAGCTTGGCCGCCAGCGCCTTGCCCTTCTTCGCGCGCTTGCCGAAGTGTTCGGCCAGGGCCGTGGCGCCCAGCGACGCATCCTGCGGTTTCGAGGCCCGGCCGATGCCCGAGACCACCACGCCGCGCTGGGTGATCGGCTGCACGGCCAGCAGCTTGTCCTTGGCATCGAGGTCGATCAGCTTGACGCCCGTGCCGCCCTTGGACAGGGTTTTCATTTCATCGAGGCCGAACACCAGCAGGCGCGCGCCTTCCGTCAGGCAGGCCAGGGCACTGGCTGCCTCGGGAATGACTTTGGGCGCCAGAGGCACGTCACCGTCGTCCAGGGTGATGAAGGCCTTGCCGCCTTTCAGACGGCTCGTCATGTCGCCCGCCTTGGCGATGAAGCCGTAGCCGGCGCTCGACGCCAGCAGCAAGCTGGTGGCGCCATTGCCCGCAAAGTAATGGAGGATGCGCACGGCGTTGCCGGGCGTGCCGCCGCTCAGGTCGCACAAGGTCGTGATCGGTACGCCGTCGCCGCGCGCGTTGGGCAGCGCCGAGACGGGGACCGAGTAAATCTTGCCGTTGTTGCCAAAGCCCAGCAGGGTATCGACCGTGCGGCACTCGAAGGCGCCATGCAGGCTGTCGCCGGCCTTGAACGTGAATTGCGCCGCATCGTGGCCGATACCGGTGCGCGCGCGCACCCAGCCTTTCTCCGAAATGATGACGGTGACGGGTTCATCGACCACCTTCTGTTCGGCCACGGCTTTCTGCGCTTCCTCGATCAGGGTGCGGCGCGCGTCGCCGAACTGCTTGGCGTCCGCTTCGATTTCGCGGATGATGGCGCGCTTCATCGATCCCGGGTTGTCGAGCAGGTCTTGCAGCGATTTTTCTTCCTTGCGCAGCTCGGCCAGTTCCTGCTGGATCTTGATCGTTTCCAGGCGCGCCAGCTGGCGCAGGCGGATTTCCAGGATATCGTCAGCTTGGCGTTCGGACAGTTTGAACGCGTCGATCAGGGCCGCCTTCGGCTCATCCGAATTGCGGATGATCTGGATCACCTTGTCGATATTGAGCAGGATCGCTTCGCGCCCTTCCAGGATATGGATGCGGTCCTTGACCTTGCCCAGTTTGTAGCCGGTGCGGCGCGTGACGGTCTCGAAGCGGAAATCGATCCACTCGCGCAGGATGTCGCCCAGGCCTTTCTGGCGCGGACGGCCATCGCCGCCGATCATCACCAGGTTGATCGAGGTCGACGATTCCAGCGACGTATGCGCCAGCAGCATCAGCATGAACTCCGTCTGGTCCTGGTTCTTCGATTTCGGTTCGAACACGAGGCGCACGGGCGCGGCGCGGCCCGATTCGTCGCGGATGGTGTCGAGCGAATTGAGGATCAGCGCCTTCAGGGCCACCTGGTCCGGCGACAGCGCCTTCTTGCCCAGCTTGATCTTTGGATTCGTCAGTTCCTCGATTTCTTCCAGCACCTTTTGCGACGAGGTACCGGGCGGCAGTTCCGTCACGACGGCTTGCCACTGGCCGCGCGCCAGCTCTTCGATCTTCCAGCGCGCGCGCACCTTCATGCTGCCACGGCCGCTCGCGTACATGTCCTGGATTTGCGATGGCGGCGTGATGATCTGGCCGCCGCCGGGGAAGTCCGGACCGGGAATGATGGCCATCAGTTCGGCGTGCGTGATCTTCGGATCGCGGATCATGGCGACAGCCGCCTTGGCCACTTCCGCCAGGTTGTGCGACGGGATTTCCGTCGCCAGGCCCACGGCGATGCCGGAGGCGCCGTTCAGCAGCACCATCGGCAGGCGCGCCGGCAGCAGCTTCGGTTCTTCTGTCGAACCGTCGTAGTTGGGCTGGAAATCCACCGTGCCCATGCCGATTTCATCCATCAGCAGCTTGGCGATCGGCGTCAGGCGCGCTTCCGTGTAACGCATGGCCGCGGCGCCGTCGCCGTCGCGCGAGCCGAAGTTGCCCTGGCCATCGATCAGTGGGTAGCGCAGCGAGAAATCCTGCGCCATGCGCACCAGCGCGTCGTACACGGACTGGTCGCCATGCGGATGCAGTTTACCCAGCACGTCGCCGACCACGGCCGCCGATTTGCGCGGCTTCGCCGTGGAATTCAAGCCCAGCTCATTCATCGCATACAGGATGCGGCGCTGTACGGGCTTCTGGCCGTCGCACACGTCGGGCAGGGCGCGGCCCTTGACGACGGAGATGGCGTAGTCGAGATAGGCGCGCTCGGCGAAGGTGGACAGGGTCAGCGCTTCGCCGTCGAATACCGGTTCATCCGGCTCGATCGGCTCAGGCTGGGCATCGTCAAATAAATTGGTTTGTGTGGACATGGCGCTTGTTTCGGTGTTAAGTGGTTGCGGTTGAATTCGTGGAGCTGATTATGACAGCCCGGATTTGGAAAAGGACTTGCCGTACGTCAGATACATGTAGCGCAAGGTCAAATAGAGCACGGCCAGGGCCAGTTCGACGCTGTTATGCATCATCGGCATGGCGCGGATGGCCGGGGCTTGGCTGGCCAGCACGAAAGTGGCGATGGACGGCACCAGTACCACCGGCCAGATCGTCTTCCATTTGAAATCGCTGGGGGAAAACAGCAAGCCGGCACACGACCAGACATACAGCGCGGAGCCGACGAAGGCGGCCGGCAGCAGTTGCAAGTACAGTTGCAGCAGCAAGCCCGTGCAGCCGATCAGCCATGCCGCGCGCAGGCGGGGCAAGAGCGCCTCTGGCCAGCCGCAATCGCCATACAGACCGGTGGCGCTGCGCAGGGCCAGCGCCGCCAGGCAAAACATCAATGGCATGGCATCGCCGATGGCCAGCGTCGCCGGACCTTTGCCGCTCATGAACATGGCCGCGAACAACGACAGGCCCAGGCACAGGAACAGCAGCATGCCATGTAGCAACTGGCGGTTCATCGCATACGCGAGCAGGGCCGATGCGCACAAACCGGCCGCAGTGACGAGGCGCATGGTATCGCCGCGTTCGGGCAGGAACAGCAGCAAGGCCAGCACGAGGTAGGGCACGATCCAGCCCAGTTGCCGCAAGCCTGGCCGCTGCCACAGCACGGGCAGGCGTTCCTGCAGCGTTTCCTGCAGCGCTTCCAGGTGCGCGAACAGGGGCACCGGCCAGCGCAAGGCATGCATGGCCAGCAGGGAAAAGGCGAGCGCCTGGAAGCCCAGCAGGCTGGCATAGGCAGCCGTGTCGCCGAGCTTGAAGCCTGCCGCATCGAGCACACCCGCGAGCATGAAGTGCAGCATGAAACCCAGGCCACCCGAGGCCAGCGCCGTCTGCTTGAAGTAGCGTTTGGCATGGACGGCGTGTTCCCACTGCTCGAACAGGTCTGTATCGAGCTTGCAGGCCAGCATCTCGCTGTGCTGCCAGCGTATCGCGTGCAGCAGTTCGCGCAGCTGCAGCGTGAATTTTTGGTCGAACAGCTGGCGCGCGTAGGCGCTGGGCGGCTGCTGCGACATGATGCAGTCCAGGCCGGGGTAGCTGTCGCGGTTGTCGCTGAAATGGGCGAACGAGCGGTCTGCCCGGTAGCGCTGCACGGCGCCGCGCACCAGGTCCGCATGGCTGCGCGCCAGGTAGGAAAAGTCGCGGTCCCAGCCCAGCTGCTCGAACAGGGCCTGGCGCAGCGCCAGGTCATAGCCGGTGCTGGCGCAATAGCGCAGCGCACACAGGTCGAATTCCTCGCGTACGTCGAGGTTCAGCATGGCGTCGTCCTGCAGCATGCCGGCCAGCACGTCGCCGACATCCGCATGCCGCGTCAGCACCAGGCAGCCTTGCCACAGGTTGGCCGCTTCCTGCGCCGGGTCGATGGCGACCACGCCCCATTGCTCCGGCGGCGGTGCGGGCTCCTGGGCAATGATGCCCCACAGTTCCGCAGGTGCTTCCTGCGCTTCCTGCACCGCCTCGTCGATGACGCCCCACAGGTCTACCGGTTCCATGGGCGGCGCTTCTGGCGCTTCCGCCGCTGCCGCTTCGGCCGCTGGCGGTTCCGGAAATTCCTCGGCAAACAGGTGCGCATGGCGCAGCGCGTATTCATATGCTTCGCGCAGTTCCTGGAAGGCAGCCGGATCGTCTTCGGGACGCGTCACCTTCAGGCGCTTCGCATACGCGCGCTTGAGGGCGCGCTCGTCGCCCGTCGGCTCCGTGTCCAGGATATCCCACAGGCTGCGCTGCCCGTTGTGCATGCCGCCGTCCATTTACAGGAAGCTCTCGCTCTCGACCTGGCGCAACACCTCGTCGAGCGCCTGGCGCGCCTTGCGGATGGTGCTCGGGTCCTGCGTTTCCAGCGCCGCCTGGAAATTGGCCGTGTGCGCCGCCAGGTACTGGCGCACGTCGCCCAGCGACTGTTCGTACAATCGGTCGGCGCGCGTGACCAGGGTGCGGTTTTCCATCTGTTCGCGCGGGTGGATCTTCAGGTCGGCCAGTTCCGCAAAGCGCTGCTCGATCTGTTCCGGCGTCATCACGCCCGCATTGTCGCTGATGACCATCTTGTGCTTTTCCTGCGTGGCCAGCACCGTCACTTCCGCTTCCAGCACGCCGCTGACGTCATAGGTGAAGCGCACGTCGATGCCGATCTCGCCCGCCTTTTTTGCGGGAATCGGGAAGTTGATCTTGCCGAGGAAGACGTTGTCGGCCACCAGGCGCGACTCGCCCTGGAAGATCGCCACGTTGATTTCCTTCTGGTTGTCGTAGATGGTGGTGATGTTTTCCGTGCGCGAGACAGGCACCACGGAATTGCGCTCGATGATGGGCAGGTAATGCCCGCCTTCATACTGGTTCGCGCCGACCTGGCGCGAAATCGAAATGCCCAGCGAGTACGGAGCCACGTCCGTCATCACCACTTCATCGAGGGCAGAGTCGCGCATCTTGAGGCCTGCCTGCACGGCGGCGCCCAGTGCCACGGCTTCGTCCGGGTCCAGGTGGATGGCGGGGAAGCGGCCGAACATGCGCGAGACGAGTTTACGCACCAGCGGCATGCGCGTGGCGCCGCCGGCCAGCACCACTTCATTCAATTCCGCGGCGCGGATGGTGGCGTCGCGCAGCGCCCGTTCCACGGGCAGACGCAGGCGGGCCAGCAGCGGTTCGCACAGCTGCGCCAGCTTGTCTTCGTTGATCTCCCAGCTGTATTCCTTGTCCTGGTAGCGCGTGGCCATGCGCACGGACGGCTGTTCCGACAGCAGGCGCTTGACGCGCTCGGCTTCATCGCGCAGCAGCTGCTGCTGGCGCGGGTCGAACAGGCGGCTGCCGGCGGCGTCGCGCAAGCCGCTACCTTCCAGAAAGGCGTCGACCAGCACGGTGACGAAGTCTTCGCCGCCCAGAAAATTGTCGCCGGCCGAGGCGCGCACTTCCATCACGCCTTCGAATAGCTCTAGGATCGACACGTCAAACGTGCCGCCGCCCAGGTCGAAGATGAGGAATTTGCTTTCCTGTTCCTTGTCGCGGATGCCGTAGGCCAGCGCGGCGGCCGTCGGCTCGTTGAGCAGGCGTTCTACACGCAAGCCCGCCAGTTGTCCCGCGATGCGCGTGGCCTTGCGCTGTGCATCGCTGAAATACGCGGGAACCGTAATGATGGCTTCCTCGACCTTGTGCCCCAAAAAGGCTTCGGCATCTTCCTTCAGCGCGCGCAGCACCATCGACGATAGTTCCTCCGGACGGAATTGCTGCGTGCCGAGGGTGATCTTCTTTTCGCTGCCCATGTAGCGCTTGAAGACGGCTGCCGTCAGCTGCGGGTGCGTCTGCAGGCGCTCGCGCGCGGCGCGGCCCACCAGCACGGTGCCGTCGTCATCGATGCTCACGCACGACGGCGTCAGGTGTTCACCAAGCGCATTCGGGATGATGGAAGCCTTGCCGTCGCGCCAGATGGCGACCAGGCTGTTGGTGGTGCCCAGGTCGATGCCGATGATCATCAGATATCCGCCTCCGCTTCATTGCCGTGTTCTTCGATCCAGGCGCGGCGTCCAGCTGCTTCGCCTTTGCCCATCAACATATTGAAGCGGGAGGCCGAGGCCATGTGGTCTACTTCACCGAGCGTGACGGGCAGCAGGCGGCGCGTGTCCGGGTTCATCGTCGTTTCCCACAGCTGCTCGGCGTTCATCTCGCCCAGGCCCTTGAAGCGCGAGATCGACCAGGCGCCCTGTTTCACGCCTTCCTTGCGCAGCTTGTCCTCGATGGCGAGCAGTTCGCCGTCGTCGAGCGCATAGATCTTTTGCATCGGCTTCTTGCCGCGCGCGGGCGCATCCACGCGGTACAACGGCGGGCGGGCGATGCAGATGTGGCCCTTGTTGATCAGCGCCGGGAAGTGCTTGAAGAAGAGCGTCAGCAGTAGTACCTGGATGTGCGAGCCATCCACGTCCGCATCGGACAGGATGCAAATCTTGCCATAGCGCAGGCCGGACAAATCGGGCGTGTCGCCCACGCTGTGCGGATCGACGCCGATGGCCACGGCGATATCGTGGATTTCGTTATTCGCGAACAGGCGGTCGCGGTCCGTTTCCCACGAGTTCAACACCTTGCCGCGCAGGGGCAGAATCGCCTGGAATTCCTTGTCGCGGCCCATCTTGGCCGAGCCGCCCGCCGAGTCGCCCTCGACGAGGAACAGTTCATTGCGCGTGATGTCCGACGATTCGCAGTCGGTCAGCTTGCCCGGCAAGACGGCCACGCCCGAGGATTTTTTCTTTTCCACTTTTTGCAGCGAGCGCTGGCGCGATTGCGCCTGCTTGATCACCAGCTCGGCCAGCTTCTTGCCGTAGTCGACGTGCTGGTTCAGCCACAGTTCCAGCGGCGGCTTGGTGAAGGTCGAGACGAGGCGCACGGCGTCGCGCGAGTTCAGGCGCTCCTTGATTTGGCCCTGGAATTGCGGGTCCAGCACCTTCGCCGACAGCACGAAGGAAGCGCGCGCAAACACGTCTTCCGGCAGCAATTTGACGCCTTTCGGCAGCAGCGAGTGCATTTCGACGAAGTTTTTGACGGCGCCGAACAGGCCGTCGCGCAAGCCCGATTCGTGCGTGCCGCCATTCGAGGTGGGGATCAGGTTGACGTACGATTCGCGCACGATGGCGCCTTCTTCCGTCCACGCCACGACCCAGGCCGCGCCTTCGCCTTCGGCAAAGCCTTCCGAGTCCGGGCCCGCATACTGCGCGCCTTCGAACAGGGGAATCAGGGTTTCGCCATTCGATACCTGCGCCAGCGTTTCGGTCAGGTAGCCGCGCAAGCCTTCCGCGTACTGCCAGGTTTGCGTATCGCCCGTTTTCGCGTTGGTGAGGGTGACGGTGACGCCCGGCAGCAGCACGGCTTTCGAGCGCAGCAGGCGTTGCAGCTCGGTTTGCGAGATGTTCGGCGAATCAAAGTATTTGGCATCGGGCCAGGCGGTGACGCGCGTGCCTGACTTCTTGCCGTCGCGCGGGGCGGGGCGGGAGCTCAGGGGCTCGATCACGTCGCCGTTGGCAAACACCATATGGTGCAAGCCGTTGCCGTCGCTTTCCTTGCGCCAGACGGTGATTTCCAGGCGCGTCGACAGCGCATTGGTGACGGACACGCCGACGCCATGCAAGCCGCCCGAGAACGCATAGGCGCCGCCAGAACCCTTGTCGAACTTGCCGCCCGCGTGCAGCCGCGTAAACACGATTTCCACCGTCGGGACGCCTTCTTCCGGGTGCAGGCCGACGGGAATGCCGCGGCCATTGTCTTCGACGGTGATGCTGCCATCCGTGTTTTGCGTCACGGCGATATGCGTGCAGTGACCGCCCAGCGCCTCGTCGGAGGCATTGTCGATCACTTCCTGAATGATGTGCAGCGGATTTTCAGTGCGGGTGTACATCCCCGGGCGCTGCTTGACGGGTTCCAGTCCTTTCAGGACACGGATGGATGATTCGCTGTAGTCGGATGCTGGTTTTTTAGTGGCCATACGTGTTCAAGCTAAGTAAAGACAGTGGTTGGAACGCCAGGCCAGGGCACTGCGGGGCACAGTGACAGCGGCGGCGATAACTGTATGAATATACAGTATATCCCGTCCAGCGTCACTGGGGGAGGGCAGTGCGGCAGGCTTGGCGTCCTTGTGCGGACGCTCGCGCATTCTATCTTGTCCCGCGAGCAATAGCGCTACTCCAAGGCAACAACAGTGCGCCGCGTGCGTGGTTTGGCGCCCATTGTGAAGGATTTTATGCGGTAAAGCGCCCGTTTTTACATCTTGTTTACAGCTGCCTCCCCAGTCTTTACGAATTTTTTAGACCCTTTTGGCTAATCTGCTCACTATCAAAACAAACCTGAATGAGGGTGGGAATGGATCTCGTGTATCTCGGCTTGATTGCCGTGTTTTTCGTCGTGGCGGCCGGCTTTGCCGTCGCCTGCGACAAATTAGGGAGCGTCAAATGAACGCGTTTTATGTGCTGGGCGCCGTCGTGTCGGCTGGCCTGCTCGTGTACCTGCTGGTCGCGCTGCTGAAGGCGGAGGAACTGTGATGACGACGCAATCGATATTGTTATTGGTGGCCTTCCTGGCCGTGCTGCTGGCCGCCGGCTATCCGCTGGGCCTGTACATGGCCAGGGTGGCTGGCGATGGCCCCGTGCGCGGCCTGGGCTGGCTGCAAAAGCTGGAAAACCTGCTGTACCGCTGGTCCGGCCTGCCCGCCGACAAGGCCATGGGCTGGAAAAGCTATGCCATCGCCCTGATTGTCTTCAATACCGTGGGCGCCGTCTTCGTCTACGGCCTGCAGCGCCTGCAGGGCTTCTTGCCCTTGAATCCCCAGGGTCTCGGCGCCGTCAGCCCCGATTCCTCGTTCAATACCACCGTCAGTTTCGTCGCCAATACCAACTGGCAGGGCTACGGCGGCGAACAGACCATGAGCTACCTGACCCAGATGCTGGGCATGGCATGCCAGAACTTCTTTTCGGCGGCCACCGGCATCGCCGTGATCTTCGCGCTGGTGCGCGGCTTCGCCTCGCGCTCGGGCAAATCGATCGGCAATTTCTGGGTCGACCTGGTGCGCTCGACTCTGTATATCCTGCTGCCGCTGTCCCTGGCCCTGTCCGTCGTCTTCATGGGCGAAGGCATGATCCAGAATTTTTCCGCCTACAAGGAAGTGACCCTGCTCGACCACGTGGCGTATGAAACGCCGAAAGTGACGGCCGACGGCCAGCCCGTGCTGGATGCCGCCGGCAAGCCCGTGATGGAAGCGCAAGTGGCGGCCACGCAGACGATCGCCATGGGCCCTGTCGCGTCGCAGGAGTCGATCAAGCTGCTGGGCACGAATGGCGGCGGCTTCTTCAATGCCAATTCCTCGCACCCGTATGAAAACCCCACCGTGCTGTCGAACTTCCTGCAGATGCTGGCCATCTTCATCATCCCCGCCGGCCTGTGCTTCACCTTTGGCCGCATGGTGGGCGACATGCGCCAGGGCTGGGCCGTGCTGGCCGCCATGACCTTGATCTTTGTCGTCATGACGGCCGGCGTGATGAGCGCCGAGCAGCAAGCCAATCCCGCCTTGCAAGGCCTGGGCCTGGACCAGCAGGCCAGCAGCCTGCAATCGGGTGGCAATATGGAAGGCAAGGAAACGCGCTTCGGCATCAGCTCCTCGACCCTGTTCGCGGCGGTGACGACGGCCGCATCGTGCGGCGCCGTCAATTCCATGCACGACTCCTACATGCCCCTGGGCGGCATGGTGCCGCTGCTGCTGATGCAGTTCGGTGAAGTGATCTTCGGCGGCGTGGGCACGGGCCTGTACGGCATGCTGATGTTCGCCATCCTGGCCGTCTTCATCGCCGGCCTGATGATAGGCCGCACGCCTGAATACCTGGGCAAAAAAATCCAGGCCTATGAAATGAAGATGGTGTCGCTGGCCATCCTGATTACGCCAGCCCTCGTATTGACGGGCACGGCGATCGCCGTGATGGTCGAACCGGGCAAGATCGGCGTGGCCAATCCGGGCGCGCACGGCTTCTCGGAAATCCTCTACGCCTTCACGTCGGCGGCCAACAACAACGGCAGCGCGTTTGCCGGCCTGTCCGCGAACACGCCGTTCTACAACGTGATGCTGGCGATCGCCATGTGGTTCGGCCGCTTCGGCGTGATCGTGCCCGTGCTGGCGGTGGCCGGTTCGCTGGCGGCCAAGCAGCGCCTGTCGGCCAATGCCGGCACCATGCCCACGCACGGCCCCATGTTCATCGGCTTGCTGATCGGCGTTGTCGTGCTTGTCGGCGTTTTGAATTACGTTCCCGCGCTGGCCCTGGGCCCGATCGTCGAACACCTGCAACTTTTCATCAAATAAGAGGCTACCATGTCACGCACAAGCCTGACCTTGTTCGATTCCGCACTGATCGGCCCCGCCGTCGTCGACGCGTTCAAAAAACTCGACCCCCGCACGCAGTGGCGCAGCCCCGTGATGTTCGTCGTCTACGTGGGCAGCATCATCACGACCCTGCTGGCCATCCAGGCCCTGAATGGCCAGGGTGAAGCGCCATTCGGCTTCATCGTCGCCGTCGCCGTGTGGCTGTGGTTTACCGTGCTGTTCGCGAACTTCGCCGAGGCGCTGGCCGAAGGCCGCAGCAAGGCGCAGGCGGCGTCCCTGCGCGCCCTCAAGCAAACGGTGATGGCAAAGAAAATGCAAACGCCGAAGTACGGCACTTCCTGGCTGCCCACTCCGGCCACCGACCTGCGCAAAGGCATGACGGTGCTGGTCGAGGCGGGCGACGTGATTCCCGCCGACGGCGAAGTGACGGCTGGCGTGGCCTCCGTCGACGAAAGCGCCATCACGGGCGAATCGGCGCCCGTCATCCGCGAGTCGGGCGGCGACTTTTCCGCCGTGACGGGGGGCACCCGCGTGCTGTCGGACTGGCTGCTGGTACGCGTTTCCGTCAATCCGGGCGAAGCCTTCATCGACCGCATGATCGCCATGGTCGAAGGCGCCAAGCGCCAGAAAACGCCGAATGAGATCGCCCTGACGATTTTGCTCGTCGCCTTGTCGATCGTCTTCCTGATCGTCACCGTGACTTTGCTGCCGTACTCGCTGTTTTCCGTGGCGGCGGCCGGCAGTGGCACGCCGGTGACCATCACCGTGCTGATCGCGCTGCTCGTGTGCCTGATCCCGACCACCATCGGCGGCCTGTTGTCCGCCATCGGCGTGGCCGGCATGAGCCGCATGATGCAGGCCAATGTGATCGCCACGTCGGGCCGTGCCGTGGAAGCGGCCGGCGACGTGGACGTGCTGCTGCTGGATAAAACGGGCACCATCACCTTGGGCAATCGCCAGGCATCGAGTTTTGTACCGGCACCCGGCGTAACGGAGCAGCAGCTGGCCGATGCGGCGCAACTGGCCTCCCTGGCCGATGAAACGCCGGAAGGGCGCAGCATCGTCGTGCTGGCCAAGCAGAAGTTCAATATCCGCGAACGCGAGATGGCCAGCCTGCACGCCACCTTCGTGCCCTTCACGGCGCAGACGCGCATGAGCGGCGTGGATATTCCGGGCGGACAGCAGGTACGCCAGCTGCGCAAGGGCGCGGCCGACTCCATGAAAAAGTATGTGGAAGCGCTGGGCCAGCCGTATCCGGCGGAGGTGGGGCGCGCCGTCGACGACATCGCGCGCCGCGGCAGCACGCCGCTGGTGGTGGTCGATGATGGCCGCGTCATGGGCGCCGTGGAGTTGAAGGATATCGTCAAGGGCGGCATCAAGGAGCGCTTCGCGGAACTGCGCCGCATGGGCATCAAGACCGTCATGATCACGGGTGACAACAAGCTGACGGCAGCTGCCATCGCCGCCGAGGCGGGCGTGGACGATTTCCTCGCCGAAGCGACGCCGGAAGACAAGCTGAAACTCATCCGCAGCTACCAGTCCGAAGGCCGCCTGGTGGCGATGACGGGCGACGGCACCAACGATGCTCCGGCGCTGGCGCAGGCCGACGTGGCCGTGGCCATGAACTCGGGCACGCAGGCGGCAAAGGAGGCGGGCAATATGGTCGACCTGGACTCGAACCCGACCAAGCTGCTGGAAATCGTTGAAATCGGCAAGCAGATGCTGATGACGCGCGGTTCATTGACGACGTTCTCGATCTCGAACGACATCGCCAAGTACTTCGCCATCATCCCGGCCGCCTTCGTGGGCACCTATCCGCAATTGAAGGCGCTGGACATCATGCACCTGGCCAGCCCTGCGTCGGCCATCATGTCGGCCGTGATCTTCAATGCCTTGATCATCGTCGTGCTGATTCCATTGGCGCTGAAAGGCGTGCAGTACCGGGCCATCGGTGCGGCCAGCCTGTTGCGCCGCAACCTGCTGATCTACGGCTTGGGCGGCATCGTCCTGCCCTTCATCGGCATCAAGCTTATCGACATGCTGCTGTCCGCACTCAATTTAGTCTAAAGGAACCATCATGAGCACTATCGTACGTCCCGCCCTGGTCCTGTTTGCCGCGCTGACCGTGATCTGCGGCGTCGTCTATCCGTTTGCCACGGCCGGTATCGGGCAGCTGGCCTTCAACGATGAAGTCAACGGCAGCATCGTCGAGCGTGGTGGAAAACCTGTCGGATCGAGCCTGATCGGCCAGTCCTTCACCTCGCCCAAGTACTTCTGGGGCCGGCCATCGGCCACCGCGCCGATGGCGAATAACGGCGCCGGTTCGGGCGGTTCGAATCAGGGTCCGAGCAACCCGGCCCTGGTGGACGCCGTCAAGGCGCGCATCGCTGCCCTGCAGGCAGCCGATCCGGGCAATCGCACCCCGATCCCTGTCGACCTGGTGACGGCGTCGAGCAGCGGCCTGGATCCGGAAATCAGCCTGGCGGGCGCCTTGTACCAGGCGCCGCGCGTGGCCCGCGTGCGCGCCGTGCCGCTGGCGCAGGTGGAAAACGCCATCGCCAAGGTGCAGAAAACCGCGTATATCGGCTTTTTCGGCGAACCGCGGGTCAATGTGCTGGAACTGAATCTGGCGCTGGATGCGGCCGCGAAGTAAGATGATGCAGGAGCAGAGCCGCCGGTTTTGCCCCTGGTTTTGACATTAAAAGATGCCCATGCTCCCCAACGACAGCCAACGCCCCGACCCTGATGCCCTGCTGGCGCAAGTGCAGGCGCAGGAAAAGAAAGCCGCGCGCGGCCGGCTGCGCATTTACTTTGGCGCCTCGGCCGGCGTCGGCAAGACCTATGCGATGCTGGCCGCCGCCCGCAAATTGCTGGCCGATGGCCAGGACTTGCTGGTGGGCGTGGTGGAGACGCATGGGCGCCAGGATACGGCGGCCCAGCTTGACGGCTTGCCCGTGCTGCCCCTGAAGGCCATCGAATACCGGGGCAAGACCCTGTTCGAGTTTGACCTGGACGAAGCGCTGCGGCGCTCGCCGGCGCTGATACTGATGGATGAACTGGCCCATTCGAACGTGGCCGGTTCGCGCCATCCGAAGCGCTGGCAGGATGTCGAGGAGTTGCTGGCGGCCGGCATCGACGTGCTGTCGACCGTCAACGTGCAGCACCTGGAAAGCCTGAACGACGTGGTGGGCGGCATCACGGGCGTGCGCGTGGCCGAAACCTTGCCCGACACGGTGTTCGACCGCGCCGACGAAGTGGTGCTGGTCGATATCCCCGCCGATGAACTGCTGCACCGCCTGAAACAGGGCAAGGTGTATCAGCCGCAGCAGGCGGAGCGGGCGTCCCAGCATTTTTTCCGCAAGGGTAATCTGATCGCCCTGCGCGAACTGGCCTTGCGCCGCACGGCAGACCGGGTGCAGGACGACGTGCAAGCCTACCGCGTCGAAAAATCGATCAATCCCGTGTGGAAGACGGGTGCCGCGCTGCTGGCCTGCGTGGGACCGCACGCGGGGGGCGAACACGTGATCCGCAGCACGGCGCGCCTGGCCAGCCAGCTGAACGCGGAATGGCATGCGTTATACGTGGAAACGCCCCGTTTGCAGCGCCTGCCGGCGGGCCAGCGCGAGCGCATCCTGAAAACCCTGAAACTGGCGCAGGACCTGGGTGCGCGCACGGCCGTCAATCCGTCCGCCGACATCGCCGGCGCCGTGGTCGAGTATGCGCGCAGTGCGAATATCTCGAAAGTCATCGTGGGCCGTAGCCGCGCCGGTGCGCTGGCGCGCCTGTGGCATGCGTCGCCGGCCGCGCGCATGGCCAGCCTGGCGCCCGATATCGATCTGATCGAGGTGGGCTTGCCGCCAGCCGATGCGGCGCCCCGGCGCGCGGCGGGCGACGATGCCGAGGCGCCGCGCCGGTCCTCGCGCCATTGGCGTTACATCCTGGCGGCCGGCGCCAGCCTGGCCACGGCTCTCGCCTCGGTCCCCCTGCAACCCTATCTGGACCTGGCCAATATCGCCATGCTGTCCTTGCTGACGGTGGTGCTGGTGGCCGTGCGCCTGGGGCGCGGGCCGGCGGCGCTGGCCAGCCTGGTGGGCGTGGCTTGCTTCGATTTCGTCTTCGTGCCGCCGCGCTTTTCGTTTGCCGTGGGCGATTTCCAGTATGTGATCACTTTTGGCGTGATGCTGGCCGTGGGCCTGATCACAGGCCACCTGACGGCCGGCCTGCGTTTCCAGGCGCGCGTGGCCTCGCACCGCGAAGCGCGCGCCCGGGCCCTGTACGAATTCTCGCGTGAGTTGTCCGGCGTGCTGCAGACGGAGCAGATTTTCGACATCACGAAAAGCGCCATCGAACGGGCTTTCCGCGCGCGCGCCACCTTGCTGCTGCCCGATGACGAGGGCAGCTTGCAGACCCCGAACGGCGGCGAGCCGCTAGATATCGGCATCGCGCAGTGGGCCTTCGACCATGCGCAGGCGGCGGGGACGGGCACGGATACCTTGCCGGCGTCGCCCATTTTCTACCTGCCGCTGATCGCACCGATGCGCACACGGGGCGTGCTGGCACTGCTGCCGCTCGAGGGCGCACACCGCGGGCGCTGGCTGCTGGTGCCGGAACAGCGCCAGCACCTTGATACCTTTGCCGCGCTGGCGGCCATCGCGCTCGAACGCGTGCACTACATCGACGTGGCCCAGGGCGCGCTGCTGCAGATGGAGTCCGAGCGCTTGCGCAATTCGCTGCTGGCGGCCCTGTCGCACGACTTGCGCACGCCCTTGACGTCGCTGGTGGGCCTGGCCGAATCACTGGCCCTATCGCGGCCAGCCTTGTCGCCCGCGCAGCTGGACATGGCACGCTCGCTGCAGTCCGAAACCGTACGCATGAGCGCCCTGGTGGCGAATTTGCTGGACATGGCGCGCATCGAAAGCGGGCAGGTGCGCCTGAACCTGCAATGGCAGGCGCTGGAAGAAGTGGTGGGCAGCGCGCTGCGTGCCAGTGGCCCGCAATTGCAGCAGCATGCCGTGCAGACGCAGCTGGCGCCGGACTTGCCGCTGGTGCGCTACGACGCGGTACTGATCGAGCGCGTACTGTGCAACCTGCTGGAAAACGCGGCCAAGTACACGCCGCCCGGCAGCACCATCACGGTCGCGGCCGGGGTGCACGGCCAGTTCCTGCAGGTGACAGTGGCCGATGATGGCCCGGGCTTGCCGCCCGGCCGCGAAGAAGCGATCTTTGAAAAATTTACGCGCGGCGAACGCGAATCGAACAAGCCGGGCGTCGGGCTGGGGCTGGCCATTTGCCGCGCCATCGTCGAAGCCCACGGCGGCACCATCCACGCGCAGCCGCACGCTCCGGGACGGGGCGCCGCCATTGTGTTCAGCCTGCCGCTGGGCACGCCTCCGGCGCCGCCGGAGATCGAGCTCGATGACGCCAACGACCATGAAACAGGAAAACCAACATGAACGAACCTTCCGCCACCGCCCTGCTGGTCGAGGATGAACCGCAAATCCGCCGCTTCGTGCGCGCCGCGCTGGAGGACGAGGGCTGGCAGATTTTCGAATCCGCCACCATGCAGCGGGGCTTGATCGA
This sequence comes from Janthinobacterium sp. SUN206, assembly GCF_030587305.1. NCBI lineage: Bacteria > Pseudomonadati > Pseudomonadota > Betaproteobacteria > Burkholderiales > Oxalobacteraceae > Janthinobacterium > Janthinobacterium sp. SUN206. The sequence goes on along the minus strand of NZ_JAPWIB010000004.1, from coordinate 136,407 downwards.
TGCGGGCACGCGCCGGCCCGACCTGATCGTGCTGGACCTCGGTTTGCCCGATGGCGACGGCATCGATTTCATCGCCGACATCCGCAAATGGTCGGCCGTGCCCATCATCGTGCTGTCGGCGCGGGTCGACGAGCAGGACAAGATTCGCGCGCTCGATGCGGGCGCCGACGACTATCTCACCAAGCCCTTCGGCGTGGGCGAACTGCTGGCCCGCGTGCGCGCCACCCTGCGCCGCCAGCGCCAGCCTGCCGCCAGCGACGATGGCGTGGTGCAGTTTGGCGACGTGCGCGTCGATTTGAAGGACCGTCTGGTGACACGCAACAAGCAGCTGGTGCACATGACGCCGACGGAATTCCGCCTGCTGTCGGTACTCGTTAAGAATGCCGGCAGGGTGGTCACCAATCCGCAGCTGTTGCGCGAAGTATGGGGGCCGTCGAACAGCGAAAACGGCCACTATCTGCGCATCTACATGGGCCATCTGCGCCAGAAGCTGGAAGCCGATCCGGCCCAGCCGCAGTACCTGCTGACGGAAACGGCCGTCGGCTACCGGTTGCTGCTGCCGCTCTAACACCTGTTATTTCCCTGTTTGAAAACAGGCGCCGCGCGCGTCAGGGGGACGCTTTACCCATTTTTTTGCAGCGGCGGGCCAGCTGCGCCATGTTGGCAAAGGCCCATACCACCCATGAAGAAGAAAAAACCATGAATAAAATGCTACTGGCACTTGCCCTAGCCACCCCCTTCACCGCCTTGACGGGCAGCCTGGCCCACGCGGATGAGGTCAAGCCCGACAATGAAGTCAGTTTCAATGTGGCCGGCGTGTCCGATTACCGCTATCGCGGCATTTCGCAGACGCGTTTGAAACCGGCGCTGCAGGGCGGCGTCGATTACGTCAACAACCCGACGGGCCTGTATGCGGGCGCCTGGGCCTCGACCATCAAGTGGACCAAGGACGCGGGCGGCAGCGGCGACGTGGAAGTGGACCTGTATGCGGGCAAGCGCGGCCAGTTGACCGGTGATATCGGCTATGACGTGGGCGTGCTCGCCTACGTGTATGCGGACAACGGCTTGAAGAATATCGGCCTGGCCAACGCGGACACGCAGGAAGTCTACGGCCAGCTGTCGTATGGTCCCGCCTACGTCAAATATTCGCACGCCGTCTCCAACCTGTTCGGCATCGTCAACAGCAAGAACAGCGGCTACCTGGACATCGGCGCGACCATCGACCTGACGAACGGCTGGACCGGCAACCTGCATGCGGGCCACCAGAAGGTCAGGAACAACGACGCGTCGAGCTATACGGACTGGAAAGTGGGCGTCACGCGCGACTTCGGCTTTGTTTCGGGCGCGCTGGCCGTGATCGGCACGAACGCGGGCAAGTCGGCCTATGCCTCGCCCGTGAATGGCAAATTCATGGGCAAGACGGCGCTGCAGCTGACGGTCAGCAAGACGTTTTAATGGACTGAGTTGACTGAAAGGAGAGGCGGCGCATGCGCCGCCTTTTTTGCGTACTTACGCTGGCAGGTTGAAAACGGCGCAGTACAGCTGCCCCAGTCCCACCACGCGGGCGGAGGGGATCTGCGCGGCCAGCGCATGGGCGGGTGCCGCTTGCGCGTCCGTTGCCAGCAAGACGCGCAGGTCAGGATTGACGCTGCGCGCGTGTGCGATGCGGCGCGCCAGGCCCGCCTGCGCGGCGCCATCGACGACACCGTCGAGCGGCACCACCAGCACGCGCGCCGCGATCAGGGCCGAACGGCTGCCCATGGAGTCGCGGCCTTCGCTGTCGATGACGATGTCGTGGTAGCAGTGCACCAGGTGCTCGAGCTCCGGCTGCAAGCCCTTGGCGCTGATGGCGCGCGCCATCAGGCGCGGCCGCGTCAGGCTGCCGTGCATGGCGCCGTCGTGCAGGTTCCTGGCCTGCGCCATGGCGCCCTGGCGCGGATCGGCATCGAGCAGCAATACCTTGCGTCCGGCCAGCGCGCGCGAGGCGGCCAGCCGTCCGGCCAGGATGGATTTCTCCATGCCCCCGCGTTCATCCGTGATGGCGATGATCATCTTGGCGCACGGCTGGCATGATGTTGGCGGGGGAAACCAGCTGCAGCAGACAGCCTTCGCGCGGCGCATCCCTGTCGCTGGCGGTCCATGCGGGCAGTTCCATCAGGGGTTCGAGCGCCGCGGCCAGGGCGGCCTGGCCGGCGGCGGACATGGGCGTCATCGGCAGGCGCAATGCGTCGCGCACCTTGCCTTGCATGGCCAGCGCCGCTTTGACGGGAGCGGGATTCGGTTCGGCAAACAGCAGGCGGATGACGGGTAGCATGATCTTGAACAGGGCGCCGGCGGCGCCGTGGCGGCCCTGCTTGACCAGATGATATAGCTGCGCATACAGATCGGGACGGACCTGGGCGGCGGCCGACATGGCGCCGTGGCCGCCCATGGACAGGCTGGCCAGCAGCAGCGCATCGTCGCCGCACAGGACGTCCAGGCGTGTGTCGAGCAGCAGTTCGCCCAGTTGCTGCAGCTTGCCGCCCGCTTCCTTGATGGCGACGAAGTGCGAGTCGCGCGCCAGCAGCGCGGCCGTCTGCGGTTCGACATTGACGCCCGTGCGCGCCGGCACGTTGTACAGCACGATGGACTGGTCGGTGGCGGCGGCGATGGCCTGGAAGTGGCGCACGATGCCGTCCTGCGACGGGCGCACGTACGCGGGCGCGGAGACCAGCAGGCCGGCCAGCGGATGGTCGTTGTAGCGCTGCACCGTGGCGACGACGCTGCGCGTATCGCTGCCGCCGATCCCCATCACGACGGGGAAACGGGGGCCGACGGCTTCGAGCACGTTGTCGAGCAGCATGGTCTGTTCCGCGGCGCTCAGCATGGCCGCTTCGCCCGTGGTGCCGCACACCACCAGGCCATCGATGCCGCTGGCGGCCAGTTCGCACGCCAGTTGCTGGGCGGCGTCGAAGTCGATTTCGCCATCGACATCAAGGAATGGCGTGACCATCGGCACCCAGATGCCCTGGAAGTGCGCAGTGATGCGCGAGGAAGACATCGCGTGTTCGCAGGCATACTGGTTCATAGCGATTTCCCCTGGCTGATGCGGCCAAATTCTGCCGCCGGCAGTAGGCGCATGACGGCATCCATGGTCAGGCGCAGGGCCGGTTCCGTCACGCACAGCCAGACTTTCATGCGTTCGGCGTGGTCGACTGCCTCGACGCGCATGAATGACAGCATGCCGCCGCAGGTCCGCACGACCAGCTGGCGCAGCTCGGCCAGGCAGGCTTTGTCGACCGTGATATGCATGAGGAAGGTGGGCAGGCGGGGATGGCGGTGGGGCAGGGCTTGATGCGTTTGCAGGCGTGAATGGGGTTCCATGGTGGCTTTGCAGCGGTGGTTGAGGTACGCTCAAGATTAGCAGCGGGGGCGTAAAGATTCTCTAAAAAGCGGTGCCGCCAGCGTAAACGGGCTGTATGCATCGGGCGTGGACGTGTTGCGTGGATGCCCCGCGCGTGGGCTTTTGTTACAAAATTGAATCGTGCTTTCCGGGGCAGGGGTTTATATTGAAAACGTCTCCGCTTTCAGTCAGCTCCGCCATGTCAGACGAAAAAGATCCCCAGCTTCCCCCTTCCACCGATCCCGCGGCGCCAGCTTCGGCGCGGCCCGACCGGGTAGGCAGGGCGCCCGATGATGAGCACCGCGCGCGCGATGCCGCACCCCGCTATCTGAAGGACAACGACACGCCGCTGGCGCTGGCCTGGCGGGTGATCTCGTCGCGCTACCGCTCCATGCGCGACAAGGCCAGCCGCGATTTCATGCGGCGCACCCTGCGCATCGGCATCTCGGCGCGCATTTTCCACCCCGAACCGGGTGCCACTGGCCTGCGCAGCAAGAACCTGCAATACCTGGAAGAGTCGATCGCCCAGTGGGTGATGTCGCGCGACGTGCTGGTGTTCATGATCCCGACCGTCAATACCAGCGGCCAGCTACACCCGAGTAACATCACCTTGCGCCACTATGCGCGCCACCTGGACGGCCTGGTGCTGCAGGGCGGCGCCGACGTCTCGCCGCAGACGTATTCGGAGGCGGCCACGCGGCCCGAATGGAGCGGCGACCGCGCGCGCGACCTGTACGAACTGGAACTGCTGCACGAATTCGTCGATGCGGGCAAGCCCGTGCTGGGCATCTGCCGCGGCTGTCAACTCATCAACGTGGGCTTTGGCGGCACCCTGTACCAGGACATCGCCTCGGATGTGGAAGGCGCCACCTCGCACGTCAATGACCTGTATGACCGCCACCGCCACAGCATCGTCTTCCCGAAAGGCTCGTCGCTGGCGGGGCTGTTCCCGAAGACGGGCGAGGCGCTCGTCAATTCCATCCACCATCAGTCGGTCAAGGACCTGGGGCGCGACATCACGGTGGAAGCGTATTCGCAAGGGGACAATATCGTCGAAGCCATCCGCTACCAGCGGGCGCGCTTCGTCATGGGCCTGCAGTGGCACCCGGAATTCCATTCGGCGGGCGGCGTCGAACTGCTCGATTGCACACCCATCCTCGATAACTTTTTGCGCGCGGCGCGGGAGACGCGGTTTTGAGTACGCACCTGATGCGCCGGCGCATTGTGCTGGCCGGCCTGCTGGCGCTGCCCCTGGCTGGCTTGCGCGCGGCGCCGCGCCCGCATGAAGGCGCGCTGCCGTTTGCGCTGACGTCCGCCGCGCGCGTCCGCACGCTCAAGGCGCGGGTGGTGCCGGCCATTGCGGAACAGGTGGTCAAGGCGGCGCGCAAGGGTGCGGCGCGCCCCGTGCACCTGATGGCCGAAGTGCGCACGGGCGGCTTGCTGAAGGGCGAGGGCGGACGCGAGACCAGCCAGCAGGCGCAGGAAGACTGGCGCCAGGCGCGCCTGCAGGCGCTGGCCTGGAGACTATCGGGCGAGATGGCGCATTTCGAGGCGGCGCGCCAGCTGCTGCTGGCCTGGAGCGGCGCCTACCAGCCGTCGTTCAGTCCCGTCGACGAGACGGAGCTGGCCAGCCTCCTGATGGGCTTTGACCTGGTGCAGGAACGCTTGAACGGCGTCGAGCGCGAACAGGTGCAGGCATTTTGCCGCACCCTGGCGCACGGATATCTGAGTGACCCCATCAAGGTGGGCGGCCCGTCCACGGCGCGCAACAACTGGCATAGCCACCGCATCAAGATCGGCACGGCCGCCGCGTATGTCACGGGCGACGCCTTGCTGATCGCGCGGGCGAAGGAACGCTTCCTGGCGCACGTGCCGCGCAATATCGGCGTCGGCGGCGTACCCTTCGACTTCGAGCAGCGCGATGCCCTGCATTACACCACCTACAGCCTGGAGCCGTTGCTGACGACCGCCCTGATGGCGCAGGCGCATGGCGACGACTGGTATGGCGCGCCGGAAGCGCGGCGCCTGGCCGAGGCGCTGGCCTGGCTGGCGCCGTACGCGCAGGGGAGAAAGACGCACGAGGAGTTCGCCAAGAGCGCCGTGCCCTTCGACCGCAAGCGCGTGGCGGCCGGCGAAAAAGGCTTTACGGGGAATTGGGAGCCGAAGGGCGCCGCCAATGTGTATCTGCTGGCGGCGCGCTTCGATCCCGCTTACCTGCCGCTGGCGCTGGAATTGCACCCGCCAGCCTGGGCGCTGGCGCTGTATGGGAGCTGATTAAAACTTCGTGCGCACGGTGAACATCACATTGCGCGGTTCGCCGTAGAAGCCCGTCTGGAACAGGCCGAGGCCCGTGAAGTATTTCTTGTCCAGCAGGTTGTTCACGTTGACGCTGGCCGTGACGTTCCTGCTGATCTCGTAGCGCGCCATCAGGTTGAGCAGCGCGTAGCCGCCCTGCTTGATGCGTGAATTGTCCTCGATGGCGGGGTTCCAGATATTGCCGTCGTAGCTGCTTTGCCAGTTGATGCCGCCACCGACGGTCAGCTTGTCCAGGCTGGCCGGCAGGCGCCACGTGCCTTGCACGCGCACCAGGTGGGCAGGCTGCGTCGTTTTCAACATGGTAGAAAAGACATCCTTGCCATCCGCATCGCGCACGTGGGTGTAGGTGTAGCCGGCGCTCAGCCTCACATCCTTGGCCACTTCGCCCGTCACTTCCATTTCCACGCCACGACTGGTGACGCCGTCGATGGCTTTATACATTATCTCACCGTTGACTTCGCCCACAGGGCTGGCCACGTTGCTTTGACGGATCTGGAACAGGGACGCGCTGCCATTGACCTTGCCGTCGAGGTATTCGGCCTTCACACCCGCTTCCACACCCTTGCCGCGCACGGGCGACAGGAAGTTGCGGTTGATGTCGCGGCTGCTTTGCGGCGCGAAGATGCTCGTGTAGCTGCCGAACACGGAATACGTCTTGTCGAGGTCATACACGACGCCCGCATACGGCGTGATGACCTTGTTTTCCTCGATGCGCGAGGTGATGCGCGCGGTGCCGGCGTCGAAGAAAGTGCGGTCCTGCTCCTGCTTGTAATCGCTCACGCGTGCGCCGAGAATTACCGACAGCGCATCGACGGGATGCAGGCGCACGGCGCCATACAGGCCGCTCTGGCGCGTGCTGTCGTTGTCGTTGCCCGTGCGTTTGAATGCCGGTTCCGCGTACTGGCCGCGCCAGTCGAAATAACTGCCTTCGACGGGCGGGTAGAGCGAATCATAGACGGGACCATCCTGCTTCGCCGTCGAACTGGAATAACCGATCATCGCTTCATGCTGGCGGCCAAACGCGGTAAACGGGCCGCTGGCGTCGACGTTGACGGTGGTCTGGCGGCGGTCGCCCTTGTATTTACCCATGAAGAAAAACGCGCCTGCGCCCGTGGCGGGGTCGGGATTGCCGCCGCTGGCCGAACCGAGCACGCTGTCATGCTTGCTGCGCAACTGATTGGCGCTCAATTTCACTTTCCACGCGTTGGCGAAGCTGTGTTCCAGCGACGTAAATAGGGTGGTGTTCTGCATGTCGCGGCGGCTCCAGTCCGTGGCCGGGTTCCACGAGGTGGGGAAATCCGTGCGCGTGCCGTCGGACAGCAGGACGGGGAAACCGGTCCAGGTCGACCCGCGCGGCTTGTAATCCTGGTGCGTAAAGCCGGCCGTCAGCAGAGTGACGGGCGTCAGGTCCGCTTCGATGATGCCGTAGGCGACGGATTTCTGCTGCGTGTAGCGATCCAGGTAGGAGTGCTTGTCCTGGTAGGCGCCCACCAGGCGGCCGCGCACCGTGCGGCTGGCATTGAGCGGGCCGGAGACATCGGCTTCGCCGCGGTAGTTGTCCCACGATCCCGCGCCCAGGGTCGCCGAACCCTCAAAGTGGGCGGTGGGGCGCTTGCGCACCATGTTGACGGTGGCCGACGGGTCGCCCGAACCGCTCATCAGGCCCGTCGCGCCTTTCAGCACTTCGATGCGGTCATAGATAGCCATGTCGCTATTGGTCGTGCCCCAGTCGTAGACGCCGTCATAGATGGCCGACACGCCGTCGTACTGGAAATTGGTGACGGCAAAGCCGCGCGCCTGGAAGCTCCAGCGGTCGCTGTCGTAGTTTTGCACGCTCACGCCATTGACGTTCTTCATGACGTCGGAGACGGCGTTGCTGTTCTGGTCATCCATCTGCTGGCGCGTGACGATGGTCAGCGACTGCGGCGTTTCGCGTTGCGTCAACGCCAGTCCCGTGGCGCCGCTGGCGGGGCCGCCCATATAGCTGCCGGTGCCGCCCGTCACGGCGCTGCGCTCGGCCGCCGCCACCACGGTGACGCCGCTCATGACGGCCACGCCGCGGCTATCCACCGAGGCAGTATCCGCGCCGGCGGGGATCTTTTGCAGCAGGTAGCCGCCGTTCGCCTGCGGCACGGCTTGCAGGCCGCTGCCCGCCAGCAGCACGCGGAAACCATCGTGCACGCCATAGCTGCCTTGCAGGCCGGCGCTGCGCAAGCCTTGCGTGGCGTCGCTGGAGAACGACAATAAAATGGCGCTGTCGCTGCCGAAGCGCGTCAGCGCATCGCCCAGCGCGCCGGCGGGGATACTGTAGACGCGCACTTGCTGGCTTTGTGCCTGGGCCAGCGCCGGCAGGGTGAGAGCCATGCCGATCTGCGACAGGGCGCAGGCCAGGACGGTGCGGGTAAGGAGGGAACGCGAAGCGTGGTACATGGAATAAAACCTTTCGTGGATGCGCAAGATGGAGACTACCTATCTTCCAAGTCACGCGAGCACGCTAGAACAGCTCACTTTGCAGAAAATATTTTTCAATGGGCCACCAGTTCGATCCTGACGACTTGCTGACCCCAGAAGCGCGTGACGGTATTGCGCCGCAATTGCAGGCTGGCGCTGACGGCGTCGAGGATGGCGCCGACATTGGCCAGCGGGTAGGAACCGGAGACGCGCAGGTCGGCGATGCCGGGCGCGCAGGCCAGCGGATGCTCGCTGTAGCGCGCCAGCTCGGCGAGGAAATCGGCCAGGCGCATGTCGCGCGCCACCAGCATGCCGTCGAGCCAGGCGCCGCCATATGGCGCCAGCGCCTGGCGATGATGGCTGTTGCTGTCGAAATGGGCACCTTCGCCGGGATGCAGCACCAGACGCTGGGCGCCGTCGCTGGCCAGCACGGCGACGGCCCCTTCGAGCACGCCGGCGCTGGCATAGTCATCGCGCAGGCGCACGGTGAAGCGCGTGCCCAGTGCCTGCAGGCTGCCATGCGGCGTGGCGACGAAGAAGGGGCGCCGCGCTGCATCTATGCCGGTGGCGATGAAGATTTCGCCGGCCAGCAGTTCGATGCGGCGCCGCTCGCCGTCGTAAGCGATGTTCACGGCGCTGCCGGTGTTGAGCGTGAGCTGGGTGCCGTCATCGAGGGTCACCATGCGGCGCTGGTTGACTGCCGTGCGGTAATCGGCCATCCAGCCGCGCCATGGGCTGCGGCGCTCAAACGCATACAGCGAGGCGCCGCAGGCCAGCAGCAGGGCCAGGGTCTTGACGGCATGGCGGCGCGGCGCATTCGCTTGCACGCAGGCGCGCAGTAGGGAAGCGTGCATGGCGGGCGGCAGGTGTTCATGCTGCGTTTGCAACTGCTGCCACGCCTGCGTGGCGCTGCCGGCGCGCTGCAGGTGGCGTTTCACCGTGGCCAGCGAGATGCCGAGCTGGCGCGCGATGTCTTCCTGCGGCAGCTCGTCGAGCTGGCGTAGTAAAAAAGCCCGTTTCACGGGAGGCGGCAAGCCGTCGAGCATGCGGTCCAGTTCAAATACGGTCGCCAGCAGCAGCGACCGTTCCTCGGGCGATGGCGCATGCCGGGGCGGCAGTTGCGCCAGCACGTCGAGGTAAGTCTGTTCGAGTTTCTGACGGCGGTAATGGTTGAACAGCACGCGCTGCGCGACGGTGGCGAGAAAGGCGCGCGGCTCGCGCGCGGCGATGGCGTCTTCGCGGTCGAGCAGGCGCATGAAGGTGTCGTGCGCCACATCGGCTGCGCAGGCGGTGCTGCCCAGCTTCTTGCGCAGCCAGCCTTGCAGCCAGCCGTGGTGCTCGGCATACAGTGTCGCGATGTCCTGGCGTTGTAGCGGCTCTGCCAGCGGCATCGCATTCCCCTTGCATGGCCGGCCCGGGTGGGCTGGTGTTTTTAAACAATAATAAGAATCATTCTCACTTATTGTAACAAGCGGTGGCGGCGGCTGTAAACGATGGGGAGATGGGGTGTGGTTTTTTGGGTTTGACGTTGTTGAATGCTGGGGTCTGACCCGGCGGGTCAGACCCCATGGACGCGACGTTGGCTGGACCGGACAGCGTCAATAGTTCATCGGTTCACCGCGAAAACATCGGATCGCCGAATCGACCATGCCCTCGGCACTGCCCTGCAAGCTGTGTTGCTTGCGCAGGTATTGCGCGTCGCTCCATTGCTTGGCCACGTCCGACAGGTGTTTCAGGGCTGGCGTGCTGCCCAGCGCCTCGGCGTGCGGTTCCATCTTGCGCAGGGTGGTCATGATGTCTTCGCGCAGCGACATCGTTTCGTAGGTTTTCGGATGCGTGATGGCGCCGTCGAGGCCGAAGCGGCAAGCCTGGAAGCGGTTGTAGTTATATACGAGGTAATCGTCTTCCACCGGCGGGGTTTCGCGGCGTTCGAGCAGGTAGCGGCACAGCGCTTGCAGGTAGGCGGCCAGCGCGGCGGCCCGTTCCACCGTCAGCGGCGTGTCGCACACGCGCAGTTCGATGGTGCCGAATTCCGGCTTGGGACGGATATCCCAGTAAAAATCCTTCATGCTCTTGATGATGCCCGTGTTCTCCATCTTGGCAAAATACTCGTTGGAGAACTGGTCCCAGCTCAGCGTAAACGGCGCGCGCCCGCTCATGGGAAACGCGAACACGGAATTGAGGCGGGCCGAATCGAACAGGGTGTCGCGTCCCTGCACGTAGGGCGAGGACGCCGACAGGGCGATGAAGTGGGGGATGTAGCGGTTCAGCGAATGCAGCAGGAACATGGCGTCGTCGCCCGAGGCGCAGCCGATGTGCACGTGCTGGCCGAAGATGGTGAATTGCTTGGCCAGGTAGCCGTACAGTTCCGAAATCTCCTGGAAGCGGGGCTTGGAAAAGATCTTTTGCGACGACCATTGCTGGAACGGGTGCGTGCCGCCGCCCGCGATGCCGATATTGAGCTTGTCGCCGGCCGTGATCAAGGTGTCGCGGATTTCCTGCAGCTGCTCCAGCAGGGGGCCGTGATGCGTGTGCACGCTCGAGTTGATCTCGATCATGCTCTCGGTGATTTCCGGCGTGACGTTGCCGGGAAATGGTTTTTTATTCAGCAGATGCAGCAGGTCGGGGCTGGCGGCCGTCAAGTCATAGTCCGACAGGTTCACCAGTTGCAGTTCGAGTTCGACGCCGAAGGTCAGCGCGGCCGATTGGCCAAAGGGTTCCAGCGGCATTTAGCGCTCCTTGATTTCGTGGGTTTCTTTGGCCAGCATCAGCACGCGCTGCACCAGCACGGGGCCGACCAGTTCCAGTCCCAGGGTGATGGCGGCCAGGGCGTTCAATTCGTCGCCGAAGTTCACGCCGTGCTGGCGCGCGTGCTCCAGCAGCAGGATGATGAAGACGGAGACGGGCGTCAGCGCCACGCCCGTCAGCACGCCCTTGCGCCAGGAAATGCCGCTCACATGCGAGAACGCGGCCACGCCGACGACCTTCGTCAGCAATCGCCCGCCGACGACGGCCAGGGCCAGGCCCGCGCCGGCAGCCACGCTGGCCCATTCCAGGGTCGAGGCGGCATACACGAACAGCAGCACCGTCAGCAGCTCGCCCAGCGCGCCGAAATTGCGCTGCGCCTGGCTGAAGGCGACACGGCGGTGGCGCGCCACCAGGCCGAAGGTGAGGGTGGCCAGCAGCGGCGACAGGCTGGTGGTGTAGGTGAGGGCGACGAGCAGCATCACCGACAGCGCGAAGGCCACGGTGGCATCCTGCGCCATATTGCCCAGGCGGCGCAGCATGGCCGGCACGACGATGCCGAAGACGGTACCGGCGGCCACCGAGGCGGCCAGCACGGCGGCGCTGCTGCTGCTCGCTTCGATCAGGTCGGTGGAACTCTGGAACATCCAGAAGCCGACGATGATGTTGAACGTGAAGACGGCCAGCACACAATTGAGAGCGGTGAGGTGGACGATGCGTTCCGTGACCTGGCCCGAGCTGCGCTCCTCGTTGATGACGCGCATGATGGTGGCCGGCGAGGTGGACATGGCGAGTGATGCCAGCAGCAGCGCCGTCATCGAGGTGGAACCGAATTCGATGCCGATGAAGTAGACGACGGCAAAGGTCAGCAAGGATTCGACCAAGCCCGTGACGGCGATCCACGGATTGTTCTTCAGCCAGCGCAGGTTGATGCGGTAGCCCACCTCGAACAGGATCAGGCCGAAGGCCACGTCGGCCAGCACCAGCATGGGGCCGGCGTCTGTCTGCGGCAGGATGCCTACCTGCGTCTGCGCGAGGACGAAACCGATCACGCCGTAAAAACTGATGCGCGGCAGGCCAGTCCAGCGGTGGCCGAATTCGCCCACCACCCAGGCCAGGGTGATGGCGAACGGCCAGGACAGGTCGGCGGCGATCGAGATCAGACTTTGCATGCTCATTCCTTTGAAAATGGCGCTTGCACCGGCCGGCAGCACGGGGGCTGGCGCGGCAATGTCGTGGTGCAGCGATGGTGCATGGTTTGCGCAGAGCGATGCGCCGATTCTACCGGAGCAGAAGGCGCGCACGATGTGCGCAATCGAACAGTGTCGCGGCCATGGCGGCCGCGCACAGGATGCAGCAGGTTGGGCAGGGCTGGTATCAGCGTATGGTACCCGCCCGCAGCGGAGAGGCTCCGCACGGTAGTGCCGTGTCGCAGTGTACGGCATGGCGGCCCCCTGCCGCCATGGACTTTTTGTTGCGTGCTTTTATTTACTGAGCAGACGCATGCCCCGTTCCAGGCCGTCGATCGACAGGGGGAACATGCGGTTGTTCATCAATTGCCGCATCACGCCGATCGACTGGCGGTACTGCCACAATCCCTCCGATTCGGGATTGAGCCAGATGAATTTCGGGAATGCCTGGGTAAAGCGGGCCAGCCACGTCGATCCCGCTTCCTCGTTGTTGTATTCGACGCTGCCGCCCGGTTGCAGGATTTCATAGGGGCTCATGGTGGCGTCGCCGACGAAAATCAGCTTGGTGTCCGGCGGGTATTTGCGCAGCACGTCCCAGGTGGGGAACCGTTCGGCGTTGCGGCGCCGGTTGTTCTTCCACAGGTAGTCGTAGACGCAGTTATGGAAGTAAAAGAACTCCATGTTCTTGAATTCCGTCTTCGCCGCCGAAAACAGTTCCTCGGTGCGCTCGATATGGTCGTCCATGCTGCCGCCAACATCGAGCAGCATCAGCACCTTGATGCGGTTCTTGCGTTCGGGCCGCATCCTGATGTCGAGATAGCCCGCGTTATTGGCCGTGGCGGCGATGGTGGCGTCCAGCGCCAGTTCATCTTCCGCGCCTTCGCGCGCGAATTTGCGCAGGCGGCGCAAGGCCACCTTGATGTTGCGCGTGCCCAGTTCGCGCTCGCCGTCGTAATCCTTGTAGCTGCGCGCTTCCCACACTTTCACGGCCGTGCGGTTGCCGCCCTTGCCGCCGATGCGGATGCCTTCCGGGTTCGTGCCGCCATTGCCGAATGGCGACGTGCCGCCCGTGCCGATCCATTTGCTGCCGCCTTCGTGGCGCTCCTTCTGTTCCTTCAGCAGCTCGTTCAGGCGGTCCATCAGCTTGTCGTAGCCGAATTTCTCCAGCTGCGCCTTCTGTTCCTCGGACAGCTCGCGCTGCATGCGCTTGAGCAGCCAGTCGAGGGGAATCGCCGCATTCGTGTCGAAGGCCGCGTTGACGCCCTTGAAGTACTGTGCAAACGCGCGGTCGAACTTGTCGAAATGGGCTTCGTCCTTGACCAGGGTCAGGCGCGCCAGATAGTAAAAATCGTCCATCGAGGCGTCGATGACGTTCTTTTGCAGCGCCTCAAGAAGGGTCAGGAATTCCTTGATCGAGACGGGAATCTTCGCATCCTTGAGCGTGAAGAAGAAGTCGATCAGCATGGCGCTTCCTCTGCCCCGGCGGCTCCCGCGCGGGGCAGTGCGGCGATGGGGCGCTGCGCCAGCTTGTAGCGCAGATGGGCGGCGATTTCCGGCCACTCGCCACGCGTGATGCTGTACATGACCGTGTCGCGCACGGTGCCGTCGCGGCGCAGCGCATGGTGGCGCAGCACGCCATCCTTTTTCGCGCCCAGGCGTTCGATGGCCGCCTGCGAGGCATGGTTGAAATTGTCGGTGCGCAGGCCCACCAGCGCGCAGCCGAGCGTGTCGAAGGCGTGCGCCAGCAGCAGCAATTTGCAGGTGGTGTTGACGTGGCTGCGCTGGCAGCGCTTCGCATACCAGGTGTAGCCGATTTCCAGGCGTCCGATGGCTGACACCACGTCGTGGTAGCTGGTGGTGCCGAGCACCTCGCCGCTGGCCACGTCGATGACGGCAAAGGCGAAGCGCGAAGGGCGCATCTCGATGCCCTTGAAAATGTACTGGTCCACCTGATCCGGCTCGGGCACCGAGGTGACGCGCAGGTTCCACAGTTCGCCATCCATGGCCGCCGCGCGCAAGCCGGGCGCGTGGTGCGGCGCCAGCGCTTCGAGGCGGATGCCGTGCAGTTCCAGGGGGACGAAGACCTTGTCCGGGCTGATGTCGTTCACCGGCGCTCCTTAGCGGTTGGTGCGCGACATGAACATCAGGCGCTCGAACAGGTGCACGTCCTGCTCGTTTTTCAGCAGCGCGCCGTGCAGCGGCGGCACGACGGCCTTGTTGTCCTTGCTGCGCAGCGCGTCAAAGGGGATGTCCTCGGCCAGCAGGAGCTTGAGCCAGTCGAGGAATTCCGACGTCGACGGCTTTTTCTTCAGGCCCGGCACGTCGCGCACTTCATAGAAGGTTTGCAGCGCCTGCGCCAGCAATTCCTGTTTCAGATGCGGGTAGTGGACGGCGACGATCTGCTCCATCGTGTCCTTGTCTGGGAATTTGATGTAATGGAAGAAGCAGCGGCGCAAGAAGGCGTCCGGCAATTCCTTTTCGTTGTTCGAGGTGATGATGACGAGCGGGCGATGGCGCGCCGTGACCATTTCGCGCGTTTCATAGACATAGAATTCCATGCGGTCCAGTTCGCGCAGCAGGTCGTTCGGGAATTCGATGTCGGCCTTGTCGATTTCATCGATCAAGAGCACCACCGGTTCGGGCGCCGTGAACGCCTGCCACAGCACGCCCTTGACGATGTAGTTCTGGATGTCGCGCACGCGCTCGTCGCCCAGCTGCGAGTCGCGCAGGCGCGAGACGGCGTCGTATTCGTACAGGCCCTGCTGCGCCTTGGTGGTCGATTTGATATGCCATTGCATCAGCGGCATGTTCAGCGCGGCGGCCACTTCCTCGGCCAGCATGGTCTTGCCCGTGCCCGGTTCGCCCTTGATCAGCAGCGGGCGTTGCAGGGTCAGCGCCGCATTCACGGCCAGTTTCAGGTCGGCGGTGGCGACATAGCTGTCGGAACCTTCGAAGCGTTGGCCTTGCTGGGTGTGCTGTGCTTGCATGAGCGGTCTGCCAAAGTAGGGAAATGGTGAGTATAAACAGAACTGTGGCGCACTGCCACGCGGACGGCCTGTGCCTGCCTGCCTACAATGCGGGTTTTATAGGTGGACTTGCAAGAATATCTTGGCTAGAATCGGCAAGCAGCAGATTAATTGTCAACCTTAATTGTCAACACATAAAATCAATAAAAACCAGCTCTGGCGTTTCTCCGATTACCTTTGTTCACATTGCCACTATGAAAAAAATATTTGCACTTCTCGTGCTTGCCGGCATAGCAAATGCCGTCACAGCGGCTGACATTGTAGGAAACGCCAAGGCAGCCACTGCCAAGGTGGAAATGTGTATCGGCTGCCATGGCATCCCCGGTTACAAGGCAACCTTTCCCGAAGTGTTCCAGGTGCCGATGATCGGCGGCCAGCCGGCAAAATATATCGAGAATGCGCTGCAAGCCTACAAGAAGGGCGATCGCAAGCACCCGAGCATGAAGGGCATCGCCAGCAGCCTGTCGGACCAGGATATCGCCGATGTCGCCGCGTATTATGCGCAACAAGCCAAGCCGAACTGAGGACCAGCCAGATGATGAAAACACTACTCGCCGCCCTCGTTTGCGCCACCGTCTCGTTGTCCGCCAGCGCCGCGGGCAATATCAACACGGGCAAGGCCCTGGCCGAAAAATACAGCTGCGCCACCTGCCATGGTAAGGATTACGGTTCGCCCATCGACCCGTCCTATCCGAAATTGGCGGGTCAGCACAAGGATTACCTGGAACACGCCTTGACGGCGTATAAGCGGGGCGACAAGGCCAATGGCCGAAACAACGCCATCATGACGGGCCAGGTGAAACCGCTGAGCAACCAGGACATCAAGGACCTGGCCGCCTACCTGCACAGCCTGCCGACCACCCTGGTCATTCACCGCTGAGTTTTAGCCGGGCTCAGGCTTTCAAGCCGACCCGGCGCGCCAGCTTGTGCAGATTGCTGGCGTCCAGCCCCAGCTGGCGCGCGGCAGCGGCCCAGTTATCCTGATGTAGCACCAGCGCTTGCCGGATGGCCTGGCGCTGGCTCGCTTCCACGATCTGATGCATGGACAGCAGCGGCGCCGCCGGCGCTCCGCACGCGGCCGGCGCAGGCAGCGACGCGTCCGCGCCGGCTGGCGCCTCCAGCGCATCGAGGTCGAGCATATCCGTTTCCAGGGTCACGATGTCCTTGCGGTCCGCGCCGCGGATCACGGCTTTCAGCGCGGCCCGGCTGATCACATGTTCCAGTTCGCGCACATTGCCCGGCCAGCGGTAGTGGCACAGGGCATTTTCCGCCGCGGCGGACAGGCGCAGGCTGCGCAAGCCCAGGCGCGCGCGGTTGAGCTCAAGAAAACCACCGGCCAGCAGCAGCACGTCATTGCCCCGTTCGCGCAGCGGCGGAATCGGCACGGGATACACGGACAGGCGGTGATACAGGTCGGCGCGGAACGAGCCATCGCGCACATGCTCGCGCAGGCTGCGGTTGGTGGCGGCGATCACGCGCACGTTGACGCGGCGCGGCCGGTCCGCACCCAGGCGCTGGATTTCGCCATTTTGCAAGGTGCGCAGCAGCTTGGCCTGTATCGACAGCGGCAATTCCCCCACTTCATCGAGAAACAGGGTACCCCCTTCGGCCGCCTCGAAACGCCCGGGCCGGTCGCTGACGGCGCCGGAAAACGCGCCGCGTACATGGCCGAACAATTCGCTTTCGGCCAGGGACTCGGGCAAGGCCGCGCAATTGACGTGGATCAAGGGCTTGCCTGCGCGGCGCGACAGCCGGTGCAGGCGGTGCGCGCACAGTTCCTTGCCGACGCCCGTCTCTCCCAGCAGCAGCACGGGCAGTTCGGAATCGGCGACCACTTGCAATTCGTGCAGCAAGTGCGTGATGGCGCTGCTCTGGCCGACGAAATCGTGTTCCTCGCGCGGCGCTTGCGCATCGGCCAGCATGGCGCCGCCCGACAGGCGCAGGGCGCGGATTTCCGTTTCCAGGCGGGTCACGCGCACGGCCGCCTCGATGGCGCAGGCCAGTTCCCCCAGGTCGCGCTGCGCTTGCGTATCGAAGGTGCCTACCTGCAGGGCGTCGAGCGTGATCACGCCCCAGCGTTCGCCCTCCAGGTCCAGCGCCATGCCCATGCAGTCGTGCACGGGCAGCGGTTCGCCGGCCCGCTCGGCGATCAGGCCATCGTAGGGATCGGGCAGGGAGCTGTCGTGATGGAAGCACAGCACGCCGCGCCGTTGCAGGATGGCGGCCAGGCGCGGATGGTCGGCGACGGCGAAGCGGCGTCCCAGCGCGTCGCTGGCCAGGCCGGCCATCGCCACGGGGCGCAAGTGCTCGCCATCGAGCTTGAGCAAGGCCACGGCTTCGCAGCCGAAGTGCGCGCGCAGGCTGCCGACCAGGCGCTGCAGGCGCACGGCGACGGGCAGGTCGGCGACCAGGTCGGTGAGCAGCAGCAGGTGGATGGCAGTGGTGGTCATAAGTACCATGCAGGGTACAACGAACCACGGTAAACAAGGGTCATTACGACCCTGTGTTTTTCAAATCATTGATTTAAAACAAGTTTTTCCTGGCACACGGTTTGCCTAGGTATGAGTGCCAAACCGGCATACAAGACCAAGGAAAGCTTGATGAAAACGACTCCCTCCCTCCGCGCCATTGCCGCCGCCGTCTGTGTCCTGGCCATGCCCCTGTCCGTGCAGGCCCAGGCGAGCCTGCCTGCCAGCGCTGCCGCCACTGCCGCCAAACCTGCCGCCGCCGCGGTCAAGCGCTATGAACTGCAAACCAATATCGTCGACGGCAAGATGGTATTCATCGACGCCAAGGGCCAGGTCAACCCCGTGCTGGCGGCCAAGGTGGGGGAAACGGTCGAACTCGTGCTGAAAAGCGGCGAAGGCGCCGAACACGACCTGCTGATCCCCGAACTGAACGTGGCTTCAAGCAAATTCAGCGCCAATAGCGGCAGCACCACCGTGCGCTTCAAGGTCACGCGCGCCGGTACGTTCACCTATTACTGCTCGATTCCCGGCCACCGCCAGATCGGCATGGAAGGCAAGCTGGTCGTGAGCGGCACTTCGCTGGCCGAAGCGGGAGCACCGAAGGCTGCCGGCGCCGGCAGCGCTGCCAGCGAATCGAGCCAGGCCGCCGCGCTGGCCCTGTACACGCCCGCGCCATCGCCGATGCGCGGTCCCGATCCATCGGCCGTCAGCGTGGCGGCCAATCCGGCCTCCGTACCCGCTGCCATCGGCGCGCGCGCGCCGCAGTTGCTCAAGTACCGCATGGAGACGGTGGAATTGCCGGGCAAGCTAGATGACGGCACCAGTTTTACGTATTGGACTTTCAACCGGCAAGTGCCTGGCCCGATGCTGCGCGCGAAGGTGGGCGACACGGTCGAACTGACCCTGTTCAACGCGAAGGACAGCAAGATGATCCATTCGATCGACCTGCACGCCGTGACGGGCGGCCATGGCGGCGGACAGCACACGCAGGTGGCGCCGGGACAGGAAAAAACGGTCACCTTCAAGGCGCTCAATCCGGGCCTGTTCGTCTACCACTGCGCCACGCCGCTGGTGCCGCAGCATATCGCCGCCGGCATGTACGGCATGATCCTCGTCGAACCGGAAGGCGGCCTGTCGAAGGTGGACCGCGAGTATTACGTGATGCAGGGCGAGATGTACACGGGCCGTCCGCACGGCGCGCCCGTGCACCAGGAACCGAACCTGGAAAAAATGGCCAATGAGCTGCCCGACTACTACGTCTTCAATGGCGAAGTGGGCGCCTTGAGCAAGACGCACAAATTGCAGGCGAAAGTGGGCGAGACGGTGCGCATCTATTTCGGCGTCGGCGGCCCGAACAAGATTTCATCGTTCCACATCATCGGCGAGATCTTCGACAAGGTGTACAGCGAAGGCTCGATCAGCAGCCCGAAACACGACGTGCAAACCACGCTCGTGGCGCCGGGCGGCGCGACCATCGTCGAACTCAAGGTACAGCATCCGGGCAGCTATCTGCTGGTCGACCATGCGCTGTCGCGCGCAGGCAAGGGCGCCGTGGGCGTGCTGGAAGTGACTGGCGAACCCGTACCCGGCGTCTACCACGCGGGCGCGGTGCAATAAATCTACCTATTCATCCTCAAGGAACTGTTATGGAAATGATCGACCTATCCCTGGGCCAACTGGCCCGCCGCATCCCTGGCGCCACGCGCCTGTTCGATGCGCACCGCCTGGACTTCTGCTGCGGCGGCAACAAGACCCTGCGCGCGGCAGCCGAAGCGGCCGGCGTGGATACGGCGCCCATTGTCGAGGAATTGCGGCTGCTGGCAGGACGGATTGACGCCAGCGGCGAGCGTGACTGGCAGGACGCCTCGGCCACCGAGCTGGTGGAACATATCCTGGCGCGCTACCACGCCGTGCACCGCGAGCAGCTGCCCGAGCTGATACGCCTGGCGCGCAAGGTCGAGCAGGTGCATGGCGACCGCGCCGACTGTCCGCACGGGCTGGCGGAACACCTGTCGGCCATGGCGCAGGAGCTGGAAAGCCATATGCGCAAGGAAGAAGACGTGTTGTTCCCGATGATCGTGCGCGGCCAGGGCCCGCGGGCCGGCGCGCCCATCAACGTCATGCGCATGGAGCACGACGACCATGGCGTGGCCTTGCGCGCGATGGAGGCAATGACGAACGATATCACCGCCCCTGGCGGCGCCTGTACCACCTGGCGCGCGTTGTACACGGGCTTGCGCACCTTCCGCGAAGACCTGATGGCGCACATCCATACTGAAAACAATATCCTGTTCGAGCGCTTTGCGCCGGCCGTGGTGCACTGACAAAGGAATGACCCATGGGTCCGTACAAAAAACTCTGGTTCACCCTGATCGGTGTACTGATCGTGACGTTTTCGCTACTTGGCTACTACGGCACGGAAGTCTACCGGCAGGCGCCGCCCATCCCCGCGCAAGTGCTGGCGCAGGATGGCCGGCAGCTGTTCGACCGCGAGGGCATCCTCGACGGCCAGACGGCCTGGCAATCCGTCGGCGGCATGCAGCTGGGTTCCATCTGGGGCCACGGCGCCTACCAGGCGCCCGACTGGACGGCCGACTGGCTGCACCGCGAATTGACGGCCTGGCTGGAACTGGCCGCGCAAGAGCTGCATGGCAAGGCCTACGCGGCGCTCGACGGCCCCGCGCAGGCGGCGCTGCGCGAAGCGCTCAGGCTGGAATACCGCGGCAACCGGACCGACGAGGCGCAAGTGCTGCGCCTGTCGCCGCGCCGCGTGCAAGCCATCGCCAGCACGGCGCACTATTACGATCAGCTGTTCTCCGACGCGCCGGCGCTGCAAAAAAGCCGCGAGCATTTCGCCATGAAGGAAAACACCCTGCCCAGTGCCGAGCGGCGCGCGCAGATGACGCAGTTCTTCTTCTGGACGGCGTGGGCCGCCGCCACCGAACGTCCTGACCAGAAAGTGACCTATACGAACAACTGGCCGCATGAACCGCTGATCGGCAACCAGCCCAGCGGCGAAAACCTCGTCTGGTCGGTCGCCAGCGTGGTGGTGCTGCTGGCCGGCGTGGGCTTCCTCGTCTGGGGCTGGGCCTTCCTGCGCGACCATGACGAAGCGCTGCCGGCGGCCGGTCCGCGCGATCCGCTCACCACTTTCGCCCTGACGCCTTCGCAGCGGGGACTGGGAAAATACCTGTTCCTGGTGGTGGCCCTGTTCATCTTCCAGGTCTTCATCGGCGGCTTCACGGCGCACTACACGGTGGAGGGACAGCAGTTCTACGGCATCGACGTGTCGCGCTGGTTCCCGTATGCGCTCACGCGCACCTGGCATATCCAGGCCGCGCTGTTCTGGATCGCCACGGGCTTCCTGGCCGCCGGCCTGTTCCTGGCGCCCCTGATCAATGGCGGCAAGGATCCCAGGTGGCAGCGCCTGGGCGTCGACGTGCTGTTCTGGGCCCTGGTCGCGGTCGTCGTCGGCTCTTTCATCGGCAATTACCTGGCCATCGCGCAAGTGATGCCGCCCGAGTGGAATTTCTGGCTCGGCCATCAGGGGTATGAATATGTGGACCTGGGGCGCTTGTGGCAGATCGGCAAATTCGTCGGAATCCTGCTGTGGCTGGTGCTGATGTTGCGCGGCGTCATACCGGCCCTGTGCCAGAAGGGCGGCGACAAGAACCTGCTGGCGCTGCTGACCGCGTCCGTGGGCGCCATCGGCCTGTTCTATGGCGCCGGCCTGTTCTACGGCGAACGCACGCACCTGTCCGTGATGGAGTACTGGCGCTGGTGGGTGGTGCACCTGTGGGTGGAAGGCTTCTTCGAAGTGTTCGCCACGACGGCGCTGGCCTTCATCTTCTCGACCCTGGGCCTGGTGTCGGTGCGCATGGCCACGACGGCCAGCCTGGCGTCGGCCTCGCTGTTCATGCTGGGCGGCATACCCGGCACCTTCCACCATCTGTACTTTGCCGGCACCACCACGCCCGTGATGGCCATCGGCGCGAGCTTCAGCGCGCTGGAAGTGGTGCCGCTGATCGTCTTGGGCCACGAAGCGTGGGAAAACTGGCGCCTGAAGGAACGCGCGCCATGGATGGAAAACCTGCGTTGGCCCATGATGTGCTTTGTCGCCGTCGCCTTCTGGAACATGCTGGGTGCGGGCGTGTTGGGCTTCATGATCAATCCGCCCGTCGCCTTGTACTATATCCAGGGCTTGAACACGACCCCCGTGCATGCGCATGCGGCGCTGTTCGGCGTGTACGGCTTCCTGGCATTGGGCTTTACCTTGCTGGTGCTGCGCTATCTGCGTCCCGACTACCGTTTCAGCCCTGCATTGATGAAGACGGGGTTCTGGGGCTTGAACGCGGGCCTGGTGCTGATGATCTTTACCAGCCTGCTGCCGATTGGCATCATCCAGTTCCACGCCAGCGTGACGGAAGGCCTGTGGTATGCGCGCAGCGAAGCGTTCATGCAGCAGCCGCTGTTGCAGAATCTGCGCTGGATACGCACCTTTGGCGACGTGGTCTTCATCGTCGGCGCCATCGCCATGGCGCTGCAGGTGGTGCTGGGATTGATGGGGAGAGGGCCGACACAGGCCTTGCCTCAGCGCATGAAGGAGGCAGTAAAACCGATGTGAGGTAGTACTGGCACAACACCTGGCAACACCGTAGCGAGCGGCAGCGATTTGTGGCTAAGAAGCGCAACCGTACTCTAGTACGGTGAGCATCGCAGGCCGCAAAGCGCAACGCGCAGCAGGTTTTGACAGGTGTTCCTACCGGCGGCGGACGCAGTCGATATAGGCGTCCGTGTCCGGCGGCAAGCCCGAGCGCTGCGACGCCCAGATCATCTGCCCCAGGCATTCCATCACTTCGTGCTGGGCGGCATGGGCCGAATCGAGGCGCTGGGTGAGCTGCTGGACGGCCGGGCGGATGCCGCGCGGCTGGTCCACCTGCACCTGTTCCGTGATCGACAGATGCATGGACAGGTGCAGGAAAGGATTGGCTTGTCCCCCTTCGACGGAATAGTCGCGCGCCAGCGCCGCTTCGACGTCGGAGAGCTCGTTTTCATACTCGGGGTGTTCGAGGATCCAGTCGAGCGCAATGGCTTCCATCGGCGTGAGGATTTCATGGGCGCGGTGCTTGCGCAATGTTTCGCAAAAGAAACGGCGCACATCGTCGGACGAGGGGTTGAACATGGCTGAAGGACTATGGCTAAAGGGCAGCCGGCATTGTACCGCGTACATAAATAAAGGGCATCGAGGATGCCCTTTTTGCCGTCTGGCGGCCGCTTGCATGACCCGATAGTCACCGTCATTTAATACCCTGCAGTAAGTATTATCCACTACCGCCACGGCCCGGCGGCGCCAAATAACGGTGATAAAATCGCCGCTCTTGATATTTGCACTGGACATGACGGCGATTTCATTGCCGGTTTTTCAGCCGACAACGAGGTCCGCGCTGTCCATTGCCCGCACCTTTGCCACCAGATCATGCTCTTGGGATATCCCTGAGCGCGGCAGCATGCCTATCACCATCGACATTGACCTGTCCGGCCGCCCTGGCGTTCCGGCTGGCCGGTTGTTTTTCATTCAATACGGCGATGGTGCCGCCACGGTGGCGCGCAAGAATCATCCTTCAGTATTCATAAACGGAGTTACGTATGCGTAAATCGCTATTACTTTTGATGTCGTGCCTGATCCTGGCGGCATGTGACAAGACCCCTCCGGCCTCGTCCGAAAAACCGGTCGACGTGCTGCTGATCGGCGCCGGCACCATGAGCGCCACCCTGGGCAGCATGCTCAAGGAACTCGATCCGTCGCTGACGATGGAAATGGTTGAGCGCCTCGATTCCGTGGCCGCCGAAAGCTCGGATGCGATGAACAACGCAGGCACGGGCCACTCGGCGTTTGCCGAACTGAACTACACGCCGGAAGCGGCCGATGGCAGCATCGAGACCAAGAAAGCCGTTGCCATCAACGAGCAATTCGAAATTTCCAAGCAATTCTGGGCTTATCAGGTCGCCAACAAGCACCTGGGCGCGCCGCAAACCTTCATCAATAACGTGCCGCACATGGCCTTTGTGTGGGGCGATGACAATATTGCCTTTTTGAAGAAGCGCTACGCCGCGCTGCAAAAGGAAAACCTGTTCAAGGGCATGCTGTTCTCGGAAGACCAGGCGCAGATCGAGCAATGGGCGCCGCTGGTCATGCAAGGCCGGGACAAGGGCCAGAAAGTGGCCGCGACACGCATGGAAATCGGTACCGACGTCAATTTCGGCAACCTCACGCGCGGCCTGGTCAAGTACCTGACGGACAGCCACGGCATGGTCCTGCACCTGCGCCACCAGGTGGAAAACATCCAGCGCGGCGCCGATGGCGTATGGAACGTGACGGTGAAAGACTTGAACGCCGGCAAGGAAAAGACCATGCGCGCCAAGTTCGTCTTCATCGGCGCCGGCGGCGGTTCGCTGCCGCTGCTGGAAAAATCGGGCATTCCGGAAGCCAAGGGCTACGGCGGCGTGCCGGTGGGCGGCCAATGGCTGGTCACCACCAATCCGGAACTGGTGGCGGCGCATGCGGCCAAGGTCTACGGCAAGGCGTCCGTCGGTTCGCCGCCGATGTCCGTGCCGCACCTGGACACGCGCATCATCGACGGCAAGAAAGCCTTGTTGTTTGGCCCGTTTGCCACCTTCTCGACCAAGTTCCTGAAAAACGGTTCGTGGATCGACTTGCCTGCCTCGATCGGCACTGGCAATGTGAAACCCATGCTGCAAGCCGGTTACGACAATATTCCGCTGACGAAATACCTGGTCGAACAGGTCATGAACACGCCGGAAGACCGCCTGAAGACTTTGCGCGAGTACCTGCCGAATGCCAAGATGGAAGACTGGACCTTGCAAAACGCGGGCCAGCGCGTGCAAATCGTCAAGGATGACCCCGTAAAAGGTGGTTTGCTGCAGTTCGGCACGGAAGTCGTCGGCGCCGCCGATGGCAGCATCGTCGCCCTGCTGGGTGCCTCGCCAGGCGCCTCGACCGCGCCGCCGATCATGATCAAGGTGCTGCAAACGGCGTTCAAGAGCCGCCTGGCAACGCCGGAATGGCAAGCGAAGATGGTGGAAATGGTGCCGTCGTACGGTCAAAAGCTGAACAATGACCCAGCCCTGGCCAACAAGATCCGCCACTACAGCAGCAACATCCTGGGCTTGAAGGCGATCACGCTCGACGTGCCAGCCGCTGCGCCAGCGCCGGCAGCAAACTAAGTCAGCCTTGCCGGCAGGGGAGTTTCCTGCCGGAATGAAAAAAGGGGCAGCCTGTTCAGGCTGCCCCTTTTGCGTGGGAGAGTGCGTTCATTGCGGTGGACTATCCCTTGCCCGGCAAGATCAGCTCCGGCGTACACCCTTCGGCGGCAATGCCGTCGCAAGGCTTGGCCAGTGCCGCCCCATCCTGTGCCCGTGGCGCATGGGGCTGGCGCAGGTAGCGCGACGTGTGGCGGTGCGCTTGCTGTGCGTTGCCATGCACGGGCCAGGTCAGGAAGCGGGACAGCTCCTGCAAGGCGCGCTGGTAGACATCGCGTTTAAATTCAATGACGACATCGAGCGGGACCCAGTATTCATGCCAGCGCCAGGCGTCGAACTCCGGATGGTCGGTCAGTCGCAGATTGACGTCGTTATCGCGCGCGCACATTCTCAGCAGAAACCAAATCTGCTTCTGGCCACGGTAATGGCCGCGAATCTCGCGCTTGATGAAGTGGTCTGGCACTTCATAGCGCAGCCAGTCGCGGGTGCGGCCGACAATTTTGACGTGTTCCTGTCTGAGTCCGATTTCCTCTTCAAGTTCGCGAAACATGGCTTGTTCCGGTGTTTCGCCATATTTGATACCGCCTTGCGGAAACTGCCATGAGTGCTCGCGCACCCGCTTGCCCCACCACACCTCGTTCTGGGCGTTTAGCAGGATGATGCCGACGTTGGGCCGAAACCCTTCACGGTCGAGCATAATGCACCTCAAACTTTCTGCGACAGTGCATCCTTTTTTACATAATTACCCACAACTTCGCAAGCCGGTGACCTTTTCGGGGTGCGAAAAGCGCCGGAATCGCACCAATTGAGCGCATTTGTGTAAAGTATGGACGCATCAGCCAGCTAATCCTTTAAAATTAGGTTGATTATAACCCTCTCTTTTTAAAAAGAATTCACCGTTATGCGCGCCTCCCGTTTTTTTATTTCCACACTTAAAGATGCACCTTCTGACGCGGAAATCGTCAGCCACCAATTGATGATGCGTGCAGGCATGATCAAACGCCTCGGTTCCGGCATCTATACCTACATGCCGATGGGCTTGCGCGTGATCCGCAAGGTGGAAGCCATCATCCGTGACGAGATGAACAAAGCCGCCGGTATCGAACTGCTGATGCCGCTCGTGCAGCCGGCCGAACTGTGGCAAGAGACGGGCCGCTGGACCAAGATGGGCGACGAACTGATGCGCGTGAAAGACCGCCACGGCCGCGAATACGCGATCCAGCCCACGTCGGAAGAAGTCATCACGGACGTCGTGCGCACGGAAATCAAGTCCTACCGCCAGCTGCCGTTGAACTTTTATCACATCCAGACGAAGTTCCGCGACGAGCGCCGCCCACGCTTCGGCCTGATGCGCGGCCGCGAATTCACCATGAAGGACGCCTACTCGTTCGACCGCGACCTGGCCGGCATGCAAGCGTCGTACAAGGTCATGTTTGACGCCTACACGCGCATCTTCACGCGTTTCGGCCTGCAATTCCGCGCCGTGGCAGCCGACAACGGCGCCATCGGCGGTTCCGGTTCGCATGAATTCCACGTCATCGCCCACACGGGGGAAGACGCGCTCGTGTACTGCCCGACCTCCGATTATGCGGCCAACATGGAAGCGGCCGAAGCGCTGCCGCCAGCGGGCGAGCGCCCGGCAGCAAGCCAGGCGCTGACGAAAACGGCCACGCCGGACACCGTCAAGTGCGAAACCGTGGCTGCCCTGCTGGGCATAGCCCTGTCGCAGACCGTGAAAACCATCGCCCTGACGGTGGAAACCGTTGGCAAGGATGAAAAAGTCACGAAACAGCATTTCATGCTGCTGCTGCGCGGCGACCATGAATTGAACGACATCAAGGTGGGCAAGGTTGCCGGCCTGGCCGGTCACCGTTTCTCGACGGAAGCGGAAATCCTGGAAGTCTACGGCACGATTCCTGGCTACCTGGGCCCGATCGGCACGCAAGCGCCCGTCACCGTGGTGGCGGACCGCACGGTTGCCCACATGAGCGACTTCGTTTGCGGCGCGAATGACGCCGGCTTCCACTACACGGGCGCGAACTGGGGCCGCGACGTGGCCGAGCCTGCCATCGTGGCCGATTTGCGCAATGTCGTCGCCGGCGACGCTTCGCCGGACGGCCAGGGCACGCTCGCCATCGAGCGCGGCATCGAAGTGGGCCACGTGTTCCAGCTGGGTACGGCGTACTCGGAAAGCATGAAAGCCACCTTCCTCGACGAAAACGGCAAGCCTGCGCCGCTGCAGATGGGTTGCTACGGCATTGGCGTGACGCGCATCCTGGGCGCCGCCATCGAGCAGAACTTCGACGACAAGGGCATCATCTGGCCTGCCTCCATCGCGCCATTCGAGGTCGTGCTGTGCCCGATGGGCATGGACCGCAGCGAACTGGTCAAAGAAGAGACGGAGAAGCTGTACGCGGCCCTGCAAGGCGCTGGCGTCGATGTCATCGTCGACGACCGCGGCTTGCGCCCCGGCGCCATGTTTGCTGACTGGGAACTGATTGGCGTGCCGCACCGCATCGTCATCGGCGAGCGCGGCCTGAAAGAAGGCAAGCTGGAGTACCAGGGCCGCCGCGATGCGGAAGCGACTGGCGTGGCGCCGGACGAGATCGTCGCCTTCATCCAGGGCAAAATGGCGCAGTGAAGCGCATATCCGTAAGTAAAACGGCTGGCGCGCTCGCGCTGGCCGCCTGCCTGGCCTGCGTCTCTCCGGCGCAGGCCGGCAACCAGAAGGAGGAGGCGCTGGCCGACTCCGTCCGCCTGGCGCTGTCGCACGCGATCCGCGACGAACGCCCGCCGCAACCCAAATTTGCCACTCCCGCCGACTTGCAGCGCTACCAGCAATGGCTGGCGCAGATGTCGTCGCGCCTGCAGCGCAAGCTGCCGGATGCGCAGCTGCGCACGGAATTCCTGGAAACGGTCTGGTATGAAGCGCGCCGCGCGGGCCTGGAACCGGCCCTGGTGCTGGGCCTGATCCAGGTGGAGTCGGCCTACCGCAAATATGCCGTCTCGCTGGCCGGCGCGCGCGGCTACATGCAGGTGATGCCGTTCTGGACGGGCGTCATCGGCGACAGCGACCGCAGCAAGCTGTTCCACATGCAGACGAATCTGCGCTATGGCTGCGCGATCCTGCGCATGTACCTGGATATGGAAAAGGGCGATTTGTACCTGGCGCTGGGACGCTACAACGGCAGCCGGGGGCGGGCCGAGTACCCGAATGCCGTGCGGGCGGCATGGCGGCAGTGGGAATTCAAGCCGGCCAGTTGAACCGCAGGCAAAAAAATGCCCCGCTCGCAGTGATGCGGCGGGGCACTCGCTCGGCTGTTGAAGCCGGCGCGTATCTGATTTATTTCAAATGATCGGAGATCAGTTTCGTCATTTCAAACATGGAGACTTGGGCTTTGCCGCCGAAAACTGCTTTCAGCTTGTCGTCCGCATTGATCATGCGGCGGTTGGCCGGATCTTGCAGATCGAGTTTTTTGATGTAATCCCATACCTTTTTGGTCACTTCCGTGCGCGGCAGCGGTGCTGCGCCAACAACGGCAGCCAGATCTTTCGATGGCGTCATTGCTTTCATGAATGCTGCGTTTGGCTTGCGTGGTGTTGCCGGTGCTGCCGCTTTCTTCGCCGCTGCTGGTTTAGCTGCTGCCTTGGCTGCGGGTGCTGCTTTCTTGGCGGCTGCAGGCTTGGCTGCTGCTGCTTTGGCTGGCGCTGCTACTGGGGTTTTTTTGGCTGTTGCCATCTTCGAGCCTCCTTAACAAACACATGGGAAATTGCGCAATTAATCGCACGGCTAATATTGGTGTGGATTTACCTTGTATGCAAGTGTTTTTCACGTTTTCACGAGGAAAAAGCAGGGAAATGGCAATGCTGTCGCCCAGGCGCACCGCTTGGGAGCGCAGAACGGCGTTTTTGCCCGTAAATGGCATGGTTGCTGGCTATGCGGGGAGGGGGACTGCGGGGGAGGGAAGTAATGATGCCGGACACATGAAAATGCAATCCGGCATGATTTTATAACGGTGTTTCTTGACTTGAACTACGTCTCACGCGGCGTAAAAAAGGCCTTCAAAATCACAGCGAGCGGGGATGATTTGTGGCCGAGAAGCGCAACCGTACTGAAGTACGGTGAGCATCGCCGGCCGCAAAGCGCCCCGCGCAGCGGATTTTGAAGCCTTCCACTACCTCATGCCGGGCATCATGCCCTTCATGGAGCGCATCATCTTCATCATGCCGCCACCCGACAATTTCTTCATCATCGTCTGCATTTGCTCGAATTGCGTCAGCATGCGGTTCACTTCCTGCACTTGCACGCCGGCGCCGGCGGCGATGCGGCGCTTGCGCGTGGCCTTGATCAGTTCAGGCTTGGCGCGTTCCTGCGGCGTCATGGAGTCGATGATGCCGCACATGCGGCGTACCTGTTTGTCGGCTTGATCCATGTTCTTGCCGCCTGCCGCCTGCTGGAACTGGGCCGGCAGCTTGTCCATCAGGTTGGCCATGCCGCCCATTTTCTTCATTTGACCCAGTTGCGCCTTGAAGTCGTTCATGTCGAACTTGCCGCCGACCTTGATTTTTTGCGCCAGGTCGGCCGCCGCCTTGCTGTCGACGCCCTTGCGCGCCTCTTCCACCAGGGCGAGGATGTCGCCCATGCCGAGGATGCGGTTGGCCATGCGGGTCGGGTCGAACGCTTCCAGACCGTCGAGTTTTTCCGAGACGCCGGCAAACTTGATCGGTTTGCCCGTGATATGGCGCACCGACAGGGCCGCACCGCCGCGCGCGTCACCGTCGAGCTTGGTCAGCACGATACCGGTCAGCGGCAGCGCATCGTTGAAGGCTTTTGCCGTGTTGATGGCGTCCTGGCCCAGCATGGCGTCGACGACAAACAGGGTTTCGATCGGTTTCACGGCGCCGTGGACGGCGGCGATTTCGCGCATCATCTCTTCGTCGATACCGAGGCGACCCGCCGTATCGATGATCAGCACGTCGTGGTAATGCTTTTTCGCCCAGTCCAGAGCGGCCAGGGCGATATCGACGGGCTTGTCCGTGCTGGTGGACGGGAAGAAGTCGGCGCCCACCTGGGCGGTGACCGATTGCAGCTGGGCGATCGCGGCGGGACGGTAGACGTCAGCCGAGACGGTCAGCACTTTCTTCTTCTTTTCTTCCTTCAGATACTTCGCCAGCTTGCCGACGGTGGTGGTTTTACCCACACCCTGCAAACCGGCCATCAGGATGATGGCGGGCGGCTGCTGGGCAAAGCTGATCTGCGACGCTTCCGGTCCCAGGTCGGCGCCCATCAGGGCGGCCAGCTCGCGCTGCACCACGCCAACCAGGGCCTGGCCTGGCGTGAGCGAGGAAATGACATCCTCGCCCATGGCTTTTTCTTTGACTTTGGCGATGAATTCGCGCACGGCGGGCAGGGCGACGTCGGCTTCGAGCAGCGCCAGACGCACTTCGCGCAGCATGTCGGCGGTGTTCGCTTCGGTCAGGCGCGCCTCGCCGCGCATGGTCTTGACGACTTTGGCAAGCCGTTGGGTGAGATTATCTAGCATGATGAACCTGCAATGAAAAGCTTGGGAGTGGGCGGCGCAAGCCGGACGATGGGCGTCATTTTACCTTATCGCGGGTGGCTGGCGGTCCTGCGCTGCATCGTCTGGCGGTTGGCCTGCTTTTGAATTAGTTGGTATTTCTGGCAATGCCGCGATTGCATGAAAGGCATTGCACGGTTAAAATGAGAATAATTCTTATTTACATTCTCGGGCACCGCACGCCTGAGCGGAAAGGGATGCCATGTCGGCTGCCGATTTTGCACAGCAACAAGACCTGCACGCGCTCTACAGCAGCCATCACGGCTGGCTGCAGGGCTGGCTGCGGCATAAGCTGGGCAATGCGGGCGACGCGGCGGACCTGGCGCAAGACACCTTCATCAGCGTGCTGACGGCCGATTCCGCGCCGCAGATCCGCGAAGCGCGGCCTTTTTTGGCCACCATCGCGCGCCGCCTGGTGGCGCACCGCTACCGCCGGCAAGTGCTGGAAGACGCCTATCTGGAGGCGCTGGCCTGCCTGCCGCCCGATGTGGCGCCCGCGCCCGAGGAGCGGCTGCTGGCGCTGGAAGCCTTGCAGGAAATCGACCAGGCCCTCGACGGCTTGCCTGCGCCCGTGCGCACGGCGTTCTTGCTGGCGCAACTGGAAGGCCTCAGCTATGCCGAGATCGCCGCGCGCCTGAACGTGTCGGCCAGCTCGGTCAAGCAATATCTGACGCGGGCCAACCGCCAGGTGTTTTTCTCCCTGCCAGCATGAGCACGGTGGCAGAACCCGCAGCCGCGGCAGCCATCCGCGCAGAGGTGCAGCAGCAGGCGGCCGAGTGGCTGACGGTGCTGATGTCGGAGCAGGCCAGCAAGGCGGAACACGCCGCCTGGCAGCGCTGGCGCGGGGCCGACCCGGAACACGAACGGGCCTGGCAGCATATCGAAGCGGTGTCGCAGCGTTTCAACGGCTTGCACCGCGGCGCGGCCGCGCAGGCGCTGGCCGGTACGCAGCGACAAGCCGTCAACGGCAAGCGGCGCCAGGTGCTGGCGTGGCTGGGCGTGGCGGCCGGCGGCGGCATGCTGGCCGCGCAGACGGGCGTCTGGGATGGCGTGCGCGCCCTGCGTGCCGACTACCGCACGGCCACGGGCGAGCGGCGCGTGGTGGCGCTGGCCGACGGCAGCGTGCTCAGCCTGAATACGGGATCGGCCGTGAACGTGCGTTTCGACGCCAGCCGCCGCCTGATCGAGTTGCTGGCCGGCGAGGTCCTCGTCACCAGCGGTCATGGCGCCGGCAGCGACGCCCCGCTGGAAGTGGCCACGCGCGAAGGCCGGGTGCGCGCGCTGGGCACGCGCTTTGCCGTGCGCCAGCAGGATGGCTACAGCACCGTGGACGTGTTTGAACGCGCCGTTGAAATCCGTCCCCGCGACGATGTCGGCGCGCCCTTGTTGCTGGCGGCCGGGCGCGGCGTGGCCTTTTCCCGCCATGCGCCGGATGCGCCGCACGCCATCGATGTACATGCGCACGCCTGGTCGCACGGGCAGCTGATCGTCGACGATGTAACCCTGGGCGATTTCCTGGCCGACCTGGCCCGCTACCGCCCCGGTGTGATTCATTGCGCGCCGGAAGTCGCCCAGCTGCGCCTGTCGGGCGTGTTCCCGCTGACCGACACCCAGCGCATCCTGAACATGCTGCCCAACTCGCTGCCCGTGCAGGTGCGCAGCCGCACGCGGTATTGGGTCAGCGTCGAACCGGCGCCATAGCCCTTGCAATAAAAAATAATGTTCAATCGGGCTGCCCGTTTTCGATTCTCGCGGCACCTGTAGTTAAGAGACTCAATATCCAGTACCCATACAAGGCGCCACGCTGCCCGGTTTCATGCCGCTGCGTGCCGCCGCCACGATCAACCCAAATGGAAGGACGCAGTGTGATGCATCTGATGTACAAGGTCTGCCGCCCGGCACAACAGCCATACCCAGGAGCGCCGCGATGGTGAAATCGGCCCACATGATGTTGTTCTCGCGCGTGCTCGCCGCCATCTTTGGCGGCTATGCGCTCACGTCCGGCGTGGCCGTGCTGCTGTCGGCCGTGCTGCCGCTGTCGCGCGCCGAAGCCGTGCTGACGGCGACCCTGAGTGCCTTCGTCGTCTACACTTGCGCCGTGATCTGGGTCTTTGCCGTGCAAGACCTGCGCCGCGCCTGGCTCGGCATGCTGCTGCCGGCCATCGTCTGCGGCGGCATCGGCATGCTGCTGTCGCGAGGTGCCGCATGAACGCCGTCAAGGCAAGCAAAGTGGTGAAAACGCCGCAGCAGGGCGGTTTGCGTCAGGCCATGGCATGGCTGCATACGTGGAGCGGCCTGTGGATTTCCTGGCTGCTGTTCGCCATATTCCTGACCGGTTCCCTGGCCGTCTTTGATGACCCGATCGGCCACTGGATGACGCCCGAGCACGCTTTGGCCGAGGCGGCGCACGCGAACGATCCGCCGCTGCCGAAGGTCACGGACCGCGCGCACCGCCTGGAGCTGGCGCTCGACTTCATGGGGAAGGAACACCCGAAGGCGGACATGTGGGAAATCTGGCCCGTGCAGCGTCCCGGCCAGGGCCTGTCCGCCTACTGGTTCCAGCCCAGCGGCGGCTATGGCTCGGCGGACCTCGATCCGTTGACGGGCGCCGTCATCGAGCCTGCGCGCGAGGCAACGGAACGGGAAACCATCGGCGGCCACCATTTCGTCGATTTCCACTACGAACTGCACGCGGGCCGCATCGGCGTGTGGATCGTCGCCATCACCACCATGATCATGCTGGTGGCGCTGGTGAGCGGCGTGATCACGCACAAGCGCATCTTCAAGGATTTCTTCACCTTCCGCCCGGCCAAGGGCCAGCGCTCGTGGCTCGACGCGCACAACGCGGTGGCCGTGCTGACGTTGCCGTTCCAGTTCATGATCGCCTACACGGGCCTGGCATTCTTCAGCGACGACTATGTGCCGGCCCCCGTGGCGGCGCAATACGGCATGGACAATCCCAAGAAAGCCTTCCTGGCCGACTGGAACGATGCGGGCAAGCCTGCGCGGTCGGGCCAGCCGCTGGCCATTCCCGCGCTGGAATCGTTCGCGCTGCGCGCCGAACAGGCCATCGGCCAGGAAATCCGCGCCGTGGTGCTGGACAATCCGAACGATGCCTCCATGCGCGTGTGCATGTACGGCTGGAATGAGGACACGGAACTGCTCACGCGCCTCAGCGCCAATTCGGGCAGGGCCTGTTATGTGCTGGCCACGGGAGAACAGGTCGCCGTGCGCCTGCCGGGCAAGTCGGACACGGGCGGCGCGGGCCTGACGCGCTCCGTCATGTCGAACCTGCACATGGTCGGCTTCGGCGGCACTCCCATGCGCTGGCTGTATTTCTTCTGCGGCCTGGCCGGCACGGCCATGATGGGCACGGGCGCCATCCTGTTCATGGTCAAGCGCCGCCAGAAGTCCGGCGGCGAGTTCGGCGCCTACACGCAGCGCGTGTACCGCGTCATCGCATGCCTGAACGTGGCGGCGATCGCCGGCCTGGCGATCGCCTGCGTGGGCTTCCTGTGGGCCAACCGCTTGATCCCCGTCGGCATCGAGCAGCGTGCCGGCTGGGAAGTGCGCGCCTTCTTTGGCGTCTGGTTCCTGATGCTGGTGCACGCCTGCCTGCGCGCGGAAAAACGCGCGTGGATCGAGCAATTGGGCTTGCTGGCGGCCCTGTGCCTGCTGCTGCCCATCCTGAATGTCCTGAGCACGGGCGACAACCTGGCGGCGCAGATTGCGCGCGGCGACTGGGAAAGCGCGGGCGTGGAACTGGGCAGCATGGCCTTCAGCCTGCTGGCCGCCTGGGGCGCGTGGAAAGTCCACAAGCGCAAGGAAAAGCCGGTGAAAAAGGCTGCCGCCAGGGAAAGCGCTGCGCCCTCTGCCAGCCTGCAAGTCAATACGGAGGGACAGTCATGATCAATACCATCCTGTGCGCGCTGGGCCTGTCGTATGCGGGCATGGCCAGCCTGTCCCTGGCGATGGACCGCCACCATGGCCAGGTCTGGGGCAGGGACGCGGCGCCGAACGTGCGGCGCGCGCTGCAGCTGGCTGGCGCGCTGTTGCTGGCGCTGGCCATCTGGCCTTGCGTGGCCGGCTGGAGCGCCACCGTCGGCGTAGTCGCCTGGCTCGGATTCATCGGGGTGGGCGCGCTGCTGGTGGCCCTGCTGCTGCCGTATGCCCCCCGCTTGCTGTTTCGTAGTTCCCTGCTGGCAGCCGTCGCCGCGCTGGCAGGTCTTGTGACGTTCCTGCGGTGATCTTCACCGCCATTTTCAAGGATAGACCGATGTACTTTTCACGCCTGGCGACACCGTTTGACGTTTGTAATTTCGTTTTGACTTCATCCAAGGCGGCTGCCTGATGGCGGCCCGCCTGCCTTCCCGCCGTACCCGTATCCTGGGCGGCGTGGTCTTGCTGGCGCTGTTCGGCGCCGGCGCACTGTGGGCCACGCGCGGCCCGGCAACCGTGTTCGACACGGCCCCCGTCAAGCGCGGCAATATCGAGGCCAGCGTCACGGCCATCGGCACCCTGCAGCCGCAAACCTATGTCGACGTGGGCGCGCAGGTGTCGGGCCAGATCACGCGCCTGCACGTGCAGCCCGGCAGCGCCGTGGAAAAAGGCCAGTTGCTGGCCGAGATCGACCCCAGCGTACAGCAAGCCACGGTCGATGCGGGCCGCGCCGCCCTGGCGGGCTTGCGCGCGCAGCTGGCCGACCAGCAGGCGCAGCACCGCCTGGCGGGCCAGCAGCACGTGCGCCAGAAGCAGATGGCCAAGTTCGATTCCACGCCGCTGGCCGACCTGGAAACGGCCGAAGCCACGCTGGCCTCGGCCGGCGCCAAGATCGACCACCTGAAGGCGCAGATCGACCAGACCCAGGCCAGCCTGAAGGCGGACGAGGCGCGCCTCGGCTATACGCGCATCTACGCGCCCATGGCCGGCAAGGTGGTGGGCCTGGACGCGAAGGAAGGACAAACCCTGAACGCCACGTACCAGACGCCGAATATTCTGCGCATCGCCGACCTGTCGGCCATGACCGTGTGGACGGAAGTGTCGGAAGCGGATGTGCGCCGCGTGCGTCCGGACATGCCCGTGTATTTCACCACCCTGGGCGGCGACCAGCGGCGCTGGAGCGGCAAGGTGCGGCAAGTGCTGCCGGCGCCGCCGGTGCCAGGCGGTTCTTCCGCCGGCACGGCCCTGGCGCCGTCGACCAGCAAGGTGATTTTATATACGGTGCTGTTCGACGTGGATAACGCCGATGGCGAATTGATGCCGCAGATGACGGCGCAAGTGGTGTTTGTCACGGCCGCGGCGAACAATGTGCTGGCCGTGCCCTTGCCGGCCCTGAAACCATCGAAGGAAGAGGGTGCCAAGCCGGGGCAGTTTACGGCCCGCGTGATGGATGCGGACGGCAAGGTCGATACGCGCACCGTCACCGTGGGCGTGCGCAACCGCCTCAGCGCGGAAGTGCTGCAAGGCTTGCGCGAAGGCGAATTGCTGGTCACGGGCGAGCAGCCGGCCGGCAGCGGCAGCAGCAGGTTCCAGCTGTGAGCGCCATGAGCGAGGCCAGGTCGCTGGGGCAGCCAGGGGAACCTGGCCAGCCGGTTCCCCTGATTGAACTGCAGGGCATCCGCAAGCGCTACGGCGGCCATGACGGCGCGCCGGCCGTGGAAGTGCTGCGCGGCCTGACCTTGTCGATCGGCGCCGGCGAATTCGTCGCCATCGTCGGCGCGTCCGGTTCCGGCAAGTCGACCCTGATGCATTTGCTGGGATGCCTGGACCGGCCCAGTGACGGGACCTACCGCTTCGCCGGCCAGGACGTGGCAAGCCTGAATCCCGATGAACTGGCGTGGCTGCGGCGCGAAGCGTTCGGCTTCGTCTTCCAGGGTTATCACCTGATCGCCACCGAATCGGCGCGCGAAAACGTGGAAGTGCCGGCCCTGTACGCGGGCATGCCTGCCGCGGCCCGCCACGCTCGCTCGGAAGCGCTGCTCAAGCGCCTGGGCCTGGGCGAGCGGCTCGACCACCGGCCAAACCAGTTGTCCGGCGGGCAGCAGCAGCGCGTGTCGATCGCCCGCGCCCTGATGAACGGCGGGCGCATCATCCTCGCCGATGAACCGACGGGGGCGCTCGATAGCAGCAGCGGCGCCGAAGTCATGGCCCTGCTGGGCGAACTGGCCGACGCGGGCCACACCATCGTCCTGATTACGCATGACCGCAAGGTGGCGGCCCAGGCGCGCCGGGTGATCGAGATCAGCGATGGCGAAATCGTCGCAGACTCGGGCGCCATCGCCATTCCATCCACGTCGACGGCCCTGCCGCCGCTGGACATGTCGCGCGCCGCCCACGATACGGGCGCTTCGCTGGGCACGGAATTGCTCGACGCGGCGCGCGCCGCCTGGCGCGTGCTGTGGATCAACCGCTTCCGCACGGGCCTGACCCTGCTTGGCATCGTCATCGGCGTCGCTTCCGTGATCGTCATGCTGGCCATCGGCCTGGGCACGCGCCAGCAGGTGATGGCGCAGCTGGGCGCGTTCGGCTCGAATCTGCTGTACATGGCGTCGCGCGGCGAAAGCTCGCGCATCCCCGGGCGCAGCATCACCCTGGCCGACCTCGATGCGCTCAAGGACGTGCCGGGCATCACCCACGTGCTGCCGAATGTCACGGGCAACAAGGTGATCCGCCATGGCAACCTCGACGTGCAGACCTATGTGCGCGGCACGGGGCCGGCCCTGCCGCAGATCCAGACCTGGCCGGTGGCCAAGGGCGGCTTCTTTACCGAGGAGGACGAGCGCGAGATGGCCACCGTGGCCGTGCTGGGCGCGCACCTGGCGGAAAAGCTGATGCCCGACGTGGCCAATCCCGTGGGGCAGAGCATCCTGATCGGCAATGTGCCGTTCCAGGTGATCGGCGTGATGAGCGCGAAGGGCGCGCTGACGGGCGAGAAGGATGAAGACGACGTGCTGTTGCTGCCGTTTTCCACGGCCGGCATCCGCGTCTTCGGCCAGCGCGAGCCGACGTACACGGTGATGGCGGTGGCTGACGTCAAGCGCGTGACGGAGGTGGAGGCGGCGGTTGACGCCACCATGTTCGAGCGCCACCGCATCCGCGACTACGGCATCAGCAACGCGGCCGCGTCGATTGCCGCCGAAGCGAAGACGCAGGACAACATGACCGTGATGCTCAGCCTGATCGCCGCAGTCTCCCTGGTGGTGGGCGGCATCGGCGTCATGAACGTGATGCTGATGACGGTGCGCGAGCGCACGCGCGAAATCGGCATCCGCATGGCGACGGGCGCGCGCCGGCGCGACATTCTGCGCCAGTTCCTCACCGAAGCCGTGCTGGTGTCGGTGGTGGGCGGCGTGGCCGGCATCGTGGTCGGCGTGACGGTGGCCGGCTTGCTGCTGGTATGGGACGTGCCGGTGATCTTTTCGCTCAGCGCCGTCGGCGGCGCCTTTGCCTGCGCCGTGGTGACGGGGCTGGTGTTTGGCTTCATGCCGGCGCGAAAGGCGTCGGGACTCGATCCGGTGGTGGCGCTGGCGGGGCAGTAGTGACAATGCCGGCAGCGTGGCTGCCGGCAAAAAAAATGTTGCCCTGGCTCCAACACACGGTACTATCTCCTCATAATAAAAGCGCCGTGTTTTATGCCCTTGCGGGCACACACCAACCACCACAGGAGAACCCGATGCAGAAAAAATCAACCTTGAAGACCGGTATTGCCGCCGCCCTCATGCTGGCCTTCGGCATGGGCGCTGGCCAGGCACAGGCGCAGGAAGTCGTGCGCCTGGGCAATTTGAAGTTCGCCCATTACGGCGCCGTGTCGTACATCAAGGAAATCGCGCCCAAATGCGGCATCAAGGTCGAAGAGCATGTCTTCGCCAAGGGCCTCGACGTGATGCAGGCGATTATCGCGGGCGAGCTGGACGTGGGGGCGACGGCCTCCGAGGCGGCCATTTCCGGCCGCGCAGGCGGCGCACCCATCTATGTGGTGGCAGGCTTTGCCAAGGGCGGCGCGCGCCTGGTGGCGGGCGCCGGGCAAAAGATCGCCAGCGTCAAGGAACTCAAGGGCAAGCGCGTGGGCGTGACGCGCGGCGGCATCCAGGAAGTGCTGCTGCTGGCCGAGCTGTCGCAGGCGGGCCTGACGTATTCCGAAACCAAGGGCAAGGATGTGCAACTGGTGTTCCTGGCTTACGCCGACTTGAACCAGGCGCTGATGGGCAAGAATATCGACGCCATGATGCAGTCGGAGCCGCAATCGTCGCAGGCCATCAACAAGGGTTTCGGCACCGAAGTCATCAAGCCGTACGACACGCCGATCGGCGAACCCGTGCGCACCATGGTGATGACGGAAAAGTTTTACAAGGAACGCCGTCCCGTGGCGGAAAAATTCATGCGCTGCTTCGTCGAAGCCACCAAGGCCTTTATCGACAACAAGGCGACGGCGGAAAAGTATGTGCGCGAAGTGGTGTTCCGCGGCCAGATCACGAAGGATGACTTCGACGACGCGATCAGCAATTCGCCGTATTCGTATGACATCTCGCCCGAACACATCCAGATCACGACGGACGTGATGGTGAAAACGGGCGTGGGCCGCATGACGAAGCCGCCCGTGGCCAGGGACTGGGTCAAGACGGACTTGCTGGAGCAGGCGAAAAAGAGCCTGAATGTGAAGTAAATCAGGAAACCATGAAAAAAACCTCCGCGCCAGTGCTGGTGCGGAGCTTGTGGCGGGTTGCCTTTAGCGGGCGTTGAAACCCATCCAGCCTTTCTCCGTCTGGCGGAAGCTCAGCGTGTAGATGCGGGTCAGCTCGTCGCCTTTCTTGAGCTGGCGGCTGATGATGGCGCCGTAATTGTCTTGCACGATCTGGTCCGACCACTGCATCAGGTTCTCGAAACGTTCGGCCGTCATCGCCGCCTGGCGCGCCAGCAGCGGCGCGGGAATCGCCTTTTTTTCCTGCTGCTGCGCCCAGAATTCGCGGAAAACCTTGTTTTCACCGCCCATGCCGCGCGCCATCAGGCCCAGGCCCATGGTCATGCCCACGGAGCCATCCGTCTTCGCCTCTGTTTCGAGCCTGTCGGCCACGTCGGCCAGCAATTCCAGGTAGCCCACCTTGGCGCGCAGCACGGCCGAGCCCTTGATTTCGTACTGTTCGTTCTCTTTCCAGCCATTGAGCTTTTCCAGCTTCGCGATGTCGAAGTACTGTTTGTACAGATCATAGCTTTGGATGGACGTACGGAAGTATTCCTCGTACGTGGATTGGGAAGGTGCATCTTTCATGCAGCCGCCTAATATAGTACAGGCGGCCAGCAAGAGACAGGTCCAGGACAATTTTAGAAAAGACATGGCGGGGGGGCGGTGGCGTCAGGGTGGATAAATATTGCTTTGTGGACATAATTATAGGACTGGCTAATCAGGATGGCAACGTACCCGCAGCGCGGTGACAGTGTGCCGCAGGAAAGATTGCCGAAATCTTGAGGGTGCGCCACCCCGTCATGCCTCAGGCGCGATATCATGGCAGGCTTGCGGCATTGGATGACGGCGTCGTGCCTGTCACCCGGGCTGTCGCCTGAATCGCGCTTGTCGGCTATGGTGTAAACTTAAACTATGCAGATCTATTTCTTTTTCATCGCCGCCCTGTTGTATGCGGTGTGCGCGGTGCTTCCCTCGTCCCGTGCCCGGCTTATTGCCGGCCTGACCGGCGTCGCCTGGCTGGCGCACGCCGCCACCCTGTGGTTCGACCTGATGGCGCCGGGTACCTTGCGCTTCGGTTTTTCCGCCATGCTGTCGGCCGCGCTGTGGGTCTCGGTGGGCGCTTACTGGATAGAGAACCGCAATTTCAGTCTGGACGGCTTGCGCCGCATGGTCATGCCCAGCGCCGTCCTCGCCATCGGCCTGGCCTGGGCCTTTCCCGGCAGCCAGGTCAGCATGGAAGGCAAGTCGGCCGTCTTCGGCTGGCATATTGCCGTGGCCGTGCTCGCCTACAGCACCCTGACGATTGCCGCCTTTCACGCCGTGCTGATGGCGCTGCAGGAATCGCGTTTGCACACGCGCAGCGAAAGCCGCGGCTTCATCGGCACGGCGCTGGACCAGCTGCCAGCCCTGCTGACGATGGAAAAGTTGCTGTTCCGCATGATCGGCCTGGGGTTTATTTTGCTCAGCCTGACCGTGCTGTCGGGCATCGTGTTTTCCGAGCAATTATTTGGCAAGGCGCTCAACTGGGATCATAAATCCGTGTTTACCATGCTGTCGTGGCTGCTGTTTGCCTCGCTGCTGGCTGGCCGCCGCTTCCGCGGCTGGCGCGGCAAGACGGCCCTGAGTTTTACCCTGGCCGGTTTCGCCACCTTGCTGCTGGCTTATGTCGGCAGCCGTTTTGTACTGGAAGTGGTTTTACACCGAGGATTCGCATGACACGTGTTTTATTCTGGCTGGCGCTGGTGTTCCTGGTGCTGTTCGCTATCCGCAGCAAGATCCGTGGCATGCAGCAGCGGGCCCGCGCGCAACAGCAGCAGCGGCCGAATCCGTTTACGCCGCCGGTGCGGCCGCAGGAATTGCCGGATGCCGAGCTGATGCTCTGCTGCGCCCATTGCGGCGTGTACTACCCGGCCTCGGAAAACGTGCAGGCCAAGGGCCACGACTACTGCAGCCACGCGCACGCCACGCTGTAAGGGGCGGTCCGCAGGCGCGCGTGCGTTGCTCATCCGTATCGTAACGTCCTCCGGCATCCGTCCGGCGTAGCATCTGCAGCAGGCGGTTCGTCGCCGCCATTGCAGAAAGGCGCGCTCACCATGTCCCATCCCAGCCCTCGCTCCATCCCGCCGACCGCCGACGGCATGCCGCCGGCGCCGCAACTGAGCGGCAACTCGCTGCCCATGCAGGCGCTGCGCGCGCAGATCGGCCGCATCGCCCGCTGTGGCGCGCCGGTGGCCATCCGCGGCGAATCGGGCACGGGCAAGGAGCTGGCGGCGCGCGCCATCCATGCGCAGGGCGCGCGCGCCAGTTTTCCGTTTATCGCCGTCAACTGCGGCGCCATTCCCGAAGCGCTGATGGAAGCGGAATTCTTCGGCTGCCGTCCGGGCGCCTATACGGGTGCGCTGCACGAGCGCCAGGGCTTGTTCCAGGCGGCCCACGGCGGCAGCTTGCTGCTCGACGAAGTCGACGATCTGCCGCTGGCCATGCAGGTGAAACTGTTGCGCGTGCTGCAAGAGCACCGCGTGCGCAAGCTGGGCGGCAGTACTGACGAGGCCGTCGACGTGCGCATCCTGTGCGCCAGCCAGCATGGCCTGACGCGCGGCGTGGCGGCCGGGACGTTTCGCCAGGACCTGTTTTACCGCCTGAATGTGATCGAGCTGGCGCTGCCGCCGCTGCGCGAACGGCGTGGCGATCTGCAGGTATTATGTGAGGTGATCCTCGCGCGCCTGTCGCCGCGCCGGGTCGTGAGCCTGGCGCCGCCGGTGCTGGCGGCCCTGGCCGCATATGCGTTTCCCGGCAATGTGCGCGAACTGGAAAACGTGCTGGAACGGGCGCTGGCCTTTGCCGATGGCGGCGTGATCGCGCTCGATGGGCTGGCCTTGCCCTCCGCGGCGGGCAACGTGCCCTTGCGGGCGGCGCCGGCCATGCCGGCTGTGTCGGAGCGGCAACAGTGTCTGCCCGGCATGGCGGCGTATGGCGTGGCCAAGGTCTTGCCGCTGGACGTGTATTTGCGCCAGGCCGAGCGCGACATGATCATGCTGGCGCTGGTGCAGGCGCGCTACCACCGCGCACGGGCGGCGCGCCAGCTGGGCCTGAGCGTGCGCCAGTTGCGTTACCGTATGCAGAAATTGACGATACAGGAAGCCCTATTTGATGAGCGTATGGACGATAGATGAAGACGGCTGGTGCGACGGCGCGCTGCGCTATGACTCGCCGTACTGCGATGCGCGCCCGGACGGTGTGCAAGTCGATTTGCTGGTGATCCATAGCATCAGCTTGCCGGGCGGCCACTTTGGCGGGCCGCATGTGTCGGACTTGTTTACCGGCCGGGTAGATTATAATGCCGATCCTTCTTTCGCCGACCTGCGTGGCTTGCAGGTGTCGGCGCACTTTTTTGTGCGGCGCGATGGTGCGCTGTTGCAATATGTTTCTACTGATCAACGTGCCTGGCATGCGGGCGCGTCCACCTTCGAAGGACGCCCGCAGTGCAATGGCTATTCCATCGGTATCGAAATGGAAGGCGCGGACGATGTGCCTTTCCAGCGGCGGCAATACCATGTCCTGGCGGCACTGACGGCGGCACTGGTGGCGCGCCACGGGCTGTCGCAGGTGCGCGGCCACGAGCATATCGCGCCGGGAAGGAAGACGGATCCGGGGCCGTTTTTTGACTGGCATTTTTACCAAGAATGCTGGCTGGAAACCCTGCGCGGACAAGCTGCGTTAGCGCTTACTTCGCGGGGATTGGGCTTTCCATCCATGCCCTGAAAAGTCAACCGAAATCGTATAAGAAAAGACAAAAAATTACGCGGACGGATGCCGGAAAACTATTGCATCGCCCTCCGATGGGCACTACAATTAGTACAGAAGTTGGATGTAAAGACTATATGTAGTGCCATCACAGACGTTTTCAGAATTATTGTCAAAGCTACCCGGATTGCTGATAAAGCACTGGAACTGGCGGTTCATCACCCTCGATCGTGTTTCGCGCCAGCCGGGCAGTGCGGTGTGGCGATCTGGATACTGAGCTGTTTTATGCATTACAAATTTACTATTTAGCAACAAACACCTGAAGAAACCCTGACCATCGGGCGTTCTATTCAACAACACACGCGGCAGCAAAACTGCAGGCTGACTTTAGCTGACAACGGGAGCTTCAATGCAATCACCTCAAGATATTTCCATCCATCCAACGCCAGTATCGCCAGCGCCAGGCGCGGCCAACAGCGTGGCGAGCACGGGCGCGGCATTGGGCGACTATCGCATCATCCGCCGCAACGGCGCGGTGGTGGCATTTGAGCCTTCGAAGATCGCCATCGCCATGACCAAGGCGTTTTTGGCCGTTAACGGCGGCCAGGGCGCAGCCTCGGCCCGCATCCGCGAACTGGTGGAACAATTGACCGACGGCGTGGTCGCTGCGCTGGTGCGCCGCCATCCGGGCGGCGGCACCTTCCATATCGAAGACGTGCAAGACCAGGTGGAACTGTCGCTGATGCGTTCGGGCGAGCACGACGTGGCGCGTGCCTACGTGCTGTACCGCGCCAAGCACATGGAAGAGCGCCGCCTGCAGAAGGAAGCGCAGGGCGCTTCCGCACAAGTTTCCGCACCACAATTGAATGTCACCGACAACGGCGTGCGCCGCCTGCTGGACATGCAGGAAGTACGCGACCTGATCAACGCCGCCTGCGCCGGCCTGGAAAAGCACGTCGATGCCGACGCCATCCTGGCTGAAACGGTGAAAAACCTGTACGACGGCGTGCCCGTCGAAGAGCTGCACAAGTCGGCCATCCTGGCGGCGCGCGCGCTGATGGAAAAAGACCCGGCCTACAGCCAGGTCACGGCCCGCATCCTGCTGCACACGGTGCGCAAGGAAGTGTTCGGCAAGGAAGTGCCGCAAGCGGCCGCTGCCGCCGAATACCTGACGTATTTCCCGCAATACATCGCCAAGGGCATCGCCGCCGAGCTGCTGAACCCGGTACTCGCCAGCTTCGACCTGGAACGCCTGGCCAAGGCCCTTGTTGCCGACCGCGACTTGCAATTCGGCTACATCGGTCTGCAAACCCTGTATGACCGATACTTCCTGCATATTCAGGACGTGCGCATCGAAATGCCGCAGGCGTTCTACATGCGCGTGGCCATGGGCCTGGCGCTGAACGAGGCGGACCGCGAAGCGCGCGCCATCGAGTTCTACAGCCTGCTGTCCTCGTTCGACTTCATGAGCTCGACCCCGACCCTGTTCAACTCGGGCACCCTGCGCTCGCAGCTGTCGTCGTGCTACCTGAGCACCGTCTCGGATGACCTAGAAGGCATCTACGACGCCATCAAGGACAACGCGCTGCTGGCCAAGTTCGCCGGCGGCCTGGGTAACGACTGGACGCCAGTGCGCGCCCTGGGCGCCCACATCAAG
Organism: Janthinobacterium sp. SUN206; assembly: GCF_030587305.1. NCBI lineage: Bacteria > Pseudomonadati > Pseudomonadota > Betaproteobacteria > Burkholderiales > Oxalobacteraceae > Janthinobacterium > Janthinobacterium sp. SUN206. The sequence goes on along the minus strand of NZ_JAPWIB010000004.1, from coordinate 91,888 downwards.
GGCACCAACGGCAAGTCGCAAGGCGTCGTGCCGTTCCTGAAAGTGGTCAACGACACTGCCGTGGCAGTCAACCAGGGCGGCAAGCGCAAGGGCGCCGTCTGCGCCTACCTGGAAACCTGGCACATGGACATCGAGGAATTCCTCGACCTGCGCAAGAACACGGGCGACGACCGCCGCCGCACGCACGACATGAACACGGCGAACTGGATTCCCGACATGTTCATGAAGCGCGTCATGGAAAAAGGCGAATGGACCCTGTTCTCGCCGTCGGACACGCCAGACTTGCACGACAAGGTCGGCAAGGCTTTTGAACAGGCTTACGTGGGCTATGAAGCCAAGGCCGCCGCCGGCGAAATCCGCGTCTTCAAGAAGATCGCTGCGCTGGACCTGTGGCGCAAGATGCTGTCGATGCTGTTTGAAACGGGCCACCCATGGATCACGTTCAAGGACCCTTGCAACATCCGCAGCCCGCAGTCGCACGTTGGCGTCGTCCACAGCTCGAACCTGTGCACGGAAATCACCCTGAACACCAGCAGCGATGAAATCGCCGTCTGCAACCTCGGTTCCGTAAACATGCCGGCGCACATGAAGGAAGGCAAGCTCGATCACGTCAAGCTGGCCAAGACCGTCCGCACCGCCATGCGCATGCTGGACAACGTCATCGACATCAATTACTACGCCGTCGACAAGGCGCGCAATTCGAACATGCGTCACCGTCCGGTCGGCATGGGCGTGATGGGCTTCCAGGACTGCCTGCACATGATGCGCATTCCGTTCGCCTCGGACGCCGCCGTGTCGTTTGCCGACACCTCGATGGAAGCCGTCTGCTACTACGCCTACCTGGCGTCGACGGAACTGGCCGAAGAGCGCGGCCGCTATGAATCGTATGCCGGTTCGCTGTGGGACCGCGGCATTCTGCCACAGGACTCGGTCAAGCTGCTGGCTGAAGAGCGCGGCGGCTACCTGGAAGTCGATTCCTCGTCGGCCATGGATTGGACACCGGTGCGCGAACGCATCGCCAAGTTCGGCATGCGCAACTCGAACTGCGTGGCGATCGCCCCGACGGCGACGATTTCGAACATCATCGGCGTCTCGGCCTGTATCGAGCCGACATTCCAGAATCTGTACGTGAAATCGAACCTGTCGGGCGAATTCACCGAGATCAACGGCTACCTGGTGCGCGACCTGAAGGCGCGCGACCTGTGGGATGAAGTCATGATCTCCGACCTGAAGTACTTCGACGGCTCGCTGGTGAAGATCGACCGCATCCCGCAAGACCTGCGCGATATCTACGCCACGGCCTTTGAAGTGTCGCCAAGCTGGCTGGTGGAAGCGGCTTCGCGTCGCCAGAAGTGGATCGACCAGGCCCAGTCGCTGAACATCTACATGGCTGGCGCATCGGGCAAGAAACTGGACGAGACCTACAAGCTGGCATGGCTGCGTGGCCTGAAAACCACCTACTACCTGCGTACCATCGCCGCCACCCACATGGAGAAATCGACCTCCAAGACGGGCGCCCTGAACGCCGTGGCAGTCGATGGCGGCATGTCGGCCAGCGCGCAGAGCGCCCAGGCGGCGGTCGTGGCGGCAGCAGCAGTGGCCGTGGCGCCGGTAGTGGCAGCGGCAGCGGACGACGCCGATGGCGAAGCTTGCTACCTGCGTCCGGGTGACGATGGCTTTGAGGAATGCGAAGCCTGCCAGTAAGATTTTAGTTGTCAGCCCGGCACGGTCGGGCTGATTCAATGTTGTCAATGTCCGCATTGTCCGATACAACGGGCCTGTTGCGGATCGCCGGTTCGCCGGCATGGAAAGGAAGAAGAATATGTCGTTGTCATGGGATGATGAAACCACGTCGGCAGCTGCGCCGCGTCCGGCGCAGCAAGCGCCACTGGGTAATACCGAATTGAACCTGCCGGCCGGTGCCGAGCCGTCCGAAGCGAACGCCGAGCAAGTCGCGCGCCGCGTGAATGCCGACGACAAGCGCATCATCAACGGCAAAACGGACGTCAACCAGCTGGTGCCGTTCAAGTACAAGTGGGCGTGGGACAAATACCTGGCCGGCTGCGCCAACCACTGGATGCCGCAGGAAGTGAACATGCAGCGCGATATCGAGCTGTGGAAAAACCCGAACGGCCTGACGGACGACGAGCGCCGCCTGGTCAAGCGCAACCTGGGCTTCTTCGTGACGGCCGACTCGCTGGCCGCCAACAACATCGTGCTGGGTACCTACCGCCACATCACGGCGCCGGAATGCCGCCAGTACCTGCTGCGCCAGGCGTTCGAGGAAGCGATCCACACGCACGCCTACCAGTACATCGTCGAATCCCTGGGCCTGGACGAAGGCGAGATCTTCAACGCCTACAACGAAGTCAAGTCGATCCGCGACAAGGATGAATTCCTGATTCCGTTCATCAACACCCTGACCGACCCGGCGTTTGTCACCGGCACGGTGGAAAACGACCAGAAGCTGCTCAAATCCCTGATCGTGTTTGCCTGCCTGATGGAAGGCCTGTTCTTCTACGTCGGCTTCACGCAGATCCTGGCACTGGGCCGCCAGAACAAGATGATGGGCGCGGCCGAGCAGTACCAGTACATCCTGCGCGACGAATCGATGCACTGCAATTTCGGCATCGACTTGATCAACACGATCAAGATGGAAAACCCGCAGCTGTGGACGGCAGCCTTCCGCGAAGAGATCAAGGACCTGTTCATGAAAGCCGTGGAACTGGAATACGCATACGCGGAAGACACCATGCCGCGCGGCGTGCTGGGTCTGAACGCGCCGATGTTCAAGGGCTACCTGCGCTTCATCGCCAACCGCCGCGCGCAGCAGATCGGCATCGAGCCGCTGTTCGCCCAGGAAGAAAATCCGTTCCCGTGGATGAGCGAAATGATCGACATGAAGAAGGAACGTAACTTCTTCGAAACGCGCGTGACCGAGTATCAAACCGGTGGTGCGCTGAACTGGGAGTAACCCTTTTTCAGTCAACGCCCAAAAGCGCCGTCATCGAGACGGCGCTTTTTTTTCGTCAGCATGGCGGCGGAAAAATGCGTGCCTCATCGCGTCATGCGACGAGGTTTGCAGCAGGATTTTCGGCTGCCGCGAATGGCCGCATCGCGGGCCCCAAAAATCATTTCCGGAGACGCTGGCGGCGGCATTTGCCGCGCGATTGTGCGATAGCACGCGTAACGTGCAAAAAAGCGGGCGAAAACGTGTCGTGCCGGTTGCGCATTGACAAGGTTTTCGTGTACTTTATGAGATTGCAAATGCGAGCGTTAGAATGCGGGGTTTTTTAACCAGCGCGGTAGCGAAAAAACCTCGCAAAACAGGGATACAGATTTACACGGATATGCACAAAACCACACCGTTTTCGTCTGCCGCCGTGCCCGAATTTTTTCAGGCATGGCGGTTTTTTATTTGACGGATGGGTGTTGTGGCGAGCGCGATGCGAGGAGCGAAAAAACGCACGGCATCGAAAACGAATGACCGAATTCAGACTTTGCCACCAGCTGCGAGATAAAGCAGGGTGGCACCGACGATGGCTGAAGTGCTGCAAACGTGAGGAGTTGCAGCAGTTCAGCTGGTGCCGAATTCATTAGCGCAAACGACCGTTTGTGCCGATGAATAATTCGCCTGGCCTATCCCTGTGGTGGGTCGGACGGGTTTAAATCTTGTAGCTTAAATTTCTCATCTCAGATGAAGGAGAGACAAATGGCAACAGCCGCTAAGAAATCAGAAGTAAAGAAACCAGCCGCCAAGGCTGCTCCTGCCGCGAAGAAGCCGGCAGCCGCAGCGAAGACGGTTGCCGCTAAACCAGCTGCCAAAGCCGCAGCAAAACCAGCCGCCAAACCAGTCGCCAAAGCCGCAGCCAAGCCTGCAGCAAAAGTGGCTGCCAAGCCAGTAGCGAAAGCCGCAGCGAAACCAGCGGCCAAGGCAGCAGCAAAACCGGCCGCCAAGCCAGCAGCGAAAGCCGCAGCGAAACCTGCAGCCAAGGCAGCAGCCAAGCCAGTCGCGAAAAAAGCCGCAGCCAAACCGGCCGCCAAGCCAGCAGCAAAAGCCGCAGCAAAACCAGCGGCCAAGGCAGCAGTCAAGCCAGCGGTGAAAAAAGCTGCAGCGAAACCTGTAGCCAAGGCAGCAGCCAAGCCAGCAGCGAAAAAAGTCGTCGCCAAGGCAGCAGCGAAGCCGGCCGCCAAAGCAGCAGCGAAACCTGCAGCAAAAGCAGCAGCGAAGCCAGCGGCAAAAGCAGCAGCGAAGCCAGCAGCAAAAGCAGCAGCCAAGCCAGCAGTGAAAAAAGCCGCAGCGAAACCTGCAGCCAAGGCAGCAGCGAAACCGGCCGCCAAGGCGGCAGCCAAGCCAGCAGCGAAAAAAGTCGTCGCCAAGGCAGCAGCCAAGCCGGCCGCCAAAGCCGCAGCCAAGCCAGCGGCCAAAGCAGCAGCCAAGCCAGCAGCCAAGCCAGCAGCCAAGGCAGTAGCGAAGCCAGCAGCAAAAGCTGCAGCCAAGCCAGCGGCCAAGGTAGCGGCGAAGCCAGCAGCGAAAGCGGCAGCCAAACCTGCGGCCAAGGTGGCAGCGAAGCCAGCAGCCAAGGTAGCAGCCAAGCCAGCAGCGAAAGTCGCAGCCAAGCCGGCAGCCAAAGCAGCAGCGAAACCTGCCGCCAAGGTCGCAGCAAAACCTGCAGCCAAGCCAGCGGCCAAGGTAGCAGCGAAGCCAGCAGCAAAAGCTGCAGCCAAGCCAGCCGCCAAGCCGGCAGCGAAAGCCGCAGCGAAACCTGCCGCCAAGCCAGCCGCAGCGCCAGTCGTGGCAGCCGCACCAGCCGCAGCGCCGGCCGCAGCTCCAGCGGCACCAGCCGTCGTGGCAGCCAAGCCAGCAGCCAAGAAGGCCGCGCCTAAAAAGGCCGCACCGAAGAAGGCAGCTCCTGTCGCCAAGCCATCGGCGCCTATCGCACCTGTAGCAAAAACCGTGTTGGCACCGGCTGCAGCCTGGCCATTCCCAACCAGCACCCGCCCATCGTAATTTCTGCGATACGGGTGCCTGGATGAGGCAACACGCCGCTGTGTGACTCAATCACACAGCGGTTTTTTTTTGGAGAATTAGTCGTGCTGATCGTTATCCTTACATTGATCGTTGATACCATCGCCACCTTGCTGGGCGGCGTGTTGCTGCTGCGCTTCTGGGTGCAGGCGGTGCGCGTGCGGCCGCCCTCGTCGGTGGCGCAATTCACGTTTCAATTGTCCGACTGGCTGGTGCGCCCCCTGCGCCGCGTGGTGCCGGGCGTGGGCGGGTATGACTGGGCCAGCCTGATCGGCGCCTTCCTGATCGTGCTGCTGGCCAGCTCGGTGCTGTTTATTGCCGGCTATCCCGTCGAGGTGGTACTGCTCAAGTCGCTGCAACGCTTCCTGCAATGGATACTCTACGGTTTCATGGCCTTGCTGATCATCGAAGCCATCTTCAGCTGGGTCAACCCGCATGCGCCGCTGGCGCCGTTCGTACGGGCCCTGAACGAGCCGCTGCTGCGTCCGATCCGCAAGGTCGTGCCGCTGGTCGGCAGCCTGGACCTGTCTTTGCTGGTGGCGTTGATCTTGCTGCAGATTGCGCAAGTGCTGGTGGGGATGATTATTGTATTGAGGTAAAACGAGGAGGTCGGCCTGGCGCTAGCGCACAAGCCGACCGGACTACATATTAATAGCGGTAACCGAACGCCGCTTCGAACTGGTCGGCGATGCTTTCCGGCGTAAATACGTGGTTTTGCGCACCCTGGGTGGCGATCTTGATGGCGCCCAGCAGGCTGGCCAGGCGGCCGCTGGTTTCCCAGCCCAGGTCGTTGGTGATGCCGAACAGCAAGCCAGCACGGTAGGCGTCGCCGCAACCGGTCGGATCCAGCACTTCCTTGGCGGTCACGACAGGAATGTCGATGCGCTTGCCGTCCGTATAGATTTCCGATCCTTTTTCGCCACGCGTGACGATCAGCGCTTCCAGGCGGCTGGCGATGTCCGGCAGGGTCAGGCCCGTGCGTTCCATCAACATCTCCATTTCATAGTCGTTGGCCGACACATACGTGGCTTTGTTGATGAAGTCGATTAACTGTTCGCCGTTGAAGCGTGGCAACTGCTGGCCCGGGTCGAACATGAAGGGGATGCCCAGCTCGGCCAGGTCGGCGGCGTGCTTGAGCATGCCCTGGTCGCCATCCGGCGAAATGATGGCCACCTTGGCCGGCCCCGCATTGGCGATCGGGTTTTCATGCGCAAACGACATGGCGCCCGGGTGGAAGGCGTTGATCTGGTTATTGTCCGCGTCGGCCGTGACGAAGCACTGCGCGTTGTAGCTGTCGGCCTTGATCAGGATGTTGGCGGTGGAAATGCCCAGCTTTTGCAGACGCTCCAGGTAGGCGGCGCTATCTTGCCCCATGACGCCGACGATGCGCGGGTCGCCGCCCAGCATTTTCAGGCTGTAGGCGATGTTGCCCGAGCAGCCGCCGAACTCCGTGCGCATGGTGGGCACGAGGAAGGAGACGTTTACCTTGTGCAACTGGTCGGCCAGCAGGGATTCGCCGAAGCGGCCGGGGAATTGCATGATGGTGTCGGTGGCAAGCGAGCCGCAGATCAGCGATGTTTTGGTCATGATAGTGTCTGTTAAGGGTAAAAGATGGCGATATGGTAGCCAGACGCCGTGAGCTGGTCTAATGCAAAGTACAGTTTGATGGCTTGTTCCGAACGCGGCGCAAACCCCGTGCTCACGTCGATCGTGGCCGGCAGGTAGTCGCGCGGCGCGATTACGCGGCGCAAGACCGGTTTGTCGTTGGCGTCGTTGAGGATCAGTTCGATGCTGGGCCAGGCTTGCACGCTGCGGCCCTGGTTGCGCAGCAGCGAGACGTAGGAAAAGGTTTGGTCCTTCAAAGTTTGCAACTCGCCTTGCTCGATGGACAGCGCCTCGATCTGCGCCGGCAAGTCGACTTGGCAGCCACTGAGCTTGCACAGGGCTACCAGGGGCGGTTTCCACTGCGGAAATTGCGCCGCCAGCGGATTGCGGAAAGTGGTCATCACTTGCAGGAATAATAATAGCAGCAGTACCACCGAGCCGAGGGCCATGGCCACGCGCAAGGCCTTGCCGCTCTGTTCGCGGCGCCGGCCCAAGGTCACAAAGGCCGGCTCGTCGTCGGACGGCGGCTGGACGGGTTCTTCCTGCTCTTCGGCGGCATCCGGCGTAATGGGGGGGGCGGGCAGCGGGTTGGCCAGCGTGGGTTCCCGGCGCGCGGGGCTGGTTGCGGCAGGCGCCGCCGGCAGGGGCTTGTCCAGGTTGACTTTTTCGGCGGCAGGCAATGTCGGGGCCACTGGGGCTGCCGCTGCTTCCAGGTTCGGTTCGCGGCGGCTATCGCGCAAATACGTGGCGAAGGCGGGCGCGTCATCGACCTGGCGGCGCTTGAAGGGCGCCATTGGCTGGGGCAACGGTGGTTCGGGCAGTTCTGCCGGTATTTCTACTGGTGTTGCTTCAGGTATATCGAGCGGTGCGGCGGCCGGCACGTGGTCCAGCGCCTCGTCGGGCAGGGCCACGTCGAGGTCCAGTTCGATGTGCTCGCCATCGTCTGCATCGTCCTTGAGCTGCGCCGTTTCCGGCAAGATGCCGAACGGGTCGAACGAGGTATCGAAGTCGAGGGAATAAATGGGTTCGTCGTCCGTGGAGGACGGCAGGCTGTTGTCGATCGGGTAACTGGTCGACAGGGGGGCGGCAGTGCCGGGGCCGGATGTTAAAAACGGCGATGCCGCAGCTGGATCGACTAGCGCGGCATTGCCGTCAAAGACTTCCCTGCACGTGCCGCAGCGCACGATGCCCCCACGTAACTTCAACTGGTCAGCAGCGACCCGAAATATCGTGTTGCAATGGGGGCATTTGGTGGCGAGGGCCATTGCTGTGCTTATGCACCTTCCGCGCGGGGCGCAGGTGCTTGCGTGCTGCCCAGGCGGCCATGCAGGGCCACCCAACCGTCTTGCTCGGCCCATACACCCAGCTGGATGAACGGTGCGTAGGCAGCGGCCACTTCTTCCGCCTGGCGTGCCAGCACGCCGGACAGGATCAGGGCGCCGCCGTCGGCAACGCGGCCCGACAGCATCGGTGCCATCAGTTTCAATGGGCTCGACAGGATGTTGGCGACGACGATGTCAAACTTGGCCGTGGCGTGTGCCGAAGTGGCAAACGTGTCCGGCAAGAAATATTCGATCTCGCACTGGTTACGTTCGGCATTGTCGCGCGCCGATTCGATCGCTTGCGGGTCGATATCGACGCCGGCGACAGTTTCCGCACCGAGTTTCTTGGCCACCATGGCCAGGATGCCGGAACCGCAACCGTAGTCGAGCACGGTCTTGCCGGGAGCAGGGTTCGCTTCCAGCCATTCCATGCACAGGCGCGTGGTCGGGTGACTGCCCGTGCCGAAAGCCAGGCCAGGGTCCAGTTCCAGGATCAGGCCGTCAGGATCCGGTGCCTCGTGCCAGCTGGGCACGACCCAGATATTCTTGCCGATGTGAATCGGTGCGAATTGCGACTGGGTCAGGCGCACCCAGTCCTGCTCTTCCACGGGACGCATGGTAAAGACAGGTACGTCCGTCATGCCGACCGCCTGGGCGGCGGCGGCCACGATGGCGGCCTGGTCGGCGTCGACGTCCGTCAGCGCCACCACGCGGCTGCGTTCCCACGCCGCTTCCTTCGGTTCCATGCCTGGCTCGCCAAACAAGGGCTGCTCGGCATCCGTGCCTTCATCGGCGTCTTCCACCGAGACCGACAGGGCGCCCGCTTCCATCAACGCGTCGGACATGGCCTCGGCGTTGTCACGGGCGATTTCGATGACGATTTCCGTCCAGCTCATGCGCCCGCCTTGATTTCGGATTTCTTGGCGATGCTGGGGCTGCCGCTATTCAGGTTCTTGCCCAGGTCCGGCATGTCGGCCAGTTTCTGTTCCAGATAGTGAATGTTGGTGCCGCCTTCGATGAAGCGCGCGTCGATCATCAGTTCGCGGTGCAGGGCGATATTCGTGTTGATGCCTTCGACCACCATTTCGGACAGGGCGATCTGCATGCGGCGGATCGCTTGCTCGCGCGTGGCGCCGTAAGCGATCACTTTGCCGATCATCGAGTCGTAGTGCGGCGGCACGTAGTAGCCGGCGTAGGCGTGCGAGTCGACGCGGATGCCGGGGCCGCCCGGTGCATGCCACGAGACGATCTTGCCTGGCGATGGCGTGAACTTGAAGGGATCTTCCGCGTTGATGCGGCACTCGATGGCGTGGCCCGACAGCAAGACGTCGCGCTGGCGGAAACGCAGTTTTTCGCCGGCGGCGATGCGGATCTGCTCTTGCACGATGTCGATGCCGGTGATCATCTCGGTGACCGGATGTTCCACTTGCACGCGGGTATTCATTTCAATGAAATAGAACTCGCCGTTTTCGTACAGGAATTCGAACGTGCCGGCGCCGCGGTAGCCGATCTTGCGGCACGCTTCGGCGCAACGGTCGCCAATTTTCTCGATCAGCTTGCGCGGGATGCCCGGCGCCGGTGCTTCTTCGATCACTTTCTGGTGGCGGCGCTGCATGGAGCAGTCGCGCTCGCCCAGCCAGACGGCGTTCTTGTGTTCGTCGGCGAGGATCTGGATTTCCACGTGGCGCGGATTTTCCAGGTACTTCTCCATATATACTTCAGGATTGCCGAAGGCCGTGCCGGCTTCCGTCTTGGTCATCGCCACGGCGTTGATCAGGGCCGCTTCCGTGTGCACCACGCGCATGCCGCGTCCGCCACCGCCGCCGGCGGCCTTGATGATGACCGGGTAGCCGATCTTGCGGGCAATTTGCACGATCGCTTTCGGATCGTCCGGCAACGCGCCTTCCGAGCCGGGGACGCACGGTACGCCAGCCTTGATCATGGTTTGCTTGGCCGACACTTTGTCGCCCATCAAGCGGATCGATTCGGAGCGGGGGCCGATGAAGACGAAGCCCGATTTCTCGACGCGTTCGGCAAAGTCGGCGTTTTCCGACAGGAAGCCATAGCCTGGGTGAATCGCTTGCGCATCCGTCACTTCAGCGGCGCTGATGATGGCGGGCATGTTCAGATAGCTCAGGGACGACTGGGCCGGGCCGATACAAACGGATTCGTCGGCCAGCTTGACGTATTTCGCGTCCTTGTCGGCTTCGGAGTGGACTACAACCGTTTTAATGCCCATTTCGCGGCAGGCGCGCTGAATACGGAGGGCAATTTCACCACGGTTGGCAATCAGGATTTTTTCAAACATGGTAGGTTCGCGTATGTCTGTGAGAGCCGGCGAGCCGGCGAAACAACAAGTGTGAGGGGCTAAAACTGCAAACGGCCGTTGCCGGCCGTGTGGACTGGGTTTTAGCCGATCACAAACAAGGGTTGACCGAATTCGACCGGTTGGCCGTTTTCGACCAGGATCTGGGTCACGACACCGGCTTTATCGGAGTCGATTTCATTCAGGAGCTTCATCGCTTCGATGATGCACAGGGTATCACCTTCCTTGACGGTCGAGCCCACTTCAACATAGGCGGCGCTGCCAGGAGCGGAAGAGCGGTAGAAGGTACCGACCATCGGCGACTTGACCACATAGCCCGTTGGCTCGGCGGCGACCACGACGGCGGCTGCCGCAGCGGGAGCGGCGGCTGGCGCGGCTGGCTGGTATTGGGCTGGCATGCCTTGCGGCTGCATCATGACCATCTGGTTTTGCGGCATGGCCGACGATTTGACGATGCGAACCTTGCTTTCGCCTTCGGTAACTTCCAGCTCTGCGATATCCGATTCGGCGACCAGGTCGATCAAGGTCTTGAGTTTTCGTAGATCCATGTAAAACCCCTAGGAATGTAGTTTGTTTTATGAGTGATGCGGTGATGTCCAAGAACCTATCGCCGCGCTAAATGCGTGCAGATCGCGTAGATTAACGTTTTTTAAGCGCAAAGTCGATGGCAAACCGATATCCATCGATACCCAGGCCGCAGATCGTCCCCTGCGCGATCGCGCTGAGAAATGAGTGATGTCGAAACGTTTCGCGTTGATAAATATTCGAGATATGGACTTCCACGAACGGGATGGCGACCCCGGCCAGCGCATCGCGCAAGGCAACGCTGGTATGGGTCAGGCCGCCCGGATTGATGACGATGGCATCGATCCCTTCCGCTCGCGCGGCATGGATGCGGTCGATCAGCGCGCCTTCATGGTTGCTTTGAAAGCAAACCAGGTCGGCACCGGCCGCCATGGCTTGCGCCATTGCTGCCTGCTCGATATCGGCCAAGGTGCTGGCGCCGTAGACCTCAGGCTCGCGCGTTCCCAGCAAATTCAGGTTGGGACCGTTGAGCAGAAGGAGGTTTTTTGCCATGTATGGAAGACCGTTTTAGCGAAAGTTCCGCATTTTGCCGCCAAAGATACGCATTGGCAAGAGAAAAAAGCACGCTCCGAATTTACAATTTATCCAGATCGGCGCGCAACTGATCAAATTTCAAGCGACCCAGATAGGTCTTTTTGACTTCGCCATCGGCGCCGATCAGTACCGTAAAGGGCAAACCGCCCGTGGCATTGCCAAAATGACGCGACAGGTCGGTGCCGCTCATGCCGGACACATACACGGGATAGGCGATCTTGACCTTGCTGGCAAAAGTGGCAATATTACTGGCCGAATCGATACCGATGCCGATCACCTGCAGGTTTTTCGCCCCGTAGTGGCCTTGCACTTCGGATAACTCTGGCATTTCTTCCACGCAAGGTGGGCACCACGGCGCCCAGAAATTCACCAGCAGGTTTTTTCCTTTCCATTGCGATAACGCCTGCGTGACGCCCGCCGCGTCCGGCAGGGACAGCGCATACAGTTCGTTGACGGGACCCTTCGCGCCTGGCGCGATGGCGGTCGTCTGCGGTCCCGCTTCTTTCCCCGCTTCTTTCGCTTTTTCCTTGCTCAAACCGACGTAAGCACCCATGCCGCCGAACATCAGCGCCACGATGGCGCAGGCGATCCAATTCTTTTTTGTCATAACTTTATCTATATCAATGTTAGTCGGCAGCCGGCACGCCGTCGGCGAGGCTGGCGGCCAGTAGGCTGCGCAGCCCGGCGATGTCGGTGCGCAGCACTTTTCCATCCGCCTTGGCTTTCAGCGCGCCGCGCATGTCGTCGAGCTCATACATGGCCGCGTGCACGCCTTCGTTTTTCCACAAGAAACTGGCTGTCTCGACCGCATCATAACGCGCTCCCTTGAAATGCGGGCTTTCCGACATGTCGAGCACGACATTTTTATTCAGCAAGAAGATGTGGATGTCCTTGGCGCTCTCGGCAAACAGTTGCAAATAGATCTCGTCGTGGGGGCCGGCCGTGCCATTGAGCACGGGGCCGCTGAGCAGGGGATGAAATTGTTGCAACGCTTCCATCACCTGCAGCGCAATCGTGCGCAGCTGGAACAATCGTGCCGGCTGGCTGTCGGCCAGGAACAGGGCATTGTATTGCCGCACCTGTTCTTCGATCATGTCGTTGTCCGGCAGGATATTGGGACGGTTCGGCGCGTCGCCCAGGACTTGCCGCGCCGCCTTGCGCTTGGCGCTGCCATAGTCGGCGCCATCCTGCGCCACGAGGCGCGCGGCAGCGGCGGCGATTTCCAGGCGCAACTGCGCGCTATCGTCAAATGCATCGTTCGTCATGAGCGAGATGATACTCCGAAGCGGAAAAAGTCATGGCGTCAGGTAAAATCCTGCACTTGCTGTTTTTTATCTCACCGTCTTACTTACTTAAGCGTGCACCTTTCGCACTGATCACATGCATATTCATATTCTCGGCATTTGCGGTACCTTCATGGGCGGCCTGGCTGTCCTGGCCAAGGAAGCCGGCCATAAAGTCACTGGTTGCGATGCCAACGTGTATCCGCCGATGAGCACCCAGCTGGAATCGCAGGGAATCGAACTGATCCAGGGCTTTGATCCGGAACAAACCAAGCTGAACCCGGATTTGTATGTGATTGGCAATGTGGTCTCGCGCGGCAACCCGCTGGTGGAAGAAATCCTCAACCGCAGCCTGCCGTATGTGTCCGGCCCCCAGTGGATCGGCGAACACATCTTGCGCAACAAGTGGGTGCTGGCCGTGGCCGGCACGCATGGCAAGACGACAACGTCGGCCATGCTGGCCTGGATACTCGAAGACGCGGGCTACGCGCCGGGCTTCCTGATCGGCGGCGTGCCGATGAACTTTGGCATTTCCGCCCGCCTCAGCGGCAAGATCGACGGCAAAAGCGCCGATTCGGACTTCTTCGTCATCGAAGCCGATGAATACGACACGGCCTTCTTCGACAAGCGCAGCAAGTTCGTGCATTACCACGCGAAGACGGCCATCATGAATAACCTGGAATATGATCACGCCGACATCTTCCCCGATCTGCACGCGATCGAGACGCAATTCCACCATCTGGTACGCACCGTGCCCGGCATCGGCCGCCTCGTGTTCAACGGCGATGAAGCGTCGCTGCAGCGCGTGCTGGCGCGCGGTTGCTGGAGCGAAAAAGAAAGTTTTGGTCAAGATGCCAACTGGCAACTGCAAGAGCAGGCCGATGGCAGCTTCGACGTGTACTTCAATGGCCAGCAGGAAGGCCATGTGGCGTGGGCGCTCACGGGCAAGCACAACCGCAGCAATGCGCTGGCGGCCATCGCCGCCGCGCGCCACGTGGGCGTGCCGATTGCCCAGGCGTGCGTCTCGCTGGCCACGTTCGAGAGCGTCAAGCGCCGCATGGAAGTGCGCGGCGAGGTCAACGGCATTACCGTGTACGACGATTTCGCGCATCACCCGACGGCCATTGCCACCACCGTGGGCGGGCTGCGCCAAAAAATGAGCCAAACCATTGGCAACATCGGCCGCATCCTGGCCGTGCTGGAGCCGCGTTCGAACACCATGAAGCTGGGCGCCATGAAAGATGCGCTGCCCGGCAGCCTGAAGGATGCCGACCTGGTCTTCGGTTTCGGCAGCCATGCCGCGCTGGGCTGGAGCCTGGGCGACGCGCTGGCGCCGCTGGGCCAGATTGCCAGCGCCTATGAAGACATCGATGCGCTGGTAGCGGCCGTGGCAGCTGCCGCCCGTCCCGGCGACCAGATCGTCGTCATGAGCAACGGCGGCTTTGGCGGCGTGCACCAGAAGTTGCTGGAGGCGCTGGGCCGATGATTCTGTACCTGCATGGATTTCGCTCGTCGCCCCTGTCGATGAAGTCGCGCCTGCTGGCCGCGCAGATGCAGGCGCTGGGCCGCGAAGCAGAATGGCTGTGCCCGCAGTTGCCGGCCTCGCCCAAGCTGGCCATCGAACTGGCCTTGTCGCTGGTCAAGGAGGTGGCGCCGGCCGACCTGACGATTATCGGCTCCTCGCTGGGCGGCTATTACGCCACCTGGCTGGCCGAACAGCTCGGTTGCCGCGCCGTGCTGCTCAATCCGGCGATTGTTCCCCTGATTGACCTGGAACAACATGTGGGCGTGACGACCGAATTCCATTCGGACAAGCCATTCGAGTTCAAGCGCGAATACATCGATGAGCTGCGTACGTTTGCTGTAGAGAAAATTACGCAGCCGCAACGTTGTTTCCTGATTGCCGCCACGGGCGATGAAGTACTCGACTACCGCGACATGGTGGCGCATTATCAGGGGGCGCAGCAGTGCGTCATCGATGGCAGCGACCATGGCATCAGCGAATTTGCCGCATACCTGGCGCCCGTGCTGGCCTTTTGCGGCATCGACGCGGACTCTGCCCGGTGAGGCCGGGTTCGCTGCGCCAGGCGCAATGGCATGCGCACGTGAATGCCGTTAATGCGCCGCCGGCCTTGCGCCACTGGCTGACGGGCGGCGGTTCGCTGACGGCCAAGCTGAAAGCGCATAGCAGCGCGTTCCGCGTGCAATGTTTGCATCAGGAAACATCGCGCTGTTTGACCGACGAGGCCGCCATCATCGGTTTGCACCGTGCGGGCCGGGTGTGGGAACGCGAAGTGCTGTTGCGTTGTGATAACAAACCGGCCGTGTTTGGCCATACCGTCGTGCCCATGCAGGCGACGGCCACGGACTGGCCCTTGTTTTCCGCGCTGGGCGAGCGTTCGCTGGGCACGACCCTGTTTGGCGACCGCATGGTACGGCGCGGTGAACTGGAATTTGCCCGCTTGCGCGCCGGGCACCCGCTGGTGCAGCGGGCGCAGGCGGCGCTGGCAGGGGACGGGCAGCGCGTCGGTGACAAGTCGCTGTTTTTTGCCCGCCGCTGCCTGTACCAGCGTCACCAGGGGTTGCTGCTGGTAACCGAAGTATTTTTGCCGGCGGTGCTGGAGTTGATGTCCGTCACTCGCACCGTTGCAACCGACACATTAATAAACAAAGCATAACAATGAATCTATTTTTTGAAGAATCCGGCGATTTCAAGGTCGGCACGGTCCTGTCGCAAGCGGGTGAAGCGTACCAGGTCGAAATGGCCAGCGGCAAGCGCACCAAGGTCAAGGTCAAGGATGTGCTGCTGCAGTATGAAAAGCCGTCCCCGGCCGAACTGCTCGAGCAAGCCAAGACTGTTGCTGCCGAGATCGACCTCGATTTCCTGTGGGAAGTGGCAGGCGAAGACGAGTTCGGCTTTGCCGAGCTGGGCGCCGAGTATTTCGGTCACGCACCATTGCCGCCGGAAGCTGCCGGCCTGATCTTGGCCCTGCATTCGGCGCCCGTGTATTTCTACAAGAAGGGCCGTGGCCGCTACAAGGCGGCGCCGGAAGCGTCCCTGAAGGCGGCCCTGGCCGGCATCGAAAAGAAAAAACAGCAGGCGCTGGTGCAAGCCGCGTATGTGGAAGAGTTGAAACAGAACCGCTTGCCTGCCTCCATGCAGCCGATGGTGCTGCAACTGCTGTTCAAGCCGGACAAGAACACCATCGAATACAAGGCGCTGGAAGCGGCGTGCACGGAATTGCACACGACGCCGCCGCGTTTGATGCTGGCCGTCGGTGGTATTGCTTCGCCGAAAGACTTGCACCTGTCGAAATTCCTCTTCGAGAATTTTCCGAAAGGCGCCGGCTTCCCGAGCGTGCCCGTGCCATCCGTGACGGCCAAGCTGCCGCTGGCCGACGTGGCCGCCTTCTCGATCGACGACGTGACCACCACCGAGATCGACGATGCCTTCTCCGTGCAACCATTGCCGGATGGCACCGTGAAAGTAGGTATTCACATCGCCGCGCCGGGCCTGGGCATCCGACCGGAAGACGTGATCGACAAGATGGCGCGCCAGCGCATGTCGACCGTCTACATGCCGGGCGACAAGATCACCATGCTGCCGGATGAAATCGTGAATGCGTTCACCCTTGCCGAAGGCACGACGTGCCCGGCCCTGTCGCTGTACGCCACGCTGGACCCGAAAGCGGACTGGGCAGTTGTCAGCACGCACACGCGCGCGGAACTGGTGCCGATCGCCAGCAATTTGCGCCATAACCAACTGGACGACCTGGTCAACGAGGAAACCCTGGCCAGCGGCGAAGGCGAGTATCCGCACAAGGCCGATTTTGCCGTGCTGTGGCAATGGGCGCAGCAGCTGGAACAGGGCCGCATGAAAAAGCGCGAAGCGTTTGGCTTGAAGCCGGAGCAGAATAACCGCGTTGATTTCAATTTCTATGTGGAAAATGATATCGTCACCGTGGCGCGCCGCAAGCGTGGCGCGCCGCTGGATAAGATCGTTGCCGAATTGATGATTTTTGCCAACAGTACCTGGGGCAAGATGCTGCACGACCATGGCGTGCCGGGCATCTACCGCAGCCAGGGCGGCGGCAGCGGCAATAGCTGGGCGGCAAAGATGCAGGTGCGCATGGTCACCCATGCGGCGCCGCACCAGGGCCTGGGCGTGGATCAGTACGCGTGGAGCACCTCGCCCTTGCGCCGCTACACGGACCTGGTGAACCAGTGGCAAATCATCGCCTGCGCCGAGCATGGCGTGACGGCGCCGCTGGTGGCCCCGTTCAAGCCGCGCGACGCGAATCTGTTCGCCATCGTCTCGGCCTTCGACGCCGCCTATGCCGCGTATGGCGATTTCCAGTCGAACATGGAACGCTACTGGTGCTTGCGCTGGCTGCACCAGGAAAACGCGCGCCAGGTCGATGCCGTCGTGCTGAAAGATGAAATTCTGCGCCTGGTCGACATTCCGCTGGTCATCAAGCTGCCGGGCATGCCATCGGTGGCGCGCGGCGCCCAGGTGAAGCTGGACTTGCTGCGCTGGGATGAAGTCGACCTGAGCATCGAAGCGCGCCTGCTGGAAATCGCCACCGTGCCGGATGCGGCGGCCGATACCGAGCTGGACTATGAGGAAGAATCGGGCGACGACGTGGCCGACGAAGGCGACGTGGCGACCGAGCCAGCGCCGGAAGCGGCGAACCAGGTCAGCGACGCCGATGCGGAAGTGGCGGAACTGGCCAGCGAAGACGTGGTCAGCGAACCCGAGGTCAAGTAAGGCGCCCGTCAAGCCACAAAGGCGGTGCTGAAAACTGTTGCCGGCACCGCCCTTTGACGTAGAATTCAGCCATCTTGAATGGTGTGCTTGTTGCGAACTGGGTTGCGCGTGAAGTCTTTCCGAGAGAATCGTTTCCTGATGATAGCCGTGGCGGTATCGCTGCTGGCGCACGGCGCCTTGCTGGCGATGCATTTTGTCGCCCCGGCGCCGCAACGGGCCGTGGCCACCGATCCCGGCCTGGAAGTGATCCTGGTCAATGCCAAGCATGCGAACAAGCCGCTGAAGGCCGAGGCGCTGGCGCAAGCCAACCTCGACGGTGGTGGACAGGCCGACAAGGGGCGCGCCAAGTCGCCCTTGCCCGACATGCGCAAGGTGGAAGAGGGCGACAGCGTCAAGGCCAGCGCCCGGCGCATTGCCGAACTGGAACAAAAACAGCAGGAATTGCTGACGCAGGCGGCCAAGCCGACGCCTTACAGCGCCGCGCCCGTCACGGAAAAGGACAAGCCCAATCCCCTGGCCAGCGGTTCGGACTTGATGGAAAGCAGTAAGGCCATCGCCCGCATGGCGGCCGAAATCAGCCAGACCGTGGAAGACCAGAATAAACGTCCGCGCAAGACTTTTATTACGCCCAGCACGCAGGAAGTCGGCTATGCCATGTATTACAAGACCCTGCAAAAGCGCATCGAGGAAATCGGCACCCTGAATTTCCCGCAAAAGAATGGCCGCAAGATGTATGGCGAACTGGTCGTCTATATCCCCATCTTCCAGGACGGCACGATTTACCAGAAGGAAGGCGGCGCCCGCGTGGAAAAAAGCTCGGGCAACCCGGCGCTCGATGCGGCGGCCCTGGCCATCGTGCGCCGCGCGGCGCCGTATGGCCGTTTTCCACCGAATATGTTGTCGAGTGACAAGGATGACCTGTGGGTCGTCATCACCCGCTTCAAATTTACGCGCGAAGAAAAAATGGAAGCTAACCTGACTGGCGGCAGCAATTGAACAAGCAAGAAATGAATCCCGATCAATATTGTGTCTTCGGCAATCCCATCGCCCACAGCAAGTCCCCCTTGATCCACGCCGCGTTTGCCTTGCAGACAGGCCAGGCCATGGTCTACGATCGCCGGCTGGCACCGCTCGACGGTTTTGCCCTGGCGGCCCGTACGTTTGCCGCCGAGGGCGGCAAGGGTGCGAACGTGACGGTGCCCTTTAAACTGGACGCGTGCGCGCTGGCCACCGAGCTGACGCCGCGTGCGCAAGCGGCCGGCGCCGTCAATACCCTGCGTTTCGATAATGAAACCATTCTTGGCGACAATACCGATGGCGCGGGCCTGGTGGCGGACATCGTGCGCAACGCGGGCGTGAGCGTCGCGGGCAAGCGCATCCTGCTGCTGGGCGCCGGCGGCGCGGCGCGCGGCGTCGTGCTGCCCTTGTTGGAGCATGGGCCGCAGGAAATGTTCATTGCCAACCGCACCGTGGCTACGGCCGAGGCGCTGGTGGCGCAGTTTGCCGATGCGCTGGCGCACCCCGGGCAGCTGCGCGCCGGCAGCTTCGCGCAGCCCGATGGCCAGTTCGATATCGTCATCAATGCCACCTCGGCCAGCCTGGCGGGCGACTTGCCGCCCGTGCCGCCGGGTATTTTCGGCAGCCACACCCTGGCGCTGGACATGATGTACGGCGCCCAGCCCACCGTCTTCATGGACTTTGCCGCCCAGCATGGCGCGCAGGTGCGCGACGGCCTGGGCATGCTGGTGGAACAGGCGGCCGAAGCGTTTTACGTGTGGCGCGGCGTGCGGCCGCAGACGCAGGATTTGCTGGCGCAATTGCGCAGTGCCCTGTGAGCGCCGGCAAGAAGGGCGCGCGCAAGGGCGGCAGCGGCAGCCGCTACGGCTGGATCAAGTGGCTGCTCATCCTGCCCGTGCTGGCGTTTATCGTCGTGCAACTGTATTTCTTCCTGCAAATCTGGTGGTGGGTCGACCATAACCCGTCCAGCACGGCTTTCATGCGCGAACAGTTGTCTGTCTTGCAGGACAAGAATCCCAACGCCACCATCCAGCAGACGTGGGTGCCGTACAACCGCATTTCGAACAACCTGAAACGGGCCGTCATCGCCTCGGAAGACGCGAATTTTTCCGAGCATGAAGGCGTGGACTGGGAAGCCTTGCAAAAGGCATATGAAAAAAACAGCAAGAAGCAGAAGGTCGTGGCGGGCGGCTCCACCATCACGCAGCAACTGGCGAAGAATCTGTTCCTTTCCGGCTCGCGCAGCTATGTGCGCAAGGGCCAGGAATTGATCATCACGTATATGCTGGAAAGCCTGATGGAGAAGCAGCGCATTTTCGAGATCTATTTGAATGTGGTGGAGTTTGGCACGGGCATCTTTGGCGCCGAAGCGGCCGGGCGCCACTATTACCGGGTCAGCGCGGCGGGTCTGAGCGCCGGACAGGCGGCAAAACTGGCCGTGATGCTGCCGAATCCCCGCTATTATGACCGTCACCGCGATACGGGCTACCTGAACCGGCGTACCAGTGTCATCCTGCGCCGCATGGGGGCGGCGGAATTGCCTTGAGGATAGTGGAATTTCTTTGCATAAAATCAAGGCTGCCTGATTGGCATTATTGCGGCGCAGCATCTTAATCGGCCCGGTTGGTGCAACGCCGCACTTTTTCCGTGAAAAAGCGGTGCCGGGGGTGGTCGTGAAAAGGCCTTTGCGGGTACACTTGCGCTGTTTTCATTTTTGGCGCCAGCGCCAGCACATCACGATAACCCAACATCCGGCTGAGAGCGCGCATGATCAATGTCTTTGTATTACAGAATGGCCGGCTCAACCAGGTGCCGATCGACAGCCGCGCAGACCTCGAAAATGCCGAACCGGTGTGGGTCGACCTGACCGACCCCACCGATGATGAACGGGCCTGGGTCAAGGCCATCTACAACGTCACCCTGCCGGGCGAAGACGAAGTCAAGGATATTGAAGCGTCGGCCCGCTATTACGAAGCGGAAAACGGCGACTTGCATCTGCGCACGGACTTCCTGCGCGAAGAAGACGACGGTCCCTCGCGCGTCATCACGGTAGCCTTCATTCTTGCCCGCAAGATCCTGTTTTCCATGCATACGGACGACTTGCCCGTGTTCCGCCTGGTGCGCATGCGCGCCCGTTCGCGGCCAGGCTCGATTGCCGACTACATGGACGTGCTGCTCGACCTGTACGCCACCGATGCCGAATACTCGGCCGACGTGCTCGAAGGCATCTACCAGAACCTGGAAGAAGTCAGCACGCGCGTGCTGCAAAAGGAATTTACGGATGCGCACGCGGCCGAAGCGCTGAATGCCATTGCCCACGAGGAAGATTTGAATGGCCGCATCCGCCGCAACATGATGGATACGCGCCGCGCCGTGAGTTTCCTGATGCGTGGCCGCTTGCTCAATTCCGAGCAGTTCGAGGAAGCGCGGCAGATTTTGCGCGACATCGAATCGCTGGACGGTCACACGTCTTTCTTGTTTGATAAGATCAACTTCCTGATGGATGCCACCGTCGGTTTCATCAACATCAACCAGAACAAGATCATCAAGATCTTCTCGGTGGCCAGCGTTGCCTTCCTGCCGCCTACCCTGATCGCCAGCGTGTACGGCATGAACTTCAAGCTGATGCCGGAACTGGAATGGTCGTTCGGCTATCCGTGGGCCTGGGGCCTGATGGTTACCAGCGCCATCGCCCCCTTCCTGTACTTCCGCCACCGCGGCTGGCTGAAATAAGCCCTTGTCGCCGGGACGCGTCCGCGCCCCGGCGCCACCACCGGATCTTGTCCGGATTTCAATGCGAGCGCAGCAATTTCAAAAATCAGCGATAATCACTGGTGTTGCGTGGTATTGAATTGGTATTTTCGCGTAGCCGCTTGCCTGACGCCCGATTCTTTCCCCGTTGGCTGCCTTTGGCAGAAAAGTATCGTCATTCAGACGTTTTCTGCGTGGTAGCGTCCGCCCGTTCCACCTATGATCGTTGCGATGCCAGCCTTGGCCGGCTGGCCGCCGCATTTCCCGTCACTGTTGCCTTCTGGAGAGTCCATGCCTGATACCGCCACCATCCCAACGCGCTTTACCCACCTGATCAGCGACTGCGACGGCGTGCTGGTCGACAGCGAGGCCGTGGCCCTGCAAGCGCTGCTGGAATTGCTGGGGCCGCGCCTGCCCAACCTGCCCGAGGGCGTCACCCTGCAGGGCTTGATCGAGCCGCGCCTGGGCCAGCGCCTGGTGCCGCTGATGCAGGACATCTACAAGGAGCTGGGCTTGCCGCAATTGCCGGCCGACGAGATCATGGCCATCGGCAACGCCGTCGATGTGGCCTGCGATGCGCAGTTGCGCGCCGTGCCCGGCGTGGCGCAGGCGCTGGCCGCCATTCCCCTGCCCAAGGCCGTGGCCTCGAACAGCGTCAGCGCGCGCGTGCTGTCGTCGCTCGAGCGGACTAGCATGGCGCCGCTGTTCGACAAGCGCGTTTTCACGCCGGACCTGGTGGGGCACGCCAAGCCGCATCCGGGCCTGTACCTGGCAGCGGCGGCTGCTTTCGGCGTGCCGCCTGGCCAGTGCCTGGTGCTGGAAGACAGCGTCACGGGCGTGACGGCCGCCGTGGCGGCGGGCATGACGGTATTGGGATTCATTGGCGGCGGGCATATCGCCGCCGGCCAGGAAGCGCGCCTGAAGGCGGCTGGCGCGCATGTCGTGTTCAGCGACATGGCCAGCCTGCCGGCGCTGGTGGCCGCGGTGATGGACACCGCGGTGGTGTAACTTTACGCGAGCTTGGCAAACACCTTGCGTGCGGCAGCGATGGTGGCGTCGATGACGGCATCGTCGTGCTGCGCCGAGACGAAGCCCGCCTCGAAGGCGGCGGGCGCAAAGTACACGCCTTCGTCCAGCATGGCGTGGAAGAAGGCATTGAACTTGCTGCGGTCGCCCGCCATCATTTCCGCGTAGCTGGTCGGCGGGGTGGCGCTGAAATAAATGCCGAACATGCCGCCGATATAGTCGGCGCAGAAGACCACGCCCGCTTCTTTGGCGGCGGCCGTCAGGCCTTCGGCCAGGCGCTTGGCCGTGGCGCCCAGCTGCTCGTAGAAGCCTGGCTGCTGGATCAGTTTCAAGGTGGCCATGCCGGCCGCCACGGCGACGGGGTTGCCGGACAAGGTACCGGCCTGGTAGACGGCGCCCAGCGGCGCCATATGGTGCATCAGCGCCGCGCTGCCGCCGAAAGCCGCCACCGGCATGCCGCCGCCGATCACCTTGCCCAGCGCCGTGAGGTCGGGCTGGATGCCGTACAGCGCCTGCGCGCCGCCCAGGGCCACGCGTAAGCCGCACATGACTTCATCGAAAATGAGCAGGGCGCCGTGCTGCGTGCACAGTTCGCGCATCGCCTGCAGGAATGCCGGGGTGGCTTTCACCAGGTTCATGTTGCCGGCCACCGGTTCGACGATGACGCAGGCGATTTCCGCGCCGAAGCTGTCGAAGGCGTCTTTCAGCTGTTCCACGTTGTTATAGTCGAGCACCAGCGTGTGTTTCACGAAGTCTTCCGGCACGCCGGCCGACGTCGGGTTGCCGAAGGTGAGCAGGCCGCTGCCCGCCTTTACCAGCAGCGAATCGGCGTGGCCGTGGTAGCAGCCTTCGAACTTGACGATCTTGTCGCGGCCCGTGGCGCCGCGCGCCAGGCGCAGGGCACTCATGGTCGCTTCCGTGCCCGACGACACCAGGCGTACCTGCTCGATCGACGGCACCAGGCGCGTGATTTCCTCGGCCATCAGCACTTCGCCTTCCGTCGGCGCGCCGAACGACAGGCCCAGCGCGGCCGCATCCTGCACCGCTTTCACTACTTCCGGGTGGGCGTGGCCGACGATGGCAGGGCCCCAGGAGCCGATGTAGTCGATATAGCGCTTGCCATCCGCGTCCCAGAAGTACGGGCCTTCGGCGCGCGTGATGAAGCGCGGCGTGCCGCCCACGGAGCGGAAGGCGCGCACGGGCGAATTGACGCCGCCTGGCGTGGTTTTTTGTGCGCGGGTAAACAGGATGTCGTTCTGTGAAGTCGTCGTCATGATAATCGTGCCTTGAAAGTGGATCGTTGTCTGTGTCGTCTGGTCAGTGTTTATTGGCCGCCGCGCGGGCGCTGCTGCAGGAACAGCCGGTTCGGCACCAGCTTGCCCATGCCGTGGCGCTGTGCGTGGGCCAGTGCGCCGGTGGTGAATTCCTGCGCCGCCACGACCACCTGCGGCACATCGTCTTCGTTTTCCGCCAGGGCCAGCAGGGCGGTGGCCGCGGCCGACAGGGTGCTGCCGGCGCCGTTGAAGATGCCGGGCAGGTGCTGCCATTCGTCGTGGCGCACGACGCCGTCCTCGCCGAACAGGGTATTGGCGCGCAATTTGCCTTCGGCCGTGCCGGATTTGCTGGCGTCGGCCGGCATGCCGGTGACGAGCACGTATTCGCAGCCCAGGGCCACCAGATAGTCGACGTCATTTTGCAGGGTGTCGTCCGGATCGGCGTCGCGCCAGGTCTCGGCCAGGCGCTCCAGTTCCACCGGCGAGAGCACCAGCAGGGTCGTTTGCGGGATCAAGAGCTGGCGCACGGCCGTGAGGATGTCTTCGTCGTCCATGCCCTGTTCCGGCAGCGCCGAAATGAAGGGATCGAGGATCAGCGGCACGTTCGGATAGTCGGAGACGATTTCAGCGATGGCCGTGACGTTTTCCACGCTGCCCAGCGCGCCGATCTTGATGGCGGCCACGGACATGTCTTCCAGCAGTACGCGCGCCTGGTCGGAAACCCAGTCCGGATCGACCGCCTGCACGTCTTCCACGCGCGCCGTATCGCTGATCAACAGGCCCGTGGTGACGGACAGGCCATGGCAGCCAAAGGCTGAAAACGTGGCCAGGTCGGCCTGGATGCCGATCGCGCCGACCGGATCGGACACGCCGAAGCTTAATATGAGGGGAGAAGTTTGGTTTTGCACGGCGGGTAGATTAAGATACCTAATTCAGCATTTTACTTGATTGAAGGGTGGCAGAACGTGAGTAGCAACGAAACAACGCAGCAATTCCAAACGTGGATGTGTCTTATTTGCGGCTGGGTTTATGATGAAGCGGCTGGTCTGCCTGACGAAGACATCGCTCCGGGCACGCGTTGGGCCGATGTTCCGATGAACTGGACCTGCCCTGAATGCGGTGCGCGCAAGGATGATTTCGAGATGGTGGCGCTGTAATTGATCGCGGTCCATGGGATGCCGCTGCCGCAAGCAGGTATCGCGGCAGCCTGTGCTATGGTATGAAAGATTGTCGAATAATCACATGACGCGTCCCTTTCTGCCCGAGGCGCCGGCCGATGCCGCGTGCACCGGCACCACGATACTCGTCATCGACGACAGCGCGACGATACGCAGCGCGGCCGCGAAGATCCTGGGCGAGGCCGGTTATCGCGTGGTGGTGGCGGAAAACGGCTTCGAGGCCCTGGCAAAAATTGCCGACTGCCGGCCGGCGCTGATCGTGTGCGACATTGTGATGCCGCGCCTGGACGGCTACCGCACCTGCGCGCTGATCAAGGCCAGCGCGGCGCATCACGCCACGCCGGTGCTGATGCTGTCGTCGAAGGAGGGCCTGTTCGACCGCGCGCGCGGCGCCATGGCAGGCGCCAGCGCCTGCCTGGCCAAGCCGCTGGCGCGCGAGGCGCTGCTGGAGGCCGTGCGGCTGCACCTGGCCGGGCATTTTGAGTAAGTGGTTTTATTGATTGACAACGCAGCAAGGAAGCAGATGGCCATACACACAATTCTGATCGTCGACGACTCGCCGACAGAACGCTATTACCTGAGCGAGATCCTGGTGCGTGCCGGCTACGCCGTCCTCACGGCGCAGGACGGCGCCGACGCGCTGGCGCAACTCAAGCAGGCCAGGCCCGACCTGATCCTGATGGACGTGGTGATGCCCGGTGCGAATGGCTTCCAGATCACGCGCGCCATCGCGCGCGATCCCGAACTGCAGGACGTGCCGGTGATTATCTGCTCCAGCAAGAGCCAGGAAACGGATCGCATCTGGGGCTTGCGCCAGGGCGCGCGCGATTACCTGGTCAAGCCGGTGGTCGAAGCCGAGTTGCTGGCCAAGATCGCCGCGATTTCCTGAGCATGCAGACGATGCCAGGTCACGGCGTATCCACCGCGGCTTACCCGTCCGCCGCCATGCCATCTTTCGAGACGGGTGCGCGGCAGGGGCGCTTGCGCCAGTATCAGCTGCAATTGATCGAGCGGATACAGGCCGCGCGCAGCGGCGCGCTGGCGGCGCGCAAGGAACTGGGCGTGATGCTCGGTGGCCGGCCGTGCCTGCTTGACCTGACGCAGCTTGGCGAAATCGTCATTGCCGCCGGTGTGCAGATCCAGGGTGTGCCGCTGGCGCAGGACTGGTATCTGGGCCTGGCGGCCATGCGCGGGCGTTTGACGGGGGTCGTCGACCTGGCCCGCTACATGGGCGAAGCGGCTTGCGCGCCCGGCAATCACTGCCGCATCATCACCTTTTCTCCCCGCCTGGGCCTCAATTGCGCATTGCTGGTCGAACGCGTGCTGGGTTTGCGCCAGTTGCGCGCGATGCAGCACGTGCAGGATACGGCGCAGGGCGTGCTCCCATCGTGGGCGGCGCAGGCGCTGCGCGACAGCGAAGGGCAGCAGTGGCTGCGCCTGGACCTGGCGCAGCTGGCGCAGTCGGCACGCTTCCTCGATGCCGGCTTTGACGGCCTCCCTGACCACAAGGATATTTGCTGATGGGTGCCCATTCCCCGATCCTGGCGGCCGGCTTGCCCGAAGCGCAGCACGCTCCGGAAGCGCCGGCATCGACGGCCGACCTGCCGCTGCGCCTGCGCGACGCGCTGGGACGGCGCAAGTCGCTGGCCAGCGCGCCTGCCGGGGACTGGAAGCTGCCGCTGATCGGCCATTTTCCGCTGCAAAAACAATTGAGCATCCTGTCGACGGTGATGGCCCTGAGCCTGGCCGCCAGCCTGCTGTTCGTCGGGCTGAACACGCGCAGCGGCAATATTGCCTCGGCGCAGACGCAGCTGGCCAGCGATGCGCTGATGCATTCGCAGCGCATCGGCAAGGCTGCGCCGAACGCCGTGCAAGGCAATCCGGAAGCCTTCCGCCAGCTCGAGGAAAGCCGCAATGAACTGAATCAGGATTTCCGACTGATGCTGCGCGGCGGGACGTATCACGGGCGCGATATCGGCGAGTCGCGTTCCGCCCTGTTGGCGGCGGTGGCCGACGCGCGCAAGAAGTGGGCCAGCAGCGACCGCGCGGCCAGCACCATCTTGCGTCTGAAACTGGAACTGGGCGAGTTCGACAAGACCTTGCAGCAATTGAATGCGCTGTCGCCGGCGCTGCTGGCGCAGACCGAGGAAATCGCCGCGCTCAAGGTGCAGCGTGGCGGCAATGCGCGCGACCTGGCCGTCATCGGCCGCCTGATGATGCTGAGCCAGCGCATGAGCCGCAGCGCCAGCGAGTTCCTGTCGTCGGGCAGCATCAGCTCGGAAACGGCGTTCTCGCTGGGACGCGACACGACGTATTTCCGCACCGCCGTCGAAGGCCTGCTCAATGGCAGCGTGTCGCTGCAATTGGCGCCCACGCGCGACGCCGAACTGCGCGACCGGCTGGTGGCGCTGAAAGCCAGCTTCGACACTTACCAGAAGCTGGTTTCGTCGATACTTGACCGGCTCGATAAATTCAGCTCGGCGAAAAGCGCCGAACAGCTGATTTTCAACGAGAACGAAGACCTGCGCCAGCGTTTGACCCTGCTGCAGCAGATGTACCACGTGAACCAGGAAACCCTGGGCGTCGCCTTCTGGATGATGGTCGGCGGCGTGTTGCTGACCCTGATCGCGGCGGCCGGTATCGGCCGCGTGCTGCTGCAGGACTCCGTCAACCGCACGCGCGACGCCGAGCGGCGGCGCCAGGAAGCGGAAATCCTGCGTCTGCTGTCGCAGGAAAAGGAAGAGCAGGCCAAGGCCAAGAATGAGCAGAACCAGGCGGCCATTCTGCGCCTGATGAACGAATTGCAGAAGGTCGCCGACGGCGACCTGACGGTGCAGGCGACCGTCTCGGAAGACATCACGGGCGCCATCGCCGATTCCGTCAATTACACGGTCGAGGAATTGCGCGGCCTGGTGGGGCGGGTGACGGCAACGGCCGAACAGGTCAATCGCGCCTCGACGCAGGCGCAAAGCATCTCCAGCAAGCTGTTGATCGCGTCGCAGCAGCAGTCGCGCGAAATCCAGGGCGTCAGCGCCACCGTGGTCAAGATGGCCAATGCGATTACCGATGTGTCGAAATCGGCCAGTGTCTCGGCTGACGTGGCGCGCCAGTCGGTGGCTGCGGCGCAGCAGGGTTCGACGGCGGTGGAAAACGCCATCAAGGGCATGCATGAAATCCGCGAGCAGATCCAGGATACGTCCAAGCGCATCAAGCGCCTGGGCGAATCCTCGCAGGAAATCGGCGAAATCACCGAGCTCATTTCCGACATCACCGAACAGACCAACGTGCTGGCGCTGAATGCCGCCATCCAGGCGGCCTCGGCCGGCGAGGCGGGGCGCGGCTTTTCCGTCGTCGCCGAGGAAGTGCAGCGCCTGGCCGAACGCTCGGCCGCCGCCGCCAAGCAGATCGGCGCGCTGGTGCGCACCATCCAGGCCGATACCCAGGATGCGACGCGGGCGATGGAAACGTCCACGCAGGGCGTGGTCGAGGGCGCGCGCCTGTCCGACGCGGCCGGCGCAGCCTTGAACGATATCAGCCAGGTGTCGAAACACCTGGCTGAACTAATCCAGGGCATCTCGTTCGCCACCGGCACGCAGGCCGGTTCGGCCAGCGGCGTGGCCTTGAATATCCAGCATATCCTGAGCGTGACGGAGCAGACCCAGGATGGCACGCAGCAAACGGCGCAGTCGATCCATAAACTGTCGATGCTGGCGCAGGAACTGAAAAATTCGGTGTCGCGCTTCCGCGTCGCCGCCTGAACGCCGCGCCAGTCCAGGCGATTTCCTTACCGAGGCATGCATGAGCACACCTGATAGTCCACTGCAGTCCAAGCCGTTCGACAGCGAACCTTTGTCGTGGGTGATGGTGGAAATCCGCGAAGCGCTGGGCCGCTCGAAAACAGCTTTGTTCGAGGCGGGTGGCCGCGAGCGCGAGGAACGCGCCACGGCCCTGCAGCATGCGCGCTCGCATCTGCACCAGGCGCACGGCGCACTGGTGATGGTCGACGTGGCCGGCGCCAGCCTGCTGACGGACGGCGCGGAGCAGGCGCTTTCGCGCTTTCGCGACGGCAGCCTCGAATACACCCTGGACCATGCGCAAGTCGTCGCCGAACTGTATCAGGCCCTGACCGAATATCTGGAAGACCTGGTGGCCGGCACGCCGCCGCAGCCGACGCGCTTGTTCCCCTACTACCGAGACCTGCAAACCATGCTGGGCGCCGAGCGCAGTCACCCGGCCGACCTGTTCTTTCCGCCGGCGTCGGTGCTGGAAGGGTATGCGATTGCGCTGGCGGACGCGCCCCCGGTAGCCGACTATCCGGCCTGGCGCGGGCGCTTTGAAAAGTCCCTGCTGCCCTTCCTGAAGGCGCAGGATGACGCGGCGCGGCGCCAGCATGCGAGCGACTTGCACGCCACCTTGACGCTGGTGGCCGATGCGCAGCAGGAAGCGCCGGCGCGCACCTTCTGGTTCGCCATGCAGGCGTTTGCCGGATTGGCGGCCAGCGGCGAGGGCATGGGTACGCTCAACGTCAAACAGTTGTTCGGCCTGATCAATCTGCAGTTGCGCCGCCTGGCGCAGGGCACGGCCAGCCTGCCCGAAGCGATGCTGCGCGACGCTCTGTTCTTCATTGCCGCCGCCACCGAGCCCACGCCGGAGGCGCGCCAGCTGCGTGCCGCCTTCGCTCTGGACGGGCAGGTGCCCGCCGATCTGGAAACGCGGCGCTACGGTCAGGTCGACCAGGAGGCCTTGCAAGGCGCCCGCACGGCACTGGCGCAGGCGCGTGCCAGCTGGAGCCGCCTGGCGCAAGCCGACCTCGATCCCGCCCTGGGCACGGATTTTGACGCATCCCTGCAACAGGTGGCCGCGCATGCGGAGTCCCTGAAGCAGCCGGCCCTGGCCAGCCTGTTGCGCGAATGCGCGGCCGTGGCGCGGCAAGCCGTGGCCAGCGGACGCAGTGCGGCCCTGGAAAATGAAATCGGCATGGCGCTGCTGTTTGCCGACACGGGCCTGGAGCAGGTGCGCCGCCTGCCCGACGATTTCGCCGGCAATGCGGAAACCATCGCCGCGCGCCTGCAGGCGCTGCTGGCTGGCGAAGCGCCGCCGCCCGTCACGGCGGGCGAGCTGTCGCGCCAGATCGAACAGGGGCAGACGGTGGCCGCGCTGGCCGAGGAAATGAAGACGGGCCTGCGCCAGGTGGAAAAGGTGCTCAATGCGTATTACGCGGATGCAGCGGGGGCGAAGGCGGGGGCACTCGATGGCGTCGCGCCCGTGCTGGAGCAGTTGCAGCAGCAGTTGGCCGGGCTGGAACAGGAAGAGGCGCGCGCCGCCGTGCTGCAGGTCGATGCGGCCGTGCGGCAGCTGGCCGGTGGCGACGCCAATACGGAGGCGCGCGCCGGGGCGCTCGACGAGATCGCGCAAAATGTCAGCGCGCTGGGATTTTTTGTCGACATGCTGGGCCGTAACGCGCAGGCGGCCAGCGGGCGTTTCCATTTCGACGCCGCCGCCGGCGCCTTCCGCGCCCTGCCATTTGAAAAAGTCGCCGCCGCCGGCGCCGTGCCCGTACCCTTGCTCGACCAGGCCCTGGCGCCCGCCGCGCCTGCCGGCATGGATGCCGCGCCGGCAGTGACCGATGTCGATGCGGAGATGCTCGACATTTTTATGGCCGAAGCGCGCGAAGTGCTGGCCTTTGTCGACACCACGCTGGCCCTGCCGCGCGAGCAAGCCGCCAGCGGCGACCACCTGGCCATGCTGCGTCGCTCGTTCCACACCCTGAAGGGCAGCAGCCGCATGATCGGCCTGGCGCAGTTTGCCGAAGCGGCCGGCGCCATCGAGCGCGTCATGAATACCTGGCTGGCCGAAGCGCGACCCGTCAGCGACGATCTGTTTACCCTGCTGAACTACGGCTGGTACCAGCTCAGCGAATGGGTGGCGGAACTGGAAGGCGGGGCAGGGCGAGAGCGCGAGGCCGGCATGCTGCTGGCGGCGGCCGAGCGCGTGCGCGAAGGCGGTCCGTTCGAATTGCGCAAGCCGCGCCCGGCCGCGCCCGTGGCCGGCAATGGCAATGTGATCGGCCTTCCCCTGGCCACGGGGCCCGCGCTCCACGAAGCGCCGGACGATCACCTCAAGCACGTGGGCGAACTGCGCGTCAGCCTTCCCTTGTACAACATCTACCTGGCCGAGACGGATGAATTGCTGCGCGTGCTCACGCGCGACTTCGGCGAATGGCGTCATGAGCAGCGCGCCGTTAGCGCGGAAGCGCTGCAAGCCGTGCATACCCTGGCGGGGACGTCGGGCACGGTCGGCTTCCAGTCCCTGCGCGACCTGGCGCATGCGCTCGAGACGGTGATCGAAACGGTGGTGCCGCCGCTGGCCGGCCTGCGCGCCGAACAGCACGACGTGCTGGAGCAGGCCACGCAGCGCATCGGGCAAATGCTGCAGGCGTTTGCGCTGGGCGATCTGGCGCCAACGCAGCCGGACATGATCGAAGCGCTCAACACCCTGTGGCGCGCCCTGACGGCGGCGCCCGGCGAGAGCAAGGAAGAGCGGCTCGACGCCCTGTTTGCGGCCGCTTACGCCAGTATCGTCGGCGCACCGGCCCAGCCTGCCGAGTCGCTACCCGACGCGCTGGCCGACGCATTGGCCGAGATTCCTGTGCCGCAGCTCGAGACCCTGTTCGAGGCGACGTATGCGAGCATCGTCGCCGACGCGCTGCAGCCGGCTGCTGCCGAAGTACCTCTGCCAGCGCCGGTGCAGGACAGCGGCGCCAGCGATGACCTGTTCGACGCCGGTTTCGAGCACGCGCCGCCATTGGAGCACGCGGCGCCGGAAGCGCCGGCGCCTGCCATCATGCCAGCCGATGCGGCCGCGCTGCTGGCGGCCAGCGCCGGCATCAGCGATGAACTTGACCTCGATTTATTGTCCGTCTTCCTGGAAGAGGGCGCCGACCTGCTGCCGCAGATCGGCGAGGCGCTGCGCAGCTGGCAGCAGCAGGCGCACGACAGCGGCCAGGCACAAATGCTGTTGCGCACCCTGCATACGGTCAAGGGCAGCGCACGCATGGCCGGCGCCATGCGCCTGGGCCAACATGCGCATGAAATCGAGACGCATATCGAAAACATGCTGCATGCGGGCACCGCCACGCCGCAGGCTTTCGAGGAATTGCTGGCCCATTACGACCATGCGTTGCACCTGTTCGAGCAGTTGCAGCAGCCCTTGTTGCCCTTGCCGGGCATGGAAGACACGCCGGTCGCCGAACCGAAGGCGGCCCTGGTGCGCGTGCGCGCCGATATTCTCGACCGCCTAGTGAACCAGGCGGGCGAAGTGTCGATCACGCGCTCGAAGATGGAAAATGAAGTCGGCGTGTTGGGCGCCTCGCTGTCCGAGTTTTCCGACAACCTGGCGCGCTTGCGGCGCCAGCTGCGCGAAGTGGAAATGCAGGCCGAATCGCAGATTGCCTCGCGCATGGCCGTCGGCAGCGAGCGCGATTTCGACCCGCTCGAATTCGACCGCTTTACGCGCTTGCAGGAACTCACGCGCATGATGGCCGAAAGCGTCAACGACGTGGCCTCCTTCCATGAAAACCTCAGCCACAGCGTCGACGCGGTGACGGACGACCTGGTGCTGCAGGCGCGGCTGACGCGCGAGCTGCAGCGCGACCTGATGCAGATCCGCATGGTACCGTTTGCCAGCATCGCCGAACGCCTGTTCCGCGTGGCGCGGCAAAGCGCCAAGGAAGTCGACAAGCGCGTCAATCTCGACATCCGCGGCGGTGGCGTGGAAATCGACCGCAGCGTGCTCGAACGCATGGCTGCTCCGTTCGAACACCTGCTGCGTAACGCCATCGTGCACGGCGTCGAGCCGCGCGACGCGCGCCTGGTTGCGGGCAAGAGCGAAACGGGTGAGCTGCTGGTGCAGGTCAGTCAGCAGGGCAACGAAGTGGTGATCGCCTTTTCCGACGATGGCGCGGGGCTGGACCTGGAGCGCATCCGTGCCAAGGCGCACGGCGCCGGCCTGCTGGCGACGGACGCGCCATTGACCGACGCGCAGGCGGCCGAGCTGATTTTCACACCGGGTTTTTCCACCGCCGACAGCCTGACGGAATTGGCCGGACGCGGTTTTGGCATGGACATCGTGCGCTCCGAAGCGCTGGCGCTGGGCGGGCGCGTGGAAACGCTGACGCAGGCGGGCCTCGGCATGCGCTTCACTATCCACCTGCCGCTGACCCTGGCCGTCACCCAGGTGGTGCTGCTGGCGGCGAACGGCAAGACGTATGCCTTGCCATCGGTGCTGGTGGAGCAGGTGCAGCACTTGAAAGGCGAGCAGCTGGAGCAGGTGCGGGCGGCCGGACGCGTCGAGTCGCACGGGCAGTCGCTGGCGCTGCACCACCTGTCGGCCATGCTGGGCGAGACGCCGACGGCGCAGGCCACGCAGCGCTATGCGCCCGTGCTGTTGCTGAGGAATGGCAATGACAGGCTGGCCTTGCAGGTCGATGACGTGCTGGGTAACCGCGAAGTCGTGGTCAAGCACGTGGGCCCGCAACTGGCGCGCATGCCGGGCATTGCCGGCGCCACGGTGCTGGGCACGGGCGACATCGTGCTGATCCTGAACCCCGTGGCGCTGGCGCAGCACCTTGAGCACCATCCGGAACTGCTGTCGCAATATGCGCTGGCCAGCCGCGAGCAGCATGCCGTTTCCAGCGCGCTGGCCGCGCCGGTTGTGCGCGTGATGGTGGTCGACGATTCGCTGACGGTGCGCCGCGTGATGCAGCGCCTGTTCGAGCGCGAAGGCTACCAGGTGCTGCTGGCCAAGGATGGCGTCGATGCGCTGGAGCAGTTGTATGCGCTGGAGCCGGCTGCCATGCCGGCCCTGCTGCTGGTCGACGTGGAGATGCCGCGCATGGATGGTTTTGACTTGACGCGCAATGTGCGCAGCGACGACAAGACGCGCGCCATCCCCATCATCATGATCACTTCGCGCAGCGCCGACAAGCACCGCGCACATGCGTTCGAGCTGGGCGTGAATGCGTATTTCGGCAAGCCGTTCCAGGAAGAGGAATTGCTGGCGGAGGTGGGGCGCTTGTTGACCGAATCTTGACCTACGCCACCACCTTTACCACGGCATAGCGTTCCAGGGTCTCCTTGCGCGCCTCGTCGTGCTGCACCAGCGGTTCCGGATAGTCGCGCCCCAGCACGATGTTTTTTTGCTCGAGCAGCATGCGCGGCACCAGCCAGGGTGCGTGGATTTCCTTGTCGCCCAGCGCCTTCAGCTGCGGCAGGTAGCGGCGGATGAAGCGCCCGCTGGCATCGAATTTTTCCGATTGCGTGATCGGATTGAAGATGCGGAAGTAGGGATGGGCGTCGCAGCCGGACGACGAAGCCCATTGCCAGCCGCCGTTGTTCGACGCCAGGTCGAAGTCATTCAGGTGCAGCGCGAAATACGCTTCGCCGCGGCGCCAGTCGATACCCAGGTCCTTGATCAGGAAGCAGGCCGTGACCATGCGCAGGCGGTTGTGCATGTAGCCCGTCTGGTTCAGCTGCGCCATCGCCGCGTCCACCAGCGGATAGCCGGTGCGTCCCTCGCACCAGGCGGCAAAGGCGGCATCGGCTTCAGGACCCGTTTCCCACGCGATGGCGTCGTAGGCCGGCTTGAAGGCGCCGCCTTCCACGTGCGGGTTCTGGTACAAAATCATGGCGTAGAAATCGCGCCAGATCAGTTCGGCCAGCCAGACGGGCGCGCCATCGCCTCCGCCGCCCCTATCCATCAGGTCGACGATGGTGCGCACCAGGTAGCGCAGCGACACGGTGCCGAAGCGCAGATGCATGGACAGGTAGGACGGTCCCTTCAGGGCGGGGAAATCGCGCGCCACGTCGTAGCGGGCCACGCGCGGCAGGAAATCCTCGAACAGCATGCTGGCGCCCGACATGCCGGTGGGAATGGCCAGCTCGGCCAGGTTGCTCGGTTCGAAACCCAGCTCGCCCAAGGTGGGCAGGGGCATCGGTGTGCCGGTGCGCGGCGGCGCCAGGCTGGCCGCATGCGGCTCGATAGCGAATGGCGCCAGGCAGCCGGGTTCCGCGCGCATTTTCTTCAGCCAGGCATTCTTGTACGGCGTGTAGACGGTATACGGCTTGGCCGAGAGCGTCAGCACTTCGTCCTTTTCAAAGATCACCTGGTCCTTGAAACTGAACCACAGGCGCGCATCGCGCGTGAGCGCGGCGGCCACCGTGGCGTCGCGCGCGATGGCCTGCGGTTCGTAGTCGTGGTTGGCAAAGACGGCGTCGGCGTTCAATTCGGCGGCCAGGCGCGGGATGGCCTCGGCCGCGTCCGCGTGCAGCACGATCAGGTCGCCGCCCAGCTGGCGCAGCTCGCCAGCGAGCTCGGCCAGGCTGGCATGGATGAAGTCGACCCGCCGGTCGCGGCGCGGCAGGGCCGCCAGGATGGCGGTGTCGTACACGAAGACGCAATGCACGGCCTGGCTCTGGCGCAGGGCGTGATGCAGTGCAGCATGATCAAACGCGCGCAGATCGCGCCGGAACCACACCAGGGAAGTCTTGATTGTCATTATTTCGCGTGTTCAGGGTCAAAGATAGGCCATTTTTTGCCGCCAACGGGGCTTTATCGCCGCTCGCGTCGCGCCTTTGGCGTCGCTGCGGCGGCAATTCAGTGTAAACTACCGGGTATGTTCGTGGTGCTTTATGTGCGACAGCGATTTTGCAATCAATTTTACAATTGGCATTGAAATGCGCCTGCAGGCAAAGCGAATTGACCATTAATTTATAACATAACAAGAATAGCGCCTGGCAACACGGCTCTCGCCGCCCAACATTCGCGGCAGGAGGTGCCAGGCGTACGATAGCGGGGTAAGCGAGACTTGCCAGCAAGCCCACAGAGAGAGCATCGCGTATGAAAAAGAGTAAAATCGACCAGACTCTACCAGGACATCGTTTGATGCAGGGTGTGGGAGAGCCGGCTGCGACCGGTTCCTCCACCCTGAATCTGGCCAACCATTTCCTCATTGCGATGCCGGCCATGCAAGATCCGATCTTCGGCGGCACGGTCGTGTACGTGTGTGAACATAATGAAAACGGCGTGCTGGGCGTCGTCATCAACAAGCCCACCGACATGACCATGGAAGTGCTGTTCGACCGCATCGACCTGAAACTGGCGGCCGGCAGCGACACGCCCATCATCAACGAACCGATCATGTTCGGCGGTCCGGTGCAGGACGACCGCGGCTTCGTGCTGCATACGCCGGGCGCGCGCTATTCCTCGTCGCTGACGGTGACCGATGAAGTGGCGTTTACCACCTCGATCGACGTGCTCGAAGCCGTCGCCAAGGGCGATGGCCCCGAGCGCATGCTGGTCTCGATCGGCTACTCGGGCTGGAGTCCGGGCCAGCTGGAAGACGAGATCGGCCGCAACGGCTGGCTGACGGTGGGCGCCTCGGCCGACATCCTGTTTGATTTCCCCATCGAGCAGCGCTACGTGGCGGCCATCAAGTTGCTCGGTATCGATCCGCTCATGCTGGCGAGCGAGGCCGGACACGCATGAGGTGGATGCCATAAACCTACTGCGCAGCCCACTTTCGGGCATCCGTTGCTCGCTGTACCTTCGTACAGCTCCGCTACTCAACCCGACATTGAGCTTGCTCGCTACGGTTTCTGGCACCACCTATGTTGATCTTTATTATGGAAAAATGCTGTGACGAGTGACGCCATCGACACCATCCTCGCCTTCGATTTCGGCTTGAAACGCATCGGCGTGGCCATCGGCAATACCATGATTTGCCAGGCCAAGCCGCTCAGCGTGATCACGGCCACGGCGAATGAGCCGAAGTTTGCTGCCATCGATAGCCTGATCAGGGAGTGGGGCGCGAGCCGCATCGTGGTGGGCTTGCCCAGCCATCCCGACGGCACGGAACACGAAATGAGCGCGCGCTGCCGCCGTTTCGCCAACCAGGTGCATGGCCGCTTCAACCTGCCGGTGGAACTGGTCGACGAGCGTTATTCATCGGCCGTCATCGCCGCCAAGCGCGGTGAGGTCATCGATGACCGCGCCGCCGCCATCATCCTGCAACAGTATTTCGACGCGAATTATTAATCTGACCTTTGACCCATTCCTGAATGATCAAGAACCCTATGCCGCATCCTACGAATCCTTCCCAACTCGACGCCGAGGCCCTGTACGCGGTCTTGCTGCAACAGGTGCAGAGCGGCCTGGCGGGCATCCCCAACGTGGCCATCGTCGGCATCCATTCGGGCGGCGCCTGGCTGGCTGAACGCCTGGCACGCGACCTGAACCTGCTCGACCGCCTGGGCGTGCTCGATGTCTCGTTCTACCGCGACGACTTCGCCCAGAAGGGCCTGCATGCGGACGTCAAGCCGACGCAAATCAGCTTTGACGTGGCCGGCGCCACCATCCTGCTGGTCGACGATGTGCTGTACACGGGCCGCACCACGCGCGCGGCCATCAACGAATTGTTCGACTATGGCCGCCCGGCCAAGATCATGCTGGCCGCCCTGGTCGACCGCGGCGAACGCCAGTTGCCGGTGGCCGCCGATTTCGTGGCCGCCTTCACAGCCGTGCCGCCGGGCCAGGCCCTGGTCCTGAAGCAAGCCGACGATGGAAAATTCACGCTCACCATAGATAACCACCATGCTTAATCCGCAACTGAATAAACACGGCGAACTGCAACATCTGCTGACGATTGAAGGCTTGCCGAAGTCTATCGTCAACCACATCCTCGATACCGCTTCCTCGTTCGTCGGCATCTCCGACCGCGATGTGAAAAAGGTCCCGCTGATGCGCGGCAAGAGCGTTTTCAACCTGTTCTTTGAAAACTCCACGCGCACCCGCACCACCTTCGAGATCGCGTCAAAAAGGCTGTCGGCCGACGTCATCAACCTGAACATCCAGGCGTCATCGGCCAGCAAGGGCGAGTCCCTGCTCGACACCATCGACAACCTGTCGGCCATGCATGCCGACATGTTTGTCGTACGCCACGCGCAGTCGGGCGCGCCTTACCTGATCGCCAAGCACCTGATCGACACGAAGCAGCCGCACGTCCACGTGGTCAACGCGGGCGACGGACGCCATGCGCACCCGACCCAGGGCTTGCTCGACATGTATACGATCCGCCACTACAAGAAGGATTTCACCAACCTGACGGTGGCCATCGTGGGCGATATCCTGCACAGCCGCGTGGCCCGTTCCGACATCCACGCGCTGACCACCCTGGGCGTGCCGGAAGTGCGCGCCATTGGCCCGCACACCCTGCTGCCGGGCGGCCTGGAACAGATGGGCGTACGCACCTTCACCAACATGGATGAAGGCCTCAAAGGCGTGGACGTGATCATCATGCTGCGCCTGCAGAATGAACGCATGAGCGGCGCGCTGCTGCCGTCGGCGCAGGAATATTTCAAGAGCTATGGCTTGACGCCCGAGCGCCTGGCGCTGGCGAAACCGGACGCCATCGTCATGCATCCGGGCCCGATGAACCGCGGCGTGGAGATCGATTCGGCTGTGGCCGACGGTCCG
The DNA here is from genome assembly GCF_030587305.1 of Janthinobacterium sp. SUN206. Lineage (NCBI taxonomy): Bacteria > Pseudomonadati > Pseudomonadota > Betaproteobacteria > Burkholderiales > Oxalobacteraceae > Janthinobacterium > Janthinobacterium sp. SUN206. The sequence goes on along the minus strand of NZ_JAPWIB010000004.1, from coordinate 53,660 downwards.
CAGGCGGTGATCCTGCCGCAGGTGACGTTCGGTATCGCCGTGCGCATGGCGGTGATGAGTATTTTGGCTGGTAATCAGGGCTGATAGCCCAAGGACGAGTAAGCGAGCATGACGACACTACATATCAAGAACGGCCACCTGATCGACCCTGCCAACGGCATCGATGGCTTGCAAGACCTGTTTATCGCCGACGGCAAGGTGCTGGCCGTGGGCAGCGCCCCGGCCGGTTTCACCGCCGACACCACCTTTGACGCGGCCGGCCTGGTGGTTTCCCCCGGTCTGGTCGACCTGTCCGCGCGCCTGCGCGAGCCGGGCTACGAATACAAGGCAACGCTGGAATCGGAGTTGCAGGCAGCCCTTCAGGGCGGCGTCACGAGCCTGGTGTGCCCGCCCGACACCGATCCCGTGCTCGACGAGCCGGGCCTGGTAGAAATGCTGAAATACCGCGCCAAGACGCAGAACAAGGCGCACGTGCATCCGTTGGGCGCACTGACCATGGGATTGAAGGGCAAGTCGCTGACGGAAATGGCCGAATTGACGGAAGCGGGCTGTATCGGCTTTGCGCAGGCGGAAGAGCCGATCGAAGACACCACCGTGCTGCTGCGCGCCATGCAGTACGCGAACACCTTCGGCTACACGGTCTGGCTGCGCCCGCAAGACCCGCACATCGGCCGTGGCGGCATCGCCCACAGCGGTCCGCTGGCATCGCGCCTGGGCCTATCCGGCGTGCCCGTGATGTCCGAAACCATCGCGCTGCACACGATCTTTGAGCTGATGCGCGCCAGCCGCGCGCGCGTGCACCTGTGCCGCATCTCGTCGGCGGCGGGCCTGGAACTGATCCGCGCCGCCAAGGCCGAAGGCTTGCCCGTCACCTGCGACGTGGGCGTGCACCATGTGCACCTGACGGACGCCGATATCGGTTTCTTCGACCCGAACGCGAGGGTCACGCCGCCGTTCCGCAGTCAGCGCGACCGCGATGCGATCCGCGCCGGCTTGCTCGACGGTACGGTCGACGCCATGTGCTCGGACCATACGCCCGTCGACGACGATGAGAAACTGCTGCCGTTCGGCGAAGCGTCGCCCGGCGCCACTGGCCTCGAACTGCTGCTGTCGCTGGCCCTGAAATGGGCCGACGACTATGCGCTGGCGCAACCGCAGGCGGGCGCCCGTCCGCTGGCGCGCGCCGTGGCCAAGGTCACGTCCGATGCGGCCCGTGTCGCCGGCATCCCTGCCGGCAGCCTGGCCGTGGGCGAAGCGGCCGACATCTGCGTCTTCGACCCCGCCGCGCGCTGGACCGTGTCGTCGGCGTCGCTGGCCAGCCAGGGCAAGCACACGCCTTTCCTCGGCTATGAGCTGAGCGGCATCGTCAAGGCGACCATCGTCGCCGGACAGGTGGCGTATCAGCGTTAAAAAATCAGATCCGTGGACCGGGGCACGCTGCCCCGGCATCCCTTGTCTGCTCCCGGATTTCGGTTCTGGTTTATTTGTTGGTGTGATTTGAAACTTCTGCTTACCTACCGCCTCGCGCGCATCGCCATTCACCTGAGCTGCGGCATGGCCAAGAGCGCCATGCTCTTTCCCTGGCTGGACCTGGAGGGGCGCAACCGGCGCATCCGCCGCTGGTCGACGCAGCTGCTCGATATCTGCGGCGTGCACGTGGCGCAGCCGGCGGACAGCGTGCCGGCGCTCGACCATGCGATGGTGGTGGCGAACCACGTGTCGTGGCTCGATATCTTCGTCATCAATGCCGTTCACCCCTGCCGTTTCGTCGCCAAGGCGGAAATCCGCGCCTGGCCCATCCTGGGCTGGCTGGCGGGACGCGCCGGCACCATCTTCATTTCGCGCGGCAGCAAGCGCGATTTGCGCCTGATCTTCCAGGGGCTGGTGGACAAGTTGACGGCGGGCGAGCGCATCGCGTTCTTCCCCGAAGGCACCACCGCCGCGCAAGGACAGATTTTGCCGTTCCACGCCAACCTGTTCGAGGCGGCCATCGACGCGCAAGTGCCAGTGCAGCCGTTCGCGCTCGTGTATGTGGATGACAAGGGCGCGCTGCACCACGCCGTCGATTTCATCGGCGAGATGAGTTTTGCGCAAAGTATGGTGGCGATATTGAGCGGCCCGCCCATCACGGCGCGCTTGACTTGCCTGGCGCCGGTGGCGACCCTGGACGCGCACCGGCGCGACCTGGCGGCGGCAACGCAGGCGGCGGTGGCCGCCGCGCTGCCGCTGGAGCAGGCGGCTTAACCCTTCACGTGCAGCCAGCGTGCATGCGCGGCGCGGGCCAGGTAGTCGAGGATGAAGCCGAGTATGCCGATCAGCACGATGGCGGCCATCAGCTCTGAATACGCGAGGCGGTCGCGTGTATCGAGGATGAAGTAACCGAGACCCGCCGACACGCCCAGCATTTCCGCCGGCACCAGCACGATCCAGATGATGCCGATGGCCAGGCGCACGCCCGTCAGGATATCGGCCGTGATACCCGGTAAAATCACCTTGAAGACGATTTCGCTGCGCGTGGCCGACAGGCTGCGTGCCAGCAGCAGCCAGTTCGGATCGAGCCGCGCCACGCCGGCCGCCGTATTGAGCAAAATCGGCCAGACGGCCGCAAACGCCAGCAGGAAGTACACGGGTGCATCACCGACACCGAGCACCATCACGGCGATCGGCATCCACGACAACGGCGAAATCATGCGCAGCAACTGGAACAGCGGCATGGCCGCACCGGAAAAGCTCTTCGACATGGCCACCAGCACGCCCAGCGGCACGCCGATGACGATCGCCAGTCCCAGGCCCACGGCCACCCGTTGCAGGCTCAATACCACGTGTAGCCAGATATCCGAACCGCCCACCATCTCCTGGAACGCCAGCGCCGTGGGCAAGGGCGCGAAGGCGGTGGCGATGGGCGTGGATTTCTCCAGTGCCGTCACGCCCATGGACCACAGCAGCAAGGCACAGGCCAGCCCCACCAGGGGCAGGCCGAACTTCGTGAACAACTTGCTTGCCATCGTCAGACCGCCACGGTTTCGCTGCGCAGCAGGTTGGCCGGCAAGCCGAAGGCGGCTGGGCCGCCGACTGCCGTGATGGCCTTGCGCACGAAGCGGTCATCGACCAGGTCGCGCGCGGCGAACTTCGGATCGAGGTTCGCCAGGAAGCGCGTATCGCCTTCGACCTTGGTACGGCCGATGGCGCGCACCAGTTCTTCCGTGTACGAGGCAAACGGATACGGCTGGAAGTCGATGCGGCGCTGCTGCCAGTTCTTGTGCACGATCAGGCCCTGTTTTTCATAGCCGGCGTAATCGCTGGTGGCCAGCACCTTGGTCAGCACTTGCAGCGGATGCGGCGTGTAGCGGTGCTCGCCCACGTTCGACAGCAGCTTGGCCGTGTCGACCTGGTTCGAGCGCGTCCACAACTGCGCCTTGACGATGGCGTTGGTGACCTTCTGCGCCCATTCGGGGCGCGTGTCGATGTCGCGCTCGGACAGGAAGGTGACGCAGCATGCATGGTTTTTCCACACGTCGCCCGAGAAGCGCAGGATCTTGCCGATGCCGGCGTTTTCTGCCGCCGCATTGAACGGCTCGGCCACGATGTAGCCGGCAATCGACTTGCTGGCCAGCGCGGAGACCATTTCGGCCGGCGCCAGCACGATCAGATTGACCTCATTCGATTTGATGGCTGCGTTGCGCGCCCGCGTGACCGGGGTCAGGCCGTTGGAGGACAGGATCTGCTGCAGCAGGATGTTGTGGATCGAATACCAGAACGGGATGGCGACCGTGCGCCCGCCCAGGTCGGAGACCTTGTTGATCTCGTTGGCCACCGTCAGCGCGGAACCGTTGACGTGGTTCCAGGCGACGACTTTCGCAGGGAACTTGGCGCCGTAGCGCACCCACAGGGTGGCCGGCGACAGCAGGTGGATGACGTTGACCTGGCCGGCGACGAAGGCTTCGATGATCTGCGCCCAGCTGCGGAACAAGCGAGGCGTTTCCGCCTGCAGGCCTTCCGCTTCAAACAGCTTGCGGGCGTGGGCGACGAGCAGCGGGGTGGCGTCGGTAATCGGCAGGTAGCCGATTTTCACGGGCTGGTCGTCGCCTTTCGGGCCTTGCTGGGCCATGGCGTCACCGGCGAACAGCAGGGGAGAAGCCACGCTGGCCGTGGCCAGGGCCGACATGCGCAGGAAGTCGCGCCGCGTCAGGCCGCAGTCGCAATCGGACGAAGCGCAGATATGCAGGGGTTTGTTTTGATCTTCGAATGTCATGGGAAAGTTCCGGTCGATTAATTGGGGGCGAAGGCGGGCGTTTGATCCTGCTTTTGCAGCGCTTGCAGGGCGTCGAGGATGTCCATCTTGAGGGCGATGACGTCTGCGCTGTGGCCGATGCGGGGCTGAGCGATGGCGACGGGCCATTCGCGCACGATGTTGCCCGGTTTGCCGCCCATCAGCAGAATGCGGTCCGCCACGAGGATCGCTTCATCGATATCGTGCGTGACGAGCAGCACGGCAGTGTGCCAGCGGTGCACCACGTCAACCAGCAGCGACTGCATCTCGGCGCGCGTGATGGCGTCGAGTGCGGAAAACGGTTCATCGGCGAACAGCAGTTCCGGTTCGCGCGCCAGCGCACGGGCCAGCGCCACGCGTTGCGCCATGCCGCCCGAGAGGGCGGATGGATACAGCTTTTCGCGTCCCTTCAATCCCACCGCCTCGATGGCTTGCGCCACGCGCGCCTGGTGCGCTTCGCGCGTCAGCTGCGGCTGGTGCTTGAAGTCCAGGCCGAAACCGGCATTGCCCGTGACGTTCAGCCAGGGCAGCAGGCTGGCTTGCTGGAAGACGAGGGCGCTGCGCGGGTCCGGTTCGCGCATGGGGGCATCGAGGAATTGAATCTCGCCCGTGGACGGCGGCTGTAAGCCGGCCAGCACGCGCAACAGGCTCGATTTGCCGCAGCCGCTGCCGCCCAGCAGGCAGACGATTTCGCGCTGGCGCACACCCAGAGACACGTGCTGGAACACGGGCGCGCTGCCCGCATAGGCATAGCTCAGGTCCTGCGCCTGCAAGGCCCAATCAGCAACGCTCATGCCGGGGCTCCCGCCGCCTTGGCCGCCTGCTGGCTGTCGAACAACTGCAAGGCTGCCTGCAGCTGCGTCAGGCTGGGAGTGACGATGGGGATGAACGACGATTCGCGCCAGCGGCGGGCAAAGCCCTGCTGCTCGGCGTTCAGGTAGGCGCGCCCGCCCATGGCTTGCAGTTCCAGCATCAGCGCCTGCTGCAGCACGTCGGCCAGCTGTATGCGCAGGCGGAACATGGCCGGTGCCTGCGCCTTGAAGCGGCCATCGTGCACGCCGGCCAGCAAGGTGGCGACGGCGGCCTCCAGGGTCGCTTGCAGCGCTTCGATGCGCGGCGTGAGCGCGTTGCGCGAACCGGCCGAAATCTGCGCCGCCTTGGCCAGGCTGGCGCGCGCCAGGCCGATCGACAGGCCGCACTGCATGCCCAGGAACGATGGGCGCACCTGCGGCAGCCAGGCCGGCGCGTTGTCGCTGATGATGTCCGCGGCGGGAATGTGCACCTGCGCCAGCTTGACGGACGCCGTATTGCTGCCGCGCAAGGCGATCAGGTCCAGGTCGTCGCTGCGCTTGACGCCTGTCGTGCTGCTGTCGAAGGCAACGATGACGGGTGGCGTGCCATCGTTCGGCGCCACGGCGGCTGCCGCGACAAAGCCCGCCTTGCGCAAGTTCGTCACCCACGCAAGGCCGCCGTCGACCAGCAAGCCGTCTTCCTGGCGCGCGCCCGTAATTTGCAGTTGCTCGATGCCGGACAAGAATTTCATGGCGTTCGACAGGCCGCTGGCGCCGGCCTGCGTGCCTGCCAGCAGGCCAGGCAAGCGGCGTTCGGCCAGGGCGCGGTTCCCGCTTTGCAGCAGGAATTCGATGAAGCAGCGCTGGCCCCAGAAGACAAAGGCCGCCGTCACCGATTGCTCGGCAACTTTGGCGATGGCGTCGATGGCGTCGCGTACGTCGCCGCCCGCGCCGCCGTGTTCCTGCGGCACGCCGATGGCCAGCAACTGGTCGCCAGCGAGGGTTGGCAAAATGGTTTCAGCCAGGTCCGACGATTGGTCCAATTGGTCGGCATGCGTGTGCAGCCAGTGATTGAGGTGGCCCATGTCAGACGGCGCCAGGCAGGTAGGGCGTCAATTGCGGATTGACGGGCGTGCCGGCCAGGCTGTTGGAGAAATTGCACAGCGTCGCGAGGCTGATGCCCAGCACCACTTCCAGCGCTTGCTGTTCGTTGTAGCCGGCCGCCAGGAAGGTTTGATATTCGGCGTCGCTGACGGCGCCGCGCGTGGCGATGACGGCCGTGGCGAAGGCGGCGATGGCGTCCAGTTTGGTGTCGTTCGTCGGCTGGCCATGCTGCAGCGCGCGCACGGTATCGGGCGTCTGGCCCGCTTTTTTCAGCGAGATGGCGCTATGGCCGGCGATGCAGAAATCGCAGCCGTGGATGCGCGCGGCCGTGATTTGCACCACTTCGCGTTCCATTAACGTCAGGCTGGCGCGCGCATTGATGCCGGAGACGGTCAGATAGGTTTCCAGGGCCAGCGGGGCATTGGCCAGCACGCCGATCAGGTTGGGCAGGAAGCCATTGTTGGCGATGGCCTTTTCCACGAAGGGGCGGCTATCGGCCGGGGCGGTATCGAGAGTGTGCAGCGTCAGACGGGACATGGGGTACCTTGCTAAGTTGGTAAGTCACTCATGCATTATATCGGCCATGCCGTGCAGGTAACAGACGTCAGCGTCGTCCTTTTGTGCTCGTTCGTCTGCGATTGTGCGATCCTTGATTTCAGCTGGCCAGTTGGCGCTGGCGCTGGTCGCGCCGGTAGGCGCCCGGCTGTTCGCCCGTGACCCGCTTGAACGCGCGCGTAAAGGCGGCGTGCGAGCGGTAGCCCACCAGTTCGGCCGCGCGTTCGACGGAGACGCCATCGTGCAGGCGCCGCGCGGCGATCTTCATGCGCAGCAGGAGCAGGAACTGGGCCGGCGAGTGGCCGCTGGCGCTGGCGAAATGCTTGCAGAAGCTGGCGCGCGACATGCACGCGGCCTTGGCCATGTTCTCGATCGACCAGTCGTCGGCGGGGGCGTCGAGCATGCGTTCGAGCAGCGGCGAAAATGCTGGCTGGTGCAGCAGCGACAGCAGGCCGGCCGCCACCTGCTCGCCCTGCGCCACATGGCGTATCAGGTAAAAGAACAGCAGTTCGACCAGGCGCGCGATGAGCGGCGACGGTTGTTCCGGGTCGCCGCCGGCTTCCGCCAATATCAGGTCGAACAGCGCGGCAGCGGCGCTGAAGGCGGGCGCGTCGCCGCGTATCAGCAGGTACGGCGGGAAGGAGTCGACGATCAGCGCGGAGAGTGCGCCGCGAAATTGAAAGAAGCCGCAGGCCAGCGCCGTCGCCGGCTGGTCCGTGGACGACTGCAGCGGCAGCATGGCTTGCGCGCTGACCGCCTGCAGCGGGTCGCTGTGCGGGCTGAGGAAGTGCGGCAAGTCGCGCAGCAGGAAGACGCCGTCGCGCGGGCCGAGCGCAATCGGAGCCGCCCCGTCGAGGTGCAGATAGCAGTGGCCATCGAGCACCAGGTGAAAGCTGCCCAGTTCCCGGCCCGCCGTGGAGGCGCGCCAGCGGCCGCAGTACTGGCCCACATGCAGGACGGCGGTGTCGAGTTCCAGGCTGCCGAGCAGCCAGCGCGCCAGTCTGTCGGTATCAGGATGCATGGGATCGCAAAGGCAAAAGCTGCATCATACGGGCTGCGCGCGGCAAGGCCAACGACCGATTTCGACTAAGCATATGCGCGCCATGCATGCCATCTAGCGCTTGCCGCTGTGCTGCTGGAAGGCGGGGCAGGCGACTTGCAGCAGCGAGCGGTCTTCCAGGCACACGGCCGACAGTTTTCCACCCCAGACGCAGCCGCTATCGAGGCCGATCAGGTGCTCCCGCAGCAGCAGTCCCAGCGCCGACCAGTGGCCGAAGACGATGGTGTCGCCGGCGCTGCGCCGTCCCGGCACGTCGAACCACGGCAGCAGGCCGGAACCCGGCGGCGGGCTGCCGCTCTCCTTCATCTTGAAGTCCATCACGCCTTCCGGCGTGCAAAAGCGCAGCCGCGTCATGGCGTTGACGATGCAGCGCAGCCGGTCGGCGCCCTGCAGGTCGTCGCGCCAGGCGGCCGGCTCGTTGCCGTACATGGTGCGCAGGAAGGCCACCCAGCCGTCGCTGCGCAGCATCGCGGACACTTCCCCGCTCAGGGACAGGGCCTGGGCCGCGCTCCATTGTGGCAGCAAGCCCGCATGCACGAGCACGTGGCCATCGTGTGCCAGTGCCAACGGCCGCTGGCGCAGCCAGTTGATCAACTCGTCGCGGTCGGGCGCGTCGAGAATTTCGGCCAGCGTATCGGACGCATGCTCGGGGCGGATGCCGTTGGTCACGGCCAGCAGGTGCAAGTCATGGTTGCCCAGGACGCTGTCGGCCAGGCCCTGCTGCGCAAGCGCGTGCACGTGGCGCAACGTGGCCAGCGAGGCCGGGCCGCGGTTGATCAGGTCGCCAGCGAACAGCAGGCGGTACGGGCCATTCGCTGCCGCCTGGATCCGTTCGATCAGTTCGATGGTTTGTGCATGGCAGCCTTGCAGATCGCCGATAAAGTAAGTTTTCATATGTGCCGGGGTGAAGTGAACTACGCGCCTGCATTATAAGCATGCCTGCCCTTTGGCGTTGGGTGCATTCCTGGTCGGTACCCGATTGCGCGCACGGCCGGCGGGAAGAAAAGCGGATGCCGATTATGCTGCCGGAGATTTAATGGGGCGGCATTTCCCGCTGGCGTATATCGATAATTATCCGCCAGCGCGTTTATCGGAATGGATAGCCGCGCCACGCTGATCTTGCAAGCGGCCTGCGCAGGCTGCCGGAATACCACTCATCCATGTTTATTTATTTTCTACGCGTACTTTCGGCATATTTTTCATTGAATCTTAATGTGGAGCAGATAAATAAGCCGATAGCCGTGATTCAATAGGCGATGGATTATGCAACTCTGCGCAGATGTTTATGCAATGTAGTATATTTCACGCTATTTTATTATTTAAATTAATATAAAGGATGTACGGGATGGATCTGTCTACGATGACGATGCTGGAATTGCGCAAGCTGGAAGATAATATCAAGCAGGAATTGAACAGCCGCGAACGTGAAGACTTGAACAAGGCGCGCGAACAGATCATGGCCATCGCGCAGCAGGCGGGTATTCCGCTGAAACAGTTGATACTCGACGGCTTGCACCCGCGCACGGGCAAAGTCGCGGTGCGTTACCGCCATCCTGACAATGCGACCGAACAATGGACAGGCCGTGGCCGCCAGCCGCTGTGGGTCAGGCAATGGGTGGAATCGGGCAAGTCGATCGATCTGCTGCGCGTATAATTCGGTATACTCTTGGCGCAGTAGCAAGCCGTCAGCCCCGCGCTGCGCCTTGCCAGGCACCCTATTTGACCCTCTTTATACCGCCCACACCATGCTTCCATTGTCCAGAACGATCTTCAAGGCCTACGATATTCGCGGCATCATCGCTAAAACCCTCGATGCCAGCGTGGCCCACAAGATCGGTCAGGCATTTGGCCAGGCCGCCCTGGCCAAGGGCGAGCAGCGGGTCGTGATCGGCCGCGATGGCCGCCTGTCGGGGCCGGAATTGACGGCGGCGCTGGCGCAGGGCTTGCAAGCTGCAGGCGTCGACGTGATCGACCTGGGCGTGGTGGCCACGCCGATGGTCTACTTCGGCACGAATGTGCTCGACACGCGTTCCGGCATCATGGTCACGGGCAGCCACAATCCGCCCGACTACAACGGCTTCAAGATGGTGCTGGCCGGTGAAGCCATTCACGGCGAAGCGATCCAGGCCCTGTACCACAGCATCGTCGCGCACGACGGCAGCGCCAGCAGCACGCCAGGCAGCTATGCCACGCACGATATCCGCGCCGCCTACCTGGAGCGCATCCTGGGTGACGTCAAGCTGGCGCGCCCGATCAAGATCGCCGTCGATTGCGGCAATGGCGTGGCCGGCGCATTTGCGGGCGACCTGTTCCGCGGCATGGGCTGCGAGGTCATCGAACTGTTCTGTGAAGTCGATGGCAATTTCCCGAACCATCATCCGGATCCGGCGCATCCGGAAAACCTGCAAGACCTGATCCGCTGCCTGGCCGAGACCGATGCGGAAATCGGCATCGCCTTCGACGGCGACGGCGACCGCCTGGGCGTGGTCACCAAGGATGGCCAGATCATCTACCCCGACCGCCAGATGATGCTGTTCGCGGCCGACGTGCTGACCCGCCATCCGGGCGCGCAAATCCTGTACGACGTCAAATGCACGCGCCACCTGGCGCCTTACATCACCAAGCATGGCGGCGTGCCGCTGATGTACAAGACGGGCCACTCGCTGGTAAAAGCCAAGCTGCGCGAGACGGGTGCGCCGCTGGGTGGCGAAATGAGCGGCCATATCTTCTTCAAGGACCGCTGGTACGGTTTCGACGACGGCTTGTATTCGGCTGCGCGCCTGCTGGAAATCCTCACGCGCGAAGCGGATCCGTCAAGCCTGCTGAACTCCTTGCCGCAGTCCGACAGCACGCCCGAACTGCACCTGGAACTGAAGGAAGGCGAGAATGTCGCGCTGATGGACATGCTGCGCCGCGACGCCGTCTTCCCCGGCAATGAGCAGATCATCACCATCGACGGCTTGCGCGTGGAGTATGCGGATGGTTTCGGCCTGGCCCGTTCGTCGAACACCACGCCGGTGATCGTCATGCGCTTCGAAGCGGAAACGCCGGCAGCGCTGGCGCGCATCCAAGGACAGTTCAAGAGCGTGATCCTGGCCGCCAAGCCAGACGCTGTGCTGCCGTTCTGACAGCATGGCCGGCCAAGCTGGCGCACAGGCGCCCTTGAAAATCCTGCTGGTGCGGGTGTCCTCGCTGGGCGACGTGCTGCATAACCTGCCGATGGTAGCGGACATCGCCCGCCATTATCCGGATGCGACCATCGACTGGGTGGTCGAAGAGGGTTACGTCAGCCTGGTGCGCCTGAACCAGCGCGTGGGTACCATCTTCCCGTTCGCGCTGCGGCGCTGGCGCAAGAGCCTGGGCAAGAAAGAAACGCGTGCGGAAATCGCTGCCTTTTTCCGCAGCCTGCGGCAGACGCGCTACGATTATGTGTTCGATACCCAGGGCTTGCTCAAGACGGGCATCATCATGGGTGCCGCGCGCCTGGCGCCGGGCGGACAGAAAGTCGGCCTGGCCAATGGCAGCGAAGGCTCCGGCTACGAAGGCATCTCGCGCATTTTTCATACGAAAAGCATTCCGCTCGACCCGCGTACGCATGCGGTAGCGCGCGGCCGCCTGGTGGCCGGCGCGGCACTCGGCTATACGGTCGACACGCCGGCCGATTTCGGCTTGCCGGACGTATCGGCCAGCGAAGCGCGTCCGGACTGGATGGGCGAGGCGCCCTACTGCGTGTATTTCCACGGCACGGCGCGCGACGCCAAGAAATGGGCGCGGGAGAACTGGATCGCCCTGGGCCACGCGCTCGCGCCCATGCCGATTTTGCTGCCCTGGGGTTCGCCCAAGGAAAAGGCGGAAGCCGAACAACTGGCGGCCAGCCTGCCCAACGCGCGCCTGCTGCCAAAGCTGTCGATGGGCGACGCCACCCTGCTGGCGCGCCATGCGGCGCTGGTGATCGGCGTCGACACGGGCCTGACGCATATCGCCGCCGCCTTTGTGCGTCCGACGGTGGAAATCTATGCCGATTCGCCGCTGTGGAAAACGGAAGGCAACTGGTCGCCGAGAATCATCAACCTGGGCGACAAAGGCGCGCCGCCCGGCGTGCCGGAAGTGCTGGCCGCGGCGCGGCGCCTGCTGGCCGACCACCCTCCCGCCTGACTTCAACGTTAAACAAACATGCGACTTCTTTATACCCTTGCCTGGTGGCTGGCCTTGCCCCTGGTGCTGGCGCGGCTGTGGCTGCGCGGACGCCAGGAACCCGGTTATCGCCGGCACTGGGGCGAGCGCCTGGGCTTTTACGGGCGCCAGGCCACACCTGCCCCCGACACCATCTGGCTGCACGCCGTCTCCGTCGGCGAGACGCGCGCGGCCGAGCCGTTGATCGATGCGCTGCTGGCCGCATGGCCCGCGTGCCGCATCGTCCTCACGCACATGACGCCGACGGGGCGCGCCACGGGCAAGGCACTGTTTGCGAAACACGGCGCGCGCCTTGTGCAAAGCTACCTGCCGTATGACACGGGCGCCATGCCGGCCCGTTTCATCCGCCATTTCGCGCCGCGCATCTGCATCCTGATGGAGACGGAAGTGTGGCCAAACCTGATCCAGCAATGCAATCGCTACAAAGTGCCCGTGGTGCTGGCCAATGCGCGCCTGTCGCAGCGATCGCTGGGCAAGGCGCAGCGCCTGGGTAAACTCATCGCCGATGCGGCGCGCGGCATCACCCTGGTCGCGGCGCAGACGCAGGACGACGCCGATCGCGTACGTCAGCTGGGTGTGCAGGACGTGGTGGTCACGGGCAGCATCAAGTTCGACGTCGTCGTGCCCGAGGCGGCCCTGGCGACAGGCGCCTGGCTGCGCGGCGCCATCGGCCAGCGCCCGGTGCTGCTGTGCGCCAGCACGCGCGAAGGGGAAGAGCAGCTGATCCTCGACGCCTTGACCCGCGTCAGCCTGCCCGCGAATGCGTTGCTGCTGATCGTACCGCGTCATCCGCAGCGCTTCGACGAGGTGGAAAAACTCATCGCGGCGCAGGGCCTGGCCGTGCAGCGCAGGTCCGGCCTGGCGCAGGGCGATGCCGTGGCGGCGGGCACGCAGGTGCTGCTGGGCGACTCGATGGGCGAGATGTTTGCGTATTACGCGGCCTGCGATTGCGCTTTCGTGGGCGGCAGTCTGCTGCCGCTGGGCGGGCAAAACCTGATCGAGCCGGCGGCCCTGGGCAAGCCCGTGCTGATCGGCCCCCACACCTTCAATTTTGCGCTGGTGACCGAACAGGCAATTGCTGCAGGCGGTGCCGCGCTGGTGGCGGACGCCGACGCGCTGATGGCGCAGGCGGCGGCCCTGCTGCAGGATCCCGCGCGTCTGGCGGCTATGGGAGAAAAAGCGCTGGCGTTTGCCAGCCAGCACCGGGGCGCCACGCCGCGCACGATCGCTGCGATCCAGCCTTTGCTGCCAGCTTAATTGAACAGGACTGGTAATTCCTGCGAGCGTTTTCTGAGCGCCTGCTTGGCGCCATCGTAATCGGGATAAATCGATTCCACGGTGGCCCAGAAGCGGGGGCTGTGGTTCATTTCCAGCAGGTGCGACAGTTCGTGCGCCACCACGTAGTCGATCAGCGGCAGGGCGAAATGGATCAGGCGCCAGTTCAGGCGGATCTTGCGCTCGATGGTGCAGCTGCCCCAGCGCGTGCCGGCCGACGACAGCGACAAGGAATCGTACTGGACGCCCAGCTTGTCCGCATACACGTCCAGGCGCGCCTCGAACAGCTGGCGCGCTTCGTGTTGGAACCATCCCTTCACTTTTTCCTTCAACTGCTGTTCGCTGCCCGTGGGCGTGACCCAAACGTGCAGCTCATTCGTCTCGCGCTGGAAGTTGGCGCGGTGGCGCGGTGCCTGGTGCAACCGCAAGGTGATGTCGCCACCGAGGTAGGGCAGCACGGCGCCGTCGATCCATGCCACGGGCGGGCGCTGCTGGCGCTGCACCTTGCGCTCGCCCCGTTCCAGCAGTTTCGAGACGATCCAGCCTTGCTTGGCGCGGATGGCGTTGTCGATTTCGGCCAGGGTGACGCGCTTGGGCGCCGTGACGCGCAAGCCGTTATCGTCGATCATGAAGCCGATGGAACGGCGCGTGGAACGGCGCAGGGCAAATTCGACGAGGTGGCTGCCCAGTTGCAGCTGGCGCAGTGGCGGGCCATCGGCGGTGCGTGGCGGGGAAGGCAGGGGAGGCGGGGCAGGACGAGCGATGGGGGGCGCGGGTGCCACTAGCGGTGGCGCCACGGGCGGCGCTGGCGGTGCCGTGGGGCGCACCGCCGGGGGCGTGCTGGTCGAGACGTCATGCGCGAACAAATCCAGTTGCTGGTCGCCGACCCTGATGGTCTTCATCTGCTGGCGCAGTGTCGGCTCCTGGATGACCGCGCTGATGCCGTCTAGCCAGCGTTGTAGGCGTGAGGCGAAATGACGCGCATTTCTGATTCTATCCAATTTTCCACCTGTTGCATCATGCTGTCCGGGGTTTGCCCTTCCGGCGAAATCGGTTTGCCTATCGAGACGGTAATCAGTCCCGGGCGTTTGAGGAATGACTGCTTGGGCCAGCATTCGCCTGAATTATGCGCAATCGGCACCACCACGGCGCCCGTGGCGATAGCCAAACGCGTGCCGCCGCTCTTGTACTTGCCCGCCTGGCCCACGGGAATGCGGGTGCCTTCAGGGAACATGATAATCCATTGGCCATCTGCCAGGCGGCGCTTGCCATGGGCTACCACGCTCTTGAACGCATGCTTGCCCTGCTTGCGGTCGATGGGGATCATGCGCAGCAGCGCCATGGCCCAGCCGAAGAAGGGGATGTACAAAATTTCCTTCTTGAACACATATACGAGCGGACGTGGCAGGCTGGGAAGCAAAAAGATGGTTTCCCAGGCCGACTGGTGCTTCGAGAGCACGATGGCCGGCGCATCGGGGAAGTTCTCGGCGCCCTTGACTTCATAGCGGATGCCGCAAATGACCTTGGCACACCACAGGATAAACACGTTCCAGCGCGAGGTGACCCAATAGCGCTTGTTGTAGCTCAATGGCGCGGCAAAAAAGCACACGCAGGCCCAGACGATGGTGGCCACGATCATGATGATCATGAACAGCAGGGATCGCAGGAACAGGGAAGTATTACGCAATGCGGTTCTCCGAAGATTAGATACTGAATGCCACTGTGGGCGCCGGTGTCGCCGGCGCCTTGAGCAGGTGGCTGACGACGGCGGCCAGGTCGGGGAAGACCTGGGTGCCAGGCGGCAGGCCGCCCGTTTCATTGGTCTTTTCGCCCTTGCCCGTCAGGACCAGGTAGGGCACGCAGCCGCTGATGAAGCCTGCCTGCAGGTCGCGCAGCGAATCGCCGACCGTGGGCACGCCTTTCAGGCTGGTGTTGTAGCGCTGCGAAATTTCATGGAACATGCCGGGCTTCGGCTTGCGGCAGTCGCAATTGTCCGCGCCCGCATGCGGGCAAAAGAAGATGGCGTCGATATCGGCGCCCACCTGCTGCGCCAATGTGTGCATCTTCTGGTGGATCGCGTTCAAGACCGTCATGTCGAAATATTCGCGCGCGATGCCCGACTGGTTCGAGGCGATGACGACGCGATAGCCTGCCTGGTTCAGGCGGGCGATCGCTTCGAGCGAACCGGGTATCGGCAGCCATTCGGCAGGCGACTTGATGAAGTCCGGCGAGTCATGATTAATGACGCCGTCGCGGTCGAGAATAATCAGTTTCAGCGCCGGCGTGCCCATTATGCCGCCAGCTTCGAAATGTCGGCGACGCGGTTCATCATGCCGTGCAGCGACGACAGCAAGGCCAGGCGGTTGTTGCGCAGGGCGACATCCTCGGCCATCACCATCACGTCGTTGAAGAAGCCATCGACATCGTCGCGCAGCTGCGCCAGCGTTTGCAGGGTGCTGGTGAAGTCGCCCTTGGCGAAGGCCGCGTCGACTTCCGGCTGCACGCGCGAGACGGCGGCGGCCAGTTTTTTCTCCGCCTCGTCCTGCAGCAGCGCCACGTTGACGCCGCCGGCGGCGACCTGGCTCACGGCTTCTTCGTTCTTTTTCAGGATGTTCGTGATGCGCTTGTTGGCGGCGGCCAGCGAGGCGCTTTCCGGCAGGGCGGCAAACGCCTGCACGGCTTCCAGGCGCTGCACGATGTCGTCCAGGCGGTCCGGATTCTGCGCCACGACGGCTTCGATTTCATTCGGCGAGAAACCGCGCTCGCGCAGGATGCCGCGCAGGCGATCCAGCATGAAGGTGGTGACGTCCGCGACCGGGTCCTTGAAGCCGGGAACGGCTGCGAACTGCGCAGCCGCATCTGCCAGCAAGCCCTGGATCGACAGGGGCAAGCGTTTTTCCAACAGCATGCGCAGCACGCCCAGGGCATGGCGGCGCAGCGCGAACGGATCCTTGTCGCCCGTCGGCGCCAGGCCGATGGCCCAGATGCCGACCAGGGTTTCGAGCTTGTCGGCCAGCGCCACGGCGGTGCCGGTGGCGGTCGATGGCAGGCTGTCGCCGGCAAAGCGCGGCTGGTAGTGTTCGGAGGCGGCCAGCGCCACTTCTTCCGGTTCGCCATCATGGCGCGCGTAGTACGTGCCCATGATGCCTTGCAGCTCGGGGAATTCGCCCACCATGTCGGTCAGCAAATCGGCCTTGGCCAGCAGGGCGCCGCGTTCGGCCAGGGCGACGTCATATTGCAGCTTGGCGGCGATGGCGCCGGCCAGCGACTTGACGCGCTCTGTGCGCGCAGCTTGCGTGCCCAGCTTGTTGTGGTAGACGACATTGGCCAGCAGCGGCAGACGCGATGCCAGGGTCTTCTTCTTGTCTTGCTCGAAGAAGAACTTGGCGTCGGACAGGCGCGGGCGCACGACGCGCTCGTTGCCGCCGATGATGTGCTCTGGCGTGTCCGTCTCGATGTTCGAGACGATCAGGAAGCGCGAGCGCAGCTTGCCTTCGCTGTCCGTCAATGCGAAGTATTTCTGGTTCGTCTGCATGGTGAGGATCAGGCATTCCTGCGGCACGGCCAGGAATTCTTCCTCGAAGTGGCACTCATACACGACCGGCCATTCGACCAGCGCCGTGACTTCATCGAGCAGCGCTTCGGGCATCAGCACCTGGTCGGCACCGGCCTTGTCCAGCAACTGGGCGCGGATGCGCTCCTTGCGTTCCTCGTTGCTGGCGATGACGCTGGCGTTGAGGATCAGCGACGGCGCATAGTTTTCCGCGTGCGCGATGGTGATCGGTTCGCCGTCGGTGAGGAAGCGGTGGCCCAGGGTGGTGCGGCCGGCCGTCAAACCCAGCAAGGTCAATGGCAGGATATTGATGCCGTGCAGGGCGATCAGGCTGTGGGCCGGACGCACGAATTGCACGGTGGTGCCGTCCGGGCGCTGATAGCTCATCAGCTTTGGAATCGGCAGCTTGGCGGCCGACTCGGCCAGGGCAGCTTGCGCGCCCGTGGCGAGCTGGCTGCCGGGCGCCGTGTAGGTGTAGAAGAAGCTTTCAGCCTTGCCGTCGGCGGCGCGTTCCAGCTCGGTCACCGTCAGCTCGGGGAAGCCCAGCGCGGCCAGTTTCTTGGCCAGCGGCGGGGTGCCGTTGCCGTTCGCGTCCAGCGCCACGGAGACGGGCAAGACTTTTTCGCGGATCGATTTATCGGGCGAGACTTCACGCACGTTGGTGATGGAGACGGCCAGGCGGCGCGGCGAGGCGTAGCTGGTGGCGACGCTGTCGGCTTCCAGGAAGTCGCGCGCCTTCAGGCCGTTGACGATGCCGGCCGTGAAGGCGGCGCCCAGTTTGGCCAGCGCTTTCGGCGGCAGTTCTTCGGTCAGCAGTTCGATGAGCAGTGTTTGGTTCATGGTGTTCTTGTCTGGTACGGCGGTGTATGAGCTAGGCGATCAAGCGGCGGCGGGTTGGTCTGCGGCGGGCAGCATCGGGAAACCGAGGCGCTCGCGCGAGTCGTAATACGCTTGCGCCACCAGGCGCGACAGGGTGCGCACGCGGCCGATGTAGGCGGCGCGTTCCGTCACCGAGATGGCGCCGCGCGCATCTAACATATTGAAGCTGTGCGAGGCCTTCATGATCTTCTCGTAGGCGGGCAGGGTCAGTTGCAGCTCGATCAGGCGCTTCGCTTCCGCTTCGTAGTTGCCGAACTGTTCGAACAGCAGGTCCGTATTCGCGTGCTCGAAGTTGTAGGTCGACTGCTCCACCTCGTTCTGGTGGAAGACGTCGCCGTAGGTCAGCTTTTTCGTGACCCCGTTCTCTTCCCACTCGGTCCACACCAGGTCATACACGTTTTCCACGCCTTGCAGGTACATGGCCAGGCGTTCGATGCCGTAGGTGATTTCGCCCAGCACGGGCTTGCAATCGAGGCCGCCCACTTGCTGGAAGTAGGTAAATTGGGTCACTTCCATGCCGTTCAGCCAGACTTCCCAGCCCAGGCCCCAGGCGCCCAGGGTCGGGCTTTCCCAGTCGTCTTCGACGAAGCGCACGTCATTCTGCTTCAAATCCAGGCCCAGCGCGGCCAAGGAACCCAGATACAGGTCGAGGATGTTTTCCGGCGCGGGCTTGAGCACCACCTGATACTGGTAATAGTGCTGCATGCGGTTCGGATTTTCGCCATAGCGGCCATCTTTCGGGCGGCGCGACGGCTGCACATACGCGGCGCGCCAAGGCTCCGGGCCGATCGCGCGCAGGAAGGTACCGGTGTGGAAGGTGCCGGCGCCGACTTCCATGTCGTAAGGCTGGAGCAGGGCGCAACCTTGCTTGTCCCAATAGGTTTGCAAGGTCAGGATAATTTGTTGAAATGTGAGCATCGTATGAGTTCGCCGCGCGGGAGGCTGCGCTTTGTTAAGGTTTGCTTGAAGCCCGGACGCATGCTTGGAAGCTCGTCCGGGCCGGAGTTTTGCTAATTTTAGCGGTTTTTACGGGCCCACTGTGACTCTTCGGGCAATATCGGCCGCTTATTGCTGCGCGGTGCGGCCACGGCGGGCGGCGCGCGACAGCAGGAAGGCCGTCAGCAGGGCCAGCGCGGCCAGGGCCAGCACCAGTTTGTTGCCGTAAAGAATGTATGGCGTCATGCCGCCCATGCCTTGCACCTTGGCCGCCAGGGTGGCTTGCTGTTCCGGCGGCAGCAGGCTTTGCACCACGCCCTTGCCGTCGATGACGGCGGTGGCGCCCGTATTCGTCGAGCGCAGCATCGGGCGGCCCGTTTCCAGGCTGCGCATCTGCGAGATCTGCAGATGCTGCGGGATGGCGATCGAATCGCCAAACCAGGCCAGGTTCGAGATATTGAGCAGCACGGACGCCGACTGCTTGCCGCTGCGGTGGGCGCTGGCCAGCTGGCCGGCGATTTCCTCGCCAAACAGGTCTTCGTAGCAGATATTCGGCAGCACCAGCTGGTCGCGCACGGCCAAAGGCGCTTGCACCTCGGCGCCGCGGCCCATGTCGCCCAGCGGGATGGCCATCATGGCGACAAACCAGTGCAGGCCGGGCGGCACGAATTCGCCGAACGGCACCAGGTGGTGCTTGCGGTACTGGTAGTACGGTCCCGGCGTGCCGTTGGGCGTGATCCCCACGGCTGCATTGTAGAAGCGCTGCTGCTCGTCGAGCACGGGCATGCCGACCAAAATCGAGCTGCCCGTTTGCTGCGCATACGTCGCCAGGCTATCCAGATAGCCGGGCGGCAGCTGGTGCGGCAGCACGGTGACGGCCGTTTCCGGCGTGGCGATCAGGTCGGCCGGCGCGCTGGTGATGGCGCTTTGGTACATCTGCAGGGCGCCCAGCACGAAGCCGGGGTCGAATTTCTGCTGCTGCGGCACATTGCCCTGCAGCAGGCGCACCGTGATCGGGCGTCCGACCGGGTGCGTCCACGCCACGTACTGCAAGCCGATGCCGGCCGCGTACAGCGTGATCACGCCGCCCAGCGCGAACCAGCGCGTGCGATGCGTGAGCAAGAGCAGGGCGCCGGCCGACAGCGCCGCCAGCCAGCCCAGGCCATACGACCCAACGATGGGGGCAAAGCCGGCCAGCGGGCTGGCATTGTGGGCGTAACCGGTAGCCAGCCACGGGAAACCCGTAAACAGCCAGCCGCGCGTCCATTCGAACAGGGTCCAGGTCGCGGGCAGCACCAGCAGGGTCATGGCGGGCAGGGACAGCACCCAGCGCTGGCGCAGCCAGGCGGCCGCGCCCATGGCCAGGGCCACGTAAATGGCCATCAGGAGGGCTAGCAGGGCCACGGCGACGGCGGCGATCGGCGCGGCCATGTCGCCATAGCGGTGCATGGAGATGTACAGCCAGTGCGTGCCGGCCGCGCACCAGCCGAAGCCGTAGGCCCAGCCGATCAGCGCGCCGCCCTTGACGCTGGACGAACGCAGCACCTGGTAGAACAGCACGCCCAGGCTGAGGATTTGCAGCGGCCAGTAGCCGAAAGGGGCGAACGCCAGCACGGCGACGGCGCCGGCGATGGCGGCAGTCAGCATGCGCGCCCAGGTGCTGCGGGGCGGTTTGGCGGGGGCGTTGGGGTCAGCGCGTCTGAAACGCATTTATAGCACGCGCATGTCAGAGTTCCAGTTCCGGCACATTGGGCAGGCGCTCGACGAGCAGCACGTGCACCTGGCGCGCATCGGCGCGCAGCACCTCGAAGCGCAAATTGCCCAGGTCGAAAATATCGCCCTTGTGCGCCATGCGGCCCAGGTACTTCGACACGAGGCCGCCGATGGTGTCGACGTCGTCGTCCACCAGGTGGCTGCCCACTTCTTCGTTGAACTGCTCGATCTCGGTCAGCGCCTTGACGCGCCAGCGGGGGCCGAACTGGCCTTCCTTGAGCGACAGGATGTTGTCCTCGGCTTCGTCGAAGTCGTATTCATCCTCGATATCGCCGACGATCTGTTCCAGCACGTCTTCGATGGTGATCAGGCCGGCGACGCCGCTGTATTCATCGACGACGATGGCCATATGATTGTGGTTGGCGCGGAAATCGCGCAGCAGCACATTCAGGCGTTTCGATTCGGGGATGAAGATGGCGGGGCGCAGCATGTCGCGGACGTCGAAAGTTTCTTCTGCGTAATAACGCAGCAAGTCTTTCGCCAGCAGGATGCCGATGACCTTGTCGCGCTCGCCTTCGATCGCGGGGAAGCGCGAGTGGGCGGTGGACAGGACTTCCGGCATCCATTCCTCGATCGGCTTGCTGATGTCGATGACATCCATTTGCGAGCGGGGAATCATGATGTCGCGCGCACAGAGATCCGATACCTGAAACACGCCTTCGATCATCGACAGGGCGTCGGCGTCGATCAGCTTGCGTTCATGCGCATCGTGTAGAACATCGAGCAATTCTGCACGGTTCTCTGGCTCGGGGGAAATGAGTGCGGTCAGGCGTTCAAACAGTGACCGGTGGGGCTTGACGTCAGTTCTGACGCCACTAGGGTGCTCGGGCATAGGAGGCGTGAGCCGTTGTTGCGAAGGGATATAGGATACACCAAAAGTGGGGGAATACCGGATTTCCCCGCTTTTGATGCAAATTTAATACGTCGAAGTGCGCCGTTGCCCGATGTTTTACGCGGCGTCCGGGCCCAGCACGCGCGCGCGCAGGGCCGCCACGTCGGCCTGCCAGTCGGCGAAATGCTCGCTGTCCTGCCACAGCTGACGCAGTTCCGACGACTCGGCCGTGATGCGCTCGAAGGCCAGGCGCGCCTTGTCCAGCAGCGGCGGCGTCACCTTCTTCTTGCAGGCGGCCACCCACTCGTCCACTTCCGCCGTGGCCGGGTCGTCCTCGCCCGGCTTGCCCAGCAGGCGCGCGATCACTTCCAGCGCGGCCAGCGCTTCGGCGGCGAACGGCGCTTCCAGCTCCGCTTCCTGGCTGTCGATGACGTTGTCGAGCGTCGTCTCGACCAGTTCCAGGGTTTTATATTCGTGCAAGTCCTGCGCCCAATCCATGGCGTAGTCGTTGCCGAAGGCGTCAGTGGCCCAGGTTCCCATGGTCTTACTCCTTGTACGGGTCGGTGATGCCGAGCTTGGCCAGGATGTCCGTTTCCAGGCCCTCCATTTCGGTGGCTTCTTCGTCATCCATGTGGTCGTAGCCCTGCGCATGCAGCACGCCGTGCACGATCAGATGGGCAGTGTGTTCTTCCACGCTTTTCTTCTGTTCCGCCGCTTCCTTTTCCAGCACGTCGGTGCACAGGATGATGTCGGCGCGCGTCGGCTCGTCGTCACCGAGTTCTTCGCCTTCGTTGTAGGCGAACGTCAGCACGTTGGTGGCGTAGTCCTTTTCGCGGTAATCGCGGTTCAAGGTACGGCCTTCTTCCGCGTCGACGAAGCGGATGGTGAATTCTGCGGGGGCGAACAGGGCCGCCTTGACCCAGCGGCGCACTTTCGGGCGCGTGATCAGGGTTTCCAGGCGGGCGTCCGGATATTGCACGGACAGGGACAGTTTATTTTTTTCGGACATTTTTGGCGGCAGCTGGTTTCAACAAGGGGAGTAACTGGGCGGCGTCGGCGTTGGCCGCCTGCGCCGTTTCATAGGCGTCGACGATGCGCGCGACGAGCGGATGGCGCACCACGTCGGTGCTGTTAAATTGCGTGAAGCCGATGCCGCGCACGTCTTTCAATACGTGCACGGCGTCGATCAGGCCGCTCGTCTGGCTCTTGTGCAGGTCGACTTGCGTGACGTCGCCCGTCACCACGGCCTTGCTGCCGAAGCCGATGCGCGTCAAAAACATCTTCATCTGTTCGACGGTGGTGTTTTGCGCCTCGTCAAGGATGACGAAGGCGTGGTTCAGGGTGCGTCCGCGCATGTAGGCCAGAGGGGCGATCTCGATCACCTGTTTTTCAAACAGTTTTTGCGTGCGGTCAAAGCCCAGCAAATCATACAGCGCATCGTAGAGGGGACGCAGATACGGGTCGACCTTTTGCGCCAGGTCACCCGGCAGGAAGCCCAGGCGTTCGCCCGCTTCGACGGCGGGGCGCGTCAAAATGATGCGCTTGACGGCGTCGCGTTCGAGCGCGTCGACGGCGCAGGCGACGGCCAGGTAGGTTTTGCCCGTGCCTGCCGGGCCGACGCCGAAGCTGATGTCGTGCTCGAGGATGTCGCGCAGGTAGGCGATCTGGTGCGGCGTGCGCCCGCGCAGGTCGGCGCGCCGCGTTTTCAGCACGGGGCTGGCGATGTCCGGCTCGACGAAGGTGCTGACGGGTGCGTTGGCGTGGTGTTCCGAGGCGGCGGACAGGCCCGCGCGCTGTTCCACCAGGGCCAGCTGCACTTCTTCCAGCGGCACGACCTTGTTGGCGATGGCGTAGAACTGTTCGAGGATTTCCACGGCGCGTTCGGCATTGCTGCCGCCGACGATGAATTTCTCGCCACGGCGGAAGATCGTCACGTCGAGGGCGGCGGAAATCTGGCGCAGGTTTTCATCGAGGGGGCCGCACAGGTGCGCCAGGCGCGTGTTGTCGAGCGGCTCGGGGATGAAGTAATGCGGCTGTATCGGGGCTTTGGTTTTCAACTGGCTCTTTTCAATGCGGGTGCGCTGGCGACGAGTTCGCCGCGCAGGGTGTAGGAATGGCTTTCGGTGATGCGCACGTCGACCAGCTGGCCGATCAATTGCAAGCCGTCGGGGCCGGCGTCGAAATTGACCACGCGGTTGTTTTCCGTGCGGCCTTGCAGTTCGCGATCTATCGTATCCTTTTTCGAACGGCCTTCGACGAGGATGGTTTGCACGGTGCCGACCATGGCCAGGCTGTATTTGCGCGTGTTGGCGTCGATGGCCGCTTGCAACTGTTGCAAGCGAGCCAGTTTGACGTCATGCGGCGTGTCGTCTTCCAGGCTGGCGGCCGGCGTGCCGGGGCGCTTGCTGAAGATGAAGCTGTAGCTGTTGTCGAAGCCGATGTCGGCGATCAGCTTCATCATCGCGTCGAAGTCGGCCTGGGTCTCGCCGGGGAAACCGACGATGAAGTCGGACGAAATGGCCATGTTCGGGCGCACGGCGCGGATGCGGCGGATGATGGACTTGTATTCGAGGCCCGTGTAGCCGCGCTTCATGGCGCCCAGCACCTTGTCGGAACCGTGCTGCGCGGGCAAATACAGGTGGTCGACCAGCTGCGGGATCTTCGCATAGGCGTCGATCAGGCGCTGCGTGAATTCCTTCGGGTGGCTGGTGACGAAGCGCATGCGTTCGATGCCGGGGATGTCGGCCACGTATTCGAGCAGCAGGGCGAAGTCGGCGATCTCGCCGCCTTCCATCGCGCCACGGTAGGCGTTGACGTTTTGCCCCAGCAGGGTGATTTCCTTGACGCCCTGGGCGGCCAGGCCCGCCACTTCCGTCAGCACGTCCTCGAAGCGGCGCGACACTTCCTCGCCGCGCGTGTAGGGCACGACGCAGTAGCTGCAATATTTGCTGCAGCCTTCCATGATGGACACGAACGCCGAGGCGCCTTCCACCTTGGCCGGCGGCATGTGGTCGAACTTTTCGATTTCCGGGAAGCTGATATCCACTTGCGCGTCGCCGCTGGCGCGGCGCAGTTCGATCATCTGCGGCAGGCGGTGCAGGGTTTGCGGGCCGAAGACCATGTCGACATACGGCGCGCGCTTGACGATGGCGTCGCCTTCCTGCGACGCCACGCAGCCGCCCACGCCGATCAGCAGGTGCGGCTTGGCCAGTTTCAGCTCGCGCAGACGGCCCAGGTCGGAAAACACTTTTTCCTGCGCCTTTTCGCGCACGGAGCAGGTATTGAGCAGGATCACATCGGCATCTTCCGGCGTGTCCGTGCGCACCAGGCCATCGGAGGCGCCCAGCACGTCGGCCATCTTGTCCGAGTCGTACTCGTTCATCTGGCAGCCGAAGGTTTTAATGAATACTTTTTTCTGCATGGCGTCGGGTGCTTATCGGTAAATGTGGCGGCAAATAAGTGGGACAAATAATGGAGCAAATCAGTGTGGCTGCAAATAAGCTGGGCAGGGGGCTTGCGCTGTGCGCCGCTCGGGGCGGGAGGCGGTGGATGACCGGCCGGGCACCTCTGGCTGCCCGGCGGCAGGCTCGCTGCAAGTTCAGGCCATAGTTTAGCGTAAATCGCCGGGGCGGGCCATGTTGTGCTTACCTTGCCGACAAGGTTGTCGCCTGTATATGTGGCCCTGCATCGTGATGCTCAAAAGCATTTATTGCCGTGCGACACCATTGATTTGTAACAAGTTGCTGCAAAGCCTTGTGTGCGCCCGCTGGCATCCTAATGTGTTGAAATAGCATCGTTGCCAAGTCAACCAGCAGCTTGATTGATATTTAACAATCAGGAAGTTTGCGCGAGGCGCAGATGCCGCGTGTTTGGGCTAGTATATTGCTTTATATGCAATTCATTTCAGTGGATTGCACGTGCTTTTACTCACGCGGCAAATTGCGTACGTTGGCTGGGCGTGGCTGTGCGAGTCCTGTGCAGGCAGTGCGATACGGAGGAAGGGCGGGGGAGGGCTGAATCCGATGACAGACGTTTATTTGAACACTCTAAGCCAGCCTTAAGTTCGTATCGGCATTATTTTCTACATTCACCAGACGAGGAAAAATCATGGCACATCATGCATTAGCATCGCAAGAGAGTTACAACCCGAACCACCTGCTGGATATTCTGCTGAGCAAGATGCAGCTGAAAAACGATGCAGCCCTGTCGCGTCTGCTCGAAGTGGCGCCACCCGTCATCAGCAAGATCCGCCATCACCGCTTGCCGGTCGGCGCCTCGCTGCTGATTCGCATGCACGAAGTGACGGGCATGAGCATCCGTGACCTGCGCGACTTGATGGGCGACCGCCGCACCAAGTATCGTCTGTCCGACGCCCAGGGCCGTCCAAAGGCGGAAGACCGCGGCGATGCGCAAGAATCGAATTACGCGCACTGATGCGGTGGTGGCGCGCTGACTGTGCCGCTTGCGTAACTGCTGGCGGCAACAGGCCGGCGTGGACCGTGCAGCATGGACACACCGCAGTACCCTTGACGGCTTTCGCTTCGCAGCGAGAGCCGTTTGCGTTTGCGGCCATGTTTAGCTCAGCAGTGCCGAGGTGATTTCGTCGTAGCGCAGTTCCGTCTCGCGGAACTGCTGCAGATACGTGTCTTCGCCCAGGCCCAGCGCATCCCAGGCTACCGGCGAGACGCGCGGCACCATGTCGTCGCCCGCCTGCGCCAGGTCGAGCGCGCAGACGACGGCATTGGCCACGTGGATCAGCGACGCGAGGAAGCCTGCTCCCGGCGTGTCCGGCTGCAGATAGTTGCCCAGCGCCAGGCGCATCGTGTCGGAAAAATTCCAGTGTTCGGCCAGCGCCACGCCGGCTTGCACGTGATCCACGCCCAGTACGGTTTGCTCCGCTTCGAGCAGGCTGCAATCGTGCGCCGCCTGGTGCGCGATGACTTGCGCATAGTGCGCGGGAAAACTGCTGACCAGCACCAGGCGGCCGATGTTGTGCAGCAAGCCGGCCGTGAACGCGTAATCCTGGTTGAAGCGGATTTGCCGCGCCAGCACCTTGGCGCAGGCGGCCGTCGCCACCGAATGGCGCCAGAAGGCCTTGTCGTCGAAACCGGGGCAGCGTCCTTCCGGGAAGCAACCCGTGATGGCCGCCGACGTGATCAGGCTGCGCGTGGTCTGGAAGCCCAGGTAAGTGATCGCCTGCTGGATGGTGGTGGCTTTCACCTGCAAGCCATATTGCGATGAGTTGGCCAGGCGCAGGGTTTTCGCCGTCAGCGCCTGGTCGTACGACACTTTTTTGGCCAGCACGGAAATATCGACGTCTTCCTGGTCGATGCTGTTCAATAGTTCCATGACGACGGCGGGCAGCGAAGGCAAGTCGTCGAGGTGGGCGACGATGTCGTCGAGCGTCAGCTGGGTGCTCATGCTGCCTCTCCCGTGCCCAGGCGGTAAGCCGTGACATAGCTGCGCAGCAAGGTGGTGGCCGCGTCCAGGGGATCCTCCGGGTCATGCTTGCGGAACAGGTAGGCCAGCCGTTCGCTGTCGGCCGCCTGTTGCGCGGCGATTTCTTCGGGCGAGGGGGGCGGCGCCTGGATCGGCAGCATGTCGATGTTGTGGCGCGGCATCAGGGCCAGCATGTTTTCCGTCAATACCGCGCCTTGCGGCAACAGCACTTGTCCATGCGCATCGAGCAAGACATCCGACAAGACCATGCCAGGACGAACTTGTTCCAGGGGTAGATGTTGATGCATGACCGCCATGACGACTCCTTAGATGATTGCGGGATATTACCATTGCCATGACGCAATGTCTCAACCTGTATCAAGGCCTGGTGGAAAACGGCATTGCTGTAAATCTTGCCAATAAGCATGTCATACCGTACATTTGATTCAGGCTGTTGTCCGCTGACGTCACTGCGCCCGCGCCGCGGGCTGGCGGCCTGGCCCGGGGAGTATCGATTGATGGTGAGTATCCAAGTCCGGCTGACCCTGCTTTTTGTCGTGATCGTCACCCTGGTGCTGGGCATTTCGGGTAGCTATACCCAATATACCTTGAGCAAGGAACTCGAATCGGGCAGCGCGCGCCTGCGCAGCGGCGTGCTGACGCGCTTGCAGACCAGCTTGCCGTCCGCCCTGTGGGACCTCGATAAATCCAAGGTCGACAGCATCGTCGCGGCCGAAATGCTGCCGCCGGAACTGGTCGGCATCCGCGTCTACGACGCCTCCGTCGGCCTGTTCGCGGGCGAAGTGCGCGATGCGGCCGGCACCCTGGTGCCTTTGACCTCCGACGTGGCCATGGGCGGCACGCCCGTCGAGGCGCCGCTGGTGTTCCGTGACGCCGTGGCGGCGGCCACGGGCGGCAAGCCGGTGATCGTCGGCAAGGTCATCGTCAATTTCAGCCGTGCCCAGATCGATGCGGCCCTGCGCGGCGAAGTGCGGCGCAAGGTGCTGGAAGTGTTGCTACTTGACATCATTTTGGTGGGCGCCCTGGCGCTGAGCCTGCGCATCGTCTTCGGCCCCCTGAAACAGTTGCGCGACGGCTTGTTCGACCTGGCCACGCGCGGCAGCGATGACGTCGAAGAGCTGCCGGAAAGCCGGCGCGACGAGCTGGGCGACGTGATCCGCGGCTTCAATGCCGTGCAGCGCAAGCTCAAGTCCATCATCGAGGGCAGCCGCGAGGCGGAAGACATGGCGCGCCGCTCGCAGCAGGAAACGGCGCAGGCCATGGACGAGTTGCGCCGCGCGCAGGAATCGTTGCTGCAGTCGGAACGCCTGGCCTCGCTGGGCAGCCTGGTGGCGGGCGTGGCGCATGAAATCAACACCCCGGTCGGCATCGCGCTGACCAGCGCCTCGGTGCTGAAGGAAGCCACCGATGGTATCAGCGCGGCGGTGGCGGGCGGCAGCGTGAAGAAGACCGATATCGTGCGCTACCTGGAAACGGCCGGCGAAAGCGCGCGCCTGATCATGAACAATGCCTACCGCGCCGCGCACCTGATCCACAGCTTCAAGCAGATCGCCGTCGACCAGGTCAGCGAAGCGCGCCGTTTGTTCGAATTGCGCGACTATATCGGCGAAGTCATCTCGAGCCTGCAGCCGACCCTGAAAAAGACGCGCATCCGCATCGATATCGATTGCCCGCCCGGCATCATGCTCGACAGCTATCCGGGCGCGCTGGCGCAGGTGCTGACCAACCTGGTCCTGAACTGCGTCGAGCACGCCTTCGATGCGGATACGGACGGCCATATCCATATCGGCGTGCACGGCGACAACGACTGGATCGCCATGCAGGTGCGCGACAATGGCCGCGGCATCGCGCCCGACATGCTCGACCGCGTGTTCGACCCGTTTGTCACCACGCGGCGCGGACAGGGCGGCACGGGCCTGGGCTTGAATATCGTATTCAACTTGATTGCCAAGCAGTTTGGCGGCACCATCACGGTCAGCAGCACCTTGGGGCAGGGCGCGACGTTCCTGCTGCGCCTGCCCAAGGTGACGCCATTGCCGGAAGGCGCCGCCAGCGTTCCGGCCGGCCAGGCATAGGCAAGGAGACAACACATGGCACAGATGGAAAATAGTCAGCAAGTGGCGCTTTTGCGCGGGATCAATGTCGGCCGCGCCAAGCGCGTGGCCATGGCCGACCTGCGCAAGCTGCTGGGCGACCTGGGCTTTGCGCAGGTGCGTACCGTGCTCAACAGTGGCAACGTCGTGTATGACGGGGGCAAGGTCGCGCCGGCCGACGCCGCTGCCCGCATCGAGGAAGCGCTGGTGCTGAAACTGGGCGTGGCGGCCCGGGTGACGGTGCTGTCGGCCAGCCAGTTTGCCGAACTGATCGAACAAAACACCCTGGCGCCGGCGGCCGATGCGGCCCGTCTGCTGACCTTGGTGCTGAACAATCCGGCCGACATGCAGCGCCTGGCGCCCCTGGCGCAGCGGCCGTGGCAGCCGGAAGCGCTGGTCCTGGGGCGCTGGGCCGCGTATGCCTGGTGTCCCGATGGCGTGTTGGCCAGCAAGGTGGTGGCGGCGCTGGGCGTGCAGCTCGGCGATGGCGTCACCTCGCGCAACTGGGCCACCATGCAAAAATTGCATGTGCTGCTGAACGGGCCGGAGGCGGCCGCCACCTCTTCATTTTCCAAGGAGTACTGATGCCTACCATTCGCGGTACCTTCGACGTCACCATCACCCCGGAAACCTTGTCGGACACGGCCGCGCAATCGGGGCTGGGACGCCTGTCGCTCGACAAGCGCTACCACGGCGCCCTCGACGCCAGTGCGCGGGGTGAGATGCTCAGCGCGCGCGCCAGCGTGGCCGGCTCGGCAGGCTATGTGGCGCTGGAGCGGGTGGAAGGCACGCTGGACGGGCGTCACGGCAGTTTTTATTTGCAGCACAGCGGCACGATGACGCGCGGCGCGCCCGCCTTGTCGGTGATGGTGGTGCCCGATACGGGGACGGAGCAATTGCAAGGCCTGTCGGGCAGCCTGGCCATCCGCATCGAAGAGGGCAAGCATTATTATGCTTTCACGTATGAGATTGCTGACACGCCATGAACTGGGAGATCGTCAAGGGCGTGCTGATATTGCTGGTCGCCGTCAGCGTCCTGGGCACGGCCTTCGTGCTCATTTCCGCCTCGGGCACGGACAAGGCGGCCTGCATTGCGCGCGCCCTGAAGTCGGGCATTCCTGTGGGCAATATCGAACGGGTTTGCCGCTTGCTGGACAAGTGAGCATCAAGTGAGGATTGACCGGCACGGCAGGCAAAAAAAATTCCGCGCAAGGCGGAATTTTTTTTAAGGCAGCGGCATCGGCTGCCGGAATAGGGTCAGCTATCGAATTTTTCCTGTTTTTCACCGTGCATGCTAAAGGCCAGCAAGCCCAGCCCCACCAGCAGCATCGAGACCATGCTCGCTTCGGGCACGGGCGGCGGCACGTTCGTTTGCTGCGCGGCCGGGGCCGTGGCGGCTGCGGACGGAGGCAGTGCGCCCTGGCGCGCACCGGTGCTGCTCCAGCGCGGGGCCGCGTTGAGCATGGTGCCCTGCGCCAGCAGGCGCGCATACGGCAAGTCCGGTGTGTCCCAGCCGGGATTGTCGGCAGTGCTGGTGAAACCGAGACTGTCGTCGCTCACGACCTGGGCGTGTGTCGTGGGCGGGGGGCTGGCCGCCGCACTGCCGGCGCACGCCGACAGCGCCAGCATGGCCATGCCTAGCGGCTGAAGTAACTTCATCTTTGACTCCCTGGTTCACCGTGCGGTGCGGTCGAAAACCGGCCTGCGCCTGGACGGACAATGCGCCTGTACGGGGGGCGTATCACGATTTTTCTGAAGAGCTCTTATTACAGCACAAATCGTGGCAATTTTGCTACGCTTATTTACTTTAAATTACGAATATTTATCATTTTGATAGCGTGATGGCTATCGCTGCCGCACACTTCGCATGAGCACGCTATCGCCGAAAAACACTGTTGTTTTTTTGTGCGAATCGCCAGCAGGAAAACAGTATATTGATTAGTATATTGTTTATCGCATGATGATCAATATGACCGCCTGTGGGAGGGCACGATGGAGACAGTCGCAACACAACACGCCGAATACAACCTCGACGCCATGCGTGGCTCGGCCTACAAGGCCAGCTCGCTGCTCAAGGCCATGGGCAATGCCGACCGATTGATGCTGCTGTGCCAGCTATCGCAGGGCGAGCATTGCGTCAGCGACCTCGAACAAAAAGTGGGCATCGGCCAGCCGACCCTGTCGCAGCAACTGGGCGTGCTGCGCGAAGAGATGCTGGTGGCCACGCGGCGCGACGGCAAGCAGATCTATTACCGCGTCGCCAGCGCGCCCGTGCTGGCCGTGCTGCAAGTGCTGTACGCGCAATTTTGCGCGCCACGCCCCACGTTCAACGACGAAGCGGACTGAGTATTTCCATGCACATCGACTGGCAGCATTTCACGCCTTGGGCCTCGCTGGCCGGCGGCATGCTGATCGGCCTGGCCGCGGCCCTGCTGATCCTGTTCAATGGCCGCATCGCCGGCATCAGCGGCATCCTCGGCGGCTTGCTGCGGCCGCGTCGTGGCGACCTGGGCTGGCGCATCGCCTTTCTTGCCGGCCTGGTCGGCACGCCCTTGCTGTATTCGCTGTGGCAAGCCTTGCCGCCCGTGCGGATCGATGCGGGCACGCCCGCCCTGATCGTGGCGGGTTTGCTGGTGGGCGTGGGCGTGCGCTATGGCGCCGGCTGCACCAGTGGCCACGGCGTGTGCGGCCTGTCGCGCCTGTCGCCGCGTTCGCTGGCGGCCACCATGGCCTTCATGGCGGCCGGTTTCCTCACTGTCTATCTGTTGCGCCATCTGTGAGCAAGCTTATGAGCAAGCTGATCCTTTCCCTGTTGAGCGGCCTCGTCTTTGGCCTGGGCCTGATCGTTTCCGGCATGGGCAACCCGGCCAAGGTGCTCGGCTTCCTCGACCTGGCCGGCGCCTGGGACCCGTCGCTGGCGCTGGTGATGGGCGGCGCCATCGGCGTGGCCATGCCTGCCTTCTGGCTGGCGCGGCGGCGCAGCACGGCGCTGCTGGGCGAACCCATGCAATTGCCAGTATTGCGGCGCATCGACCGGCGCCTGCTGCTGGGCAGCCTGGCCTTTGGCGCGGGCTGGGGCATCGCCGGTTTCTGTCCCGGCCCCGCCCTCGTCTCCCTGCTGGCGGGCCAGCCGAAGGCGTGGCTGTTTACCGGCGCCATGCTGACCGGCATGCTTGTCTTTGAAGTGCTGGAGCGCCGCAAGCTGCCGGCGCCGGCCTGAGACGGTACAATCTGGCGCATCGCCACTTGAAGATACCCGCCTGACATGAAAACCGAGATTTTCCGCGCCGGCGCACGCGCCGCCCTGTTGTGCAGCGTGCTGGCGCTGGCCGCCTGCGGCAGCTTGCTGAAGAAAGACGCTCCGCCTGCTCCCGTGCCCGTGGCCGACACCTTGCCCAATCCGCAAGTGTTGCTGCTGGGCGAAGTCCATGACAATGCGCAAGGCCAGCGCCTGCGCGTCGAGGAATTGCGTCGCCGCCTGGCGACCGGCTGGCGTCCCGTGATTGTCATGGAGCAGTTCGACCGCGAAAACCAGGCCTTGCTGACGCGCGCCGCGCGCGATTGCGCCGATCCCGATTGCATCATCCGCGTGATGGAACAGCCGCGCTGGGACTGGAGCTTGTACCGGCCCGTGCTGGACCTCGTCGTCAGCTATCAGCTGAGTCTGGTTGCCGGCAACCTGTCGCCCGCCGATGCCTCGCGCATCGTGCGCGACGGCATCCAGTGGGCCATGCCGCCCGCCATGGTGGCCACGTACCTGGCCGCGCCCGTGCCGGCCGATATCCTGGACGGGCAAGAGAAGGAAGTCCAGGCGGCCCGCTGCAATATGCTGCCCGACATGATGATCAAAGGTGTCGTCAACGCCCAGGTAGCGCGCGATATCTGGATGGCCAAGCTGATCCGCGACCAGGCGCCGCGCGACGTGGTGTTGATCGCCGGCAACGACCACGTGCGCAAGGATATCGGCGTGCCCCGCTGGCTGAAGCTGGCCGACCCGCAGCTGACCGTGCGCAGCATCGGCTACCTGGAGCAGGGCGGCAGCGGCTACAAGGGCACGTTTGACCTGACGCAAACGATGCCCGCGCAACCGCGCCCGGACCCGTGCGCCAAATTCAAGAAATAAGGTTCAAGCAATAAGCGCTACTGCTGCACGCGCACCAGGGCGCTGACCCGGCTTGCCGTGTCGAGCAGTTTCGGCAAGCTGTGTTCCAGCAGGTGCGCGACGGACGGCCCCGCCGTCTGGCCGCTGACGTTGATCGCCGCCACCACCTTGCCGGCCCGGTCGAACACGGGCGCGGCCAGGGCGATCAAGCCCTGTTCCAGCTCTTCCTGCACCAGGCACCAGCCCTGGCGCCGCACTTGCGCAATCTCTTCCATCAAGAGATCGATATCGACCTTGGTCGCCGGCGTGATTTTCAGCAGCGCCATCTTCGACAGCCGTTCGCGCAGCACCTCGGGCGCCAGGCCCGACAATAAAACCCGTCCCATCGAGGTGCAGTAGGCGGGCAGGCGGCTGCCGATGCCCAGGTTGATCGACATGGTGCGGTGCGCGGACAGGCGCACCACATACACGATGTCGTCGCCGTCGAGCACGGTGGCCGAGCACGACTGGCGCAAGGTCTGCATCAATTCTTCCAGCAGCGGCTGCGCCTGCGTCCACACGGGCAGCGACGACAAATAGGCATAGCCGAGGTCGAGCACCTTCGGCGTCAGGCGGAATAGCCGTCCATCCGCTTCCACGTAGCCAAGATGCAACAAGGTGTGCAGGATGCGCCGCGCGCCCGCACGCGTCAGCTGCGCCCGCTCCGCCACTTCGCTCAGGGTCTGTTGCGGCGCGTCCGCGCCAAAGCTGCGCAGCACGGCCAGGCCCCGCGCGAACGATTGCACATAGCTGTCGCCAGGGCGGGGCACGCCGTCGGCATCGAGGGTTTCTTCGGCGGAAAGGGGCGTGCTGCTGCGTGCGGTCATGGCGATTCCAATTGGTCAAGGTGGCAATTATAGCCATGGCGCTAGCGAAAACGGCAAATTGACAAGCGCCCCGATCAGGCATATTCTCACGAATAAGTTCTAAATACGAATATTTGTTCGTTATTCGAACAAATGTCTGATGGGTTTGATTGGGAAGGGAGAGGCAATGATCGACAAACTGCGTTCCAGCGTGCTTGATGCGCTGGCCGATATCCACGATGGCGCCACCGTCATGATTGGCGGCTTCGGCGGCGCGGGCCAGCCGGCCGAGCTGATCGACGGCTTGATCGCCCAGGGCGCGCGCGACCTCGTCATCGTCAACAACAATGCGGGCAATGGCGACACGGGCTTGGCCGCTCTGCTGAAAAACGGGCAAGTGCGCAAGATCATTTGCTCGTTCCCCCGTCAGGCCGATTCCCACGTGTTCGACGCGCTGTACCGCGCGGGCAAGCTGGAGCTGGAATTGGTGCCGCAGGGTAATCTGGCCGAGCGCATCCGCGCCGCCGGCGCCGGCATCGGCGGCTTTTTCACGCCCACGGGTTACGGTACGGACTTGGCCAAGGGCAAGGAGACGCGCGAGATCGACGGCCGCATGTATGTGTTCGAGTCGCCGATCCACGCCGACTTCGCGCTGATCAAGGCGGAGCAGGGCGACCGCTGGGGCAACCTGACTTACCGCAAGACGGCGCGCAACTTCGGTCCCATCATGGCCATGGCCGCGAAAGTCAGCATTGCTTCCGTGCATGAAGTTGCCGAGCTGGGCAGCATCGATCCCGAGCACGTCATCACGCCGGGCCTGTTCGTGCAGCGCCTGGTGCAAGTGCCGCGCACGGCCACCGGCCCCGCCGGCTTCAAAGCTGCCTGAGGAATATCAAGTGAATAAATGGAATCGAGATCAAATGGCGGCCCGCGTGGCGGCGGACATCCATGAAGGCAATGTCGTCAACCTGGGCATCGGCTTGCCGACCCTGGTGGCGAACCACTTGCCGGCCGGCGCGGACATCATCCTGCACAGCGAAAACGGCGTGATCGGCATGGGCCCCGCGCCCGCGCCGGGCGAGGAAGACTACGACCTGATCAATGCGGGCAAGCAACCCGTTACCCTGCTGGCGGGCGGCAGTTACTTCCACCACGCCGACAGCTTCGCCATGATGCGCGGCGGCCACCTGGACATCTGCGTGCTGGGCGCATTTCAAGTCTCCGCCACGGGCGACCTGGCCAACTGGCACACGGGTGCCCCCGACGCCATTCCCGCCGTGGGCGGGGCCATGGACCTGGCCATCGGCGCGAAAAAAACCTGGGTCATGATGGAATTGCTGACCAAGACGGGTGAAAGCAAGCTGGTGCAGGCATGCACGTATCCGCTGACGGGCATCGCCTGCGTCAGCCGCATCTACAGCGACCTGGCCGTGCTCGACCTGTCGCCCGCCGGCGCCACGGTCGTCGAACTGGTGGATGGCTTGAGTTTCGAGCAGTTGCAAGCGTTGACGGCCGTGCCGCTGGCGGACGGACGTTAATTCACCGCCCATTCAATACACTTTCTTGGAGGAAAGAACATGACCCATGCTTACATTTGCGACGCGCAGCGCACGCCGTTTGGCCGCTATGGCGGCGGACTCGCCGGCGTGCGCGCCGACGACCTGGGCGCTGTGCCCATCCGCGCCTTGATGGCGCGCAACCCGAATGTGGACTGGAACGCCGTCACCGACGTGCTGTACGGCTGCGCCAACCAGGCGGGCGAGGACAACCGCAACGTGGCGCGCATGGCGGCCCTGCTGGCGGGCTTGCCCGACAGCGTGCCGGGCGCCACCCTGAACCGCCTGTGCGGCTCGGGCCTGGACGCCATCGGCAGCGCCGCCCGCTTCATCAAGAGCGGCGAAGCGGGCTTGCTGATCGCCGGCGGCGTGGAAAGCATGAGCCGCGCGCCGTTTGTCATGGGCAAGGCGGACAGCGCCTTTTCGCGCGGCATGAAAATGGAAGACACGACCATCGGCTGGCGCTTCATCAATCCCTTGATGAAGGCGCAGTACGGCGTCGATTCGATGCCGGAAACGGCGGAAAACGTGGCGTCGGACTTCGGCATCAGCCGTCTTGATCAGGATGCGTTCGCCCTGGCCAGCCAGGTGAAAGCGCTGGCGGCGCAGCAGGCGGGCGTGTTCGACAGTGAAATCTGCCCCGTCAGCATCGCCCAGAAGAAGGGCGAGCCCGTCGTCGTCGTCCGCGACGAGCATCCGCGCGCCACCACGCTGGAAACCTTGACGAAACTCAAGCCCGTCGTGCGCGCGGACGGCACGATCACGGCCGGCAACGCGTCCGGCGTCAACGATGGCGCGGCGGCCCTGCTGCTGGCCGACGAAGCGAACGCGGCCCGCTTTGGCCTGACGCCCCGCGCGCGGGTCGTGGCCATGGCGACGGCCGGCGTGGCGCCGCGCATCATGGGCATCGGCCCCGCGCCCGCCACCCTGAAAGTGCTGGCTATGACGGGCTTGACCCTGGCCGACTTCGACGTCATCGAATTGAACGAAGCGTTTGCCGCGCAAGGCCTGGCCGTGCTGCGCCAGCTGGGTTTACCCGACGACGACCCGCGCGTGAACCCGAACGGCGGCGCCATCGCCCTGGGCCACCCGCTGGGCGCGTCGGGCGCGCGCCTGGCCATGACGGCCGTCAACCAGCTGCACCGCACGGGCGGGCGCTATGCACTCTGCACCATGTGCATCGGCGTGGGCCAGGGCATCGCGCTGGTGCTGGAACGGGTCTGACCTCCAGCGCGTCCGGGCAGGCACCATGCACTGTGCACTGTGCACTGACACAAGATGCGGCATCGGCATCGGCCAGGGCATCGCGCTGGTGCTGGAACGGGTCTGATTCCGCCCGCCTGCAGGTGAAAAAAGTTGCCGGCGATACGTATTAACGCGTATGCCGGGCGGCTTTTTGACCCTGATCAAGGGCGTATGATGCAAAACCAGCCCGGGCAACCCGGCTGGCGTTGGCTTTTTCACACGAACAAGAAGACTGATATGACATCCCACGATACTCCGCATGACGTTGCGCAGCTGACATCCCAGCAGCGCATCAAGGCCATCATTGGCGCTTCCTCCGGTAACCTGGTCGAATGGTTCGACTTCTACATTTACTCGTTCTGCGCGCTGTACTTCTCGCACGCCTTCTTCCCTTCTGGTAACCCGACGACGCAGCTGCTGCAGACGGCCGGCATCTTTGCCGCCGGCTTCCTCATGCGTCCCGTGGGCGGCTGGCTGTTCGGCCGCATCGCGGACAAATACGGCCGCCGCCAGTCGATGATGATTTCCGTGCTGATGATGTGCGGCGGCTCGCTGATGATCGCCGTGCTGCCCACGTATGAAACCATCGGCGCCTTCGCCCCGTTCCTGCTGCTGGTGGCGCGCCTGTTCCAGGGCTTGTCCGTGGGCGGCGAATACGGTACCAGCGCCACCTATATGAGCGAAGTGTCGGAATCGGGCAAGCGCGGTTTCTTCGCCTCGTTCCAGTACGTGACCCTGATCGGCGGCCAGTTGCTGGCCTTGCTGGTGCTGGTGGTCTTGCAGCAATTGCTGACCCTGGAAGAATTGCGTGCCTGGGGCTGGCGCATCCCGTTCGTCTTCGGTGCCCTGGCGGCCCTCGTGTCGCTGAACCTGCGTAAATCCCTGACGGAAACGACCACCGCCAGCGAGCGCAAGGACAAGGACGCTGGCAGCCTGCGCGGCTTGCTCAAGCACAAGCGCGCCTTCATCACCGTGCTCGGCTTTACGGCCGGCGGCTCGCTCGTGTTCTACACGTTTACCACCTACATGCAGAAATACCTGGTCAACACGGCCGGCATGGATACCAAGACGGCCAGCGCCGTCATGACGTGCGCCTTGCTGGTCTACATGATTTTGCAACCCGTGTTCGGTGCCTTGTCGGACCGCATCGGCCGCCGCACCTCGATGCTGTTCTTCGGCGGCCTGGCCACCCTGTGCGTGTTGCCGATCATGCATGCCTTGAAAGACATCACCAGCCCGTACGCGGCGTTTGGCCTGATCATCATCGCGCTGGCCATCATCAGCTTCTATACGTCGATCAGCGGCTTGATCAAGGCGGAAATGTTCCCCGTCGAAGTGCGCGCGCTGGGCGTGGGCCTGTCGTATGCGGTCGCCAACGCCATGTTCGGCGGTTCGGCCGAATACGTGGCGTTGCAGTTCAAGGCTTGGCACGTGGAAGAGTATTTCTATTGGTACGTGACCATCATGTGCCTGATTTCCTTCATCGTCGCCATCCGCATGCCGGATCCGAGCCGCTCGGGACTGCTGAAGTAAGCTTGCCGTAAAATAAGGGGACACTGCGGTGTCCCCTTTTTCATCACCGCCTTTTTATCGTGCCGATCAGGAGTTTCCATGTCGTATGTCATTGCCGCAGCCATCCAGCCCAGCGTTCCCGTCAGCGGCAGCGTTGATACTTTCCCCGTCCACCGCATCTATTGCGTGGGCCGCAACTATGTCGACCATGCCAAGGAAATGGGCCATACGGGCCGCGAGGCGCCGTTTTTCTTCATGAAGCCTGCCGACGCCGTGCTGCCCGTGCCTGCCGGCACGACGGGCGAGTTGCCGTACCCGGCGCAGACGCAGGATTTCCAGCACGAGATGGAACTGGTGGTGGCTATCGGCAAGGGCGGCAGCGATATCGGCGTGGCCGATGCGCTGAGCCACGTGTGGGGTTATGCGATCGGCCTGGACATGACGCGCCGCGACGTGCAGGGTGCGGCGAAAAAGCAGGGCCGTCCGTGGGAAACGGGCAAGGCGTTCGAGCACTCGGCGCCCATCGGTTCCATCACGCCGGCCGCGCAGGCGGGCGACGTCAGCCATGCCGCCATCACCCTGCACGTGAATGGCGAGCTGCGGCAAAGCAGCAGCATCGACATGCTGATCTGGAATGTGGCGGAAACCATCGCCGACCTGTCGACCTACTTTACCTTGCAGCCAGGCGACCTGATCTACACGGGAACGCCGGCCGGCGTGGCGGCCGTGCAGCGCGGCGACGAGCTGGTGGGGGCCATCGATGGCCTGGAGACCTTGCGCGTGAAAGTGGTCTAAGTTGTCAAGGAGACTGGCATGATGAATGACACGTATGCTGTGGCGCAACCCACGCGCGCCGGGATCGACGCCCTGGCAGGGCCGGCCCTGCTGGAATTCGGCACGGGCTGGTGCGGCCACTGCCGCGCCACTCAGGCGCCGCTGGCCGCCGCCTTTGCGCAGCACCCCGAGGTGCCGCACCTGCGCGTGGAAGACGGCCCCGGCCGCGCCCTGGGACGCTCGTTCCGGGTGAAACTGTGGCCGACCTTGATTTTCCTCAAGGATGGCCAGGAAGTGGCGCGCCTCGTGCGCCCGCTCGACAGCGCGGAGATCGCCAAGGCGTTCGCCCTGATCGACGCGTAGGCGGTTTCCATCATTTCTTGCCGCACCGCACCACTGCGCGTATCATAAGCCGCTTACAGCAAGATCAACCGCATCCTTCGTGATGCAGGCGCGATCATCGCCGGCCCGCTCCACCCGGAGGGGCCGCAGGCAAGGATTCACCACAAATGACCGATGCCGCGATGCCGACGCGCGGGTCTGGTACGGAATGCCTGGCGATACGCCGGGCCTGATGCACGTCGCCCATCCCCTGACGCCTTTCCTGCCGTGCCCCGGGTAACCGGATGGCGCACGACCGTTGTTTCTCTAAATCAGCACTGATCACGGCGCGTTAGCGCGCGTTGCCGGCAGTTCGCTACGGCAACTAAAACCGTTGTTTTTTGTTTGCAAATTTAATAGCAAATGCGCAGCAAATGCATGCACGCAAGGCTATGATATGCGAACGACACGGAGACAACGTGCTGTGCTGCTGCCTGAAAAAACATCCAGAGAATGGCCTTTAGACACCCTCCCCAAGGAGCGCAGTAAATGAGCACCCCCCCCAAGAAAAATTCCCCCGGCACGGTGCTGTTCGCCAGCCTGATCGGCACCACCATCGAGTTCTTTGACTTTTATATCTACGCCACCGCCGCCGTGCTGGTGTTCCCGAAACTGTTCTTCCCCGCCGGCGACCCGTCGGCCGCCGTGCTGCAGTCGCTGGCCACGTTCGCCATCGCCTTCTTCGCCCGTCCCATCGGTTCGGCCGTGTTCGGCCACTTCGGCGACCGCATCGGCCGCAAGGCCACCCTCGTGGCCGCCTTGCTGACCATGGGTATTTCCACCGTCATCATCGGCTTGCTGCCGACGTATGCCGCCATCGGCACCCTGGCGCCGCTGCTGCTGGCGCTGTGCCGTTTCGGCCAGGGCCTGGGCCTGGGCGGCGAGTGGGGCGGCGCGGTGCTGCTGGCCACGGAAAACGCGCCACCGGGCAAGCGCGCCTGGTACGGCATGTTCCCGCAGCTGGGCGCGCCGATCGGCTTCTTCCTGTCGGGCGGCATCTTCCTGCTGCTGAGCGAAACCATGACCGATGAGCAATTCTTCAGCTACGGCTGGCGCATCCCGTTCCTCGCCAGCGCGCTGCTGGTCATCGTCGGCCTGTACGTGCGTCTGAAGATCACGGAAACGCCGGACTTCCAGAAAGTCATCGACAAGAACGAGGTCGTCAAACTGCCGGTAGCCACCGTGTTCCGCCAGCATGGCCGCATGTTGTTCCTGGGCACCATCATCGCCCTGGCCACCTTCGTGCTGTTCTACCTGATGACTGTGTTCGCGCTGAGCTGGGGTACGACCAAGCTGGGCTTCACGCGCAAGGAATTCCTCGTCGTGCAGCTGTTTGCCGTGCTGTTCTTCGCCCTCACGATTCCATTCTCGGCCGTGCTGGCCGACCGCCGCGGCCGCCGCGCCACCCTGATCTGGGTCTCCGTCGCCATCGCCATCTTCGGCCTGGTGCTCGCGCCCATGTTCGGTTCGGGCGTGACGTGGGAAGTGACGGTCTTCATGGCCGTCGGCCTGGGCCTGATGGGCATGACCTACGGACCGCTGGGCACGATGTTGTCCGAACTGTTCCCGCCCGAAGTGCGCTACACGGGCGCGTCGCTGACGTTCAACCTGGCCGGCATCCTGGGCGCCTCGCTGGCGCCGTACATCGCCACCTGGCTGGCCACGAACTATGGCTTGCAATACGTGGGCTATTACCTGTCGCTGGCAGCCGTGCTGACCCTGGGCGCGCTGCTGATGGTGGGCAAGCCACGCGCGGGCAAGGAAGCCTGGCAGTAACACCCCTCTGACCCCACCGGTCCCGAAAGCCGCCAGCTGCAACGCTGGCGGCTTTTTTTGTCGGTAAAACACCACGCCGCCCGCCTGCCGAGATTCTTGTTGACAGTCAAAATCGGCTGGTGGTAAGGTGTGCACACGTGTGCAATGCAGTGCAAGTCTTGAAAAAGCACATCCCGGGACAGTGACACCGCAAGATAGCGGTGCGGTCTGAAGTACCACAACGACAACAAACTTGGAGTGAGACGATGAAGATGCGCAATGTTGCGATTGCTATAAGCCTGGCCCTGCCGATGACGGCCATGGCCGCCGAGGAACGCCTGTCCGTGCTGTGTTCAGCCGACATGGAGTGGTGCCAGCTGATGAAGAACCGCTTCGAGGCGGAAAGCAAGATCAAGGTATCGATGATCAGGAAAAGCGCCGGCGAGGCCTATGCGAAGATCCGCGCCGAAGCGTCGAACCCGAAATCGGACATCTGGTGGGGCGGCACGGGCGACCCGCACCTGCAAGCGGCCGCCGAAGGCTATACGGAAGAATACAAGTCGCCCACCCTGTCCAAGCTGCAGCCGTGGGCGCTCAAGCAGGCCGAGACGGCCAAGTACCGCACCGTCGGCATCTACATCGGCATCCTGGGCCTGGCCTACAACGAAAACGTGCTGAAGAAGAAAAACCTGCCGCCGCCCCAATGCTGGAAAGACCTCGTCAAGCCCGCCTACAAGGGCGAGATCGAGATGGCCAACCCGAACTCCTCGGGCGCCGCCTACAACGCGCTGGCCACCGTGGTGCAGCTGTTCGGCGAAGAGGAAGCCTTCGATTTCCTGGCGAAAATGGGGCAGAACGTCAGCAAGTATCCGAACGCGGGCGTGGCGCCCGGCGAGGACGTGGGCCGTGGCGAAGCGGGCGTGGCCATCGGTTTCATGCATGACCTGATGAAGCTCACCGTGGCCGGCTTTCCCGTGAAAGTCTTGCCGCCCTGCGAAGGCACGGGTTACGAGATCGGCTCGATGAGCATCGTCAAGGGCGCGAAAAACATGGAGCAGGCAAAGAAATTCTATGAATTCGCCCTGCGCCCGGACGTGCAGAGCGAAGCGGTGAAAGCGCTGGCGTTCCAGATCCCGTCCAACGTGGCCGCCACCATTCCCGCCGCCTCGCCGCGCCTGGAAAACATCAAGACCATCAACTACGACTTCGCCAAGTATGGCGCCTCGGACACGCGCAAGCGTTTGCTGCAACGCTGGACGACACAGATTTATTCGGCTGGCAATTAAGGCGTAAAGACTGTCATCGTACCGAACCTGCCGCATGCCGCAATGGCCATGCCGGCGGGTCTACTTAGCTGGATAGAGACCTCATGAAAAAGATATTTTACGGCTGGCTGCTGGCCGCCCTGGCAGCGTTGTGCCTGTTGCCCTGGCAGCAACAGGAAGCGGGATTGTTTGCCGGCGAATGGTTGCGCGACGGCCAGTTCTTCAGTGACCGTGGCGCACCGGCCGTGCTGCACCTGCTGTCGTTCGGCGCCTGGCCGCTGGGCGTGTTCTTCGCCCTGATCGCCGCCAGCGCCGCCCTGGTAGCCGGCAATCCTCACCGCAAGACCCTGGGCCTGGGCCAGATCGCCATCGGCGGCGCCGGCATGCTGTGGCTGGCATGGCTGGGCTGGGGGCCGCTGGCCGCCAGCACGGGCCTGGGTTTCGGCGCGCTGCTGCTGGCGCTGTGCCTGCTGTTCCTGCTCACGTCCGGCGCGGCCGCCTGCGGCGTGTGCCGCGGCGACGCCTTCGTCGCCGGCGCCATCGGCCTCATCATTTGCCTGATTTCCCTGTTCGTGCTGTTCCCCGTCGCGCTGATCCTCGTCAGCGCCGGCCAGCCCATGGATGATGGCGGCACGGGCGCCGCGGCCCTGGCGCGCCGCCTGGCGGACCCCGGCATCTGGAGCCTCAATTGCGTGTCCGGTCCCGGCCGCTGCGGCGTGGCCTGGAATACGCTGGCGCTGGCCTTGCTGACGGGCGTGTCGGCCACCTTCCTCGGTCTCGTGTTCGCCCTGCTGGTGACGCGCACCAATGGCCGCTGGGTACGCCCGATGCGCGCCATTACGATACTCCCCATCGTCACGCCGCCTTTCGTGCTGGGCCTGGCCCTGATCCTGCTGTTCGGCCGCAACGGCGCCATCACGGGCCTCGTCGGCGACCTGTTCGGTATCGAGCAGAGCCGCTGGCTGTACGGCATGACGGGCGTGTGGCTGTCGCAGATGCTGGCCTTTGCGCCGATTGCCTTCATGACATTAATTGGTGTGGTGGAGGGCGTCAGCCCTTCGCTGGAAGAAGCGTCGGGCACCCTGGGCGCCAGCAGCTGGCAAACCTTCGTCAAGGTGTCGCTGCCCTTGATGCGTCCCGGCATCGCCAATGCCTTTTTGCTGTGCTTTATCGAAAGCATGGCCGACTTCGGCAACCCGATGGTGCTGGGTGGCAACTTCCACGTGCTGTCGACGGAAATCTTCTTTTCCGTGGTGGGCGCCTCGAACGACCAGGGTCGCGCCGCCACCCTGGCCATCGTGCTGCTGACCTTTGCCGTGGGCGCCTTCTTCATCCAGAACTTGTGGCTGGGCAAGAAATCGTATGTGACGGTGACGGGCAAGGCCGACCATGGCGGCCACGCCTCGCTCAACCCGCGCCTGAAAACCATGCTGTGGACCATCGCCTTGCCATGGTTCGCCTTCACGGCCCTGATCTATGGCACGGTGGTGGCGGGCGGCTTCGTGAATAACTGGGGCCAGGACAATGCCTTCACCTTGCGCCACTACATCGACG
The DNA here is from genome assembly GCF_030587305.1 of Janthinobacterium sp. SUN206. Lineage (NCBI taxonomy): Bacteria > Pseudomonadati > Pseudomonadota > Betaproteobacteria > Burkholderiales > Oxalobacteraceae > Janthinobacterium > Janthinobacterium sp. SUN206. The sequence goes on along the minus strand of NZ_JAPWIB010000004.1, from coordinate 9,896 downwards.
CTTTCGGCATCACGGCGGGCGCTTCCGGCTGGCACTGGACGGGCCAGGCCTGGCCGTCGCTGTTCACCACCTTGACGATTTCGGCCATCGCCGCGCCCTTGACGGCCTTTGTCGGCATCCTCTCGGCCTGGCTGCTGGTGCGCCAGCAATTCGCCCTGAAAAGCGCGTTCGAGTTCGGCACCATGCTCAGCTTTGCCATTCCCGGCACCGTCATCGGCATCAGCTACATCCTGGCGTTCAACTCGGCGCCCATCGAGTTGACGGGCACGGCGACGATTTTGATCCTGTGCTTTGTCTTCCGCAACATGCCGATGGGCTTGCGTACGGGCATCGCCGCCATGCGCCAGCTCGACGGCAGCCTGGACGAGGCCTCGATCACCCTGGGCGCCAGCAGCTGGACCACCATGCGCAAGGTCATCCTGCCGCTGTTGCGCCCGGCCATCGCCTCGGCCCTCGTGTATGGCTTCGTGCGTTCGATCACGTCGATCTCGGCCGTCGTCTTCCTCGTCAGCGCCGATTACGACATGGCCACGTCCTACATCATCGGCCTGGTGTCGAACGGCAACTACGGCACGGCGATTGCCTACGCCACGGTCTTGATCGTCGTCATCCTGCTGTGCATCCAATTGATCCATTTGCTGGTCGGCAAGCGCCGCCTTCGCCGCGTCAGCGCCGAAAAAACGCTGCCGGCCGCCGTTCCCAACCTGGAAAAGAGCTACGCATGAACCACTTTACTACCCAAGCAGCAGAGCTTGCCGCGCTGGAATTCGATGGCGTCACCAAGCGCTACGGCAAGGCGCTGGCCGTGAACGATGTGTCGTTCACGATCGCGCCGCGCACCATGGTCACCCTGCTGGGCCCCAGCGGTTGCGGCAAGACCTCGACCCTGCGCTTGATCGCCGGCCTGGAACGCGTCAGCGCCGGACGCATCCTGCTGGCCGGCGAGGACGTCACCTTGACCTCGGCCGCCGAGCGCGACGTCAGCATGGTGTTCCAGTCCTATGCCTTGTTTCCGCACATGACGGTGCTCGACAACGTGTGCTACGGCCTCATCGTGTCCGGTGAAACCAAGCCGCGCGCCGTGGAACGGGCGCAGGAAAGCTTGCGCCTGGTGGGCCTGGCCGACTTTGCCGCGCGCTTCCCGAACGAGTTGTCGGGCGGCCAGCAGCAGCGCGTGGCCGTGGCCCGTTCGCTGGTGCTGCAGCCCAAGGTGCTGCTGCTGGACGAGCCGCTGTCGAACCTCGATACGAAACTGCGCCGCCGCGTGCGCGACGAGATCCGCGACATCCAGGTCAAGCTGGGCTTGACTGCCGTGTATGTCACGCATGACCAGGAAGAGGCGCTGGCCATTTCCGACCAGATCATCGTGATGAACCGGCAAGTGATCGCGCAAAAGGGCACGCCGCACGAGCTGTTCGAATCGCCGGCCGACAAATTCGTCGCCGACTTCATCTGTAACGCGAACATCGTCGATGGCGTGATCGAAGCGGTGGCCGACGGCAAGGCCACCTGCGTCATGGGCAAGTTGCGGCTGCGTCTGCCATGCCGCAGCCAGCGCAGCGGCGAAGCGAGTTTCGCCGTGCGTCCGGAAGCGATCCTGCTGTCGCCCGCGCAGCCCGACAGCGCCATGGTGGTGCGCGTGGCACGCGCCACCTACCTGGGGCGCGAAATGCAATACACGCTCGACACGCCGGTCGGCGAACTGTTTGCCGTCTCGCACGACTTGAGCCAGGTTTTCACGCAAGGCACATCGGTCGCCATGACCGTACACGAACATGGCGCAGCCATCATTGGAGGACAAGCATGACAGATATGACACAGGCAGCGGTACTGGCCGACGCGGCCACCCTGGAGCGCTATGCCTACGCCCGGCACATCATCCGCCAGGCCGGCGAGATTGCGCTGGGCATGTTTCACCGCCGCACGGAACTCGTGATCGAGGAAAAGGGCTTGCAGGACATGGTCAGTATCGCCGATCGCATGGTGGAAGACTATGTGCGTGCGCAAATCGCCGCGCGTTTTCCTGACGACGCCGTGGTGGGCGAGGAGCGGGGCGGCGGGGCGTCGGACGCGCGCTGCGTGTGGGTCATCGATCCCATCGACGGCACGGCCTGCTTCGTCAACGGCATGCTGGCCTGGTGCGTGTCGATCGGCGTGCTGGTCGACGGCAAGCCGGCCATCGGCGCCGTGTACGACCCGAATGCGGACGAGCTGTTCCACGCCTGCCAGGGGCAGGGCGCCTACGTGGCAGCGAAGGCCGGCGAAACGCGGCTGCGCGTCAACGACGTGGTCAGCCTGCAGGGCGGCGTGCTGGGCGTGGGCTTTTCGCACCGCGTGGGCACCGACACCTTTTTACCGTTCCTGCTCGACGTGCTGGAAGAGGGCGGCATGTTCATCCGCAACGGTTCCGGCGCGCTGATGATCGCCTATGTGGCGGCCGGGCGCCTGATCGGCTATTTCGAGCCGCACATCAATTCCTGGGATTGCCTGGCCGGCATCGTGCTCGTCAATGAGGCGGGCGGGCGCTGCAATGATTTCCTGGCCGATAACGGCCTGGAAAAGGGCAATCCCATCCTGGTGGGCGGCCCCCGCCTGTATCCGCAACTGGCGGCGCTGGCCTTGCCGCGCTGTGCCTGAGCACATTTTATTGAAAGGGAGGACAGGCGTCCGGCGAGGGACGCGCGGAGTGGCAACACACTGTTGAGCATCATGAGTAATCCACCACCATAAAAACAAGCAGGAGACAAAATGAAAAACGGGATGAAAAACGAGATGAACACCATGCAGTTGAACAAGATCGCCGCCGTATTCTTGCTGGCCGTGCCAGGCTGCGTGCTGGCCGAATCGAGCGTCGTCGTGTACGGCCGCATCCATGCGGGCTTCGACCGTATCGAAACGTCAAGCTCGGCCACGGCGCCGAATGGCGAATCCATTTCTCGCGTATCGGACAATTCCTCGAAGATCGGCTTCCGGGGAAGGGAAGACTTGGGCAATGGCAACACGGCCTTCTTCCAGATCGAGGGCAATGCCAAGCTGGACGATGGAACGGGCGCCATCAATAGCAAGGATACCTTTGTCGGGCTGGAAAACCCCGCCTATGGCCGTATCGCGCTGGGCCGCTTCGCTACGCCGATTCGCCAGATCAACGGCTACACCAACCGTTTCGTGGGCGAAGGCATCCAGGATGACGCCAACATCTCCCAGCTGGGCGGCGAAGGCTTCAACCGCCGCAGTTCGAACGCCATCAGCTACCGCACGCCCGTACTGCAAGGCTTCAGCGCCACGATTTACCGCGCCAGCGAAAACGAGGCATCGAACGGCGACCGCATCTATTCGGGCATCGTGCAATACGTGAACGGCCCCATCAAGGGCGCCGTCGGCTATGAAAAGCACAAGGACTTGCGTCCCGGCTTCAGCGAAAAGATGTTCCGCGCCGTGGGCAATTACAACTTCGGCGGCGGCGACGTGGGCGTGGCCTGGAACCGCATGGTGTATGACGTGGCCGGCGGCGACTTGCAGCGCGACTATTTCACCATCACGGGCGCCTACAAGGCGGGTGGTGGTTCCTTCATCGGCCGGTTCGGCGTGGCTGGCGATGTGTCCGGCAGCGCGCCCAACGGCAGCAGCGTGACCATCAAGGCGACCACCCTGGTGCGCGGCGACGACAGCGGCGCCAAGCAGGCCACCCTGGGCTACGAGTATTACTTGTCCAAGCGCAGCACCGTGTACGCCTACTACACGCAAACGAATAACGACAAGAACGCCAACTACACGTTTGGCGGCAATGCCTTCGCCGCCACCAAGAAGGGTGCCAAGCTCAGCGGTGTGATGCTGGGCGTCATCCACCTGTTTTAACCTTTTTTGCCCGGAAATGCACACGTGTGCATTTCCGGGCGGCATTATCCCGACTATCAAGGAGATGGAAATGATTCAAGTGGCATTGTTCGGCGCCGGCCGCATCGGCCGTATTCACGCTGGCAATCTGGTGCGCCAGCCTGGCGTGCGCCTGAAATACGTGGTCGACGTGCATGCGGGCGCGGCGGCGGAAGTGGCGGCCCTGCATGGCGCCAGCGTCGCCAGCGTGGAAGCGGTGCTGGCCGACCCCGAAGTCAAGGCCGTGCTGATCGCGTCGAGCACGGATACGCATGCGGACCTGATCGTGCGCGCAGCGGCCGCCGGCAAGGCCATCTTTTGCGAGAAACCCGTCGACCTGACCCTGGAGCGTGCGCGCGCCGCCGCCGTTGCCGTCAAGGATGCTGGCGTGCTGTGCATGATCGGCTTCCAGCGCCGCTACGACCCCACGTTTGCTGCCGTCAGGCAGCGCATCGCAGCGGGCGAGATCGGCACGCCGGAGTTGCTCATCGTCACCAGCCGCGATCCCGGCCCGCCACCCGTCAGCTATATCCAGGTATCGGGCGGCATCTTCAAGGATATGCTGATCCACGATTTCGACATTTTCCGCTGGATACTCGACGATGAAGCCGTCAGCGTGCACGCCACGGGCAGCTGCCTCGTCGACCCGGCCATCGGCGCGGCGGGAGACCTGGACACGGCCGTCGTCACCATCCGCACGGCGAAAGGACGCTTGTGCCAGATCAATGCTTCGCGCCGCGCCGCTTACGGCTACGACCAGCGTTTCGAGGTGCTGGGCAGCCTGGGTATGCTGCAGGCGGGCAACCACAAGCCGACGGAAGTGACGGCCTATGGCTCAGTGAACGTCAGCGTCGACAAGCCGGAAGACTTTTTCCTGGAACGCTACCGCGCCGCCTACGCCAGCGAAATGGCGCACTTTTTCGAGGCATTTGCCCATGGCGCGCCCTTGCGCACCACCGTCCATGATGGCTTGAAGGCACTGGAACTGGCCGAGGCGGCCACCGTGTCATGGCGCGAACAGCGCATCGTGCAATTGTCATAAGGAATGCATGTCATGAAGAATACGACTGAATTTGCCCAGGGACGCGCGCTGGACGTGATCTGCCTGGGCCGCCTAGCGGTGGACCTGTATGCGCAGCAGATCGGCAGCACCCTGGAAGACGCGACCAGTTTCGCCAAATACCTGGGCGGCTCATCGGCGAATATCGCCTTCGGCACGGCCCGCCTGGGCTTGAAGTCCGCCATGCTGTCGAAAGTGGGCGACGACCACATGGGCCGTTTCTTGACGGACACCTTGGCGAAAGAGGGTTGCGACGTCAGCCATGTCGGCATCGACCGCGACCGCCTGACGGCGCTGGTGATGCTGGGCATCAAGGATAAAAACACCTTTCCCCTGATTTTCTACCGTGAAAACTGCGCCGACATGGCCATCGAGCCATCCGCCGTCGACGCCGCCTTTATTGCATCGAGCAAGGCGCTGTTGATCACCGGCACGCATTTTTCGACGGCTGCCATGCACGCCGTCAGCACGCAGGCCCTGAAATTGGCGCGCGCCAACAACGTGCGCACCGTGCTCGACATCGATTACCGGCCCGTGCTGTGGGGACTTTCCGGCAAGGCGGACGGCGAAACGCGCTTCGTTTCCAACGATGGTGTCACGCGGCACTTGCAGGCGATCCTGCCGCAGTTCGACCTGATCGTCGGCACGGAAGAGGAATTCATGATCGCCGGCGGCGGTGCCGACATCATGGCCTCCTTGCGCGCCGTGCGGGCCGCCACCCCGGCCACCCTCGTCGTCAAGCGGGGCCCGCTGGGCAGCGCCGTCATCGACAGCGTGGTACCGCACAGCCTGGACGATGCGTATAACTACCGCGGCGTGCGCGTGGAAGTGCTGAACGTGCTGGGCGCGGGCGACGCGTTTCTCTCGGGCTTTTTGAAAGGCTGGCTGCGCGGCGAGGATTACGGGGCGTGCTGCCGTTACGCGAACGGTTGCGGCGCCCTCGTCGTGTCGCGCCACGGCTGCGCACCGGCCATGCCGTCGCCCATCGAGCTCGACTATTTCCTGGCCAATGCGGAAAAACTGACGCAACCGGACCAGGACGCCACCTTGTCCCGCCTGCACCGCACGACGGTGGCGCGCCCGCAGTGGGATGAACTGTGCGTGTTTGCCTTCGACCACCGTACGCAATTCTTTGAGCTGGCGCAACAGACGGGCGCGCCCGAATCGGCTATTTGCGCCCTGAAGCAACTGATGGTGCAAGCCGTGGCGCAGACGGAAGCGGCCTTGCAACTGGCTGGCAAGACGGGCGTGCTGATCGATGGACGCTATGGCGTCGACGCGCTCAACGACGCGACGGGGCGCGGCTGGTGGATAGGCCGTCCCGTGGAATTGCCCGGTTCCAATCCGCTGCAATTCGACTGGGGCCGCTCCATCGGTTCGCACCTGCTCAGCTGGCCGAAGGAACACGTGATCAAGTGCCTGGTGCAGTTGCACCCGGACGATACCGTGGAAAACCGATTGGAACAGGAAGCGCAAATCAAGGCCCTGTATGACGCGGCGCAAGTGAGCGGTCACGAACTGTTGTTGGAAGTCATACCGTCGGATGCCTTGCCGCACGGCGACGACACGGTCTTGCGCGCCGTCAAGCGCCTGTACAACCTGGGCATTTACCCGGAATGGTGGAAGCTGGAAAGCATGTCAGCCCAGCAATGGCAAGCCATCGATGCCCTCGTGCACGAGCGCGATCCGTATTGCCGTGGCGTCGTCCTGCTGGGCTTGAACGCGCCGATTGCCGCCCTGGCCGCCAGTTTTGAACAAGCCAGTGCCAGCACGACGTGCCGCGGCTTCATGGTGGGACGCACCATCTTCCAGGAACCGAGCCGTCGCTGGCTGGCCGGAGAGCTGGACGATGCGGGCTTGATCGCCGCAGTGCGCGCCAACTTCGAGCAGCTCATTGCCCTGTGGCAGCGTACGCGCAACCGCCTGGAGCGTGCAGCATGAGCGCCACCCTACACAACACCATCCGCTTGACCATGGCGCAGGCGCTGGTGCGCTACCTGGCCGCCCTGCGCACGGAAGAGGGCGATGGTTCCTTGACCCCCCTGTTCGGCGGCGCCTTTGCCATCTTTGGCCACGGCAATGTGGCGGGCCTGGGCGAGGCGCTGTACCAATACAAGGAGGTGTTTCCCACCTACCGCGCCCACAACGAGCAGGCGATGGCGCACTCGGCCATTGCCTATGCGAAAGCCCACATGCGCCGGCGCATGCTGGCCGTCACCAGTTCCATCGGCCCGGGCGCCACCAATTTGCTGACGGCCGCCGCGCTGGCCCACGTGAATCGCTTGCCGGTATTGCTGTTGCCCGGCGACGTGTTCGTTTCGCGCGCGCCGGACCCCGTGTTGCAGCAGCTGGAAGATGCCGGCGACGGCAGCGTTTCCGTCAACGATGCCTTCAAGCCGCTGTCGCGTTACTTCGACCGCATCGTGTATCCGGAGCAATTGCTGACGGCCTTGCCGCGCGCCATCGCCGCCTTGACGGACCCGGCTGCCTGCGGTCCCGTCACGTTATCCTTGCCGCAAGATGTGCAAACGATGGCGTATGACTATCCGGCCGATTTCTTTACGCCGCGCACCGTGCGTTTCCGCGCCGTGCCGCCCGTCGAGCAGGAACTGGAAGAAGCGGCCGCCTTGCTGAAACACGCGAAACAGCCGCTGATCGTGGCCGGCGGCGGCGTGCTGTACGGCCAGGCCAGCGTCGCCTTGCAGGCGTTTGCCGAGCGCCACGGCATCCCCGTGGCGGAAACCCAGGCCGGCAAGAGCGCCTTGCCGTGGGACCATCCGCTGCAGCTGGGCGCCATCGGCGTCACCGGCTCGCCCGCCGCGAATGCCCTGGCGGCGCAGGCGGACGTGGTGCTGGCTGTCGGTACGCGCTTGCAGGATTTCACGACGGGCTCGAATTCCCTGTTTGCGCAAGCGCAACTGGTCAGCCTGAACGTCAACGCTTTCGATGCGCTGAAACGCCGTGGCCTGGGCGTGCAGGCGGACGCGACACTGGGCTTGCAGGGCTTGTCGCGGTACTTGCCTAACTGGAATGGCGCAGGCCAATGGCTGGACCGCGCGCAGCAGGCTGGGAACGCATGGCGCGATACCGTCCTGGCCATTACCGGCCAGCGCGAGGTGGCCGGCTTGCCGTATGACGGCGAAGTCATCGGCGCCGTGCAGCGCTCTTCATCGGATTCTACTGTGCGCGACATCGTCGTCTGCGCGGCAGGCACCTTGCCGGCCGAACTGCACAAACTGTGGCGCACGAGTACACCGGGCGGCTACCACATGGAATACGGCTACTCGTGCATGGGCTATGAAATCGCCGGCGGCCTGGGCGTCAAGATGGCGAAACCGGATGCCGAGGTTGTCGTCATGGTGGGCGACGGCAGTTATTTGATGATGAATTCGGAAATCGCCACCTCCGTCATGCTGGACAAAAAACTTATCATCGTCGTGCTCGACAACCGGGGCTACGGCTGCATCAACCGCCTGCAGCAGGCGTGCGGCAACGCGTCATTCAACAATATGTTGCCCGACAGCGCACCCGCCATCGACTTCGCCCTGCATGCCCGGTCGCTGGGAGCGCTGTCCGAGCACGTGGCCAATATTCACGAACTGGAACAGGCGATGCTGCGCGCCCGCGCCGCCAGCCGCACCTACTTGATCTGCATCAATACGGACGCCACGCGCACGACCGAGGAGGGTGGTTGCTGGTGGGAAGTGGCCGTACCCGAAGTCTCGACGCAAGCCGGCGTGCAAGCGGCGCGTGCCCGTTATGAACTTGACCGCCAAGGACAACAAAAATGACTACTACATGGAATGTGAAGATCGGCATCAACCCGATCTCGTGGATGAACGACGATTTACCCAGCCTGGGCGGCGAAACCCCGCTGGAAACAGCGCTGAAGGAAGGCGCCGAGATCGGCTACATGGGTTTCGAACTGGGCAACAAGTTTCCCAAGGATGCCCCGGCCCTGAACGCCGTGCTGGGCAAATACAATCTTGCCTGTGTGTCCGGCTGGTATTCGGGACGGCTGGCCCATCGCTCGGTCGAGGAGGAAATCGCCTCCGTAGCCTCGCATTTACGCCTGCTGGCGGACAGCGGCGCCACCGTCATGGTCTACGGCGAAGTGGCGGACGCGATCCAGGGCGAAGCCCGCCCGTTGTATAAGCGTCCGCGCTTCCAGTCGCCGCAGCAATGGCAGGCGTACGCGGACAAATTGACGGCGTTTGCGAAACACTTGCTCGACCACGGCGTGCGCCTGGCCTACCACCACCACATGGGCGCTTACGTGGAAACGCCCGCCGACATGGACCAGTTGATGGCCTTGACGGGGTCGGAAGTCGGCTTGCTGTTCGACACGGGCCACATCACCTTTGCCGGCGGCGATGCGCTGGCGGTCTTGAACAAGCACATCGATCGCATTTGCCACGTGCATTGCAAGGATGTGCGCCCCAACGTGGTGAAACTGGCGAGAAATGGCCACTGGAGTTTCCTGCAGGCCGTGATCAATGGCGCCTTCAGCGTGCCGGGCGACGGCAGCATCGACTTTCCGGCCATCCTGACGCGCCTGTATTTGCACGGCTACGAGGGCTGGCTGGTGGTGGAAGCGGAGCAAGATCCGGCCGTGGCCCCCAGTTATCAGTATGCCAAGATGGGCCACGATTACCTGGCACGCCTGGTCGACGCGATTCCCCGCCTGGGGCGGGAGGCGGCATGAGCCCGCTGCTGGTCAAAGCGGGCAAGGGCGGCGGCAAGATCGTCGAAGTCACGCCAGAGTCGGCTGGCTGGACGCACGTGGGCTTTGCCGCGCACCGGCTGGCGGCAGGCGAACAGCTGATGTTGGAGACGGGCCGCCGCGAACTGTGCCTCGTCGTGCTGACGGGCACGGTGACGGTGCAGGCGGGCGGGCAGACCTGGGAAGCCATCGGCAATCGCCAGAGCGTGTTTGAAGACGTCTCGCCCTACGCCGTGTATG
>NZ_JAPWIB010000003.1:0-805682 GCF_030587305.1 Janthinobacterium sp. SUN206 | reverse complement strand
CTATTTCATTATTTCTTGTGAACATTTGATATATTTTAAGTATTACGCCAATCCGAAGATTGACGCTGCACTTACATCAAATGCCCACACTTATCGACTGTTAATTGTTAAAGAACTGTATTCAGTTACTGCTTTCGCGCTATCGACAAAGCGTTGTGTTTGTCAGCTGCGAAGAAGGAAGAGTATGAAGCGTTTCGGCCATTTCGTCAACCTTCTTTTTTACTACCCAGCCCTTGAAGGCTGTCCCTTTTGTGCCGCAAACCAGTGCGTCTCATCGGGGAGGCGAATCATATCAAAGACCGTCGAAGTTTGGCAAGCGCTTTTCCAGAAAAGCGTGCATGCCTTCTTTTTGTGCAGGCGTACCGAAGGTGGCCTGGAACAAGCGGCGCTCGTAGGCGACACCATCCGTCAAGGTGGTTTCAAACGCGCGGTTGACGCAATCCTTGATCATCATGGCCACCGAGGTCGGCATGGCGGCGATAGTCTTGGCGGCAGACAGGGTTTCTTCCAGCAACTTATCGGCCGGCACGACGCGCGACACCAGGCCGATGCGCTCCGCCTCGGCGGCATCGATGGTGCGCGCCGTCAACAGCAGATCCATGGCCTTGGCCTTGCCGATGGCGCGCGGCAAACGCTGCGTGCCGCCCGCGCCCGGCGTGACGCCGACCTTGATTTCCGGCTGGCCAAATTTGGCGCTGTCGGCGGCGATCAGGAAATCGCACATCATGGCCAGTTCGCAACCGCCACCGAGCGCATAGCCGGCCACCGCACCCACCACAGGTTTGCGCACGCGCAAGATATGTTCCCAGTTGCGGCTGATGTAGCCCTGGGTAAAGGTGTCCGGGTAGGTGTAATCGGCCATGGCGGCGATATCGGCGCCGGCGGCAAACGCTTTTTCGTTGCCAGTGAGCACGATGCAGCCGATATTGTCATCCGCGTCGAACTTCAGCAAGGCGTCGCCCAGCTCATTCATCATGTTGTCGTTCAAGGCATTCAAGGCCTTCGGGCGATTCAGGCGGATGACCGCCACTTTGTCCTGGATATCGATGATCAAGTCTTCGTATTGCATATAGTCTCCTCTGGATGAACACGGTGACAACGATTGTAGCGGCTAACGGCAGCGGCGCGGCAGGTGCGCTGCTATTATTGTGAGCCTGATCATTTTCATATCGAGCAAGATATTTTCTCCTCCCTCTTCCAGTACTGCACCCATTACCTGCGCGGCGACGGCAGCGCCGCCAGCGTCAATTTCCGCCGCCTGTGGTTCAGCAACGGCCTCAATTGCTTCGGCGCCCAGATCACCTCGCTGGCCCTGCCCCTGTGTGCGGTACTGTTATTGCATGCGACGCCGGAACAGATGGGCGTGCTGGTTGCCTTGCAGGCGCTGCCGTTCGCCCTGTTCGGCTTGCCCGTCGGCGTGCTGCTGGACCGGCGCAGCAAGCACCCGATCATGCTGTTCAGCGAAAGCATGTCCGGCCTGGCCCTGGCCAGCGTGGCAGTGGCTTACTGGTGCGGCGTGCTGTCGATGCCGTGGTTATATATAGTAGGGTTCATCATCGGCACGGGCTTCGTCGTGGGCGGCGGTGCCGAGCAGGTGTTTCTGACTTTCCTCGTGGGCCGCGATGGCTTGATCGATGCGCAGTCGAAATTTGCCGCCACCGAATCGGCGTCGCGCCTGATCGGTCCCGGCCTGGCCGGCGTGCTGGTGCAGGTCTTGTCCGCGCCCGTCGCCATCCTGTGCACGGCGTGCGGTTATCTGATTTCCGTCTTCAATTTGCGCGCCATGAGCGTGCGCGATCCACGGCCGGCGCCATCCGACAAGCACGCCTTGCGCGACATCGCCGACGGCTTGCTGTTCGTGTGGCGCGAACCGCTGCTGCGCGCGCTGGCCTGGGGCGCCGGCATCTGGCACTTCCTGTTTTACGCCAGCATGGCCTTGACGGTGCTGTTCGCCACGCGCGACCTGGGCATGAACCCTGGCGTGCTGGGCATGACGCAGATGCTGGGCGGCGCCGGCGTCTTGCTCAGCGCCTTCATCGTCAAGCCATTGACGAAGCGCTACGGCGCCGGCCGCACCATCCTGATCGGCCTGGCATCCACCTCCGTGTGCTTTGCCCTGACGCCAACGATTCCGGCAGCACTGTTCGGCAGCGCGGCCGCCAGCGCCGTGGCGTATGCCATATTGATGTTCTTTTTCGATTGCGGCGTGATGCTGTTCTTTATTCCCTACCTGGGCCTACGCCAGAAGGTGACGCCCGATCCCATGCTGGGCCGCATGACGTCGACCATGCGCTTCCTGACGGTGGCGACGGCGCCGCTGGGCGCGCTGGCCGCCGGCTGGATCGCGGAACACTTTGGCGTGCGCAATGGTCTCGCTTGCATCGCGGCCGGCAGCATCCTGTTGACGGTGGCCATGGTGTGGGGCACGCCGCTGCGTAGCGTGCGCACCTGAAGCGATGAACGGGCATACACTGCTAAAAGATTGCCTTGGCGACACTATTCACGCCAAAGCCTGTGAGGTTTGATTTATATCAAGGTTTTAATTGATGTAAATCCATAAGCTGTCTTACATCACTTGAGGAGCACGCTATGTTTAACACCATCTTATTTCCCACCGACGGCTCGCCGTTGTCCGACAAAGCCGCCGAGACCGCCCTCGCCTTCGCCCAACTGAACAAAGCCAAGCTGGTCGCCATCAGCGTGGTGCAGCCCTTCCCGTTCTCGCCGATGGCCGACGGCGGCATCGTGCTCGACGCCAGCCTGTATGAACAGCAGATGCAGGAAGCGTCACAACGCGCCATCGACAAGATCGGCGCAGCGGCAAGCGCTGCTGGCGTGCCTTTCGAAGGCGTGGTGGCCGTATCGCCGAGCCCGCACGATGAAATCGTCAATGCGGCGCAAACCTACCATTGCGACATCATCCTGATGGCCTCGCATGGCCGCAAGGGCTTGAACAAGCTGTTCGTGGGCAGCGAAACGCAAAAAGTGCTGGCGCATACCCATCTGCCAGTCATGGTCCTGCGCTAACCTTGCGCTAGCGCAATCCCCGCCCGGCGCCGCGAGAAACTCAGCGCGCCGGCGCCTGCTTCGGCAACAACACCCACACGGCGCCGCTCTGTTTCATGCGGCCCGCATTCTCGGCCGCTTCCGCGCCAAAGCCAAAGAAATAATCGACACGGATCGGCCCGCGAATGGCGCCACCCGTATCCTGCGCCATCACCAGGCGCTGCATGGGAATCTCGCTATTGGCTTGCGTGGTGGACAAGAACACGGGCGCGCCCAGCGGCAGGAAGCGCGAATCGATGGCCACCGAGCGCTGCGGCGTCAGCGGCACGCCCAGCGCGCCCTTCGGCCCCACTTTCGGATCGGGCAAGCGCTCTTCCTTGAAGAAGACATAGCTCGGGTTGGCGTTGAACAATTCATCCTTGCGCGTGGGATGGCCGGCGATCCACGCCTTGATGCCCTGCGCGGACGCCTGGCTCAGGGTCAGCTCGCCCTTGTCGACCAGGTAGCGGCCGATCGATTTGTATGGATGGCCGTTTTGATCCGCATACGCCACGCGCACGGTTTCCTGCGTATCGGTCAGCTGTACGCGCCCGGAACCCTGCACTTGCAGGAAGAACGCCTCGACTTCGTCATCCACCCACAGCAATTCCTTGCCAGTGACGGACGTGGCGCGCTCGATGTCGGCGCGGGTTGCGTACGGTATCACCTTCTTGCCGACCAGCTTACCCCGCAAGCGCATGTTTTTCAGTTCCGGATACACGCCGGACAAGTCCACCGAAACCAGATCGTCAGGCACCTTGTACAGCGGTGTCTGGTATGGACCGCCGCGCTTGCGCGCGCCGTGCAGCAATGGCTCGTAATAACCGGTCACCAGTCCAGTATTGGCGCCATCGGCGGTGACGACTTGATTTGGCACAAAGAAGGTCTCGAAAAACAGGCGGATGGCCTTGTCGCTGTCGGCATTGACCTGGCGCGCAATCGTGCACGATTCCTTCCAGTCCGGCCGTTTCACCAGCACGCCGCACGAAGCCATGAAGGCGGGCCAGGCGGCGCGCATGTCGTCGCGGGCCCAGCCTGGCAAGGCGGCAAACTTGGCGGGCACGAAGGTGGGCGCCGCCACGTCCGTGGCATCCTTGGCATCGGCCGGCTTGGCAGGCACAGGCTTGACGACGGTCGGCGCAATGGCGGGCGCCTTGCCGCTGGAAGCAGCGGGCGGCGCGACGGGCGGCGTGGTGCAGGCGGACAAGACAAGCGCGACGGCGCCGATTGAAACGGGTAGACTACCGCGTGTAAACAGACGGCTGGTAAATGGGCTGCGGGTAAATAACATAGGGATGCGTATGTGGATCTTGATGATAGAGGCGCTGGTGGCGTTCTTCTTGCTGGCATTTATAGTCTGGTGGACCATGTATTCGGGCAAAAAGCCCGCACCGCCGGCGCGCAAGCACCTCAGTGAAGAACAGGACGCCACCGAAAAACTGAAATAAGGGGGCAAGCCCCCGGCGTTTCCTTAATGCAGGGTGCGCGGCACCGACAGCACGAACTCGGGAATCGGCGCTTCGAACTGATGGCCGTCTTCGGCCACGCAGAAGTATTCGCCGTGCATCGAGCCTTGCGGCGTGCCCAGCATGGTGCCGCTCGTGTATTCGAACTGCTCGCCCGGCTGCAACAGCGGCTGGTGACCGACGGCGCCCAGGCCGCGCACCTCTTCCACCTTGTTGTTTGCATCCGTGATGACCCAGTGGCGCGAAATCAGTTGCGCGCCAGCCGTGCCCGTGTTGACGACGCGGATCGTGTAGCTGAACACGTGCCGCCCCTGGTCCGGTGCCGATTGATCGGGCAGATATTGCGTTTTGACCGTTACCGTAAATTCATAAGTCGCCATCGTCATTCCTCTTCAGACATTGCCAGTCATATTGTGTGTCGCGCGCGCCGCATTGGCCATCGCGCGATGCGTATTCTGTATTTCACCGTACTTCAATGAGGCATGGTAACGGCGTCAGGCGTAAAATAGCGCAAATCGCATTTTCTATCCTTTGGCTACTTCACCATGACAACATTCCGTATCGCTCCCAGCATCCTGTCCGCCGACTTTGCCCGCCTGGGCGAGGAAGTGCGCAACGTCGTTACCGCAGGCGCCGACATCATCCACTTCGACGTGATGGATAACCATTACGTGCCGAACCTGACCATCGGCCCGCTGGTGTGCGAAGCGATTCGCCCGCACGTGCAAGTGCCCATCGATGTGCATCTGATGGTCAAGCCTGTCGATCGCATTATCCCGGATTTCGCCAAGGCTGGCGCGAACATCATCACCTTTCACCCGGAAGCGTCGGATCACGTCGATCGTTCCTTGCAGTTGATCCGCGACAATGGCTGCAAATCGGGCCTGGTTTTCAACCCGGGCACGCCGCTGCATTACCTGGAACACGTGATGGACAAGATCGACATCATCCTGATCATGTCCGTCAACCCGGGCTTCGGCGGCCAGTCCTTCATTCCGCAAGCGCTGAAGAAAATCGCCGAAGCGCGCCGCATGATCGACGAATCGGGCCGTGACATCATGCTGGAAGTCGATGGCGGCATCAAGATCGACAACATCGCCGCCGCTGCCGCCGCCGGCGCCGATACCTTTGTCGCCGGCTCGGCCATCTTCGGCAAGCCGGACTACAAGGCAGTCATCGACGCCATGCGCGCCGAGCTGGCCAAAACGGTGGGCAACTGATGCAGGCGGGCACGGTGAAAGACCACGTACTGGCTGGCGTGCGCGCCGCCATCATCGACCTCGATGGCACGATGCTCGACACCGTGCCCGATTTTCATGTCGCCATCAATGGCATGCGCGCCGAACTGGACCTGGCGCCCATCAGCGCCGACGCCATCAAGTTGATGGTGGGCAAGGGCTCGGAAAACCTGATCCGCACCGTGCTGGCGCTCGACTTCGATGACGCCGGCGTGGAACAGCGTTTCGAGCAGGCGATGGAGGGCTACCAGCGTCACTACCTGGCCATCAACGGCCAGTTCAGCACCCTGTATCCGGAGGTCGAAGCAGGGCTGGCGGCGATGCAGGCGGCGGGCCTGCGCCTGGCCTGCGTCACAAACAAGCCGATCGCCTTCGCCCTGCCCCTGCTGAAACTGAAAAACCTGGACCAGTATTTCGAGATCGTCTACGGCGGCGATTCGCTGCCGAAGAAAAAACCGCACCCCATGCCGCTGCTGCAAGTGTGCGCGGACTTCGACCTGCCGCCATCCAAAGTGGTGGCCATCGGCGACTCCTCGAATGACGCGCAAGCGGCCAGGGCTGCGGCTTGCCCCGTACTGACGGTACCGTATGGCTACAATCACGGACACTCTATACACGATACCGATTCCGATGGTATAGTAAAGACACTGCTCGAAGCAGCCCGTTTTATTGGCATGCAAAACTAACCGGCATACTGACCAAACCCAACACCATATCGTGAACACGTTTCTCATCAAAAAACACAATGTCACCCAAACCGGCTCGATTGAGGCCTGGCTTTGGCGACGCTGGCAATCCTGGCAGGCTTAAGGGCCGAGCCGTTACGATTGCTGCCGGTTGTACACACGTCGTTTGCGCATATTGCGCACGTTGCGTGTCCCGGCAAGTTTTTTGATAACCCACCGCAGGGTTTGTGCACTATGCACACTCATACCCTGACGGCATGGAGAGAAACATGACCGAACTCGAATTCAAATCGCTGGCCCAGCAAGGCTACAACCGCATCCCCCTGATCGCGGAAGCGTTCGCCGACCTGGAAACCCCGCTCACCCTGTACCTGAAACTGGCACAGTCCCAACAAGGCGGCAAGAACACCTTCCTGCTCGAATCCGTCGTCGGCGGCGAACGCTTCGGCCGCTATTCCTTCATCGGCTTGCCCGCCACGACCGTGTTGCGCAGCTATGGCAAACGCACCGGAATCGTCAAGAACGGCACCGTAATCGAAGAACACGAAGGCAATCCGCTCGACTTCATCGAACAATTCCAGTCGCGCTTCAAGGTGGCCCTGCGCCCCGGCATGCCGCGCTTCTGCGGCGGCCTGGCCGGCTACTTCGGCTACGACACCGTGCGCCACATCGAGAAGAAACTCGCCGGCGGCGCGCCGAAAGACGACTTGAAGCTGCCCGACATCCAGCTGATGGTGACGGAAGAACTGGCCGTCATCGACAACCTGTCCGGCAAACTCTACCTGATCGTCTACGCCGACACCACGCAACCCGAATCGTTTTCGAAAGCGCAGCAGCGCCTGAAGGACTTGCGCATGATGCTGCGCCGCGGTGTCGATGCGCCTGTCACCAGCGCTTCCGTGCGCACGGAAACCATCCGCGACTTTTCCAAGGAAGACTACCTGAAGGCCGTCGCCAAGGCGCATGAATACGTGATGGCGGGCGACCTGATGCAGGTGCAGATCGGCCAGCGCATCCGCAAACCTTACGTCGATTCGCCGCTGACTCTGTACCGCGCCTTGCGTTCGCTCAACCCGTCGCCGTATATGTACTTCTATAATTTCGGTGACATGCAGATCATCGGCGCCTCGCCGGAAATTCTGGTGCGCAACGAGAAGACGGCGGACGGCGGCAAGAAAGTCACCCTGCGCCCCATCGCCGGCACCCGTCCGCGCGGCGCCACGCCAGAGCGCGACGCCGAATTGTCGGCCGAGCTGCTGGCCGACCCGAAAGAGATCGCCGAGCACGTGATGCTGATCGACCTGGCGCGCAACGATATCGGCCGCATCGCCGAGACGGGCAGCGTGCAAGTCACCGACCGCATGGTCATCGAAAAATACTCGCACGTGCAGCACATCGTTTCGAACGTGGAAGGCAAGCTGAAGGATGGCCTGTCGAACCTGGACGTGCTGCGCGCGACCTTCCCCGCCGGCACCCTGACGGGCGCGCCGAAAGTGCGCGCCATGGAAGTGATCGACGAACTGGAAATCACCAAGCGCGGCATCTACGGCGGCGCCTGCGGCTACCTGTCGTTTGGCGGCGAAATGGATGTCGCGATCGCCATCCGCACGGGCGTGGTCAAGGACGGCATGCTGTACGTGCAGGCCGCGGCCGGCATCGTGGCCGACTCCATCCCCGAAATGGAATGGCAGGAAACGGAAAACAAGGCGCGCGCCGTACTGCGCGCCGCCGAACAAGTGCAAGATGGCCTGGATGGAGGGTTTTAAGATGCTGCTGATGATCGACAACTACGACTCCTTCACCTACAACATCGTGCAGTATTTCGGCGAGTTGGGCGAAGACGTGCGGGTCTACCGCAACGATGAAATCACGATCGCACAGATCGAGGCGCTGAACCCGGACCGCATCTGCATCTCGCCCGGTCCGAAAGCGCCGGCACAGGCGGGCATTTCCGTGGAAGTGCTCAAGCACTTCGCCGGCAAGAAACCGATACTGGGCGTGTGCCTGGGCCACCAGGCCATCGGCGAAGCGTTTGGCGGCAACGTCATCCGCGCCAAGCAAGTCATGCATGGCAAGACTTCCCTCATCGCGCATACGGGCGTGGGCGTCTTCAAGGACATCCCCAGCCCCTTCACAGTGATCCGCTACCACTCTTTGGCGATCGAACGCGCCTCGCTGCCTTCCTGCCTGGAAGTGACGGCGTGGACGGACGACGGCGAAATCATGGGCGTGCGCCACCGGGAATACGATATCGAGGGCGTGCAGTTCCACCCCGAATCGATCCTCTCGGAGCACGGCCACGCCCTGCTGAAGAACTTTCTCGAGCGCTGATTTTCCGCGCACGCCACGGCGTGCCATCAGTGTCCTCCTGCGCCATCATTGAAGAAGGAAGCATCATGCCGATCACACCACAAGAAGCCCTGCTGCGCTGCATCGAACACCGCGAAATCTTTCACGACGAAATGCTGTACCTGTTCCGCCAGATCATGTCCGGCGAAATGTCGCCCACCATGATCGCCGCCCTCACCATGGGCTTGCGCGTGAAAAAGGAAACCATCGGCGAAATCGCCGCGGCCGCGCAAGTGATGCGCGAGTTTTCCACCAAGGTGCCCATGGCCGACACCACCAACCTGCTCGACATCGTCGGCACGGGCGGTGACGGCGCGCACACGTTCAATATTTCCACCGCCTCGATGTTCGTGGCGGCGGCAGCCGGTGCGCGCGTGGCCAAGCATGGCGGGCGCAGCGTCTCTTCCTCGTCCGGCAGCGCCGACGTGCTGGACTCGCTGGGCGTCAACATCAACCTGCAGCCCGAGCAGATCGCCCAGTCGATCGCGCAAACGGGCATCGGCTTCATGTACGCGCCCAACCACCACGCGGCCATGAAGCATGCGGCGCCCGTGCGCAAGGAACTGGGCGTGCGCACCATCTTCAATATCCTGGGCCCCTTGACCAATCCCGCCGGCGCGCCGAACATTTTGATGGGCGTGTTCCACGCCGACCTGGTCGGCATCCAGGTGCGCGTGTTGCAGCGCCTGGGCGCGCAGCACGCCATCGTCGTGTATGGCCGCGACAATATGGATGAAGTGTCGCTGGGCGCGGCCACCATGGTCGGTGAACTGGTCAACGGCGAAATCCGCGAATATGAAATCCATCCCGAAGACTTCGGCATGTCGATGATCGCCAGCCGCAACCTGAAGGTGGCCGATTCCGTGGAATCGAAAGCCAAGATGATGGAAGCGCTGCGCGGCGAGCCCGGTGCGGCGACCGACATCGTGGCCCTGAACGCGGGCACGGCGCTGTACGCGGCCGGCGTGGCCAGTTCGATCGAAGACGGCCTGGCGCGCGCGCGCACGGCCGTCAGTTCGGGCGCGGCCCTGGCGAAACTCGCGCAATTCGTGCAGGTCACGCAACAGCTGGGCACCCCGGCACAAGCGTAAGCTGCCGCCCTCCTTTATAGAATAGCGACCATCATGTCCGACATACTCGATAAAATCCTGGCCGTGAAAGCCGATGAAGTAGCCAGGGCCAAGGCCCGCCGCAGTCTGGCCAGCCTGCGCGGCGACGTGGAAAGCGACAGCGCCCTGCGCGTCGGCCTGCGCGGCTTCGAAGCGAGCCTGCGCCAGCACATCGCCGCCGGCAAGCCCGGCATCATCGCCGAAGTGAAAAAGGCGTCGCCGTCGAAAGGGGTCATTCGCGCCGACTTCCGCCCTGCCGACATCGCCGCCAGCTATGCCGCGCATGGCGCGGCCTGCCTGTCCGTGCTGACGGACGAGCAGTTCTTCCAGGGTTCCGTGGCATACCTGCAGCAGGCGCGCGCCGCCTGCGCCATTCCCGTGCTGCGCAAGGATTTCATGGTCGACATGTACCAGATCTATGAAGCGCGCGCCATGGGCGCCGACTGCATCCTCCTGATCGTCGCTGCGCTCGACCATGGCCTGATGGCGGAAATGGAAGCGTGCGCCCACGAACTGGGCATGGGCGTGCTGATCGAAAGCCACGACGGCGACGAACTGACGGCGGCCCTGAAACTCAAGAGCGCATTGATCGGCATCAACAACCGCAACCTGCGCACCTTCGAAACGTCGCTCGACACGACCATCAAGCTGTTACCGCGCATCCCGCAAGACAAATTGATCATCACGGAATCGGGCATCCACGGCACGGCCGACGTGCAACGCATGCGCGATGCGCACATCCACAGCTTCCTCGTGGGCGAAGCGTTCATGCGCGCGCCCGACCCCGGCGTGGAGCTGGAACGCCTGTTCAGTTAAACCATGGTAGGCTGGTAGCATGAGACACGGAATTATCGTCCTTGCCGCCGCCAGCCTGCTGTCGGCCTGCCAGACCGCGGCCCCGCCGGCGGTGAGCACGTCCACGCCCACGTCCACGCCCCCTCGCACGCCGGCCGCGATACAGCTCGCGGACAGCATCGACGCCTACAAGTCGCTGGTGGCGCAGCAGATCATGGCCGCCAACAGTGCCTACACGTTCAGCGGGCGCCTGCCGCCCATGCTCCCTGCCATCGTCGTGCTCGACCTGAGCGTGGGCCCGGACGGCGAACTGAAAAGCGTGCACGTGCACCGTTCGCGCGACAGCGAAGCATCGGCCGCGGCGCTGGCCGCCGTGCGGCGCGTGCCCACCCTCTTTCCGCCAGCGGCACACCTGATGCACCGCCACGCCCGGACCTTCGATTTCTCCGAAACCTTCCTGTTCAACGACCAGTACCAATTCCAGCTGCGGACCTTGTCCGGTCCACAGTAAACGCGGCGGTATCGAGTTCGATACGGTCGCGTCCCCGTTCCTTGGCCAGGTACAGGGCCGCATCAGCGCGCGACAACAGCTGTTCCAGCCCTTCCACCACCGACGCCTGGCAAGCGACGCCGATGCTGACCGTACACGGCGGCAGCCCTGTATGACTGGGCTCGCGCAGCAAGGCACGGATGCGTTCGGCCACGCCCAACGCATTATGCGCCGGCATGTCCGGCATCAGCACGACGAACTCCTCGCCGCCGAAACGCGCCACGCAATCCGATTCGCGCAAGGCGCCCTTGATAACGGTGGCCACATGCGCCAGCACCCGGTCACCCACCGCGTGACCGTGGCGGTCATTGATCAATTTGAAGTAATCGAGGTCGATGCTGAGCAATGTCAACGGCAAGCGGCGGCGGCGCAGATTGTCTATCTCGCGCGCATAGGCGTCGCCAAAGCCGCGCCGGTTCAGCACCTGGGTCAGCGGATCATGGGTCGAGCGGCGCTCCAGTATCTGCTGCAGGCGGCGCGTCGCCATCGTCATGAAGCCCACCGTCAGCAGCAGCGCCATGAAATTGGCGACCGCCAGATAGATGCCGGCCGGCGTGCCGGCCACCGTCAGGTTCACGCTGGCGCCGCCATGCAGCAAGGCAGACACGCCGCGCGCCAGCACCACGACGGCTTGCATCAGCATCAGCGCGGCAAAGAAAAAACTCGAGAAATGGCGCTCGCCGTGGCGCCACACCAGTTGCACCTGGCGCGCATAAAACAGGAAGACCAGCAGGGAAAAGACCGCCACGCGCGCCGAGAAATCGGGGTGCGCCAGCAACCACCAGCTATTGCCGGCGATGGCCAGGGCAAGTATCAGCAGATAGGCGCGGCGGCTGGGCGCCAGGCCAAAGAATTTTTCCGTGCCCAGCATCGACAGGCCGATGCCGGCCACCAGCGCCGCATTGGCCGCGATCATGGACAATGCCGGCGGCAGCACTTCGCGGGTGCCGAACAGCAGGGACGCGCACACCAGCAACAGCAAGCCGGCCGCCCAATGCCCCAGGCCATGCACCTCGCGCCGGAAACTGCGATACACCGAGAACATGACGATGCTCATCGCCCCGCACATCAGCGTGGTCATCAGCATAATCGTTCGAGGATCGAGGGTTTGCACGTTGGGCGCGATCTAAAAGAAGCGGTTCGGCAATTTTAGTTTAGTTAAAGAAAAATTAGTTCATTTGCAGTAAATATGATGGCAAGCCGCCAGTTTCACCGGATAAGTTGCATTTGGGAAATTGCTGCTTGAAATAAAAACCGGCCAGTGACGGCCGGTTTTCTGTCTTACTGCATGAGCATCATGCCGCGCTAGGACGCTTCGGCCCCGTGGCTTTCTTCGGCGCCGGCAGCAGCGCCAGGCTGACGCCGGGCACGCGGTCGCCTTGCAAGACGGCTGCAAACGTCATCAGCTCGTCGCGGCGGAAGGCGTGGATGGCCACCTTGGCGCCGACGGCGTAGCGGCCCAGCAAGGTGTCCAGGTTGGCAGGGTTACCCGTCACGCGCAAGCCATCGATGGCCACCAGTACGTCGCCCGCCGACAAACCGGCCACGTGCGCCGCGCCGCCCTGGTGCACCTGCGCCAGCTTGGCATCGTTGCCGTCGCGGCCCAGGTTGACGTCCAGGCTGGCCTTTTCCGCCTTGCGCGCGTCGCTGTATTTCACGCCGAACGGCGCCAGCAGGCGCGCCAGCGGCACGTCGTCCGTGCCGCGGATGTAGCGCTCGAAGAAGGGCTTCATCCGCGTGCCCGCAATTTCATCGAACAGGGCTTCGACTTCGGCCGGCGTCACGCCGCGGCCTTTGCCTTCTCCCTTGCCCTTGTAGAAATCGCGGCCATAACGCTGCCACAAGGCCTGCATCACGTCGTCCAGCGACTTTTCACCATTCGTCTTCGTGCGCAGTGTCAGATCGAAGGCCAGCGCGATCAGCGAACCCTTGGTGTAGTAGCTGACGATGGCGTTCGGCGCGTTTTCATCCTGGCGGTAGTACTTGCCCCAGGCGTCGAAGCTGGAATCGGCCACGCTTTGCTTCGTGCGGCCGCTGCCGCGCAGCACGCTGTTGACGGTTTTCCCCAGCAATTTGAAATAGGTCGCTTCATCGATCAGGCCAGCGCGCACCAGCATCAGGTCGTCGTAATAGCTGGTGAAGCCCTCGAATAGCCACAGCAGCGGCGAATAGCTTTCCGCCTGCAGGTTGTACGGCGCGAAGGCGGCCGGCTTGATGCGCTTGACGTTCCAGGTGTGGAAGTACTCGTGGCTGCACAAGCCCAGGAATTTCAGGTAGCCATCGCCGATTTCCGTGCTGTTTGAAGCCGTCGTCGGCAGGTCGGCGCGCGCGCAGATCAGCGCCGTCGAGGCGCGGTGTTCCAGGCCGCCGTATCCGTCGCCGACGGCCATGGTCATGAACACATAGCGGTCCATCGGCGCTTTCTTTGTCTTTGGCTCGAAGAAGGCGATCTGCGTTTCGCAGATGGCTTTCAGGTCGCGGCACAGGCGGTCCAGGTCCAGGTTCGGCACCTTGCCCGTGACGACGATATCGTGCGGCACGCCATGCGCGGTGAAGGTGGCCAGCGCGAAGTCGCCCATCTCCACCGGGTGGTCGATCAGCTCGTCGTAGTTGGCCGCCTGGTAGCTGCCGAATCCATAGCGTTTCGCTTTCAGTTCCGGCAGGGTGGTGGCCACTTTCCACGTCTTGCAGGCCGCATCCTTCGGCTGCACGATATGCACTTCATGCGGCTCGGCCTCCTGGCCCAGCACGCGCAGGAACACGCTGGTGCCGTTGAAGAAGCCGTGATTCTGGTCCAGGTGGGCGGCGCGCACGGACAAATCCCAGGCATACACGTCATATTCGACGGTCAACGGGCCCTTGCACGGGGCGGCTTGCCACGAATGCTTGTCCAGCTTGGTCAGCGCCACGGCCTTGCCATCGGACTCGGCGCGGATGCTGACGATATTGCGCGAAAATTCGCGGATCATGTAGCTGCCCGGAATCCAGGCCGGCAAGGCAAATACCTGACCGATGGCGGCCGGCGACTTGACGGTCAACGTCACCTTGAACATGTGACCGGCCAGGTCAGCGGCGGCAATGCTGTAGATGATGCCGGCGGCCGGTGTGGCTTTCACTGCGGTTTTTGCCGCGGCTTTGCTTGTGGCTTTGCCGCTTGCCTTGGCTCCCGCCTTGGCGGTGATTTTTTGAATCGGTGCTTTCTTCATGTTTTCCTCGTGTCTGGCATGGATGTTCTACAATCGCCCGGGCGCGCCAGGCGCCGGCGACAAATCGTCAGGTGTATCAATATCGCGCAAGATGCCGCTGTCGTCCACTGCTACTTCGCACACGGCATGGCTGTTGACGATGCTGCGCGCGCCCTGGTCGCCATCGAGTGCCAGCAGCAGCGGCAAGTGAAAGGCGCTGAACGCGACAGGATTGCCGCGCCGTCCCCGGAACACGGGCACGGCGATGCGCGCGCCATCGCCGATGGCGTGCGACAAGGCGGCGATTGTAGCCGCTTCCACACTCGGCATGTCGCCCAGCGCGATCAGCCAGCCCGGCGCGCCGCGCACGTGACCGATGGCGCAGGTGAGCGAGGCGGCCATGCCCGTGTCGGCATCATGGCAGACGCGCACCTCGCAGCCCAGCGCACCGAGCTGGCGCGCGACCTCGGCATCGTCGGGGCGCACCACGGCCAGCACGCGCGGCAAGGCAGCCAGCATATTCCTCGCTGCCGCCACCACCACCGGCAGACCCGCGTGCGGTCCTTCCGCCAATGGCTGCAATAATTTGTTCTGCACGCCGGAAGGGTCGAACCTGCGCCCCCTTCCGGCTGCCAGCAAGATGCCGACCGTGCTCAAAAAACCGCTACCGTCATGCGGCCGCCAAATCGAAAGGCAGCTTGCGCAGGCGCTTGCCCGTCAGCGCGAACAGCGCGTTGGCGAAGGCGGGCGCCAGCGGCGGCACGCCTGGCTCGCCCATGCCCGTCGGCGCATCGCCAGACGGCACCAGGTGCACCTCGATTACCGGCATGTCGGGCATGCGCGGCACGGGGTAGTCGCCAAAATTCTGCTGCTCCACCACGCCATCCTTGAGCGTGATGGCTGCGCCGGGAATCGTCATGCCCAGCGCCATCAGCGCGGCGCCCTGCACTTGCGCCTCGATCGTCAGGGGATTGACGGCCAGGTTGCAATGCACGCCCGCCCATACCTGGTGCAGCTTGGGTGCGCCTTGTACCACCGACGCCGTCACCACATAGGCCACCACGGAATTGAACGATTCGTGCATGGCCACGCCCCAGGCTTGCCCCTTCGGCAGCTTCTTCTTGCCGTAGCCGGACTTGGCCACGGCCAGGTCCAGGGCGGCGATGTGGCGCGTATGCTTGGCGTCGATCAGCTGCTTGCGGTAGGCGACGGGGTCCATCTTCGCCACGTGCGCCGCCTCGTCGATCAGGGTTTCCATGACGAAGGCCGTGTGCGTCGAGCCGACGGAGCGCCACCACAGCACGGGTACGTTCGCCTTGGCCGTATGCACGGACAGTTTCATCGGCAGGGTGTAGGGCTCGCCCATACCTTCGACCATGGTGCCGTCGACGCCATTTTTCACCATGAAGGCTTCGAACGGCGTGCCGGCCATGATGGACTGGCCCACGATGGTATGGTCCCAGGCGAGGATTTTCCCTTTGGCGTCGAGGCCGATCTGCGCGCGGTGCACGTGCGACGGCCGGTAGTAGCCGCCCTTGATATCGTCCTCGCGGCTCCACATCAGCTTTAACGGGCCGCCCTTGCCCGCCGCCCGGTACGCCTTGGCGACGTTGACGGCTTCGACCACGTAATCGGACGAGGGCACGGCGCGCCGGCCGAAGCCGCCGCCGGCCATCATCGTGTGCAGGGTGACCTGCTCCGGTTTCAGGCCGGACGTGGCAGCGATGGCCGCCTGGTCGCCCGTCTGGAATTGCGAACCGACCCACATCGTGCATTTGTCGGCCTGCAGGTCAACGACGCAATTGAGCGGCTCCATCGGCGCATGCGCCAGGTAGGGAAATTCGTAGACGGCTTCGATCTTTTTCGGCGCCGAGGCCAGCTTGGCCATGTCGGCAGGTTTGGCGACGGTGCCCGGCGTTTTCGCCAGGGCCTTGAAGGCGGCCAGCTGCTTGTCGCTGCTGACCTTTTCCACGGCGCTCGTGTCCCATTCGATCACCAGCGCATCGCGCCCCTGTTTGGCCGGCCAGTAGCCTTCGGCGATCACGGCCACCCCGCTGCCACCACGGTCGGTTTTGACCTCCAGCACGTCCAGCACGCCCTTGATGGCTTTCGCCTTGTTGGCGTCGAATTTCGCCACTTTCGCGCCAAACACGGGCGGGCGCGCCACCATGGCCACTTTCGCGCCAGGCGGCTTGAAGTCGATGCCGAACTGCTGCTTGCCCGTGGATTTGGCGGCCGCGTCCAGGCGTTTCACGGGTTTGCCGATGATGGCAAAGTCGCGCGGGTCCTTCAGCTTGGCGGTAGTGGGCACGGGTTGGCGCATGGCCGCGTCGGCAAATTCGCCATACGTGGCCTTTTGTCCGCCGGGGCCATACAGCACGCCCTTGGCGGCGCGCACCTGGTCAGGGCTGACTTTCCATTGT
The DNA here is from genome assembly GCF_030587305.1 of Janthinobacterium sp. SUN206. Classification (NCBI taxonomy): domain Bacteria; kingdom Pseudomonadati; phylum Pseudomonadota; class Betaproteobacteria; order Burkholderiales; family Oxalobacteraceae; genus Janthinobacterium; species Janthinobacterium sp. SUN206. The sequence continues at coordinate 788,836 of NZ_JAPWIB010000003.1, read as the reverse complement.
GCGGCGGCGGCGCCCACCAGCATGGCGCGCGCCTTGGCGCCGATTTCGCGGTACTGCGTAAACGAATGGGCGATGCTGCCCGAACCGCCCGTCATCTGCATGCCGTAGGCGGCATCCTTGTACTGCTCGCCGGCAGGCGCCAGCGCGCCGTGCACCAGGCTCCAGTCGGCGTCGAGTTCCTCGGCGATCAGCATGGGCAAGCTCGTTTGCACTCCCTGGCCAAATTCCAGCCGGTTCACCTGCACCGTCACCGTGTTATCGGGGGCGATGTGCAGGAAAGCGTTTGGCGCGTACACGGGCTTGGCGGGTGCGGCATCGGCCGCCTGCGCCAGCTTGCCTGCGCCTGGCAGGAAAAAGCCCAGCATCAAGCCGCCGCCGGCCACCGCGCCCGCCTTCATGAAACCGCGACGCGACACGCCATCCGCCACGCCCGGCGAAACCGATGCCAACGCCGCGCCCAGGGTCACCCCGCCATGCTGCAATGCTTCCTGATTCAACCATTCGATACGCATGTCGCTCTCCTCAGGCCAGGGTCTTGGCCGCGTCCTTGATGGCGGCGCGGATCCGTTGATAGGTGCCGCAGCGGCAGATATTGCCGCTCATGGCGCCGTCGATGTCGGCATCGCTGGGCGCCTTGTTGGTGCGCAGCAGCGCCGTGGCGCTCATCACCTGGCCGCTTTGACAGTAGCCGCATTGCGGCACGTCGTGCCGCACCCACGCCGCCTGCACGGCCTTGCCCACCTGGTCGTTTTCCATCGCTTCGATGGTGGTGATCTTTTGCGTACCGACGGAGGAAATCGGCGTGATGCACGAGCGGATGGCCTGGCCGTCGAGGTGCACCGTGCAGGCGCCGCACAGCGCCATACCGCAGCCGAACTTGGTGCCCGTCATGTTCAGGTTATCGCGCAGCGCCCACAGGATGGGCGTGGAAGGATCGGCATCGACCTGCGTGTCGCGTCCGTTGATATTCAGGGTAATCATCTGCTGCTTCTCCTTTTTGGAATTGTTATGGCGTCTACAAACAACACTTGATGATACGACAGCGGAAAAAAGTGCAAAAAAAAGCGCGCCTTGCGAGGGCGCGCCGTCCAGCCTTCCTGGCGACAGCCCGGATTACTTAATGGTCGAGAATTTCTGTTCCAGCGTTTTCGCATCGACTGCGCCCGGAATGCGGCTGCCGTCGGCAAAGAAGATGGCAGGCGTGCCCGACACGCGCAATTGCTGGCCCAGGGCCAGGATTTTTTCATGCGGATTGGCGCAGGTGGCGGCCACCGTGGCTGGCGCCTTGCCGTTCAACATCCAGTCATCCCAGGCCTTGTTGCGGTCCGGCGCACACCAGACATTGCGCGACTTGACGATGGAGTCCGGCGACAGGATGTTGTACATGAAGGTGTAGACGGTGACGTTGTCGATTTCCTTCAGCGCGTTCTGGCGGAAGCGCTTGCAATAGCCGCAGTTCGGATCTTCGAACACGGCGATCACGCGCTTGCCATTGCCCTTGACGGTCTTCATGGCGGAATCGAGCGGCAAGTCGGAGAATTTGATGCGATTGACTTCGTCCAGGCGCACCTTGGTCAGGTCTTGCGACGTCTTGGCGTCGAAGACATGGCCGACGAACAGGTATTGCGCGGCCTTGTCCGTGTACAGGATGTCGCCGCCCGTGCGCACTTCATACAGGCCGCCGTACGGCGTTTCCTTGACCGAATCGACCTTGGCGCCTTCGCCCAGACGCGGCTCGATCAGCTTCTTGATGTTCGCTTCCGTTGGCGTTTCCGCGCCGGCGCACGACATCATCAGGCCCGAGGCCAGTACCAATGCGATTCTGCTCATTTTTATCACTATCACTTCTCCACTTGAAACGCCTGGCGGGACTCGCCTCTGGCCCGGCATCGTTATCTCTTTGACAAAACGATCGCCGCAGACCAGCTGCGGCGACCTTGATTTTCACACCTGCCATTATCCGGCGATATCTTAAGATTCGCTGATATTTACTGATGTCCCAATGCGTGCGCGATCATTTTCCGCTTCAGGGCCGGTAATTTATCCAGCAAGTTTAATCCCAAATTGCGAACCACGCGCAACGGCTCCAGGTCGGCGCCAAATAATCGCGCCAGGCCATCGGTGGCCAGCTGCATCAACAGCACGTCTTCCTTGCGCGCTCGCGCATAGCGGGCCAGCACGCGCTCGTCGCCGATGCCGCGGTGCGCTTCGCGTTCGCTGATCGTCTTGACCAGCTGCGCCACGTCGGCAAAACCCAGGTTCATGCCGTGGCCAGCCATCGGGTGCACCACGTGGGCGGCGTCGCCCACCAGGGCCACGCGCGGCGCCACCATGGCGTGCGGGCGCATCAGGGTCAATGGGAAGGCGCGCACCAGCTCCGGCTGCAACGGCGTCAGCTTGCCCAGTTTGTCGTGGCAGTAGGCGGCCAGGCGCGCGGCCAGGGCGTCGGCCGATTCGGCCATCAAGGTGTCGGCCAGCGCATCGGGCGCCGACCAGACCAGCGAGACGCGGTCGCCCGGCAGCGGCAGCAGCGCGACGATGCCTTCGCTGCCCGTGAACCACTGGTGGGCCGCGCCATGGTGCGGCTTTTCGCAGGCGAAGTTGCTGACCACGCCGCGCTGGCCGTAGGAGCGGTAATCGAGGCCGATGTCGCACTGGCCCCGCACCCACGACTGGGCGCCATCCGCGCCCACTACCAATGCGCAAGTGATGGTGTCGCCGCCATCGAGATGCACGATGGCCGAGTCGTTCGTCCATTCCAGGCGGCTGGCGCGGCCCTGCACCACGCTGACGTTCGGCGCAAATTTCAGGGCGGCGTCCAGCGCCTGGCCCAGGTTGCGGTCTTCGATGATCCACGCCAGCGTGCCCACATGGGCGCCATACGCGTCGAAACCGAGTCCGCCCGCCTGCGCGCCGTCGCCGTTGACCAGCATGGCGTCGACGGGCGCCACCCTGTCGGCCTCCAGAGCGCCCCATACCTTCAGCGACGACAGCAGCTGGTGCGCCGTGTGATTGAGCGCATACACGCGCACATCCCAGCTGGCCTCGACCGGCTTGGCGGCCGAAGGGGATGTGGGCGCGGGCGGGCTCACCGGGGATAACAGGGTGACGCTTTGTCCTGCCTGGGCAAACGCCAGCGCCGTGGTTTTCGCGATGGCGCCATTGCCGACGATGCAAACGTCGCTGTGGCTATGCATGAAGCGCCGCATGGTAGGGGGAGTGGGACTGTTCATGCGGCCATTATAGCGTTTGCCCCACCCTTTTCAGATAGTCCGGAAGTACAGGACGCGTGTCCCAGATCAAGCGATGCCATGAAAGACGGGCAGCACGTGGTCCGCGATCTCCTGCATCGTCTCGGCCAGCGGGCGGCGGTTCTGCCGCAGCTGCAAGCCGATGTGCCGCACGCCGGCGTCGCGCATGGCCGTCAACTCGGCGATCAGGCCATCGCGCCCCGTGCGGGCACCAAAACGGAAGCGCTGCAGCGGCAAATTCGGGTCTTCGTCCAGGCCCAGGTGGATGAAGCTGACGTAGGGTTTATCTTCCCCGGCGACGGCGCGCCATTGCGCCGAGCGCCGCGCATGGTCGTCCGGCGTACCCGGATAGGCGAGCCAGCCATCCATTTGCTCGCCTATCCAGGCGGGCGACTGCTGCGCCAGCCCCGCCACCAGCAGCGGCAAGGGCGCGGACGGCTTGGGCAGCAAACGGATGCCGGGCGGCAGGCGCCTCTCGCCCCAGTCGCGCAGCATGGCCACCTGTTCGCGGAACGCCGCGCCGCGCTGCTCGAAGTCGCGGCCGAAGACGGGATATTCGACAGGACGGTCGCCGCTGGCTACGCCCAGCAGCAAACGTCCGCCGCTCAACTGGTCGACGCTGGCCGCCGCTTTTAACGTCAATACAGGCTCGCGCAGGGGCAGCACCACGGCGGCCGTGCCCAGCAAGATGTTCTCCGTGATGCCGGCCAGGTAACCGAGATAGGTAAATACCTCGAAGACCTGGGCCGCGTCGCCGAACGACGGGTCATACAAAGGCACGTCGCGCAGCCACAGGGCCCTGAAACCGAGGCGGTCGGCCAGTTTTGCCAGCGCCGCATGCTGTTGCAGGTCCGGTTCGCCCGGCACGCGGCCGGACGCCGCATTCGCCTGGCGCCCCGTGGACGACCAGTCATTATCGAGCGGCAGTTCCAACCCGATGCTGAAACCGCCCTGCCCGAGCTTCGTCATGGCGCCCATATCAATCCCACTGCGGCGCCAGGCCGTCCGGATTCGCCAGGCGTTCGCCACGCTCCAGGGTCGCCATCTGCGCCATCTCGTCCGGCGACAGGGTGATGCGCTGGAAATGCAGGTTCGCTTCCAGGTTGGCCCGTTTGGTGGACGACGGGATCACGGCAAAGCCCTGCTGCAGCGACCAGCTCAGGGCCACTTGCGCCGGCGTCACGCCATGTTTTACCGCGATGGCCATGATGACGGGATCGACGACCACCTTGCCGTACGCGAGCGGCATGTAAGCCGTGATGTGGATGCCCTGGCTGCGCGCAAAATCGATGACGGTGCGGTTTTGCAGGAAGGGGTGGATTTCGACCTGCTGCGTGGCGATTTCAGACGCGCCCACCGCAGCGATGGCTTGCTGCAGCTGCGCATTCGTGAAATTCGATACGCCGATGGCTTTCGTCAGCCCCTGCGCCTTGGCGTCCGCCAGCGCCGCCATGTACTCGGCGACGGGAATGGCGTCCTGCGGCGACGGCCAGTGGATCAGGGTCAGGTCCAGCTGCTCCAGCTGCAGCTTGTGCAGGCTGTCCTTCAGGCTGGGAATCAGTTTATCGCGCTGCAGGTTCTCGATCCAGATCTTGGTGGTGACGAACAGTTCGTCGCGCGGGACGGGGCTGGCGGCGATCGCCTGCCCCACTTCGGCTTCATTGCCGTAGATTTGCGCCGTGTCGATATGGCGGTAGCCGACGTCGAGACCCGTGGTGACGGAATCGATGACGACCTGGCCCTGCAGGCGGAAGGTTCCCAGGCCGATTTCAGGGATGGCGGTGCGATTTGTGGTGGCGTTCATGCGGTAATCCTCTCAAGTCAATGTCGATGGCCACACTATGCGCCCATCCTTTGTTGAGAAAAATACCGCTGCTATCAAATCATATTTGACCTACAAGCAAGTAAAACCATGCCCATGCAGGAAATCGGGGAAAAGTCGCAGCCGGCTCTTGCATTCCCGTTTTGGTCTGCTATAATTCGCCACCTTGGCCTGGTAGCTCAGTCGGTAGAGCAGAGGATTGAAAATCCTTGTGTCGGTGGTTCGATTCCGCCCCGGGCCACCAAGAATACGTTTCACGTTCAAAAACGCCACCTTCGGGTGGCGTTTTTGTTTGTGGACTGTCTAGACAACACGCAGGCCGTTTCCGGCCCGCAACCACTCCCCCGGCGCCGTCAGCGCCGGGCAAACATCCCGCTTACCACATCAAATCATCAGGAATCTGGAACGCCGCATACGGATCGTCCTCGTCCACTTCCGTGCTGGCCTGTTTCACGCGCACGACGATGGCGGGGTCGCGTTCGGCGATCTTGTCGGCGATGATGCGCGGCACCAGTTCCACGGCGCCGTTCAGGCAGATGATGACCAGGCGACCCGCCACCAGGTGGGCTTGCACGGCGGCCGTCACGTAGATGCGCTCGATCTTGTTATTAAATGTAAAGTTGTACGGCACGTCGCCGTTGTTGCCCTTGCTCTGGCGGTTCTTTTGCACCATTTGCGCGATCTGCGCCACGATGGCCTTCTGGTTGGTGGCCGCGTCGCGCTGGGCGTTCAGTTCGCGCGCCCGCTCGGCATTCTTGCGCTGGGTCTCGAGCGCGGCCAGGCGCACTTCGTCGACGCTTTGCGTGCCGCTCTTGCGCTCGTCCTTTTTCTGCTTGCTCTTGTCCTGGTTGGCCAGCTTGACCTTCTTCTTGTCGACCAGGCCGGCCTTTAAAAACTGCTCTTGCAACGAGACCATAACTACTCCGTATTGAGGGTGCGCCGGCCAAGGCAGCGGCATCGGCCGGTGGAAAGACGCTAGCATAGCAAAAAACAGGGGCGCTGCCGCCGCAACATGGCTGCCTGGGCCGGCTGGCGGGCGCCTTCTGCCTGCCAGTAACAAAAAGACACACTCGAGTGGAAATTTTGTTGATAAATGTCATATAGTTAGTTACGTTTTGCATATCGGCATTCTCTGCCGATTGCATCGCCCCCTTCCACCGACTGCGTCTACAAGGATTTGCCATGAAACAATTAATCGCCCTCTGCATCGCCGCCGCGTTTGCCAGCACCGCCTTTGCCGCCGCACCGGAAGCGGCGCCTGTCGCCAAGACGGCCCAACAATCGAAGATGACGACCTGCAATGCGGACGCCGCCGGCAAGAAAGGCGATGAACGCAAGACCTTCATGAAGGAATGCCTGAGCGCCAAGCCCGCGCCGGCCATGACGCAGCAAAACAAGATGAAAGCGTGCAATGTCGACGCCAAGGACATGAAGGGCGATGCCCGCAAAGCCTTCATGAAAGAATGCCTGAGCGCGCCGAAGAAATAAGCGCCTCGCCTGTTTGCCCCACAACGCCAGCGTCGATGCTGGCGTTTTTTTTCACGGCGAGGCGTACGCCTGCATGAGGCGGTCAAGGAAACCGAACAGCTGGCCGTTCATGGCGTGCCAGTCGTGGCTGCGCAAGACCGCTGGCGGCTGCACGAAGCGGTGCGGCTCCAGCATGGCCAGTTCGGCTTCCGACGCGGCGATCAGCAATTCGACCACCTCCGGCGTGAACTCCATATGGCACTGGAAGCCGTACACCAGCCTGCCGTATTCGATGATCTGGCGGGGGCAGCCTTCGCTACAGGCGATGACCTTCGCGCTGTCAGTCAGGCCAGGCATGTCGCTATGCCAATGTCCGGTTTCCAGCACGTCGCCGAAATGGGCGAATTTATCGTTTGCCCGTCCTTCCGCCGTCAGCATGACGGGGAACTTGCCGATCTCCTTTTCAGGGCTGTGCGCCTGGCGTGCTCCCAGGGCTGCGCCTATCAGTTGCGCCCCCAGGCAGACGCCGACGACCGCCTTGCCCGCCGCCGCACATGCGGCAATCAGGGCCTGTTCGGCCGCGGCGTCGAAATGCGGGCATTCCTCGCGCGTCGTCGACGGCGATTGCGGCCCGCCCATGACGACCAGCAGGTCGATGTCCGCGATGGACGGGGGCAGCGGCTCATGGGCATGGACGCGGGAATACGTGGCCGCGTAGCCGCGCTCGCGCACCCATGTCTCGTAGGCGCCCGGCGCCTCGAACGCTTCATGCACGATGAAATGGACTTTCATGATGTTCCCTTTCTGTGGCGAGGAATTAAAAAACTATGGCCTTCCCAGCACCTGGGCCAGCACGCCGGCGAACGCCTGCGCGCCCGCTTCATCCATGCTCGACACGGTGATCCGCAATCCCTGCGCCGGCGCCTGCACGCCGAACGCTTCACCACCGCGCACCAGCCAGCCATGCCTGGCCAGCGCCAGCACGGCCGCCTGGCTGCTGCCCGGCAGCGGCAGCCACAGGTTCAAGCCATCGGCAGGACTGGCGCAGACCAGGCCTTGCGCCGCCAGCGCATCGGCCAGGATGCCGCGGCGGCGCGCATAGTCTGCGCGGGCCAGGGCCACCTGCGCCAGCACGTCCGGCGACGACAGGCAGGCGCTCACGGCATCCTGCAAGAGATGGCTGACCCAGTTCGTGCCGGGCGCCAGGCGCAGGCGCAGGCGGCGGGCGGTCTGTCCGTCGCTGGCGACGACGGCCAGGCGCAGGTCGGGGCCGAAGATCTTGGACACCGAACGGACCAGCGCCCAGCGCCGGGCGGCAGGGGGAATCACGTCCCGGTAGCCGGCGACGGACAGCAGCGAGAAATGGTCGTCAACGATGACCAGCACGTTAGGGTAGGCGGCAAGCACGGCGCGCAGCTGAGCCGCGCGTGCCGCGCTCAGGCTGCAGCCGGTCGGATTGTGCGCGCGCGGCGTCACGATGACGGCTTGCGCGCCTTGCGCCAGCGCCCGTTCCAGCGCCCCGGCCTGCATCCCCTCCGCATCGACCGCCACGCCAACGGCGTGCAGCCCCGCGATGCGCAAGGTGTTGATGCTGCTGACGAAGCAGGGGTCTTCCACGGCCACCTTGTCGCCCGCGACCAGGTACGCGCCCAGCAGGCGCTCGACCGCATCGACCGCCCCATTCGTCAGGGTGACGTCGAGCCCTTCCGGGCAATCGCCGGCCAGCCAGCGCCGCGCCAGGGCTTCCAGCGCCGGGTCCAGCGTGGCCTCGCCATACAGGCGCGGGCGGTAGGGCTTGCGCGCCAGGGCCGCGCCGATATCGGGCAGCCAGGCCAGGTTCGGATTGCCGCCGCCCAGGTCGGCCAGCGGCGAGCCGGGCAGCAGGCCTTCCTGCTCGCCGGGATCGCGCTGCGCGCGGATGGCCGTGCCCAGGCGCCCTTGCGTGACCGCGATCCCGGCCGTCACCAGGCGCTTGTACGCCAGCGACACGGTATTGCGGTTGACGCCCAAGGTCGCCGCCAGCTCGCGCACGGTCGGCAGCGCCTGGCCCGGCGGCAGTTCGCCCGCCTGCGTCAGCGCGCGGATGCTGTCGAACAGCTGCGCCGCGGTTTTCCCCTTCATCTTCATGATGGTCTCAGACATGATATATTTTGGCATAGGACAATCATACATCACTGCGGCGACTCCTGCCGCTTATAAGGCTGACACAAGGCTGACACATGAACAATGACACTCCCCTGCCCACTCCCACCATGCACGCACAGCATGGGCGCTGGCCGCAGGCCGTTTCCGTGGACGACTTCCGCCGCAATCTGGCGGCGGTGCATGCGCGCATGGCGGCCGCATGCCAGCGGGTCGGGCGCGATCCGGCCGGCGTGCGCCTGCTGCCCGTCAGCAAGACCAAGCCCGAGGCGAGCCTGCGCCTGGCCTATGCCGCGGGTTGCCGCCTGCTGGGGGAAAACAAGCCGCAGGAAGCGGGCCGCAAGTGGGAAGCGATGGCGGACCTGGCCGACCTGCAATGGTCGGTGATCGGCCATTTGCAGACCAACAAGGCCAAGCTGGTGGCGCGCTTTGCCAGCGAGTTCCAGGCCCTCGACAGCCTGCGCGTGGCCGAGGCGCTGGAACGGCGCCTGCAAGCGGAAGGGCGCGGGCTCGACGTATTCGTGCAAGTGAACACGTCGGGCGAAGCCAGCAAGTACGGCTTGCCGCCGGACGAAGTGGCTGCCTTCCTGCGCCAGCTGCCCGCCTTCCCGGCGCTGCGGGTGCGCGGATTCATGACATTGGCCCTGTTGTCGGCGGAAGCGGAGCGCGTGCGCCGCTGCTTCGTGCTGCTGCGCGAACTGCGCGACCGGCTGCGCCAGGACGCCCCGCCTGGCATCGGCCTCGACGAGCTGTCGATGGGCATGTCCGGCGATTATGAAATCGCCATCGAAGAAGGCGCCACCGTCGTGCGGGTCGGCCAGGCCATCTTCGGCGCGCGGGACACGCCGGACAGCCACTACTGGCCCACGGCGCAGACGAAGTAGGCGGCCCGACGCGCCCCGCAGGTAGCCGCGCAGTCAACCATGCCGAATGATCAAGATGACATGCATAAAGATAGCGCGTAATATTTTTACCATACTGCTCAGCTCGGCAGCACAGCTCCTGGGGAAAGGACGGCAGCGTGGCCGCGTCAAACGATCTCGCGCACTGGCGCGGACAGATTTTTTCGCGCCTGCTGCAGGTGGTGTTGCTGCTTGGCATCATCACCGCCATTCCCAGCGCCTTGCTGGCGGCGCGCGAAGCTATCTGGTCCATAGTCGCCCTCGACGTGCTGGCCATCGGCTGGATCGGTCTCATCTGGCATCTGCGCGCCATGCCCTACCGCTGGCGCGTGTGGCAATTCCTCATCGTCGCCTACCTGGTGGGCGTGGGCCTGCTGTTGAAAATCGGCCCCGTCAGCCAGATCTACATGATGCTCATGCCCGTGCTGGCGGCCCTGCTGCTGGGGATGCGGCCAGCCTTGTCGACCCTGGCCCTGACTTCGCTGACCATCTTTTTCCTCGGCTTGCATCCCGACGTCGCCCTGCACGTGCAGGGCGTGCCCGACTCCCCCGTGCTGCGCGCGCTGATCGTGGCCCTGAACTTCCTGTTCATCGCCGCCGTGCTGACCCTGTCCTGCGCCTTCCTGCTGCGCCACCTGGAACGCAGCAGCCAGGCCCTGTCGCAGCTGAACGCCGACCTGCGCTTGACGGCCACGGCGCTGGCCCGCCTGAATGACATGGTGATGCTCGCCGAAGTGACCGATGCCCCCGGCGGCGCGGCGCCGGCCACGCGCATCATCTTCGTCAACGACGCCTTCGAGCGCAGCAGCGGCTATGCGCGCGCCGAGGTGCTGGGCCGCAGCCTGCTGTTCCAGCAGGGCCCCGCCACCGATGCGGGCGAACTGGCGCGCGTCGCCGCCGCCATGGCCAATGCCCAGCCGGCCAGGGCGGAATTGCTCAATTACAACAAGGCCGGCAAGGCGTACTGGGTCGAAGCGGAACTGGCGCCGTTCACGGATGCGGACGGCAAGCAGACGCACTGGGTGGCCGTCGAGCGCGAAATCGACGAGCGCAAGAAATCGGAAGCGGACATCCACCGCCTGGCCTTCTACGACGTGCTGACGGGCCTGCCCAACCGGCGCCTGCTGATGGACCGCATCGGCCACCTGCTGGCCGCCGCGCCGCGAGGGAATACCATCAGCGCGCTGATGTTCATCGACCTCGACCACTTCAAGCACATCAACGATGCGCGCGGCCACGCCACCGGCGATGCGCTGCTGCGCCTGGCCGGCGAACGGCTGGCGCAGCTGATGCGCAAGGCCGACACGGTGGCGCGCATCGGCGGCGATGAATTCGTCGTGCTGCTGGCGCACCTGGCCGAAGACCTCGACAGCGCCGCCCGCGCGGCGGCCCAGGTGGCCGAGAAAATCCGCGCCGCCATCGCGCGCGACTTCGATATCGACGGGCAGTCCTATCATTGCAGCGCCAGCATCGGCGTGACCCTGCTGCCGAAAGCGGGCCAGCAGGCGCACGACCTGCTGCGCGAAGCGGACATCGCCATGTACCGCGCCAAGGCGGAAGGACGCAACGGCATCGCCTTCTTTGAAGCGGCCATGCAGGCGGGCGTGGAACGCCGCCTGACCCTGGAACGGGCGCTGGCGCGCGCCCTCGATGCCCATGCACTGTGCATGCACGTGCAGCCGCAGGTCGACCGCCATGGCCGGGTGACGGGCGCCGAATTGCTGATGCGCTGGCCGCAGGCGGACGGCAGCCATATCGCGCCCGGCATCTTCATTCCCATCGCCGAGGAATCGGGGCTGATCGTCCGGCTCGGGCACTGGGCCCTGCGCGAGGCGTGCCGCGCCGCCGCCATGCTGGCGCGGGCGGGGCAGCCCGTCGCCCTGTCCGTGAATGTCAGTCCGGCCCAGTTTCGGCAGCCCGATTTCGCCGCCCGCGTGCAGGCGGCGCTGGCCGAACACGGCACGCCGGCCGGCGCCCTGATCCTGGAACTGACGGAAGGCCTGCTGATCGACCAGCGCGACGCCTCGCTGGCGCGCATGCGCGAATTGGCGGCCCTGGGCATCCGCTTTTCCATCGACGATTTCGGCACCGGCTATTCCAGCCTCGCCTACCTGACCTCGATGCCGCTGTACGAACTCAAAATCGACAAGCGCTTCATCGACGACACGCCGCACGATGCGCGCGACACGGCCATCGTGCAAGCGATACTGGCCATGGCGCGCCACCTGGGCTTGCGCGTGGTGGCCGAAGGCGTGGAAACGCAGGAGCAGGCCGACTTCCTGCTCGCCCACGATTGCGACGGCTTGCAAGGCTACCTGTATGCGCGGCCCATGCCGCTGAACGACTTTCCCGGCTGGCTGGCCCGGTATCAGGCTTAGCTTTCCGACATTTCCTGTACGAAACTCCTCCGCTAGAATACCGGCCTCATAGCCTGTACCTTCACCATCCCCTTTGATTAAAGTGATCCCCGATGCGTCTGGTTCTTCCCCTGCTGCCGCTCCTGCTGCTCTCTCTGCTCCCCGCCGCCCATGCGGCCCCATCCACCGCGCCCACGCCCATCACCCTGGACCAGGCCATGGCCGATCCCGACTGGATCGGCGCGCCCGTCGAAGCGGCATGGTGGGGCTGGAATGGCCAGCTCTACTACAAGCAGAAACGCCTCGGCTCGCCCCTGCGCGACACCTATCAATTGCCGGGCGCGAACGCCAAACTCAATAGCGGCAAGAAGGTCGACGATGCGCAGCTGGCCAATCTCGACGGCCAGCACATGGTGGTCAACCGGGCCGGCACGCGCGCCATCCTGCTGCGCAACGGCGACTTGTTCGAGCGCGACCTGAAAAGCGGCGCCTTGATCCAGATCACGCGCGGCGTGTCCGCCATCAGCGACCCGCAATACTCCGCCGACGGCGGCGCCGTGCAATACCGCAGCGGCACAGACTGGTTCAGCTGGAACCGGCATGACCGCCTGAGCGCCCCCGTGGCCCTGTTGCGCGCCGTCAAGGACCCGGACGCCAAGCCGGAAGCGGATGCCCTGCGCGAACTGCAGCTGCGCCTGATCGTCAACCTGGCGCGCCAGAAGGAAGACCGCGACGCCAGCCGCGAACGCCGCCATGAAGAGCGCCGCCTGGACGCCACGCGCGCACCGGAACCGATCTACCTGGGCGACAAAGTCACCATTTCCGGCAGCGCCCTGTCGCCGGACGGCCGCTGGCTGCTGTTCGTCACGCAGGACAAGGCCGCCGAAAAGGGCAAGCTGGGCAAACTGGCCCGCTACGTCACGGAAACGGGCTATCCGGAAGCGGACGACGAGCGCACGCGCGTGGGCCGCAACATGCCGATCGCGCAAAGCCTGAAACTGGCCGACCTGCGCACGGGCCAGGTGCGCGACATCGCCTTCGATAACCTGCCCGGCATCGCCACCGACCCGCTGGCCGCCATGCGCGCCGAACAGAAACTGCCGGCCCTGAAAGGCAACCGTCCCGTGCGCATCGACGCCCAGCGCGACGGCATCGCCTGGACCGACGACGGCGGCAAGGCAGCCGTGCGCATCCGCGCCATCGACAACAAGGATGGCTGGCTCGCCAACGTCGACCTGGCCAACGCCGCCCTGCTGCCCGTGCACCGCATCAGCGACACGGCCTGGGTCAACCGCCGCGCCGACGAATTCGGCTGGCTGCCCGACAACGCCACCCTGTGGTATCTGTCCGAGGAAAGCGGCTACGCCCACCTGTACACGAAAACGGGCGCGGCTCCGGCGCGCGCCCTGACCAGCGGCCAGTGGGAAGTGAGCGCCGTCGAATGGAGCCGCGACGGCAAAACCGCGTATTTCATGTGCAACCGGCAGGCGCCCGGCACGTATGAAGTGTGCGCCAGCACGGCCAAGGAGGGCGGCGTGCGCGAAGTCACCGGCTTGAAAGGCGTGGAAAACTTCGGCCTGTCGCCCGACAACGGCAAGCTGTTATTGCGCTATTCCACCAGCTATATGCCGGCCCAGCTGGCGACGATTTCCGTTGCCGGCGGCAAGGCCAATATCCTGACGGATACGCGCAGCGACGCCTTCAAGGCGCGCAGCTGGGTCATGCCGGAACTGGTGCAAGTGCCGTCCACGCATGGCGCGGCGCCGATCTGGGCCAAGCTGTACCGCCCGGCCCAGCTGGAAGCGGGCAAGAAATATCCCATCGTCATGTTCGCGCACGGTGCCGGCTACCTGCAAAACGTCACCGAGCGCTACCCCGTCTACTTCCGCGAACAGATGTTCCACAACCTGCTGGTGGAGCAGGGCTACATCGTGCTCGACGTCGATTACCGCGCCTCGCTCGGCTACGGCAGCGCCTGGCGCACGGCCATCTACCGCCAGATGGGCCATCCGGAACTGGAAGATTTCATCGACGGCGCCCACTGGCTGGCAGCCCGGCACCAGGGCGACATCAAGAACGTGGGCATCTATGGCGGCAGCTATGGCGGCTTCATGAGCCTGATGGCCCTGATGCGCGCGCCGGAAATCTTCAAGTCCGGCGCCGCGCTGCGTCCAGTGACGGACTGGACCACCTACAACCACGAGTACACGGCGAATATCCTGAACACGCCGGACGTCGATCCGCAAGCGTATAAAATCTCGTCGCCGATCGAATACGCCGATAAACTGACGGGCAATCTCTTGATCGCCCACGGCATGATCGACGACAACGTGTTTTACCAGGATTCCGTGCGCCTGTCGCAGCGCTTGATCGAGCTCAAAAAGGATAACTGGGAAATGGCCAGCTACCCAATGGAGCGCCACGGCTTCGTGCAGCCGGAAGCGTGGTATGACGAGTACCGCCGCATCTATCAGTTGTTCCAGAGAACATTGAAATAAACCCCGATGCCCGCTTGATGCGGGCATTTTTCATGGACTCATTCAGTCAAACGGCACGGGCCGCGGCGTCGTATCCGACGATGGCGGCAGGATCGGCAGCACGATGTGCGGCTGCTTGCCCGTCAGGGTTTTCAGGAAAGCCACCAGCTTGCCATTTTCATCGGGCGTAAAGGTGCGGCCCAGCTGCAGCCGGCCCATCACGTCGACGGCTTGCGTCAGGGTTGCCGCCTCGCCATCGTGGAAGTAGGGATACGTCAGCTCCACGTTGCGCAGGGTCGGCACCTTGAAGTTGAAGCGGTCCGCATCCTTGCCCGTCACGGCCGAGCGTCCCTCCGCCGTCATCGCCGTCTTGTACGGCTCGACGACGCCCATCTTCTGGAAGGTGTTGCCGCCCACGGCGGGGCCGTTATGACAGGCGATACAGCCGCTCGATTTGAACAGCTGGTAGCCGGCCAGCTCGTCTTTCGTCAACGCGCTTTTCTTGCCCGACAGCCATTGGTCGAAGCGGGAACCGGGCGTCACCAGCACTTCTTCAAAGGCGGCGATGGCGCGCGTGACTTGCTCGATGGTCAATTTATCCTGGCCAAACACTTGCCTGAACTCCGCGCGGTAGGCGGGAATCGAGGCCAGCACGTCGATGGCAAGCTCGTGCGTAAAAGCCATCTCGCCGGGATTGGCGATGGGACCGCCCGCCTGCTCCTGCAAATCCTTGGCGCGGCCATCCCAGAATTGCGCCACGTTCATGCTGGAATTGAGCACGGTAGGCGAATTGATGGGTCCGCGCTGCCAGTTATGGCCGATCGACGTCTTGATGTTGTCCGTGCCGCCCATGCTCAGGTTATGGCAGCTATTGCAGGAGATAAAGCCCGAGCGCGACAGGCGCGGATCGAAAAACAGTTTCTTGCCCAGCTCGACCATGGCCGGATTGGCCACCTTGGCGGCGGTGATCGGCTGGATCGGCTCCTTGTCGGCGGCGTGCAGCACGTTGCCGAAAGTCAGGCTGGCGATGAAGAGGAAGGGGGATAAGGTGCGGCGCATAGTCTAACTCCTGGAAACATTCCCGAATCGGCGGCGCGCGCCGGCGCGGGAATGCAGCGCACCGGCCCGGTTGCCACCCGTACATCGCTGGTTGGATGTTGATTTATATTAACTTTGACTAGTTAATAAGGAAAATGACCGGGATCAAGGTTCTGCCCAAGTGCGAATCGCGCTTGCCATTTACGCAAGCGTGGCACATGATGAGCGCATGCAAACGCCCACCTACTCCGCCCTGCTGCGCGCCGCGTGCGCCAGCTTCCTGCTGCTGGCCGCCAGCGCCTGCGGCAGCGCCCCCACGCAAGATGATGCGCCGCCCGCCCCCGGCAATGCCGGCTTGCTGGCGCAGATCCAGGCGGAAGTGGGCGCCGCCGCGTGCGATTCCACCCAGCAATGCCAGACCATCGCCATCGGCGCCAAGGCTTGCGGCGGCCCCGAGCGTTATCTGGCGTGGTCCAGCAAAAGCAATGACGGCAAAAAACTCAAGGCACTGGCCCAGGCGCAAGCCGAGGCAAGCCGCAAACAGCAGCAGGCGGACGGCATGATGTCGACCTGCTCCATCATCACGGACCCGGGCGCCACTTGCCAGGCAGGGCGCTGCGTGCTGCAAAAGAGCGGCCTGGGCGGCAGCTCGGCCATGTAAAAAAGCCGCTGATTCAGCGGCTTATGAGGTTCGGCAACGCGTCAGGACTGCAATTGCAAGGTCTTGACGATCTTGCTTTCCACCTTCTCGCCCGCGCCCGACATGGCATTCTTGCTTTCCTTGCGCAGGAGCAATAAATGGTCGCCGCTGACGCCATACTGGCGCGTCTCGTCCGTCTTTTGCGTAAAGCTGATGACGACAAAGGCGCGCCCGCTCACATCCACGTGGAAATGGCTGGCCAGCGGCGTGCCGTCCGCCGCGATCCACACATCGAGGCCGCCTTCGAACTTCTTCACATACTTGCGGTCTTTCTCAGGCACCTTGTCGAGCGACAAGGTAAAGCTGAGCAGGCGCGCCGGCTTGCCCTTGTAGCTATCCATTTTTTCGCCGCTGAACACGGCTTCCTCGATTTCGCGCGACAGGGTATCCGCCCCCGACACCATGGAGCGCAGCTCCGTCGCCTTCATTTCCCCCAGCGCAAAGCCGATCGGCGCCTTGGCCTTCGGATCCTTCACCCTGGCGCGCTGCTCGGCCTCCACTTTCGCCAGCAGCTCCTTACTGTAGAGCACTTGCAAGCCCGGCGGCCCGCCCTCGACCGCCACCGTGGCCTGGCCGCTATCCTCTTCCGCCGCCTTGCCCTCGCCTTCGCGCCGCCAGGTTTTCGATTCGACCTGCGCCTTGATCGGCATCTGCCCCTGCAAGCGCGCCAGCGCCGCGTTCAACTCGGCCAACCCGTCGGCCCGCGCCGCGCCGCACAACAAACCGAACAAGCCTGCCACCGCCAGGCCTTGCACTCCAATACGTCGCTGCATCGCCACATCCCTTTCGGTCATACAAGGATGCCAAAACACCATGTTTTGGCCATCTGTTGCATTTGAACACAGCCAGCTCTGGTCAGGTGGAAAGTCTTTCTGCTATAATTCGCCGCCTTGGCCTGGTAGCTCAGTCGGTAGAGCAGAGGATTGAAAATCCTTGTGTCGGTGGTTCGATTCCGCCCCGGGCCACCAAGAATAAAAAAACGCCACCTTCGGGTGGCGTTTTCTTTTGTCCGGCACCGCCGTTCGCTCTCTGGCAAAACCATACGCGTGACTTTTTTCTGTCGCCGCCGAACCCATTGTGCGAGAATGCCCCTCCCCACTGGATGGTGCGCATGATGATCAGACTCGCCGCAATCACAACTGGAATGACACTGCTGCTGGCAGCTTGCAAGCCCGCGGCCACGGCACCCGCGCATGACATTCCTGCGGCAATGCACCAGACCGCGACCACCCTGCTCCAGTCGAAACTGCTGCACGCGACCTCGATAGCCGTCGTTTATCGCGGCCAGGAGTTCATCCTGCATCAAGGCGAGCTGGAGACCGGCAAGGCCAATCCGCCCAACGATACAACGCTGTATGAAATCGGTTCAGTCAGCAAAACCTTTGCCGGCCTGCTGCTGGCCAACGCCGTGCTCGATGGGAAGGCGACGCTCGACGATCCCATACAAAAATACCTGCCGGCCGCCTACCCGAACCTGCAGTCGCAGGGGCAGCCCGTGCGCTTGCGCCATTTGATCACGCACACCAGCAATATGCCGGGCATGCTGCCATTGCAGGTGAACACCGTATTGCAGGATTTCACGGCGCACGCCACGCCGGCAAAGCTCAACGCAGCCTACGCCAACTACGGACAACCCCAATTCTGGCAGGACTTGCATACAGTCAACATCAACGGTCCGCTGGGCAAGGACTACGCCTATTCCAGCGCCGGCACCGAACTCGTTGCGCACGCGCTCGAAACCATCTACGGCATGCCCTATGAAGTGCTGCTCACGCAATTGCTCGCGCGCGAAGCCGGCATGCACGATACCAGGCTGAAAATCGCAGCCCAGGATGCCGGCCGGCTGGCGCCCGGCTACCACAGCGACAATCCCGTCATCACGACACCGATGCCGCAACTGCCCTGGGGGGCCGCCGGCAACCTGAAGTCGACCATGCCGGACATGGCGAAATACCTGCGCCTGCAATTGGGCACCCATCCCGCCGTCGTCGAATCGCACAAGCCGCTGCTACGCTTTCAGGATGACTTCAGCATTGCCTATTTCTGGAACATCGGCACGAGTCGCCAGCTGGGCACGCATTACGTCCACCATGGCGGCGTGCCGCGTGCGCAAGGCTACGCCTACATCGTTCCCCAATATCAGCTCGGGGTCTACATCATCACCAACCAGAGCGGCGACGCCACCGCCGGCGCCATGGAAAGCGCGCTGGCGCATATCTTCGACACCGTGGCATCCATGGAAAGCGCGCAGTAGGCCGGGCCTTGTTTGGCACATCTTCGTGCCGCTGCTTCGATTCCGCCCCGGGCCAGCAAGAATGCAGCAGTACTGATCAAGACGCCACCTTCGGGTGGCGTTTTTGTTTGCTGGCGCCGAAAACAATAATGCCGTACGACAATATGACTTAAGTTACAATCATGCAATTTTATAAATTGCATTCCCATGACTCATTTGCGTATTATTTCAGCGACCAGCTTAATGCTCGCCTTGAGCGCCTGCGGCGGCGGCAGTACTTCACCGACATCGCCTCCCGCTCCCCCCCCGACACCGCCCACACTGCCAACGCCCCTGCCGCCCGAGGTCAGCGCCGTTTCGCCCGCCAAGGCCAACATCGGCATGGTCACCACCTTTACTGTGACTGGCAGCAATCTGCCGGATAACATGCAGTTTGCGTTGACGGACTGCGCAGGTATCGCCGAGCTCAGCGGGGGTAGCAGCACGCAGCGTCAATTCAGCTGCACGCCGACCGGGCAATCGGGAGCGCGCCAGGGCGCCGTGTCCGCGAGCGCCGGCGCCGCATCGCCATTGCACAAGCTCTCCGTCGACTATCAGGCCATTGCCGCATTCGTCACCAGCCTGAATTGGCGCTACGCCGCCCTCAAATCTGATGGCACACTCTGGGGCTGGAACCCTCTCCAGCCCGTGCCGGTCAAGATCGGCGACGGCTACGCCGATGTTGCAGTCAGCATCGCGGCCACCCTGGCCATCAAGAAAGACGGCTCGCTTTGGAGCTGGGGCAACAGCAATGACGCAGGTATCCAGGGCAATGGCACGAGCGGCTCAAACGCCACTCCTGTGCAGATCGGCAGCGATTTCGTCAAGGTCGTCGTCAAAGGCGAGAGAAGCGTCGCCGGCGAAAACGCCGAAGCCCTGAAAAAAGACGGCAGCCTGTGGGTCTGGGGCGCGCGTAGCCTGCAGCAACCCAACGCCATCGAACCGGAGCTGACGCCGCGCATGATAGACACGGGCTACGTGGATATCGCCCGTGGCAGTGGCGGGGCGTCGCTGGGCCTCAAGCGCGACGGCTCGGTGTGGACATGGACCCAGAATCTGGCCAACCAGCCATTTACACCGGTCAAGATCGCGGATGGCTATGTTGCGATTGCCACCAGCTACGATGCGGTCTATGGCTTGAAGGCGGACCATTCGCTGTGGAACTGGGGCGGCAACGCGCCCAACCAGGCGCCCGCCGCCACGCCCACTGCCGCCACGCCGGTCAAGGTGGGAGATGGCTTCGTCAGCATCTCGGCAGGCACTTATTATGCGCTTGCCGTCAAGTCCGACGGCACCTTGTGGGCGGGCGGCGATGGCAACAACGGCCAGTTCGGCGATGGCCAATTCAATCGCGGTGCCTTCCGGCAAGTCGGTACCGGGATTGCCGCCGCATGGGCTGGCAGCGCATGCTCCTTCATCCAGAAGACCGATGGCAGCTTGTGGGCGGCAGGCTTCTGCGACCTGGGGGATGGCAAATATGCGCGCTACATGCTCACGCCGGAACCCGTCACGCTGTAATTTTCCCTACTGCCCATCCGGGTCACCATCCTGGATTTAAGTGACATCAAAGGCCCGGCTCTGGCACAGCCATGGCCGTTTCAAGGCGGCGCCAGCACAGGCGTAACTATTGAGAATGGACAAGTTCGATGAAGACTCTGGCAATTGTATTTAGCGCGTGTATGCTCGTCGTTGCCTGCGGTGGCGGCGGTGGCGACTCGTCGCCGGCCCCTGCCGCCCAGGCAGATTTGACCGTCAAATAAGCGTGCCAGGCAGCACCAGGCCCTCAGTCGCGGTGCTGCCACTCCAATTTGAACAGCCACAGCAACCTTCGGGTTGGCTGTTTGTCCTTGCACAAACCTCCACCCCACCCGCCGCTATGTACGCAAACGTACGGACTGCGGCTGTCCAAAAGCACATGCTGCAGGCAGACCACATCCCTTCCCGCCGCCAGCGCCCTGCGCGACACGGCGCAACGGCTACCTGATCCGATTCTCTCCGCCATACCGCCATGCGAAACTCGCGCCCGACGCCGTCGAGCCGTTCCGTACATCACGGCACACTGCCAAAGGATGCATCATGAAAACTACCCTGATATTGCTCGCGCTCGCCTCTACCCTCGCCCTGACCGCTTGCCAGCGCGAAGCGCCACCCGCGCCTACCGTCGTACAAGTCGTTCCCGGCCCTGCCGGCGCGCCTGGTCCTGCCGGCGCTACCGGTGCCAAGGGCGCCGAAGCCCCTGCCGGCGCGACGGGTGCCACCGGCGCCACGGGCCAGACCGGCGACAGCGGCATGCAAGGCAACGATGGCGCCAAGGGCGACGCTGGTGTTGCTGGCGATGAAGGCGCCAAAGGCGACACGGGCGCCAAGGGCAAGACGGGCGACACGGTGATTGTCGTTCCGCAACGCTGATACGCCTCACGCCAGACACCACAACGCCAATCCCTGCGGTTGGCGTTGTGCGTATGCGCAGTACCGCACAGTAACATCGGCCGCATCGGCCTACTCTGTTGTCATGACACAGGGAGATATCGCATGCTGACGATCATACTGATGCTGGCCCTGCTGGGCCTGGCTTTACTGTTTGCGCCCGGCCCCGTGCGCCGCGCCTTGCTTGCGCCGCACCTGCTCGCGCTGTTCAAGCGCATCTTGCCGACCATGTCCGACACGGAACGCGACGCGCTCGAGGCGGGCACCACGTGGTGGGATGCGGACCTGTTTTCCGGCCGGCCCGACTGGCCCAAGCTGCTGGCGTATGGCCGCGCCATGCTCACTGCCGAGGAGCGCCACTTTCTTGAGCACGACGTCGAGCGGCTGTGCGAACTGGTCAACGATTGGGAAACGCAGCAGCAACTCGACTTGCCACCGCAAGCGTGGGACTACATGAAAAGCCAGGGTTTCCTCGGCATGATCATCCCGAAACAATACGGCGGCAAGCAATTCTCCGCCTACATGCATTCGCAAGTGGTGATGAAGCTGTCGAGCCGCTGCTCGGCCCTGGCCGTGACCGTGATGGTGCCCAATTCGCTGGGGCCGGCCGAACTGCTGTTGCACTACGGCACCGAAGAACAGAAGGATTACTACCTGCCGCGCCTGGCCGCCGGCACGGAGATTCCCTGCTTTGCCCTGACCAGCCCGTATGCGGGTTCCGACGCGGCCGCCATTCCCGACCTGGGCGTCGTGTGCATGGGCATGCATGAAGGGCGCGCCACTGTCGGTTTCCGCCTCAGCTGGAACAAGCGCTACATCACCCTGGCGCCCGTGGCGACCTTGCTGGGCCTGGCATTCCAGACCAGCGATCCAGAACACTTGCTCTCCGACAACGATGCGCCCGGCATCACTTGCGCCCTGATCCCCGCCAGCCACGACGGCGTGGTGATCGGCCGCCGCCACCATCCCTTGAACGCCGCGTTCCAGAACGGCCCCACGTCCGGTCAAGATGTCTTCATCCCCATCGACTGGGTCATCGGCGGCCAGGCGCAAGTGGGCAAGGGATGGCGCATGCTGATGGAGTGTCTCGCGGCAGGGCGCGCCATTTCGCTGCCCTCGTCCAGCGTCGGCATGGGCAAGATGGCCGTGCGCGGCACCGGCGCATATGCGGCCGTGCGGCGCCAGTTCAACATGCCAATCGGCAAGTTCGAAGGGGTGCAGGAAGCGCTGGCCCGCATGGGCGCCAACCT
The DNA here is from genome assembly GCF_030587305.1 of Janthinobacterium sp. SUN206. Classification (NCBI taxonomy): domain Bacteria; kingdom Pseudomonadati; phylum Pseudomonadota; class Betaproteobacteria; order Burkholderiales; family Oxalobacteraceae; genus Janthinobacterium; species Janthinobacterium sp. SUN206. The sequence goes on along the minus strand of NZ_JAPWIB010000003.1, from coordinate 766,731 downwards.
GTACCTGATGGATGCGGCCCGCACCCTGGCCGCGCACGCCGTCGACCTGGGCGAAAAGCCGGCCGTCATTTCCGCCATCGTCAAATACCACGTCACGGAGCGGGGCCGCGCGCTCGTCAACGACGGCATGGACATTCTCGGCGGCAAGGGCATCTGCGTGGGACCGAACAATTTCCTCGCCAGCGCCTACCAGCAAATCCCCATCGCCATCACCGTCGAAGGCGCCAACATCCTCACGCGCAGCCTGATCATCTTCGGCCAGGGCGCCATCCGCGCGCATCCGTATGTGCTCAGGGAAATGGCCGCCGTCAGCGAAAGCGACGGCCGCAAGGCCGTGCGCGATTTCGATGCAGCCTTCTTTGGCCACGTGGGCTTTGTCCTGGGCAACCTGGCCAGGGGATTGTGGTACGGCCTGGGCGGCGCGCGCCTGGCAGCCGTGCCCGACGCCGGCGCCGCGGAACTGGCGCCCTATTACCGCGCCCTGACGCGGCTGTCGACGGCGTTTGCCGTCATGACGGATATGTCGATGTTCGTGCTCGGTGGCGAACTCAAGCGCCGCGAGCGGCTGTCCGCCCGGCTCGGCGACGTGCTGGCGCAGCTGTACCTGGCGTCGTCCGTGCTGAAGCGCTACGAGGACGATGGTCGTTTCGCCGCCGACCTGCCGTATGTGCACTGGTCGCTGCAAGATGCGCTGGTCAAGGCCCAGCAAGGCTTGACGGGCGTGCTCGATAATTTCCCCGCACGCGGGCTGGCCGTGCTGCTGCGCACCATGCTGTTCCCGTTTGGCCTGCCAGACCATCCGCCATCCGACGAACTGGGCAGTGAAGTGGCGCTGGCCCTGCAAACGCCGGGCGCCGACCGCGAACGGCTGCTGGCCGACGGCCATGTCGCCAGCGACGCCGCAGATCCCGTCGCCTGCGCCGAGCGGGCGCTGGCCTTGCTGCCCGACGTGCTGCACATCGAAAAACGCCTGAAAGACACGCCCGCAGGCGCGGCTCTGCGGCACTTGCCGCAAAGCCTGTCCGCCATGCAACAGTGGCTGGCCGCAGCCAAGGCGGCAGGCGCCGTCAGCTGCCAGGAGCACAATACCTTGCTGGAATATGCGCGCCTGGCCGACGGTTTGATCCAGGTCGACGATTTTCCGGCCGAGGCGGCGCAGCCAGCACACTTGCCCGTGCACGAGGCCGATACCGGCAGCCGCGCCGCCTAGGCGAATTTGCGACCTATACTGAATGAAGCGGGCGCGGTGCCCGCTCTTTGCAGAAAGGAGTCGATCATGACGCGCAAATTCATCGATTGCCGGGAATTTCCAAGCGACACACATTGCTCGGTGGCCATCTCGGCCGACAGCGAGGAAGAGCTATTGGGCATTGCCGTGGAACATGCGGTCTCGGTACACCATCACCACGACACGCCGGAGCTGCGCCAGCAGCTGCGTCAACTGTTCAAGGACGGCATGCCGCCCGAACACCTGCCCATGACGGGACAGGCCGGCAGCAGCGGGGCCTCGCACGCGCACTAGCCTGCCAGGGCTTGCGCCGGTTTCTGCAAGCGCAAGCCCAGCACGAGCGGCACCAGCGCCGCATACACGACGATCACGAACAACCAGACGGCGCCGGGCCAGTACGCCCTGACGCCAAAGTAAATGCTGGAAAACACCAGCGGACACAGCACGGACGCCAGGCTCACGGCCGAAGCCAGGACGCCCTGGAACTGGCCTTGCCGGTCCTCGGCAACTTGCCGCGTCGCCAGCGACTGCAAGGCCGGCGCGCCGATGCCGCCCAGGGCGAACACGGGCATGATGGCGAAGATCATCCAGCTGCGCGTGGCAAACGCCATGACGAGCAGCGCCACGCAGGCGCAGGCCACGCCCGTCAGGATGGTGGCGCGTTCGCCCAGCAGTTTCACGGCCGGACCGGGCAAGAAGGCCTGGGCCAGCGCCTGGCACACGCCAAAGGCGCCCAGCGACAGGCCGATCCACAGCCCGTTCCACGCGAACGCATCGTGTCCCCACAAGGCCCAGCACACGCCATACACTTCCCCGGCCGCGCTGAAGGTAAAGAAGATGACGGTGATCGGCAGCAAGCTTTTCTCCGAGAAAACCCAGCGCAAGGGGCGCAAGGGATGCAATGCCGCAAGGTCGATTTTTCCGCGTGTCGGCGTTCGTGATTCGGGCAAGCTCAACCACGCCAGCAACAGATTGCCCGCATTCAAGACGGCTGCCGCCATGAACGGCAGGCGCAGCCCGTAATCGCCCAGCGCGCCGCCCAGCACGGGGCCGATGATGAAGCCTGCACCGAACATGGCGTTGAGCAAGCCGAAGCGGCGCGCCCGCTGGTTCTCGGCCGAAATATCGGTGAGGTAGGCGGTGGCCACGGAAACGTTAGCGCTGGTCAACCCCGCGATGGCGCGCCCCAGCAGCAGCATCCACAGGCTGGGCGCGAAGGCGAGGAACAGGTAATTGATGGCCGCGCCCGCCAACGACAGCAGCAGCACGGGACGCCGGCCCAGGCGGTCGCTCAACGCGCCCAATACCGGCGCAAAGATGAACTGCATCAGCGCGTACAGGGCCGTCATGATGCCGATATACGGCGCCACGTTATCGGCATGCGTGACGTCCCGCAGCAGCGTCGGCAAGATGGGGAAGACCAGGCCGATGCCGACGGCGTCCAGCACGACAGTGGCGAAAATGACGGGCAGCGCCGCCACGGGAAGGGATTTCTTCATATACTCAATCTAAATATGTACTCAGTACATAAATAGTATTCCCCATCTTGCCGCACCATCAAGTGTTATCTGTACTTAGTACACTTCGTGTATGATCGGGGCAACATGACGATTCCTGCCGACCTCCGCTCCCGCAAGCGCCTTGCCACCCGGCAAGCCATCTCGAATGCCGCCACGCGATTGTTCTTCGTGCACGGCTTCGAGCAAGTGACGGTGGACGAAATCGCGGCCGCGGCCAGCGTGGGACGCATGACGGTGTTCAACCATTTTCCCCGCAAGGAAGACATGTTCTTCGACCGCGAGGAAGAGGGACGCGAACTGCTGCGCGACGCCCTGCGCCAGCGCGATCCCGCCATCGCTCCCATCGAAACCCTGCGCCTGCTGGCGCACCGCCTGGCGGCCGAGGACAGTCCCTACCTCACGTTTTCCGCCGCCGGCCAGGGCTTCATTGCCACCATCGAGGCCAGCGCTACCTTGAAAGCGCGGGCGCGGGCGATCCGCGACGAGCTGGCGCACGTGGTGGCGCAAGCGCTGGCCGACGCCACGGGGCGCGATGCGAACGATCCCCTCGCCCACCTGGCGGCCAGCCTGCTGCTGGCCACCTGGAGCACCGCCCTTGTCGAGGCGCATCGTGCCTTCGCGCAACATGGCGATGCGCAACTGGCCAAGGCCGGCTTCCTGTCCCTGGTAGACCGGGGACACACGGGCTTGAACGCCGCCATGGCGGGCACGCCCTACGCCTGAAGCGGCAGCCCCGTCGTTCAGGCAGCCCAGCGTCTGTCGCAGCGCAAGCCTTCGCACTTCCCTGTTTCATTTGCCGGCACCTGGGCTTGCGTACCGTCTGGCGCCTTCCTATCATGAAACCACGCGCTGGCAAACGATGCATGCAGGCCGGCACGCGGGGACAGTCCTCCTGCTTCCCGTCACCATACCCATAACCGCATGCAGCCGCTGGGAGGTACACGATGAATACCTTGACGAACGGCCAGCTCAATGAGTTGCAAGCCTCATTGAGAGGGCAACTGTTACAAACGAACGACGCCGGCTACGACAGCGCGCGCGCCGTCTGGAATGCGATGATCGACCGGCATCCGGCCCTCATCGCGCGCTGCGCGGGCACGGCCGACGTGCGCACGGCGCTGGCGTATGCACGCGACCACGGCCTGCCCCTGGCCGTGCGGGGCGGCGGCCACAATATCGCCGGCAGCGCCCTGTGCAACGATGGCCTGGTGATCGACCTGTCCGGCATGCGCTCGGTGCATATCGATCCGCAACAACGCCGCGCCCACGTCGAAGGCGGGGCCACCTTGCACGACTTCGACCACGAGGCGCAAGCGTTCGGCCTGGCCACGCCGCTGGGCATCAATTCCACCACGGGCGTGGCAGGATTGGCCCTGGGCGGCGGCTTTGGCTGGCTCAGCCGCACGCTGGGCCTGGCGGCCGACAACCTGCTGGCGGCCGACGTCGTCACGGCCGACGGACAATTCCTGCATGCGAGCGCGACGGAGCATCCCGACCTGTTCTGGGCCTTGCGCGGCGGCGGCGGCAACTTCGGCGTGGTCACGCGCTTCGAATTCCAGCTGCATCCGGTGGGGCCGCAAGTCACGGCCGGCCTCATCGTGTTTCCTTACGCGCAAGCCAAGGCGGTGCTGACGAAATACCGCGATTTCGTCGACGGCATGCCCGATGCATTGACCGTCTGGGCCGTCTTGCGCAAGGCGCCGCCGCTGCCCTTCCTGCCACCGGAAGTGCACGGCCAGGACGTGCTGGTCCTGCCCGTCTTTTCACCCGTGCAATCTGCCGCCATGCAGGAAGCGATCGAGCGCATCGGCAGCTTCGGCCAGCCGCTGGGGATGCACCTGGGCAGCATGCCGTACACGGCCTGGCAACAGGCGTTCGATGCCCTGCTCACGCCGGGCGCGCGCAATTACTGGAAGTCGCACAACTTCACGCAGCTCAGCGACGCGGCCATCGATACCGTCATCCGCCATGCCGGCAAGCTGCCGACGCCGCAATGCGAAATCTTCCTCGGCCTGCTGGGCGCGCAGGCGAGCCGGCCGGCGCCCCAGGATACGGCCTATCCGCACCGCGACGCCCTGTATGTGATGAACGTGCACACGCGCTGGGACGAGCCGGCCGATGACGCGCGCTGCATCGCCTGGGCACGCGAGTTTTTCAACGACGCGGCGCCGTATGCGACAGGCAGCGTGTACGTCAATTTCCTGACCGAGGATGAAAGCGGGCGCACGGCCGACGCGTATGGCGTGAACTATCCGCGCCTGGCGCGCATCAAGAAGCAATACGATCCCGCCAACCTGTTCCGCGCCAACCAGAACATCTGTCCGGCCGCCTAGGCTGCCACGGCGCAGCGCCTTGCAATCCCTTGATCCAGGGCAATGCAATGCGCTCGCCGCCCGCTTACAATCGCCGGCTTTGCCCCTCCTCCATGCGCCACGCTCCCGAACTTCTCCTGCCTGCCGGTTCCCTGGCCAAGATGCATGCCGCCTTCGACTATGGCGCCGACGCCGTCTACGCGGGCCAGCCCCGCTACAGTTTGCGCGTGCGCAATAACGATTTTTCGACCTTGCAAGCCTTGCAGGAGGGAATTGATGGCGCCCACGCGCGCGGCAAGCAATTCTTTGTCGCCAGCAATATCTTCGCCCACAACGCCAAGCTGAAAACGTATTTGCGCGACATGGAGCCGGTGATCGCCATGCGCCCGGACGCCCTGATCATGGCCGATCCGGGCCTGATCATGATGGTGCGCGACAAGTGGCCGGAGATTCCCGTGCACCTGTCCGTGCAGGCGAACGCCGTCAACTGGGCCGACGTGAAATTCTGGCACCGCATGGGCTTGACGCGCGTGATCCTGTCGCGCGAACTGTCGCTCGACGAGATCGAGGAAATCCGCCAGCGCTGCCCGGAGATGGAACTGGAAGTGTTCGTCCACGGCGCCCTGTGCATCGCCTATTCGGGCCGCTGCCTGCTGTCCGGCTACTTCAATCACCGCGACCCGAACCAGGGCACGTGCACGAATTCCTGCCGCTGGGATTACAAGGTGAAAAATGCCACCGAAGACGCCAGCGGCGACCTGGGCGGCATGCAAGTGGTGCCGCTGGAATTCCACCAGGCGCTGGCCGAGGCCGACAACAACGCGTTTTCCGCCCTGCACCAGCAGCCGCGCCACCCGCTGGCCGACCAGCCCTATCTGATTGAAGAAGCCCAGCGCCCGGGCCAGCTGATGCCGATCCTCGAAGACGAGCACGGCACCTACATCATGAACTCGAAGGACTTGCGCGCCGTGGAACACATCGAGCGCCTGGTGAAAATCGGCGTCGATTCGCTGAAGGTCGAGGGCCGCACCAAGTCGCTGTACTACGCGGCGCGCACGGCGCAGGTCTACCGCCAGGCCATCGATGACGCCGTCGCGGGCCGGCCTTTCGACATCGGCCTGCTGGGCCAGCTGCAAGGCTTGGCCAACCGCGGCTATACAGACGGTTTCTACCAGCGCCACCACACGCAGGCGCACCAGAACTACATGCGCGGCGCATCCGAGGCGGACCGCAGCCAGTACGTGGGCGACGTGCTGGGCGTGACGGACGGCTGGGCCAGGGTGGACGTGAAAAACCGCTTCGCCGTGGGCGACCGCATCGAAGCCGTGCATCCGGGCGGCAACCGCGACTTCACCATTACCCGCATGCTGGCCGACGATGGCAGCGAGATCCAGGTGGCGCCGGGCAGCGGCCACTTCGTGCGCATCGAACTCGACGGGTCCCTCGACAAGGCCTTGCTGGCGCGCTATTTGTAACCGCCAGTCTGGAGCGCGGGGTGGCGAACCAGTATGTAAGTGTTTGATTTGACAAGAAAAATTCCCGCTAACACGGCCTAAATAATTTGTTTAGGCTTCAACATTGCTATACGATACGGCCACCCTGCGCCCGGGGGCCTGATCGGCATCCCGCGCGTCCCTGACACGTTCACCGGAATCCCCGATGCCACCTGCCACCTCTGCCCTGATCACCAATGACGCCGTCGTCCTCGGCCTGCTCGCCATGACCCTGGGGGCCGTCTTCTGGACCGCCTCCCGCCAAAATGGCTTCTGGAAAAAGTTTTACACGTATATCCCGTCCCTGCTGATGTGCTACCTGATCCCGGCGTTGCTCAACACCTTCGGCATCATCGACGGCAACGCTTCCGGCCTGTACGCCGTGGCGCGCGACTACCTGCTGCCCAGCGCGCTCGTGCTGCTGTGCGTGGCCATCGATTTCGGCGGCATCATCCGCCTCGGCCCCAAGGCCATCATCATGTTTCTCACCGGCACACTCGGCGTGATGCTGGGCGCCCTCGTCTCGTTCGAAGCCTTGCGCCTGATCCACCCGGAAACGGTGGCGGGCGACACGTGGCGCGGCATGACGACTGTCGCCGGCTCGTGGATAGGCGGCGGCGCCAACCAGGCGGCCATGAAGGAAGTGTTTGAAGTGGACGCCACCCTGTTCGGCCAGTTCGTCGCCGTCGACGTGCTGGTGGCCAACGTCTGGACGGCCGTGCTGCTGTTCCTGGCTGGCCGCGCGGGCGCCTTCGACCGCTGGACGGGCGCCGATTTGACGGCCATCAATGCGCTCAAGGACAGCATCGAAAGCTACCGCGCCCAGCACGCGCGCGTCGCCACCCTGACGGACATCATGATCATCCTCGGCGTGGGCCTGGGCGTGACGGGACTGTCGCACTTCCTGGCCGGCCCCATCATCAGCTGGATCGCCACCCTGCCCGCTGCATGGCGCCTGCAGGATTACAGCCTGACGTCGAACTTCTTCTGGATCGTCGTGCTCGCCACCACCTTCGGCTTGCTGCTCAGCTTTACCCGGGCACGCAGCCTGGAAGGCGCAGGGGCATCGACCATCGGCTCGGCCATGCTGTACGTGCTGGTGGCCACCATCGGCATGCACATGGACCTCGGCGCCCTGCTCGACAAGCCGTTCTTGTTCCTGCTGGGCCTGATCTGGATCGCCGTGCATGGCGGCTTGATGCTGCTCGTCGCCAAGCTGATCCGCGCGCCCCTGTTCTTCATGGCCGTGGGATCGCAGGCGAACATCGGCGGCGCCGCGTCGGCCCCCGTCATCGCCAGCGCCTTCCACCCGGCCCTGGCCCCTGTCGGCGTGCTGCTGGCCGTGCTCGGCTATGCGCTGGGCACCTACGGCGCCTACATCACGGGCTTGATCTTGCGCAGCATGGCGGGGTGACGCTCTTGGCAGCGCGGTAACGACAACGCCAGCCTTCGGGCTGGCGTTGTCGTTGGTTCTCGAATCAGCTTGCTACCGGCCATCAATAGTTGCTAGGGAGAGACATAAAACATAAATAAATAATAACTTTGTGCTATATATGGCATGAATTGAGATAATATTTTAAAGCAACATATTTTCAAGAAAGTAAATTCTTTAGTTGCTTTAAAAGCATCATCGCACGCAACAGGGCATAGCCAGCCTCCCCCCACTCATGAATGAACGTTTCCCCACTCCGTTGACTAATATCAAGTCAGTATGGACCGGCAGCATGCGTCCAACGCCCGCAGAAATGCGTGAGTTTCCTTACGATACGTCGTCGTCGCCACTCCCCCATAAAAAGCTATTGGTATGCGCAGCGCCACGCGCATCGAGCAAACGACTGGCCCGCCTGTTACTCGGCGCAGGGATCGGCGTGCCGCTGGAGTATTTCAACGACAATAGCGTGCAGGCGCTGACGGAGCGCTGGCAAATCAAGAAACAGGATTACCTCGCGCATATTTTTGCCAGGCGTTCTGCGAATGGCCTGTTCGCATCGAATATCCAGTTTCCCCAGATACAAAAGTGGCCGTATCCACACGACTTTACCGCCTTGTTCGAAGGAGCGACGGTCATTCATTTGATCCGCGACAACAAGCTCGCCCAGGCGGCATCCCTGGCGACCTGCATGATCACGGGGCGCTGGGGTTTCGAAGTCGCCCCGGTAACAAAAAATTACTCGACCTGGCGCCTCAAACTGGCGGCGCGCAAGGCCATGCAGCTGATTGCCGTGGATGAACAACTCTGGCAGGACTGGTTCAAGCAACGGGGTATCGAACCGCTCGTCATCAGTACCGAACGTGTCAACCGGCACGATCTGACGCTGATCGATGACATCGCCGCCTTGCTCGGCGTCAATGCCGATGCGGCAAGCGCCCAACGCATGCTGGACGTGGACCAGGGCGCCTACCCAGGGGACCAGGAACTGAAATCGCGCATGCGCACGCTCGTCGAAGAACTTGCGGCACGCGGCTAGTCAACGCCCGGGCTTCCCCGTTTTCATTGAACACACACAACAAGACAGGACGAACATTGAATATCTTTATGGTGCGCCCCACCACTCGCAATATCGGCAACGATCTCATCGGCTACGCTACGGCAGAGCTCCTCTATGAGGTGTTCGGAGCGGCCACCAATGTCGTCAGCATTCCTGCCTTGAAGGGACCGCAATTTGGCGGCCTGGTGCCACGCCAGATTTACGATATGAACCGCCTCGCCGACGCTGTCATCGTGGGCGGCGGGAATCTGTTCGAAAACGGCCAGCTGTCCTATGATGCCCAGGCCGTCAATGCCTTGCGCCGGCCGATGATGCTGATGGGCCTATCCCACGGCCGCATCACGGGCCGCGACGGGCAAATGGAAGACCGCACCGATGCGCTCAGCCCGACTGCGATACGGCACCTGGTCGAGCATGCCAAGGTGGCCATGGTGCGCGACACGGGTTCGCAGGAAATCCTCGCCGACCTTGGCGCCAAGGTGACGGTCGGTGGCTGCCCCACGCTGTACCTGCCGCCGAATGCCGAGGGCGATGCCGCCAAGGGCGGCGTGATCATTTCCATCCGTCACCCCATGCGCATGAGCGTTCCGGCCACCTTGCAGTGGCGCATCGCCGAAGACTTGCGCCGCCTGATTGCCGCCCTGCGTGCCGAATATGCGCAACCCGTCTACCTGGCTTGCCACGACTACATCGATCTCGAATTTGCCGCCGGCTTCCCGGAAGCGGCCCCCCTGTACTTTGACGAAGTCAGCCGCTACATCGAAGCGCTGCGCACCTGCAAGCTGCACGTCAGCTACCGCCTGCATGGTTTCCTGCCCTGCCTGGCCATGGGCTCGCACAGCATCAACCTGTCGTATGACGAACGGGGCCGCTCGATGCTGTCGACCATCGGCATGGCGTCGTGGGATGTTGATCTGATGCAAAGTGGCGACTGCGTGAGCGCCATCATGGACCGCGCTCGCTCGGTCGCGCAGTATCGCCGCGCGCGCCAGGACGCCCTGCCGCTGATACAGGAGTTGCGCCAGATCACGGTGCGCGGCTTGCAAACCTTGCGCACCCTGGCATCGGAGCAATGAAGATGAGCGCTCCATCCTCGACACAGGGCGTGTGGCTCAAGTGCCACGTCCGTGAACTCGCCCCGTGGGCAACGATGACCGAGCGCGTGCTCAGCGAAATTATTTCCACGGTCGAACAAATGAAGGGCGCCGCGGCAGCCCAGGTGCTGCGCCAGCATGGCATCGAGCGGCTGCACGAAGTGATCGACACCGACGATGTGACGTCCTTGCGCAACCAGGTGCTGGAACGCTTGCGCCAGCCCTTGCTGGCCATGGCGACGGCCGTCGGCCGCCAGGTCCTGGGCTGGGACGGCGATTTCTATGTGGATGACTATTTGATCCTGCGCATCAACTTCCCCTACGAAGTGGCGCGCAAGACCAATCCGGCGAGCGAAAATCCCGGCATTGGCCGCCTCAGCGCGACCGTGCGCGAGCAATTTCAGGCCCGTAAGGTCATCGACCCCGTGTACGCGCCGAAAGACTATCACCGGGGCCACCCGCCCGCCGCCTGGGCACATGGTCCGCACATCGATAGCTGGGCCGGCCATTCGCGGGACGGACGCAATATCTGGTGGGCCATTGGCGAGGTGCCGGCGGAAGCGGGCATGGTGCTGTATCCGGAACTGGCCAACGCCTCGCTGCCCTGCGAGCGCCGCACGCTGTACCTGCAAGCGGGCTACCGCCTGCCGGTGCCGACCTATCTGCCGCTGGCGGCAGGCGAGATGCTGGTCTTCGATCCAGAAGTGCTGCACGGCACGCACCTCAATACGACGGACGCGACGCGCGTGGCCATCTCCATGCGCCTGAATGCTTCCCGCCCGACCTTCGATCCCGCCTGTTTTTACTCGCGCGAATTCTGGCGCCGGGCCGCCGATATCGAGCAGGGCCACGATGAAGTGCTGCACCTGCGACGCGAAGACAATTTCGGCGCGCCCGTCGTCGCCGCTCCCGTGCAGACGCCGGCAGCCGTTCCCGTCATTGTCGGCCAGCTCGACCAGGCGAACGGCGTCATACATGGCCAGCTTCCTGCTGACGGGCCCGACACGCAGCGCATCATCGTCGATGCCGCGCCGTATCGCATCATGCTGGTGCGCACCAGCGACGGCACCCGCGCCTACGATGCGGCCTGCCCGCATTACGGCGTGGACCTGGCCGATGGCGGCTGCGACAGCGACAAAGTGTATTGCCCGGCCTGTGCCATCTCGTTCGACTTGCAAACAGGAAAATCGTCCTGCCCGTCATTGACACTGCAACCGTATGACATCCGGCAAGACGGCGCAGCCATCCGCATCCGTGTTGCGCCGCCAGAAGCCGTGGCGCCATGAGCGTCGCCCCCGTCAGCGTCATCATTTGCACCAGAAACGGCTGGTCCAGGGGGTTTCTCGAGGACACCTTGCAATCGCTGCTGGCCCAGTCCCGGCCCGCGCAGGAAATCTTGCTGATCGACGATGCCAGCAGCGACGGCACTGCCGCTTGCGTCCACGCTGCCTACCCGCACGTGACCATCGTGCACAATGCGGGCACCGGCCTGGCGGCCGCCAGGAACACGGGAGTGGCCGCCGCCCGTTGTCCATGGGTGGCCTTCATCGACGACGATGACATCTGGCTGCCTGAAAAACTGGCCGAACAACTGGCACAGGCAGAAGCATCCGACACGCCAGATGCAATTGTGTATGCATCGCAAGTTGCCACGCTTAACAGCCATGGCGGCAATCCCGTGGCCTGGGCAACGCCACGGCAATTTGCCGCCTGGCCCGCCTGCCTGCTGGGTTCTCCCATCCAGCCATCCGGCGTGCTGCTCAGCAAACGACTGCTCTCCCGTATCGGGCCATTCAGCGAACAGCTGAAGGAAGGCGCCGCTTACGATTACTGGATACGCTGCCTGAGTGCCGGCATGTCCATACACTACAGTAGCAACGTCCTGCTGCACTATCGGCAACATCATCCGCAAATGACCGCAATGTCGCGCAAGCTCGAGCATTTCCTGCATATCGACGCCATGCTCACGCCGCACCTTGCGCGACTGGCGCCAGCACTGGCCAACAGGATCCGCTCAGCGCGCAAGCTGAACAATCTGCGTTCCCTGCTGAACCATACCGGTATACCGGCAGCAACACGTTACTGGCGCGCCAGCGCCCCTTGCCCGGTGCCCGGCCTGCGCACTCTTTCCTATTTCTTGCTGGATACTGTTGCATGCCGGGCTCCGCACCGGATTCGCCACACGCTGCGGCAGCGCGCCATGCAGCTGCTCATCGGCAAGGAAACGCCTTTGCCCGGGCTGCGCCCGAAACGATCCGGACATCTGACGTAAAGGTCCGCAACGCCAGCACTCACGCTGGCGTTTTTTGTTTTTCGGTCACTTTTTCCACCAGACCACTCTCTGCTTGGCCTCGCCGCTTGATGGGAAAGCGCGCCCCACAATGTAGCAGAAACCCCTCAAAACCAAATTTCCGCACCATTTTCGTGCGAAATCTGCGATGATAGTTGCCCAAATAACCGATTACCTCCATGGAATTCTGATGAAATACGCATCTGCTCACGAGTATGTCCAGCATGTCGCCGCACGCAATCCAGGTCAACCCGAGTTTCTGCAAGCCGTCACCGAAGTCATGGAGAGCTTGTGGCCATTCCTGGAACTGCACCCGAAATACGCGGAACAAGGCTTGCTGGAACGCTTGATCGAGCCGGAACGCGTGGTGATGTTCCGCGTGTCGTGGGTCGATGACCATGGGCAAGTACAAGTCAATCGCGGCTACCGCATCCAGCACAGCATGGCCATCGGGCCGTACAAGGGCGGCATCCGCTTCCACCCGTCCGTGACCCTGTCCGTGCTGAAATTCCTTGCATTCGAGCAAACGTTCAAGAATGCACTGACCACGTTACCGATGGGCGGCGGCAAGGGCGGCGCCGATTTCGATCCGAAGGGCAAGAGCCCGGGTGAAGTGATGCGTTTCTGCCAAGCCTTCGTGAGCGAACTGTTCCGCCATGTGGGTTCGGACACGGACGTGCCGGCCGGCGACATCGGCGTGGGCGGGCGCGAAGTGGGCTATATGGCCGGCATGATGAAAAAACTCAGCAACCGCGCCGACTGCGTGTTCACGGGCAAGGGCGCCAGCTTCGGCGGCTCGCTGATGCGTCCGGAAGCGACAGGCTACGGCACCGTGTATTTCGCCGAAGAAATGTTGAAACCGCGGGGCCGCTCGTTCGAAGGCATGCGCGTGTCCGTGTCCGGCTCGGGCAACGTGGCGCAATACGCGGTGGAAAAAGCCATGGCCATGGGCGCGAAAGTCATCACCGTCTCCGATTCGAGCGGCACCGTCATCGACGAGGAAGGTTTCACGCCGGAAAAGCTGGCCATCCTGATGGAAATCAAGAATCATCTGTATGGCCGGGTCAGCGATTACGCCGCGCGCACGGGCGTGCGCTTCGAGGCGGGCGTGTCGCCATGGCATGTGCCGGTCGATATCGCCCTGCCCTGCGCCACGCAAAACGAACTGGACATCGACGCTGCGCGCACCCTGATCGCCAATGGCGTGCAGTGCGTGGCCGAGGGCGCCAACATGCCTACCACCATCGAGGCAGCCAAGGCCTTCGAAGCGGCCGGCGTGCTGTACGCGCCGGGCAAGGCCAGCAATGCGGGCGGCGTGGCGACTTCCGGCCTGGAAATGAGCCAGAACGCGGCCCGCATATCATGGCCGCGCGAAGAAGTCGATGCACGTTTGCTGCAGATCATGCAAGGCATCCACGCCGCATGCAAGCAATACGGCACGCGCGCGGACGGTTCCGTCAGCTATGTGGATGGCGCCAATATCGCCGGCTTCGTGAAAGTGGCCGATGCCATGCTGGCGCAGGGTGTCATTTAACCCCAGGACAGATACGGGGAGCATCTTGAGAATTAACGACACCTGACAAAACCGTAGCGAGCGGAAGAGAGAGGTGGCCGAGAAGCGCAACCGTACTCGGGTACGGTGAGCATCGCAGGCCGCCTATATCGACGCGCAGTAGGTTTGGTCAGGTGTCCTACGACATTTCAGGTTTCATCAGGCTCTTGCGGCTGATGGTGCGGCCCGATACCATGAACTCGCCGTTGCCACGGTAGTGCAGGGTTTCGGGCAGCTTGGGCGAGGTGGCCACGTGGGCTTTCACGCACTCGAAAATGAAGAAGCCGCCCTTCGGGTTGCCCGCCACCTGGGCCAGCTTGCATTCGAAGTTGGCGTAGCATTCGGCGATCAGGGGCGCGCCCACCTGCTCGGCCGGCTGGGGCGTCAGGCCGAAGGCCGTGAACTTGTCCGTGTCTGCGCCGCTGCAATTGCCGATGGCGACCACCTGGTCGACCATGTCGGCCGTGGGCAGGTTGATCACGCACTCCATGCTGCGCTTGATCATTTCATAGCTGTGGTTCGCGTCGGAAATGAAGCAGCCCAGCAAGGATGGCGAAAATTCCATCAGCATGTGCCAGGCCATGGTCATGACATCGCTTTCGCCCTGCCACGTTGAACTGACCAGCACCACCGGTCCCGGTTCGAGGAAGCGCCGGATGTCGGCGACGGGATAATCTTCTTTGTGGTAATTTTTCATGCAGTCTCCAGGACGCGGTACGCCACAGCATAGCCCAACGGCGCCTTGCCGGGCGCGCGGCTGGCCGCTGGCGGCGCTCATCCGCGCCGCGATTTGTGCAGTTCATCGCAAATTTCTCCCCAATGGAGATGTTGCACAATAGAATACACTGATCAACTACTCAAGGAAACCGCCATGCGTCCTCTGCTCCTGTTGTCAGCCCTGTCCCTTGCCTGCCTCTCCACCCTCGCGCATGCCGACGAGCAAACCCGCACGGTCGGCGCCTTCAACGCCATCGATATCCGCGGCCCCATCAGCATCGAAGTCGAATCGGGCAAGGAGCAAAGCCTGCTGCTGCGCGGCGACCAGAAATTCCTCAGCGGCGTGATCACGGAAGTGGTCGATGGCGAACTGAAAATTTCCATGAAGGACAAGGACATCAAGAAGACCGAGGGCGATCCGCGCATCTTCATCACCATGCCGACCTTGCGCAAGCTGATCGCGGAAGGCGCAGGCGAAAAGATATTGACCAAGCTCAATGGTCCAAGAGTCGACATCAGCTACAAGGGCGCGGGCCGCCTGGCCGCCGATGGCCAGGTCGACTGGCTGCGCCTGAAGGCGCAAGGCGTGGGCGAAGTCGATACGAAAGCCTTGCTGGCGAAAAACGTCGACGTCAATTTCGAAGGCATCGGCTCCGTCAAGGTGTATTCCTCGGGCGAACTGAACGCCGTGGTGCGCGGCATGGGCGAACTGACGTATTACGGCAAGCCGAAGATCGTGCACAAGTCGATCGCCGGCATCGGCAGCGTCAATGCCGCCAAGTAAGATTTCCTAAAACAACAAGGCCATCAGGCCAGGGGAGACCGCATGACCGCAACACCCGAGACCCAAGAGAGCGATGCGCCGCTGGTGCTGCGCGAGGATGAGGGTGGCCTGGTCACCCTGCGCCTGAACCGTCCCCTGCAATTCAATGCCCTGTCGGAAGCCATGCTGGCCGCGCTGCAAGAGGCGTTCGATGCCGTCGCGCAGCAACCGCACGTGCGCTGCGTGGTGCTGGCCGCCGAAGGCAAGGCTTTTTGCGCGGGCCACGACTTGCGCCAGATGCAAGCCACGCGCCAGCTTGCGTATTATCAAACCCTGTTCGCGCAATGCTCGCGCGTGATGCAAACCATCCAGGCCTTGCCCGTGCCCGTGATTGCCCGCGTGCACGGCATCGCCACGGCGGCCGGCTGCCAGCTGGTCGCCAGCTGCGACCTGGCCGTGGCGGGCGCGTCCGCGCGCTTTGCCGTCTCCGGCATCAACGTGGGCCTGTTCTGCGCCACGCCCTCCGTCGCCCTGTCGCGCAATGTGTCGCCCAAGCGGGCCTTCGACATGCTGGTGACGGGCCGCTTCATCGACGCCGACACGGCCGCCGACTGGGGTTTGATCAACGAAACGGTGGCCGACGCGGCGCTCGACGAGGCCGTGGCGCGCCTGGCGCAGCAGATCATGGCGAAAAGCCCGACGGCCATCCGTTACGGCAAGCAAATGTTTTACAAACAGCGCCAGTTGCCGCTGGACGACGCGTATGCGTATGCGGGCGACGTGATGGCGCGCAACATGATGGAAGAGGATGCGGAAGAAGGCGTTGCCGCCTTCCTCGAGAAACGGCCGCCAAGCTGGGCGCGGCCGTAAAGCAGCTTAGCGCTGTTCCTTCATCTGCTGCTGCACGGAAAGACTCAAGGTGCCGAGGTCTTCCTTGCCCAGCAGCGGCAGTTGCGCCAGCAGTTGCATCAGGGCGGAACTGCCCGTCACGTCCAGTTCGGACGACTGCACCAGCACCGTGCCGGCGCCCGTGAAGTCGATCTGCTTTTCCTCGCCCGACAAACTGAAACCGGTGAGCGCGCCGGCGGCCGAGGCCCAGCCCTGCACGTGGGCGTAATCGTAGTGGTACGAGGGGCTGGGGCAATCGGCCCAGCCCAGCACGGCCTGCTCATCCACGCGGCACGGCAGTTCGAGGAAATGCACGGGGCCGTTCGACGAGGCGATGACTTTCCCTGTGCCGATCATGGTCAGATAGCCGGGCAAGGTCGATTCCTGGCAAATCACATCCTTCGTAAAACCCAGCAGGTTTTTCGCGCGGATGGTCATGTTGGCGTTGTCCAGGTCGTAGCACGCCAGGTCGTTGCCGTTGTCGCCCAGAATCAACTGGCCTTGCCCTTGCGCCACGACAAAGTGGTGCACGTATTTCGGTGCATTGAAGGCATTGCGCACGATCAAATCGAGCACGCTGCTGCCCATGGCTTCGAAGCGCAGTTCGCCATAGAAGGCGATCATCTTGCCCTTGCGAATGAAGATCTGTTCCTTGACGTCGATGACATACGAAAAACGGTTCAGGTTATCGTTCTTCGGCAAGGTATCGGGATTGTAAATCGTCATGGCTTACCTTTCGCTCGCTTGGATGTAGACCGTGCCCTGGCCCGTGAATTTCACCTGGTACGATTCGCCGGACGCCTGGCCGACGAAGGTTTTCCAGTTCAAGTCCGTGACGATGGTCGAGCTCAACTGCCCCGTGTGGCCGATATACGCTTGCGGGTCGACAAACACGGGCACGTCCGGCGTGACGGGCAAGCCGATGGCATTGCCGTCCGACAAAATCGCCACTTCGCCCGTGCCTTGCAGGGTGGTGGTAAACAAGCCCTGGCCCGAGGCCATGCCGCGCACCACGCCCTGCACGCCGCCCTGGTTGCCGAGGAACATGGTGCCGGCCGTCAGGCGCGCATCGAAGGCCAGCAGGGAATCGCTTTCCACATAAAACGTTTCGCCGCGCACGGGGACGATGGTGACGAACAGGCCGCCCTGCGCATAAAACACGCTGCCCGTGCCGCGTGCCGACATCAGGGCATAGCCCTCGTTCGTGACGGCGCGCATGGCCAGGCTTTGCACGCCCTGGCCGGCCAGGAAGGAGCGGCTGAACGCCACGTCGCCCTGGTAGGACACCATGGCGCCCTTGCGCGCGAACACTTCTTCATTGCCGAGTTTGACCTCAAGCATCTTTTCATTGATTTGCTGATAGACAGGCATCGCGGGTCCTCGCTGACTTAACGTTCGGCGGGCTGGATGAACACCACGCCCTGGCCTGTGAATTTGTGCTGGTACGATTCGCCCGAGCTCTGGCCGATCATCGTGCGCCAGTTGACGTCAAAGACGAATTCCTGGCGGATATCGCCCTTGAAGCCGACGAAGGCGTCCGGGTCCACGCGCAGCGGGTGCGCGGGCGTCACTTCCAGCATAATCAGGTTGCCGCGCGAAATGACGGCCAGGTTGCCGTGCCCTTCGACGGTGGTGGAAAACAGGCCCTGGCCCGAACTGGCGCCGCGCAGACCCGCAAAGCTGGTGCCCGTCTTCAGGCTCGTGTCGTAGGCCAGCAAGCTGCTGCTTTCGATGGTCAGCTTTTCACCCGTCAACGGAATGACGGTGATTTCGGCCGCATTCTGCGCGAAAAACACGGTGCCCGTGCCGGCGGCCTGCATCACCTGCATGCCTTCGTTGGTCACCTTGCGCTTGAGCGCGCCGAACAGGCCCTCGCCGCCGAGCAGAGATTTTTCAAATTTGATGCTGCCCGTATAGGCGACCATGGCGCCGGCAATCGCCAGCACTTTTTCATCCTGCAGGCGCACTTCCAGCAGGCGGTCGGTATTGGTGCGGAAACTGGTCACGCGCGACTCCCCAAGAATGCCAGGGCACAAAGCCATGGCTATCCGACAAGATACCGTTGGCGTTACCACCATGCAAGTGCTATTCCTCCCGAACGGGGGTGGGTGAATAAAAAAAAAGCGTGCCCGGAGGCACGCCTTGCGTTCAAGCAAAGAACGGTTTACTCAGCCAGCACCGGCTTGGCGCCGCGCGCGTTCTGGAACAGCGGCACGGGATCGTTGGTATTGACCTCGACCACCGTCACGCCCTGCACCACGCCAGCCACCTGGTAGCCGACGGCGCCCAGGTGGCGCTTGCCTTCGGCCAGGTTGGACCAGCTCAGCGAGACAGTCGCCGTGCCGCCCGTGTAGGCCGTGCCCGGCATCAGCGCCTTGAAGCCGCCATTCGACAAGCCCGGCGCCAGCACCCACGACGACAAGGTGTAGTCGGCCTGGCCGTTTTGCGGCGCAAAACCGATCACGCACACCTTGTAGGTGCCGGCGGCGGGCAGGCGCAGTTCCACTTGCTCATTGGAACTTTCATTGCCGCTGCTGCCGACCAGCACATTGGCGGCGTTGTAGACCTCCATGTCCATGTCGGTATTCGCGCCGCCCGTCGTTTCCGCATCGTAGGTGGCAAAGCGCGCCGCCAGGGTGCCGGCCGGGATCACCACATTGTGCACGTTCACGCCCGTGGCGCCGCCCGCCTTGCAGGCAGCCGATGCGGCGGCGCCCGTCGTCGCCTGGCCGATCGTGCGCGCCTGGCGCACGGCTTCGACGAGACCCGACTTGACGCCCACCAGCGCGCCCGAGAAGCCCGTGCCCAGGGTCAGCACCTTGCTGCCCGTGGCCGCTTCGCTGCTGACCAGCGGAATGGCCACCAGCGCCGTGCCGCGCGCCGTCAGGGGGCTGCGCACCGTGTGCGTGCCATCCGTCCAGCTCAGGGCGCCGTAGGTCCAGGTATTGGCCGGCGCCGTGGTGCGCGTCAGCTTGACCTGGTACTGGCCCTTGGCGCCCGGCGCCAGGCTCAGGCTCGTTGGCGTCACCGCCACCGTATAGCCGGGCAAGCTGGCCGAGACGTTGTAGACGGCGCTGCTGGCGCCCACGTTGGTCACCGTGCGCGTCAGGATTTGCGTGCCCAGCACGTTGGCCGCCGTCAGCGACGCCAGGTTCAGGTTATAGGCCGCGATGGTACCGATGGCCTGGCACGTGGCGGCGCTGTAGACCTTCAGGTTCAAGCCGCACAGGAAGCGCGCATAGTCGATTTCCGACATGTCGTACACGAGGCCAGGATCGGCCGCGCTGTTCGGCGCGATGTGGCCGGCGCCCTGGCCCCACGGCAGCTGGCCCGAGTTCTTCGCCGTGGCATCCCACGACACGGAACCGTTCAAGCCGTCCGAATAGGTGCTGAAGGCCGTCGTCATCAGCGCCGACTTGATGGCCGCGGGCGACCAGTCCGGATGCTGCTGCTTGAGCAGTGCCGCCACGCCCGCCACGTGCGGGCTGGCCATCGAGGTGCCGGAATAGAAATCCCACTCGGCCGCCGGCGCCACGCCGCCCGCTGCCACGGCATCGCGCTGCGCCTGCGTCAGGTCGGCCGTCACGCCGGCCAGCACGTTGGTGCCGGGCGCCGAGAGATCCGGTTTCAGGATGTTCGCGTTGGCCACGTTCGGGCCGCGCGAGGAACGGTCGCTGACGATCGGCGCCAGCACCGTCGTGTCGGCGGTGGTGTGGATTTCGCCCAATGCCGCCGTGCCGTCGGGCGTCGCCGCCATGAAGACCTTCAGCGCGTCGCCCTGCGCCTGCGCCAGGTGCACGGTCGACAGCGCGTGCGCCTGGTTGATGACGGTGTTGGCGCCGCCGGCCACGTTGGCGATGATCACGCCCGCCGCGCCGGCCGTTTTGGCGTTCGCGCTCTTGTTGACCAGCACGTTGCCGCCACGGTCGCACACCAGCACCTTGCCCGCCACTTTCGCCGGGTCCAGATACGCCGACGTGGCATCGGCCACGCCGAAGCAGCGCAGCAAGTTGACATCCGTCGGCAGCACGCCTGCCAAGCCCGCGTCGCGCGACTGGATCAGCGGCAGCGCCGGGGTATTCGCATTGCTCGATGCGCCTTCCAGTTTCGAGCCGCTGCTGAGAGTGACGTTGGCCGCGTACAGGCGGTTGTGGGTGGAATTGGCGACCGTCGCCAGCCATGGGCTGATGTGCGAGACGGGCGCCGGCACGTCGGGTGCGGGCGTGGCCGGGCCGGAATTGCCGCCCGACGTGGCGACAAACACGCCCGCTGCCGCCGCGCCGAGGAAGGCCACTTCCGTCGGCTCGTCGAAGGCGCCGCCGCCCGCGTTCGGGCCGATGGAGAAGTTGATGACGTTGACGCCATCCTTGACCGCCTGGTCGATGGCGGCCACGCTGTCGGCCGTGGCGCAACCGTTGCGGCCCGTCGAGGCGGCCGTCCAGCACACTTTATAGGCGGCGATGCGGGCGCGCGGCGCCATGCCCGACGCCTTGCCCAGCGACACGCCGTTCGAAGTGGCCAGGGCGCCATTGTTGCCGCCCGCCGTGGACGCCGTATGCGTGCCATGGCCGCCGTGCCCCGTCAGGCCGGCGACGGAATCGCGCGGCGACATGAATTCCGTCCAGTGCAGCGCCGACGTGGCGGCGCGGTAGTAGCGCGCGCCGATCAGCTTATTGTTGCAATTCTCGGCGCTAAAGCCTTCGCCCGTCTGGCAAGTGCCCTGCCAGCTGGCCGGCGGCGCGCCGTACACGACATTGTTGCCGCTGTGGCTGGGCACGCCATTCTCGTCGAGGCGGTCGGCAAAGGCCGTGTTCTCGGGCCAGATGCCGCTGTCGACGATGCCGATGATGATGTCTTCGCCCGCGTGCGCCTTGCCGCCCAGCTG
The DNA here is from genome assembly GCF_030587305.1 of Janthinobacterium sp. SUN206. NCBI lineage: Bacteria > Pseudomonadati > Pseudomonadota > Betaproteobacteria > Burkholderiales > Oxalobacteraceae > Janthinobacterium > Janthinobacterium sp. SUN206. Next base: position 745,500 of record NZ_JAPWIB010000003.1, on the reverse strand, counting down.
CTCCCAGATGCCGCCCGGCTTGTCCAGGCCCAGGAAGCTGGGCGTGTAGCTGGTGTCGAGCTGCAGGATGGAATCGGCGCTGATGCTGGCCACGCCGCTGTTTTTCTTCAGGGCGCGCACTTCATCGTCCGTCAGCAAGGCGGAAAAGCCGTTGAAGACGACGCTGTACTGGTGCGTGATTTCCGCCGCGCTGACGGTGCCGGCCACGGCGGCCTGTTTGGTGTCGAGGTAGCTCAAATAGGCCTGCACGTCGGCGGCGCCCACGTTGATGCGCGCGCCCGGAGCCGGCTTGGTGGCGGCCAGGCCGTCAACCTGGCCCGTGTAGGTGGCGGCCGGCTTGTCGACCAGTTGCACGATGTAGGAGCGGCGTTCCTGCGCCTGCGCCGCTTGCGCCAGGCTGGCGGCCAGCAAGAGGATGCCGAGTGAAACGGGACGTAATTTCATCTCATGCTCCTTGCACGGTGGAGGCGGCGAACTTGCCGCTGCGGCGGCGCGACAGCATGCCGATGGCGCCCAGTCCGGCCAGCATCAACATGTAGGTCGACGGTTCCGGCACGGCGCTGATATTGATATTGTCGAGCGCAAACTGGCCCTGGTTGAAGGCGGGGAAATCGAGGGAATTGCTGCACGCGCCCGTGTCGTTGAAGATGCACGCGTTGAAGCTCAGGCCCGTAAACGCATAGTTGCTGAAACCGCCCAGCAGGGAAGCGCTCTGGAAATGGTAATTGCCATCGCTGCCCTGGCCGGGAAACGCCAGCGAGGTGCTGATCACCTGGCCGTCGCTGAGGGTGCCGCTCAGCTGCAGCTGGCCCCAATTCTGGTTCGGCAAGCCGGACACGGGAGCGATAAAGGAATAATCGAAACCGGCCAGGGTGAATGCCTGGTGGTCGGCGCGCGTGAAATTCACGCCGCCATCGTTGAGGATAGCCAGGTAATTGCCGGTGGCGCCCTGCGGGCAGGCGGCGATATCGCACGACGAACCCACGCGGCCATCGAGGATGGCGCCCACGCCGCTGACGCCGCCGCCGGCCGCCGTCGTCGGGTCGGCCAGGAACAGCAGGTTGTAGCTCGACGTATTGAGCGTCTGGCCGCTTTCATACACGTCGGGACGCAAGTTGTCGAAAGTCAGGACACCGGCCAGGGCCGGTGCCGAGCCCAGCACGGACAAGGTGGCCAGCGCGGCAAGGACGGCGACGCGACCGCGGGTAGCGGGCGGATTGGCGGTGGCGGGCGATACCCGCGCATGTGATAAACGATTCATTCTATTCCCTTGATTGTTGTGGATAGATAGGTCGGCAGGTCTGACGCCCGCTTTCAGCTTTTTCACAAAAGTGTCAACAAATATAGCAAATCGTATAAAACAAATATCATATTTTTAATATCATTTATTTATTTTTTATCTAACTCCGCGAAACTTTGTTTTGTTTTATCTATGAAAGTTTGAGGAATCTCAACGTTACATTTGAACAACAAGAGCGCACACTGCAGACGCGTACGCCAGCGGACCGGCCCGACTTCGGATAAGCTCGAAAACCGCGCCTGCCGCGTCGTCCTCCCCGTCACATCGCGGTACACCTGTTCCATCCTGGAACACTTGCCTGTCCCCTCCGCCCCGCATGAGCGGCCCCTCGCGCCCTTGCGCCGATGGCATGAAGCTTGCACAACAAGAAGATCGACCGTGCTCAGGGAGCAGCATCATGGAACACCATCAATTTGGCGCCCAGGCAAGCGCGCACGCCCGGCCGCGCCGGACCGTCCTGCTGTGCTGCGCACTGGCGCTGGCTTTTTTCCTGCTGGCCGCCAGGCTGGACCTGGCCGAACGGCTGACGCAGTCGCTCTGGCGCCAGGAACATTGGCAGCTCGATGAACTGGCCCTGAGCCTGCTGGTGCTGGTGCTGGCGCTGGCCGGCTTTGCCGTGCGGCGCGGCCGCCAGGTGGCGCTGCTGCTGGCGCAAAACCGCGCCCTCACGCAGCGCCTGCTGCGCGCGCAGGAAGAGGAGCGCTGCGCGCTGGCGCGCGAGCTGCACGATGAAGTGGGACAGGACTGCACGGCCATCCGCGCCGCCGCCAGCTACATCCTGCGCGCGCGCGAGGGCGACCAGGCAAACGTGCAGGCGTGCGCCGCCAGCATCGCCCGCTCGTCGGAAGCGCTGCACGCGATGGTGCGCACGATGCTGCGCCGGCTGCGCCCGCCCGTGCTCGACAGCCTGGGATTGGCGCCGGCGCTGCAGGCGCTGTGCGACAGCTGGACCCAGCAGCACGGCATCGCCTGCCATTTCGCGCCGCACGCCATCCCCGCCGGCCTCGACGACAGCACCGCCACCGCCATCTACCGCCTGGTGCAGGAAGGCTTGACGAACGTGGCGCGCCACGCGGGCGCCGACCGGGCCACGGTGGAATTGCGCGCCGATGCGCACGGCTTGCTGCACCTGGCCATCGAAGACAATGGCCGGGGTTTGCGCCAGGACAAGACGCCAGCAGACGGTTTCGGCATGCTGGGCATGCGCGAGCGCGTGGCGGGCTTGCGCGGCCACATCCGCTGGATCAGCGCGCTGGGCAACGGCTTGCGCATCGAAGTGGCCCTGGCGGCACGGTGCGTGGCATGAGCGCCATGAACGCCATGCACAGCGGCATGCGGCCGATCCGCGTGATGCTGGTGGACGACCACCCGGTAGTGCGCACGGGCTACCGGCGCCTGCTGGAACAGGGCGGCGACATCGCCGTCGTGGCCGAGGCGGGCAATGGCGAAACGGCGTATGGCTTGTACCAGGAGCACGCGCCCGACGTCTGCGTGACGGATTTGTCCATGCCCGGCATCGGCGGCCTGGAATTGCTGCGCAAGCTGCTCGCGCGCGACGCGGGCGCCCGCGTGCTGGTGTTTACCATGCACGACACGCCCCAGCTGATCGCGCGCGCATTTGACGGCGGCGCCTGCGGCTTCGTCAGCAAGCAGGCCGACCCGGAACACCTGGTCGACGCCGTGCGCGCCGCCCACGCGGGCCGGCGCTACCTGGACCCGCACAGCGCGCCCGGCGTGCTGCAAGGCACGGCCAACATGGAAGCGGACCGCTTGAGCAGCCTGAGCCAGCGCGAATTCGAAATCTTCCGCCTGCTGGCCGAAGGCCGCAGCGCCGCCGACTGCGCCCGCCTGCTGCACGTCAGCAGCAAGACGGTGGCCAACCACCAGACTTGCATCAAGGAAAAGCTCGACGTGCCCGGCCCCGCCGCGTTGGTGCACCTGGCGCTGCGCAATGGCATCATCGAGCAGGTCCATCCTTAAAACGCATAGCGCACGCCCACATTCACGCTGCGCGGCGCGCCGGCCGCATAAAACGTCGCATTGACCATCGGATAGTCGCCGTTCACGGCGGGCAGCGGGCGGGCGGCGAAATTGCCGTTGGCGTCGAAACCCGTCGCGCCCAGCTGGGCCGCCGTCGCATATTTCCGGTCGAACAGGTTATTCACCTGGGCAAACACGCTGAGCCGTGGCGTCAACTGGTATTTGCCGTTCAATTCCACCACGGCATAGCCTCCGCTCTTGCCCGCGCCCAGGTAGGCTGGCCCGCCAGCCTGGTGCGCATTGTTTTCATTGCCGCGCGCATACGCGCTGGAGACGGCCGTCATGGCCAGGCCCACCGTCCAGTCGCGTCCGCCCTGAATATCCACGTGCGCCTTCAGGATATGGCTGGGCGTCAAGGGAATGCGCTTGCCGGGCGTGATGACGATATTGCCTTCCAGGCCCGGTGCGGACGCATCGCTGCTGCTGTTGGCGCTGCCGTTGACGAGCTCCCGGCTTTGATACGTCGCCTGCAGCCACGTGTAGTTGACGCCAAAATCCAGCATGCCCGCCTTGCCATCAAGCGCCAGCTCCACGCCCTGGTGGCGCGTCTTGCCGAAATTCTTGAAATAGCCAAACCCCGCCTGGTTGTCGGCCACGAACAGGATGTCGTCGTGATTTTCCGCGCGGAACACGCCGGCACTCCAGCGGGCCACCTCGCCCCACTGGCCGCGCACGCCCGCTTCCCACGTCTTCGTGATGACCTGCTTTAGTGGCGGGTCGCCGGCCATGGCGTTGGGCAGGCGGCACGGGTTTTCCGGGTCGGCGCAACCGAGCTCGATGGCCGTCGGCGTGCGGCTGCCTTCGTTGTAGCCAAGATACGCGCTGATGCCCGCGGCCGGCGCATACGCCAGGCCGATGGCGGGATTGAAGCGGCTGAAACGGTGGTCGCCATCGAGCGAGCCGCTGCCGCCGCCCGGCGTGATGGCGTCGCGGTTGCGCACCGTGCTGCGGTTGTAGCGGCCGGAGACGGTCAAGGTCAGGTCTTGATTCAACGCAATGCTGTCGCTCGCATACACGCTCCACGTGCGCATGCGCCCGCTCAAGTCGACCCGGTTGTCGACGGGCGTGCCGTCGTCGTCGATTTCCGTGCCGTCGGCAAAGAAGTTCACAGGCGTGATGCTGCGGTCCGGGTTCAGGTAGCCGAACTGGCTCGTCTGGCGGAAGGTGGCGTGGCTGGCGTCGAAGGCGGCGCCAGCCGTGACGCTGTGGCGCATGGCGGCCACGTCGGCCAGCGCGGTGAACTGGCCCGAAAACCCATAGTTTTCCTGCCGCGTATGGCTGCGGTTGAGCATGCCATTGCATTTTTCGGCCGGCTCGTCGTTCAGCAGCACGTTGGCGATGCAGCGCCATTTCGGGAAGGGCGTATTGGCCGCGTTCGCGCCGCTGGCGGGAAAGCCCGTGTAGCCGGCCGCCGCCAGGGCCGCCCGCTCGGCCGCTCCCGGCTGGTAGACGGACTGGTCGAGCGACTCGTCGTTCAAGTCGCCATTGAACGTGTGCGTATCGATCTTGCGGTAGTACACATTGCCCGACAGCAGCAAGGCCGCGCCGGCCTGGTGCTTGCCCGTCAGATTCAACAGGGTCGATTTGTTCTGCGTCAAATCCGGCTTGGTATACACGCTGCGGTAATCGCGCGCCAGCATGCGCTGTTCCTGCAAGCCGTTGCCCGTCAGCGCATTGTCCGCATGGGCCACGGTAGCGGCGATGTCCGTGCGCGCATCGCTCCAGCCCAGCTTGCCAAACACCTGGCGCACGTCGGACGGCGAATCGTCGCGCCAGCCGTCTTCCTTGAAGCGGTTGCCCGTCACATACCAGTGCCAGCCCTGCGCATTGCTGCCGCCATGCTCGACCTCGACGGCGCGCCGTTTGTCGGAACCCAGGCGCGCTTCGATGGCGGTGCCAGGGCTGCTGCGGCCATCCTTGGTTTGCAGCGCCAGCGCGCCGCCCAGGGTGTTCAAGCCGAACAGAGGATTCGAGCCGGGCATCAGGGTCAGCGATGCGATCGCCATGCGCGGGATCAAGTCCCAGCTGACGACGTCGCCGAACGGCTGGTTCAGGCGCATGCCGTCCAGGTACACGGACAGCCCTTGCGGCGTGCCCAGCAGGGGCGAAGCCGTGTAGCCGCGGTAGCTGACGTCGGGCTGGAACGGGTTGTTCTGTACCTCGTTCACGTAGACGCTGCCCAGGTTGCGGCGCAGGAAGGCGGAAATATCGAGCGCGCCGTTGCGGGCGATCTGCTGCGCGCTGGCCGTCTGCACGGGCGCGGCCAGGGTGTCGCGCGGCTGGTCCACGGTGGGCAGCGGCATGCTGCCCGTGATGATGACGGTGGGCAAATCACCCGAAGTGGCCAGGCTCGCGGCCAGGCTGGCGTCAGCGGCAAGGTCAGCGGCCTGCGCCTGGCACAGCGCCATGGCGGCGGCGGCCAATAAAGTCAGTTTCATGCGTATCCCCAGTTTTATCGTGGTTTTTATTGCGTCCAGTATCGGACAGCCACCATCGGGGAACCAGGGAAAAACTCCCGCCGTGCGGGGGGAACTAGCGTTGCAAGGGCAGGTAACTCTGTTTGAGCTGGCGCAACACGAAACTCGATTTGCTGTGGCGGATGCCGGGAATTTTATATAGACGCTCGCGCAGCAGGCGTTCATAGTCGCGCGTGTCGCTCACCGCGATGCGCAGGTAGTAATCGTAGTCGCCGGACACAAGAAACGCTTCCAGCACTTCCGGGATCATGGCCAGCGCGTGGCCGAATTCGAACAGGGCCTGGTCGGAATGGTCGTCCAGCGTCACTTGCACGATGACGGTGTCGGCCAGCCCCACCTTGGCCGCGTTGACGTTCACCGTGTAGCCTTCGATGACGCCATCGTCTTCCATGCGCTTGATGCGCGCCCAGCATGGCGACGAGGTCAGGCCCACCTTGGCGCTCAGGTCGTGCAGGCTGATGCGGGCATCCTGCTGCAGGGCCGTCAGGATGGCGAGGTCGAATTTATCCAGTTTCATTCTGTCATATCCTTATTTCACAGCAAATTTTACTGAATATCGCATTCTATACGAGAAAACCAGCAGCCTTTTCTGCCCCATCAGGCAGAAAATAAGGCCATGAAACCCGATCCCGCTCCCCTCCTCGCTCCCGCCGCCGACCTTGCGCCGCGCAACGGCGCCAGCACCCTGATCGACACCCTGCTGGCCCTGGGCGTCGACACCGTCTTCGGCTACCCGGGCGGCGCCGTGCTGCCCCTGTACGACGCGCTGCACGCGCAGCCCCGCCTGCGCCACGTGCTGGTGCGCCACGAACAGGCAGCCGTGCACGCGGCCGAAGGCTATGCGCGCAGCACGGGCCGGCCCGGCGTCGTCTTCGTCACCTCCGGCCCCGGCATGAGCAACACCACCACGGGCTTGCTCGACGCCCTGTGCGATTCGGTTCCCGTCATCTGCATCAGCGGCCAGGTGGCCAGCACCAGCATCGGCACCAACGCCTTCCAGGAATGCGACGCGCTGGGCATCTCGCGCCCCGTCACCAAGTGGAACCGGCAAATCCGCGCGGCCGAGGAAACGGCCGCCGTCGTGCACGAAGCATTTATCCAGGCCACGCAGGGCCGGCCCGGCCCCGTGCTGGTCGATTTTCCCAAGGATCTGCAGCTGGCGCCCGTCACGCAGCACGCGCCGCTGCCGCCCGCCGCATCTGCCGCTGCCCTGCCGCAGCCCGCCGACCTGGAACGGGCCGCCAGCCTGATCGCCGGCGCGCGCCAGCCCGTGTTCTATGGCGGTGGCGGCCTCGTCAATTCCGGCCTGGATGCCTGCGCCGCCTTCCAGCAACTGGTGAAACTGGCCGCCGCGCCGTGCACCCTGACCTTATTGGGCCTGGGCGCCTTTCCCGCCTCGCACCCGGCCTTCCTCGGCATGCTGGGCATGCACGGCACGCTGGAAGCGAACCTGGCCATGCACCATGCGGATCTGATCGTCTGCGTCGGCGCCCGCTTCGACGACCGGGTCACGGGCCGCCTGGATGCGTTTTGTCCTGGCGCAAAGGTCATCCACATCGACATCGACCCGGCCTCCATACACAAGGTGGTACGCGCCGACGTGGCCCTGCGCGGCGACTGCGCCCCCGTATTGGCCGCCTTGCTGGCGCAGCTGCGCGGACGCCTGCTGGCGGACCGCCAGCCGTGGTGGCAGCGCATCGACGCCTGGCGCGCCCAGGACAGCCTGGCGTTCGACGATACGCCGCAGGTGATCGCGCCACAGGCGCTGATGCGGCGCCTGCAGGCGGCGCTGGACAGCATGGATGGCGTCGACGCCATCGTTTCCACTGACGTGGGCCAGCACCAGATGTGGGCGGCGCAGCACTTGCGCTTCGAGCAGCCGCGCCGCTGGCTCACCTCGGGCGGCGCCGGCACCATGGGCTATGGTTTGCCGGCCGCCATCGGCGCGCAGATCGCCCATCCGGGCAAGCGCGTCGTGTGCGTCAGCGGCGATGCGTCGATCTTGATGAATATCCAGGAACTGGCCACCGCCGTGCAGCACCGCCTGCCCGTGAAAGTGGTGTTGTCGAACAATGGCTACATGGGCATGGTGCGCCAGTGGCAGGAACTCATCCATGGCGGGCGCTACAGCCACAGCTACACGGAAGCGCTGCCCGATTTCGTCGCCCTGGCGCGCGCGTTCGGCTGGCAGGCGCACACGGTAAGCCGGCGCGAGGAACTCGACGCGGCATTGACGGCCTGCCTGGCCTCAGAAGGCCCGTACTTCCTCGACGTGCGCGTGCATGGCGCGGAAAACTGCTTCCCCATGATGGCGCCCGGCGCGGGGCACCATGAAGTGACCTTGCGCAAAGGCGTCGTCTACACCGGGTAACAAATCCTGCTCAACTCCACACCCTGTATATCCAGTAGCTTTCATCGTCGCGCATGGCGCGCGCCAGCTCGGTGGGGCTCAAGCCCGTGATTTCGCGCGTCTCGCGGCAAAAATGGGCCTGGTCGGCGTAACCGCCGCTGGCGGCGACATCGGACCAGGACGCCGTGCCCTGCAGGATGGCGCCGCGCTCGTCGAGAAACAGCTGTTCCGCGCGGCGCATGCGGCGCAAGGTGCGCATGGGCTGGCCGGCCCAGGCCTTGATGCGGCGCTCGATATTGCGCGCGCTGCTGGCCAGGCCCGTCGATGCCGCCTGCACGGCCAGGCGGCGCACCCAGTCCTGCACGGCGCCGGCCGGATGGTCGCCGCTCTTGCGCGCCAGCGCCCAGCGCGGCGCGAGAAAATCCTCCACCAGCCTGACGCGGACCGCATCGTCGGGCGCCGCCAGCACGGCGTCCGACAGGGCCAGCCATTCCCCATCGAACAGCGCGTCGAGCGGGCGGAACTGGTCCAGCAAGCCATCCATCGAGACCCCCGACAACGCATGCAGGGCGGCCGGGTAAAACATCACGACAAAGGAATGCACGGGGCCGGGGTTGTAGCTGACCAGCGGATACGAACGGGGGCCGCCGAACAGCGCGGGCGGCATGCGCACGTCCCGCAGCGACAGGCCCGGCGCTGCCGCTTCCACGTCGCCCGCGACGGTCCAGACGATGCTGCACATGGGCGCGGCGGGAAAGCGGTTCAGGCGCTGCGCCGGCGGCAACGGCGCGCAGCCCGTGGTATCGCGCACGAGGAAGGCGCGCACGCAGGAAGCGAGCGCCGTGCGCGGCGCGATCAGGCGGGTCAGGGGCGTAGGGGCGGCAGGCATGGCGACGATTGTACCGGCAATTTCCGGCCGCGCCCGATGTCGTATTCGTTCAAGACGCGGACGCGCAAGCGCGCTACAGTGAAGTCATTGTCGCCATCCACCAGGAGTACGCCATGCCCCCGCTCGATCACGCCGCCGCGCCTGCCACCACGGCCCTGCGCCAGATTCGCCGCCTGCCGGGGCCATTCGCCCTGCCCATCGTCGGCAACAGCCTGCAGATCAAGCTCACGCGCATCCACCGCGACGTGGAAGAGTGGGTGCGGCACTACGGCCCCTACCTGCGCGTCTGGTTCGGCCGCACCCTGGTGCTGGTGGTGGCCGACAGCGAGGCCGTCGGCGCCGTGCTGCGCGACCGGCCCGACGGCTTTCGCCGCCCCCTGAGCAGTTCCATCGTTTCCGAGGAGATGGGCGGCATCCCGGGCCTGTTCCTGGCCGAGGGCACGGAATGGCGCAACCAGCGCCGCATGGTCATGGCCGGCATGGCGCCCGGCGCCGTCAAGGCCTACTTCCCGGCGCTGGCGACGGTGGCGCAGCGCCTGCGGCGGCGCTGGCATCTTGCCGCCACGCAAGGCCAAGCGATCAACCTCGATGGCGACCTGAAACGCTATACGGTCGACATCATCGCCGGTCTGGCCTTCGGCACGGAGGTCAATACGCTGGAAGCGGGCGAGGACGTGATCCAGCGCCACATGGACGCCATCCTGCCCGCTGTGGCGCGGCGCAGCCTGTCGATGTTCCCGTACTGGCGCTACGTGAAACTGCCCGTCGACCGCCGGCTGGACCGCGACGTGGCGGCCCTGTCCGCCGCCGTGGCCGACCTGGTGCAGCAGGCGCGCACGCGCATGGCGCGCGATCCGGCACGCCGCGAGCGTCCGCCCAACCTGCTCGAAGCGATGATCGCCGCCGCCGACGAAAAGGACAGCGGCGTGAACGACCGCGCCGTGGCCGGCAATGTGCTGACCATGCTGCTGGCGGGCGAGGATACGACGGCCAATACGCTGTCCTGGATGATTTACCTGTTGCAACGCCATCCGCACACCCTGGCGCGGGCGCGCGAGGAAGTGCGGCGCCTGGCGCCCGACGCGGCCCGCTTCACGATCGAGCAGATGGATAGCCTCGACTATCTGGGCGCCTGCGCCAGCGAAGCCATGCGCCTGAAGCCGGTGGCGCCCTTCCTGCCCGTCGAGGCGCTGCGCGACACGGTCATCGCCGATATCGCCGTGCCGGCCGGCACCCTCGTGTGGTGCGTGATGCGCCACGACACGGTGTCCGATGCGCACTTTCCCGACGCGCAAGCCTTCCAGCCCGAGCGCTGGCTGGCCGAAGGGGGCGAGGCGAACAACAAGCGCGCCGCCATGCCCTTCGGCGCCGGCTTGCGCACGTGTCCGGGCCGCTACCTGGCCTTGTTGGAAATCAAGATCGCCATGGCCATGCTGCTGGGCAGCTTCGACATCGCCGGCGTCGACACGCCCGATGGCGGCGAGGCGCAGGAACTGATGGGTTTTGTGATGTCGCCCATCGGCTTGACGCTGCGCCTGGCGCGGCCGCAGTGATACCATGGAGGAAGTCCCATTCATACGACCTCCCCATGACCATCCGCCTGGAATCGCCGCAGCAAGCCGACGTGCAAACCCTGATCGCCGAGCTTGATGCATATCAACAGACCCTGTATCCGGCCGAGTGCGTCTACTCGCTGGACCTGGCGTCCGTGCCCTCCGATACCCTGCTGTTCGCCGTCGCCCGCGATGCGGCGGGCACGGCACGGGCCTGCGGCGCCATCGTCGTCACGCCCGCTTTCGGCGAGCTCAAGCGCATGTACGTGCACCCGGACAGCCGGGGACTGGGCCTGGCGAAACGCTTGCTGGCCTTGCTGGAAGAGCAGGCGCTGGCGCGCGGCTGCCGCTTGCTGACCCTGGAAACGGGCATCCACCAGCCGGCAGCGATCGCCCTGTACGCACGCCACGGCTACCAGCGGCGCGGACCGTACGGCGACTATCCCGACGACCCATTCAGTGTCTTCATGGAAAAACCGTTGCAGGCAGCCGCATGAGCGCGCCCAGCGACAGCCTGCTCGACATCCGCGCGCGCCTGCGCGCCTTTGCCGACGAACGCGACTGGGATCAGTTCCACACGCCGAAAAACCTGGCCATGGCCCTGTCCGTGGAAGTGGCGGAACTGGCGGAACACTACCAGTGGCTGGCCACGGGCGCGGATAGCGAACTGGACGAGGCGAAGCGCACGGGCATCCGCCACGAACTGGCCGACGTGCTGATGTACCTGGTGCGCCTGGCCGACAAGAGCGGCGTCGACCTGCACGCGGCCGTGCTGGAAAAGATGCAACTGAACGCACAGAAATACCCGGCGCAGCAGGTGCGCGGCGACGCGCGCAAATACAGCGAATACTGACACGCTCACCCGTGCGTGGCGGATGCGCAAAAAGGCGTAGCATTCAGGCATGCGTATTTATCGATTACTGCTGATCATAGGCTTGCTCCACGGCCCTATTGCGCTGGCGCAAACCGCGCCCGTGCCGCAGGTGAAGGTGGACGCCACGCGCGACCCCGTCGACAAGTCCTACCGCAAGATGCTGCAGGGCGTGGACCGCTTCGAACGCGACCATGCGCTGGCGCCGCAGGCCGTGCTGCGCTTCCGCTTGCTGCCGCGCCAGCCCGGCGTGGACATGACGGGCGTGCAACTGCGCATCGCCGGCGACACCGTCAGCATCCCCTTGCCCCTGGCCGAAGACAACAGCTTTGCCCCCGTGCGCAATGCGCAAGCGGCGCGCGAAGACGCCGTGCTGCTGGCCAACCGCAAGGCCACCACCATGAGCTGGCGCGCGCAAGTGATCACGCCCGGCTTGCCGCCCGGCACGCGGCGCCTGGGCGACCTGCGCCTGGAATGCCGCGCCGGCATGGATTCCGGCCTGATCTCGAACGACCCGCAAATCATCGCCTGGCTATCCAGCATGCTCTACAGCACAGATAAAGTGTGTTCCGAGCCGGATGGCAATTATCTGTTCTTCACGGACCGTCCCCTGTTCGGCGTGACCCTCGTGCATGGCGAACGCCGCCTGGCGCTGCCGTTCACGATGCTGTACGCGGGCGGCGAGCAAACGCCCGCCTCGCTGCCCTATTGCGATTGCCAGGTCTTGCTTGATCGCACGTATTACGCGCCCTTGTGGGATAGCAACTGGCCGGACGACACCCTGCTGGAATTTACTTACATGGACGAGGTGGCGCCATGAAGTGGCTTTCGCTGATCTTGTTGACGCTGCTGGCCGCCTGCTCCGGCACGCGCGCCTTGCAAGCAAGCAAGAATGTTCCCTACGCCACCCTGGAACAGACGGTGCAAGTGGGCAGCAGCACGCGCGAACAGGTGCGCGCCGCGCTGGGCGACAGCACGTCCATCCGTTTCGACAGCGGCAAGGAAGTGTGGATGTACACCTATCCGGCGGCCTCGGGCGCGCAGGGGGAATATGTGATTCTGTTTGGCGGGGATGGGGTGGTGAAGCAGGTGCGCGGCGGCGAGGTGTACCGGGTACGGAAGTGATTCCCGCCAGCATGGCGCTGGCGGGAGTGGCATGCTTATCGTGCCTTCAGCAAGGCCCGCGACGCGACGCCCGCGCCCACGCTGCGGCCCACGCCGGCAACCTTGCGCTTGGGCGACGCCTTCAGCTTGAAAATGCCGATCGACTGGGCCACGCTGTCGGTGCGCTGCGCCAGGTTGGTGGCGGCCGCGGCCGCCTGCTCCACCAGCGCCGCATTCTGCTGCGTGATGCCATCCATGTGGATGACGGCCTGGTTGACTTGCCCGATGCCCTGGTTCTGCTCGCGCGTGGTCGAGGAAATCTCGTCCATCACTTCCGTCACGCGGGCTACCGAGGCGATCACTTCCGCCATGGTGGCGCCCGCATTGCTGGTCAGCACGCTGCCCGCGTTCACGGTGGCGATCGAATGGTCGATCAGGTTTTTCACCTCTTTCGCGGCCGTTGCCGAGCGCTGCGCCAGACTGCGCACTTCGCCGGCCACGACGGCAAAGCCGCGACCGTGCTCGCCCGCGCGGGCCGCTTCCACGGCCGCGTTCAAGGCGAGGATATTCGTCTGGAAGGCGATGCCGTCGATCAAGCCGATAATGTCGAGAATCTTGCGCGACGACGAGCTGATCTCATCCATCGTAGTGACCACTTCGCTGACGATGGTGCCGCCCTTGGCCGCCACGGTGGACGCCTGCGCCGCCAGGTCGTTGGCCGTGGCCACATGGTCGGCGCTGTTTTGCACGGTCGACGTCAGTTCTTCCATGCTGGCCGCCGTCTGCTCCAGGCTGGACGCCTGCGATTCCGTGCGGCTGGACAAGTCCATATTGCCCGTGGCAATTTCCGCCGTGGTGATGCGGATATCCTCGAAGTTGGCGCGCACGTCGCCGATGATGCTGTGCAGGTTGATGTTGGTCTGGCGCAAGGCCGCCATCAATTGACCCATGTCATCGTCGCGCACCTTGTCGATGACGCCCGTCAAGTCGCCGCCGGCCATCTTGCGCGCCACCGTGATGGCGTCGCCCAGCGGGGCGACGAGGGAATTGTGCAGATGGGCCCAGAAATACAGCATCAGCGCCACGGCGGCAGCGGCGGCACCGCTGAGCCAGCTGCGCGTGGCCGTGCTCGTGTCGCCGTCGATATTCCACACGGCGCAGCCGAGGATGGCCAGCACCACGCCGAAGACGATGCAATGCAGTGCCAGGTCTTGCGACAGGCTCAACTTGCGCCATTCGGCAAGCTTGGCGGCCCAGCCCTGGCGCACGACGCGGCCATTGCGGATCGCCAGGTTGGCGCTATTTCCGTCTTTAAAACTTTTATACAGGGCTGCCGCTTCGTTGATCTGCTCGCGCGTGGGCTTGGTGCGCACGGACATATAGCCGATCGGGCGGCCGCTTTCGATGACGGGCGTGATATTGGCGAAGACCCAATAGAAATCGCCATTCTTGCAGCGGTTCTTGACCATGCCGGTCCAGGGCATGCCCGTCTTGATGGTGTCCCACAGGTCGGCAAACGCTTCGGCCGGCATATCGGGATGGCGCAGGATATTCTGTGGCGCACCCAGCAGTTCCATTTCTGAAAAACCGCTGACTTCAATGAAATACTGATTGGCGTAATTGATGTTTCCCTGTAAATCCGTGGTGGAAACAATCGTCATGCCTTCATTTAATACGTATTCATTTTGCGTGATAGGCGTATTGACCCGCATCGTCGCTCCTCTATTTTTTTTCAACTAGCATAACAAAAACATAAAAACAATATACCACATCAAGCACCCATGATATATCGCCTCGGCGACAGTGACGCCAGTCAAACAATTTAATAAAAGTCAATTTATTTATATTTTAGGATTTACTTTGATTCAACTTGATTGATTTTATTGAAATGCAAAATTTAAATTGCGTGCATATACAATAATTAATAAAAAATTATGTATCGATGCAGCAGGCAATAAATATGGCGTTTGCACCGATAAAAATATGCAAAGGAGCCGTGGCCATTGCCGGCAGATGGCAATACCTGCCGCCAACCATAACGCGGCAACCATGTTTATTTCTTGAGGGAAAATAAAAACTGGCGCGAATGCGCCAGAGGGGGATGTGTCTCCAATCCGCGACACAGGCGCCGGAGCGCCCGTGGGAATGGCTTACTTGTACGTTTTACGTGGCGGCGACTTCGGACGCGGCGGCGCAGGCTTGCGCTCCGTCGTGCCATCGTCCAGGCTGATGCGCAGTTTCTGACCAGAAACGACAACCGATTTCAAGTGGTCGAGGATTTCCGGCGGCATGCCTTCCGGCAAGTCCAGCACGCTGTAGTTGTCAAAGATATCGATGCGGCCGATATGCTTGGCTTCCAGGTTCGCTTCGTTGGCGATGGCGCCGACGATATTGCTTGGCGTTACGGCGTGCTCACGGCCCACTTCGATGCGGTAAGCCGTCACGCCCGGGCGTGGACGTTCCTTCTTCGGCGCGCGCGGGGCAACTTCGCCCGCGTCCGCCGGTGCATCCTTGAACGCTGGCGCGGACTTGGCGGCGAACGGCTTGCGCGGCGCGGCTGGCGGCGCCAGGTCCGGCGCGTCGCCGTCGCGGCTGATGCGCAGCTGCTGGCCCGCCACCCACACGGTTTTCAGCTGGTCCAGCAATTCTTTCGGCATGCTATCCGGCAAGTCCAGGACGCTGTAGTCGTCATAGATTTCGATGCGGCCGATGTTTTTCGAATCGATGCCCGCTTCGTTGGCGATGGCGCCCACGATATTGCCCGGTTTCACGCCATGCTGATGACCTACCTCAATGCGGAAGGTTTGCATGCCGGCGTCGGCTGGACGCTGGATGCGTTCCTTTTTCGGGAAGGCCGGGCGCTCGCTGCGCTCGTTGCGGTCGAAGCGGTCATTGCGTTCGAAACGGTCATTGCGTTCAGGGCGGTCAAAGCGGTCTTGGCGCGCAGGACGGTCGTCTTGCCACGTGGCTTGCTCGCGCGCCTTGTTCTTGTCCAGCAACAAAGGCACATTGCCACGCGCCATCTTCGCCAGGGCGGCGGCGATTTCGATGGCGGGAATGTTTTGCTCGCGTTCGAAATCTTCGATCAGCGACTGGAACTGCTCCAGTTCGCCCAAGGCCAAGGTTTCGCTGATCTGTTCCTTGAACTTGGCGATACGCACGTCGTTGACGGCCTGGATCGTCGGCAGTTCCAGCATGCCGATCGGCTGGCGGGTCGAGCGTTCGATGGCTTTGAGCAAGTTCTTTTCACGCGGGGTGATGAACAGGATCGCTTCGCCGCTGCGGCCGGCGCGGCCCGTGCGGCCGATGCGGTGGGTGTAGCTTTCCGGATCGTGCGGCACGTCGTAGTTGACGACGTGGCTGATGCGCTCGACGTCCAGGCCGCGGGCGGCCACGTCGGTGGCGACCAAAATGTCGATCTTGCCGTCTTTCAACTGCTGGATCGTGCGCTCGCGCTGGGCTTGCTGAATGTCGCCATTGATGGCGGCAGCCGAGAAGCCGCGGGCTTGCAGCTTGCCGGCCAGCTCTTCCGTACCCAGCTTGGTGCGGGCGAAGATGATCATGCCGTCGAACGCTTCCGCTTCCAGGATGCGGGTCAGCGCGTCGAGCTTGTGCATGCCCGACACCAGCCAGTAACGCTGGCGGATGTTGTCGGCCGTGCCCGTCTTGGCGGCCACCGTCACTTCGGCCGGGTTCACCAGGTAGGTGGTGGCGATGCGCTTGATGACGGAAGGCATGGTGGCCGAGAACAGGGCCGTTTGATGGCCTTCCGGCGTTTCTTGCAAGATGCGTTCGACGTCGTCGATAAAGCCCATGCGCAGCATTTCATCGGCTTCGTCGAGTACCAGAGTCTTCAGCTTGGACAGGTCGAGCGAACCCTTGTCCAGGTGATCGATGACGCGGCCAGGGGTACCGACGACGACGTGCACGCCGCGGCGCAAGGCCGACAGTTGCGGGCCGTAGCTTTGGCCGCCGTAGATCGGCAGCACGTGGAAGCCGGGGATGTGGGCGGCGTACACCTGGAACGCTTCGGCGACCTGGATGGCCAGTTCGCGCGTCGGTGCCAGGACCAGGGCTTGGGGTGAGCTTTGTTTCAGATCGATGCGCGACAGGATAGGCAAGGCGAAGGCGGCGGTCTTACCCGTGCCTGTTTGCGCCTGGCCCAGCACGTCGCGGTTCGCGAGCAATAATGGAATCGTCGCCGCCTGGATAGGCGACGGTGTTTCGTAACCGACATCCTTGAGCGCGCGAATCAGCGGCTCGCTCAGGTTAAGGTCGGAAAATAAGGAAATTGGTGTATCAGACATGAAATCACTCACAAGTTCGCTCGAATCGCCCAATGCGAAAGAGTGTATCTGCTAGTTTACTCTTTACTGGACCTTACCGGGTGGCTGCATGCCGCAGAACGCCGTTTTTTGCGCCATATCTACGTAAAAAAGCCAGAAAAATCGGCGATCCGCACGCATTTGGCGCGTGATTTTGCCAACATTAAACGATACACAACAATATGCCGGCTGCGCCTGTTCTGCGTGGCAACAGCTACGGCGGGCGCCGCGCCGTCACGGCGCCCGCCCCCGTTTCAGGTGCGCAAGAACTCCAGCAAGTCCTCGTTCAGCCTATCCTTGTGCGTCGTCGCCAGACCGTGCGGCGCGCCCGCATACACGAGCAATTTGCTGCCGATGATGAGCTCGGCAGTACGGCGCGCCGAGGCAGCGATCGGCACGATCTGGTCGTCGTCGCCATGGATCACCAGGGTCGGCACGTCGAATCTGGCCAGGTCGCCCGTGAAGTCCGTTTCCGAAAACTGCTTGATGCACAGGTAGGCGGCCGGCATGCCCGCCTGCATGCCTTGCCGCCAGAAACTGTCGCGCACGCCCTGCGACGGCTTCGCGCCGGGCCGGTTGTAGCCATAGAAGGGTTCGCTCAAGTCGCGGAAAAACTGGCTGCGGTCGGCCTGCACGCCTGCGCGGATGGCGTCGAACGCGGACAGCGGCAAGCCCAGCGGATTATCGGCCGTTTGCAGCATCAGCGGCGGCACGGCGCCCACCAGCACGGCGCCGGCCAGGCGCTGCGTGCCATGGCGGCCGATGTAGCGCGCCACTTCGCCGCCGCCCGTCGAATGGCCGACGAGGGTGGCGCCCGACAAGTCCAGCGCGGCGATCAGGGCGGCCAGGTCGTCGGCATAGGTATCCATGTCGTTGCCGCCGAACGGCTGGCTGGAACGGCCGTGGCCGCGCCGGTCGTGCGCGATGACGCGGTAGCCGCGCGAGGCCAGATAGAACATCTGGTCTTCCCAGGCGTCGGACGACAGGGGCCAGCCGTGGCTGAAGACGACGGGCGGGCCGCTGCCCCAGTCCTTGTAGTAGATCAAGGTGCCGTCGGCGGTACGCAGGGTATTGCTCGATTGCAAGTCAGGGCGAGTCATGGAACGCTCCTTGTCGGTGGACCAGCAGCCATTGTGGCCCCAATCGGCTGGCGCGCGCCGCGCGCTACGCCAGAGCATTGCGGTAGAGTAAGATTACCGCTGCTTTGCTTTCCCGTATTCACTTTTGGAGTTGTCATGCGTTTTCCCTTCGTCCTCGCCGCCAGCCTGTTCAGCACGGCTACCCTCGCCCAACCGCTCGTTGCCGAGGCGCCCCTGCGCGCCCACCTGTCCTTCCTGGCCGACGACTTGCTGGAAGGACGCGGCACGGGCCAGCGCGGCGGCGACCTGGCCGTGCGCTACCTGGAAACGCAGGCGGCCGTGGCCGGCTTGCAGCCGTTGCCGGACGGCACGTATCGCCAGGCGCTGACCATCGTCGGCAGCAAGGCCTTGCCATCGAGCACAGTGACCTTCAGCGCGGGCGGCAAGACCTTGTCCCCCGCCTTCGGCCAGGACATCGTCTTTGGCGCGGCGAATGGCCAGCAGAAAGTGGCGTTCGACGCGCCCGTCGTGTTCGCCGGCTACGGCATCCGCGCCCCCGAAGAGCAGTGGGACGACTTCAAGGGTGCTGATTTAAAAGGAAAAATGGTCATCCTGATGGTCAACGACCCGCAGCCGACCGTTGCCGAGCCGAACCGCTTTGCCGGCAAGTCGCTGACCTGGTACGGCCGCTGGGTCTACAAGTACGAGGAAGCGCTGCGCCAGGGCGCCGCCGGCGTGCTGCTGATCCACACGACGGCGTCCGCGTCGTATCCGTGGTCGGTGCCGGCC
The DNA here is from genome assembly GCF_030587305.1 of Janthinobacterium sp. SUN206. Taxonomy (NCBI): domain Bacteria; kingdom Pseudomonadati; phylum Pseudomonadota; class Betaproteobacteria; order Burkholderiales; family Oxalobacteraceae; genus Janthinobacterium; species Janthinobacterium sp. SUN206. The sequence continues at coordinate 726,723 of NZ_JAPWIB010000003.1, read as the reverse complement.
AACGGTTTCGGCCATGAACGCTTCAACCTGGCCGGCGCGGGCAATGCGATGGAAGGCTGGCTGCAGGAAGACATGGCGCGCGCCCTGTTCCAGGCGGGCGGACAGGACCTCGATGCCTTGCGCGCGCAGGCGGAAACGCGCGAGTTCCGTCCCGTGGCCTTGAACGCCACGGTCAAGGTGGTCTTGAACAGCCAGATCCGCAGCATCGAGCAATTCAACGTGGCCGGCATCGTGCCGGGCACGGATCCGAAACTCAAGGACGAAGCCGTGATTTACTCGGCCCACTGGGACCACCTGGGCAAGGATGACGAAGGCAGCGCCCGCTCAGGGCAAAGCGACCACATCTACAACGGCGCCATCGACAATGCCTCGGGCGCGGCAGCCCTGCTGGCCATGGCGCAAGTTGCGGTAAAACAACCTGCACGGCGCACGCAGATCTTCCTGTGGCCGGCCGGCGAGGAAACGGGCATGCTGGGCAGCACGGCCTACACGCGCAAGCCCCTGTGGCCGCTGGCGAAAACGGCCGCCGACCTGAACCTCGACAGCATGAACTTCGTCGGCAAGACGCACGACATCGGCGTGGCCGGCGCCGAGCGCAGCAGCCTGTACGCGAACGCCGCCAAGGTGGCCAAGCGCATGGGCCTGCGCCTGGCGCCCACCATTCCCGACCTGTCCGGCGCGTTTTACCGGGCCGACCATTTTGCGTTTGCCAAGGCCGGCGTACCCGCCTTCAACGTGGGCTCGGCCGTGTTTTCCGGCGACGGCTCGTTCGACTTCGTCAAGGAGCCGAAAGCGTCCAGCGAGCGCCTGGTGGCGTTCAAGAAGGATTACCACCAGGTAACGGATGAATACCACCCGTCGTGGGATTTATCGGGCATGGTGCAGCAGGCGCAATTCACCCTGAACCTCGGCTATGAAGTGGCGAATGACAAGAATTTGCCTACATGGAACAAGGGCGAAGCGTTTGGCAAGGTGAAACGCTAGGCGCCATGAAAAACACCGGCCTGGGCCGGTGTTTTTTTAAGAGTGCTGGACAAAATGTTCAGGGCTAGGCGTGTTGCCGAAGACAGTACGAATGTACGGCGAGGCAACGCAACAACGCCATGGACTTTTTGTCAGGCGCTCTAAATTGCCATGATGCGTTTCAGGTCGACGAAGGCCGTTTCATACAAGTGCTGGAAGGCGCCGATCATGACTTCTTCCACGCCTTCGGCCGCGTCGAACTCGCTGGCCCATTCCGCCACGCAGGAAGCGCCGCCCGGCTCGCCCGTGACGCGCAGGGTGGAGCGGTAGTTCTTGACGGGGATCGGCCCCGAGACGATGGTGTAGCTGTAGCTCTTGTCCGCCTCGCTGTAGCTTTGCAGGCGTTCGGCGATGATGGCGCCGTCCGTGGTTTTCAGGCGGCGCACGCGGCCGCCGTGTTCGGACAGGCTGGTCTTGATCGAGCTCGACCATTCAGCCAGCGACTGGAAGCCGCCGATAAAATCCCACACGCGTTCGGCGCTTGCCGCCAATGTTACAGAAACAATTACTTGGGCCATCTTTAATTCGGTTCCTCATCCAGGTTTGCCGGGCGTTGCCCGGCACAGCCGCTATTTTAGCGCCCATGCGGCTTTGCTGCTGGGCGGATATCGACACGGACGTCGGCGGCTGGCCTGGCTGACGGGAACGCCTTACAGGTTTTCCGCCAGGAAAATCAAGGAATTGCCGTGCGCGTGGGCGGCGGCGCGCTGCTGGTAGCTGTCGCGGTGGGTGCAGTTGAAACCGTGCTCGGCGCCCGGGTAGATGTGGATTTCCACGTCTTGCCGGTCTTCGAAGCGTTCGGCGATCTTTTGCACGGCTTCCGGCGGAATGTGGCTGTCCTGGCCGCCGAAATGCATGAGCAACGGCACCTGGATGCGGTCGGCCAGGTCCAGCTTGTTCTGGATGCCGCCGCCGTAATAGGCGATGGCCGCGTCGACCAGGCCAGCCGCGGCCGTCTGGAACGACAAGCGGCCGCCAAAGCAGTAGCCGACGGAGGCCAGCTTGCCCGTCACTTCCGGACGCGCGCGCAGAACGGCGATGGTGGCCTTGATATCGGCGTCGGCGTGGGCATTGTCGGTAGCTTGCATGAGTTCGACGGCGCGCTTCCAGCCGTCCGCGTCATAGCCCAGTTCGATGTGCGCACCGGCGCGCCAGAACAGGTCGGGCACCAGCACCACGTAGCCATCGGCCGCGTACTGGTCGGCCACGGCGCGGATATGCTCGTTGACGCCGAAAATTTCCTGCAACAGGATGATGGCGGGGCCCTTGCCCACATGCGGCACGGCCAGGTAAGCCTGGAAGCTGCCGTCCGGGCCGGCGATATCGATCCACTGCGATGTTGTGCTCATAGAAACTCCAGTCTGAGGTTGGGGGGAATGCCACAGCCAGGCATGTTACTGGTTTTTCCCTCTTTCTGCGCCCACCCTTTGTCCTGGCTCAATACATCTCGCGCAGGTAAATCACCGGGCCCGACTTGAAGACGCCAAAGACGACGGTGCCCACGGTGCTGGGCAAGTACGCGATGCCGGGCACGGACACATCGACGCTGCCGGTCTTGCCGGCGCCGGGCGCCGCCACAATCAGGCGTCTATTCGGCGGCAAGATTCCGCTGGCGAACGTATAAGTAATAGTCGTGCCAGCGGGGAATGCAAAGTCCTTGCACACCAGTGTTTTCTTGCAATTGGCAAACACCACCTGCGCGCTGCCGAAGGCGCTGATGCTGTCCAGCAAACTGGTGACCCAGGTCTTGCCGTCCCAGTACTGCGCCTGCACGGCCAGGCGCACGGGATAGCGCTCGGAACCGTAGTCATGCGGCACCATCAGACGGCCCGTGAGCACGGTCAGCTGCGCTTCCTTGCCATCGGCCGGCGCCGAGCTCACATTGCCAGCTGCCGGATAGGCATACGTCGCGCGCAGCAGCAGCCCCGTCGGCGATGCCAGCGCTGTCGGCTGCTTGGGCACGGCATAGGCGGCGGGGAAGCTGTAGGCGATGGCGCGCGTGGCAACGCCATTGGTAAAACTGCTGACGGGTACGCCCGTCACGGCCGCAGGTACTGTTGCCCCATCCGTCAGCGTGCTGCCCGATGGCGCCGTGGGCGGATAGCTGTTGTTCCCCGTGGCCGCGTCATACGGGACCAGCGGCACCTGCGTTTTGTTGATGTCGGCATTCCTGGCGTCGAAGTTCTTCGTCTCGTTGCCGGCGGCCGTCTGGGCGCGGATGGTCAGGTCGAAGGGCTGGCGCGAATACACGGCGCGGTTGCCGGCGCACACGAGCGGCGTGCTGCACGGGAAAGGAAACTCCGTCTTCGTCCCCCCCGGGAGGTCCACTTGCTTGACAACCAGTTCCGTCACAAAGTGGTGCGGATAAAAGAGCACGGGGTCGCTCGTCCCCTGCGACGTCAGGCTGCTACCCAGATAACCGTTTTGCAGCGCGGCCGTGAAATTGATCTTGCCCACTTCGGGCCAGATCAGCGGCGGCGCCGTGATGATGCCCCCTTTCGTCACGAAATCGAGATCGCCGCTGACCTGCGGATTGACTACGCCTGTGTAGAGCGGCGCCTGCAGATTACGGTCGAGCACGACTGTTTGCACGGCGACACCGCTTTCGTTGCCGAAATTCTTCGTCACGGCATCGAGCGCGTTGACGGCCGATAACGTGATGGTCGTCCCCGCCACGAGGGGCGCTGCCGCCAGGCCCGCGCGCTGAATCGGCGCCAGCTTCGTGAACAGAAATTTCTTCGGCGCCACGACGACCGTGCCGTTGCCTTTCATGTCCAAACCTTTGTCGCTGCCGCTGTCCGGCTTGTAGGCAGCCGTCAGAATCAGCGCACCCGCGTCGGCATACAGCATGTTCGGCCTGGCCACGCCATCGGCGCCAAACGTCACATTCACCTTGGTGCTCGCCACGGCGCAGCTGCTCTGGTCGCTGCCAGCCAGGGCGACATAGCTATTTTGGACGCTGTCAAAGATGCGCGCAGGCAATGTTCCCTTGTCCGGATTGCTGTACCCGCAAGTCAGGTTCAATTGCTTGGTCTGGCTGGCGAACATGGGCACGCACACGTCCCTGTTGCCGGACGAGGTCTGCAAGGCGCTGATTTCCAGTACGGCCACGTCCTCCGCGTAGCGCGGAACGCCGCTTACCTGGAAGCCGCTGGAAAGAAAGCTGATCTGGCAATTGCTCGTGTTGCCGCCGCTCTTGCACACCAGCGCGCCCGTCGTGGCGGGCGTGCTGACCAGGCTCAGGGTGGCGATGCCCACCGTGGTCTGGCGCACCGTGACATTGGGATTGACGCCGCTGGTATCGATCTGAGTCGGCACGCCGCCCGGGCTGACGGTGACGCTGGGGCTGGGACTACCCTTGTACACCGCGCTGCAGTTGGCATCGGCACAGGCAGTCACCGTCACCGTGGGCACCTGGCACGTGAGCGCCGTCAGCGGGTGCTCGATCTGGAAATGGTGCAGTCCGCTCGGCGTGCTGGGCCCGCACTTCGGCCCCATCGGTTCATTGAAGGCCCAGCCGCTGTTGTTCGTCACGCAACTGCACGGGTTCGACGGCGTATACGCCTTGCAAGTGATGGTTTGCTGCACCCTGCCCTGCCAGCCCAGGGTGATGTGGTCGACCAGCGCATTGCCCGTGATATACGCGTTGGACGAGTCCAGCGTGACGTTGCCGCCCTCGACATTACCCTTCACGCCATTGCCGGAGGCGATGCTCAGGGAGCTGGACGCTTTCACGTCGCCCGTGACCAGCAGGCCCGAGGCCTTCAAGTCGATGGTCGGCGACGTCAGGTTGCCCTTCACCTGGCTGCCCGAACCGACTGTCAGCGAGGTGCTGGCCGTGATATCGCCCTGCACCTGGCTGTTCGCTGCTTCGATGCTGACGACGGGTGCCTTGGTGGTGCCATTCAGGTTGCTGCCCGAACCAAGGCTGAAGGAATTGACCGCCGTCACGTCGCCGGTAATCGACACGCTGGAACTGGTGGTGATGCTGCTGCCGTTGACGGGTCCCGTTATAGTCGAGCTGGAGCCGATGCTGACGTTGCCGCTGGCCTTCACGCTGCCCGTGATCGTGACCTTGGAGTTGCCGCTGATCGAGCCGCCGCTGATGGCGCCATTCAGCGTCGAGCCGGAGGAAATGTCGATATTGCCCGTGGCCGTGATATTGCCCGTCACCTTCACGGGCGTGCCGCCCAGGGAGACGGACGCCGCCGAGATATCGGCCACGAGCACGGTGCCGCCCTGCGACCCCACCTTGAAATTGCCGCCCTTGGCCGTCAGGCTGCCGCCCGTGATCTTCAGGTTGGGCGGATTGACATTGCTGATGTCGATATTCTTGTTGGCCGTCAGGGCCGCCGTGCCGCTCATGCTCAGGCCCTGGTTGTAGTCGATGCTCACATCGCTGTTGACCGTCACGCCATAGCCGCTGGCGATGACGACGTTGTCGGTGCTGCCCATGATCAGGCTGGCGCAAGTATATTGGGTGCTGGACGCCGGCAGGGTGCAGCCGCTGACGGCGCCGCCATTGAAGTTGAGCGTGGCCGCGTGGGCAAGGGATGAGCCCAGCAGCAATGTCAGGGCGGCAAAAATGTGGAGTAAGCGCACGATATCGAGGAATCCGGTGGGTGGGGAGCCAGCGGGCGCGCGGATTATTTCATGCTAACCTACGCCATCGCTGTTGTTGCATTATGGCAGTATTTATCCCCCTCGCGCATATCGCATGATCAAGCAAAGCCCCAAAGAATTCCCCCTGCGCACCGTCGACATCATCGTCTATCCCGGCTTCAAGGCGCTCGAAGCCATCGGCGCCATGAAAGTGTTTGACTACGCCAACACCCATTTGCGCCTGCGCAATCTGCCCGGCGGCTACGACGTGCGCATCGCCTCGACAGCCGTCGGCCCGGTCGAGTCGGACACCCTGATGTCGCTACACGCCAGCAAGGCGCTCGATGTGAACCGCCTGCCCGACCTGGCCGTCATCGTCGGCTGCCACCACGTCGAGCAAGTCTTGCAGGACATTCCCGCCCTCGCCGCCTGGGTGGCCGAGGCGGCGCCGCGCATCGATACCCTCGCGGCCCTGTGCACGGGCTGCTTCTTCCTGGCCGAGGCCGGCGTACTCGACGGCAAGAGCGCCGCCACGCACTGGAGCGCCGTGGATAGCCTGCGCCAGCGCTATCCATTGATACAGGTCAATGCCGATGCGATTTTTGTGCGGGAAGGGAAATTCTGGACGTCGGCCGGCGTGACGGCCGGCATCGACCTGGCGCTGGCCCTGGTGGAAGACGATTTCAGCCGCGATATCGCGCTGGAAGTGGCGCGCGACCTGGTCGTGTATCTGAAGCGGCCCGGCGGCCAGTCGCAGTTTTCCGTGCACCTGTCGAGCCAGATGACGACGCACCCGACCATCCGCCAGCTGCAGGGCTGGATCATGGAGCATCTTGCCGAAGAGCTCACCGTGCCGCTGCTGGCGGCCAGGCTGGCCATGAGCGAACGCAATTTTACGCGCGTGTTCCAGCGCGAAACGGGCACCAGTCCCACGGAATTCATCGACACGGCCCGCTTTGAAGTGGCGCGTCGCTTGCTGGAAGACAATGTGTCTTCCTTAAAACAGGTGGCCGTGCAGGCGGGCTTGCACAGCGAGGACAGGCTGCGCCGCCTGTTTCAAAAGAAACTCGCCATCACGCCACGCGATTACCGCGAGCGCTTTTCCAGCACGGCGCGCTAGGCGCAGCGGGTATCAGCGCGGCTTGCCGTGACGCACGTGGCGCGTCGCCAGTTGGCGGCTCTGCCGGGCCAGCGGCGTAAACAGCAGTGCGCACAGCAGATACGTGGCCAGCAGCGCCAGCCAGATGGCGGGCGTGGCGAGGCTGGCGGCATTGCTCCACCACAAGGCCAGCAGGGAAGACAGGGCCGCGCCGAGGAAGACGGGCAGCATGCGGCGCAAGGTCGCGAGGTAGGCAGTGGCAAACATGGACGGCTCCCGAAGCAAGGCGGTGATGTCTTCACACTAGCAGGGGCAGGCGGCGAAGTACAGCGCGCCGCCCTGCCCCGTCCGTCAAGTGTTGCGCAATGAGTACAGTCAGATAAAATTAATACAACACGACGGACCGGATCGATTCGCCGCTCTTCATCAGGTCGAAACCTTCGTTGATGCGTTCGAGCGGCAAGCGGTGCGTGATCAGGTCGTCAATGTTGAGCTTGCCTTCCATATACCAGTCGACGATCTTCGGCACGTCCGTGCGTCCGCGCGCGCCGCCGAAGGCCGAACCGCGCCATTCGCGTCCCGTCACCAGCTGGAACGGACGCGTGGAAATTTCCTGGCCCGCCGCCGCCACGCCGATGATGAAGGACTTGCCCCAGCCCTTGTGCGTGCACTCGAGCGCCTGGCGCATCAGGGTCGTGTTGCCGACGCACTCGAACGAATAGTCGGCGCCGCCATCCGTCAGTTGCACGATGGCGTCGACGACGTTTTCCACTTCATTCGGGTTGATAAAGTGCGTCATGCCGAACTTGCGCGCGATGGCCTGGCGCGCCGGATTGATGTCGATGCCGATGATTTTGTCGGCACCCACCATCTTCGCCGCCTGGATCACGTTCAGGCCGATGCCGCCCAGACCGAACACGGCCACATTGGCGCCCGCCTCGACCTTGGCCGAGAACAGCACGGCGCCCACGCCCGTGGTGACGCCGCAGCCGATGTAGCACACCTTGTCGAACGGCGCGTCGGAGCGGATTTTCGCCAGGGCGATTTCCGGCACAACGATGTAATTGGAGAAGGTGGATGTGCCCATGTAGTGAAACAGCGGCTGGCCATTCAGCGAAAAGCGGCTGGTGGCGTCCGGCATCAGGCCGCGGCCCTGCGTGGAGCGGATGGCCTGGCACAGATTGGTCTTTTGCGACAGGCAGAATTTGCACTGTCGGCATTCCGGCGTGTACAGGGGAATGACGTGATCATCCTTTTTCAGGGTCGTTACGCCCGGACCCACGTCGACGACGACGCCGGCCCCTTCATGGCCGAGAATGGCGGGAAAGATGCCTTCCGGGTCGGCGCCGGACAGGGTGTAGTAATCGGTATGGCAGATGCCCGTGGCTTTCAGCTCGACCAGCACTTCGCCGGCGCGCGGGCCGGCCAGGTCGACTTCTTCGATGGTCAGCGGGGCGCCCGCTTTCCAGGCAATCGCGGCTTTGGTTTTCATGTGTATCATTCCTGCTCGGTTTCAGATGCGCCATTATCGGGCGCCGGCGGGCGCGGCGGCGCAAGTGCCGGCGCGCTTGTCTGAAAACGCGGCGCATTTGTCCGATGCCACCGTACGTTTGCGCCAGCTCAAACTTCCCGCCGCAAAGACGCGCATTCTTGGCACAAGCCCATCCCCTCTTGAGCAGCCATTGCATCGTGCCCGCAGGAGACTGACATGCGCCATTTCCTTTCCCGCTTGCCGCTGCCCTGGCTGGCCCCGCTGCTGGCATGCTGCCTGGCGCTGCTGACTGCCTGTGGCGGCGGCCATCACCACCCAGCGCCGGGCGCCACCACGGGGAACCTGACGGTCACCCTCGGCGGCTTGCCGGCCGGCGTGGCGGGCGCCGTCACGGTCACGGGGCCTGCGTCGTACAGCAAGACGCTGACGGCCAGCACCACGCTCACCGGCCTGGCGCCCGGCGCCTACGCGGTTGGCGCCGCCAGCGTGACGCAAGGCACGGGGACGCTGGCGCCCACGCCCGTCACGCAGCAGGTGCAAGTCACTGCGGGGGCGACGGCCAGCGCCAGCGTCATGTATGCGGCAGCCACGCCGCTGGCCCTGCGTCTGCAGGAAGTGGCCAGCGGACTGGATGCCCCCCTCTTCCTCACGGCGCCGCCCGGCGACAGCCGTTTGTTCATTGTCGAACGGGCCGGCCGCATCCGCGTGGTGCAGAACGGCAGCCTGCTGGCCACGCCCTTCCTCGACATCAGTACGCTCACCACCACCAGCGGCGAACGGGGCTTGCTGTCGCTGGCCTTCCATCCGCAGTACGCCAGCAATGGCTATTTCTTCATCTATTACACCAGCCTGGCCGGCGACATCGTCATCGAGCGGCGGCAAGTGTCGGCCGGCAACGCCAACGTGGCCGATCCCCTGTCGGCGCTGGGCATCCTCACGATTGCCCACCCCACCTTCAGCAACCACAATGGCGGCTTGCTCAGCTTTGGCCCGGACGGCTATCTGTATGCGGGCACGGGCGACGGCGGCAGCGGGGGCGACCCGCCCGGCAATGCGCAAAACACGAATGTACTGCTCGGCAAGCTGCTGCGCCTGGACGTCAACGCCAGCAACGTCGCCCAGCCGTACGCCATTCCACCCGGCAATCCCTTTGCCTCGGCAGGCGGACGCCCTGAAATCTGGGCCTACGGCTTGCGCAATCCGTGGCGCTACGCCTTCGACGTGCCGGCCCAACTGCTGTATATCGCCGACGTGGGCCAGGCCAGCTGGGAAGAGGTCGACGTGCGGCCCGTGGGTCAGGCGGGCAACAACTATGGCTGGAACATCATGGAAGGCACGCAGTGCTACAACAGCGTCAGCTGCAACCAGGCGGGGCTGGTCTTGCCCGTCATCACCTACGGCCACGATGCAGCCGGCGGCTGCTCGATCACGGGCGGCTATGTGTACCGGGGCGCGGCCCTGCCGGAACTGGCGGGGCAATACCTGTATTCCGACTACTGCAGCGGCTGGCTGAAGAGTTTCAGCTACGGCAATGGCACGGCCTCTGCCGTGACTGACTGGGGCATCGCGAACGTGGGCAACATCGTGTCGTTCGGCCAGGATGCTCAAAACGAGCTGTACATGCTGAGCGGCACAGGGAAAGTCTACCGAATCGTACGCAAATAGCGCCCCTGCGCGATGCCTGCAGCACACGGACGATGGGACGTTTTTCGACGGGACGCGGGGAACCGGCTAGAATTGGTTTTTTCCGCCGCGCCCTGCGCCCCAGCTCAAGAGAACACCATGGCCCGTTTGAAACTTGAATTCCCCGAAGACCAGTACTGCTATTCCTCGCAACTGACGGTACGCACGACGGACATCAACGCCGGCAACCATCTCGGCAACGATTCCATGATTTCCATGATTTCCGAGGCCCGCGCCCGCTTCCTGTTCGAATATGGCGTGCGCGACATCGAAGCGGACGGTACCGGCATCATCGTCACCGACCTGGCCACCACCTACCGCGCCGAAGCCCATGCGCGCGACCAGTTGCTGTTCGAAGTGGGCGTCATGGATTTCAACAAGTATGGCGGCGACATCACCTTCCGCATCACGCGTCCGCGCGACAGCACCCTGATCGCCATGGCCAAGTCCGGCTTTGTGTTTTTCAACTATAAGCTCAGCCAGGTCGTGCCCATGCCGGAAGATTTCGGCAGCAAGTTCCCGCAGGTGAACTGGATCGATTGAGGCACGGTACATTCCGGCCATCATCCTGTATGCTTGTCAGGATGATATGTAAAATTGACCTGCGCCGCGCCGGCGCCTGCCTGCTGGCCGCCCTCTGCGCGATGGCCGCCCCCGGCATCGGCCATGCCGCGCCGCAAACCGTCATCCTGTACGGCGACGACGACTATGCGCCATACAGCTATGTGGAAAACGGCGTCTTCAAGGGCATGTATGTCGATATCCTGCGCCAGGCGGCCAGCGCGATGCCCGCCTACCGGCTGGAACTGCAGCCGCGCCCCTGGAAGCGGGGCCTCGATGCGCTGGAAAAGGGCCAGGTTTTCGGCCTGTTTCCGCCCGGACGCAAGACGGAACGGCCCTACGTGCAGCCGTATTCAGCCATGCTGTACCGCGAATCGGTGGTGCTGTTTTGCCATGACGCCGTCATGCGCACGCCGCGCACGCGGTTTCCCGCCGACTTTGCCGGCCTGACCATCGGCGTCAATACAGGTTTTTTACTCTCGGAAAAATTGATGGCGCCGGCCCGCGAGGGACTGCTGCGCCTGGAAGCGGCCAAGGGCAATGAAGCCAATCTGAAAAAACTGGCCTTGCGGCGCATCGATTGCTACGCCAGCGACCGCGGCGCGGCACGCCACACGGCGCGCCGGCTGGGCGGCGAACTGGCCCGTTACGGCTTTGCCTTGCACGAAGTGCTGGAATTGTCGTCCGAAGCCACGTATATCGCCTACAGCGCGCGCAACACGCCGGCCTACAAGGCCGATTTCGTCGCGCAGATGAATGCCGCCCTGCTGGCCCTGCGGCATAGCGGCCAGCTGGCGCGCATCGAACACGCTTATTTGCGTTGATCAGCCCGGCACTTCGCGCCGCGGCAAGATCATTTGCGTGCCGGACTCTTCACTTGCGCGCCGAACGTGCTCGCAAACCAGTCATCGATCATCTGCTTCTCATAGCGCAGCTTGTCGCCGCTGGAATAACGATTGATGCGCGTCAGATAGGACATATCGGACAGGGCCGCATCGGCGCTGCCGATGACCTTGCCATCTTGCTCCAGCACATAGTGCAAGCGTATGCGCGGCCAGTCGGCCTGGCCGGTCATCACGCGGAAATCCTGCGCAGAGCGCATGGCGGGATTTTCACGACCAGCCATGTCCAGATCCGTCACATCGATCTTCAGGGTTAGCCCGGGCTTGAGCGCCTCTCCCCGTTTTGCGAAGTGCGCCGCCAAGTCCTTGAGGACATTCTCACGCTCCGTCCGATCGAAAGACACATCCGAGAATTGTTCCGGCTTGGTGAAATGCACTTCCGTGCCCGCCCAGGCGGCAGTGCTCGCCAGCAAGGCAAGACCAGCAATGAAGGTACGCGTCGTTTTCGTTTTCATGATGAGTCCTTTCAAGAATGTGGATGGCCTGCGGCCATTTTTTACTTCTCAATATAGCGCGATGCGTTTCATTCTAAAGGGAAACTAATACATTGTTACTTTTCTTGCACCGCGTAACGAACGAGGCTTCGTCCCACCGATTTTTTTTACAGATTCATTGGCAATATTAATTAAAACAAAGTATTGTCTTGAAAATATAGTTGCCTAAGCGATAAAGTATACATAGTGCCGGCAGCGTGGATTTAAAGTGCTTTTTTGATATGCATGTTGCATGAGTTTAGTCAATTATTCTTGCTTGTTGTTAATACTTGGCTGTCAGTCTACAATCGATAAAATGCGCCCGAAAAACGCGCAACGCCAGTAGTGGCGCACAGGCAAGCCTGGCGCGGGCGTCTCAGTATTGCGTCAGTTATGCCTTTTAGCGGAACTCGCCCTTATGTCATTTTTGTCTTCAGCATCGCCCAAGTTACCTCCCTGGAAAGTCCTGCTCGTCGACGATGAACCCGACATCCATGACATCACCGAACTGACACTGAGCCGTTTTCGCCTCGAGGGCCGCGCCCTGAGTTTCGTGCATGCCTACAGCGGCGCCGAAGCCAAGCAGGTGCTGGCGCGCGAAGCAGGCATCGCGCTGGTGTTTCTCGACGTGGTGATGGAGCGCGAAGACAGCGGCCTGGAAGTGGCGCGCTGGATGCGCGAAGACCTGGGCAACCAGTTTACGCGCATCGTGCTGCGCACGGGACAGCCGGGACAGGCGCCGGAAGAACGGGTGATCGTCAACTACGACATCAACGACTACAAGGAAAAGACGGAACTGGACCGCACCAAGCTGTTCACCACCACCTTTGCCGCCCTGCGCGCCTACCGCGACATCATGAAGGTGGAAGAGGCGCGCCAGGCCCAGCTCCATTACCGCGAGGGACTCGAGCGCGTCATCGCCGCCTCGGCCCACATCTTCAAGCAGCGCAACCTGCGCGACTTCGCCAGCGGCCTGCTGCAGCAAGTCGTCGCCCTGCTGCGCCTGGAAACGAGCATGCTGCTGCGCCTGCGCGGCGCCAGCGCCATTTCGGGCGAGCAGGATTATGAAATCCTCGCGCAGATCGGCGACACGGACGACGGCATCCTCAGCCCTTCCCTGCTGTCGCAGCTGGACGACGCCAAGAGCAACAAGATCTCGCGCCTGCACGGCGACACCTATGTCGGCTATTTCCCGAACAGCAGCGGCAAGGCGTCCTTGCTGGTACTCAAGGGCGTGGAAGAAATCTCCGACCTCGATGCGCAATTGCTGGAAGTCTTCTGTTCCGGCGTGGCGATCGCCTTCGACAACATCCTGCTGACGCAGGAAATCACCGATACCCAGGCCGAGCTGATCCTGCGCCTGGGCGACGTGGTCGAATCGCGCTCGCACGAAGGGGGCAACCACGTGCGCCGCATGGCCGAAGTGTGCCAGCTGCTGGCGCAGGCGTCCGGCATGTCGGACGAGGAAACCATGGTGCTGCGCCACGCGGCGCCCATGCATGACATCGGCAAGATTTCCACGCCCGACGCCGTGCTGCTCAAACCGGGCAAGCTCGACGCGGCCGAATGGGAAATCATGAAGCAGCATCCGACGGTGGGCATGTCCATCCTGGACGGCTCGCAGCGCCCGCTGTTGAAGGCGGCCGCCGTGATTGCCCACCAGCACCATGAAAAATACGACGGCAGCGGCTACCCGCAAGGCCTGGTCGGCGAGCACATCCACAAATACGCGCGCATCGCCGCCGTCGCCGACGTCTTCGACGCCCTCATGCACAAGCGCTGCTACAAGGACGCCTGGCCCCTGGAGCGCGTGGTGGGCTACCTGCGCGAAGTCAGCGGCAGCCACCTCGATCCGCAATATGTGGAATTGCTGATTGCAAATCTGGATGCGGCGCTTGCGTTGAATCAACGTTTTCCAGACTGATATTCACGGCCGTCGTTTTCATTCTGCGAACCCGCGCCGCAAGAGCGCCTGAAAAACGTTCAGGGCAAGGCGCGCGGTCGCAGACAGTGCGAATAGCACGGCAAGACCAAGCAACGCAGCCATGGACGTTTTCTCAGGTGCTCTTAGGTTCCAGTGGGAAACGGATCTTGTAGTGCAATCCCATCCCCGGCGCGCTGACCACCTTCACCGTGCCCCCCAGCGGCCCCGTCACCAGGTTATAGAGGATATGCGCACCCAGGCCGCTGCCGCCGGAACCCCGCTTGGTCGTGAAGAAAGGGTCGAACAGCTGGCCCAGGGTGGCGCTGTCCATGCCCATGCCGTCGTCGCTGTAGTCGAGTTCCAGCATCTCGCCGGCCGTGCGCACGCTGATCCTGATCTTGCCCGGTTCGCCTTCGGCAAAGCCATGCACGAGTGAATTGACCACCATGTTCGTGACGATCTGCGAGACGGCGCCCGGATAGCTGCGCAGCTGCACCTCGGGCGCGCAATCGATCTCCACCTTGACGGGCTTACCCTTCAGCTTGGGCTGCAAGGACAGCAGGATTTCATCGAGGTATTTGCGCAAGTTAAAGCTGCGCAATTCGTCCGACGACTGGTCCACGGCCACCTGTTTGAAGCTGCGCACCAGCGCCGCGGCGCGCTGCGTGTTCGTCGTCATGATGCGCAAGGTCTGGTCGATGATGTCGAAGAATTGCCGCAAGCCATCTTCATCGAGCTGGCCGCCTTCCAGGTCTTCGCGCGTGAGCTTCAATTCCTGCACCAGATGGCTGGTGGCCGTCACGCAAATGCCCAGCGGCGTATTGATTTCATGCGCCACGCCCGCCACCAGGCGTCCCAGCGAAGCCAGTTTTTCCTGACGCACCAGTTCCGACTGCGCCTCCTGCAAGGCGCTCAGGGCGCTGTTCAGGGCCGCGTTCTGCTCTTCCAGCGCTTCCTTGGCCCGACGCATGGCGCTGTCGGCCTGGATGCGGGCCATCGCCACGGCCACGTGGCTGGCCATGAAGGCCAGCACGTCCAGTTCCGCCTGGCCATACACGACGGACGTGTCATAGCTTTGCACGATGATCACGCCATATTTCCGGTCGCCCAGCAGCATGGGGGCGCCCATCCAGCTGGCGATGCTGGTATTGCCCAGCGGCTCTTCCATCTCGCCGCTGGCCACCAGCGCCGCATAGCTGTCCGCATCGAGCAGGCAAGCCTGGCGCCGCGCCAGCACATAGGAACTCATGCCGATGCCGTAATGAAAGCGTTTCACGGGCGCCTGCGCATCCTTTTCGTCGACGAAATACGGGATCGTGATGTCCTTGTTGTCCGGGTGGTACAGGGCGATGAGGAAATTCTTCGCCGTCACCAGCTCGCTGATGATGGCGTGCAGGCGCGTATACAAGGTCGTCGCATCGGATGCCTGCGCCGACAGGTTGGCGATTTCATACAGCGCATGCTGCAGGTTTTCCGCGCGGCGCCGCTCGGCCACCTCGTGCGCCAGCAGGGCCGTGCGCTCCTGCACCGCCTTTTCCAGCCGGTCCATGCTTTGCATGCCTTGCAGCGCACTCGACACGTGCGTGGCGATCAGCGCGAACAGGGCCTGGTCTTCCAGGCTGAAGCGGTGCTGAGCGTCGTAGCTCTGGATGACGATGGCGCCCAGCACCTGGTGCTGCTGGTCCAGCAGCGGACAGCCGATCCAGTGCTCGGCCGCCGTGCCCCCGCCCCAGGCGCCGCCGCCGATGGCGCGCATGGCGTCGTCGTCGGCCGTCATCACCAGCTGCTTGCGGTTGACGATGACCCACGCCGTGGGCGACTGCGCGGCGCTGGCCAGGCGCACGCCCTCGTCCGGGTCGGGCGCGGCGTCGAATTCGTCGACAAAATACGGAAAGCGCACGAGGCCGTCGTCGCGGTCGCTGAGCGCGACATAGAAGTTCGCCGCATACATGATGCGTCCCAGCGCCGCATGCACCGCCTGCAGGAATTCACTGATATCGCTGCAGGTGCTCGAGCGCTGCCCGATTTCCAGCAACACGGTTTGAACGGCTTCCAGGCGGCTGAGGCGGCTTTCCATGGGTGACTATGTACCTTGTGCAAGTATATGTTCTGAAAATCAATATTATCAGTTCAGCCCAGCCTTGGCACGGCATAAAACGGAGAATCTTGCCTTGAGGCAGAGCAACACACGCCACGCACGCATTTGCCACGCTGGCAATACAGTGGCAGACTAGGCCCCTTCCTACAGACCAGACCGTCCTCATGACTGCCACGCTACGCGCCTCGCTTCGCCCCTACACCCTCGCCGGCCTGCTGGCCTTTGCCGCGCTGGGCATGCCGCCCCTGTGCGCCGCGCCAGCCAAGACGCCGGCGGCGGAAACGGCCGATGGCGGACGCTATTTCGGCCCCCTCGTCGCCGGCAAGATGCATGGCCAGGGCCGGCTCGAATATGCGAGCGGTGCGTTTTACGAAGGGGGCTTCGCGCGCGGCGTGTTTTCCGGCCAGGGCAAGCTGCGCCAGGCGTCCGGCGTCGAATACACGGGCGCGTTCAGTCAGGGCGCCTTCGATGGCCTCGGCCGCTACACCTCGCCCAAGGGCGAAATTTACACGGGCAACTTCGTCAAGGGCAGCTTCGAGGGCGTGGGCCGCTTCCAGGGCGCCGACGGCGCCACCTTCGAAGGCCATTTCAAGCACTGGCGCCCGCACGGCGCCGGCAAGCTGACCGACACGGACGGCACCGTCTTCGAAGGCGAATTCGTCCAGGGCCAGGTGCAGGGCAAGGCCACCGTCACCACCAGCGACGGCATCCATTACGAAGGCGAGCTGAAGGACTGGAAATTCGAAGGCCAGGGCGTGCTGCGCACGGCCGAGGGCGACGAATACCGGGGCGGCTTCAAGAATGGCCAGTTCGACGGCAAGGGCGTGCTGCGCTACGCCGTGGCGCAGGCGGACGGCCGGCGCGAAGACAGCGGCAACTGGACGGAAGGCCAGCTGGACGACCCGGCCCTGGACAAGCTCACGCGCGACAATATCGAGCTGGCCCTGTACAACCAGCGCACCTTGCTCGACGGCGCCCTGGCGCGCATCGCGCCGCGCGATGCGGCGAAAAAGATCAATCTGTATTTGTTGGGCGTGGCCGGCGATGGCGCACAGGAAGTGTTTCACCGCGAAACGGCCTTCGTGCAGCGCCAGTTCGACCGCGATTACGGCACCGTGGGCCGCTCCTTGATGCTCGTCAACAGCCGCAACACGGTGGCGCAGCAGCCGATGGCCACGCGCACCAGCATCGCCGCCAGCCTCGACGCGCTGGGCGCGAAGATGGACAAGGCCAACGACATCCTGTTCCTGTTCCTCACCAGCCATGGCTCGCCCGAGCACGAACTGGCGCTGGCGCAAAACGGCATGGACCTGCACAGCCTGCCCGCGCAAGAGCTGGCGTCCATGCTCAAGCACAGCGGCATCCGCTGGAAAGTCATCGTGATCTCGGCCTGCTATGCGGGCGGCTTCATTGCCCCCTTGAAAGATGACAACACCCTCATCATCACGGCCGCGCGCAGCGACCGCACCTCGTTCGGCTGCGACGACCAGAACGATTTTACGTATTTCAGCGAAGCGTATTTCAAGGAAGCCTTGCCGAAAAGCAGCAGCTTCACGGAAGCGTTCGACAAGGCCAAAGTGCTGGTGCAGGCGCGCGAGGCGGCCGATTTCCGCGAAGGCGGCATGGAAGCGGAAGAGCATTCCGAGCCGCAACTGTTCCAGGGCAAGGCCATCGCCGCGCAATTGAAAGCGTGGCGCGCCCAGCCGCGCTGACATGGGCACGCCCGCCCGCCTTTCTGTACAATAGCCGTCACCATGCGTAAATTCTTCCTCATTTTGCTGCTGTTCGTGCTTCCGCTCCAGATGTCCTGGGCTGCGGCGAGCGCGTATTGCCTGCACGAGGAAGGCAAGGCAGCGCAGCACCTGGGCCACCACAGCCACCAGCACAAGGCGGATGCGGACAAGCAGCCCGCCGGCGATAAAAAAGTGGCGGACCAGCAGAAAAAAAGCCAGCCGCACAGCGACTGCAACGTCTGCCATGGCATCGGCCACGCATGGCTGCCGGCCGGCTCCAGCCTGCCCGTCGGCGACATGGCCTCCGTGAACGCGGACACTTCCCCCTTCTTTTACGCTTCCCACATCCCGGACGCTCCCAAGCGCCCCGACTGGTCGTCGGCCACCTAGGCCGACGGGACGTCCCCTTTTGTCATAACGCAATGCGCGCCCTGAAATAATCCGGGCGCAGGCCTGCGCGTCCCGTCGAATTCTTTTTCCATACCTTGGAGAATTCGATGCACCGATCCATGTATCTATTGCTACTCTCTGCTGGCCTGCTGGCCGGCAACTTTGCCCATGCGCAATCTGGCGTGGAACCCGCCGCGCCCCTGACCCTGCCCGCCGCGCTGGCCCTGGCGGAGGGCGGCAACGCCACCCTGTCGGCCGCCCGCCATGAACTGGCGGCCCAGGGCGGCGCCCTGCAGCAGGCACGCGCCTTGCCCAACCCGGAATTGCAAACCGTGCTGGAAGACACGCGGCGCGCCACGCGCAGCACCACCGTGCAGCTCAACCAGCTCATTGAGCTGGGCGGCAAGCGCGGTGCGCGCGCCGCCGTCGCCCGGCGCGGCGCAGACCTGGCGCAGGCGGGCCTGTCCCTGCAACAGGCGGACACGCGCGCCGCCGTCACGTCCGCCTTTGTCGACGTGCTGGCCGCGCAGGAAGGCTTGCGCCTGGCCGACAGCGCGCAGGCGCTGGCCGCGCGCGCCAGCGACATCACGGCGCGCAGGGTGACGGCCGGCAAGGCGTCTCCTGTCGAGGAAACCCGCGCCAGGGTGGCCGAAGCGAGCGTGCGGCTGGAACTGAACCTGGCGCGCAGCACCCTGGCCAGCGCCCGCCAGCGCCTGGCCGCCCTGTGGGGCAATGCCACGCCCCGCTTCACGCTGGCAGAGGGACGCCTGGAAACCTTGCCGGAGCTGCCCCCGGCCAGCGAACTGGCGGCGCGCCTGGCCCAGGCCCCTGCCGTGCGCCAGGCGCAAAGCGCACTGGCCCAGCGGCAAGCCATGCTGGACGTGGAACAGCGGCGTTCCACGCCCGACGTCACGCTCAGCATCGGCATGAAGCGCTCGGAAGAGCTGGGCCGCAACCAGGCCATCATCGGCCTGGCCCTGCCGCTGCCTCTGTTCGACCGCAATGCGGGCAACAAGCTCGACGCCTTGCGCCGCAGCGACAAGGCCAGCGACGAGCTGGCTGCCGCCCGCATCGCCGTGCAAACGGCCGTGGCCGCCGCCAGCGAACGCCTGGCCACGGCCCGGCTCGACGTGGAAAGCTTGCGCCAGGACATCTTGCCTGGCGCGCAAAGCGCCTACGACGCGGCCAGCAAGGGATTCGAGTTCGGCAAGTTCGCCTTCCTCGACGTGCTCGACGCCCAACGCACCTTGCTGCAAGCCAAAAACCAATATCTGCGCGCGCTGACGGAAGCGCAGCACGCCGCCGCCGACATCGAGCGCCTGCTGGGCACACCAGCTCCTCTGTAAGGAACACCCTCCATGAACATCACACGCAACAAAAAGCAGGCGATCGCCATCGCTTCCATCGCCGCCGCCGGCATCGTGCTGGCCGTTCTCATCCTTGGCACGGGCAATTCCAAGACCCCGCCGCCCGCCGCCGCCAAGGCGGAGGCGCATGTGGAAAAGAAAGACGAACACGGCCACGAAGAAGTGGAAGGCAAGCTGGAATTGACGGCTGCGCAAAGCAAGGCAGCCGGCGTCGTCATCGCCACGGCCGCGCCCGGCCGCATCAAGACGACGGTGGCCCTGCCCGGTGAAATCCGCTTCAATGAAGACCGCACGGCCCACGTCGTGCCGCGCCTGGCTGGCGTGGTGGAAGCCGTGCACGCCGACCTGGGCCAGCTGGTCAAGAAGGGGCAAGTGCTGGCCGTCATCGCCAGCACGGAACTGTCGGAACAGCGCAGCGCACTGCTGTCGGCGCAGCGGCGGCTGTCGCTGGCCCGCTCCACGTATGAGCGCGAAGAAAAACTGTGGCGCGAGAAGATTTCGGCCGAACAGGATTATCTGCAGGCGCAGCAAGCGTGGCGCGAAGCGGAAATCGCCGTGCAGAACGCCCAGCAAAAGCTCAGCGCGCTGGGTGCCAACTCCACCGGCAAGGGCCCGCTGAACCGCTACGACATCCGCGCGCCGTTCGACGGCATGGTGCTGGAAAAACACATCACCCTGGGCGAAGCCGTCAAGGAAGACGCGAACATCTTCGTCATTTCCGACCTGTCGACCGTGTGGGCGGAAATCGCCGTGCCCGCGAAAGACCTGGCCACCGTGCGCATGGGAGGCAAGGCAGAGGTGAAAGCGTCCGCGTTTGATGCCAGCGCGCAAGGCACGATCACCTACGTGGGCGCCTTGCTGGGCGAACAGACGCGCACGGCCAAGGCACGCTTCAGCTTGCTGAACCCGGACATGGCGTGGCGCCCGGGCCTGTTCGTCACGGTGGAAGTCGTGTCCGGCGAAGCGGACGCGCCCGTCACCGTGCAGAGCACGGCCATCCAGACGGTGGAAGACAAGCCCGTCGTCTTCGTGCAGGTGAAAGATGGCTACCAGGCCACGCCCGTGGTGCTGGGCCGCAGCGATGGCAGCTTGACGCACATCAAGCAGGGCCTGGCCGCCGGCACGCCGTACGCGGCGCAAGGCAGTTTCGTCCTGAAGTCCGAGCTGGGCAAGGACTCCGCCGGTCACGAACACTGATCACGTCAAGGCTAAGGAAACCATCATGTTTGAACGCTTGATCCGCTTTGCCATCGACCAGCGCTGGCTGGTGATGCTGGCCGTGGCCGCCATGGCTGGCCTGGGCATCTACAGCTATCAAAAGCTGCCCATCGACGCCGTGCCCGACATCACCAATGTCCAGGTGCAAATCAATACCCAGTCCGCCGGCTATTCGCCGCTGGAAACCGAGCAGCGCGTCACCTTCCCCATCGAGACGGCCATGGCCGGCTTGCCCAACCTGGAGCAGACGCGCTCGCTGTCGCGCTACGGCCTGTCGCAAGTGACCGTGATCTTCAAGGATGGCACGGACATCTATTTTGCGCGCCAGATGATCAACGAGCGCTTGCAGGAAGCCAAGGAAAGCTTGCCAGCAGGCATCACACCGAAGATGGGCCCCGTTTCCACGGGCCTCGGCGAAATCTACCTGTGGACGGTGGAAACGCAGGACGGCGCGAAAAAGCCGGACGGCACGCCGTACACGCCGACGGACTTGCGCGAAATCCAGGACTGGATCATCAAGCCGCAGTTGCGCAACGTCACGGGCGTGACGGAAATCAATGCCATCGGCGGCTACGCCAAGCAATACCAGGTGGCGCCCTACCCGGAAAAACTGGCTGCTTACGGCATCAGCCTGCAAGACGTGGTGACGGCACTCGAGCGCAACAACAGCAACGTGGGCGCCGGCTACATCGAACGGCAGGGCGAGCAACTGCTGATACGCGCGCCGGGCCAGGTGGCGTCCAAGGACGACCTCGGCAACATCGTCGTCGCCAATGTGCAGGGCGTGGCCATCCGCATCCGCGACGTGGCCGACGTGGTGCTGGGGCGCGAGCTGCGCACGGGCGCGGCCACGGAAAATGGCCGTGAAGTGGTGCTGGGCACGGTGTTCATGCTGATCGGCCAGAACAGCCGCGCCGTCTCGCAAGCCGTCGACAAGAAGATGGTGGAGATCAACCGCAGCCTGCCGAAAGGCGTGCACGCCGTCACCGTGTATGACCGCACGGTGCTCGTCGACAAGGCCATCAATACGGTGAAGAAAAACCTGCTGGAAGGCGCCGTGCTGGTGATCGCGATTTTGTTCCTGTTCCTCGGCAATATCCGCGCGGCCGTCATCACAGCCATGGTGATTCCGCTGGCCATGCTGTTCACGTTTACGGGCATGGTGCAATACCACGTGAGCGCCAACCTGATGAGCCTGGGGGCGCTGGACTTCGGCATCATCATCGATGGCGCCGTGGTGATCGTGGAAAACTGCGTGCGCCGCCTGGCCCATGCGCAGCAAAAACTGGGACGACCGTTGACCTTGCAAGAACGTTTTCACGAAGTGTTTGCGGCATCGCAAGAGGCGCGCCGGCCCTTGCTGTATGGTCAGCTGATCATCATGGTCGTGTACCTGCCCATCTTCGCGCTGACGGGCGTGGAAGGCCGCATGTTTACGCCGATGGCCCTGACGGTCGTCATCGCCCTGCTGGGCGCCATGCTGCTGTCGATCACCTTCATCCCGGCCGCCGTGGCGCTGTTTATCGGCGACAAGGTGGCGGAGAAGGAAAACGCCATCATGCGCGCCGCCAAGCGCTGGTATGCGCCGCTGCTGGACAAGGTGATGCGCAACACGCCCGTCGTGCTGACGGGCGCGGCGGTGGCCGTGGTGCTGTCGGGCCTGCTGGCCACGCGCATGGGCAGCGAATTCGTGCCCAGCCTGAACGAGGGCGACATCGCCATCCAGGCCTTGCGCATCCCCGGCACCAGCCTGACGCAATCGCTGGCCATGCAGCAACAGCTGGAAAAAAAGCTGATGAGTAACCACAAGGAAATCGCGCGCGTGTTCGCCCGCACGGGAACGGCCGAGATCGCGTCCGACCCCATGCCGCCGAATATTTCCGACGGCTACATCATGCTCAAGCCCCGCAAGGAATGGCCGGAGCCGAAGAAATCGCGCGAGCAATTGCTGGCGGAAATCGAAGCGACGGCCAGCAGCTTGCCCGGCAACAACTACGAGTTTTCGCAACCGATCCAGCTGCGCTTCAATGAACTGATTTCCGGCGTGCGCAGCGACGTGGCCGTGAAACTGTTCGGCGACGACATGCTTGTCCTCGACGGCACGGCGGCGAAGATCGCTGGCGTACTGGGCAAGATTGCGGGCGCCACGGAAGTGAAGGTCGAGCAGACGACGGGGCTGCCCATGCTGACGGTGCAGATCGACCGCGAGCAGACGGCCCGCTACGGCCTCAACATTGCCGACGTGCAGTCGGCGATTGCCACGGCCATCGGCGGGCAGGAAGCGGGCACCCTGTTCCAGGGCGACCGCCGCTTCGACATCGTCGTGCGCCTGCCCGACAGCCTGCGCAGCGACCTGGAGCAACTGAAACGCTTGCCCATCGCCCTGCCCCTGGGCGCGGCGGCGGAAGGCCGCGCGCGCTTCATCCCGCTCGGTGAAGTGGCCAGCCTGCAAGTGGCGCCTGGGCCGAACCAGATCAGCCGCGAAGACGGCAAGCGCCGCATCGTCATCAGCGCCAACGTGCGCGGCCGCGACATCGGTTCGTTCGTGGCCGACGCCACGCAGCAGCTGCAAGCGCAGGTGGCCATTCCCGCCGGCTACTGGACCAGCTGGGGCGGCCAGTTCGAGCAATTGCAGTCGGCCACGAAGCGCCTGGAGCTGGTGGTGCCGGTGGCGTTGGCCCTCGTCTTCGTCTTGCTGTTCGCCATGTTCGGCAACGTGAAGGATGGCTTGCTCGTGTTCAGCGGCATCCCGTTCGCCTTGACGGGCGGCATCGTCGCCCTGTGGCTGCGCGACATTCCCATGTCGATCTCGGCGGCCGTGGGTTTCATCGCCCTGTCCGGCGTGGCCGTGCTGAACGGCCTGGTGATGATCGCCTACATCCGCCAGCTGCGCGAACAGGGCATGCCCTTGCAGGAGGCGATACGCGTAGGGGCCATCACGCGCCTGCGGCCCGTCTTGATGACGGCGCTGGTGGCCTCGCTGGGCTTCGTGCCGATGGCCATCGCCACGGGCACGGGCGCTGAAGTGCAGCGTCCGCTGGCCACCGTGGTGATCGGCGGCATCCTGTCGTCGACGGCCTTGACCCTGCTGGTGCTGCCGCTACTGTACCGGCTGGCGTACCGCAAGGAAGACGAGGTGGAAATGCACACCGCGCCCGAAGGCGCGGCGGTGTAGTCCTGGAACCAGGCGTAGCAAAATCGTAGCGAGCGGCTTCGAGGCTCGGCGCCCCCTTGTGGCTGAGAAGCGCAGCTGTACTTAAGTACAGCGAGCATCGGAGGCCGCAAAGCGTGCCGCGCAGTAGATTTTGCTAGCCTGGGCGGCGGTAGCCGCCTTCGATCCAGTTCGCCGCCGACGTGGCGTTGAACTTGAAGGCGGCCGAGGTGCGCACCTTGGCGATCTGCTCGCCGTCGGCGTCGTAGGCGCTCAGTTCCGCATACGGGTGGTCTTCGTCGGGCACGATGTCGAACATCACCTTGATCTGCCCCTCGTCGGTGGCGACGAACAGGTTCTTGTGCAATTGCGCATGCAGCTGCTGCTCGTGGCGGCGCAGCACTTCCGAGGCCGTCTTGACCAGCGTGTTGAACGCGTTGACGTCGAGCGGCTTCGGGTTTTTCTTGTCGCGGCCCATGGTCCATGGGCCCACCAGCGCTGGCTCCGGTTCGCCATCCTTGATCATGGCCACGGCCCAGCCTTCATCTTCCTCGTTCTTGATCACGCGCGCCGTCCAGCCATTGCCTACCCACAGGCGCGGCTCCTGGATCGGGGCGTCATTGTCCTGCTCGGCTGCTTCGTCGGAAAAATCAGGGAAATCGGTACTCATGGCGGTGCTCGTGATGGAAGGTCGGGGCTAGCATGATAGTCGAAAACGCCCACCCGTGCCGCCTTGCCGCAAGGTAAGGCGCGGCCCGCCATAGTCGATTCCGGCAAGAAGACAAGTTATCAATGTAGTGGATTTACTCTAGCAATCACGCTTTGATATTTCTCAAGTAAACCTATTATTATTTTGCAATCTGAATTGTGTTTTTTATATTTAAATGTTGCATGTAGTAATGCTTGGCCTTAAGAAACTCCTGTCTCATGCGACGTCCCTCGTCCTCGCACGCCGCACTGCCTCGCCACGCCAGGCACTTTCGTCGTTCCTGATAAAAATAGTTGTGCACACCTATACATTCGAGGGATTCAACATGAAAATCTTGTCTACTCTGGCCTGCGCCACGCTCGCCGTCGCCGCAGGCAGTGCCAGCGCAATTCCCACCTTCACTACCGGCGGTACGGTACTGGCAGGCGAGGGGCTGGTCACGTCGGTCGCGGGCGCCACCACCATCGATTTCAATGATGGCCTGCTACCCGGCAATTACACGGGTAACGTCTTTACCAGCGATCACCCGAGCTACGCCGCGCAGCCACCGAACGATCTGACGGCCTTCTATTCCGTCGGCGTGACGAATGGCCAGATCACCCCTGGCGTCGCTACCTTCGGTGGCGGGCTGAGCTATTTTGGTTTCTACATGGGCTCGCCAGATGCGTATAACAGCGTCGTCTTCACCATGGGTGATCAAAGCACGGTCACCTTGACGGGATCGCAAATCGCCACCTTGGGCAGTGTCAGCTCCAATGGCGATCAATCGGTCGGCCTGTATGTGAACGCGTGGGCGGGCGAAGGGGCAAAATTTACCTCGGTCGCCTTCCACTCGACAGGCCAGGATGCCTTTGAAAGCGACAACCACGCCTTCATCTGCGCCGTCCCCGAACCGGAAACCTATGCCATGCTGCTGGCCGGCCTGGGCTTGCTGGGCTTCATGCTGCGCCGCAAACAATCCTGATTCCAGGCATGCACCAGCAAAAGCCCGCGCTGCGGGCTTTTGTCATTACCAGGCTGCTCGTTTCTTTCGACGACCAGGCATCAGCACATGGACATGGCAGGCCGGTTGGGCCAGGTCAGCGGCGGACCGGGCGGTACCCAGCGCGGGTCGATGGCCGGCAGCGGCGCATGGTAATTGAAGGGATTGATGATGATCGGCGGTATCGCCGATGGCGCGCCGACGGGCTCGGCGCAGGACTGCGTGGCGCTACGCTGGCGCATGGTGCGATGATCAGGGGGGGATAGCGATTGATCCCCGGTATCTGCAAACAAAAGCATGTTGCCCTCCTTGCGAGACTGAGGTATTCAGTATAGGACGGCTTGCGCGCATTACAAGAAAAGAAATCTTGTTCCAGATCAGTGTTTTTCTGCCCCCCAGCGCCTTCCATACCGTGAAAATGACAGCCTGTCGCACGCCGCTGGCGGCAAGCCGGGCGCATCCCTACAGTGTGAGCATGCAACACCCCATCACCCACACACCGAGGCTTATCATGAAAAAATTGCTCACCTTCGTCCTCATCGTCATGCTCGCCTGCCTGTTCCTCGACAAGATCAGCGGCAGTGGCAGCGACATGCACATGCAGTTCAACGGCGACGATGTCGACGGTCCCCTGGAGTGGCTGTTCGGCCTGGTGTTTGCCGGCGGCGGCTTGCTGATCGCCGCCACCGCGGTGGTGTGCGCCGCCGTCATCACGGGAGTGGTCCTGGCCGGCGTGGGCGTGGTGCTGATCGCGGTGGTGGCGCTCTGCGTGGTGCTGGCGCTGGCCTTGAGCACGCCCGTGCTGCTGCCGCTGCTGATTCCCGTCGCCATCGTCTGGCTGATCGTCAGCCGCAACCGCAAGCAGGCGCAAGCGCGTCAGCACAGCCTGTAATCACTGCGCCATGAACTTGCTGAGCACGCCGTCGCCGCCACCGTCGTTCTGTTCGATGCGGTTGCGCCCGCCCCGCTTGGCCCGGTACAGCGCCTCGTCTGCGCGCGCCAGCACGGCGTCGCAATCGGCATCGGTACCGGCCATGGCGGCCATGCCGATGCTCACCGTGATGGTGATCACAATGCCGCCATCGATGGTCAGCGAACTTTCCGCCACGCGCCGGCGCAACCGTTCGGCGAACACGGCGGCGGCGCTCAGATCCGTGCCAGGCAGCAAGATGGCGAATTCTTCGCCGCCCACGCGGCCCGGCACGTCGACCTTGCGCAGCGCCTGGCACATCAGCGCGCCCAAGTGGCGCAGCACGGCATCGCCCACCGCGTGGCCATACTCGTCGTTGACGCGCTTGAAGTGATCGATGTCGAGCATCAGCACGCTGGCGCAGCTGGCTAGCTCGCGCTGCAGCCGCGCATGCTCGTTTTCCAGCGCCGCCATGAAGTGGCGCCGGTTCGGCAAGCCGGTCAAAAAATCCGTGGTGGCCAGTTGCAGCAGTTCCGCGTTCATGCGCTTGCGCTCGGTGATATCGAGCGAAGACACCATGACGAAATCGAGGCTGTCCGCATGGCCCGGCATCACCAGCAAGCTCAATTCATTTTGCCGCGCCGCACCATCGAGACGCACGAAGCTGCTCTCGCACTCGTACAGGTGGGCGCCGCCAGCCAGCGCCAGCAGCGCATCGCCAAAGCGCGGCAAGGCGCTGTCGTCGAAATTCTGCGCCAGGCCCAGCGCGCCGCGGCGCTGGTCGTCCTCGTTGGCGCGCACCTGCGCCAGCGCGGCGCCGTTCGCATCGATGATGCGCACCAGCCCCGCCAGCCGCTGCAGCGCGTCCGGATGGGCCTGGAAATGGGCGCCCAGGTCGCGCACGCCCGCTTGCTCGAGAACATCGAGCGCGGCGCGCACGGCCGACCAGTCCTGTTCCCACAGGGCCACGGGCGCATGGTCGTACAGGCTGCGGAAACGCGCTTCGCCGGCGCGCAGGGCCAGCGCCACTTGCGCCTGCTCAATGGCCATGCCGGCCAGGTGCGCCGCCTCGCTCAGCCGCGCCAGGTGCGCCGCGCCCGGCAAGGTGGGCTGGCGGTGATACGCCATCAGCACACCGAGCAGCTTGCCCGAGCCGCCACGCACGGGTTCGGCCCAGCACGATTGCAGCTGGGCCCGCCACGCCAGTTCCATCGTCTCTTGCGCATCGGCAACGGCGTGCAAGTCGCCCACGATCACGCGCAGGTCATCGCGCAAGGCTTGCGCGGCGATGCCATGCACGCCCTGCAGGGTGTCGAGGTCATGGCCATGGCTGGCCAGGTTGAAGAACGCGGGCAAGCCCGGCGCCGCGCCCAGCACCAGGCGGTGGCGGCTTTCATCAAGCAGTAAGATGCTGCACAGCATGGCAGGATGGTCCGCTTGCACGCTCAGCACCACGCTTTCCAGCACCCGTTCCAGCGGCGCGCCCGTGGCCAGCATTTCCAGCACTTGCCGCCGCGTATGCTCGCGCCGTTCCATCTGGCTGCGCTCGCTGATATCGCGAAACGTCCACAAGCGCGCCTGTTCATTGCCCAGTTGCATGCTGCGCACATATTGCTCGACCACCCGCCCATCGCGCAGGTGCAGCACGTCGCGCCGCTCGCGGTGGCCGTGCGGCGCGTGAACGCGTGCTCCGAGGAAAGGCGCCGCCTGCTCCAGCTGGCTTTCCACGTGGCGCACCAGCGCCGCGCCGTCGGCTTGCCAGTCGAGCGCATCGGGCACTTGCCACAGGTCGCGGAAGCGCCGGTTCGACGTGAAGATGCGGCCATCGATGTTGTCGACCAGAATACCGTCGATGGTCGAATCGAGGATGCTGCGCAGCATGGCCTGGCTGCGCTGCGCCGCCTCGGCCATCGCCAGCACGCTCGCCTGCCCCTGCTCCAGCTGGCCCGTCAGTTCGCTCGAACGCGCCAGCGCCGCCTGAGCGCGGGCGCGGCCCACCGCCAGCAGCCAGGCGGTCAGCGCCAGCACGATGCTGGCCAGCAAGCCGGTCAAGGCCACCAGCCGGGGCCGCGCCAGCAGTTCGCCATCGAAACCGGGCATGGCGCGCACGCGCAAGGTCCAGGCATGGCCGGCGATGGTGATCGCTTCCTGCGCCACCAGGCTGTCCGACGCGGCAGACGACAAGGCGCCCGGCAAGCTGTCATACATCAGGGCCGCCTCGGCCAGTTGCGCGCCATCATAGATTTCCAGGTCCAGCTGGCGCGCGCTCTCGCCGCCCACGCCGGCCATCAGGTCGCCCATGCGAAATGGCGCAAATACCCAGGCGCGCAAGGCGGCGCGCCGCTGCTCCACGCTGCCATGCAGCAAGCTATTCTCATACACGGGCAGCACGATGAGAAAACCATGCGACTGGGCGCTGCCGCCATCCTGTACCAGGTGGATCTTGCCCGTCATGGCGGCTTGCCCCGTGTCGCGCGCCTGTTCGAGCGCGGCGCGGCGCACGGGTTCGGAGCCGATGTCGTAGCCGAAGGCCAGCAGGTTGCTCTCGCTCAAGGGTTCCAGATAGGTGATCGGCGCATGCCAGGCGCGCTGGCCGTGCGGACGCACGGCATAGCCGGGATAGCCTTCCGCGCGCACGCCGGCCTCGTGCCGCGCCAGGGCGCCGCCGGACAACAGCGGCAGGTAACCGATGCCATGGATGCCGGGAAAGTGGCGGTCCACCTGCTGCACCGCCAGGTAGGCGTGGAACTCGCGGCGCGTGACTTCCTGCGAACTGGCATACAGTCCCTGCACCCCGTGCAGCACCTGGATATAGGTCTGCATGCGGCCGGCGATGTTGTTGACCAGCTCGTGCACGCGGAAATCGAAGTCGGCCCGCACCTGCTGTTCGCTGGCATCGTGGGCATTGCGCCAGGCGCCATACGTCAATCCCAGGCACAGCGCCAGCACCAGGGCGGCCAGCACGCGCGGTCCCATCCAGTGCGACACTGGCCCAGCAAACCACGACGTAGACGCGCGTGTAGGCATGACAGGATGACAAGCAGAACGGATATCAAACCGCTTCACGGCCAGCGACGTGGCTGGCGGCGGGCTGCAGGACTACCATCGGTAGTCGATGAGAATGATAGTACGTTACAGCGGGCGGCCTTGCAATGCTGAATATTGTATTAAAAAAATCACATATTTCGCCAATGCAATGATGTGTACTCCAGGAAAATTCGATGCCGTGAAAACAATCCACCACTCGCTGATATGATCGCCCCGCAATCCATCACCTGGGAGTCGCGTTTGCAACAGGATAGCTGGCAGGGAACACTCTGGCTGGCGCCGGACTTCGCCATCTTGCATGGCGCGGCGGGCGCCACGGCCAGCCACGCCCATTATGCGCACCAGTTGATGCTGAGCACCGGGGCGCCTTTCACGGCCGAGCTCGACGGCATCGTCCACACGGCGCGGCACTTGCTGGTCGATAGCCTGCGTCCGCACGCCATCCTGGCCGCCCCGGCGCCCATGCTGACCATCTATGCGGAGCCGCAGCGCCTGGGCGGCCCGGCCCTGCTGGCAGCGGCCAGCAGCGCAGGCATGCCCAGCCTGGACAGTCTGGCCGCCGCGCTGCAGGCGCAGCCGCGCGAACACTTGCCCGATCCCCGCTTGCGGCGCGCGCTGGACAAGGTCGACACGTTGTTGTCAGGCAAGGTCAGCGCGGCCGCCGTGGCCGAGGCGGCGCATTTGTCGCTGAGCCAGTTGGAACGCCTGTTCAGCGCCCAGCTGGGCTTGCCCGTGCGGCGGCTGGTGCTGTGGCGCCGCCTGCGCCTGGCCATCCGTTTCATTGTGCTCGGCAGCACCCTGACGGAAGCGGCCCACGGCGCCGGTTTTGCCGATGCCGCGCATTTTTCGCGCACCATGCGCAGCCTGTTCGGCGTGCGCGCCGACCGCAGCTTGCGCCAGCTCAACGTCAAGCTGCTCGATTGATGGCTTTACGCAAGTCCGCCGGCAATGCGGGCGCGCGCACGCCCTCTTCCGCGCGAAACGGTTCCAGCAGCTGCGCCCCGTACGCGGCCGGGTAATCGGGACGGCTGCCGATGCCCAGGTCCTCGCCCCGCATGCGGTAGCCGGGCGCGTCGAAACGCGTGCCCAGCAAGCGGTCCCAGCAGGTAAAGAACAGGCCGAAATTCACGTCGCCGGCCGTACCGTATTTCATGTGGTGAAAACGGTGCAATGGCGCCCAGGCAAACACGTGACGCAATGGCCCCATGCGCATGTCGACATTCGCGTGCTGCAGCAGCAGCTGGATCGCCACGGCAAACGCCAGCACGCCCATGACACGCTCCGGTATGCCCAGCAGCAACAAAGGCAGCATGCCGCCCGCCGCTTCCAGCAGCAGGTGCAGCGGGTGTTTCATCCAGCCGTTAAAACCGTACAGGCGCGTCACGCTGTGGTGCACGGCATGCAGTTTCCACAGAAAATAGTAGCGGTGGCTCAGGTAATGCACGAGCGTGATGCCGCAGTCCGCGATGAGGATGGCCAGCAGCAGCTGCGCCCAGAACGGCAACTGGCCGGGCCAGAACGGCCCCAGCGCCAGGTGCCCGGCCAGCAAGGGGAAGATGGCCAGGCCCAGCAGGTACAGCGCTTCATTGACGAACGCGTGCGCAATGTCGCGCCAGCCGTCGCCATGCTCGTGGTTCCACGCGCCGTCATACGGCAGGTAACGCTCGGCCAGGAAGGATGTGACCAGGGCCAGCAGCAACAGCGGCGGCAAGACCCGGAGGGGGAGTTGGCACAGCGCCACCAGCACGGTGGCGGCGCCGATGAAGCCGGCCCAGAACACGGGGCCGTACAGCGCGGCAAAGAGGGATTTCATGGCAAGACGCTCCTGTGGCAAAAACCACAGCATGGCCTTGTCCCCCGCCCCGCCGCTTGAAGAAACGGCGCAAACTGCTTATTTGGCGGCCGGCTTCGCAGCCTTGCGCGCCGCGTATTGCTGGTAACCATTCGCGCGCAGGGCGCAGGCGGGGCAGGTGCCGCAGCCATAGCCCCAGTCGTGCAATTCGCCCCGCTCGCCCAGGTAGCACGTATGCGTGCCGCTGCGGATCAGGTCGACCAGCGGCTGGCCGCCCAGGTCTTCCGCCAGATCCCAGCTTTGCGCCTTGTCCAGCCACATCAGCGGCGTTTCCAGCTTCAGGCGCGTATCCATGCCCAGGTTCAGGGCCACTTGCAGGGCCTTCATCGTGTCATCGCGGCAATCCGGATAGCCGGAAAAATCCGTCTCGCACATGCCGCCGACCAGCACCGTCAAGCCGCGGCGGTAGGCCACGGTGGCGGCCACCGTCATGAACAGCAAGTTGCGTCCAGGAACAAAAGTGTTCGGCAAGCCGTTTTCCTGCATGACGATCTCGACGTTCTGCGTCATGGCCGTATCGGAAATGGCGGAAATCAGGGACAGGTCGATCATGTGATCCTGGCCCAGGCGGCTGTCCCACTCGGGCGACTGCCGGCGCATCTGTTCCAGCACGCCGGGACGCACGGTCAGTTCGATCGCATGGCGCTGTCCATAGTCAAAGCCGATAGTTTCCACGCGGCTATAGTGTTTCAAGGCCCAGGCCAGGCAGGTGGTGGAATCTTGTCCACCGCTAAAGAGCACCAGTGCGGAGTCCGTTGCTAGCATAATTTCTTTCTTTGAGTTTTGTTCTGTCCAATAGTGCGCGGGGAAACGAGATTCCCCATGCAAAAAATACTTATTCGTCCGCCATCAGTTTACCTATTCCGGTAACATGCAGTCAGCATTTACTCATCTGGAGCACCATGTTTTCTGCACGACCCATACGGCATACGGCTGCCGGCAAGGCGATACGACCACGAATTTTGGCACAAGTAGTGACAAAAGCAATGGGTCAACTGACACTGGCGGCCGCCGGCAGTGTCATCTTGCTGTTCCCCATCGCCCAGGCCGCCGCGCAGGAGGGTGCGCAACAGAGCGCGCAAGACGCGCCCGCCGACAGCGCCGCCACGGAAGCGGCGCCCGCCCCGCTGCAGTACGAGGTCAAGGTCAACGCGCCGGGCGACCTCGATGAGTTGCTTGAAAAAAACCTGGACCTGGAACGCTTCCGCGGCAACCCGCGCATGGACCGCGAGCAATTGCAGCGCCTCGTCCGTGATACGCCCGAGCAAGCCAGGAACCTCGTCGCCACGGCCGGCTACTATACGCCCGTCGTCACGGTGCGCGTCGATACGAGCGGCGCCAAGCCTGTCGTCATCGTCGACGTCGATCCGGGCGAGGCGGTCACCATCGACAAGGTCGAGCTGGAATTGCGCGGCTTCGACCCCACGCCGCCGCTGGCCGCCAGCGAGCCCTACGATACGGAAGCCCTGAAGCGCAGCTGGTCCCTGAAGACGGGCAGCGTGTTTCGCCAGGCCGACTGGGAATCGGCCAAGCGCGCCCTGCTGCGCGAAGTGGTGCAGACGCGTTACCCGCGCGCCCAGCTGGTCGACACGCAAGCCGTGGTCGACCCGGAAACGCATAAAGTCTCGCTGCTGGTGGTGCTCGACAGCGGCCCCGAGCTGCGCTTTGGCGAGCTGCGCATCGAAGGCTTGAAACGCTACGATCCCAGCATCATCCGCAACCTCGACAAGATACGCCCGGGCGAGTACTACAGCGAATCGGCGCTGCAATCGTTGCAGGCGCGCCTGCAGGACACGGGCTACTTTGCCAGCGTGGAAGTGAGCGCCGACATGAGCAGCATCCTCAGCGAGCAGATCGAGGCGGGCCAGGAAAGCCAGCAAGCCGAGGCCGAAGGTGCCAGCGCCGCCGCCGAAACCAAGCCCGTCAACCGCGGCCCCGCGCCGCTGCTGCCGCTGGTGGTGCGCGTGACGGAAAACAAGCAGCAGAACGTCAGCGCCGGTCTCGGTTTCAGTACGAACACGGGCAATCGTGCCCAGCTCAACTATGACAACCTGAACGTGTGGGGCACGCGCTTCAAGAGCGCGATCACCATGGAAACGAAGAAACAGGCGGCGCACGCCAATTTTTACTTTCCAACGACCGAGCGCGGCTACAACGACAGCGCGGGCGCCTCGTTCGAGCGCAGCGACATTTCCAACGAAATCACGGCCGTCACGACCATCTCGGCCAAGCGCAACTGGGGCGGTACCAACCTCGAGCGCAGCCTGACGTTCGAGTTCCTCAGCGAGGACAAGACCGTCGTGGGCCTGGAACAGACGCGCAGCAAGAGCTTGCCGCTGACCTATGCCATCACCAAGCGCAGCCTCGACAGCCTGCTGTTCCCCACCAGGGGCTATGTCATCAACGCCCAGGTGGGCGGCGCCCTGCTGCCCGTGCTGACGGACGAGCGCTTCGTGCGCGTGGCCGGCAAGGCCGTGTATTACCGTCCGCTCGGTGAAAAAGGCGAGCTGATCGTGCGCGGCGAAATGGGCGCGCTGGGCTCGAAGGAAAAACGCGGCGTGCCGGCCGTCTACCTGTTCCGCGCGGGCGGCGACCAGTCCGTGCGCGGCTATGGCTACCAGGAACTGGGCGTGAAGGAAGGCGACGCCACCATCGGCGGGCGCTACATGCTCACCGGCAGCGCCGAATACCAGTACTGGTTCAAGCCGAAGTGGGCCATTGCCGCCTTCTATGACGCCGGCAACGCGGCCGACACCGTCAAAGCGGCCATGACGCCGAAATCGGGCTATGGCCTGGGCGGGCGCTACAAGAGCCCCGTCGGCCCCATCAATGTCGACGTGGCGTATGGCCACGCCGTCCACGCTTACCGTTTGCACTTCTCTCTGGGATTCACTTTCTGATGTCCGATATTACTACCGAGTCCCCCAACGGCGCCGCGCCGCCACCGCCGGCGAAAAAGGCCCGCCGCTGGCCCCGCTATGTGGCGATCGCCGTCGCCAGCCTGGCCGTGCTGCTGGGCGGCGCCTTCTGGTTCCTGGGCCGCGAATCGACCTTGCAGATGCTGGTGCAAAAAGTGGCCAGCGCCAGCGGCGGCGAAATCGCCGTGTCGGGCGTGTCCGGCTCGCTGTACAACCGCATGCACCTGGGCCACGTCAGCTACCGCAGCAAGACGCAGCACATTACGGCCGAGAATATCGACATCAACTGGTCGCCGTTCCAGTTCTTCTCGGAAGGCATCGCGATCAGCGAACTGCATGTGGCCAGCCTGTCCGTGGAAAGCACGGCGCCCTCCGAGGAACCGTCGACGATGCCCGCCAGCCTGGCTTCGCCGTTCAAGATCGGCATTGCCGCCGCGCGCCTGGACAAGGTGACCTTGGTGAGTCCGGGCGGCAACACGGTGTTTGAAAAGATCCATTTCACCTTGTCGGGCGACAAGACGCAATGGCAGCTGGAAGACGCCTCGGCGCTCACGCCGTTCGGCCAGGCCACGGCCAGCGCGACGATTGCCGCCACGCAACCGTTCAAGCTGTCAGGCAAAGCCGGCTTGACGCAGATCAACCCCGCCGCCGGCGAAAAACCCGCCGCCCTGGCCCTGCAACTGGGCGGCGACCTGAATGTGCTGAACGTCACGGCCAAGGGCAGCGCGGGCGCGGCCACGGCCGACGCCCAATTGGCGCTGGCGCCGTTCGACCCCGTCATCATCCTGCGCTCGGCCAGCATCAAAGGCCGCAACATCAATCCGGGCAAGTTCGACGCGACCTTGCCGCAGGCGGACCTGAGCCTGGAACTCGACGCCGCCATCGATACGCGCCCCAGCGCGCAAAGCGTGTCGGGCAAGCTGGCCATCCTCAACCACGCGACACCGGGCCCCATCGACCAGCAAAAGCTGCCGCTGCGCCAGTTCGAGGCGAGATTAGGCGGCACCCTGACGGCCACCACCCTGGAGTCGGCCCTCATCGATTTCGGCACTGCGGGCAAGTTCACGGGCAGCGGCAAGCTGAACCGCGACGCGGCCGATGCCCCCATCGGCAATGCGCAGCTGACCTTGCACACAGACAAGATCGACTTGCAGCACATTTACAGCAGCATCAACAGTACGAAGATCGTCGGCGATATCGTGCTCGACAGCGACGGCAAGACGCAAACCCTGCGCGCCAAGCTGGGCGAAGCCAAGCTGCGCCTGGACGTGGAAGCCACCCTCGCCGATTCTCTCGTGCAATTGCGCAAGGCGACCTTGCAAGCGGGCAAAAGCAGCGTCAACGCGACGGGCCAGATCAGCCTGAAGGATGAACAACCGTTCAAGGCCGTGGCCAGCACCAGCCGTCTCAATCCCGCCGACTTCGGCGCCTTCCCCGTGGCCGACCTGAACCTCGACGTGCGCGCCAACGGCCACGTGGCGCCGCAATGGCTGGCGAATGCGGACTTCACCGTGCGCCCCAGCAAGCTGCTCGACCAGCCCCTGTCCGGCAAGGGCAAGCTGACGGCCGATGCGGCCCATTTCAGCGGCATCGACGTGCAATTGGCGCTGGGCAAGAACAACGTGACGGCCAAGGGCAACTTCGGCGGCGCCGGCGAAAAACTCAACTGGAATGTCGATGCGCGGCAACTGTCCGCCCTGCAGTCCGACTTGCTGGGCAGCGTACTGGCCAGCGGCGTGGTGCAAGGCACCATGCAGCAGCCGCGCACGACGTTTGTTGCCGATGCGAAAGGGCTTGGCTTGACCAGCGGCAAGCGTCCCGCGCCGGACAGCGCCATCCATGCCAGCGGCGACGTGGGCTTGACGGGGCCGAAGCAGGCAGCGGAACTGAAAGTGACGGGTTCCTTGCAAAAGATCAACCCGGCCGCGTTTGGTGCTGCACTGCCCAACGGCAACGTCAACGCGGATTTCAACGGCAGCGGCCACCTGAGCGGCGACTGGCAAGTGGCCCTCAACCTGGCCCTGCGCGAATCGACCTTGCAAAATGCCCCGCTGGCCGGCTACGCCAAGCTGTCGGCCAATGCGAAACGGATCGACAGCGTGGATACGGAACTGCGCCTGGGGCCGAACAGCCTGCTGGCCAAGGGCGCGCTGGGCGGCGCCACGGACAAGCTGACGTGGAAACTTGATGCGCCGCAACTGTCGACCCTGGGCCCCCGCTTTGCCGGCGTGCTGCAGGCAGCCGGTTCCGTCAGCGGCAAGATGGACGCGCCGGCCGCGCAGCTGACGCTCGATGGCAGGGATTTGACCTTCTTTGGCGACCAGCAATTGAAATCCATCAAGGGCAGCGCCAGCGTAGGCGCCGGCCAGGGCGCGCTCGACCCCATGGTCAGCAGCCTGGACATTACAGGCTACAGCACGCCCACCCTCAAGCTGGGCAGCGCACGCCTGGCCACGACGGGCACGCGCGGCAGCCATACCGTGAGCCTGGCGGCGCGCAACGACGATTTCGACGCCACCGTGCAAATCCGCGGCAGCCAGAGCGGCGCCAGCTGGACGGGCACGATCGACAGCCTGCAAAACAAGGGCCGCTATGCGCTCGTGCTGCAAGCGCCCGTGCCCGTGAAAGTGGCGGGCCCTGCCGGCAGCGGCGTGGCGGGCCTGGGCCAGCCGGAGCAAATCAGCGTGGGCAACACCGCCATCAAATTGCCAGCAGGCAGCATCACCATGCAAAGCCTGGTCAAGAACGGCCCCCGCTGGACCAGTTCCGGCCAGGCGGCCGGCGTGGCGCTGACGTATCTGGCGCAAGTGATTCCCTCGCTGCAAGCCAATGCGCGCAGCGACCTGACCCTGGGCGCGCAATGGTCGCTCGACATGCAGGTGCCGACGGCGCAGCAGAAAGATCCCTCCCTGGCGGGCATGCTGCACATCTACCGCGAAAAAGGCGACGTAACGGTGGGCGTGGAGCAGCCGCTGGCGCTGGGTTTGCGCACC
The DNA here is from genome assembly GCF_030587305.1 of Janthinobacterium sp. SUN206. Lineage (NCBI taxonomy): Bacteria > Pseudomonadati > Pseudomonadota > Betaproteobacteria > Burkholderiales > Oxalobacteraceae > Janthinobacterium > Janthinobacterium sp. SUN206. Next base: position 689,595 of record NZ_JAPWIB010000003.1, on the reverse strand, counting down.
CTCGACGCCCGCGTGGACGTTGCCAACCAGCAGCTGCGCCTGGCCGTGAAACTCGACGGCGCGCGCGCGGGGCAGAGCGACATCAATGCCACCGTGCAAATGCTGGGCGGACGCATCAGCAACGACAGCGCCCTCTCCCTGACGGGCACCACCAGCATCGATACACTGGCCTGGCTGGCGCCGCTGACGGGCCAGCCGGGCCTGGAACTGGGCGGCGCCTTGAAAGTGGCGCTGTCCGGCAGCGGCACCATCGGCGCGCCGCAATTGAATGGCGACATCAACGGCAGCAAGCTGCTGGTGAACTGGGCCGACCAGGGCTTGAAATTGCGCAATGGCGTGCTGCAAGCCAAGCTGGCCGGCGATCAATTGCAATTGCAGCGCCTGAGCTTTGACGGCGGCGATGGCAAGGTACAGGCAGATGGCTGGGTACGCTTTGCGAATGGCGAAGCGAGCCTGGAACTGAAATTGATGGCGGACCGGCTGCAGGCGCTGTCGCGCCCCGACCGCACCTTGATCCTGTCGGGCAACAGCACCCTGGTGCGCAACGACAAGCGCTTCAGCTTCGAGGGCAAGTTCAAGGCCAACCGCGCGCTGATCGAACTGGCGCCGCAAGATACACCCACGCAAAGCAGCGACGTGGTGGTGCTGGGCAAGGAAGTCAAGGGCAGCAAGGAAGCGCCGTCGCTGCCCCTGAATATCGACCTCGAGTTTGACCTGGGCAATGCCTTCCACTTGCGCGGGATGGGTATCGATGCGGACCTGGCGGGCAATGTGCGCGCCAGGGTCATCAACCGCGCCGCGCCGCGCGTGACGGGCAGCATCAAGGTTGTCACAGGTCAATACGCCGCCTACGGACAAAAGCTGTCGATCGAACGGGGCCTGATCGCCTTCACGGGCGCCTACGACAACCCGTCGCTGAACATCCTGGCCGTGCGCAAGCGTCCCGAAGGCGAAGCCTTGTCGGAAACGAATGTGGAAGCGGGCGTGGAAGTGCGCGGCACGGCGCAGGCGCCGACGGCCAAGCTGGTGTCTACCCCGAGCGTGTCGGACAGCGACAAGCTGGCCTGGCTGATCCTGGGCCACGGCGCGGAAACGGCGGCCGGCGATGAAATGGCCCTCTTGACGACGGCGGCAGGCGCCCTCTTCGGCGGCTCCGGCGGCGGCTTGCAGGGCAAGCTGGCCAATTCGCTGGGACTCGACGAAGTGGGCCTGTCGCAGGCGCAAGGGCTGGAAAGCACGGTCGTCACCGTCGGCAAGCGCCTGTCCTCGCGCGCCTACCTGACGTTCGAGCAAGGCACGAGCACGGCGACGAGCCTGGTCAAGCTGCGTTACAAGCTGAACCGCCGCATCACCCTGCAATTCCAGACGGGCACGAACAATGCCCTGGACGTGTTGTACACGTGGGCGTTCGACTAATCAGACGTTGAAATGCAGAAACAACAAAGGGCGCCTCGGCGCCCTTTTCTTTGATCTGCCGCAAAGGCAAACTTACTCGGCCACGTCGAGGCCCCGCTCGATCATGCCTTCGACGTACGCGCGCAAATATTGTTCCAGCGCAGGGCCGGACAGCACATTGGCCGTCAGCGCGCCATGGGGCGAGCCCTTCAGCACGCCGTCGTGGTACACGCGCGCAATCCAGGCCACGTCCGTGCCCTGGGTGTAATCGAGTTCATAGTCGAACGATTCTCCGCTGACTTTGCGTGTGTAGACTTCCTTGACAATTGCCATCTAAAACAGCCTTTCTTGACGAGATTAACTGGGATGCGGGTGCGGCACGGGATCGTCCTGCGGCACCGGGTGCACGGGCCCCGGATGGTGCCCGGGCGCTTCTTGCGGCTCCGGCGCCGGCATGGGTTCATCGACGGGCGCCGGGTCGGGCGCGCGGTGGGCATGGATGACGGACATGGCTGGCCTCCCGGTGGACAAAAGAAGACCATACCACGAGATGCCCGCCGCCTGTCCATGTTTGCCTGCCGGCCTGACGTCCGCGGCCGGCGGCACGGCGTGACAAGGCATAGTGCTTGCATGCCATGTAAATGTCAACATGCAACTTTTACCGTTTGACAAGCATCGCCGCCCGTCCCCATCTGGCTTACAATCGCTGTTTTACCCGTACCCGATTGCATACATGGAAACCACCACCCTCGCCCTGCTGTTACTGGTCCCGCTGCTGGTCTGGCGCATCTACTCGCGCCTGAAGAAACTGGTGGCGCGCCAGAAGTCGCAGCTGTGGCGGCACTGGACGGTGGCGATCGCCTTCCCCGCGCTGCTGCTGTTCCTGGCGACGACGACGAAGTTCGACGTCCTGCCCCTGTCCAGCCTGGGCGCGGCCGCGCTGGCCGGCGGCTGGCTGGGCGTGCTGGGCTTGAAGCTGACGCGCTTCGAACAGGTCGGCAAGGACTTTTTCTTTACCCAGCACCGCTACCTGGGCCTGGCCATCACCATGCTGTTCATCGCCCGCCTGCTGTACCGTGGCATGGAAATCTACATGAATTCACGCGCCGACGTGCCCGTGCCGCCGCCACCGTTCGGCCAGAGCGCGCTGACGATGGCCGCCTACGGCCTCGTCATCGGCTACTACGCCGTGTATGCGTGGGGCCTGGTGCGCTGGCGCCAGCGCAACCAACCGCTGCAGGCGCCCGAATAAGTCATCCCGTCAGTAGTACTGGCACAGGCCTTCGCAAGTCGTCACCGACAGCGCCTGGCGTATCGTCGCCAGCGCCGGCGCCAGGGCGGGATCGAGGTCCTTGTCCGCATCAGCCAGGCTGCCCAGCAAACGCTCGCGCAACGGCGGCGCCATCAGCGCGACGTTCGGCGCTGCGTACTGCGCGGCCGCTTCCAGCATGCGCTTCTTTTGCGCCACGTTCCAGAACGGCACTTGCACGAACTGCACCACGCCGACATACAGGGTGGTCGAGCCCTTGCTGAAGGCGCGCGCGCGCATGCGCTCCGTACCGCTCACTACCTGCAGCGGCTGGCTACGGAATTCCTGTTCCATCAAGCCAATCAAGTGCGCATGGCAATGCATACCAAAGGCAAAAAAAGTACTCATTTCATCGCCATAATTGGCCAGGTTTTCCGTTACCTGGTCATTGCGCGCCTGCTGCAACTCGGCGCCGGACAGCGGCAGCGGCCGCTCGCTGCCAAACGTGTAATACGCCTTGCCGATGTTGGTTGCCCGCTCGCACAGGGCCACGCTCGGGTTGATGTCCTGCAACGCCGCGACGGGCGCCCGGAACAGGCCCGGCGCGTCGGTAATCCGGGCAATCAGCGCTGCCACTTCAGGGTCGCCGAGGCGCGGCAAGCCGCTTTGCAGCGTGGCCTTGGCCATCAGCGCTTCCAGGCGCGCGCTGGCTTGCTGGAAATCGGTATAGCTGTCGGCCCAGGCGGCGGGCGCCACGAGAGCGGAGGAAAGACAGAACAGGCGGCCGAGGCGGCGCAACGGCATGGAAATTGACAGGGACATGGGATCAGGAAAACACTATTGGAAAATTGGCAATTATAGGCAATCTGTATCCACAGTGCATTTAATTATGTTTTAAACCACGTTTCACCTAGGCGATGATGGTGACGCGCGGCCAGCGCGCCGCATAATCCTTGCTGGCCAGGCGCTGCGCATAGCCGTCCAGGCTGATGCGCGCCGGGTTGCGCCGCACCACCATATCGAACAGGTCGTCGAGGCCATGCGGCGCGATGATGCCGATCCCGCCGTCAGGCTGCAGCGAGATGCCGACCGAGGTGGCAAACTCGGGCCAGGTGGCGATGGCGTCGTCGAGCGACAGCAGGGGCGGCACGGCGTAGCCGAACGCGTCTTCGAACCACAGGTGCACCCGCGCCTGGTTGCAAACCTCCCACGGCACGCCGGGCAGCACGGTTTCCAGGCGCTGGCGCAGCTGCGTTTCGCTTTCCGGATGCATATCGCAGGCATCGAAATACGCCACGTCGACGTCGCTCAAGGCCGACGCTTGCGCGTAGCCATGCAAGGCATCCCACACGAGGTTGCGCACGGCGCCGGCGCCGATGCAGCAATGGGGCAAGCCCAGCTGCGCCACTGCGTGCAGGGCTTGCATGCACCACGGCGTGGCGCCGGCGATGGCGCGCAGGCGCGCCGCCAGTGCTTCCTGCGTACGCATGCAGCTAAGGCCGGATCTGCGGCGCCACGCCGTCGTGGCTAACCATGCCTTCGACATTGCCGAAGTACACATCCAGGTCTTGCTTCGGATGGAAGTTGCGCAGCTTGACTTGCAAGGTGGTGGGGTTGATTTTGGTAAACGTGCCGGGGAAACACAGGCTGACCAGCTCGTCCGACTTGCCCTTGATCAAGTTCAAGGTAAAGTCTTCGATGCCATTCTTCCAGGTATTGCCGGTCGTCAAAATGTACGACACCCACACGGCATTGACGAAGCCGCTTTCGCCCTGCTGGGCCGCCAGGCGGTTCCACGTCTTGTAGAAGGCCTTGTCGCCGCAGTATTTCTTTTCAAATGTATTGCCGTCACCCAGGTAGGACGCGCCCGGACCGGCCGCGACGAACGGCGCATATTGATGCCGCACGCGCACGACTTTGCCGGCAGGGAATTTCTGCTGCCACAGGTAGATGACTTTCACAGTCCAGGCCGGCACCCATTCCTCGTCGTACAGCTGGGCCAGCAAGCCTTCGCGGATCATGATCTTGCTCTGCGCGGCCGTCAGCGGCGCCACTTTCTTGTCGAACGGCGTGTGCGAGGGGAAATACGCAATTTGCGCATCGGATAAGCCCAGCTGGCGCAAGCGGGCCGTCACATCCTCGGCGTCGAGCTTGGCGACGAAGGTGGTTTTATACTCCTTGCGCTTGCCATCCACGTCGACGGTAAACTGCTGCGGCTGGCCATAATACGTGGGCGAGCCGTGGTAGCCGGAAGCGTATTCGGGCAGCGGGAAGAAGATCGTCTCTTCCACATCCGTTTTCGACTCATTGAGGAACTCGTACTCGACCTTGATCAATTCCGCGCTCACGCTGAGCACTTCCTTTTTCATGGCCACGGCATCCGTCTTGCCGAACAGGATGCCCCCAGCGCTCACGGAGCCGATGCCGTCGTTGGCCATGGCCGGCGCCGAACACGCCAGCGCCAGCGCGGCGGATGCCAGCAAGGTGCGCACCAGCATCACGCCACCTTGCCCGAGACGGGATCGACCCGGCGCTGCAGCACGAAAATCGGTTGCGCCCATTGGGTATCCTTTTTCTTCTTGCTCGTGATCAAAGTCAGTTCCGATGGATCGTAGACATCCGTGTTGTGCGTCAACGGCGTCGTCATCAGGTATTGCGCTTCCGTGTTCTTCAGGAACTCGCCCACCAATTGAATGTTGCGGATATCGAGGTGGGCAAACGGTTCGTCGATGAAGACGAAGCCGCCGGAACCGTCTTCCGATTTCAGCAAGCCGATCAACAGCACCAGCGATTTCATCACTTGCTGGCCGCCCGACGCTTCGCCATCGTTCATGCCGATCACGCCCTTGCCGTCGAACTTGAAACGCACGTGCAAGCCCGCCTGCGACAGCTGCACATCGTCGTTTTCCAGGCGCACGGGGTCGGCATGCACTTCGATGCCGGCCAGCTCGCCCAGCTCCTTGATATTCTTGCTGTAGGTCTTGATGGTGTAGCGCAAGCGCTCCATGTAGGCGCCACGCGCATTGCCCGTCGCTTCGATGGCGCGGTTGTTCTGGTAGCGGCGCTCGTCCGTTTCCGACTGGCGGCCATGCAACTGGTCCGACAGGCGGTGGTGCTGGTCGATGACGGTGGCGTCGAGTTCCCAGTCGTCGCGCGCCAGGCTGTTTTGCAGGCTGGCCACGCGCAAGTCGACCTGGTGCGCATTCTGGTGCTCGGCCACGAGGGCCGCGCGGCGTGCGGGACGGCGCCAGCTCTTCGGCAAGTGGCGCCACGCATGGCGCAGGGCCAGCAAAGCGCGCGCATGCTCGGCGCGCTGTTCGATCTGCTTCTTGTAGCCGAGGCGCGAGCCCGCTTCCGCCTCGGACAGGGCCAGGCGCGCGTTTTGCCACACGGTATCAGCACGCGTGCGCGCCACGGTGGCGTTCTTCGTCAGGTTTTGCAGCTCGCCCAGGCGGCCGCCCACTTCCAGGCGCTCTTCCTTGAGCGGCTTCGAATTGCGCAACGCTTCGGCGAACTCTTCCTGGCGCGCACTGAGTTCCTTGGCCGCGTCGACGCCGGCGATGCGCGCTTTCAAGGCGCCCACTTCGGCCGCCAATTTCGAAATTGCCAGGGTCAGGGTGTCTTCCTGTCCTTCCAGGCCCGGCAGGGAGCGCAGCAGCGCTTCCAGGCGGCCGCTGCGGCCAGCCTGGCCGAAGCGGTAGCGCGACGCTTCCACGAACAGCGAGCGCCCACCCCGGCGTTCGCGGTGGTACGCCTCGGGCGTGATCCACTCTTCGTGGTTGCCCAGTTTAAAGCCTGCTTCGACGGAATCGACGCGCGCAATGCGCGACAGTTGCTCGATCAGCCAGCTGGGCACGGGCGCGGAAAATTTCACCACGGCCAGCAGGCTCTCGTCTTTCGCGACAGGCGCCGTGACCAGGTCGGGCACGATGAAGTGGCGATAGCGCTCCTTCTCGGCCAGACGATAGGCGGCCGCCGCATCCTTGGCCTTGTCCAGCAACACCACCGAAGCGTAACCGCCCAGCACGCCTTCGACGGCGCCCTGCCAGCGGCTGTCCGTCACTTCGACGATGTCCGACAGCATCGCGTGACTGATCCCCGCGTCGCGCAGCGCGCGGCGCATGCCGCGCACGTTGTCCGGCTCCGGCATGGCCGTCTTGCCTTGCAGCGCGGCAATAGTTGCCTGTTCGCCCGCGATGCGCGCGGACAAGGCGTCGCGCTGCTGGCGCTGCTGCAGCAATTGCGCTTCCTTCTGTTCCAGCTGGGCCGCCACTTCGGCGATGTCGCTGCCCGAGTCCGCCGCCAGCTTGTGCAAACGGTCTTTCTGCTCGAGCAAGCTGTCCAACGGTTTGAGCTTGCTATTGATCAAGGACAAACGGCTCTGCAAGCCGATCGATTCCTGTTCCAGCAAGGTTTCGTTCATTTGCGCGTCGGACAGGGCCTTCGCCTGCGATGCCAGCGCATTGCGTTTATCGGTCAGCTGCTGGTCCGCCTGCGCCATCGGTTTGCGCGCATCGCGCAATTGCCGGCTGGCCGTGGCCGCTTTTTCGCGCGCCTCGTGGTACTGCAGGCTGGGCAGCACTTCTTCCAGCAGGTTGCGGCGCTCCTTATGCAGCCCTTCCCACTGGTGGTAATTGGCAACGCGCAGGCGCAAGCCTTCCAGGTTGGTCTTCGACGCTTCCAGTTCCGTCTCGAAACGCTTCAGTTCCACTTCCGTGTCGCGCTGGTGGCGCTTGGCTTCATCGTAGGCGTCCAGCACCTCCTTGTCGCCGAACACCTGGAACACCAGGTCGAGCAGCTGGCGCGGCGCATATTCGCACAATTTGTCCGTCTCGCCCTGCTCCAGCGCCAGCACTTTCGACATGGCGGGCGACAGGCCCGCATTGGCCAGGCGCTTGCGGTAGTTTTCCACACCGAGCCAGTCGTTGGCGTCCGTGATGTCCTCGATCTGCACATTGCCCGGACGCATCAGATACTGGCGCTTCCAGTCGCCGCCGTTCTTCTGGATCTGGCAAAACAGGGTCACTTCATCGTCGCTGAAGAAGCCGGAACTGCGGAACGGGCGGTTCGACAGCTGCTTGCCCACGTTCTTGTTGTCCACCACGGCGCGCAGCCAAGCCGTCTGCTGGCCCGAGTGGCGCGCATAGTGTTTATACGTGCGGCCCATCGAGCAATCGAGGCCGAACAGGGTGCGCAAGGCGTCGAGCAAGGTGGTCTTGCCCGAGCCGTTCTGCCCCGCGATGGTGATGATCTTCGCGTCGAGCGGAATATTCTTGATGCGCTGCCAGTAATCCCAGTGCACCAGTTCAAGTGATTTGATATGAAACATGGGCGCTTTCAGTGAGGGAGGTCGGACGCGGGCTCATCGCCGTCGTCGGGCAGGTCGCCGATGTCGGCGGACAAGTCGTCCGCCAGGTCGGCGTCGGGCAACGTATCGCCGCTGACGGCCACCAGGCGCGCCGGCGCCCGCTTGAACACGTCGGCCAGGGCACCGTTGATGATGCGCTCTTTCAACACGTCCGTGTCCATCATCAGGTCCAGCAACGGGCCTTCCAGGATGAAATCGCCGCGCCGCTCGATGAAGCCCAGCTTGGCCAGGGTGCCCAGATTCATGTCCATGCGCGTCTTCTTGCCCAGCTTGTCGCCGAAGTCCGACAGCAGCGCCTTGTAGGAAATGCCGATCGACGCGTCTTCCGCGCGCGGCAGCGGCTTTTCCGTGCCAAACATGTCGTTCTGGTCATCGTCCGCGTGCTGGTGGGTTTCCTGGCGTTCACGCTTGGGCAGGATGATCTGCGCCCACAGCACCACCAGCAAGGCCACGCCATCGCGGGCCAGGCCGAAGTTGTTGTTTTGCCACACGTCGCGCGCGCCGAAAATCTTCGGTTCGATGGTGCGCGTCAGTGCCAGGGTGACATGGTCGGCGTACACGTTGTCGAGCAGTTTCAAGCCGCAGGCCAGAAGGCGCGCATCGATTTCGGCGCGGAACAGCTCGTCGGACAGCACGCGCTTGACGAGCTTGTCGTCGCGGCGCAGGGTTTGATGCGTGAGCAGGCGCGCAATCAGGATTTGGGAATCGTCATTCATCGGCGGTGCCGCTATCTAAATCAAGTGAAACATTCAGTGAAAGCGAGGCGATCGACATGGCCGCCACGTGGGGGTCGGTCAGTTGGACCATCTCGTCGGTCGGAGTAAAAGTGATCGGCAAACGGGCCAGTTCGGCCGTGGATCCCTGCAAGCTCGCTTCGGAGACGTCGCCCAGCAGCGGCAGCATGGAGGCGCGGTACGAGGCCACGGCAAAGCTGGCCGGCAACAGGGAATCCTGCACGGGCACCGATTTCGGCCCTTCTTCGCCGATGCTGGGGAAATTGCCCAGGCTGGCGAAGTTCGACAGGCGTTCGAGCAAGTCATCGAGTTCGAGTTGCATGGCGGGACCGTCGCTGATGGTGGTGGGCGCGTCCTCTCCGCTGGGCAGGCCCGTGTTGATGACACCCGCCGCCCGTTCGGACAGCAGTTCCGTTTCGGCCACGTCGATCATCTCGGCCGGCGTGGAGAACAGGGGCACGACAGGCTGGTCGATGGCGCCCTCGGCCAGGCTGGCCAGGTCGTCATGCAGCAAGAGCCAGCGCTTGATGTCCGTGGTCGACAAGCCCGACTGGCCCAGGTGGACCCGCTGGCGCTCGATCTGGTTCAGCGCGCGCGAAAACATGCCTTGCATGTTCAGCAATTTACTTTGCGCGCGGCCGATCGCCTGCGCCGCCTTGTGTGTGGCGCTGTCCGCGTTTTCATCGGACGTGATCGCCACGAGGATCTCGGAACCCTTCTCGACCCAGTCGCAAGCCATGTTCCACTTCGCTTGCGCCGTGCGCAGGCGGAATTCGGAACCGGAGGCGATCGCGTCGGAAAATTCTTCCGTCAAGTCCACCAGGCGGCCCAGCAAATGCTGAAGTTGCTCGACCGACACGCCACCGACGGCTTGCGCGCCCGCCACCTGCGACAGCAGGAAACCCATTTCCGCTTCATCTTCCGTCTGCCCCAGCCCCAGCAAGCTGTCGATGGCGGACAGCACATTGCGCGCCATCGGGGTCACGCGGTACACGCCCTGCTGCGCATCCCAGGCCAGCAACTGGTTCGAGCGCAGGCGCAGCAAGACCGTTTCCAGGCTTTCCGGCAACAGATACGCAAGTTTCGTATTGATATCGGCGCGCGTATAGGCGGACGTGGCCGCATCGGACGCGAGCTCGCGCAACACCAGCAGACGCACCAGCACGCCATCGAAACCGCCGTGGAACAGGGCCGTAAACACTTGCAGCAGGGGCTGCGCCCGCTTCAAGTGAAAAACTTGCTCAATTTCATCGGCCGAAATATTGGGCTGGAAATGCGCCTGCAAGGAATCGTGATGCTCTTGCTCTGTCTGATTTGCATCCGTAGCCACGGCTGCACTTGCCATTATATCAATCATTCTTTTCCGGATGAGTGTTCAGCGGGCGGCGCTGCGGGCTAACGCGGCGCTGCGGGGCGGGGGCGTCAGTATATCAGTTCTGACATGCAATTTAGCGCATGGGAGGGGGCGGTGCGGACATGGCGCAACACGGCCGGTGCGCCGTGTCGGGCCAGGACGATGAAATGGGGGGCCAAACACGGCATGCCTGGCCCCAAGCCATTAGTGAACACTTACTTCCTGACGATCTTTTGCAAGGTTTGCTCGACGTAATCGCCGTCTTCATCGGCGAACGTCACCTTCACGGGATACCATTCCAGCGACGGCGCCAGCCACAGGTCCACTTGCTGGCCCTTCTTGTCCGGCGGCGGCGCCTTGACCAGGTGCACGGCTTCCACCAAACCCTGGCCGGTGGCGACGGTTTCCTGCTTGACGACCTTGAAGGTCCACGGTTCGGCGTCATGGCGGCCGGCAACGAAGAAGCTCCATTCCGAGCCGGGCGTGAATTTCTCCGGGGTGGCGCGCGCCACACTGACCAGTTGCCAGACGGTGCTGTTGCGGTCCTGCTCGCCGCCTTTCAGCGGATACGTTTCATCGCCTTCGCTGAAGACGATGCTCTTGCTGTCGCGCTTGAAGGTGGTCGTGGCCGCTTCCTTGCGGAAACGTTTTTCCACGAACTGCGCCGGCGCCAGGCCGTAATCGTCGACCGTGCCTTCGCTGCGCTGCTCCAGGATCTTGCCGAACAGCGCGGCCTTGGTTTCGGCCAGCAGCGAGTACTTGCCGTCGCCGGCGCGCCAGTTGCTGACCGATTCGCCGGACAGCGCAATGCCGCGCTGCTTCGCCTTGATCGAATAGACGAGGTCGGCCGACGGCGCCAGCTTGTACGGGCGCTTGATGACGGGATGGTCCACGGGTTCGTCCGCCGCCATGGCGGGCGTCAGGGTGGCCGCCAGCAGGCTGGCAGCCAGGACGCGTTTCAAGGTAGTCAAAGTAGTCATTTATTTTCCTGTTGATTCATTTACGGAGATCTTGGTCACGGTTTGCGTGGTCAGCGCCCCGTTCGCTTCGGTATTGCGTATTTGTACCGGATACCATTGCATGGACGGCGCCAGCCAGACATCGAGCTGCGACGAATACGTGCCCGGCTTCGGCGGCCGGCGCAGGTGCCACGTCACCAGGCGGCCCATTTTCGTGTCCAGTTCTTCCTCGCCCACCAGGTGGAAGCGGAACACGGTCGCTTCCTTTTCCTCGCCGACGAGAATGTCGATATTGCCCACCAGCTGGTTGACGTCGGCACGGCCGATGGCGGCCAGCTGGAACGGCACGGTGGCCTTGTCCTGCGCCCCTTCCTGCCATGGCGCCGTGGCCGTCGTGGCCGAAAACGTGATGGCCTTGGCGTCGCGGTTGAAATGCGTGGCCGTTTGCGCGCGGCCCTTGCGTTTCTCCGTGGCCGTGACGGGCACGATGCCGCTGCCATCGATCTGGCCCTCGCTCGTCAGCACCAGCAGGTTGATGCGCGTGATCAGCATGCTCAAGCCCACTTCCAGTTTCAGCTGGTAGGTGTCGCCCCGGTTGTCCCACGCCATCGCGGCCACGCCCTGCCACTTGGTGCCGTCCGCATCGCGCCTGTCCACGTGCAGGTCGAACTGGGCCGACGCGGGCGCATTCGTCTTGTAGCGCCGTGCCTGTTCGACGGCCGGTGGCGGCGGTTCGCTGGCCGGCGCGGGCGCGGCGGCCACGGCGGGCGCCGGCGCCGTGATGGCCGGAGCCGCCACGGCGGCCGGCTCGCTCGTGGCCGGGCCTTCCGGCACGTCGCTGACGGGCGCCGTCAACTGCGGCGTTTCGCTCGACGCCAGCTCCGTCGGCGGCGGGGGCGGCGGCGGCCTGGGCTTGGGCACGGGCCGCAGTTCGGGCGGCGGCAGCGGCACCACCGGCAGGGGCTTGGGCGGCTCGGCGATCAAGGCCATGCTGACCACCTGCGCATGATTCTGTCCCAGCGGCACCATGCTGGCGCGCGAGGTGAGCCATTCCAACGCCACGTAATGCAGTACGCCGATGACCGCAACAAAGATGACGGTACGGCGGCGCGGTGGCGAAAAGAAGGAGTCAGGCATCATAGGCCGTAGTGTAACGCTTCCGCCCCGCTTCCCGCTTCTTGCCCGTGCTCAACTCTTAATGTTTTATGTAAGAAAATGTTGGCGGCATTGCGTCAGTTGCAAGCCGATATCTGCTACGCTAAGGCTATCCACCTACCAGGAGATTTCGCATGGCAAACCCGCAAATGCCCCAAATGCCGGGCGCAGCAGTTGTGACCGATACGCTCGACTTCGTCAAAAACCTGTGGGGCAGCATGAGCGTGCCCGGCATGGGCATGCCTGGCATCACGGCGCCCACCATGTCGGTGGAAGAGCTGGACAAGAAAATCAATGACTTGAAGGCCGTCGAAGCATGGCTGAACCTCAACACCAGCATGCTGCGCGGCAGTATCCAGGCGCTGGAAGTGCAGCGCGGCACCATCGCCACCTTGAAATCGATGGGCGCGTCCCTGGCGGCAGCCATCACCCAGCCCGGCGCCAGCGAAAAATCCGTGTTTGAATCGGTACCCTACGCGTCCGCGTTTTTCCAGCAAGCCACACCCGCGGCGCCTGAACCGAAACCGGCGCCGGCACCCGCACCGCAACCCGCTGCGGCGGCGCCCGGCGATGCCGGCAACCAGGCCGGAGCCCAGCTGGCCAATCCAAGTGCCTGGTGGAATTTGTTACAAGATCAGTTCACGCAGGCCGTCTCGACAGCGATGTCGCCCGACGCCGCCAGCGCGGCAGCGGCCAGCTTTGGCGGCGTGAGCAAAGCCAAGCCAGCGGCCAGCAAGCCGGCCAAACCTGCCGAAGCAGGCACGGCAGCCAAGGCCAAGGCCCCGCTGCGCAAGGCGCCCGCGAAACGCGCAGCGCCCAAGGCCAAAGCACCAGGCAAGGCCTGATGTTTCAAGCCAGCAATATGATCAGGCGATACGATGAATGCGGATCGCCTCGATCATGTTGTCGGCCTGGCGTTTTACGTCACCGATCGTGATCAGGCCTTCGTCGGCCAGCGCCTTGGCGTGCTCGTACGAAGACTGGAATGTTTCCAGCGTGTCTCCCTTGGCGGCGACCGGGCGTACCCAGGCAACGGCGCCGACCTTCATTTTTTTGTATACTTCATTGACCACATCACGCATAGTTTCTTCCTTATTGTTGTAAAGCAACTCAAGCACGGGCGAACCCACGCTGGCCCCTAGTTTATCATCCGGCACGCTCACGCACGGCTTTTCCCCCTTTTTCCGCTACCGGCGGCGCATTTTCCGGCGCCGCGACGGCGTCTTCCGGCCCGGGCGGCGGCGTCAACTGCACCAGTTGCTCCATCAATTGCGCGAAGCGCTGCTGCCCTGGTGCAATTTTGTCTACATACAACAACACTTCCATGGCTTCGGCCGCCAAATCGGCCTGAAACCCGCGCTGCTGCAGGAAGGAAACGATGATTTGCGCGGAATTGAACAGGATGCGCAAGTTGTTCGGCAGTTTTTCGCGCGCCGCGCGCATCCAGGCGACCGCTTCGTTGAGCTTGTCCGTCTTCCACAGCAGCACGCCCTTGTTCATCAAGTCCGACGCTTCCTTGCGCGAGGCGATGATCAGGCTCGTGCCTTCGTCGCCCATCTTCGCCTTGTCGAATATCTTTTGCACTTCATCCTGCACCACCTGGTTGTCGTGGTTGTTCTTCACCACGTAGCACAGCAGGCCGGCCGGCGCATCCTTGACGCCGACGGCGAACAGCAGGGTCGCCAGCTCCATGCAGATGGCCTTCTCGGGCCGCGCCGGGTCTTCCAGCAGCATGGCTTCAAGCTCGTCGCCGCACTTGCGCGCGCGCCGGTAATCGCCCGTTTCGTGGTGCACCATGCCTTCCGTGATCTTCGCGCGCAGGCCGATCTGTTCGGGCGAGAATTCGCGCTGCGCCAGCAACAGCCACTGCAGCGCCTCTTTCGCATCCTTCTTCAGGCCGCACACGCGCGCCAGTCCCAGGTAGGCGTCCGGCGTCTTCATGACGGAAAACTCGCCGATGGAAATACACTTGCGGAAAGCCTTTTCCGCCATGCTGACATTGCCCACTTTCAGGGCCGCCAGTCCCAGGTTGCGCTGGCGCGGCACGGAATTGGGCGACAGGCGCGCCGCCTTTTCCAGCACGCCGCACGCTTCCTCGTGCTGGCCCATCAGCTGGTAGGCGACGGCCATCTGGTCGTAGGCGTCGATGTAGTACTTGTTTTCGACGATCACGCCCTGGAAGATCTGCCGCGCCGCCTCGTGTTCGCCGTTATTCATGCGGATCTTGCCCAGGCCCGCCTTGGCCCAGCTGTAATCGCGCTCGGCCAGCACTTTTTCGTACACGGCGCGGGCCTTTTCCGGCTCGCCGCTTTTCAGCAGCAAACTGGCCTTCATGCGCAGCAATTCCAGCTCGTGCAGCTTGTTGACCTCGATCTGCGCGTCGCACAGCTTGGCGGCGCGCAAATAATCCTTTTCCATGCAAGCCTGGTCGATTTCGCGGAACACCTGCTTCTTGTGCCACACGCGGTTCAGCCGGGTCAGCAGCACGCCTTCCGTGATCGGCTTGATCAGGTAGGCGTCGGGCTGGTGCTCGGCCGCGCCCATCACGGATTCCACGCTTTTCTCGGCCGACACCATCAGCCACACGCTCGACGGCGCCGTCAGGTTGCGCACGCGCGTCTCTTCCAGCACTTGCTGGCCATTCTTGCCTTCGCCCAGGTTGTAATCGCACAGCACCACGTCGTAGCGCGTCTTGGCCAGCAGCTTCATGGCTTCGCCGCCGCTGGCCGCCTGGTCGATATGCCGCGCGCCCAGGTTGCGCAGCGATTCGCGCAGCAGGATGCGGATGCCGATGAAATCGTCGACCAGCAGATAATGTTTGTCGGCCCAGTCGGTGCTGCCCGCTTCGGCGGCGGTGGCGTGGCTGTCTGTCGTCATGGATTCCTCGTTCAGGGCAGGCGCAGGATGAAACAGCCGCCGCCCAGCGCGCCGCCATTTTCCAGGGCGATGCTGCCGCTGCTGCCCCGGTGCTTGTGCATCTTTGCCACTTCGCTGGAAAAATACAGGCCCAGTCCCGTGCTGTTGGTGGAAAAATTCACGCCGGCCGCCATGCCATCCATGGCCGCGCTGCCCGCGTCCAGCAAGGCCTGGGTATAGCCGTCGCCATTGTCTTCCACGCGCAGCTCCAGCATGTCGTCGTGCTCCCGCACTGACAGGCGGATCGTGTCTTTCGTGTAGCGGATGGCGTTGTTGATGGCATGCGCGAGCACGCCGATGACCAGGTCTTCATCGAGGGTCCAGATCAGCTCCGGCGGACAGGCCGTCTCCAGCAGGATGCCTTTCGAGGCCAGCAGGATCTTTTCCTGGTCCACCACCTGGTCGATGACCTGGCTCACCAGTTGCGGCTGCACGTCGAAGGGGTAGCCGGGCTTGCCCACTTCCTTGTACAGGGCCAGCAGCTGGATCAGGTTATCGTTGAGGCGCTTGGTCTGGTACAGCATCTGCGCCATCTGCAGGTAGGCGGGGTCGGCCTGGGGCGCGGGCTTGGCCTGCTCGGCCGCCAGCAGCGACTCCAAGGTGCCGCTGACAACGCTGATCGAGTTTTTCATGTCGTGCACGGTCGACGCCAGGAACAGGAAAAGCTCGGGCGAGCTGTGTTGATCTTCCACCGGATATCTCCTTGGGGGCCGCGGCTTGAATATTGCCAAGGATAAATTATACCGCCAGCCTGCGGGCGCCTGCCAGCCAGGCGCAAAGTCCGTGACATGACGCAACAATGCCGCCCCCGCAGGCGCAGGGGCGGCATCGGCTTGACAAGGCGGCAAGATCAGCGGCGCGCGCCCGCCAGGCGTCTGACCACGACGATCATGCGGTCGATTTCCTCATACGTGTTGTAGAAGGCGAACGAAGGGCGCACGGTCGCTTCCACGCCGAAGCGGCGCAGAATCGGCTGGGCGCAGTGGTGGCCCGAGCGCACGGCGATACCCTCGTCATTGAGGGCGCGCCCCACTTCCGCCGGCTCGTAACCGGCCAGCACGAACGAGGCCACGCTGGCCTTGTCCAGCGCCGTGCCGATCAGACGCACGCCGGGAATCGCTTGCAAGTGGTGCGTCGCGTATTCCAGCAGCGCGTGCTCGTAGGCGGCGATGTTTTCCAGGCCGATGCGCTGCACGTAGTCGATGGCCGCGCCCAGGCCCACGGCATCGGCGATATTGCCCGTGCCCGCCTCGAAACGGTTCGGCACGCCCTGGTAGACGGTGCGCTCGAACGTGACGTCGGCAATCATGTTGCCGCCGCCCTGCCACGGCGGCAATTGCTCCAGCAAATCCGCCTTGCCATACACGGCGCCGATGCCCGTCGGACCGAACACTTTATGCCCCGAAAACACATAGAAATCGGCGCCCAGCGCCTGCACGTCCACCCGCAGGTGCGACACGGCCTGCGCGCCGTCGACCAGCACACGCACGCCGGCCGCATGCGCGAGCGCGATGATCTGCGCCACGGGCGTCACCGTCCCCAGCGCATTCGACACCTGCGTCACGGACACCAGCTTGGTGCGCCCGTTGAGCAGCTTGCGGAATTCATCGAGGATGATCTGTCCGCTGTCGTCGACGGGAATCACGCGCAATGTCGCGCCCTTTTCCGCCGCCAGCTGCTGCCACGGCACGATGTTGGCGTGGTGTTCGAGCTGCGAGACGATGATCTCGTCGCCGCTGCCGATGTACTTGCGGCCAAAGGTATTGGCGACCAGGTTGATGCCTTCCGTTGCGCCACGCACGAAAATGATTTCATTGGCCGAGGCGGCGCCCAGAAAATTCGCCACCTTGGCGCGTGCCGCTTCATACGCATCGCTGGCGCGCGCCGCCAGCGCGTGGGCCGCGCGATGGATGTTCGAATTTTCGTGCGCATAGAAATACGACACGCGGTCGATCACCGACTGCGGCTTGTGCGTGGTGGCCGCATTGTCGAACCAGGCCAGCGGCTTGCCGTTGACCCGCTCGGCCAGCACGGGGAAATCGCGCCGCACGGCGTGCACATCGAACGGCGCCGGCGTCTGGTGCTGGCCAGGCGTCGCCGCCGAGGGCAGCTCGGTCTGGAAATAGAACGCGGGCTGGCCACCGGCTGGCGAGACGGGCAGCTGGCGCGCGGGCGCCTGCTGCGGCGTGGCAAACAGGCCCCGCACATCGTCGGGCGCCGCCTGCCCTTGCCCCTGCCGCGCCAGGCCATCGAGGCCATTGCCCGACGCGGGATAACCATGCGCGCCACCGATAAAATAATACGGCGACGGTGCAGCCGGCGCATTGATCGCCGACAAGCGCGGCGTCGGTACGGACGCGGGGGCCGGCGCAATGGGCGCTTCCAGGGGCGCCGTCACGGGCGGCACCTGCGCCGTCGCCACGCCGGGAGCAATGGCGGCGAACGCAGGACCGGGCTGCGGCGGCGGACGGTTCGCATAGCGGGGCGCCGCATCGAGCACGCTGCCGGAACCACCGAGGCTGGGAGACTTGTCCAAGCCCGGCAGGCGCGCGAAAAACTCGCCCGCCAGGCGGTTCAAGGTCGCTTCGTCGGGTAAAAACGGGACGGCAGGCAAGCCCGCCGCGCCATCACTTGTAGGTGTCTGGGTAGTCATGGTATTTACCGATCTCCACGTCTTCCAGTACGGCCAGCGCATCGTCGGTCAGCACGGCCAGCGAGCAATACAGCGAAATCAGGTAGGACGAAATCGCGTGGCGGTTGATGCCCATGAAGCGCACGGACAGGCCCGGGCTTTGCTCGCCCGCCAGGCCAGGCTGGAACAGGCCGATCACGCCCTGGCGCTGTTCGCCCGCGCGCAGCAGGATGATCTTCGTCTTGCCGTCTTCGATGGGCAGCTTGTCGGACGGCACCAGCGGCACGCCGCGCCACGTGAGGAACTGGGAACCGAACAGGCTGACGGTCGGCGGCGGCACGCCGCGGCGCGTGCATTCGCGGCCGAAGGCGGCAATGGCCAGCGGATGCGCGAGGAAAAAGCCCGGCTCCTTCCACACTTTCGTCAGCAGTTCGTCGAGGTCGTCCGGCGTGGGCGCGCCCGTCAGGGTAAAGATGCGCTGGTCGTCGTGCACGCTGGCCAGCAGGCCGTAGTCGGGATTGTTGATCAATTCGCTTTCCTGGCGCTCCTTGATCGTTTCGATGGTCAGGCGCAGCTGCTCCTTGATCTGGTCGTGCGGACTGCTGTACAGGTCCGACACGCGCGTGTGCACGTCGAGCACCGTGCTGACGGCATTGAGGAAGTATTCGCGCGGCTGGTCGTCGTAGTCGACGAAGGTTTGCGGCAGTTCCGACTCGTCGCGCTGCGAGCAGGCCACGCGCACGTCCTTCGGATTTTTCACGCGGTTCAGGCGGTAGATACCCGCTTCCACGGGCAGCCATTGCAGCAGATGCACGAGCCAGCGCGGCGTGATCGTGGACAGCTGGGGGACGCTCTTGCTTGCATTGGCCAGCTGGCGCGCGGCGTTGTCGCCCAGCGCGAACTGGTTCTCTGTTGCTTCTGCCATGACTACTCCTGATGAGAAAAGTGAATATGCTTATCTGAAAAACAAATAAAGTATCAAGCGTCTCCCCTGATCTCTCAACATGCTATCGCCATCAACGCGACGTTTTAATCCACCCGCTTTAATCCACCAATTCCGGCTCGCAGCGCGCCATCAGTCCCGCCAGGCCGATGCCCAGCGCGCCGGCCAGCTTTTCCACCGTCAGCAGCGACGGCGTGGCGGCGCCCCGTTCGATTTCGCCGATGAAGGAGCGGTTCAAGTCGGCCGCTTCGGCCAGGCGCTCCTGCGACCAGCCATGCCCTTCGCGCAACTGGCGCACGGCCAGTCCAAACTGTTTGATCAACATGCTGTCCTCATGGGTGGTGGGCAAAAGCGGGGTGGGATGGCGCCGGCAACTCCGGCGCCTCCTGCTGGTTATGCGCTTGCGTGACATGGCTACCAGGCGCCACGCTGCGGGTCAGCCAGACATTGCCGCCGATGACGGAGCCCTGGCCGATGGTCACCCGTCCCAGGATCGTCGCGCCCGCGTAGATGACCACGTCGTCCTGCACGATGGGGTGGCGCGCCAGTCCCTTTTTCAGCACGCCGTCGGCGCCGGCGGGAAAGCGCTTGGCGCCCAGGGTGACGGCCTGGTAGATACGTACCCGTTCGCCGATGATGGCCGTCTCGCCGATCACCACGCCCGTACCATGGTCGATGAAAAAGCTGCTGCCGATGATGGCGCCCGGGTGGATGTCGATGCCCGTCTGCGAATGGGCCACTTCGGCGATGATGCGCGCCACCAGCGGCGCGCCCAGTGCATACAAGGTGTGCGCCAGGCGGTAATGGATGATGGCCAGGATGCCCGGATAGCACAGCAGCACTTCGTCGACGCTGTGCGCGGCCGGGTCGCCATGGAAGGCGGCCGCCACGTCCGTGTCGAGCTGGGCACGGATGCGCGGCAGCGTGCGGGCGAAGCGCTGCACGATGGCCAGCGCCTGCTGTTCGATGGACACCGTCTGCTGCAAGCCGTGCTGGCGCGCGTGGTAGCTGAGTTCGCGCCGCACCTGTTCGTGCAAGCCCGTGAGGGTCGTGTCGAGCGTGTGGCCGACAAAGAAATCCTCGCTCTCCTGCTGCAGGTCGAGGGGACCCAGGCGCATGGGGAACAGGGCCGCGCACAGGGCTTTGATGATGTCGTGCAAGTGCTGGCGCGACGGGAATTCGCGCGCGCCGCACTCCTGGTTGCTGGCCAGTCCTTCGCGCCACTGCTCGCGCACGGCGCGCAATTCATCGACGATCTGGCGCAATTCCCATTGCGGCTGCGCGGCAAGGGAGGCGGGGGGGATGGCTCGCTGGTTCATGGTGATCCTGAAGGGAGATTTAATCTTGCAGCCAGGGCAGCGCATGCCAGCGCCAGCCACCGCTGTGGCCACGCTGCTGCTGCTCGTCGAGGTCGCCCTCGAAGCCTTGCGCGATATTGAAGATGTGCGTGAAACCGGCCTTGGCCGCCGCTTCGGCAGCTGCGGCCGAGCGCTTGCCGCTGCGGCACAGCAACACCACGACGGCGTCCTTGCCACCCACTTTCGCTTCCAGTTCGCGCGTGAAGCGGGGATTGCGGTTCATGGACGTGCCGGTCGCCCACGCCACGTGCAGCGAGGCGGGCACGTAGCCGACGAAGGTGCGTTCTTCATTCGTGCGCACGTCGACCAGCACGGCTTTGCCGGCCTGCACCAGCTGCCATGCATCCTGCGCACTGACGATGCCCGCATACGGCAAGCCCTGCGCCTGCGCCTGGGTACGCGCGAGATTGAGCACTTCGTCAAACGCCGCCTCGCCGTGCGCGGCGCGGGGATCGAAAATCAGTTCTGCAGCAGCCATCTTTCCACCTCTTTATTCCGTCGTCAAAAACCAGCACGAGTCCACTGTAGCGAACTTATGTTGTTCGGAAAACAAATTAAAAAGAGTTTGGAAAGCTGAAAAACGTATATGGAGATATTGCAGCGTAAAGCCGGGGTCAGACCCGCCGGGTCTGACCCCAGAACTTGTTTGGGGGGTAAATTAGAAAAAGACCAGAATCAATATGCTCTACGGCGCTCTCGTAATAAAAAGCGCGCAGGGTCCAAAGCGGCGGCCAATTGACTCTCCAGCGGCAGCGGCTCGCCCTCCAGCTGGCAAGCCAGCAGCTCGGCCGCCAGCGGCGCCCAGATCAGGCCGCGCGAGGCATAGCCGAGCAAGCCGAACAGGCCGGGCCAGCGGGGCACGTCGCGCAGGCGCTCGCAGCGGCCTGGCACGCCGGGGTCGGGCAAGGCGCCCGCCAGCGGCAAACGGTCCGGCGCCACGCAGCGAAAGCCCGTGCGCCCGGCCAGCGGCGCCTCGAACGGGGCTACGCCAAGGATGTCGGCGATCTTCGCGATATTTTCTTCCTGGCTCGATGGGCGCAACGTGGTGTCCGCGTCCGCATCGTAGCTGGCGCCCACGCACACGACACCCTGGTGTGCCGGCGTCATGTAGGCTTCGCGGCAGACGACGAACGGCAACGAAGGCAAGCGGCCTTCGGCCAGGTGCGTGACCTGCCCGCGCACGGCGTCCAGCGGCAGGCCGGCCGCCTGCTCGACATCCACGGCCCCCGTGCCCGCCGCCAGGATGACGGTGGGCGCGGCCGCGATCAGGGTACCTTGCGCATCGCGCACCAGCCATTCCTGATCGCCGCGTTCCAGGCGCAGGGCGCTGCTGGAAAAGCGCCGCGTGAGCAAGGCGCCGCAGGCGTCGAGCATGGCCGCGCAGACGGAGGACGGGCGCGCCCAGCCGCCCTGTTCGAACCACCAGGCGCCATCGGGCGCCGGCGCGCCCAGCATGGCCCCCGCCTCGGGCGCTTCCAGCCAGCGGGCGAATTCGCGCGGATACAGGCCGCTGGCGGCGATCTGCCGCTGCACCTGCGCATGCGCGTCATCGCGCGCCAGCTGCAGCACGCCGCATTGCGCGCCATCAAAGGCGCTGCCGATACCGCCCAGGTCCTGCCAGTAGCGCAGCGAGTACAGGTAGGCGGCGCGTACCAGGCGCGTGGCGATATTGTCGTCCTTCGACAGCTGCGGCATGAAGATGCCGGCCAGGTTGCCCGACGCCTCGCTGGCCGGCTGTGCATGGCGTTCGATCAAGGTCACCTTCCAGCCGCGCGCGGCCAGGCGTTCGCAGGCGGCCGCACCGGCCACGCCCGCGCCGATGACGATGGCGCGCCGCTCGGGCGCCACGGCAGCCACGTGCTCTGCGCGCCGCGCATAAAACATGGCGCGCAAACGGCTCTCGTCGAAGACAAAACCGTTCTTTTGCAGCGCCATGCGCTGCGCCTCGTCCAGGTGCACGGCCTGCAGGCGGGCGCCATCGACCATCAGGCGCGCCAGCACGGGCGTGGCTGCCGGCACCCAGGCCAGATGCACTTCGTCGACACGCGCCGACAATTGCGCCAGGCAGGCATCGGGCTCGCCGATCAGCACATCGAGCGTGACAAGGCCATCGTGCGACACCATGCGGTGCAGGCCCGGCACGCAGGGCGGCCACTGCGCGCGCCACTGCTCGGGCAAGTGGCGCGCATCGACGGGACGCGGCGCCAGCGCGATGTAATGGAGGCGGCGGCCGCCATGCGCCGCACAGGCGGCGCGCAAGCGGGCGCCGTCAAAATCCGTGTCGAGCAGGACCAGCGCGCGGCGCATCAACGCCCCGCACGACAAAAGCAGGCGGGCGCATGGTCGTCGACCATGCCGATGCCCTGCATGTAGGCGTAGATGATGGTCGAGCCGACGAACTTGAAGCCCCGCTTGAGCAAATCTTTCGACAGTTTGTCGGACAAGGCCGTCTTGGCGGGACGCTCGCCGGTCTGCCAGCTGTTGACGATGGGCTGGCCATCGACATACGCCCACAGGAAGCTGTCCAGGGTCTGCCCTTCCGCGCGCAGGCGCAAATAGGCTTGCGCATTCGTGATGGCCGCCGCCACCTTCAGGCGGTTGCGCACGATGCCCGGGTCGAGCAGCAGCTGCGCCACCTTGTCCGGGCCATACGCGGCGATCTTTTCCGCATCCCAGTTATCGAAGGCGGCGCGGTAGGTGTCGCGCTTGTTGAGGATGGTTTCCCAGCTCAGGCCAGCCTGCGCGCCTTCCAGGTTCAGCATCTCGAACAGCCGGCGCTCGTCGTGGCAGGGCACGCCCCACTCCGTATCGTGGTAATCGAGATAACGGGGATTGGCCGGATTGGCCCAGGAGCAGCGGGTAATATTCATGGTCGTGTTCTTCATGTGCAGGCAAGTGCCAGTATAGTTTATCGGCCGCGCAGGAGGCGTCCCAGTTCCAGCAAGCCGTGCGCCATCTCGGCCGGGGGAATCGCCGCAAAGCCCAGCAGCAGCCCGGGCGGCGTGGCGCACTCCGGCCCCGCCGCCGGATCGGCATAGTGGCCCAGCGGACGCAATTCGATGCCCCGCGCCAGGCCCGCGCGCGACACCGCTTCCTCGTCATGGCTGCCGCGGAAATACGCGCACAGTTCCAGGCCGCTGTCGGCCGGACCGCAGGCGAGCTGATCGTCGAGTTCGCGCGCCAGGCCACGCACCAGCAGGTCGCGCCGCTCGGCATTGCTGTCGCGCGTGCGGCGGATATGCCGGCCAAAGTGGCCCTCGGCGATGAAGTCGGCCAGCGCCATCTGCGGCACGATGGCCGTGTGGCGGTCCATCACGGCCTTGGCCTGCACCAGCGCTTCGGCCAGCGCGGGCGGCGCCACCATGTAGCCCAGGCGCAGGCCCGGGAACAGCACTTTCGACAAGGTGCCCACGTACACCACGCAACCGGCCCGGTCCAGGCTTTGCAGCGAGGCCAGCGGCGCGCCCGTGTAGCGGTATTCGCTGTCGTAATCGTCTTCCACCAGCCAGGCTTTATTTTGCGCGGCCCAGGCCAGCAAGGCCAGGCGGCGGGGCAAGCTCATGCTCACGCCCAGCGGCATCTGGTGCGAAGGCGTCACGTAGGCCAGCTTCGCCAGCGGGCAATGCGCCACGCCATACGCCACGTCGAGCCCCTGCGCATCGACGGGGACGGGAAAGACGCGCGCGCCGGCCGCGCGCAGCGGGCCGCTGGCGCCCCGGTAGCCGGGCGACTCCATCCAGGCCGCGTCGCCGGGCGCCAGCAGAATGGTCGACAGCAGGAACAGCGCCTGCTGCGAACCTGAGGTGATGACGATCTGCTGCGGCGTGCACTGGACGCCGCGCGACGCCTTCAGGTACACGCACAGCAGTTCGCGCAGCGGCAGGTAGCCGGCCGGGTCGCTGTAGCCGAAATGGTGATCGGGACGGCGCCAGCGCCGCGCTTCCAGGCGGTTCCACACGTCGAACGGAAAATGGTCGATGCGCGGCATGCCGACGCGAAAGGCGCGCAGCGGCCCCCGGTGGAACGCCACCTGGCGCATGGCCGCCACCACGCCCTGCCCGCGCGCCGACAGGGGCCGCAGCAAGCCCGGCGCCGCGGCAGGGACAGGCAGAGGAACGTCGCGGCTGACAAAGGTGCCGCGCCCCACGGCGCCATCGAGATAGCCTTCGGCCGCCAGCTGCGCATACGCATTGAGCACCGTCTGGCGCGACACGGCCAGCAGGCGGCAAAAGTCGCGCGTGGGCGGCAGCTGCATGCCGGGACTCATGCGGCCATCGAGGATGGCGGCCTTGATGGCCGCATACAGCTGGCGAAACAGCGGCTCGCTGGCGCCGCGCTGCAGCGGCAAGGCGGCGATAACCTGGTGCAGGTGGGAAACTGGCATGATGGCATTCTTGAATTGGTAGCTTCAAGATAGCACTTATTGGCTGTTTTAAATAGCCAAGACTGGCGCTAAGATGGTGCATCCCCCTTCTACTCTTGCGGAGCACCCATGCATCAGTTTTTCGCCACCGTGGCCTGGCAGCGTGACGGCCAGGATTTCGCCGGCCAGCGCTACAGCCGCGGCCATGAATGGCAGTTCGACGGCGGCCTGACGGTACCCGCTTCGTCGTCGCCCCTGTCCGTGCCGTTGCCCATGTCGGTGGCGGCCAACGTCGATCCGGAAGAAGCGCTGGTGGCCGCCACGTCGAGCTGCCACATGCTGTTCTTCCTGTCGCTGGCAGCGCAGCGCGGCTACGTCATCGACGACTACCGCGACGACGCCGTCGGCGAGCTGGGAAAAAATGCCGCCGGGCGCCAGGCCATGACGCGCATCGTGCTGCGTCCGCGCATCGTCTTCGCGGGAACGCCGCCCTCGCCCGAGGCGCTGGCCGCCCTGCACCACGACGCGCACGAGCGCTGCTACATCGCCAATTCGCTGACGGCCGACGTGGTCGTGGAAGGAGCCCACTAGATGTACACGCCCGCCACCTTCCGCGAAGAGCGCCTCGAGGTGCTGCATGGCCTGGTCCAGGCGCATCCGCTGGGCGCGCTGGTGCGCCATGGCGACTATGGCCTGTGCGCCGACCACCTGCCGTTCGAGATCGCCGCGCCCACGCCCGAGGCACCATTCGGCATCCTGCGCGCCCACGTGGCGCGCGCCAACCCGCTGTGGCGCGTGGCCGGCGGGAGCGATGACTGCATGGTGATCTTCCAGGGGCCGCACGCCTACATCACGCCCGCCTGGTATGCGGAAAAGCAGCGCAGCGGCAAGGAAGTCCCCACCTTCAACTACGCGGTCGTGCACGCGCACGGCCCCCTGCGCGCCATCGACGACGCGGCGTGGCTGCTGGGATTGCTGGAGCGCCTGACGGCGCGCCATGAGGCAGATCAAGCCGCGCCTTGGAAAGTGGGCGATGCGCCGGCCAGCTACATCGAGAAACTCTTGAAAGCCATCGTCGGCATCGAGATTCCCCTCACGCGCATCACGGGAAAATGGAAGCTGGGGCAGAACCGCAGCATGCAGGACCAGGCCAGCATGGCGCATGGCCTGGCGCTGGACACGCAAGCCGGCGCGGCGCAGGCCCTGGGCGCGCTGATCGCCGCCAACGTCAAGTCAGCCAGCTGACAGCCGCCGAAAACGTCAAAAACGACAGCGCCGTCGACACCAGAATGATGCGGGCGATGCGCGCCGTGTTCGCCCCGAAGCGTTCCGACAGCAGCGCGACATTGCTGGCGCTGGGCAGGCAAGCCACCAGCACCATGCAGGTCAGCGCAAACGGATCGAGCGGCGCGCCCAGCGCGATGGCCGCGTGGCCGATGCCCCACACCAGCAGCGGATGCAGCAGCAGTTTTTTCAGCGCCACGGGCACATACTCTCCCAGTGGCGCCGGGTCGCTCGTGCTCATTTGCGAACGGGCCAGCACGGCGCCGATGGTAAACAGGGCCACCGGCGAGGCGGCGTCGGCCAGCAGGCCCACCGTCTGCATCAAAGGCTTGGGCAAGGCCAGTTCCAGCCACGACGACAGGGCACCGAGCACAATCGCCCACGGCATCGGGTTGCCCACCATGCCCTTCAAGGCATTCGTGACGGCCGCGCGGCTGCCGTGCGCGCCGCCGCTGCCGATGCGCGACAGGGCGATGCACAGCGAGCTGGTAATGAGCATGTCGACGACGATGGTGACGATGACGGGACCCGAGGAGCGGGGACCGAGCAAGGTCAATAGCAGGGGCACGCCCATGAAGCCCGTATTCGGGAAAGCCGCCACCAGCGCACCGAAGGCGGCGTTGTTCCAGTCGATGCGGTGGCTCAGGGTCATGGCCGTGGTGACGCCCACCATGATCAGGGCGCACAGCAGGTAGACGCCGAACACGCTCGCGTCGAGCAGCTGCGCGATGGGCGTGGCGGCGCCGAAGCGGTACAGCATGCAGGGCAGCGCAAAGTACAGGACAAAACTGTTCAAGCCGCCGATGGCGGCCAGCGGCAGCAGCTTGCGCCGCACGGCCAGGTAGCCGCACAGCACCAGGGCGAAGAAGGGAAAGGTGATGGCGAGGATGGTCAGCATGGAGCGCCATTGTAGCGCGCTGCACCGGCCGGCCGCCTGGCGCAAAAAAAGGCCGCTCGCGCGGCCCAAGGAGGTTTTCGGAAAAACGCAGGCGGCCGGCTAGGGTTTGAGCTGGGCGCGGATCTCGCCGGCCGGGTAGGCGGCGCTATGCACGTTCACATACAGGTTGCCCGCCTGGTAACTCGCATACTGGGGCGGCGTGAGCATGGTGCCGGCCGGCACGGCAAACATGCCTTCGGCGGTTTTCACCAGCGGCACGATGACGGGGCCATTCGCGCCGGCGGGCGCTTCATGGATGTGCGCGACGGTGGCCACCATGCCCGTGTAGCGCACGCCGCCGCTGACGCTGCGGTCGTGGGCGACGCGGATATTGCTGCTGCCGCTGGCCGTGCTGGTATTGGCCGGCACTTCCTGCGCGCCCGTCAAGGTGACGTCAAGGCCGCCCGGGTGATGCGGGCCGTGGGAACAGGCGCCCAGCAGGGCGGCCAGCGCCAGCACGCTGGCGGCGCGGCGTACGTGTTGTTGCAGTGTGCTCATCGCAATACTCCCTCAACGGACATCGGATCACGGATGGCGCCCTGCCCGTACAGCCGAGCCGGGCGTACGCCGCACTTGAGTTGCATAGTGCGACAGTAACGCCATGCCGCCGTGTCCGCTTTGCTGTACGCCAAACTTGCTGCTCGCCTGCCTGCGCGCGTTCAGGCCAGGTGGCCTTCCGCCACCCATCCGCGGTTGGCGGCCGGCGCCTTCGGCTTGGGCGCGATGCCGCTGCTTTTTTCCGCATCGAGGATGATGCTGCGCATGCTGTCGCTGGCGGCAGGCCCTGGCGCGAACGCGTAGTACTCGTCGTTGATGGGCAAGCCCGTCGTGGCGTCGACCAGCACCGGGTCGGCGGCCAGGCCCGTGTCGCGGCTGGCGATGACGAGGCTGGCGCCTTCAGGCGCGAAGTTTTCATTACCCCAGGCAATAAACGCCAGCAAGACAGGCTTGAAGGCGCGCCCGGACTTGGTCAGCACATAGTCGTAGCGGGGCGGCTTGGCGCAATACAGGCGGCGCGTCATCAAGCCCCCTTCCACCAGGTCGGCCAGGCGGCGCGTCAGGATGGTGGGCGCAATCTTGAGGCTTTTTTCAAATTCGTCGAAACGCGTCTTGCCGTAAAACGCTTCGCGCAGGATGAGGATGCTCCACCATTCGCCCACCTTGCCCAGGCTGCGTGCGATCGGGCAAGGCAAATTATTAAAGTTGGTATGTTTCATGACCATCTCCTCACGTTGATTCAACACAACAATCGAAAAAGTATTTCAGTTGCAATACGGAAACTTAGTTACTATCATCTTGAAAGCTACGCTCACCCCATGATGGCGGCCTGAAAATACGCACAAACTCACACTTTTCTTGTTCCAGTACAATCATGGCTCGTTCTGTCCCCCTCAACCCGGTACGAAAAACGGTGTCAGCCTTGCCATGCGGCATCGCTGACCACGCCCGTTTTTCGCCAGATGCATCCAAGATGACTCCTTTGAAGCTTGCCGTACTGCCAGCCCTGTTTGCCCTTGCCGTTTGCCAGACCACCACCGCCGGTACCGTCTCTTCCGCATCGTTCCAGGCCACCTTCGTCGTCCACGATGCGTGCACCATCGTCTCGCAGCGCGGCAGCGCCCAGGTGCGCTGCCAGCACAACACGCCCTATTTTCTGCACCAGCAGGCAACGCCATCGGGCGCCGACCTCGTCACCGTCACGTTCTAGAAATAAATCGTTGCCGTCACCGTGTCCTTGTAATCGCCAGGGCGCGGCGACACCTGCGCCGGCACGCGGCCGTAGATCGTCAGCGGCACGCTGGCGCCCGTTCCCGTCCCCGTCAACATGCTCGTGCCTGCCGTGCCATCGCCCCATGGCGCACCATCGAGGGTGGCGGACAGCAAATAGCTGACCTTGTCCGTCGTCACCGTGTTCTTCATTTGCCGGTTGGCCACATTGGCCGCCACGCTGCCGCCGTTCAGGGCAATCTGGTAAGCATTGTTATTGACGCAGCGCACCGACAAGGTGCTGGTGCTGCGCAGGTTACCCGTCAGGATGGAGGCGTTCGCAAACGCCATCGGCGTGGCCGTGATGGTGCAATCGTTGACGGCCGTGGCATTCACCGTGAAACCGAAGCTGCCGCTGCTGGCCGTGCAACCCTGCAAGTTGACGAGGCCATACGTGGTGTAGGTGTAGGTGCCGACGCCGGCAAAGCTCGACGTATAGACGGTATTGGCGTTGGCGACCGTGGGCACGGCGGCCAGGGCGGTGCCGGCAGGAATCTTCGCGTACACGGTAAAGGTGGTGGAATACGTGCCGGGCGGGGCCAGCAAGCCGGCCGACAGGATCATGCCGAAAGTCGACGGCGCGCCCGCCACGCCGGCGCCGCCCCAGATCTTCGCCGTCGCATACGAATTGTCCACGTACACGTTGTACTCCATGCGGTTGCTGCCATTGCCCAGCTTGCGCGGCAGGGCCGACGTGGAATTCGTGCCCAGCCCCAGCGAAATGCACACTTGCGCATTGGGCGTGAGCAATTGCCCCAGGTTCAGCGACGAAAACAGGCAGCTGAAGGTCCCCGTGGCCTGCGCCACGTGATCGGTGCCGGAAATCGGGCTGACGGTGCCGAAATCGATATTCGTCACGCTGACCGTGCAGGTGTCGGCCGCCTGCGCCACGCCGCCCCAGGCGCAGCCCAGCAGCAGGGTCAGCCATAGCAACAGGCGGCGCATCAGCGGCCTGCCCCGGCGCTGGCAGCGGCGCAGCGCAACGGCCCGATCACGGGCAAGCCGCCCGCGGCCGGACGTACATAGGCAAAACGCAGCGTGCATGCGCTGTCGCCCTCGCCGACTTGCAACTCGTTTTGTTCGAGCAGGTCGTCGACGAAAACGATGCCGTCGAATCCCACCACCGTCTGCTTGCCGCTTTGCACGTGCAACACGGGCAAGCCCGTGGCCAGCGCCTTGCCCTGCGCATCCTGGACGATGACGGTGGCCGCGCTGTAACGCTCGATGGGAAAGGCCGCCAGCACGCCCGCCAGGTATTGCGGCACGACATTGATATTGCTCACGGGCACCCGCGCATCAACATCAAGCTCATCCGTGGCGATGCTGATCTGGTTATTGCCATAGGGATTCAAATTCGGCACCAGCAGATAACCGCCCCTGCCCGTCACGCCGATCTGGCGGTTTTCATGCAGCACAGGAATATTACCCACGCCGCCCGTGGAGACCAGCGCAAAACCGTTGCCCACCTGGCGCGCCGCCTCGACATGGCCATCCATCAGCACCAGCGCGCCGGCCGCGCCCAGCGAAGAGGCACTGCCCATACTGCTGCTTTGCGTGCGCGCGCTCACGCGGCCGTCGTTGCCCAGGTATTCCACTTGCGCCTGCCGGTAGGCATTGCTGCCCGCCGTGCCAGCCTGCACGCTCCAGCCGAAGCCGCCGCCAAAGTCCGCCGCGCGCTGCGCGCTGACGCTGCGGCCGCTCTCGCCGTTTTGCCGGCTGCTGTTCACGCTGAGGGCCAGATTGTTGTCGAAGGCCATGCTCAAGCCAAAGTAAAAGCCCCGCTTCTCGCGTTGCCGCAAGTCCTGGAACAGGCTGGCGTTGAAGAACAGGCCATGAAACAGGGTGGCCGAATAGCCCACGGTAGCCAGTTTCGATGGCGGCGCGCCAGGCGTGCGGTAGCTGATATAGCTGCTGCTGATACTGCTTCCTGCAGGCAATGGCAGGCTGACGGTGAGGCGGTCGGCCGCGCGCACCACGGGGCTGCCGTCGCGCGAGGCCAGGTCGCCAAAGCCGACGCTGGCGCGCACGCTTTGCACATCGACACTGAAACGCGGCCCCATGTATTGATAGCCGGCGCCCAGCTGCGCACCACGGCTGCGGCCGGCGCTGGCCGACAGCGAACCGCTCAGCACGCCCGCCTGGCCCAGCCGCACCAGCGCGCCCGCCCCCGCCTGATACAGGCCGGCGGCCAGTTCCGCATGGCCTTCGAGGGTGAAGCTGTCGCTGACGCCGTGGCGGCCGGAAGCGCTGGCAACCAGTTGCCGTTCATAGCCGAACAGGCGGCGGCCATAGCCGCGCCGCACGGCGCCCGCCTCGACCGAGTAATCGCTCAAGCCGCTGGCCAGCATGCGCGTATCGACATACAGGGGCAGCACGGTCGTCACGCTGCGCCCCAGCGCATCGCGGGTGATAATGGTGGCTTGCCCTGCGCCATTGATGCCGGCCACCTGGTTCAGCACGAATGGCCCGCTGGGCACGCTGGCAGCATATTGCTGCACGCCATTGACATACAGGCTCAGCGACGAAGGCACGAGCGCCGTGCCATCGACGGAAGCGACGGGAAAGGTCAGCAAGTCGGGGCGCAGCTGAAAATTCTTGCGCCACTGCACGCCGCCGACGCGCACGGCGCGGCTCCAGCTCAGCGACGAAGAAATCAGGTCGCCCACTTGCCACGTTTGCAAGGTGTCGGGGTCGGCGTGGCTCCAGAAGGTGTCAAAGCGCATGTACTTGCGCTGGTCCGCCCCCAGGTTCACGGTGCCGGTATTGCTGAAGACCCCGCTGTCATTGAAGTAGCGCAAGTCGTTGAAGATGGCGGCGCGGCGCGTCCGGCCCAGTTCCGCATAGGCTTCGTAATTGAGGACGGCACCGGGCGTGACCGTCGATGGCGGCGTCTGCGCCGCCGTGCGCGCGCTGATGCGGTAAGGCGAGCGCAAATCGTCCGCCACCCGCAGCGACACGCTCTGGCGCGCCGCATCATATTCATAGCTGAGTCCGGGAATCGCGTCGAGCGCCACCTCGGTCTGACCGGGTGCGACCAGGCGCGCGGGGTCCAGCCCCAGCTGCTGCAAGTTCGCCACACTGCTGCGCAAGCCTTTGCCCACCTGGGTAAAGCGCAAGATCAGCCCGGTTGATTCAGCATTCACAGTGACCTCCAGATACAGTTCATTCGGCGCCGCCGGATCGCTGGGCAAGCTGGCGGGACCCGGATCGGCGCCCGTCAGGCCCGCCGCGCCATCGGCCCTGGCCAGCGGCGCCATGACCAGCAACAGCCACGCTGCCAGTGCGCGTTTCATGGTGTGGCCGCTTGCGCCCGGGGCGCGCAGCAAGCCGCCCCGTCATGGCAGCCATGTTCAAGGTGTCGAAGTCTTGGCAATGAGTGCCTTGGCATTCACATTTACCGCAATACTCAACGGCCCATCCAGTTCGGCCTCCCTGGCAACGGGCAGGCGCCAGACGCGCATGCGTGCCGCCAGGACATAACCAAACAGCCCCTTGCTGATGACAAACTCCTTGCCCGCCGGGTTCGTCAACGTCATCGCACCGATCTGCGCATGGAAATTGCCGCTGTTCTTGATGCGCAACATCCACTCGCCCTGTTCGCGGAAAACTTGCCAGTCAAGCACTTCCTTACCCGGCGCCCCGGCCGGCAGCACGAACACGGGCACCGAATAGCGCAGGCGGATATCGACGCCGCTGCGGCCCGCCTCATCCTCGCGGCTGACTTCATCGATGAGCACGCGATACGTCTTTTCCTGCGCGACAGGGCCAGCCTGGGCACGCACGAGGCGGATGGTCTGCCGGCTGTTGGCGGCGATTTCGACGATCGGCGGACTGGCCACCAGTTCCTGCGTCGGCGCCAGCGTTTCCTCGCCATCGCGCTGATCCCAGACGAATACCCGCACTTGCCCGTAGATGGGCTGGTCACCGAGGTTTTGCAGGGTGAGACCGGCCGCATTCTGCGCCGCGCGCAAATTGAGCGTCACCGGCGAAATCTGCAGGCTGGCACCGTGCGCGCCCACGGCGCAGCAGGCCAGCAGCGCCAGCACGCCTTTCATCAGGGAAACAACACCGGCCTTCACGCAGCGCCTGGCTTAAAAGTAAACGGTGGCCGTGATGGTCGACTTGTAGGTGTCGGGCGCCGGTGTCGCCTGCGGCGGAATATTGCCGTACACCGTGATCGGCTGCGAGGAGCCGTTGCCGGTGCCACCGACGGTATTCGTGCCCTGGGTATCGCCCCACAAGGTGCTGCCGGCCGTCTGGTACAGATTGAATTGCACCGTCCCCAGGTTGCCGCCGGTACCGCTCAGGTAGCGCGTCGTGCCGGTCGAGCCGGTGCCCGTTCCCGCCGTCAAGCCCACGTTATACAGCGTGGTATTGGTGCAGGTGACATTCACGGTCGTATTGACGTTCACGGCAGTAGCCAGTACACCCTGACTTTGGCCAAAGTCGAGATTGGCCGCCGCGATGGTGCAATTGGCGATGATCTTCAGGGTGACGTCGAAGGTGGTGCTGGCGCTGCCATTCAGATACACCGCTGCGTCGGCGCCACGTGGCAGGAGCGCCGTGGCGGCAATAGCCACGCTGGCGGCAACGATAAGACGGGGGAAAATAACTCGCAACATGATACCTCCTGATGATGGAACATCATTAATGAGCCCGCCAATTTGAGGGGCGTCGAGGATAGTCACGGTATTGCCGGCGTTTTCTTGGGCACGCAAACCAGGACGACAAAATACAGGTGCCGGGAGTCAGGAACCCGGGGACTCCGGCACTTTTTGCAGCATTGGCAAAACAGATTTTTTAGCAATCGACATTGCTTAAAATCAATGCACGAATGAATTATTGGCGATCTGGGAAATCCGCGCTTCTTCTGGCGGAGAAACATCTTTTGAAACACGAGAAAAGCAGAAAAAAAAGAAAAAGCGAGGCATAATAAGCCACAACTTGCTATTTGGTTAAGTCATCCATGCCATGCCATTGACCAGCGAAACCATCAAAAAGAACATCTTGCTCGTGGACGATTCCGCGTTCGAGCAGCGCATGCTGATGGAGCTGCTCAGCGAGCAGCCCTATCGTTTTAGCATCGCGTTCAACGGCTACCAGGGCTACCAGCTGGCACTGGCCACGCACCCCGACCTGATCCTGCTCGATGTGCGCATGCCCGAGATGGATGGCTACACGGCGTGCCGTTTGCTCAAGGCCAATCCCGAAACGGAACAGATACCCGTGATCTTCCTCAGCGGCGCCGATGCCGCCAAGGAACGCATCATGGGCTTGCAGGTGGGGGGCGTCGACTACATTTCGAAGCCATTTACGCCGGAAGAACTGGCCGCGCGCATCCATATCCACCTGGGATTGATGCGTAAAAGCAACAGTACCCTGCCGGCGACGACGCCGATCAGCGACAAGCTGCAGCATCCCGACCTGGTCTTCGTTAATGCCGTTAAGCAACTTATTCTCGACAATCTGGGCAGCCTGCCGAACCTGTCCGAAATCGCCCGCAGCGTCGGCACTTACCGCGAAAAGCTGACCCTGATGTTCCGCGAGCAGACGGGCATGACGGTCTTCGCCTTCATCCGCGAAGCGCGCATTGCCCGCGGCGTGGAATTGCTGCAGCAGACGGACATCGACGTGCAGGATATCGCCCTGCTGATCGGCTTTCACAACGCGGGCAACTTCGCCACAGCCTTTCGCGAACGCATGGGCGTGCCCCCCAGCGCCTACCGCCAGCGCCTGCAGGAGCAGACGGGCCAGCGGCAGGCGGCGGGCGGCTAGAACTTGTAGTTCAGCTTGAGCGCTGCAACGCGTCCGCGCGGGTCGGCCTGGGTAAAGTCAAAGCCGGTGGAGGCATAGTCCCAGGGCGCGCGCTTGTTGGCCAGGTTTTGCACGATGAAGGTGACGTTCGCCTGTGGCGTCACTTGCCAGCTGCTGGTCGCGTCAAAGGTGCTGAAGCCGGCCACCGATTCATCGAGGTGCGTCTCCTGCGCATAGCTGCCCACATAGTTCCAGGTCAGGGTCGACGACCATTTGCCCTGTTCCCAGGTGGCCGAGCTGACGCCGCGCCATTTCGGAATGGAACCGAAGTGATTGGTGCCGGCGCCATTGGTGAGCGGCGCGCCATCGGACAGCGGCTCGGCAAAGCGCAGCACGCGGCTCAGCTGACCTGCCAGGGTCAGCTTGCCCCAGTCCTTGTCGACAAAGCGCTGGCGCAGGTCGATATCGATGCCCGACACTTCGCGCTGTCCCTGGTTGCGGAACTGGCGGTACAGGGTCGTGATGCGTCCATCGGCGCCGCGCGTGATCTGTTGCGGCGCAGTATTTTCATTCTCGAGGATGGTGGTGGCGCTGGCCGTGCCGATCACGCCATCCTGCTTGATGCGGTAGTAATCGAGGCCGATGCTCGAGCTGCTGGTGGGCGACACCACCACGCCCAGGTTCAGGTTTTTCGAGCGCTCGGGGCGCAGGTTCGGATTGGCGATCGTCATCACCGTCACGCCGCGCGCCTGCGTCGGCGTCAGCGGATCGCGGGCATCGATCACGCTGGTATAGCTGACGGCCGTGCTGTCGGTGATTTCCGGCAGCGACGGCGCGCGGAAGGCGCGTGAAACAGTGCCGCGCAGCAACAACCATGGCGCCGCCTGGTAGCGCGCGCTGGCTTTCGGCGAAAAAGCATTGCCGAAGTCGCTGTAATGGTCGGCGCGGCCGGCCACGTTGACGGACAGGTCTTTTACGACGGGCACATTGAATTCGGCGAACAGGGCCGACACATTGCGCGAGCCGTTGATGATATTGAGCGCGGGGCGCAGTTCCGTGCCCGACAGCACGGCCGTCGAAGTTTGCGAATCCATCTTTTCGCGGCGCCATTGAGCGCCGGCGGCAAAGCCCAGCGGGCCCGCGGGCAAGGCCCAGATATCCTTGGCCGCCGAGAAGTCGAGCGTGTCGAGCGTCGATTCGGCCGGGCGCAGGGTCGACAGGCGCAGGCGGTTGCGCACCGCTTCGCTGTTTTGCGATTGATCAAAGAAATTGTAGCTGCCTTCGGCCAGCACTTTCTGGAATTCGTAGCGGTTGACGAAGTTCTGCACCGTTTCCTCCAGCTTGCTGCTGGAATGGGCCACGGCCGTATCCCAGTCCCAGCCCGCCCAGGTGCCCTTGGCGCCGGCCAGCGCGCGGTAGAAGGTGACGCGGTCCTGCTTCAGGCGCGGCCCCAGGTCGAACAGGGTGGCCGTGAAGGGCAAGGGCGTCGTGCCCGGATTGTTCGGGTGCCCCACGGGCAGCACCACGGGGATGGTGTCGAGCAGCTTGGTGCTGTTGTTCCACACGCGCGTGGCGTTATTCACGCTCAACGGCGCGCTGAAGGTCTGGTCGGCGCGCGAATAACTGTGCAGCAAGTCGACATAGGCTTCCGTGTCCGCGTTCAGCTTGAGGGTGCCGCGCAGCGACGAGTGGATGCGCTGGATGCCCGGAATCAGCGTTTTATACGGCGCCGGATTGTAGGCCAGCACCTGGCCGCTGCGATCGGGATTGATATCGTTGTACGGCACCAGTTGCAGCGGGCCGCGCACGCCGCCCAGGGTCTGCGTGGGATCGTTGCCCGCGTAATTCGTGACAGCCCAGCCCAGGCTGCCGCGCTGCTGCTGGCGGTAATCGGCATCGCGCAGCCATGCCACGTCGCTTTGCTGCAGCTTGTCGCGCTGCTGCGCGTCGACCGAGAAGACCACGCTGTAGCCATCTTCCTCGAGCTTGCCGAAACCCGTTTGCAGCGCCGCGCTCTTTTCATGCTGGCCCGTGCCTTGCGTCGAGCCGCCCCATTGCGCCGTGATGTCCGTGCCCGTGAATTCCTTGTACAGGATGATGTTGACCACGCCGGCCACGGCGTCGGAGCCGTACACGGACGAGGCGCCATCCTTGAGCACCTCGATGCGCTGCACGGCCGCCATCGGCAGGCTGTTCAGGTCGACGAAGGTCTGCTGCAAATCCTGCGCCGTGGCATAGCTGGCCACGCGGCGGCCATTCACGAGGATCAGGGTGTTTTGCTGGCCGATGCCGCGCAGCGACAGACCCGAGGTGCCGGCCGAGAAACTGCCCGTATATTGTTCGTTGTAGCTGTTGCCGCTGTTGGCGGAGATGGCGCGCAGCACGTCCGACACGCTGGTCTTGCCGCCGGCTTTCAATTCCTTGGCCGTGATGACCTGCACGGCGCTGGCGCCCTCCTTTTCGCTGACGCGGATATTCGATCCGGTGACATTCACGCGCAGCATGTCGTCCTCGGCATGGGCAAGAGTGGTGACAGCGGGAAAGGCGGCGGCGATGGCAAGACTGATGGCGAGTGGTTTGAACATGGTTTCCTCTTATTGGGATTGCAGCCTTTTTCCGATAAAAAAGGCCGAGCAGGGGCACGCGGACCGGGTGGGCCAGCGGGCAAACGACAACGAAATGGATGGAGTGACTTAGGGGATGCGTGGACGGGCACGCATCGGCATCCACTGCGCCATGCATTGCATGGTCAGTTGATGACAAGTAGCGTAAAAACTGGCAGAAGGGGTAGAACGCAACATAAAAGACACCGGTAAGCGGGGAAAGGCCACTATATCCCGGTGTCTTTATCGCGTGAACGAATTAAAAATTGATTGTATATACGATTTGAATCTAAGGACTTGTCGTTTGACAACATTCAAGCATCGGCATGCGCCACTGGCGCCAGCGCCGCCCGGCGCGCCTGCACGCTCCACCAGTACCAGGAAACCACAGCATTGACCCAGTAAGCCGCATACAGCACAGCCGTCAGGTGCAGGCCGCGGCTGTAGTACAGCGGCACGGCCACGGTGTTGACCAGCAGCCAGAAAGCCCAGGTTTCAATGCGCCGGCTCATCAGCAGGAATTGCGCGATGATGCTAAATACCAACACTGCCGAATCGATGAACGGCGCGTAGGCATTCGTAAAGCGGTGCAGCAGCATGCCGTAGATCACCACGGAGGCGATGCCGGCCGGCACCACCCACGCCAGGCTGCGCCAGCCCGTGCGCGTGATCGGCAACGGCTTGCCGCCGGCGCCACGCCGCCATTGCAGCCAGCCGATGACGCAGGTGACGATGAAAAACAGTTGCAGCATCACGTCGGCATACAGGTTGACCTGGAAAAACAGCACGGCAAACAGCACGCAGCCGACCATGCCGATCCACCAGGAATGAATATTATTGCGTCCGGCCAGGATGATGGAGGCAGTCATCAGTACATTGGCGGCGATCTCGAGCGGGGCAGTCAAGCGGTCTTCCTTTGCGGGGCAGTGGTGGCACCGCGCCACTATAGCCGATTACACTGTACGGTGTTCGCCGGGCCGGAGGCGATTTCCATGGGGGAAAGCGGCAAAAAACGCGCAAACATCGAGGAAATGCGAACCAGGCCCGCCTTCCGCAGCCTCA
This sequence comes from Janthinobacterium sp. SUN206, assembly GCF_030587305.1. Lineage (NCBI taxonomy): Bacteria > Pseudomonadati > Pseudomonadota > Betaproteobacteria > Burkholderiales > Oxalobacteraceae > Janthinobacterium > Janthinobacterium sp. SUN206. Next base: position 651,762 of record NZ_JAPWIB010000003.1, on the reverse strand, counting down.
GCCCTTGACTTCCGCGGCCATTCTGGCAAATTGAATATCAAGTTGAAACTCCTGGAAACCTCCACATGCGCATGCGCCATCTCCTGTTTGCGGCAATGCTCGGCATAACTGCCCTGCCCGCCGTGGCTTGCCGCATGACGATGGCGCTGGAACAGTGGCCGCCGTATATCTACCGCGATGCCCGGGGCCGCTTTACGGGCCTGGACCTGGAGTTGCTGCAAGCCATTTTCAAGGAAGCCCGGTGCACCCTCGTCACCTTGCCGGAATTGCCCACCGCGCGGCGCCAGTTGCTGTTCCAGAAAGGGGGGCTGGACCTGATGCTGGCCGCGTCCGAGACGCCGGAACGCCAGTCCTATGCCCGCTTTTCCCTCTCGTATCGCGACGAAGCCGTGGGCCTCTTCAGCAAATCCGGCGCGTCCGCCGGCCACCGCCAGATCGCCAGCTTCGCGCAGCTCATGCGCGGCAGCTCGACCTTGCTGGCGCCCAAGGTGGGCTGGTATGGCGCGCAGTACGCGGCGGCCCGGCCGGCGCTGGAAAAGGCCGGCCGCCTGAATGCGTTCGGCAGCTTCCAGCAAGGCGTGCGCATGCTCGATGCGGGCCGCGCCGACCTGCTGCTGGGCGACGTGCTGGCCGTGCGCCACGAAGCGCGCCTGCAGGGCGTAGCATTGAACACCCTGCCCTTCCTCGTCCTGCGCGCCCCCGTGCACCTGATGCTCAATGCGCGCACGACCAGCGCCGACGACCTGGCGCGCCTGAACGCCGCCATCACGCGCCTGGAACAGCGCGGCGCGCTGGCGGCGATACGCAGCAGCTACGAAGCACCGTAGCCGCGGTCAGCCCTTGCTGGCCGCTTCGAGGATTTCCAGCTTCGTTTCACGGCCATTCTTTTGCACGCCCTGCGCCTTGTCATAGCTTTCGATCAGGGCGCGGTACGGCGGCACGATGTGATCCGTCATGATGGCGGCAAACTCCATCGCATCGGCGCGGTTCCAGGTGCTCATCACTTCAGCCAGCACGGCATACGTGTCGATCGGCACGGCGCCTGCCTGCGTCACGCGCGCCATGGTGATGTCGGTGGCCATCTTCGACCAGTTGCCCGAGGCGTCGATGATGGCAAACACCTTGTAGCCGGCCGCCAGCGCGCTGATGGTGGGGAAGGCCATGCACACGCTGGTGAGCGTGCCGGCGATCAGCAGGGTCTTGCGGCCCGTCTTTTCGATGGCGTCGACCCAGGCCGGATTGTCCCAGGCATTGATCTGGCCCGTGCGCGGGATGTAGACGGCTTCCGGGTTGAAATGGTGGATTTCCGGGATCAATGGACCGTTCGGGCCGTCGGGCACGGAAGCGGTGGTAAACGTCGGCATGTTGGCCAGGCGCGACAGCTTGGCCAGCGCCGTGACATGGCCGCGCAGCACGTGCTGCTCGATGTCGCGCACCAGCTGGAACAAGCCGCTCTGGTGGTCGATCAGCAGCATGACGGCGTCATCGGGATCGATCATCGGGGGCAAACCTTGGAAGTTGGCGGGGGTGCTCATGGTGGTCTCCTCAAAAAACCATGCCGCGGGATGCGGCATGGGTACTGCACACACTACTTCTCGATGCGGGCGAAGCGGCCGCTGTTGAAATCCTCGAACGCCTGCGCGATTTCCGCTTCGCTGTTCATGACGAAGGGGCCGTGGCCGACGATGGGCTCTTCAATCGGCTCGCCGCTCAGCAGCAGCACCACGGCGTCGTTGTTCGCTTCGATGGTGATGCTGTCGCCATCGCGCTCGAACAGCGCCATCTGCGCTTCGCGTACCACGCTCTCGCCGTTGACCAGCACCGTGCCATGCAGGACGATCAGCGCCGTGCTCCAGCCTCGGGTCACGGGCAGCTGCGTCAGCTTGCCCTGGGCCAGGCGCAGGTCCCACACCTGCATCGGCGAGAACGTGCGGGCCGGGCCATGCTGGCCGTCGAAGTCGCCGGCGATCACGCGCACGGAACCGGCGCCGTCCGGCAGCGCCACGACGGGAATCGTGTCGCTGGTGATGGCCTGGTAGCCGGGCGCCGTCATCTTGTTTTTCGCCGGCAGGTTCACCCACAGCTGCACCATTTCCAGGGTGCCGCCCGACTGCGTGAAGGCGGGCGAGTGGAATTCCTCATGCAGGATGCCGGCGCCGGCCGTCATCCATTGCACGTCGCCGGGGCCGATCACGCCGCCCTGGCCCGTCGAATCGCGGTGCGCCACTTCGCCCTTGTAGACGATGGTCACCGTTTCAAAGCCGCGGTGCGGGTGCGAGCCGACGCCGGGCGGACGGGTGCCGGGCGCAAACTCGGCAGGGCCTGCATAGTCGAGCAGCAGGAATGGGCTCAGCTGCTTGCCATGGCCGTTATACGAAAACATCGAGCGCACGGGGAAACCGTCGCCGACCCAGTGCTGGCGGGGTGCGCTGTAGATACCTGTGACTGTGTTCATCTCGATCTCCTGTTGGGGTTTGCATTACGATGAAGACAGAATACGCTTGCAACGATGAAGGCGGTAGGCGGTAAAATATGCCATCAGCGTTCCAAAAATAGAACGATCAAGGAGGCGGCATGCAGGATCTGAATGATTTGTATTACTTTGTGCAGGTGGTCGACCATGGCGGCTTCGCGCCGGCCGGGCGCGCGCTGGGCAAGCCGAAATCCAAACTGAGCCGGCGCATCGCCCTGCTGGAAGAGCGCCTCGGCGCGCGCCTGCTGCAACGCACGACGCGGCATTTTTCCGTCACCGACGTGGGCCAGACGTTTTACGAGCATTGCAAGGCCATGCTGGTGGAAGCGGAGGCGGCGCAGGAAGCGATCGAGCTGACGCGGGCCGCGCCGCGCGGCACGGTGCGCCTGTCCTGCCCCATCGCCCTGCTGCATACGCTGGTGGGCCCCATGCTGGCCGGTTTCATGCGCGACCATCCGCAAGTGACCTTGCTGCTGGAAGCGAGCAACCGCCGCGTCGACCTGGTGGCCGAAGGCATCGACGTGGCCATCCGCGTGCGCCCGCCCCCGCTGCCCGACAGCGACCTGGTGCTGCGCGTGCTGGCCGAACGCAGCCAGTGCATGGTGGGCAGCCCGCTGCTGTTCGCCGGCGCGCCCGCGCCGCAGGCACCGGCCGACCTGGCCGACTGGCCCAGCCTGGCCCTGGGCGTGCCGCAACAGCATTACCAGTGGGATTTGCATGGCCCGGACGGCGCACGCGCCCAGCTGCGCCACGTGCCGCGCTTCGTCACGGGCGACATGCTGACCTTGCGCGACGCGGCCGTGGCCGGCGTCGGCGTGGTGCAGCTGCCGACCATGATGATCACCGAGCAGGTGGCCGATGGCAGCCTGCTGCCGCTGATGGAGCAGTGGCGGCCGCAGCGCGAAATCATCCACGCCGTGTTCCCGTCGCGTCGCGGCCTGCTGCCGGCCGTGCGCGCGCTGCTCGACTACCTGGCGCACGGCTTCGCCGCGCTGGAGGAAGAGTGAGGGTTTTCAGGTACGATGGCGTACCCTCCCATCGCCTGGATGCCGCATGCGTTTATTGATCCTGTCGGACCTGCACCATGAGCTGTGGCGCGACGAAGCGCCGCAAGGCGACCTTGCGCTCAGCTGCCCCGATGCCGTCATCCTGGCCGGCGACATCGACACGGGCGCCCGCGCCGTCGCCTGGGCCGCCACCGCGTTTGCGGGGCTGCCGGTGCTGTACGTGCATGGCAACCATGAAGGCTATGGCCACCACCTCGACAAGGTGCGCCAGGAGCTGCGCAGCGCCTGCGCCGCCACGGACAACGTGCACTTCCTCGACTGCGGCACGCACGTCATCACCGACCCGGCAGGCAACGCCGTGCGCTTCCTGGGCGCCACCCTGTGGACGGATTTCCGCCTGCTGGGCGACGACACGCGCCAGGCGGCCATGCGCGACGCGGAAGCCGTCATGAACGACTACAAGCGCATCCGCCTGGCCAACATGGGCTTTCGCAAGCTGCGCGCGGCCGACACGGCCATGTTCCACGCGCAGCAAAAAGCGTGGCTGGCGCGCGAACTGGCGCAGCCTTTCGATGGCGCGACCGTCGTCATCAGCCACATGGCGCCGTCGCTGCTCTCGGTCGACGATGCCTACGGCAGCGAAGGCTGTTCGCCCGCCTACGCCTCGCGCCTGGACGAACTGGCCGCGCAGGCGGACCTGTGGGTGCATGGCCACATCCACGCTTCGCGCGATTACCGCATCGGCTCGTGCCGCGTCGTCTCGAACCCCTGCGGCTACAAGACGCGCAGCGGCACGCCGCAAAATCCCGCTTTTGATCCGAACTACATCGTCAAGCTGCCGGCCCGCTAATCGTCAGGCTTGAGACGGCCCGCCAGCCATTGCTGCAGGCGGTGCTTGCCGGCCCGGCGCGCCGCGCGCGGCGACGCTACCGACTGGTGCGCGCCGGCGCCGCCGCGCAGCCTGGCGGCGGCCACCAGCGGATTGCGCGGCTTGGGCGTGGCTTTCACTTTGATTTTCATGGTATTTCCTTTCAATCCGGTCGTCCAAAACAAAAAACCCCGGCGAGTTTCCTCACCGGGGTTTGAAGGACACCGGCTCGGGATCGGCAATGCTGCCGATGGCCCCGAGCGTCATGCGCGGGGCTAGTGGTCGTACAATTTGCTGCCAGCCTGCTCGAACATGGGTTTCCTTTCCTTTATCTGGTTAATCTGCACTGCGGACGCTGATTCTGCGCCGTATGCTGCAGTGCGTCAACCGCTTTTCATGGCGCATGCGCCAACGTTGTTATTTTGTCGCAGCCTCGCCAGTCATGGCTTGTTCCTTGGCGATGCGGGCGTCGAGCTTCGCTTCATTTTTGGCAGCGTAGTTGCTGCACGCCTGCACATCGATGAAAGGATTCGGCGTGACGCCTTCCAGCAGTTGCGTGAGCTTGCGGTCGCCGTCCGAGTGGTCGGGGTGGGCCGAGATCAGGATGTCGCACGGCAGCCTGGCGAAGTCCTGCATGACGCGGCGGAAGGCCGGCGTCAGGTCCGCATGGCGTTCATCGGCCAGGTAGTGAAAGTCGTCGGCAGCCACCGGCGTGAGGCTGGCGCCAAACACCACGTTCAGGCATTCCTGACGCTCCGCATCCTCGCACGACACCCAGGTCCAGCTGGTGCTGCCCGGCGTATGCCCGGGCGTATGGCGCGCCGTGATGGTCACGTCGCCCAGTTGCAGGGCTTCGCCATCGGCGATCTCGCGCACGTTGTCCACGGCCGGCATGGGATCGATTTCGCCCGCTTGCGGATCTGCGGCGAGCACCGCTCCCGCGCGTAGCGCCTCCGCTCCCAGCGGGCTGGCGATCACTTGCGCGCCGCTGTCGCGGGCCAAGGCGGCGATGCCGCCCGAATGATCGAAATGCGCTTCCGTACTCAGGATGAACTTGATGTCTTGCAGGCGAAAGCCCAGCTCGAGGATATGTTCCTTGATGGCGGCCACCGATTGCGGCAATGCGCCATCGATGAGGATCAAGCCTTCGCGCGTGTCGATCAGCACCACGCTCAAGCCGCCCACGCCCACGTAATACGTGTCGCCGTGGATGCGCGCCGGTTGCTGCGGGCGGTTCCACTGCGCCGCATACGGCGAGGCGATCGGCTGCGTCAGGGGATCGACGGCGGGCGTGGCGGCATGCGCCGTCAACGGCAGCGCCATGGCGGCCAGCGCGATACTGAGCAAGGTCTTGGGAAGGAAGAAAGGCGGCATGCGGCTCCAGGAAGATAGGCAGTATGAATCAATGCCACAGGGTAACGTCGCTACCCTCGCGCGGTCAAGCAGACGGGCGTGGCGACTTGCGCTACGATAGAGGCCCATCGACTGCCGTGCGCCTTGCCGCGCCCACTGCCATGCGTTTGCTGATCCTGTCCGACCTGCACCTGGAAGTCTGGGGCGAAGACACGCCCGCCATCGACCTTGCCGCCTGCCGCCCCGACGTGGTGATCCTGGCCGGCGACATCGACACGGGCAGCAATGCCGTCGCCTGGGCCGCGCGCACCTTCGGCGCCCTGCCCGTGCTGTACGTGCACGGCAACCACGAAGGCTACGGCCACCAGCTCGAACGCATGCAGGACGCCGTGCGCGACGCCTGCGCCAGCGCGAATGCGCACGGCGCCAACATCCGTCTGCTCGACGGCGACGCCATGGTACTGAACGGCGTGCGCTTCCTCGGCGTCACGCTATGGACGGATTTCCTGCTGTTCGGCGCGGAGCGCCGGGAAGAAGCGCTAAACGCGGCGCAAGCCTACATGCCCGATTACAAGCGCATCAGCACTGGCGGCGACACGCCCCGCCTGCTGTGCGCCAGCGACACGGCGCAGCTGCACGCGCAGCACCGCGCCTGGCTGGAGCGGCAACTGGCGCAACCGTTCGATGGCAAGACGGTCGTCATCACGCACATGGCGCCATCGATGCTGTCGGTGGAAGCGCAGTATGCAGACAACCTCGGTTCGCCCGCCTTCGCCTCGCAGCTGGACGCGCTGGTGGCGCAAGCGGACCTGTGGGTGCATGGCCACATGCATGCCTCGCTCGACTACCGCATCCAGGACTGCCGCGTGGTCTGCAACCCCTGCGGCTACAAGCGGCCGGATGGCACGCCCGAGAACGAACATTTTGACACAGGCTTCATCGTCGACCTGGCCAGCGCGGCTTAACGTTTTCCATAGCGCAGCTGCACCACGCCGCTGGGCAGCTGGCGCGTGCCGTCCAGGCGCCAGTCGCTGCGCGGCAAGCCATCCTCGAACAGGCGCACGCCCCGGCCCAGCACCACGGGCAGCACGGACAAGGTGACGCTGTCGACGACCCCGTCGCGCAAGCCGGCGCGGATGACGGCGCCGCCATCGAGGTACACGTGGCGGCAGCCTTCCGCTGCCAGTCCCTGCAGCACTTCCCGCACGCTGCCTTCGCGGCGCTGCTCGCCATGGCGCGGCGCGAAGTCGCGGTGGCTCAAGACCACCACGCGCTTGCCCGCATACGGCCACGGCTCGAAGCCCATCACGGCGTCGTACGTGGTGCGGCCGATCAGCAAGGTATCGACCTGTTCCATCAATTGCGTATAGCCGGTGGCCTCGGGCGAGTCGGGGGCCAACTCGGCCAGCCAGGACAGGTCGCCGTTTTCCCCGGCGATGCAGCCATCGAGGCTGATGCCGAGAAAGACGCTGACGAAAGGTTTTTGCATGAGTGCTCCTTGATTTAATTCTACAGTGTAGAATTATGCCCATGAAAATCCCAAAACTTCAAGCCATGGAATCTCCCGTGCGCCGAGCGGGTCGTCCGCGCAGTGCCCTGCCCGCGCTGGACAACGCCAGCATCCTGCATGCGGCCCTGGCCATGCTGGAAGAAAAAGGCGAGGCGTTTTCCATGCGCGCGCTGGCACAAAGCCTGGGCGTCGACGCCATGGCCCTGTATCACTACTACGCGGGAAAAGAGGAATTGTTGCAGGCCTTGATGGTGCAGCGTTTTGCCGCGCTCGATCCGCGGCAGCCGCCGTTTACGCGGCGCCAGGCAGCGCCACGGCGGGTGCGGGCGCTGTGCGCGCTGTACCTGGAACTGGTCAGCGCCACGCCGTATTTCGTGCGCCTGATGGCGCGCGGACTGGTGGAGCAAGCCGACGTGGCCGAGCGGTTTATGGCACTGTTCGAGCTGGCCGTCGACGGTCTCGCGCTGGACAAGAAAACCCGCTTGCGCGGGCGCGATGCGCTCGTCGATTTCCTGCACGGCTATGCGCTGGCGGGCAGGCCGGTGGACGAGACGCACTGGCACGCCTCGGTTTCCCTGATCCTGGCCGGCATGCAGGCCAGTGTTGAAACAAGCGCTTAATTGAACTGCTTGAAATCCGGCTTGCGCTTCTGGAAGAAGGCCGTAAACGCTTCCTTCGCCTCGGCGCCGCCCAGCATAGCGCTGAACAGTTTGTTTTCGTCGGCGATGGCCGCCTTCATCGGCTCCATGCGGCTTTGCTTCATCAGGCGCTTGGTGGCGCGGATCGAGGCGGCCGGCAGGGCCACCAGCTTGGCAGCCTGGCCTTGCGCGAAGGTCATCAGCTCGTACAAGGGCACGACCTTCGACACGAGGCCCATTTCCAGCGCCTCGCTTGCCGGGAAGGACTCGCCCAGCATCAGCTTTTCCGCCGCGCGCGGGTAGCCGGCCAGTTGCGTGAGCAGCAGGCTGGAACCGAATTCCGGGCACAGGCCCAGCTGCGTGAACGGCATCGAGAAGCTCGCATTGTCGGCCGCGTAGACCAGGTCGCAATGCATCAGCAAGGTCGTGCCGATGCCGATGGCCGGGCCGGAAACGGCGGCCACCACGGGCTTGCTGCTGCCGTACAGGGCGCGCATGAACTGGAACACGGGCCGGTCGTGGTCGAGCGAGCCATCCTTCGGGCGCGCTGTCTTCATGAAGTCATCGAGGTCGTTACCGGCCGTGAAAATCTCGCGCTTGCCGCAGATCAGGATGGCGCGCACGTCGTCGTCCGTCTCCGCCGCCACCAGCGCATCGGCCAGGGTCTGGTACATGGCGCCCGTGATCGCATTCTTGCGTTCCAGGCGGTTGAATTCCAGGGTCAGAATGCCCTCGCTCTTGCTGCACAAAATATCCATGTCGTCTCCAAAAAGATAAAGGGCGCCGGGGTAATCCCGCAGCGCCCTGTTTTATTGCTTTAGCCCGTCGAACTTAGACGCGCTCGAAGATACCTGCTGCGCCCATGCCGGCGCCCACGCACATCGTGACCATGCCGTACTTCTGCTTGGTACGCTGCAGCGCGTGGATCACGGTGGCTGCGCGGATGGCGCCGGTGGCGCCCAGCGGGTGGCCCAGGGCGATCGCGCCGCCCATCGGGTTGACCTTCGATGGATCCAGACCCAGGTCGCCGATGACGGCCAGCGCCTGTGCGGCAAACGCTTCGTTCAGCTCGATCCAGTCCAGCTGGTCTTGCGTGATGCCGGCGGCGGCGCATGCTGCAGGAATGGCGAATTTCGGACCGATACCCATGATTTCCGGCGGCACGCCGCGCACGGCGAACGAGGAGAATTTCGCCAGCGGGGTCAGGTTGTGCTCGCGCAGGATTTTTTCGCTGACGATCAGCAGCGCGCCGGCGCCGTCGGACATCTGCGAGCTGTTGGCGGCCGTGACGGAACCCTTGGCGGCAAACACTGGTTTCAGTTTTGCCAGTGACTCCATCGACGAATCGGCGCGCGCGCCTTCGTCCGTGTCGACGGTGCGGCGCGTCACATCAACCTGGCCGGTAGCCAGGTTCGGCGTGCGCGTGATGATTTCCACGGGCGTCGTTTCCGCCTTGAAGAAACCGGCTTGCTGCGCGGCGATGGCGCGACGGTGCGATTCGACGGAGAACGCATCCTGCTGTTCGCGCGACACTTTCCATTGCTGCGCCACTTTTTCTGCCGTCAGGCCCATGCCGTAAGCCATGCCGATGTTCTCGTCGCTGAACATGTCGAGGTTCATCGACGGGTGGTGGCCCATCATCGGCACCATCGACATCGATTCGATACCGCCGGCGATCATCACGTCGGCTTCGCCCACGCGGATGCGGTCGGCCGCCATGGCGATGGCCGTGATGCCCGAAGCGCAGTAGCGGTTGACGGTGACGCCGCCCACGGTTTTCGGCAAGCCGGCCAGCAGTACCGAGTTACGCGCGATATTGAAGCCCTGCTCCGCTTCCGGGAACGAGCAGCCGATGATGGCGTCGGTGATCAGCGCCGGGTCCAGGCCAGGCGCTTGCGCCAGGGCCGATTGCAGCACGCGCACCAGCAGGTCGTCCGGGCGGGTGTTTCTGAACATGCCGCGCGGCGCCTTGCCGATCGGGGTGCGGGTTGCAGAGACGATGTACGCGTCTTGAAGTTGTTTGCTCATTTTATGCTTTCAAAGATGTTGAACGAGGTTCGTGTTCTGTCGAATGTCCGGGGTAGAGGCTTATCGCTTCTGCGACAAATACCAGTCCACCGTCACCTGTGCCGCCAGCGTGCCTTCGGAGTCGAAGATATCGACTTCCACGGGAAACGCCACCTTGCCGTCCTGCGCCAGCTGCGCCTTCAGTGCAGCCAGGTCGCCCGGTACCCGGCCTTCGGCGCGCGTCGCGCCCCGGGCCACCTTCTGGTACTGGATGCGCGACTCCTTGGCCACCGGGCGCAAGCCCAGTATCAGCTCGGCGAAGCCGCCAGCCATGGCAGCGCCGGAAGCCGTTTCGGCCAGGGTAAACAAGGCGCCCGCATGCTGCGTGCCCAGGTGATTATTCAGTTTTGGATCTTCCGGCAGCGACACCTTCGAGGTGCCGGCGCCGATGTCGTCGATGCTGATCCCCAGCAGCCGCACGAAGGGCAAGGTGTCCATCATCTGTTGTTTGATACGGTCATACACCATGCTTGGCCTCACGCGCAGTAATACTCTAAAAACCAGGGACAGGATCGTCATCGACGTTGTGCTTAGTTGCGTACCGGTTTACCGGTTTGCATCATGCCCATGATCCGTTCCTGGGTTTTCGGATGGTTCAACAGCTCCAGGAATGCCTTGCGTTCCATATCCAGCAGCCACTGTTCGCTGACGAAGCTGCCCTGGTCCACGTCGCCGCCCGATACGATCTCGGCGATCATCTCGCCCAGCTTGAAATCGTGCGCCGAAATGAAGCCGCCGTCGCGCATGTTGACCAGCTGCGCCTTGATGGTGCCCCAGCCGTAACGGCCCGTCACCTGGATCAGCGACGGCAGTTGCGGACGGAAGCCCGCGTCGAACATGGCGCGCGCTTCGACCTTGGCCACGTGCAGCAGCTCGTAGGCGTTGAACACGATCACGTCGTCTTCCTTCAGGTAGCCCATTTTCTTCGCTTCCAGCGCCGATTTCGACACGTTGGCGGTAGCCGCATTGGTGAAACCCGTTTTCAGGAATTGCAGGATGTCGTTACCCTTGGCTTCCTTGTAGGCGCGCTGCGCCGCTTCCTTCAGGCCGCCGCCGGCAGGAATCAGGCCCACGCCCACTTCCACCAGGCCGATATACGACTCGATCGAGGCCACGCGCTTCGACGCATGCAGCGCCAGCTCGCAACCGCCGCCCAATGCCAGGCCGGCGACCGCGGCGATCACCGGTACGTTCGCGTATTTCAGCGACATGAAGGTGTTCTGCAGTTCGGCGATGATCGGATCGACGGCTTTCACGCCGCCTTGCATGAACGCCGGCAGGGCCGATTGCAGGTCGGCGCCGGCCGAGAAGGCACCGCCTTCGGCTGCGTCGGCGTGCCAGATCACCAGACCCTTGAAGTTCTTTTCCGCTTCGGCCAGCGCCAATTTCAGGCCATTGATCACGCCTTCGCCGATCACGTGCATCTTGGTCTTGAACGAGATGATCAATACATCGTCACCCGTATGCCAGACGCGCACGGATTCGTCTTCGAAGACGGTGGTGCCGGCGGTCTTGGGGTCGGCAGCGCCGCTGCCCAAGTTGGTGCCAAAAACGGGCGCGCGGAATGGCTGGCGGTCATACACGGCCAGGGTCGAACGGGGCACGAAGCTGTTCGACACGGCCGAATACGAACCTTCCGGCGTGTGCACGCCGCCTTGTTCAGCGACCGGGCCTTCGAAGACCCAGGCTGGCAGCGGTGCATTGCACAGCGCGTGGCCGGCGTCGATGTCTTCCTTGACCCAGTTGGCCACTTGCAGCCAGTTCGATGCCTGCCACGTTTCAAACGGGCCCACGTTCCAGCCGAAGCCCCAGCGCATGGCGAAGTCGATGTCGCGCGCATTGTCGGCCACGGTGTCCAGATGGATGGCGATGTAGTGGAAAGCGTCGCGGAAGATCGCCCACAGGAACTGGCCTTGCGGGTTCGTCGATTCACGCAGCGCCTTCATCTTCTTGACCGGATCCTTTTCCTTCAGGATGCGGGCGATGATGTCGGCAGCCTTGGCGCCGCCGGCCACGTATTCACCGGTGGCGAAGTCCAGGCGTTGGATTTCCTTGCCGACCTTCTTGTAGAAACCTGCGCCGCTCTTCTGGCCCAGCGCGCCTTTTTCCACCAGCGATGCCAGGACGGCCGGCGTCTTGTAGACGGCAGCGAACGGATCGTTCGGCAGGTAGTCCTGCATGGTCTTGATCACATGGCCCATGGTGTCCAGGCCGACCACGTCCGCCGTGCGGAAGGTGCCCGACTTGGCGCGGCCCAGCTTGGCGCCGGTCAGATCATCGACGACGTCGACGGACAGGCCGAATTTTTCGGCTTCGTGCACGATGGCCAGGATGCCGAACACGCCAACGCGGTTGGCGATGAAGTTCGGCGTATCCTTGGCGCGGACCACGCCCTTGCCCAGGGTGGTGGTCAGGAAGCCTTCCAGCTGGTCGGAAATCTCAGGCTTGGTGAACGCGGTCGGGATGATCTCGACCAGGTGCATATAGCGCGGCGGGTTGAAGAAGTGCACGCCGCAGTAGCGCGATTTCAGGTCGGCGTCGAAGCCTTCGGCCAGCTTGGTGATCGACAGGCCCGAGGTGTTCGAGGCGAAGATCGCGTTCGGTCCGATGTGCGGGGCCACCTTCTGGTACAGGTCATGTTTCCAGTCCATGCGCTCGGCGATGGCTTCGATGATCAGGTCGCAACCGGCCAGCAGGTCCAGGTTGTCTTCGTAGTTGGCCACCTGGATCAGCGCGGCGTCATCCTTGTTGCCCAGCGGCGCAGGCGACAGCTTTTTCAGGTTCTCGATGGCGCGCAGCACGATGCCATTCTTCGGGCCTTCCTTGGCCGGCAGGTCGAACAGCACGACCGGCACTTTCGCGTTGATGCAATGGGCGGCGATCTGCGCGCCCATCACGCCGGCGCCGAGGACGGCTACTTTTTTAACGATGAAATTGGTCATATTTTCCTCAAGTCTTAGAACAGGTCTGCGTCGAGTGCCATCAGGTTGGCCGAACCGGAACGCGCCTGACGGATCAGGGTTGCCGTTTCAGGCTGCAAGCGGGCGAAGTAGAAACGTGCGGTAGCCAGTTTGGCGGTGTAGAACTTGTCGCCGCTGGATTCTTTTTCGAGGGCGATCTTGGCCATCTGCGCGAACAGGTAGCTGTAGATCATGTGGCCGACGACGCGCAGGTAAGGCACGCATGCCGCGCCCACTTCGTCCGGATTCTGGAATGCCTTCATGCCGATTTCCATGGTCAGCTTGGTGACTTTGTCGCCCAGGTCGCCCAGTGGCGTAACGAATTCGCTCATCGCTTCATCGGTGCCGTTGTCTTCGACGAAAGCCTTGATCTTTTCGCCGAACTTGCGCAGCTTGGCGCCGTTGTCACCCAGGATCTTGCGGCCCAACAGGTCCAGCGACTGGATCGTGTTCGTGCCTTCGTAGATCATGTTGATGCGCGCGTCGCGCACATACTGCTCCATGCCCCATTCCGAGATGTAGCCATGGCCGCCGAACACTTGCATCGCGTCCGAAGTGGCGATCCAGGCGTTGTCGGTGATGAAGGCCTTGATGACAGGCGTCAGCAGCGCCACTTCATCGGCCGCTTCCTTGCGCACGTCGGCGTCCGGGTGGTGCAGTTCGCGGTCGATCTGCAGCGCCACATAGGAGGTGAAAGCACGCGCGCCTTCGGCGTAGGCTTTACCCGTCAGCAGCATGCGGCGCACGTCAGGGTGCACGATGATGCGGTCGGCCGGCAGTTCCGGGTTCTTGATGCCGGACAGCGAACGCATTTGCGTGCGGTCCTTGGCGTAGATCAGCGCGTTCTGGTAAGCGATTTCCGTCAGGCCCAGCGACTGCATGCCCACGCCCAGGCGGGCCGCGTTCATGAAGACGAACATGGCGTTGAGGCCCTTGTTCGGCTGGCCGATGATCCAGCCTTTCGCGCCATCCAGGTTCATCTGGCAGGTCGAATTGCCGTGGATGCCCATTTTTTCTTCGATGGCGCCGCAGGTGATCGGATTGCGCTCACCGACAGTTCCATCCGCGTTTGGCAGGAATTTCGGCACCAGGAACAGCGAAATGCCTTTCGAGCCTTCCGGCGCGTCCGGCACGCGGGCCAGCACCAGGTGCAGGATGTTTTCCGCCATGTCGTGCTCGCCGGCCGAGATGAAGATCTTGTTGCCGGTGATGGTCCAGGAACCGTCCGCCTCAGGCAGCGCTTTCGAGCGCAACAGGCCCAGGTCGGTGCCGCAGTGCGGTTCGGTCAGGCACATGGTGCCCGTCCATTCGCCCGACACCAGCTTCGGCAGATACACTTCCTTCTGGTGGTCGGTGCCGTGTTCCTTCAGGCACTCGTAGGCGCCGTGCGACAGGCCTGGGTACATGGACCAGGCCTGGTTCGACGAGTTCAGCATTTCATAGAACGAATTGTTCAGCACGACAGGCAAGCCCTGGCCGCCGTATTCCGGATCGCACGCCAGGGCCGCCCAGCCGCCTTCGACGTACTGCTTGTAGGCTTCCTTGAAACCTTTCGGCGTGGTCACGCTTTTCGTGACGGGGTCGTGGTGGCAGCCTTCGCGGTCGCCGGAGTGGTTCAGCGGGAACAATACTTCGGAGGTGAATTTGCCGCCCTCTTCCAGCACCTGGTTGATGATGTCGGCGTCGACGTCGGCGTACGACGGCATTTGCTTCAGTTCTTCTTCCACTTGCAGGAACTCATGCAGGACGAATTGCATATCCCGGATTGGCGCGACGTATTGACCCATATTTTTCTCCTGAAGGCGATTAGCTAAAGTGTTGTACTTGTAAGTGCGTGTGCGTTGTTGCGGATACTGCCTGACGGCTTATTTGCTTGTGACGGAATTCTGGTACGACGCCAGCAGGCGGACAAAGCCCGCTTGCGCCCGTTCGATGCTGCCCGGCACGCGCAGGAAGCGCGCATCGTGATGCAGGGCCAGGATCAGGCCATACATTTCGTACACCAGTTGCTGGGCATCCGTGTCCGCTTTCAGGTCGCCCGTGGCGATCGATTGCTCGACACAGCGCAGCAGCGCGCCCTGCCAGGCCCGCACCATGGCCACCAGGGCTTCACGGATGGGACCGGGACGGTCGTCATACTCGACGGCGCCGCTGATATAGATGCAGCCCGAAGCGATTTCCACGCTGACCCGCTTGACCCAGCGCGCAAACATCGATTGCAGGCGCTGGATGCCGCGTGGTTCTTTCATGCTGGGAAAAAAGACTTCTTGCTCGAAACGATAGTGGTAAAGCTTCAGCACTTCCATCTGCAAGTCTTCGCGCGAGCCAAAGTGGGCAAACACGCCCGACTTGCTCATGTTCATTTTGTCCGCAAGCAGTCCGATGGTCAGGCCTTCCAGGCCGTCGCGGCTGGACAGGTCCAGCGCCACGTCGAGGATGGCTGCACGGGTCAGTTCGCCCTTGCGCATGAATTTGACTGAAGTATTCAAGAGGTCCGTTCTAAAAGTGATGTTGCCGATTTGGCGGACTGAAGCGAGGGTAAAAAAAAGCACGCCTCGAAAAAATCCGAACGCTCGTACTATTATCCACTACCACGTAAAAGTCAAACGGGAACTTTAGAGCCGGCGTTCTATTGGTGCGGCGCAGCATTTTCAGGCTGCGTGTTTACAGCGATTTCAGGAGGGCAAAAGCGTCGCGCGCCCTTGCCGCTCCACATCAGGCGAGCCTCAGGAAAGGTCGCCTGCCTTGCTCAATTGACGGCGGTCGCGCTTGGTCGGCCGCCCCTTGATGGTGGTGCCTGGCTCGCGGAACAGCTTGCGCTCCTCGGCCAGCTGCTCGCGGCGGGCGATGCTGGCCGGCGTCTCGCCATACAGCAGGCGCGCCACAGGCGCCGCGCCGCGCTTGTCGGACAGGCCCAGCACGGCCACTTCCCACGTCTCCGCGCCATTGTCGATGGCCAGCTCGTCGCCCACGCGCAGGCTGCGCGCCGGTTTCACGCGCTCGCCGCCCACTTTGACTTTCCCCGTGTCGACGGCCTCGCTGGCCAGCGAGCGCGTCTTGAAGAAGCGCGCCGCCCACAGCCATTTGTCCAGCCTTACCGTTGTCATCTCGTTCATGCGTACTTGCCTACTGAAAAAATGCGCATCACCAGCCGGTACACGAGGAACGCGGCTTCATAGCCGATACGCCGGAAACGGCCGATGTGCTTGAAATCATCCTGGTGAATCACGATGCCGTCCGCCACGCCCTGCTCTATATGCTGGCGCAAGCTTTGCGCGAACGCCACGTCCTTGATGACCACGTTCGCTTCCTGGTTCAGGAACAGGCTCAGCGCATCGATATTGCTGGAGCCGACCGTCGCCCAGTCATCGTCAACGACGGCTACCTTGGCGTGCAGCTGCGTCTTGCGGTATTCGACGATTTTCACGCCGGCGGCCAGCAGCTTCGGATAAAACGAATGCGCCACGGCGTCCTGCATGCGGAATTCGCCCACGCCGATCAACAGCACCACGTCCACGCCCCGCTGGGCCGCCTGGGCCAGGGCGCGGCGCAGCTTGTGGCCGGGCGCGAAATACGGGTTGGCCAGCATCACGCTTTTCCTCGCCTGGCCCAGTGCCTGCAGGTAGGCGCGCTGGATGGTGCGGCGGTTGCGCAGGTTGTCGCGCACGACAAAGCCGGCCACCACGGGGTTCTTCGCCAGCTCCTTGCTGACTACGCGCATCTTGCGGTACAGCTTGATACGCCGCACCAGGTTCATCTTGCCCAATCTTGCCCACTGCGCCTGCACTTCCTCGTGGATGGCGTCCACCAGCGGGCCCTTCACCTGCACGGCGAAATCCCAGCGCGGCGCTTCCAGGCTGATGTTGTGGTCGTAGTCGCAAAACATGTCGTCGTTGATATTGATGCCGCCCACCAGCGCGATTTCGCCATCGGCCACGCAAATCTTGCGGTGCGTCCGCGTGATGCCGCGCCGGAACCACGGATTGAAGATGCGGTGGTGCACGCCCGCCGCTTCCAGCTCTGCATGCATGGCGTTGACCCGGCGGTTGCCCGTGCCGAACCAGTCCGTGATCATGCACACCAGCACGCCGCGCGCGGCGGCACGCTTGAGCGCATCGAGCACCAGGGTGCCCGTGGCGTCGTCGGCAAAGATATACGTTTCAAAATACACTTCCGAGCGCGCGCCGTCGATGGCGGCGATCAAGGCTGGAAAGTAATCGGTGCCGCAATACAGCAGCTGGATGTCGTTGTGGGCGATGAAATTGACTGTGCGCATGCCGGCAGTCTACGCGAGTTTCAAAGCAGCAACTATCGGCGCGTGGTCCGACAGTTTGGCCCACAGGGTGCCGTGCATCACTTGCGCGCCTTCCACGTGGAAACCGCGCACATAGATGCGGTCCAGGCGGAACCACGGCAAGGCGGCGGGAAAGGTGCGCGCCGGCACGGGGATCGGCGTTTTCGTCTGGCGCCGCGCCAGGGTGCGCACCAGGTCGCCCAGGGCCGAGTTCGACGCCCGCTGGTCGAATACCTCGACCACACCGAGCGCGTTGCGCAGCTTGTCGCTGAGCGTGTTGCGCCAATCGTTGAAATCGCCCGCAATGATGACGGGCTCGCCATTCGGCGCCGATTCCATGACGGCGTCGATCAGCGCCTGCGTCTGGCGGCCCCGCCCCGACTCGAACAGGCCCAAGTGGACGACGTAGCAATGCACGTCGGCCTGCGGCGTCTTGAGCACGCAATGCAGGATGCCGCGTTGCTCGTAGGCATGGTCGGACACGTCGTGGTTGGTTTGCGAAGCGATGGGAAACTTGCTCAGCAAGGCGTTGCCATGGTGGCCATGGTCATACACGGCATTCATGCCGTAGGCGGAATGGTGCTCGGGGCCGGCAAAGAACTCGTGCTGCGACGCTTCCGGCCAATGCTTGTGGCCGTTCTTCTCGGCGCCATAGCGGGCCGCATTACGGTCGTGCTTGCCTTGCACCTCTTGCAGGAAGACAACATCGGCATGGAACAGGGCAATCGCCTGCTTTAAAGCATGCACGCGGGGCAAGCCCCGCACGGAGGAGACACCCTTGTGTATATTATAAGTTGCTACGCGGATTTTCATGCATTGATTCTACTCCCAGACAGGCCCCGCGCGGCGCCGGCGTAGGTGCGCGTGCGCACCTAAAACCCACAATCAGGCCAGCATGCGTCCCACGCCCGCCGTCACGCTGACGATCAGCGCCGTGATGCCCGCCGCCCAGACGATTTTCACCAGCAACGGTGCGCCGCGCCAGGCCACGGTGCGCTTGCCCTTGGCAAACGCGCCCGGATGCAGCAGCCAGCCGATCGCCATCAGCGGCATGCCGATCGGTGGCGTGCGGCCGGGCACGGTGGAGCTGAACAGCAGGAAGATAAAGCACAGGCAAAAAACGATGCCCAGGGTGCCCAGCAGTTTTTGCTGCGCAGTCAAATGTAACCAGTTCAACATGGAATGCTTTCTAGGAAAATCAGGTGGGACGCGCCAGACCCGTCATGGCCGGCAATTGCAAGATCGCTTCCGCGTTGGACGACGAGAAACAGCGGTCGGCCGCCGCCAGATACGGCAGCCACGCGTGCTGCAAATGCTCGCGCGGGCTCAGGGTGACGGCGATGTCGCGCGGCACTTGCACGCTGAACACGTGTTCCGTGTTGCGCGTCACGCCCGGCGCATAGCGGTGGCGCCAGATCGGATAGATCTCGTACACATTCGACAAGTTCCAGTCGCGCAGCACGATATCGTGCCCATCGACAACGATGCCGGTTTCTTCCTCCAGTTCGCGCGCGGCCGTCTGCAGCAGCGGTTCATCGACGGCGTCGACGGACCCCGTCACGGATTGCCAGAAACCGGGTTGGCCTGCGCGCTCGATCAGCAAGACGTCTAGGTCCGCCGTATGGATGACGACCAGCACGGAAACGGGAATTTTATGGCTCATATCAAGAATGAAAAAGGCGCCTCGCAGCGCCTTTTTTGCCTCAGCAAGTAAAACGGTAGCGGCTGCCTGGGCAGCCGCATGCTTCATTACACTACTTTTGGCTCGGTGCTGCGCAAACGGATGTGCAGTTCACGCAGTTGCTTCTCGTCAACTTCCGACGGCGCATGGGTCAGCAAATCTTGCGCGCGCTGGGTTTTCGGGAAGGCGATCACGTCGCGGATCGATTCGGAACCCGTCATCATGGTCACGATACGGTCCAGGCCGAATGCCAAGCCGCCATGCGGTGGCGCGCCGTATTGCAGGGCGTCGAGCAGGAAGCCGAATTTCAGCTGCGCTTCTTCGGCGTCGATCTTCAGTGCGCGGAAGACCTTGCTTTGCACTTCTTCGCGGTGGATACGGATCGAACCGCCACCCAGTTCCCAGCCGTTCAAGACCATGTCGTAGGCCTTGGCGATGCAGGCGCCCGGATCGCTTTCCAGCATGTCTTCGTGGCCGTCTTTCGGCGCCGTGAATGGGTGGTGGGTCGCCGTCCAGCGGTCCGCTTCTTCATCGTGCTCGAACATCGGGAAGTCGACCACCCACAATGGCTTCCACACGTCTTCGAACAGGCCGGCTTTCTTGCCGAATTCGCTGTGACCGATCTTCACGCGCAGCGCGCCGATGGCGTCGTTGACGACCTTGGCCTTGTCCGCGCCGAAGAAGATCAGGTCGCCGTCTTGCGCGCCCGTCTGCTCGAGGATCGTGGCCAGCACGTCGGCAGGCAGGAACTTGACGATCGGCGACTGCAAGCCTTCAGGACCCTTGGCTTTCTCGTTGACCTTGATGTAAGCCAAGCCCTTGGCGCCGTAGATGGCGACGAACTGGGTGTAGGCGTCGATTTCCGAACGGGGCATGCTGCCGCCTTGCGGTACGCGCAGGGCCACCACGCGGCCGCCCTTCATGTTGGCGGCGCCGTTGAAGACCTTGAATTCGACCGACTTCATGACTTCGGTCAAGTCTGTGAAGGCCAGCTTGACGCGCATGTCCGGCTTGTCGGAACCGTACAGGCCCATCGCTTCGGCGAAATCCATCACCGGGAACGGGTTCGGCAAGTCGATGTTCAGCGTGTTCTTGAAGACGACGCGGATCATGTCTTCGAACAGGTCGCGGATTTCCTGTTCCGTCAGGAACGAGGTTTCGCAATCGATCTGCGTGAATTCAGGCTGGCGGTCAGCGCGCAAGTCTTCGTCGCGGAAGCACTTGGTGATCTGGTAGTAACGGTCGAAGTTGGCGACCATCAACAGTTGCTTGAACAACTGTGGCGATTGCGGCAAGGCAAAGAAGCTGCCCGCGTTCACGCGCGACGGCACCAGGTAATCGCGCGCGCCTTCTGGCGTCGACTTGGTCAGCATCGGCGTTTCGATGTCGATGAAGCCCAGCGCGTCGAGGTACTTGCGCACTTCCATCGTCACCTTGTAGCGCAGGCGCAGGTTGTTTTGCATTTGCGGGCGGCGCAGGTCCAGCACGCGGTGTGTCAGACGCGTCGTTTCCGACAGGTTGTCGTCGTCCAGCTGGAACGGCACGGGCACGGAAGGGTTCAGCACTTCCAGCTCCGAGCAGACCACTTCGATCTTGCCCGATTTCAAGTTGTTGTTGATCGTGCCTTCGATACGGTTGGTCACGACGCCCGTCACGCGCAGGCAGAATTCGTTGCGCACGGCTTCGGCGACCTTGAACATCTCCGCTTGTTCCGGGTTACAGACGATTTGCACCAGGCCTTCACGGTCGCGCAAGTCGATGAAAATCAGGCTGCCGTGGTCGCGGCGGCGATGTACCCAGCCGCACAGGCTGACGGTTTGTCCCAGCATGGCTTCGGTAACGAGGCCGCAGTATTCAGTACGCATAGACATAAAATTCTCAGTTCAGGTTAGTGAGTGTTCAATCCGGCCACGTCCCGCATGGGACGCCTGCCTTTATTCTTTGGCTGCCGGGGCCGGTACAGCAACAACTTCCGCAGGCGCCACCACGCCCATCGAGACGATATATTTGAGCGCCGCATCGACGCTCATGTCGAGTTCGACGACATCGCTGCGCTTCATCATCAGGAAAAAGCCCGATGTCGGATTCGGCGTCGTCGGCACGTACACGCTGACATAGTCGCCCACCAGGTGGTTTGCCGCATCACCGCCCGGCACGCCGGTCAGGAAAGCGATGGTCCAGGAGTTCTGGTGCGGATACGGCACCAGCACGGCCTTGCGGAAGGCATTGCCCGACGGGGAAAACAGGGTATCCGACACTTGCTTGACGCTCGAATACAGGGAATTGACGATGGGTATGCGTTGCAGCAATTTTTCCCACAGTTTCACCACGTAATTGCCGACCAGGTTATTCGTCAGCAAGCCCGTGAAGAACACGATCAGTACCGTCAATACCGTGCCCAGGCCGGGAATGGTGCTCAGCGCGGGAATCTGGCGGCCGAACCAGACGCTGGGCTGCGTACTGCCGGGCACCAGCAACAGCGACTGGTCCATCGTGCTGATGACCAGATTCAGGACCCAGGCCGTAATGGCCAGGGGCACCAAAATCAGTAATCCGGTAATAAAGTATTTACGCATCGGTTTCTCGGTAAGGGATCGTATCGGCGCGGCGCGCTTTTCAGTCCGCTTTCGGCGCAGCGGCAGCCGGGGCGGGCGCAGGGGCCGCGGCAGGCGCGCTCTCGGCGGCCGGGGCGGGTTTGGCGTTATCGGCCGGGCCCGTCGGAATGGCCGTGGTGGGCGCCGTGCCGCCGCGGAAATCGGTCGCGTACCAGCCGGTGCCCTTCAATTGGAAACCGGCGGCCGTCAATTGCTTCTTGAAACTGGGCTTGCCGCACGACAGGCACACCGTCAGTACTGGATCGGAGATCTTTTGCAAGACGTCCTTGGCAAAACCACACTCGTCACAACGGTAAGCGTAAATCGGCATCTCTACTCCGAGAAAATCATCAAAAACCCTGAATTATAAAGCTTTTCCTTTGTCGCCAGCGGAAATTGCCCCGCCCGCCTCAGTCCGCCCGGCGGCGCCAGCTCATCCAGCGCTCCTTGCCGGCGAAGACGGCGATGGAATCGTCGACGGCGTCGTCGGCCAGGCAATCGAAATGCGGCGCCAGCAATTCCTGCAGTGTCTCACGCGATATGCCGAACGGCGGTCCCTTGGCATTGTCGTCAAAGAAAAAGTAACCGGCCAGCATGGCGCCCGGCGCCAGCAGCTGCGCCCAGCGGGCCGCCACTTGCGGCCACATGGCGCGCGGCATGGCGCACAGGAAAGCCCGTTCATAGATCAGGTCCAGCGGCGCAACGGGTTCCCAGGCAAAGAAGTCCGCTTCCACCACCCGCCCTGCCCGCTCACCCAGCTGGATGCGCGCGGCCGCCACGGCACCGGGAGAAAAGTCGATGGCCGTGGCATCCCAGCCGTGCTCCAGCATGAAGACCAGCTCATACGCCGAGCCGCAGCCGGGAATCAGGCAGCGCAGCGGCGCCGGGCTGCCTGCAACGAAGCTGCGCAGGCGCGCAGGCACGCCGCCGTGGTCCCAGGGCGTGAATTGCTTCTCGAAACGCTCGTCCCAGAAGGCGGGCGAGAGCGGGTCGCGGGTGTGGAAGTCAGCCATCACTTACGTCCTCAGCCAGTTAAAACGGCAGTTGATGCCAGCGCATGAACACTTGCAAGCCCAGCGCACCGAGCGCAAAGGCGCCCACGAAGTAGACGATAAAGCTCAGCAGGCGGTTCGTCTGGCGTTGCTCGGCCAGCAAGGTTTTCATCAGTTCCACCTCGTTTTCGCGCGGTTCGCCATGCACCGTCAAGGCCTGGTGCAGCAAGCGCGGCAGTTGCGGGAAGATGTGCGCATAACGGGGCGCCTCCGCGCGCAGGCGCTCCATGAAGCCTTGCGGCCCCACCTGGTTGCTCATCCATTTTTCCAGGTAAGGCTTGGCCGTTTGCCACAGGTCCAGTTCCGGGTCCAGCTGGCGGCCCAGGCCCTCGATATTGAGCAGGGTCTTTTGCAGCAGCACCAGTTGCGGCTGCACTTCCACATTGAAGCGGCGCGAGGTCTGGAACAGGCGCAGCAACACTTGCCCAAAAGAAATATCTTTCAGCGGACGGTCGAAGATGGGCTCGCAGCAGGCGCGCACGGCCGCTTCCAGCTCATCGACGCGCGTATCCTTCGGCGCCCAGCCCGATTCGATATGCGCCTCGGCCACGCGCTTGTAGTCGCGACGGAAGAAGGCGAGGAAGTTTTGCGACAGATAATCCTTGTCGTAGTCGTTCAGGGTGCCGACGATGCCGAAGTCCAGCGCGATGTAGCGGCCGAACGATTCGGGCGCGATCGATACGAGAATATTGCCCGGATGCATGTCCGCATGGAAAAAGCCATCGCGGAACACTTGCGTGAAGAAAATCTCCACGCCATCGCTGGAGAGTTTACGCAAGTCAACGCCGGCCGCCACCAGGCGCTCCGTCTGCGACACGGGGATGCCATACATGCGTTCCATGACGATGACGCTGCTGGAACAGTAATCCCAGTGCATTTCCGGCACCAGCAGCAAGTCCGAGTTGGCGAAGTTGCGGCGCAGCTGGCTGGCGTTGGCCGCCTCGCGCATCAGGTCCAGCTCGTCGTGCAGGTATTTGTCGAACTCGCCCACCACCTCTTTCGGTTTCAGGCGCTTGCTGTCGGCCCACAGGCGGCTGGTCCAGTCGGCGGCGATGTGCATCAGGGCCACGTCTTCGTCGATCAGCTTTTTCATGCCTGGACGCAAGACCTTCACGGCCACTTCGCGGCCATCTTTCAGGGTAGCGAAGTGCACCTGGGCAATCGAGGCGGACGCCACCGGTTCGCGCTCGAAGCGGGCAAACAGCTGGTCCGGGTGCGCGCCCAGGGACTTGGTGATCTGCGCAACGGCCAGGTCGGAATCGAACGGCGGCACCCGGTCCTGCAGGCGCGCCAGCTCTTCGGCGATGTCGAGCGGCATCAGGTCGCGCCGGGTCGACAGCACCTGGCCGAATTTGACGAAAATCGGACCCAGCTCTTCCAGCGCCAGGCGCAGGCGCAAGCCCCGCGGCGACGACAGGTCACGCCAGAAAATCAGGGTGTCGATCAATTTGGCGGTGCGGGGAACTTGCAGACCAGAAATCGCTATCTCATCCAGGCCGTACTTGATGGAAACACGGATGATTTTAAACAGGCGCAGGAATTTCAATATCATGTAGACAAATCCGGTGAGGAGGGCTGCGGCTGGACGGCGGCGGCCGCCTTTTCCAGCCGGGCAAGGCGCTTGGCCAGGCGTTCGACATCATCGCGCACGCGCGTCACGCCAGCGGAATACTCTTGCAGGGTAGAAGGACGGATCAGCATGGGCTGTTCGTCGAGAAAATATTCGGCCACGTTTTCCGCCAGCTTTTGCTGGCCCGTGCGCACAAAGGCGGCCGCATCCTTCGCGCCGGACACGAGGCGCGTGGCCAGCATGGGGCCGACGACCTTTTCCAGGTCGTGCTCGGCCTCCCAGCGCAAGCCCTTGCTCAATTGGGAAATCGCATTGGCAAACTCGGCATCGCCTTCGATCTTGACGTAGGAAAACGCCCGCTCGCGGTTTTGCAGGATCAGCGGCACATCGGACAATTTCACGCGGATGGTGACGTTGGCCGGCATGTCGGCCGGCGCCGCCTCCAGCATGCCGGCGCTGTCGACGCGCAGGCGCAAGGCCACGGCGCCCGTGTCGATGCAGGCCAGCTTGCCGGCATGCACGGCCAGTTGCTGGCGCGCCCACGGCTCCTGCGCCAGCAAGTGGTTGATTGTCGCGATGACGGGCGTCATCAGGGAGAGATCGGAAAGTGGTGCCATCTATATACTGCGCGCCGCGCGCGCCCCCAAAAAGAAAAAACCGCCCATCAAACAAGGTGGGCGGTTTCGATCTTACCAGTTCAGCAGGAAATATCTGTCAAGCATCATGCATTCCGCATGGACTTAAGCCATTATTCAGCAAGTTTTTACAATTAATTCAATTGCTGGATGCCTGCCAGAACCCAGCCGCTATTTCCGCTGACGGGTTTCGACATATTCCACACTTCCGCGAACGGTTCCGCTGCGGCGCCCGGCGCCGAACGGATCAGGCCCGTAAACTTCACGCTGGCCAGGTAGTCGTTGACGCTCGTTTCGATCCCCAGCAGTTCGGCATCGATGGTGACGACATCCGTAAAGTCTGGCTGCGCGCCCCGTTCCTGGATTTGCATGCGCAGTTCCGCATACACTTCCGGCGACGTGAATTCGCGGATATCGTTGATGTCCGCCTTGTCCCAGGCCGCTTGCAGGCGAATGAAATTGCTTTTCGCGTGGCGCAGGAAGGCGTCCTTGTCGAAGTCGCTTGGTACGCCCCATGGCGCGGCAACCGGCGCCGGCTTGTCCAGGCCTACGCCGGACGAGACGGGTTGCAGCGGCGGCAGCGGCGGGATGCGCGAACCGATGTCAGGCACGTTGCCCGCTGGCGCAGGCTGGTTGCCGCCAAAACCAGCAAACGGCGCATTGCCGCCGGCATTGTTGTCGCGTTTGCCACGTACCATGCGGTAGATGAAGAACGCCACGCCGGCCAGCAAGGCCACCATCAACAGGGTGCTGATCATGCTGGCCAGGGCGCCGCCCAAGCCAAAGTGCGACAGCAAGGCGCCCAGACCCAGGCCCAGCAAGGCGCCGCCCAGCAAGCCCTTCCAGCGGCTCGGTGCCTTGGCGGCAGGGGCCGGCGCGGGGGCTGGCGCAGGTTGCGCCTGGCGTGGCGCGGCGGCCGGCGCCGGGGTTGGTGCCGGCGCAGGCGTCTGGCGGCCCACGTTTTGCGACTGGCGGCCAAACGAACGGCCACCGCCCATGGGACGGGCCAGCGCCTCGCCCAGCATGGATACCGTGGTCGCGGCCAGCATCATGCCGACCATAAATTTCTTCAATTTCATTCCATCTCCTAAAATCACCGGCTTGGTGAGTTACAGCTTGAGTTACATCTTGATGCCGGTATGCAAAGCGGCAATGCCTGCCGTCAAATTGTAGTACTGCACCCGCTCCAGGCCCGCCGTTTCCATCATGGTCTTCAGCGTTTCCTGGTCCGGATGCATGCGGATCGATTCTGCCAGGTAGCGATAGCTTTCCGCGTCGCCGGCGATTTTCTGTCCGAACCACGGCAAGACCGAGAACGAGTACAGGTCGTACGGCTTTTGCAGGGGCGCCGCCACCTTGGAAAACTCCAGCACCAGCAGCTTGCCGCCCGGTTTCAGCACGCGGCGCATTTCCGCCAGCGCCACATCCTTGTGCGTCATGTTGCGCAAGCCAAAGGCCACGCTGACACGGTCAAAATAATTATCGGGGAATGGCAGTTTTTCCGCGTCACACAACAAGGTGGGGGTGAGCAAGCCGCGATTCAAGAGGCGGTCGCGGCCTACGCGCAACATCGATTCATTGATATCGGTCAACCAGACTTCGCCGGTAGGGCCCGCCTGCTTGGCGAATGCCTTCGACAGGTCGCCCGTGCCGCCGGCGATGTCGAGCACCTTGAAACCGGGGCGCACGCCCGCGTTGGCAATGGTAAACGTCTTCCACAGACGGTGCAGCCCGCCCGACATCAAGTCATTCATCACGTCGTATTTGGCAGCGACGGAATGGAACACCTTGGCGACTTCGCGCACTTTGTCGTCTTCTGCAACTGTTTTGTATCCGAAATGGGTCGTATTGGTCATGGTAGGCAGTCTGTTTGAACTTGGGAGCATTATACAAGCGGCAGGCGCATTTCCCCGTGACGCCGGAGAAGGTATTGCCTTTCCACTGCATTCGCAGCCAGCATGGCCGCCCGGGCATATGCCGCCAGCGCCCCCCGCCGGTCGCCCTGGCGGCGCAGCAAGTCGGCCCGGGCTGCGTGCAGATAATGCGAATTGGCAAGGCTGGGCACGGCTTCCAGGCGTTCGAGCCACGCCAGGCCGTGCTCTGCGCCATGCGCCATCGCGCAGGCGATCACGGCATTGAGCAAGATCAAGGGTTCCGGCTTGTGCCGCAGCAAGGCGCCATACAGGGCGCTGATCTGGCGCCAGTCCGTCTGGCTGGCCGTGACGGCCTTGGCGTGCAAGGCGGCAATGGCCGCCTGCAACTGGTATGGCCCTGGCGCGCGCGCCGGCAAGGCTCGTTCCAGAACGGCCAACCCCTCGGCGATCAAATCCCCCTGCCACAGGCGACGATCCTGCTCTTCCAGTGTCAGCAAACAGCCTGCGGGCGAGAGGCGGGCCGGGCCGCGCGACGCCTGCAGCAGCAGCAAGGCCAATAGCCCCTGTACTTCCGGCTGGCCGGGCTGCAGGCTGTCGAGCAGCCGCCCCAGGCGCAACGCTTCCGCGCACAGGTCGGCGCGCAGCAGGCTATCGCCGCCGCTGGCGCAATAGCCTTCGCTAAACACCAGATAGATGACATGCTGCACTTGCGCCAGCCGTTGCGGCCAATCCTGGGCCGGCGGCAACTCGAAAGGGATGCGCGCTTCGGCGATCTTGCGTTTGGCGCGCAAGAGCCGCTGCGACAGGGCCGCTTCCGCCACGCCGAAAGCGCGCGCGATCTCGTCCGTGGACAGCCCACACAGGGTGCGCAGGGCCAGCGCCACCTGCGCCTCGGGCGCCAGCGCAGGATGGCAGCAGATGAACAGCAGGCGCAGGCGGTCGTCCTCGATGGCTTGCGTTTCATCAAGCATGGCTGCCGGCAGGCAGGACAGCACGGCCTCGGCCTCGCTGACGCTCTTGCCCGCGCGGCGCACGTGATCGAGGCCCGCGTTGCGCGCCACCGAGCTGAGCCAGGCCGCGGGATTGGACGGGATGCCCGCCTGCGGCCACAGTTCCAGCGCCTTGCGGCACGCTTCCTGCAACACATCTTCCGCCAGGCCCAGGTCGCCGAAACGCCGCATCAGGCCGGCCAGCACCCTGCCCTTTTCCTGGCGAAAGACATGTTCGACGGCCGCAATGGCGTCGCCGGCCATGTTTATGCCGTGACGGGCCGCACTTCGATGGTGCCCAGGGAAGCCGCCGGACAACGCCCAGCCCAGGCCAGCGCCTCGTCCAGGTGGGCGCAGTCCAGCAGGTAATAGCCGCCCAGCTGCTCCTTGGTTTCCGCGAACGGCCCATCCGTGATGACAGGCTTGCCGTTTTGCACACGCACGCTGGTGGCGTTGCGCACAGGCGCCAGCTCGGCGCCGCCGCGCATCACGCCCGCCACCTCCAGGTCCTGCGTATAGCTGGCAAAGTCGGCCATCAGGCTGGCCATCTGGCCCTCTTCCATGGCGGCATAGCGCGCCTCGTCGGCGTAGATCAGGATCATGTATTCCATAGTCTCTTCTCCAAAAGAAAAATGCCCGCAAGCGCGGGCATCCATACGACGAACGGGGCGGCGGCAATCCGACAAGATTACCGCATTATTTTTAATTAATGCTTATGACCGCAACTGGGTCCATGAACATGACCGCCGGAAGATTGCTTGACCGTCATGTCCGCCTTGGCATCGCGGCCGCTGTCGCCCGGGTAGCCGGCGGCTGCCAGGCGATCCAGGTAATCCTGCCACAGGGTCGCTTGCTCGGCGCCCAGCTTGTACAGATATGCCCAGGTGTACAGGCCGGAATTGTGGCCATCGCTGAAGGTGGGCTGCACGGCGTAGTTACCGACCGGCTCCAGACCCGTGATACCGACCAGGCGCTTGCCCAATTGCAAGGTTTCCTGGCCCTTGCCATGACCCTGCACTTCGGCCGACGGCGAATACACGCGCAGGTATTCGAACGGCAGGGCAAATTCGCTGCCGTCGTCGAACGCCACGTCGAGCACGCGCGACTGGTTGTGCACGGTCAAGCCGGTGGGTTGGGGTGTTGCTGCTTTTTCAGTCATGACAATACTTTATGCGGATAAACGTTGAAGGATGGCGTCGCGCAAGGCAGGCAGCAGGGCGCGGCGCGCGGCCAGCACCTCGGGCGCCGTTTCGCGCTGGATCACCGCCCAGCTGGGGTTCGGGAAATGCGCGTCGTCGCGGTAGCGGGGAATCACGTGCCAGTGCACGTGCGGCGTCATGTTGCCGAAACTGGCGACATTCACCTTTTCCGGCTGCATCACTTCCCGCACGGCCAGTTCGACTTGCCACACGACTTCCATGACGTAATTGCGCTCGCCCGGCGTCAAGTCCGTCATTTCCTTCACGTGCTTGTTCCAGATCACACGGCAAAAGCCGGGATAGGCAGGATCGTCGACAGCCACGACGGACAGGCGCTCACTGCGCCACAGCAAGGTCTCCGGACCCTGCTTGTTGGCGTAGCCGTCCAGCAAGTTGCACAGATCGCAACTCGTGGACATCACACGAGCACCCGTTCGATGCCGCCGTCATTGGCGCGTTTCACGTAATCCGGCATCCAGTTCTCTCCCAGCAAGTGTTTGGCGATCTCGACGACGATGTAGTCGGCCGTCGTGCCCGAATCGTCATTGTAGCGCGACAAGCCTTGCAGGCACGACGGGCAGCTGGTGAGGATTTTGACGTCGCCCGTGAAACCGTCGCCGCGCAGCTTGTCGGCGCCCTTGACCATCTCTTCTTCCTTGCGGAAACGCACTTGCGTGGAAATGTCCGGGCGCGTGACGGCCAGCGACCCCGATTCGCCGCAGCAACGGTCATTCTTCTCGATCTTCACGTTGTCTACCGTGCTGATCAGGGAATTGATGGTCTTGCCCGATTCCTGCAGCTTCATCGGATTGTGGCATGGCTCGTGGTACATATAACGGGTTCCATTGACGCCTTCCAGCTTGACGTTTTTCTCCAGCAAATACTCATGGATATCCATGATGCGGCAGCCGGGGAAAATCTTTTCAAACTGATACGTCGCCAACTGGTCGTAGCAAGTGCCGCACGACACGAGCACCGTCTTGATGTCCAGGTAATTGAGCGTGTTGGCCATGCGGTGGAACAGGACGCGGTTATCCGTCATCATCTTCTCGGCCTTGTCGAACTCGCCCGCACCCCGTTGCGGATAACCGCAGCACAAATAGCCCGGCGGCAAGACCGTCTGCACGCCCACTTCCCACAGCATCGCTTGCGTAGCCAGGCCCACTTGCGAGAACAGGCGCTCCGAACCGCAACCAGGGAAGTAGAACACGGCTTCCGTATCGGCCGTCGTCGTCTTCGGATTGCGGATGATCGGGATGACTTTATCGTCTTCGATATCGAGCAGCGCGCGTGCCGATTTCTTCGGCAGGTTGCCCGGCATCTTTTTGTTAATAAAATGAATCACCTGCGCCTTGACGGGCGGCTTGCCTGTCGATGGCGGCGGCGCCTTGGTTTGCTTCTTGGCAAATTTCTTCAGCAAGTCATGGCCCAGGCGCTGCGCCTTGTAACCCCAGCCGATCATGACCTTGCGCGTGGCGTTGATGGTCACGGGATCGGTAGCGTTGAGGAACATCATCGTGGCCTTGGTGCCCGGATTGAAGCTCTTCTTGTCCATCTTGCGCAGCAAATTGCGCATGTTCATCGACACATCGCCAAAGTCGATATTCACCGGGCAAGGCGTCACGCATTTATGGCATACCGTGCAGTGGTCGGCCACGTCCTCGAACTCTTCCCAATGCTTGATGGAAATACCGCGGCGCGTCTGTTCTTCGTACAGGAAGGCTTCGATCAGGGACGAGGTCGCCAATATCTTGTCGCGCGGCGAATACAGCAAATTGGCGCGCGGCACGTGGGTCGAGCACACGGGTTTGCACTTGCCGCAACGCAAGCAATCCTTGACGCTGTCGGCGATGGCGCCGATATCGCTTTGCTGCATGATCAAGGACTCATGCCCCATCAGGCCGAACGATGGCGTGTAGGCATTGCGCAAGTCGGCGCCCATGCCCGGCAGGTTCAGCAATTTACCTTTGTTGAACCGGCCTTCCGGATCGATGCGCTGCTTGTAGCTGCGGAATTCGCCGATCTCTTCTTCCGTCAAGAATTCCAGCTTGGTGATGCCGATACCGTGTTCGCCGGAAATCACGCCATTGAGCGAGCGGGCCAAAATCATGATACGGCCCACGGCTTCGTGGGCGTCCTGCAGCATTTCGTAATTGTCCGAGTTGACGGGCAAGTTCGTGTGCACGTTGCCATCGCCCGCATGCATGTGCAGCGCGACGAACACGCGGCTACGCAAGATGCGCGCGTGGATGGCGGTGGCCTCGTCCAGGATCAGCTTGAACGCGGCGCCGTTGAATATCTGGCGCAGCTGGGCGCGGATCTCTTGCTTCCAGGTAATGCGCACGGTGCGGTCCTGCACCACGT
This sequence comes from Janthinobacterium sp. SUN206, assembly GCF_030587305.1. Lineage (NCBI taxonomy): Bacteria > Pseudomonadati > Pseudomonadota > Betaproteobacteria > Burkholderiales > Oxalobacteraceae > Janthinobacterium > Janthinobacterium sp. SUN206. The sequence goes on along the minus strand of NZ_JAPWIB010000003.1, from coordinate 620,634 downwards.
CGAACAGAGTGGCGTCCGGCTGCGTTTCCAGACGCGCATCGAACACGGGCAGCAAGCGCTCCATGCCCAGTTCGGCCAATTCGCCCTTCACGTCCGCCAGCGGACGGTCCAGCTGGGCCAGCAGATAGGTCCAGCGGCTCGTCACTTGCGCCAACAGCTGCTGCGCCTGCTCGGCGCGGTCGCCCAGCATTTCCGCATCGTCGACCCGGTCGTCGGACGCATCGTCGCTCTTGCCTACTGGCAAATTACCCTTGCCAAAGAATTCGCTGAGGGCCTCGGCCAATTGCAGTTTATTCTTGATCGACAACTCGATATTGATGCGTTCGATACCATCCGTGTATTCACCCATGCGATTGAGCGGGATCACGACATCTTCATTGATCTTGAACGCATTCGTGTGCTTGGCGATCGCCGCCGTGCGAGCACGGTCGAGCCAGAATTTCTTGCGCGCTTCCGGGCTGACGGCGACAAAGCCTTCGCCCACGCGGGTGTTGGCGATGCGCACCACTTCCGACGCCGCTTGCGCGACAGCATTTTCATCGTCGCCGACGATGTCGCCGAACAGGGCCATCTTCGGCAGCACGCCCCGCTTCGACTTGGTGGCGTAACCGACGGCGCGCAGGTAGCGCTCGTCCAGGTGTTCCAGGCCCGCCAGGCGGATGGTCGTGTATTGCTCGCCTTTCGCCGGCAAGCCGTCGAGGTAATCCTTGATTTCCACGATCGACGGGATCGCGTCGCGCGCCTGGCCGAAGAATTCCAGGCAGACGGTACGGGCGAACTTCGGCATCTTGTGCAAAATCCAGCGCGCCGACGTGATCAGGCCGTCGCAGCCTTCTTTCTGGATGCCCGGCAAGCCGGCGAGGAATTTATCGGTGACGTCCTTGCCCAGGCCTTCCTTGCGGAACTTGCGGCCAGGAATTTCCAGGATTTCCGTCTTGAACGGCGCGTTTGGTTTCGTCGCGTCGCGCGTGCTCGGGTGACGCCATTCCAGCTGGAAACGTGCCAGTGCGATATCGTGGATCTTGCCCAGGTTATGGTCGAGGCGCGTGACGTCGAGCCAGTCGCCGTTCGGGTCGACCATGCGCCACGAGGCCAGGTTGTCCAGCGCCGTGCCCCACAGCACGGCTTTCTTGCCGCCCGCATTCATGGCGACGTTGCCGCCGATGCAAGAGGCGTGCGCGGACGTCGGGTCGACGGCAAACACGAAACCAGCCTTTTCCGCCGCTTCCGACACCTTGTTCGTGATCACGCCGGCGCCCGAATTGATGGTCGCGTATTCGTGCGTGAGGCCCGGCAAGACCGTCATTTCCACGGCGCCCAGGGTGATGAGTTTTTCCGTGTTGATGACGGCCGACATCGGCGTCAGGGGAATCGCACCGCCCGTGTAGCCGGTGCCGCCGCCGCGCGGGATGATGGTCAGCCCCAGCTCGATGCAGCCCTTCACCAGGCCGGCCATTTCCTCTTCCGTGTCGGGCGTGAGCACGACGAACGGGTATTCCACGCGCCAGTCGGTGGCGTCCGTCACGTGCGACACGCGCGTCATGCCGTCGAAGCGCACATTATGCTTTTCCGTATAGCGTCCCAGTACCTTGACCGTGCGCTTGCGCAAATCGTAGGTCTTGCGGAATTCGTCGCCAAAGTCGGCCACGGCCTTGCTGGCCGCTTTCAGCAGCAGCTCCACATTGGCGCTGCGCGCTTGCGCCACTTCGGGCGATTCGCCACTGGCGGCCACGTCGCCGCCGGCCGCGTCGATGGACAGGCGGCGCTTGTCGACTTCGGCCAGGCGGTGATGCAAGGCATCGATCAAGCCCTGGCGGCGCTTCGGATTGTCGAGCAAGTCATCCTGCAGGTAGGGATTGCGGCGCACGACCCAGATGTCGCCCAGCACCTCGTACAACATGCGGGCCGAACGGCCCGTCTGGCGGGCGCCGCGCAGCTCGTCGAGCAGGCGCCAGGAGTCCTCCCCCAACAGGCGTATGACGATCTCGCGATCGGAAAACGACGTGTAGTTATACGGGATTTCGCGCAGGCGGCTTGCTGCGGGACCATTCGGCGTTTCTGCCAGTAAAGCTTGGATATGTGCGGGAGCGTTCATGGAGTGTGGTGACGATGTGGACTGGACCCTAAAGGCCCATTTTATCTTATTGCGCCGCACCATGCGGGAACAGCCTTATGCCGCCCAAGGTTTAAGCACCGCATCCGTCACCATAGCAAATACGGAAAAGCCCTATTTTGCATGAATAAAAAACCAGTGTTGCTCATTTTTTGACGCAAAAATGCCAAGAATCAGAGTCTGCTGCAAACTATCGAACTGCCCAAAAATGGGGCAAAACGGCGTTGCATTACGCCCCGTTTGCGCCCACTTTACGCCAGCATTTGTCCAATCCGGTGCCATACGCCATCGGGCACGTACAGCAGCAAGCCCGTCATGGTCAGGTAGCGCGCGCACTTGCCGACGGCCATGTAGGCCACGCTGGGCCAGAACGGCAGCTTGAGCCATCCGGCCAGGGTACACAGCGGGTCGCCCACGATGGGCAGCCAGGCCAGCAGCATGGTCTTGGCGCCATAGCGGGCCAGCCAGCGGAACCAGCGCGTGTCGCGTTCCTTGGCAAACGCCTGCTTGGCCCGGTAGCCCATCCAGTAGTCAACGACGCCGCCCAGGGTGTTGCCCAGGGTGGCGACGCCGATGGTGGCCCAGAAAAGCGCGGGATTGGCCTTGATGACGGCAAACACGGCCGGTTCCGAGCCGAGCGGCAAGAGGGTGGCGGAAATAAAGCTGATCAGAAAGACCGATGTCAGCCCGACTTCCGGTGCTGCGATCAGCTGCAGCAGCCAGGCGATTGCGGATTCGATCATGGAACACTTCGCGATGCAGTAAGGCTCTCCATTATAATGAAGAGCAGCTTGCGCGCCGCACAATCCGCGCCGGCCGGCACAGGCCTACCCGCCCGCAGTTCCACAGAGCATTATTGTCGCCAGGCTATCCGCCGCGGCGCCGCCGCTATCGCCCGACACGCTCCAGACCCTTTCTGGCCCAGAATCACTTGCTTGCAGACTATGAACATCGACTACCTCAAGAAAATCCTGACCGCCCGCGTCTATGACGTCGCTACCGAAACGCCGCTGGAACTGGCCCCTGCCCTGTCGCAGCGCCTGAACAACCAGATTTACTTCAAGCGCGAAGACATGCAAAGCGTGTTCAGTTTCAAGATTCGTGGCGCCTACAACAAGATGTCCAAGCTGAGCGAAGCGGACCGCAAACGGGGCGTGATTTGCGCCTCGGCCGGCAACCACGCCCAGGGCGTGGCCCTGTCGGCCGCGCGCATGGGTTGCCGCGCCGTCATCGTCATGCCGACCACCACGCCCCTGGTGAAGGTCGAGGCCGTCAAGGGACGCGGCGGCGTGCACGTGGAAGTGGTGCTGCACGGCGAGTCGTACACGGATGCCTACAACCATGCGCTGACCCTGGAAAAGGAACAGAAGCTGACCTTCGTGCACCCGTTCGACGATCCGGACGTGATCGCCGGCCAGGGCACGATCGGCATGGAAATCCTGCGCCAGCACGCCGGCCCCATCCACGCCATCTTCGCGCCCATCGGCGGCGGCGGCTTGATCGCCGGCATTGCCGCCTACGTGAAACAGATTCGTCCCGACATCAAGATCATCGGCGTACAAAGCGTCGATTCGAACGCCATGGCCCGTTCGCTGAAAGCGGGCGAGCGCGTGACCCTGAACGACGTGGGCCTGTTTGCCGACGGCACGGCCGTGCGCCTGGCCGGCGAGGAAACCTTCCGCCTCGTGCAGGCGTATGTCGATGAAATCATCACCGTCGACACGGACGCCATCTGTGCCGCCATCAAGGATGTGTTTACGGATACGCGCAGCATCCTGGAGCCGTCCGGCGCGCTGGCCATCGCCGGCGCCAAGGCCTATGTGGAACGGGCCAGCCTGACCAAGCACCCCGTCAACAATGAAACCCTGGTCACCATCGCCAGCGGCGCGAACATGAATTTCGACCGTTTGCGCTTTGTCGCGGAACGGGCCGAACTGGGCGAATTCCGCGAAGCCGTATTTGCCGTCACCATGCGCGAACAGCGGGGCAGTTTCAAGCGTTTCTGCTCGCTCATCGGCGCGCGCAACGTGACGGAATTTAACTACCGCATCAGCGATGAAAAGGCCGCGCACGTGTTCGTCGGCATTCAAATTGCCGACCGGCATGAATCAAGCGTGCTGGCGAAGACTTTCGAGGAACACGAATTCAAGACCCTGGACCTGACCCACGACGAGCTGGCCAAGTCGCACATCCGCCACCTGGTGGGCGGCAAGAGCCGGCTGGCGCAGGACGAGTTGCTGTACCGCTTCGAGTTCCCCGAGCGCCCGGGCGCCCTGATGCGCTTCCTCGACAGCATGGCGCCGAACTGGAATATTTCCCTATGTCACTACCGCAGCCAGGGCGGCGACGTGGGCCGCATCCTCATCGGCCTGCAAGTGCCGCCCGATGAAATGGGAGAATTCGCCCGCTTCCTCGACACCCTGGGCTACCGTTACTGGGATGAAAGCAGCAATCCCGTCTATAAGCTGTTCCTGGGGTAAGCATCACCTCCCGGCGGCGGCTACTCGCCGTCGGGAGAATTAGGCTACCATGCGTGCTTGACTGAATTCACGCCACACGACCATGACCACCACCAACGACCTCGCCGAACAATCCCCGCTGGGCAAAAGCTCCGCCTACCGCACCGATTACGCGCCGGAACTGCTGTTTCCCATTCCCCGCCAGGGCAAGCGCGACGAGCTGGAATTGCGCGGTACATTACCGTTCTTCGGCCTCGATATCTGGAATGCGTATGAACTGTCGTGGCTGAACCAGCGCGGCAAGCCGCAAGTGGCGATTGCCAAGGTCAGCGCGCCGGCCGATTCGCCGAACATCATCGAATCGAAGTCGTTCAAGCTCTATTTAAACTCGTTCAACCAGACCAGGCTGGACAGCCCGGATGCGCTGCTGGCCCTGCTCAAGCAGGACTTATCGAAGGGCTTCGGCGCGCCCGTGCAAGTGGAACTGACCTTGCAGGAAGATTTCGGCAAGCTGAAAATGGGCGAATTCGACGGCGTGCTGCTCGACCGCCTGGACCTGGAAATCACGCAATACACGCCCTCGCCGCTGCTCCTGAAGGCGGCGCTCGATGAAGCGCCGGTGGAAGAAAAACTCGTCTCGCATTTGCTCAAATCGAATTGCCTGGTGACGGGCCAGCCCGACTGGGGCAGCGTGCAGATCGAGTACGCGGGACCGCAGATCGACCAGGAAAGCCTGTTGCGCTACCTGATCGGTTTCCGCGAACACAACGAATTCCACGAGCAATGCGTGGAGCGCATCTTTGTCGATATCTTGCGTCAGTGCAAGCCGCAAAAACTGTCCGTGTATGCGCGCTACACGCGCCGCGGCGGCCTCGACATCAATCCCTGGCGCAGCAACTTCAGCACGGGAGCGATGCCGGGCAATCTGCGCAATGCGCGCCAGTAACGCCAAACAACACCCCGCAACCATGCCAACAGGAATGTTGGCTGTGTTTTAAAACAACGTTGCAGTAGTGCCGCAGAGCATGTCAAAGACGCTGAAAAATCGGAAAATCGGCATTCGGCGGCGGAAAAACCGGCGCACCGCGTGTTTTTAATCAAGAAATAGCCGATACACGCCGATGTTATTTTTTTGCTAAAATGATGACCACGTGGGCTGTAGCGCCCACTGCGCCCGCAGCGGGCGTATACTGTTGAGAATTGGCGTTACAGGCCGCCGAAACAGGCCTATAATTCGGCTCGCAAGCCCTCTGCGCATTGCACCATTTCATTGAGTGTCATGACTAATCTTAGCAAAATATTATCCCTCGAGAACGTCCTGCTGGACCTGGAAGTCTCCAGTAAAAAGCGCGCCTTCGAGCAAGCCGGCCTGATCTTCGAAAACAATTACGGCATCGCCCGCTCTACCGTCTCGGACAATCTGTTTGCCCGCGAACGCCTGGGCTCGACCGGACTGGGTCATGGCGTGGCCGTGCCGCATGGCAGGGTCAAGGGCAGCAAAACCTTGAAAGCGCCGCTGGGCGCCTTCGTGCGCCTGGCCGAGCCGATTCCATTCGAATCGCCCGATGGCAAGCCCGTCAATCTGCTGTTTTTCCTGCTGATTCCAGATCATGTCACCCAGCAACATCTGGAAATCCTGTCGGAAATCGCCGAAATGTTTTCCGACGACGCCTTCCGCACGGCATTGGCCACGGATCCGGAACCGAAATCCGTGCATTCGCGCATCGTCAATTGGCAACCCAGTCTGCAAGCGGCAGGTTAAACTTCAGGTATTCCTCCACTCCTGAAGAAGACTGCCATGTTGCAAACGCCGCTGACGATACAACGCCTGTACGACGATAATCGTGAAAGTCTGCAACTGGGCTGGTTCGCCGGCTTCCCCGGCGGCGAGCGCCTGATCTCGGGCGACGTCTCGTCGGCCGCCGACCAGGTGGGCCACTTGAACCTGATCCATCCGGGCCGCATCCAGGTCTTCGGCCACCAGGAAATTAACTATTACCAACGCCTGAAGGTCAACACGCGCACCCACGTGATCGGCGAACTGATCGCCGGCGGTCCGCCCGCGCTGATCATCGCGCAAGGGCTGGAAACGCCACCCGACATCCTCGCCATCTGCGACGAACAAAACATTCCCCTGTTCTCCACCCCGCTGCCGGCCGCGCAAGTGATCGACTTCCTGCGCGTCTACCTGTCGAAAAAACTGGCGCAGCGCATCATCATGCATGGCGTGTTCATGGACGTGCTGGGCGTGGGCGTGCTGATCACGGGCGACTCGGGCCTGGGCAAGAGCGAGCTGGGGCTGGAACTGATCTCGCGCAGCCACGGCCTCGTGGCCGACGACGCCGTCGAATTTTCGCGCATCGCGCCCAATATGATCGAAGGCCGCTGCCCGCCCCTGCTGCAAAACCTGCTGGAAGTGCGGGGACTGGGCTTGCTCGATATCAAGGCCATCTTTGGCGAAACGGCCGTGCGCCGCAAGATGCGCCTGAAGCTGATCGTGCACCTCGTGCGCCGCAACGCGCTGGAAGAAGAAGTCGAACGCCTGCCTTTCCTGTTCCCCACGGAAGACGTGCTGGGCTTGCCCGTGCGCAAGGTCGTCATCCCCGTCGCCGCCGGCCGCAACATCGCCGTGCTGCTGGAAGCGGCCGTGCGCAATACGATTTTGCAACTGCGCGGCATCGATACCTTGCAGGAGTTCATGGAACGGCAACGTTTGGCAATGAGCGGCGACTAGCGTTGCAAGAAGCACGCCCTCTTTTGTTTAACCAATACTACAGCCCAAATTGCAATAATTTGTAAAGATAGTTGCCTTGGGAGCGGAGCGCCGGTCTTTATTGTATGATCGGGTTATGCATATCGTCCTTATCACCGGAATATCCGGCTCCGGTAAATCCGTCGCGCTCAATGTGCTGGAAGATACCGGTTACTATTGTGTCGACAACCTGCCACCGGCCTTGCTGCCCAGCCTGGTGCAGACCCTGCTCGACGAAGGTACACCGCAACTGGCTGTCGCCGTCGATGCGCGCAGCGCCGAGTCGCTGACCAGCCTGCCGCATAATGTGGCCCTGCTGCGCGACCAGGGGCACGACGTCAAGGTCATGTTCCTGACAGCCACCACGCATTCGCTGGTGGCCCGCTTCTCGGAAACGCGGCGCAGCCATCCGCTGTCGCACGAATTGCGGCCGAACCAGAATCCGGCCAGCCGCCGCACCCTGATCGAGTGCATTTCGGAAGAGCGCGAACGCCTGTCGGCCATCGAACAGCTGGGCCATGTGATCGACACGTCGGAACTGAGCGCCAACAAGCTGCGTGCCTGGATCAAGGATATCGTCGCCTCCGAACGCGCGCCGCTGACCCTGTTCTTCGAATCGTTCGCCTTCAAGCTGGGCGTGCCGCTGGACGCCGATTTCGTCTTCGACGTGCGGGCCTTGCCGAATCCCTATTACGACCTCGCCTTGCGCCCCCTCGACGGACGCGACGCGCCCGTGATCGCCTTCCTCGACGCGCAGCCCAGCGCGCTGGAACTGCTGGCCGACATCCGCGCCTTCATCGAGAAATGGTTGCCATCATTCAAGTCCGACAACCGCAGCTACCTGACGGTGGCCCTCGGTTGCACGGGCGGCCAGCACCGCTCCGTGTACATGGCGGAGCGGCTGGCGCAATATTTCGGCCCCAACGAGCGCGTGGTACTGCGCCACCGCGAGCGCAGCTAGTTAATCGAGGTGGCGCAGCGGATGCGCAGCGGCCGGCCAGACGGGGGCAAAGAAGCGCGCCACCATGGCCGCGTCGACTTCGTCCAGGCTGGCGGGGTTCCAGCGGGACGCATTGTCCTTGTCGACCACCAGCGCGCGCACGCCCTCGAGCACTTCGCCATGTTCGAAATTATGGCGTACCACCGTGCGCTCCAGGCGCAGGCAATCGGCCACGCCCAGGTGGGCGCCCCGCTGCAGCAATTCCAGGGTCACCGACATCATCAAGGGCGAGCGCAGGCGCATGGCCGCCAGCGCCTTGGCGGCGAACGCACTGTCGTCCAGCGCCAGCGAGGCCATGATGGCCGCCACCGAACCCGCACTGAAATGGCGGTCCAGCGCTGCGCGTGCCGTGGCCAGGGGAGAAGCGCCTGCCTCGGCCTGGAATGGCGCCGCCAGCGCCTTGATGGCCACCGGCAAGGCCTCGCCCGGCGTCGATTCAAACAGGTCCAGCAGCGCCCCCATCTGCGCTTCGGGCAGGTAGACATCGGCCAGGCCCGTGTACAGGGCGTCGGCCGCGTTGATCGTCAAGCCCGTCAAGCCCAGGTACAGGCCCAGCTGGCCAGCCAGGCGGGACAGGAAATAACTGCCGCCCACGTCCGGGAACAGGCCGATATTGACTTCCGGCATGGCCATGCGCGTGCGGCCCGTCACGATGCGCAAGCGGTTGCCTGGCCCGGCTTGCGCCACGCCCATGCCGCCGCCCATCACCACGCCATCCATCACGGCGATATACGGTTTCGGGTAGAAATGAATTAAATGATTTAAAGCATATTCTTCCGTAAAGAAATCTTCCAGCAAGGCGCTGCCGCCTTGCGGCGTGGCCAGACCCGCATCGTAAAAGAAACGGATGTCGCCGCCGGCGCACAGGGCCTTGTCGCTGCTGGAGCGGATCACGACGGCGTCCACCTGCGGATCGTCGCGCCAGGCCAGCAGGGCCGCGCTCAGGGCGCGCACCATCTCCAGCGACAGGGAATTCAAGGCTTTCGGACGGTCGAGCACGATGTGCCCGGTGCGGTTGCGGATGGAAGTCTGGACGAAGTCGCTCATGGCAGGCAGGAAAGAAGTGAAAGTGCGAATATTCTAATGCCTGCGCGGGGAACATTGCGTTCCGCTGGGCGCAAAAAAGGGCGCAATGTGCGCCCTTAGTTGATCACAACTGCTGGAAGCGGGTGGCCTTAGACGGCGACGACGGCTTCTTCCTCGGAGTTGTCTGGCAGATGCTTGATCGCCTCTTTACCGTGCCCTTGCACTTTGGTTTTGTATTTCATCACTTGCCTATCGAGCTTGTCGATCAGCGTATCGATCGCGGCGTACAGGTCGTGCGCCAAGCTTTCCACATAGACAGTCTTGCCGCTCAAACGCAGGTTGACTTCAGCCTTTTGACGTTTTTCTTTCTCTTTGAGGTTATCCACGGTCAGAATCACGGCGATATCGATGACTTGATCGAAATGACGTTTCACGCGCTCCAGCTTCGTTTGTACGTATTCACGGATGGCTGGTGTCACTTCGAGATGATGTCCGCTGATGGTGAGATTCATACACACTCCTAAAGATGATCGGGTTCGTGCGGTCCATCCTATCCGGCCCGCAGAGGAACCGAAAAAAACTTACAAACACTTACGCAGGCTCACTGGCGGAATTTTTAATGCTTCCCGGTATTTGGCAACAGTACGTCGCGCAATCACCATGCCTTGTTCCCCCAGCATGTCCGCAATCTTACTGTCGGATAAAGGATTTTTAGGGTCTTCTGCTCCTGTCAGTTGCACGATCAATGCCCGTATCGCCGTCGATGACGCTTCGCCCCCCGCTTCGGTGGCGACGTGGCTACCAAAGAAATATTTCAACTCGAACATGCCGTGCGGGGTCAGCATGTACTTTTGAGTTGTTACCCGCGAGATAGTACTCTCGTGTAAACCCAGTGTATCAGCTATTTCACGGAGCACAAGGGGGCGCATGGCAACGGCCCCATGCGAGAAAAAGTTCTTTTGTCTTTCTACTATCGCCTGCGCCACGCGCAGGATCGTGTCGAAGCGCTGGCGCATATTCTTGATCAGCCACTTGGCTTCCTGCAACTGTGCGCCCATGGCGCCCTCCCCCTTGCCCTGCTTGAGCAAGTTGGCGTACATGGCGTTGACGCGCAGGCGCGGCATGACGTCGTTGTTCAGGGTGACTTGCCAGCCATTGCGCGCGCGCTTGACGACGACGTCGGGCACCACGTAATCGGACACGTCCGAGGCGAACACGGCGCCCGGATGCGGATTGCACTGGCGAATCACCGTCTGCGCTTCGCGCAAGTCTTCATCGTCGCAATCGAGGGCTTTTTTCAACTTGTTGAAATCGCGCTGGGCAAACCAGGCCAGGTGCTTTTCCACGATGACGAGGGCCATGCGCCGCGTCACCATGGCGATGTGCGGCAAGCGCTTGATTTGCAGGGCCAGGCATTCGGACGCGTTGCGCGCGCCCACGCCCGGCGGATCGAAACTTTGCAGCAGCGACAAGGCCGTGCGCATCTCGTCGGCGTCGATTTCCAGCTCTTCCGGCAGGCGCGCCAGGATGTCGTCGAGCGACTCTTCCAGGTAGCCATTGTCGTCGAGCGCGTCGATGATCAGCTCGACCAGCGCGCGGTCGCGCAATTCGAGCACCGTCACGCGCATCTGCTCCATCAGGTGTTCGCGCAGGGTGCAGTGATGGGCCTCCAATTGCGGACGCGAATCGTCGTCGTCGGGCGCCTTCCCCCGGCTCGCCTCGCTCCAGTCGCTGTCGCCGCCGTCCGCGGCGGCCGGGCTGTCGCCCCCCTCGCCGTCAAACGCTTCCCCTTCGGCCGGCGCCGCGGGCGCCTCCTGGCCTGGCGGCTGGGGCGGCGCTTCGGCCGGCGCGGCCGTGGAGCTCAAGGCCCCGTCGGACAGCAGGCGCAGCGAACGGTCGAGCGGATCGTCGAGGCGTTCGAGCAAGGGATTGTCCGTCAGCAATTGCTCGAGTTCCTGGTGCAATTCCAGGGTAGACAATTGCAACAGGCGTATCGATTGCTGCAACTGCGGCGTCAGTGCCAGGTGCTGCGAAGTGCGCAGCTGCAATGATTGTTTCATTGGCTTACATGCGGAAGTGTTCGCCCAGATAGACCCGGCGTACCGACTCGTTCGCAATGATGTCGTCGGGGCGTCCCGACGCCAGCACCGAGCCCTGGTTGATGATGTAGGCGCGGTCGCAAATACCCAGCGTCTCACGCACATTATGATCGGTAATCAGCACGCCGATATTGCGCTCCTTCAAGAAACGCACGATGCGCTGGATCTCGATCACGGCGATCGGATCGACGCCGGCGAACGGCTCGTCGAGCAGCACGAAACGGGGATCGGTGGCCAGCGCGCGGGCGATTTCCACGCGGCGGCGTTCGCCACCGGACAGGGACAGCGCCTGGTTCTCGCGCAGCTTTTCAATCTGCAGGTCGGCCAGCAATTTATCCAGCCGCTCCTCGATCTCGGCCTTCGTCAGCGGGCGGCCTTCGACGGTCTGGATTTCCAGCACGGCGCGGATATTGTCTTCCACCGTCAGCTTGCGGAAGACGGACGCTTCCTGCGGCAGGTAGGACAGGCCCATCTGCGCGCGGCGGTGGATCGGCAGGCTGGAGATATCCACGCCGCTGATATCGATGCTGCCGCCATCGGACGGCACCAGGCCGACGATCATATAGAACGAGGTGGTCTTGCCGGCGCCGTTCGGGCCCAGCAAGCCCACCACTTCGCCGCATTCGACTTGCAGCGAGACATCATGCACGACTTGCCGCTTGCCATAGGTTTTTTGCAGCCCGCGAACGATCAGGGTGCTGCCGCAACGTGTATTTTCCATTATTTCTTTCCTGGCGCGGGCGTGGCCGGCGCTTTCTCCGCTGCCGGCGCCTTGGTCTTCGGCTGGATCACCATGCGCACGCTGCCGCCATCGGCGGTGCTGGTGCCGCTGTTGGAATTTTCCATCGCAAATTCTTCCTTGCGGCTGTCATACGAGATGAAAGCGCCATTGGCCACATCGGTGACTTTCGCGCCTTCCAGGCGCGTCAACTTGGCTCTGGAAAACAGCTTCACCACTTCCGTCTTGTTGTCGTACTCCACGCGCTCCGCCTCGCCTTCGACCCACAGGTCGCCCGCGCCATCGCGCTTCTGGCGGAAGGTCGCAAGCTTGCCGGGATCGGCCCAGAAGGTGATGAACTGGTAGCCTTGCGGATCTTCCGTGATCAGGGCCCGGCCCGCCTTCATGGTCAGGGTCCCCTTGACCAGCACGACGTCGCCCGTCAGGGTGCGCACCTGCTTGACGTCATCGACGTGGCCGCTGCGTGCCGTGATGACGGCTTCCTTCTCGGAATCGGCCTTCTCGGCATGCGCCACGCCCATGATGGCCAGCGAAAATACGGTCAACAGCAAGATGTTCTTCATAGTATGGTTTCCTTGTTTCATTCTGTCATTTTGCCGCCGCGGCCGGGCGCGGTTTCGGCGGGAGGACCATGCGCAGCGCATTCTGCACTTCCACCACGCCGGTGGCGTTATTCGCCTTCATGCCGACGCCATTGATGCGCGAGGCGCCCGTCAGGATATCGACAGGCACGTCCGTTTCCATTCTTTCCTCGTCCGGGAACACCGTCAGCGCTTCCGTCTTGACCGTCAGGTTCTGCGCCTTCGGACTGGCCACGCGGTCGATCACGACCTTGCGGTGCAGTTGCAGCCGGGTATTGTCCTGGTCGATATGCGCCAATTCCGCATTCATGTTCATCGGCGGCATGCCTGGCGTGAGCTTGCGCACGAAAGGCTGGTCGATATCGGACGAATCGTCCAGCGGATAATGCGTGAGCTTGGTGCCCGACACGATGTAGCTGGGCTTGCCCGTCAAGTCCATGCGCACCATGCTGAAATTGGTGATGAAATAGTCGGGTTCATCCAGATGCTTGCTGGCCGTGATGTCCTGGCCATTCTTGTTCATCACCTCGAGCAGCCAAAAGCTGCCCAGCGCGACGACAACCGCGCCCAGCACGGTAAAGATCATGCGCCAGCGATGGGCGCCTCCTGGCTTACGCATAGGGCTTCACTCTTTCAAAGGTCACTGGCGAGGCGGCGCGCCTCACTCCAGGAACGGCGCCATGACGCGCGCATAGTTGTCCTGGGCGCGCAGCAGGAATTCGCAGATCTCGCGCACCGCGCCGCGACCGCCGCCAGCCTGCGTCACATGGTGCGCCAGGCCCTGCGCCTCCGGACGCCCGCCCGGCACGCTGACGGCAAAGCCCACGCGCTTCAGGATGGGCGCGTCGATGACGTCGTCGCCGATATAGCCGCATTGCTCTTCCGTCAAGCCCGTCAGCGCCAGCAATTCGCGAAACGGCGTCAGCTTGTCGTGGCCGCCCTGGTGCACATGGGTAATGCCCAGGTCTTGCGCGCGGCGCGCCGTGATGGCCGAGCGGCGCGCACTGATGATGGCCGTCTGCACGCCCGATTCCTGCAGCAGCTTAATGCCCAGGCCATCATACACATTAAACGTTTTCATCATCTCGCCGTCCGGGCCGAAATGCAGGCTGCCGTCGGTGAGCACGCCATCGACGTCAAAGATCATCAGTTTGACCTTGGCCGCCCGCGCCAGGTTGTCCGCCACGCTGTCCATCAGATCACCTTCGCTTGCGTCAGATCATGGATATGCAGCGCGCCCACCAGCTTGCCGTCGGCATCGACGACCAGCATCTGGTTGATGCGGAACTGCTCCATCACGGCCACGGCGTCGACGGCCAGGCGTTCGGGCGCGATGCTGCGCGGCTGCGCATGCATGACGTCGCGGATCGCCACTTGCGTGAAATCCTGCACGCGCTCGAACATGCGGCGCAGATCGCCATCCGTAAACACACCCACGGGGCGGTTGTCCGCGTCGACGACGGCCGTCATGCCCATGCCTTTCTTCGTCATTTCCTCCAGCGCCTGCAGCAAGGAAGCGTCCACGGGCACCTTGGGTACGCGTTCGCCGCTGCGCATGACGTCATGCACGTGCGTGAGCAAACGGCGGCCCAGGGCGCCGCCCGGATGCGAGCGGGCGAAATCTTCTTCCTTGAAGCCGCGCAAGTCGAGCAAGGCCACGGCGATCGCGTCGCCCAGGGCCAGGGTGACGGTGGTGCTGGCCGTCGGCGCCAGGTTCAGCGGACAGGCTTCTTTCTCAACAGAAATATCCAGGTGCACGTCGGCCAGCTGGGCCAGGCTCGAATTGGGCTTGCCCGTCATGGAAATCAGCACGCCGCCCATGCGCTTGACGACGGGCATGATGGCCATCAGTTCCGATGATTCGCCGGAGTACGATATGGCAATAAAAGCATCGTCCGAGGTGACCATGCCCAGGTCGCCATGGGCCGCTTCGGCCGGATGCACGAACAGGGCCGGCGTGCCGGTGGAAGCGAGGGTGGCGGCAATCTTGCGCGCAATATGGCCGGACTTACCGATGCCGGAGACGACGACACGTCCCTTGCATTGCAGCAACATCGCCACGGCGCGGCCGACGCTGTCGTCCGTGGCCAGGCGCGCGTGCAGCGCAACGATGGCGTCGGACTCGATCTGCAAGGTGGTGCGGGCCAGCGCGACAGCGCGCTCGGTCGTCGCTTGCATGTCAATTCGATCAAAAGCTTTCAGCATTGTTTTTTCATGGGTTACACTCATGCCCAAAGTATAAACGAATTAGGAAAGCAAAAAACTTGCCAGTCACAACAAACAACGATTTCCATTGACCGTACCGGGCAACCCATGTTTTCCTCGCTTGAACTGACCCTGATGTTACTCGGCAGCGCCGTGCTGGGCGTGGTCGCTTTCAGAATGTTGCATTTGCCGCCCATGCTGGGCTACCTGGCCGTCGGCATCGTCATCGGCCCCCACGCGCTGGGCCTGGCGGCGGAAAACGAGGCCAGCCACACCCTGGCCGAGTTCGGCGTCGTCTTCCTGATGTTTTCCATCGGGCTCGAATTTTCTCTTCCCAAGTTCCTCGCCATGCGGCGCATCGTCTTCGGCCTCGGCATGGCGCAGGTGGTCACCACCATCATCGCCACCGTCGTCTTCGGCTGGTTTGTCGCCCGTTACCTGTCCGCCTACATCCACCTGAGCTGGCAAGCCGCCTTCGCCTTGGGCGGCGCGCTGGCCATGTCGTCGACGGCCATCGTCTCGAAAATGCTCACGGAGCGGCTGGAACTCGAAAGCGAACACGGCCGCAAGATCATCGGCATCCTGCTGTTCCAGGACTTGGCCGTCGTGCCCCTGCTGATCCTGATTCCCGCCCTCACCCGCGATTCGGACAACTTGGCCGAAACACTGGCCTGGGCCGGCGGCAAGGCCCTGGTGGTGCTCATTTTGCTGCTGTTCATCGGCCAGAAGATGGTGCGCGGCTGGCTGACCATCGTCGCCAAGCGCCGCTCGCAAGAGTTGTTCATGCTCAACCTGCTGCTGATTACCCTGGGGGCGGCGTGGATCACGGAACGGGCAGGATTGTCGCTGGCCCTGGGGGCCTTTGTTGCCGGCATGCTCATTTCCGAGACGGAATTCAAGCACCAGGTGGAAGAGGATATCAAGCCCTTCCGCGACGTGCTGCTGGGCCTGTTCTTCATCACCGTCGGCATGCTGCTCAATATCCGCGTGGTGTTTGAGAACTGGTGGCTCGTGCTGCTCTTGCTGTGCGGCCCCGTGCTGCTGAAATTCGCCCTGATCGCGGGCCTGGCCCGGCTGTTCGGCTCCAGCAACGGCGTGGCCTTGCGCACGGGACTGGGACTGGCGCAGGCGGGCGAATTCGGCTTCGTGCTGCTGAACCTGGCAGGCGGCATCAAGCTGATGGACCCGTTCGTCGTGCAGGTGGTGCTGGCATCGATGGTGCTGTCGATGCTGGTGGCGCCCTTCCTCATCGCCAAGTCCGACGCCATCGTCATGAAACTGGCGGCCAACGACTGGATGATGCAATCCTTGGCGCTGACGAAGATCGCCACGCGCACCATGGCGTCGCAGAAACACGTGCTGATCGCCGGCTTCGGACGCAGCGGGCAAAGCCTGGCTACCCTGCTGGCGGAAGAAAAGATCGAATACCACGCGCTGGACCTGGATCCGGAACGGGTACAGGAAGCACAGCTGGCCGGCGCCCACGTGTCGTATGGCGACGCGGGCCGGCGCGAAAGCCTGGTGGCGGCCGGTATCTACCGGGCCAGCGCCGTGGTGATCACGTATGCCAACACGCCTTCGGCACTGAAATTATTGCATTTACTCAACGAAATGGCGCCCACCTTGCCCGTCATCGTGCGCAGCCACGACGATACCGATCTCGACCAGTTGAAGAAGGCGGGCGCGGCCGAAGTGGTGCCGGAATTGATGGAAGGCAGCCTGATGCTCGCTTCGCACGCGCTGATCATGATGGGCGTGCCCCTGCGCCGCGTCGTGCACCGGGTACAGGCCGCGCGCGAGGAGCGCTATGCCTCGCTGCGCGGCTATTTCCACGGTTCCAGCGACGCGGGCGACGATGCCGAGCTGGAACGCCTGCATACGGTCACCGTCAGCGACGGCGCGCACTGCGTGGACTTGCCCTTGAGTGCGATCGACGTGGCCGGCTGCGGCGCGTTTGTCACGGCCATCCGCCGCGGCCGCGGCCGCCTCGACGTCACCCCCGAGACGCAGCTGGCCAGCGGCGACGTGGTGGTGCTGCGCGGCACGGCCGACGCCGTGGCCAAGGCAGAAACATTGCTATTGAAATAATTAGCTAGGTTGTGCCTGCCAGCTGATGACCTTGTTGCGGCCATCGGCCTTGGCCTGGTACAGGGCCTGGTCGGCGTGCGCCACCAGTTGCTGCGCCACCGTTTCGATCGGTAGCAGCGCCGCATCCGCCTCCAGGCTGGCCACGCCGATCGAGACGCTGACCCACGCTTGCGCGCTGCCCGGCAAATCGAACATGGTGCCGGCGATGCTGGCGCGGATGCGTTCGGCAACGAACGTCGCACTGTCGAGGTCGGCGTCGATCAGCAGCACGACGAATTCCTCGCCGCCGAAGCGGCCCAGCGCATCGGAGCGCCGCAATTCCGTGCGGATGCGCGTGGCCACTTCGCGCAGCACTTCATCGCCGCCCTGGTGGCCATAGGTGTCATTGACCAGCTTGAAATGGTCGATATCGATATACATGCATGAAATGCAATAATTCTGGCGCCGCGCGCGGGCGATTTCTTCCAGCAGCCGGCGGTCGATATAACGGCGGTTGTAGACGCCCGTCAAGGAATCGGTCAAGCCGATGTATTTCAGCATTTCATTGCTGATCACGTTTTCCAGGCAAATGGCGATGATGGAAGCCATGTGCTTGATGAAATCCGTGCCCAGCACGGGCGTAAAGCGCGTCACGTCGCTGCTGGCCAGGTTCAGGCTGCCAATCAGGCGCTTGTTGCGCAGCAAGGGCACCAGCGCCACGCTGCGCAGGGGCGAGCCGATGCCCGGGAAACGCGGGCCATGCACGGCGGCATCGAAGGCGCCCAGCAGCGGCAGCGGCGGCAAGGCCGCTTCGCCCTCGGCCACGGGCGCCGACGGGGCAAAACCCAGCTCCGCCACGGCATGTACGAACAGCAACTGCGGGAAGGCGCTGAAATCGACGCCCAGCTTTTCCATCACCAGCACGATATCGTCATCCTCGTCGAGCAGGCTCAAAGTGACGCCGTCGAGGTCGGAAATCACGGGCAAGGTGCGGAAAATGGTGCCGATCAGTTCGGGAAACGTGGACGCGCCGACGATTTCCAGGTCGAACGCCTGGTGGCGGCACATGATGTCGTGGTTGCGCTCGACCTGTTCCAACAAGAAAGCCATGCGCGCCCGCAAGGCCTGGTTTTCGGCTTCGAGGCTGGCAATGCGCGGGTCCGGCGGTATTGCTTGATTCATAGAAACCTTAAACCCTTCTGTGCGGGCGCCATGCTTAAAATGCCAGTTCGAAACCGATGTCCTGCCCCACTACGATACGCTCATCGCCGCCTTCGGTAACGATGGCGTTCATGCCGAAGCAGATGGCGCCGTCAAGCTCGGGCTTGGCGCGGTAGCCATGCATGACGTCGAGCGGGTCCGGTCCGGGCACACCCGTGGCCTGGTCCACCGACGGAATCGGGCAGCGCGAGCACGGCTTGACGGGTTTTAACACGGTTGCGCCGAATTGCAGGAAGTCGGCGTAGTCTTCCTCGAAGGCGCCGATATCGCCGATGACGAGGTTGGGACGGAAGCGGTTCATCGGCAAGGCCTCGCGGCCGGCGGCGCGCAGCTTGTCATTGACGTCGGCTAGCGAGGCGCTGCCGGCGATCAGCACCGGGTAGCCATCAGCAAACATGGTCGAGGCGGCCACGCCATCCGTCCACTTCGTGCTGGTGGCACGCACCACGTCCGGGTGAAAGCGCACCAGGCGGCACGGTACGCCGACGGCGTTGGAAAACCAGGTGGCCGTGACGTCGTCGCAATCGTAGGCGCGCACGGTATCGTCCCACACTTGCACGTCCAGCATGGGCGCCAGTTGCGGATGCGGCAAGCCCAGCTCGATTTCCAGCCGCAACATGCCCGGCGCGCGCAATTCCAGGGTGGTGGCCTTGATGGACGGCACGATCAGCGCCATGCGCGGATGTTCGCGCTGCGTCAGGAAACGGCCGTGCTCGTCCACCACCATCCATTCGCGGTCGAACACGTGCTCGCTCATCAGCCCTGAGCGCGTCAGGACCGCCTCGCGCAAATGGATGCCGGCGCACGATTTGATCGGATACAGGATGATGTCGGACAGGATAGCCATGGACAGGGGAGAAGGAACAGTGTTGCTGCTTCAGCCAGGAAGTTATTCAAAAACGAAGTATGGCAGCAAAGCGGGCAAGCGTAAATCAGCCAGGCTCAACCTATCAGGCTGGCCTGGCGCGGCAGCGATCAATACGTGTAGAAAATACGCTGGATTTCTTGCGTACTATTGGTTTTGGTCAAGGCCAGCATCAGCAGGATGCGGGCTTTTTGCGGGTTCAGGGTGTCGGATACGACACTGTCGAGTTCATCGTCGTTGGCTTCGCCATTGCGCGCCACGATGCCCTGGCCGACGCGGCTCGAACGCACGATCAGCACGCCCTTCTGGCGCGCTTCCACCAGGGCCGGCTTCATTTGCGCGGCCACGCTGCCATCGCCCACGCCCGCGTGGATGATGCCCTTGGCGCCGGCGGCGATGAAGGCGTCCATGCCGACGCGGTTCATGTTGGCGTAGCCGTAGACAATGTCCACTTGCGGCAAGGCATCGAGCTTGCTGATATCAAATTCCGATTCCAGCGTGTGCTTGCGCGTCGACTGGCGGTAGAAGAAAGCCTTGCTGCCCTGGATGTAGCCGAGCATGCCCAGTTCCGGCGACTTGAAGGTGTCGGTGGTCGAGGTGTTGGTCTTGGTCACTTCGCGCGCGGCGTTGATCTGGTCGTTCAAGGCCACCAAGACGCCCTTGCCCACGGCTTCCTTGCTGCCCGCCAGCATCACGGCGTTGTACAGGTTGATGGGGCCGTCAGCCGAGATGGCCGTCGATGGACGCATGGCGCCCACCACCACCACCGGTTTATGGCTCTTCACGGTCAGATTCAGGAAATACGCCGTTTCCTCGATGGTGTCGGTGCCGTGCGTGACGACCACGCCATCGACATCGCTCGAGGCCAGCAGCACGTTGATGCGCTTGGCCAGGGCCAGCCAGTGGCTATTGCTCATGCTTTCGCTGGCGATCTGGAACACTTGCTCGCCTTTCACGTTCGCCACTTTTTTCAATTCCGGCACGGCCGCGATCAGGCGCTCGACACCCACGGTAGCCGAGGTGTAGCCGACGGTGGTGGTGCTGTCGGCGCCGCTGCCGGCGATGGTGCCGCCCGTGGCCAGGATCACCACATTCGGCAATTTGACGGCCGCCTGCTGCGCGCGCGCGGGGGAAGCGGCGATAAAGCCCATCAGCATGGTAGCCAGCATCAGCTGTGCACAAGAATGGAATTTGCGTGAAAACATGGTGCTCCCGTGAGGTGTACTGTCAAAAATAACAAAGTCGTGTGCAAATTATATGTCATCCATGCCGGGGCAAATCCCGAATTCATGCGTATCGCGCAAACGTGCGCGCCTTCCCTTGCGCTACAGTGGCGCCATGTCCACACTGCCGCCCATCCGGTCTTGCCTCCTCCTGCCGCTCGTCTTGATGGCGCTCAATGCCTGCGCCACGCAAATCGAACTGCGCACGGCGGCGCAACAGGAACAATGGGGGCGAGAAGCGGCCAGCCAGGGCGACTGGACACAAGCCATGCGCAACTACGCGGACGCCGTCGGGAACGTCGAACTGGGCCACGGCGATCTCGCTTGGCAAGCACGGCTGCACCACCAGGCGGGACGCGCCGCCAGCGGGGCCTGCCGCTACGATGCGGCCGAATTTCATTTCCGCCAGGCCATCGCGCTGGCGAAACGCAGCAAACAATCGAGCGCCCTCGGCTACAAGGCCCTGATCGATCTGTATGAACGCCAGGGTAAGGCGACGGAAGCCTTGGCCGTGCGCAATGAACTGGGGTTTCATCAATCGTGGGCACTGGGCGCCTTTGCCGACCTGGAATCGCTGCCTGTGGGCAAACCTTGCGGAGTTGCTCGATGAATATCGCACGCACCTTGCTGGCCGCCTCCACCCTCTGCGCCACCATGGCGCCGGCGCGCGCCGTCGAAGCACCGCCGCCCTTATCGCTGCCCTTATGGGAAGCGGGCGTGTTTGGCGGCACGGCCGTCACGCCCGCCTATCCGGGCGCCAGCGAACGCTCGACGCGCAGCCTGGCCCTGCCCTATCTGATTTATCGTGGGAAAGTCTTGCGCGCCGACCGCTCCGGCGTGGGCGCGCGCCTGTTCAATACGGAGCGATTCGATTTCGATATCGGTTTTGCCCTGTCCTTGCCGGCCAGGTCCAGCGACGTGCCGGCCCGGCGCGGCATGCCGGACCTGGGTACCCTGGTGGAATTTGGCCCGCGCCTGAAAGTCAAGCTGGCCGAGCCGACGCAGCACAGCCGCCTGGGGCTGGAGCTGCCCTTGCGCGCCGTCATCGAAGCGCGCGGCGGCCTGCGCCGCCAGGGCGCCACCTTCGAGCCGCGCCTCGTGTATGGGCTGCAAGGCGGGCAACAGGCCTGGCATGTGGACGCCAGCGTCGGCGCCGTGCTGGGCAATGCCGCCATCAACGATTACTTGTATGGCGTCAGTCCCGCATTTGCCACCGGCCAGCGCCCCGCGTATGCGGCAAAAAGCGGGCTGATGCTCACGCGGCTGGGCCTGGGCGGCTCCTACCGGCTGCACCCGGACTGGCGCGCCTTTGCCTTTGTACGCTACGACACTTACACAGGCGCCGCCAACCGCGCCAGTCCCCTGCTGCGCCAGAACAGCGGCACCTCGGCCGGCATCGGCCTGATGTGGACGTGGCAACGTTCAAGCAGCCTGGCGCGGGGCCCGGACGACTAGCGGCTAGACGGCTTAAAACTCCGTCGTGGCCGACAGCATGACCGTGCGCGGCGCGCCCAGGCCCAGGCTGGTCCATTGCGGCAGCGCCCAGTACGCCCTGTTGCCGACGTTCGTCACGCTGGCGCGCACCGTCAGGGGCCGGCCCGCCGCCTTCGTCGCATAGCGGGCGCCCAGATCAAACACGGTGCGGCCCGGCACGGACATCGAATTGTCGGCATTGATGTATTGCTTCGATGCCGCCGTCGCGTTCGCCGTCAGGGTCACGCCAGGGATGGCGGGCGTATCCCACTCAACGCCCAGCTTGGCTTGCAGCTTGGGCACGCCCGTTGCCTGCTTGCCCTGGTTGGCGCCGCCCACCGTCTTGCTCAAGACCGGATCGACATACGCCACGCCGCCCATCAGGCGTACGTCGCGCAGGGGCGAGCCGAAGAAGCCCCAGTCGATGCCGCGGTTGCGCTGTTCTCCGCCAAAGGAAAAGACATTGCTGACGGGATCGACATAGCTGCTGGGCCGCTTGATTTCATATACGCTGACCGTATGCGCGAACTCACCCAGGTCGACCTTGACGCCAAGCTCCGCCTGCTTCGATTTGTACGGCGCAAAGACCTCGCCCGAGTTGGCGGCCGTCAACGGCGCCGTGGCGCCCTGGCTCAAGCCTTCGATGTAGTTGCCGTACAGGGAGACCGTTTTGCTCGCCTTGACCAGCAGGGCGACGGCGGGCGTGGTGGCGCTTTCGTCATAGCGCGAGGTGCGCGCGCCCGTCTTGATGTTGAAGTTATCGCTGAGCACTTCCTGGCGGCGCAAGCCCACCGTCAGCTGCACGGTGTCTTGCGCAAAGGAAAGTGTATCGACCAGGCCAAAGCTGGCCAGGCGCAGTTCCGCCTTGGAAATTTGCGGCGCGTCGAAGCGCGTCGCCGGGCCCCAGACGGGATGGTAGATATTCGTGATCCAGTCTTTCGCCAGGGTATTCCTGCGGCCGTACTGCTTGTCCGTGTGGTGATAATACGTGGCGTTGACGGCCCATTGATGGCCGATGTCGCCCGTGCGCAACTTGCCCCGCAAACCCGCTTCCGCCGACTGTTTTTCCACGTCGAAGCCCAGGTCGGCGACGTTGGTGCGGTAATCGCCGGCCGTGTTGAATACCTGGATCAGGTAAGCGCCCGTCGACTGGTAGTCGGCCCGGCTGGCCCCCACGGCCGCATACGCCATCACTTGCGCGTTCAAGTCCAGTTCGCCGCGCAGCATGGCGCCCTTGTCCTTGGTATCGTAAAACGCCCAGCTGGGATTGAGCAGGGTTTCCGCTTTCGGCGGACGCGGCACGGGCAAGCCGGGGGCCAGGTTGACGCCGCGGTTCAAGCCATCGGCGCGGTCCTCGCTGTGATACAGGTCGGCGGACAGGCGCGCGCCATTGCCACGCCAGTCCAGCCCGACCGAGACGAGCCGGGTCTTCTTTTTCTGGTGGTCGATAGCACCGTCGCCGTCGCGGTAGACGCCGTTGACCCGGATGCCGAATTGTTGATTCTCGCCAAAACGTTGACCCAGATCAATATGCCCGCCCCATTGCGAATCCGACATGTACGACGCCGTCACGCGCGCCAGCGGCGCATCGCCCGCGCGCTTGGGCACGAGGTTGATGCTGCCGCCCACGGAACCGCCCGGTGGCATGCCGTTGAGCAAGGCCGATGGCCCCTTCAGCACCTCGATACGCTCGAACATTTCAGGCGACGTACGGTAATAGGGAGAGATGCCGTACAGTCCGCCAAACGCGACATCGCCGATATTCGAGCTGAAGCCCCGTATCGAGTAATTCTCGCCGATGATGCCCGTCATGCCGCTGCTGAAGACCGTAGGGTCGGCGGCGGAAATCACGTCGGTGATGTCGCGCGCCTGCCGGTCTTCGATGAATCTGTCCGTATAGCTGATGGTGTTGAACGGCGTTTCCATGAAATCCTTGTCGCCAAGAAATCCCACGCGGCCGCCGGACGCCACTTGTCCGCCTGCATAGGCATCCGTCACGCTGTTGCCCTTGCCCCACACCGTTACGGCCGGCATGGTGGCGGCGGCTTCGGCGGCGGCGCTGTGCGCCGGTTCGCGGCGCACCGTGTAGCTGCCATTGCCCTCGCGCACGGCTTGCAAGCCATGGCCGCGCAGCAATTCGTAAAAGCCTTCGGGCACGCTGTAGCTGCCGGACAGGCCGGCGCTGTTCTTGCCTTGCAGCAAGCTAGCCTCGACCGTCAATTCGACGCCCGCCTCGGCCGCGAAAGTGTTGAGCGCCAGGCCCAGCGTACCGGCCGGCACGCTGAACGCTTGCCGGGCCTGGCCCGCCCCCGCTTGCGCATAGGCTGGCGGGGCCGCCACGCCCAGCGCCCCCACGGTCAAGCCCGTGATGAGCGCCAGTTGCACGGCGGTGGCGATACGGCTCAGGTTCAAGGCGGGAAGATGGCGGGTTGCCATGCGTTGGGTCATAAAGTAAATCCTTTCAGAAGGGATGATTGCTTGTTCTCACCCTATCTCCCGAACGAAAAGGCAAAACCCTCAATGCAAATACGACTCATTACGAAAATAATTTATCTCACTGATAACCCTTGAGCACGTCGTCGATCACCCGCTTCAGCGACGTCACGCTGGCCGCCGTGATGTACCAGGCGTCCGCATCGACGAAGACCACGCGGCCGTTCTTCCAGGCATTCGTCTGGCGCAACAGCGGATTGGCCATCTGTTCGGCCGTCATGACAGGACGGTGCTCCATCACGGCCGTGCGGTCCACCACGTAGAGGATGTCGGGATTGGCTTGCTGGATGAATTCGCTGGAAATGGGTTGGCCATGCAAGCCCGCCTCGATGGCCGAGCTGGCAGGTTTCACGCCCAGCGCATCGAACACAAAACCGTAGCGCGACCGCACGCCGAAGGAGCTGAAGGCGCCGTTGTTATGCAGCACGATCAGTGCCTTCTCGGGACGCTCCTGCGTCACCTTGCGCGCATCCGCCACCTTGGCGTCCAGCTCCGCGGCTTTCCGGTTGGCAATGTCTTCCTTGCCAAAGATGCGTCCCAGTGTCAGCAAGTGTTGCTTGACCACTTCGATGTGCTTGCTCTCGCTGTTCTGGTAATCCACGTCGAAATGCAAGGTGGGCGCGATCTGGCTCAGTTCCTTGTAATGGTTGGCCTGGATCGACGTCATCAGTATCAAATCGGGCTGGAGCGCGTGGATATGCTCGAGATTCGGCTGCACGATGGCGCCCAAGTCGCGGATGCCCTGATCTTCCTTGTAGCGGGTGAGGAAATGCGGCACGTAATCCTTCACCATGCCGGCCACGGGCACGCCCAACTGGTCGAGGAAATCGACTTCATTCATGTCGAGCACGGCCACCCTCTGGGGACGCTGCTTGAGCACCGTCGTGCCCAGCTTGTGCTCGATGGTGATGGGCGCAAACGCCTGCAGTGGCGCGGAGGCGGCAGGCGCTGACGGCGTCGTGGCTGCCTTGTCGGTGCAGCCTTGCAGGGCAGCCATGGCGGCGAGCAGCACGGCCAGCGCGCAGCGGGATTTGTTCCAGATCATCTCAAGCTCCTGTGGGGGTAAAGTAATTGCAGACGCAGCCGCGCTCGTTGCGCACGATGTGAAAATCGATGTCGTACAGCGCGCGCAAGCGCTCTTCCGTCACGACTTCGTGGGCGGGGCCGGAAAAGCGCACGGCGCCGCCCTGCATGGCGACGATGTGGTCCGAATAGTTGGCGGCGAAATTGATGTCGTGGATCACCAGGATCACCGTGCGGCCCTGCTCGTCGCACAGGCGCCGCAGGGCGCGCATGATTTGCACGGCATGCTTCATGTCGAGGTTGTTGAGCGGCTCGTCGAGCAGCAAGATATCCGTCTGCTGGGCGATCGTCATGGCCAGGAAGGCCATCTGCCGCTGGCCGCCGCTCAGCTCATCGACATACGCCAGGCGCAGATGCTCCAGCGACAGGAAGGCGATGGCGTCATCGATGGCTTGCCGGTCCTGCTCTGTCAACGCGCCTCGGCTGTAGGGAAAGCGGCCGAAGGCGACCAGCTCTTCCACCGTCAGGCGCAAGTGAAAATCGGGCGACTGGCGCAGGGTGGCCACGAGTCGCGCGTAGTCCCGGATCTGGATGGCTGAAATGCTGCGCCCGTCTATCATAATCTCGCCGCCTTGCGCTTCCTGCAGACGCGCGATGAGCATCAGCAAGGTCGTCTTGCCGGCGCCGTTCGGGCCGATCAAGGACGTCACTTTTCCCCTGGGAAACTGCGCGCTGACCTTGGCCAGCACGCGCTTTTCGCCGTAACTTTTTTCAATCTGTTTGACGTGGATCATGCTGTGCCTCGGGTGCGGACCATGAGCGCGAGGAAATAGGCGCCACACACCAGGTTGACGAGGATGCCAACCGTGGTCCGGTAATTGAAAACGTGTTCGACCAGCAACTGGGCGGCCAGGAAGATGGCGATGGCGATGGCGCAGCCCAGCGGCAAGGTGACGCGATGGCGCGCCGTGCGGGCCAGGGCGTAAGTCGTGTTCGCTACAAAGATGCCCATGAAGGCCGTCGGTCCCAGCAAGCTCGTCGACACCGCCACCAGCACGGCGATCAGCGCCAGCTGCAGCCGCACCATGCGCCGGTAATCGATACCGAGCGAGATGGCCTGTTCGCGCCCCAGCGCCAGCACGTCGAGCGCCGGCAAGGTTTTCAGCACGGCCACGCAGGCGGCGCCCGCCAGCACGGCCGAGTACAACAACTGCACGGGCTGCGCCTTGTTGAACGAGGCCTGGCTGAATCCTTGCAAGATGGCAAATTCACCGGGACTGATGCGCAACTGGATGAACTGGGTAAATGTGCCGATCACCATCGTCAGCACGAATCCCAGCAGCAACAGGAAATACACGTTGTTCTTTCCATCACGAAACAGCCAATAGTGGATGGCCCAGGAATACGCGAGCATCAGTGTGATCGACACGACAAAATTGCCGTTCTGCCCCAGCAGCACGACGCTGTGCATGCCCATCGCGAGGATCAGCAGCGATTGCAGCAGCAAATACACGGCTTCGTAACCCATGACGGCCGGCGTCAGGATGCGGTTGCCGGCGATGGTCTGGAACACAATCGACGAGACGGCCACGCAAACGCCGCCGATGACGATGGCGGCCAGGCGCGACATGCGCTTGGGAATGACGTAATCGACATCCAGATTTGCGCCGATGAAAAGGAAAGCGAGCGCCAGGGCCAACGCGGCCAGCCAGAGCATGCGCTGGTTCAAATGGCGCCTCATCGCCGCCCCCGGATGATCAATATGAGGAACAGCACGCCCCCCACGCCCCCTGCCGTCAGGCCGATGGGCACTTCGAATGGATAGATCAGCAAGCGCCCCGCGATGTCGCAAGCGAGCAGCAGCGACGCGCCGCCCAGCGCGACGATGGGCAGGGTGCGGTCCAGCTTGTCGCCGTAGCGCAAGGCCACCAGGTTGGGGATGGCCAGCCCGACAAACGGGATCGCCCCCACCGTGATCACCGTGGCCGCCACCGTGACGGCCACCAGCATCAGACCCAGCGCCACCGTGCTCCCATAGTTCAAGCCCAGGCTGGTGGCCATGCCCTCGCCCATGCCCAATACCGTGAAACGCTGCGCATACAGATACGTGAGGGCAACGATGGGCAGGATCAGATAAATGATTTCATAGTTGCCCTGCACGATCTTCGAGAAATCGCCCAGCAGCCAGCCCTGCATGCTTTGCAGGATGTTGTTGCGGTAAGCATAAAACTCGGCCACGGCACTCAGCACGCCGCCATACACGAGGCCGATGACGGGGACGAGTATCGTATTCTTGAAGCGGATGCGGCGGATCAGGGCCACATACACGAGGCTGGCGGCAAAACAGAAGGCCAGCGCGAACGCCATCTTGCCGGCCGTGCCCGCCGCGGGCGCCACGGTGAGCGCCACGAGAATGCCCAGCTTGGCCGCGTCGAGACCGCCCGAGGTGGCCGGTTCGACGAATTTGTTGCGCACGATGTGCTGCAGGATGACGCCGCACACGGACAGGCCCACGCCCGTCAGCACGAGCGCCGCCAGGCGGGGCAGCCGGCTGGCCGTCAGGGTCAGCCAAGCATCGGCGGACGGCGCGCCGGACGAGGACAACAGCTGTGCCCACTCCATCTGCCTGGCGCCCACCAGCAAGGACGCGCAGCACAGCAGGAAGAAGACGAAGAACAGACGCGCGCGTGTCAAATGCGGGACTCCGTGCCTGCCTGGCGGGCGGGCGCGGCGATGCGCCAGCCCTTGGCCGCCTGGCGCTGGGCCAGGAAATGCGCGTACAGGCCGCCTTGCGCGCGCAAGGTGGCTGGCGCGCCCTGCTCGCGGATCACGCCACCGTCCAGCACGACGATCTGGTCGGCCATGGCCACCGTCGACAACTGGTGCGCGATGACGATCACCGTGCGCTTGCCGCGCAGCCGCGCCAGCGCTTCGGCGATGGCGGCCTGGTTTTCCGCGTCAAGCGCGGCCGTCGCCTCATCGACCAGCAAAATCGGCGCATCCTTGACCAGGGCGCGGGCGATGGCGATGCGCTGGCGTTCGCCGCCGGACAGGCGCGCGCCGCCCTCGCCGACCAGGGTATCGAGTCCCTGCGGCAGGCGGGCGATGATCTCGGCCACGCCCGCCTGCCGCGCCGCTTCCAGCACCTCGGCATCGGTGGCGCCGGGCTTGCCGATGCGGATGTTGTCGCCGATGCTGCCCTGGAACAGATAACTGTCCTGGAATATCTGGCTGATCTGGCCAGCCAATTGCTCGCTGGACATATCGCGCACATCGACGCCACCCACCAGCACCGCGCCTGCGCTGGCGTCAAAGAAGCGCGCGATCAGGCGCACCAGGGTCGTCTTGCCGGAGCCGGACGCGCCGATCAGCGCCGTCATGCTGCCCGGCGCAATGCGCAGGTTGATATCCGTCAAGACGTCGGCCTGATCCTGTGCATAGCGGAATGCCACGTCGCGCAATTCGACGGCGCCGTCGCGCGGCGCCTGCGGCTTGTCTGCTTCCGGCAGCGGCTGCACGGCGAAAATATCGCGCGCCGCGTCGAGCGGACCGCGCGCGCCGCGCAGCACTTCGCCATAGCTGGCCACTTCCTGCAGCGGGTCGACAAAGCGCACCACCAGCAGCAAGGCCACGATGACGGCGATGGCGTCGCCCGCGCCGGCAGCACCACCCGCCAGGCTGTCAAGCCACAGCGCGGCGGCGGCCAGCAAGGCGGCAAAGATGGCTTGCACGGTCCAGGCGTTGAGCACGGACGACAGCGCCGACAGGTAAATGAGCCGCGTGCCCGCGTGGCGCTGCGCATCGATCGCTTGCTGCAGGAAACGCGTGCCGCCGTCAGCTGCACCACTGCCGTTGCCATTGAATGCGCGCAAGACGGATTGCGCTTGCGCAAACTCAACGAGGCGCTGGCTGGTCTGGGCAAAATGGTGGTGATAGGCATCGTCGGCGCGCTGGCCCAGGTGCGCGGTGAGCCGCAAGGCGCCGGCCAGCAGGGGCAGCGCCAGCAGCGCGATGAGACCCAGCTGCCAGTGCAGCGCGAACAGCGCGATGACCATCACGACGGGCGTGACGGCGCCGCAGATGACGGGCGTCAACACGTGGGCGGGCAGCTGGGCTACATTCATCATGCCTTGCGTGATGACGTGGCCCAGTTTTGCCGTGTTGTCCGGCGTGAACCAGCCCACGGGCAAGCGCGCCACGTGGTCGCCCAGGCGCTGGCGCGCCCCTTGCAGCACCGTCACGCCCACGCGCACGCCGGCCTTTTCCACCTGGCGCCGCCAGGCCCAGCAGGCGACCAGCCCGGCCAGCAGCACCAGCAGCCACAGGGCCGCGCCGCCCACGTCGCCGCCCAGCAGGCGGCCCAGGGCCAGCACCAGCGCCGTGATGGTCAGCCCGCTGAGCACGCCATACGCGAGCGCCATGGCACAGTAGCGGCGGAACACGGGCGCGTCATCGCCCAGCAGTTGAATAAACGTTTTCAGCATGGGAGCACCGCGTCTTCCTGGAAATCCGGATAGCCGCCCAGCGCCCACAGTTGCGCATAGCGGCCCTTGTCGGCGAGCAAGCCGGCATGGCTGCCCTGTTCGACGATGGCGCCGTTCTCGACGACGACGATGTTGTCGGCATGCATCACCGTGTCGAGCCGGTGCGCAATGATGAGCAAGGTGCGGTCCCGGGCAAAGCGCGACAGCGCGTCCTGGATCGCCACCTCGTTTTCCGCATCGGCCGCGGCCGTCGCTTCATCGAGCACCAGCACGGACGGGTCGAGCAGCACGGCACGGGCGATGCTTACGCGCTGCAACTCGCCGCCGGACAATTGCGCATCCTCGCCGATGACGGAATCGTAGCCGCGCGGCAAGGCCAGGAGGCGTTCATGGATGTTCGCCAGGCGCGCCGCCTGTTCGATCTCGTGCATGCTGGCCGATGGCCGGCCCAGCGCGATGTTCTCGCGCACGCTGGCGTGGATCAGGCGCACTTCCTGCAGCACGAAACCGATGCGCCGGTACAGCTCGGGCGTGGCGATGTGCCGCAGGTCGACGCCGCCCAGGGTGATGCGCCCCTCGGTCGGGTCGAAAAAGCGCAGCAGCAGCCGCGCCAGGGTCGACTTGCCGGAACCGGAAGCGCCGACGATGGCCGTCACCGTGCCAGGCTGCAAAGTCAGCGTGATATCCGACAACACCTTGTTGTGCCCATCGTAGGCATAACTGACGCCTTCCAGGCGGATCTCCGTGCCGTCGGGCAACTGCTGCTCATCCGGCGCCGGCTGCGCCAGCACGGGCGTATCGAGCAAGGCTTGCACGCGCTGGGCCGCTCCCGTGGCGTTGTTGAGGTCATGCGTCAGGTAATGCAGCAGCAGCATGGGCGCGGAAATGCCGGGCGCCACGAGGGCGAACGGCAGGATATCGACGGGCGCCATCCAGTCCAGGGCCACGAAGGCCGTGCCGGCAAGCACCACCACGCCCAGCACGGCGACGGGCGCGATCAGCGCGTTGGCATTCGCCATCGAGCCGACCAGCGGACGGGTAAACGCGGCAAACGCCTCCGCAAACGCATCGACGGCCGTGCGGTAGCTGCCGTGCGCGCGTCCCGTGGCGCCAAACGCCTTGACCACGGGAATGCCGTTGACGAATTCCACCACGGCATTGTTGATGCGCCCCATGCCGGCGACGAATTGTTCCATGTTGCCGCTGCTGGCTTTCATGGCGCGGCCGAAGAACAGGAAGAAGCCGGGAAACGGCAGGATGGCGATGAGGGCCAGGCGCCAGTCCATGGCGAACAGGTAGATGACGGAAATGGCGATGGCGCCCACGGCGCGCCCCGTCGTCGTATAAAAGTGCGCCGTGAGGCTGTGCAGGGTATTGATGTCGTCCTGCATCGCCTGCTTGACCTCGCCAGAGGCCCGGCTGGTGAACCAGCCCAGCGGCACCTGCCCCAGGCGCTGCATGGCTTGCAGCCGCAATCGATGCGTGAGGCGGTTATCGGCCAGGTGTGCGGCCAGTTCGCCCAGCGACATCAGGGCCATGCCGAGGAACAGGCAGGCGACGCTGGCGATGATGATCGGCCACACAGCGTCAGGCGCCAGCGCGGGGGCCATGGCGATTTGCGCGAGCTGCGCGATGCCGGCCAACGGCACCAGGGTGAGCATGGATCCCGTGCCGGCCAGCAAGGCGGCGGCGATCAGGCGTCCGCGGATGGGGTGCAGTATCCGGCTGATCGGGCCGGGCTGGCGGCGTTGGCTACGCATGGGAAAAACGGGAAAAAACGTGCATAAGGTCAATGAATAAGGGTGGCTCTCACCCTATATCCCGAACGAGAATGCAAAACCCTCAATCGGGCCCGAAAAATTGTCAGGCAGCGGCCTGGGGTATGGCTTGCACCGTCACCCAGTAGCGCGTGCGCGCGAGGATTTGCACGGGCAAGGCCAGCGCCAGGTTATGCAGCGCGCGGTCCGTGTCGCGCAGGGAAAACACGCCGTTGACGCTCAAGCTGGCCACGGCCGGGTCGCAGCGCAGCAGGCCGGGGCGATAGCGGGCCAGTTCCGCCAGCAAGTCGTCCAGGCGCATGTTGTCGGCCACCAGCACGCCCTTCGTCCAGGCCGCCGCGCTGGCCGGCACGGGGGCGGCCGATTGCACGATGTCTGCCGAGAAGATGGCGCCGTAGCCCGTGGCGATGCCCACGGCGTGGCCGGGCGCATGTGCGAGGCGTATTTCGACGGCGCCCTCGAAGACGGCGACGCGCGACGTGTGTTCGTCTTGCCGTAAAGTAAAACGCGTGCCCAGCGCCTGCACCGTGCCGTGGCGGCCCTGCACGCGGAAAGGCCGCTGCGCCGGGTCGGGATCGTGCGCCGTGGTGACGAGGATTTCGCCGCTGCGCAAGATCAGCAAGCGCTCGCTGGCATCGAAGCGCACGTCGATGGCGGAAGCGGAAGCGAGCATCACGCGCGTGCCGTCAGGCAAGGTAATCTCGCGGACCTCGCCCGTGCCCGTGCCATAGCCGGCCGTGGCCACTTGCCAGGCATCCGTGCCGCGCAGCATGTACGCCATGCCGCCCACGGGCAGCAGCACGGCCAGCAGCTTCAGGGCACGACGGCGGTTCAGGTAGGCGGCGGGCGCCGGTTCGCGCAGCGCGTGCCGGGCCGCATCGCGCGGCACGCTGTGCAGCTTGCCCTCGAACGCTTGCAAACGCTGCCAGGCGATAGCGTGATGCGGATGGGCGGCGCACCAGCGGGCACAGGCAGCCCGGTCTTCGTCGCTGGCGTCATCGGACCACAGGCGCGCCATCCACTGGGCAGCCTGCTGCACGACGGCGGGCGCAATCACCACCTCCATGGCTCAGGCGTCCGGCGCGTGCATGGCCTGGTAGCAGGCCAGCAAACCGGCGGCGATGTATTTTTCGACGGATGAGACGGACACCTGCAATTCGGCGGCGATGTCGCGATAGCTGAGGCCATCGAGTTTGCACAGCAACAGGGCCTTGCGCGCCTTGGCGGGCAACTGGTGCAGCACCGCATCGATTTCCGTCAGCGCCTCGATCACCAGCGCGCGCTCTTCCTCGGACGGCGCCAGCGCCTCGGGCACCAGGGCCAGCACTTCCAGGTAGGCGGCCTCGATCTGGCGACGGCGGTACAGGTCGATGACCATGCCGTTGGCGATCTGCGTCAGGTGACGGCGCGACTCCCCGGCCGGCGGCATGCGCCCCGTCTTCATCAGGTGCAGGTACACATCGTGCGCCAGGTCAGCCGCATCGAAGGCATTGCCGAGTTTACGGCGCAGCAAGCCACGCAGCCAGTGATGGTGGTCGGTGTACAGACTGCTGACTTGCTGCTGAAGCGCTAACTCGGCGGTGCTCACGATACCCTTCCTGTCGCCAACGGCCGGCAAGAACAGGCGCATCGGATTATAAATGAGAATTATTCTCATTGTACGCCGAGTGACGAGGAAAACGCAATACGGCGACGGGCAGCAAACGCCCTCAGCCCTGCTGCCGGACGGGCCTGAACAGCCTGAACGCGGCCCACAGCGAAGGCCGGTAGACGTGCAGTGCGGCAGCGAGCAGCACGCCCCACGCCAGCGGAGCAAGCACCCCCAGGCGCTGGGCAAAAAACGCGTGGCCCGCCGCCAGCAGCGACAGCAGGACGGTGCTCAGGTACAGCGAACGACGCGGCAGCGGACGCCAGACGCGCATGCCCAGCTCCGTCTTGACGACGAAATACACGAGGAAGCCCAGCAGTTGAGACACGGCGGCGCCCGTGGCGCCATGGCGCGGCACCAGCACGGCGCCCGCCAGCAAGGTGCCCAGCAAGCCGGCCGCAAAGGCGGCGATGGAAAATGCCGGACGGCGGGCCAGATTGATGCCGACGCCGGTCACTTCCGCCAGGGCATACAGCAGCGGCTGGCCGACCGTGGCCACCGCCATGTACGCGACGCCGTGATAGTTGGGAGGCAAGACCCAGCCGATCAACCAGGCCAGGGCGCCCGCCAGGCAAAAGCCCACCACCACGATGGCCTGCGCATGGCGGCAAATGGCCGCAATATTCGACAGGCCGCCGCCGGCCGCGGCCCACTTGTGTACTTGCGGTATCCAGACAATCGTAAAAATCGATTGCACCAGCCAGGCGCCGGCGGCCACGCGCGTGGCCAGCGCATAAATGCCGAGTTCGTCAAAGCCGGCAAAGAAACGCAGCAAGCCCATACCGGCCGACAACATTAACATATAAAAAATCCCGCTCACCAGCAGGGGCGCGGCCTCGGAAAGCAGGCGCCGCAGCAGCACCCGATCCACGGCGGTGTGCCAGGCTTGCGCCAGCGATACGCGCGCATGCCACAACAGCCACAGCGTGACCAGCCAGGTAGTGGCCACGACCAGGCTTGCCAGGTGCACGAAATTGCGCTGCGGATCCCTCCACAGGACAGGCAGCAGCAACAGCAGCGACATTTTCGGCAATACTTGCGCCAGGCTGAATACCCAGGCGCGCTCCTGCATGCGGAACAGTTGCGCGATCAGGCGATTGGCCAGGGCGCTCAGCATGCCGGCAGCGAACAGGACAGCCAGTGCAGGTTGCGCCACATCAAATAACAGTTGCGCTACCGGCGCGGCAAACACGAGTATCACGGCCAGCGCCATGGGCGCGAGCAGCACGGCCGGCAGCAGGCACGCTTTCAGCAAGCCGCTACGCGCGGTGCTGTAATGGTATTCATGCAGGAAAGCCTTATCCAGCCCCAGCGACAGCAGCAAACCGGCCACCGTGCATGCGGTCATGAAGAAATCCAGCTTGCCGATGTCGGCAGGCGGAAACAGCCAGGCCACGGCAGGCACGGTGGCCAGGCCGCACAGCAGCGACAAGATGGGGCCGGCTGAAAAACCCGCGAGACGGTTCAGGCGCATCGTTCAGCCGGGCCGGGCATCTCAGCCATGCCTGTCGTTGGAGAAACGATAGGGCACCGTGTCCGAATCGGCCGGCACGCGCCAGTGGTCCGGCGCATCATAGCGATACGCATGGTCCACCGCATTGACGAGGATGGCAAGAGTGCTGCAGTAATTTTGCACGCCATGCCAGACGCGCGGCGGCACGACGAGCAGGCCGGGACGCCTGGTGCCCAGCTTGAATTCGTTGAGCATGCCAAAGGTGGGCGACTCCTCGCGCGCGTCGTACAGCACCACGCGCATCTGGCCCGCCGCCACGAACAGGCGGTCCGTCGTGATGGCATGCGCATGCCAGGCGCTCAGTCCGCCCGGCTCCAGGGTCGAGGCGAATATCTGGCCTATCTGTGCCGCATCGGGCACCCATTCGGTGCGGAAAATTTCGGTCAGGCTGCCGTACGCCGTCAGGACAGGCTTGATTTCCTGAAAGATCACGCCATCGATCAAGGAAGGCGTTGCCGGCTTCCATTCCTTGGTAATGCTGACGCCATCCTGCTTCGCGCCAGCCAACAACCAGTTATCTTTCTCAGCCACCAGATCTACCCCTAGAATTTTATAAAAATGCTCTTATGTATTGCAACCGTATTATCTATCGCTGCGACATGTCCTTCAATCCCCGGCGGCGGCGTAATTCACGTAAAAATGTGCCTTTGCGCCAATATTTGAGCCAGAAGCCGGGATGCGGCGGCCACAGCCCCAACATATAGCAAAGACGGCGTGACAATGCTTTCATGGCCGTTATCGCGGACTGTAGCGGAGCAATAAGACGCTCACGGCCCACCTTGCCATACAGCGTGGAGACAGCCTGCAGAATATTCAGCGGATCCTGCATGTGCGCCCACCAGAACGCATGCTCGGCGTGTTGCCGCTCCAGGTAGGCATTGCTGCGGCTGCCAGACTGGATCAGGATGGCGCCGATGCGGGGGTGGGCCAGCATCGGCCGTCCCGCGCGATACACGCGGTGCAGCCAGGCTTGCGACGGCCAGCAGCGCACTTCCCATGAGGGTTGCCATGGGCCGATCTGCAGGGCCAGCTCGCGCCGCATGATCCACAGGGTAGCGGGCACGTCCATCCACGGACGGTACGGTTGCACGCCATCCGCCAGCGCGCCCACCATGTGATGTCCCACCGGCAAAACCACCAGTCCCTGGCCAAAAGCCAGGTCGGCCCCGGTGCGCTCGAGGACCTCGATACTGCTTTGCAAATGATCGGGCAACCACAGGTCATCGTGGTTCAGGAATGCCAGATAGGTGCCTCGGGCCAGGCTGACGCCGACATTGTTGGGCCCCGTCTGTTCGCCGTAATTGGTGTCCAGATTCACAAAGCGGATGCGCGCGTCGCCGAACGCGGCGACCACCTCGGCGGTATCGTCGGTGCAGCAATCGCCGACAATAATCAGTTCCCAATCCTGCACGGTGCTGGCGAGTGCAGACTGAATAGCGTACCCGAGGATATTGCTCCGGTTGTACGTGGCCATGACAATGGAAACGAGCGGCGGTTTCTCCGGCTGCATGGCAGGCCTTTTCAAATAGACAAACAAAAAATGCCGCCCAAGTGCATTGAGCGGCATTTCGCAATGGACGAATGCAATATGTTGCTGGCGCTTGCCAGCAAGCATCTGTCCTTAGACGTTGAACAGGAAGTTCAGCACGTCGCCATCCTTGACGACGTATTCCTTGCCTTCGGCGCGCATCTTGCCCGCTTCCTTGGCGCCCGCCTCGCCCTTGTAGGCGATGAAGTCGTCATAGGCGATGGTTTGCGCGCGGATGAAGCCGCGTTCGAAGTCGGTGTGGATCACGCCGGCCGCCTGCGGTGCGGTGTCGCCCACATGGATGGTCCAGGCGCGCACTTCCTTCACGCCTGCCGTGAAGTAGGTTTGCAGGCCCAGCAGCTTGTACGCGCCGCGGATCAGACGGTCCAGGCCTGGCTCTTCCATGCCCATGTCGGCCAGGAAAGCGCCCTTGTCGGCGTCGTCCAGGTCGGCGATTTCCGCTTCCAGCGCCGCGCAAATGGCGACGATGGGGGCGTTCTGCGATTGCGCATAGGCCGTCAGCTGATCCAGCAGCGGATTATTCGTGAAGCCCGAGTCGGACACGTTGGCCACGAACATGGCCGGCTTGGCCGTGATCAGGCACAGCGGCTTGATCAGTTCCATTTCATCGGCGTCCAGGCCCATCGCGCGCACGGGTTTCGCGTCGTTCAGGTAAGGCATCATGCGTTCCATGATGGCCAGCAGCTTAGCCGCATCCTTGTCGCCCGAGCGGGCTTTCTTGTTTTCGCGGTGGATGGCTTTTTCCACGGTGCCCATGTCGGCCAGCGCCAGTTCGGTCTGGATGACTTCGATATCGTCGAGCGGGTTGATCTTGCCGGCCACGTGGATGACGTTGTCATCTTCGAAGCAGCGCACGACGTTGACGATGGCGTCCGTTTCACGGATGTGCGACAGGAACTGGTTGCCCAGGCCCTCGCCCTTCGATGCACCGGCCACCAGGCCGGCGATGTCGACGAATTCCACGATGGCGTTGACCATGCGTTCCGGCTTGACGATGGCGGCCAGCGCATCCATGCGTGGGTCCGGCACTTCGACGACGCCGACGTTCGGCTCGATGGTGCAGAACGGATAGTTTTCAGCCGGGATACCGGCTTTCGTCAGTGCATTGAACAGGGTGGACTTGCCGACGTTCGGCAAGCCGACGATACCGCATTGGAGACTCATGGGAAAACCTTTAAATAATCAATTTTGCCGGCAAGCGGCTGGTGCAAAAACGGCCTGTACAGGCGTTTTCTGGATAATCTTGCTGTAATAAATCTGGTAAGGGTCAATTGTACCTCTATGCACCCTACTCTTCAAAAAAACCGCCCTCTGTGCCGCTAACTGTCGCCATCCCCGTCGTCCGGCTGCGACGCATCGAATTCCAGGATGTCGCCGGGCTGGCATTCGAGCATTTCGCAGATTTTCGACAGGGTATCGAAACGCACGCCGCGCACCTTGCCCGATTTCAAGAGGGACAGATTCTGTTCCGTGATGCCGATGAAGGCCGCCAATTCCTTCGATTTCACTTTTTTCCTGGCCAGTACCAGGTCGAGGCGCACGACGATGCCCATCAGATGAACCCGCTGTTTTCATCGGCCAGGCGCTGGCCTTCATGGAGGATTTGCGCCAGCGCAAAGAACACGGAGCACAGCAGCAAGGTCCACAAGTCGCCGCCCGTGACGTCGACCACCAGGCGCAACTGGCCCGCGCCCTCTTCCAGCAAGCCGAACAGCATGCCGCGCACGGTCGGCTCCAGCAGGGTCAACAGCGTTCCCAGCAGCAAGCCGCCCGCGAAACGGCGAAAGTGCGCCGCCACCTGCGGCGTAAAGTACACGCCCTGCTCGAACTGGCGCAGGATCCGGGCCAGCTGGCGCACGGCATCGCCCAGCACCAGCAAGGCCGGCAAGGCCAGCGCCAGGCCCAGTACCCGCTGCCACCACGGCATGGCCGCCAGGTGCTCGAATGGCTGGTTCTGCAGTTGCAGCATCAGCTCGTACATGCCGGCGCCACCCAATGTCCCATGCGCGGCCGGCGCGGGCGCCAGCCAGCCCAGCACCGTCAGCAGCAGGTACAGCACGAAGAACGTCGTCACGCCATGGCGCACGCGCCGGCTCAATACAGCGGGGCCTGACTGATTTTTTTTCATATTTAAAAGTATACGAAAGTACAAAGTGCCGTTAGAATAAATTATCGTAAAACAATAATTAAATCATGTTTTGCGACCATTTTAACATGTTCGCCCTATCCTATCGACTGGAGACACCATGAAAACCCTGCTTGCCTCACTCGTTTGCAGCACCGCCCTCCTGCTCGGCGGCGCCGCCCGCGCGCATGACTTGAACGCCATGCTGCAGCAGGCGCTGGCCGACAGGAGCGTGCCGGCCATGGCCATCCTGCTCATTCGCGACGGCAAGATCGATGCGCAGGCGCAGGCGGGCGTGCGCGCCAACGACGGCCATGACGCCGTACGCGCCGATGACGTGTGGAATATCGGTTCCGACGGCAAGGCCATGACGGTGACCCTGATCGCGCGCCTGGTGGAGCGGGGCGTGCTGTCGTGGGATGCGCCGCTGTCCAGCATGCTGCCCGCGCTGAGCGCCGGCATGCGCGCCGAGTACCGCGACGTCAACCTGATGGATTTGCTGGCGCACCGCGCCGGTTTACCGCCCAATCCGGACGAGGACTGGATCAATTCCACCTACACGGATGCGCGCCCCTTGCCCGTGCTGCGCCTGGAATACGCACAGCGCGCGCTGGCCGACGCGCCGGTGGCCGCACCGCGCGGCGAATCGCATTATTCGAACAGCGGCGCCATGATCGCCGCCGCCATTGCGGAGCGGGTCACGGGCAAGACCTATGAGGAACTGATGCAGGCGGAAGTATTCGGCCCGCTGGGCATGCAGGCCGCGTTCGGTCCCACGGTGCGCGGACAAAACCTGGGCCACAAGGAAGGCAAGCCGATCGCCGGCTTGATGGCCAGCAACCCGCTGATGATGGCGCCCGATGGAGAAATCCACCTGAGCATGGCTGACTGGGCCAAGTTTGCGCTCGATCAACTGCAGGGCGAACAAGGC
The DNA here is from genome assembly GCF_030587305.1 of Janthinobacterium sp. SUN206. NCBI lineage: Bacteria > Pseudomonadati > Pseudomonadota > Betaproteobacteria > Burkholderiales > Oxalobacteraceae > Janthinobacterium > Janthinobacterium sp. SUN206. The sequence continues at coordinate 581,267 of NZ_JAPWIB010000003.1, read as the reverse complement.
AAGGGCAAGCTGCTGAAACAGGAAACCTATGTCTTGCTGCATACGGCGCAGGGCGACACGAATGCGGCATTGGGCTGGGGCGTGATGCATTTCCCGCCCCAGGCGCCACAGCGCGTGCTGACCCACCTGGGCTCGAACGGCTACTGGCACGCGCTGATCGCGCTGGCGCCCGGCAGCGGCGACGGCTTGCTGATCGCCGCCAACGCGGGTGAAGGCAGCAGCGCCCAGGCCAGCCAGCAGCAGATGGCGAAAACCATCATGACCGGCTTCGGCAAGGCGGGGAAATAATTACGCGGTGTGCAACTTCATGGTCGCCGCCTCGAACTTGCCCTCGACGATCAGCGGCATGACTTGCAAGGATTTGTCGATCGCCTGCTCGATCAGCTCCTGGTCTTCGCGGCGCGGGCGGTGCAGCACGAAATCGGCTACCTGCTGCTGCAGGCTCAGGGTGCGCGGATGGCCGATGCCCAGGCGCAAGCGCCAGTAATCCTGCGTGCCCAGCGCGGCCGTGATGTCCTTCAAGCCATTATGGCCGCCGGCCGAGCCGCCCTTCTTCAGGCGCGCGATGCCTGGCATCAGATCGAGTTCGTCGTGCACCACCAGCACTTCATCGGCGGCGATCTTGAAGAAACGCGCCAGCGCGCCCACGGATTGGCCCGAGCGGTTCATGAAGGTCAGCGGTTCGAGCAGCCAGACTTCGTTGCCGCCGATGGAGGTCTTGGCCAGCATGGCGTTGTAGCGCGAATCGCGCTGCAAGCGCGTGCCGGGCAAGCTGTTGGCGAGGTTGTCCACCAGCCAGAAGCCGGCATTGTGACGGGTTTGTTCGTATTCGGGTCCCGGGTTGCCGAGGCCGACGATCAGGCGTATGGGCATGGCTGTGTCTGCAGTGTAAAAACGTATTATCGGTGAAAACAGGCAGAAAAAAACCCGTCCGGAGCGAACCGGACGGGTTTTTCCTTGCGACTACCGCATTGCTGCGGCGGCAAAATTACTTCTTGTCAGCAACAACTTCAGCAGCAGCGGCTTCAGCAGCAACGTGGCCAGCCGGTACCGAAGCGGTAGCGATGGTCAGGTTGGCGCCGTGGGTGACAGCGGTCACGCCAGCTGGCAGGACCAGGTCGCCAACGTGCAGCGAGTGACCGACGTCGATGTTCGACAGGTCAACGTTGATGAATTCTGGCAGTTGGCCTGGCAGGCACGAAACTTCGATTTCGTTGGCTACGTGGCTGATGGTCGCGCCGTGCAGTTTGACTGCTGGGGAAACGTCAGCGTTCGTGAAGTGCAGAGCAACTTTCACGTGGATAGCTTGCTTAGCGTCAACGCGTTGGAAGTCAGCGTGCAGAACCAGTTGTTTGTATGCGTGGACTTGGAAGTCGCGCAACAGAACTTGCTGGGAAACGCCGTCGATTTCCAGGTCCAGGATCGACGAGTGGAACACTTCTTTTTTCAGCGCGTGGTACAGGGCGTTGTGATCCAGCGAGATCAGCACTGGGGCTTCAGCGCCACCGTAGACGATACCAGGGGTTTGGCCGGAAATGCGCAGGCGGCGGCTCGCTCCGGAACCTTGCAATTCGCGTTTAAATGCGATAACTTTCATGTGAAACTCCAAGAAGAACAAGGCTTGCGCCTTGTGTTATGAAGATTCCCGCGACCAGGAATCTTCGAAAATGGGCGCATATGCGCCCCGAAAACTAAAATACTACGGCGCAACAGGCAAAAAGCCGGTCGCGCCGCAGGTGACGTCTGTTGCTGCTCTTGTCGAATTAATCGATAAAGAGGGAAATAACCGAATCGCCCTTGATGATGCGCTTGAACGTCTCGGCCAGCAGCGGCGCGCACGTCAATTGACGGATCTTGCCGCAGGCCAGGGCCGCTTCGGACAGGGGGATCGTGTCGGTCACGACCAGCTCATCGAGTGGCGAGGCCGAAATACGGTCAATCGCCGGGCCCGACAGCACCGCGTGCGTGCAATACGCCACGACTTTTTTCGCGCCGCGCTCTTTGAGCACTTCGGCAGCCTTGGTCAGGGTGCCTGCCGTGTCGACCATGTCATCCATGATCACGCAGTTGCGGCCTTCGACTTCACCGATGATGTTCATCACTTCCGACACGTTCGCTTTTGGACGACGCTTGTCGATGATGGCCAGGTCGCAGCCCAGGCGTTTTGCCAGGGCGCGCGCACGTACCACACCGCCGACGTCCGGCGACACCACCAGCAGATCCTGGTAGTTTTTCTTTTGCAGGTCGCCCAGCAAAATTGGCGAAGCGTAGATGTTGTCGACTGGGATATCGAAGAAACCTTGAATCTGGTCAGCGTGCAAGTCCATGATCAGGACGCGCTCGACACCGGCTTCTTCCAGCATGTTCGCCACCACCTTGGCCGAAATTGCCACACGCGCGGAGCGTGGACGACGGTCTTGGCGGGCGTAGCCGAAGTAAGGAATCGCGGCGGTGATGCGGCCAGCGGAAGCACGTTTCAAGGCATCAACCATCAGCATGATTTCCATCAGGCTGTCGTTGGTTGGAGCACAGGTGGATTGCAAAACAAAAACATCCTTGCCGCGTACGTTTTCGTTAATCTCGACCATTACTTCGCCGTCGGAGAATTTCGAAACGTTTGCTTTACCGAGAGGGATGCCGAGGTTTTTTGCGACCCCCTCTGCCAACGCTGGATTCGCGTTGCCGGTAAAAACCATCAGGTTTTCGTAAGCCATGGGAGTCCCAAGAGGTGATATAGAAGTCTTGAAAAGCACTAACCGGGCATAGGCCCGGTCAGTCATTGTTTAGAATATGCCGCGTGGCGACATATCTGCTTTTTCCCGTACTGGACGCCAACTTCGCATCGACAGACTACGGTGAAATGGTGGCAGGGGAAGAAGGATTCGAACCTTCGCATGCTGGAATCAAAATCCAGTGCCTTAACCAGCTTGGCGATTCCCCTACGTTACTGACTGCTTGCCGTCATGTTGGCCAGTATTATACCGACTATTTGACGCTAAGCAAAATCTTTTTTTGCTCTTTACAACACCGTGAGCATCGGGTGGCGATTCAGCGCTTTTGCCTTCCAGGCGATCCAGACTGGTGGCACATTGCTGAGCACCGCATCCGCTTCTTCCTGACTGCCAAACGCACTAAACACACAAGCACCGGAACCAGTCATCCTGGCCTCACCGTAAGCACCCAGCCATTCTACCGCATCTGCTACCGGCTTGAAAAGACTGCATGCCACTTGCTGTAAATCATTTTTACCAAACCCGCCCGCATCGTTTCCTTCTGCGAGGTGCCTGGAAAAGTCCGCTATTGTGACGGGTTCGGTATTTCTCGTCAAGCCTTCCGCGCAAAAAATTGCGGCGGTAGGTACTTGCACGCCCGGCTCGATCACCACATACCAGCATTCGGGCGTGGCGACGGGCTGCAGGGCCTCGCCCACGCCTTCGGCAAAGGCGTTTTCGCCAAAGATGAAAAATGGGATATCGGCGCCCAGCGGCAAGCCCAGCGCCATCAATTCCTCCCGGCTCAAGCCCGCTTGCCACAGACGGTTCAAGGCCATCAGGGCCGTGGCCGCATCGGACGAACCGCCCCCCAGGCCGCCGCCCATGGGCAGCACCTTGTCGATGGCGATATCGACGCCGCGCGGCAAGGCGCCCGTGCGGCGCAGCACTTCCGCCTGCAGCAGTTTCGCGGCGCGGATGATCAAGTCCTGCTCTTCCGGCACGCCGGCCAGCGCCGTCACGCGGCGGATCAGCGTGTCGTCGCGCAGCGCGAAGTGCAAGGTGTCGCCATGGTCGAGCAACTGGAAAACCGTCTGCAGCAGATGGTAGCCATCGGCGCGGCGGCCGTTAACGTGCAGAAATAAGTTCAGTTTGGCGGGAGCCGGGCAATGATTCAGGGTCGTCAATGTCATGGTGCAGGTGTGGATGGGGCGGCATCGAGCACGATGCGCAGCGACACGGCATCGGCCTGCGCGCTGGTGGTGCGTTCGGCATCGATACGCCGCGGTTGGGGCAAGGCGCCCGGTGTATTCTCAGCAGCATCTTGCCACGACACATAGCGCAAGCGCCAGCCGTCTTTGGTTGTCACGCTGTCATTGGCCGGTGACGCGACGAAGCGCTTGCCATCGGCGCCCACGGCATAACCTTGCAGCCAGTCACGCAAGCCCGACACGGGCAGGGACCACCCCAGCATCTGCGCGCTCAGGGTATCGACGTCGGGCGCGCTGCGCGGCGCCTTGCCGCTTTGCGTCAACACGGCCTGCTGCGGCGTGACGGCGATCGTCGCCAGGGTGCTGCCGACGGGCGTATACAGGGTCACATCCGTGCGCGCGGCCGTCTGCAGCCAGTTGAAATTGACCGTGGCCGATTCGGGCTTGTCATCCTTCTGGTACACGACGTTCAAACGGCCCGTCAGCTCCACCTGTTCGCGGTAGGGCGCGACGGCTTTGCCCGATGGCGCGGCGCCGGATGAAAAGGGGGAAGTCAGGGTCGAGCAGGCCGAGAGGGCCAGGCACAGGACAGTCAGGGGCAGGAAATGTTTGGACATGGGTTTGGACATGGGCACAAGGAAAAACCAGCGCCATGGCGCTGGTTTCTCATAGTTGAGTTAATCGGTTCAATCACAAACTGACATTCAAGCGCGCCAGGGTGCTTTTCAGTGCATCGTTTTTCGGATCCTTGCCTTGCGCCTCGCGCCACAGCTTTTGCGCTTCGGCCTTGTCGCCCTTCTGCCACAGCACTTCGCCCAGGTGGACGGCGATTTCCGGGTCGCTGCGCACGGCATAGGCGCGGCGCAGCGCGCTTTCCGCGGCGGCCAGGTTACCCATGCGGAACTGCACCCAGCCCATGCTGTCCATGATGAACGGGTCGCCCGGCGCCATCTGCAAGGCTTTTTCGATCAGTGCATGGGCTTCCGGCAGGCGGATGCCCCGTTCGGCCAGCGAGTAGCCGAGGGCGTTATACGCGTGCTGATTGTCAGGCGCCAGCGCCATCACGCGGCGCAGGCTCGCCTCCATCAGCTCGAGTTTATCCAGGCGCTCGGCCAGCAAGGCATAGTCGTACAGCAGTTCCGGATTATCGGGGAAGCGCAGCAAGGCATTTTCCAGCACCGTATAGGCGCTTTGCACGTAGCCAGCATCGCGCAGGAATTGCGCATCGACCAGCAGCACCTGCGCCTGGCTTGCCGGATCGTCCGTTTCGATTTCCGTCAGCGCCTTGCGCGCCGCATCGAGATTGCCGCCACGGGCGATCAGCTGGGCGCGGCGCAAACGCGCCTCGACATAACCGGCGGACGCACTGTTGTCGATCTTGTCCAGCCAGGCGATGGCGCCGGCCGTGTCGCCGCGCGTTTCGGCGATCTGCGACAGTATCATCAGGGCATTGAACGGATCGCGCGCGTCGCCAGGGGATTTGTCGAGCACGGCCAGGAAGCGCTTGAAGTACTGCTCCGCGCCCTTGGTATCTTCCAGCTGCAACGCCACGATGCCGAGCGCATACAGGCCGCCCAGGTTGTCGGGCTGACTTTTCAGCAGCAGCAGGAATTGGTCGCGCGCCGGCTCCAGCTGTTTTTGCTCGACCAGCAGGCGCGCATACGCGCCGCGCACCTCGACAGCGTCCGGATTCTTTTGCAGGAAGGCGGCCAGCACCTTGCCTGCCGCCTCGGGCTCGCCCGTCACCTGCGCCAGGGTCAGCGCGGCCAGCTCGGAGTTCGGCTTGATCGCCAACGCCTTGTTCGCTTCGCCGATGGCGCGTTCACGCTCGCCGATCGACAAGGCGCCCTGCGCCAGCACCAGGTGGGCTTCGAACATGTCCAGGTAGGGCTGCACCAGGCGCGTCACCATCGAATAGGCATACAGCTTGTCATTCGAACGCGACAGTATCTGCTGCATCTGGAACAGGGCCACGCCGCGCGCGCCCGGCGGTGCATTGGCCAGGCGCTCGGCAAAAATCGGTTCCGCTTCTTCGATCTTGTCCGTCAAGACGACGAAGCCGAGGAAGAACTGGGTCGCCTCATCCGATTCGGGCGCCAGCTCACGCCACAGGCGGATGGCCGCCAGCGCTTCGCCGCCCTGCTTGGCGGCCAGTGCCATTTCGGAGGCGCGGCGCGCCAGGCGCGGATCACGCGTCTGCTGCGCCGCCACCATCATCGTCACGTACGGCCCTTGCCACTGGCCGCTCTTGAATTCCATTTCAGCCTTGGTCAGCTTGTACAGCAAATCGCTGCTCAACTCGACCTTGGGCAGCTTCTCGCCCTTGGCGTCGTCGTCGGACTCGGTACCGGCCGCTTGCGGCGCAGCGGCCGCAGCGGGGCTGGCCGCCCCATCGGCGGGGGCAACAGGCGTCTGTGCCATGGCATGCGTGGCCATCAGGGCGGACAAGGTTACAATGGCGAAAGCGTTTTTCAAAGGCTGATCCTGGCTAAACGGCAAAGTTTGATTCTACGCCCAACGCGGCTATCGCGTACTTCACGTATGTAACGAAATATATACGTCGTGGCGGCGTAGCGTGCCCGGGCCAGCCATCGGCCGGCGACCCGCCTGTTTTTTACCCGGTTTTCCATCATTCGAGCCCTATGCCAGAATTGCCAGAAGTCGAAGTCACACGGCGCGGTGTCGCGCCCCACATCGAAGGGCGCGCCGTGCGTGCCGTCGTGCTGCGCCGCGACGGCCTGCGCTGGCCCTTCCCCCCTGCCCTGGGCGAACAATTGTCGGGGCAAACCATCGGCCTGACGGGGCGGCGCGGCAAATACCTGCTGATCCACTTCCGCCACGGCACCCTGATCATCCACCTGGGCATGTCGGGCCATTTGCGCGTGCTGCCCACTGGGACGGAGGCGCAAAAGCACGACCATTTCGACCTCGTCGTGGAAGACGCGGACGGCAGCAGCCAGGTGCTGCGCATGACGGATCCGCGCCGCTTCGGCGCCGTGCTGTGGCATGACGAGGCCGACGGCCCGCTGGATGGCCACGCGCTGCTGCGCGGTCTGGGCACGGAACCGCTGGAAGGCGGCTTCACTGGCCAGCTGCTGTTCGAGAAAACGCGCAACAAGGGCACCAACATCAAGCAGGTGCTGATGGCGGGCGACATCGTCGTCGGCGTGGGCAATATCTATTGCTCCGAAAGCCTGTTCCGCGCGGGGATCAACCCGAAGACGCCAGCCCGGCGCATCGGCCTGGCCCGCTATGAGAAACTGGCGCAATCGATCCGCGACGTGCTGGCCGAAGCCATCGTGCAGGGCGGCAGCACCCTGCGCGACTTCATCGGCGTCAATGGCCAGTCCGGCTACTTCCAGCAGACGTATTTCACGTACAACCGCGCGGGCAAGCCATGCCGCGTGTGCGGCGCGCCGATACGGCAAATCGTGCAGGGACAGCGTTCCACGTTTTACTGCGTGAATTGCCAAAAGTAGCCACACTCACAGAGGGAGCCAGATGGTCAGAGACTTGGAACAATACAGCGCATGGCGGCAGGACGTGCAGGCCGCCTTGCAGGCATACCGGCAAGCCGCCAGCGCGGCGGGCCTGGTCGACGGCGCCTCCGCGCTGCGCCTGGCGCGCTGTGGCTCCCGTCTGACTGACGACCGCCTGTCCGTGGCCTTCGTGGCGGAATTCTCGCGCGGAAAATCCGAGCTGATCAACGCCATCTTCTTTGCCGGCTATGGCCAGCGCATCCTGCCCTCGGGCGCAGGCCGCACCACCATGTGCCCCACCGAGCTGCTGTACGACGCGGCCTGGCCGCCATCGATCCGGCTGCTGCCCATCGAGACGCGCGCCCAGAACCTGTCGACCAGCGACTACCGCGACCTGCCCGCCGCCTGGACCGTCCTGTCCCTGAATATCGAGGCGGGCGGCGACATGCAGGAAGCCATCCGCCAGGTCAGCCTGACGAAAAAAGTCAGCGTGGCAGAAGCGGCGCGCTACGGCCTGTACGACGCCGACGATGCGGACGCGCCCTCGATGCTGGACGAGGACGGCCAGGTGGAAATCTCCATGTGGCGCCACGCCATCATCAACTTCCCCCATCCGCTGCTGAAACAGGGCCTGGTGATTCTCGACACGCCCGGCCTGAACGCCATCGGCACGGAACCGGAACTGACCCTGAACCTGATCCCGAATGCGCACGCGGTGCTGTTCATCCTGGCGGCCGACACGGGCGTCACGCGCAGCGATATCGAAGTATGGCGCAACCATATCGGCGCCGGCGCGGGGCGCCTGGTAGTGCTCAACAAGATCGACAGCATGTGGGACGAATTGCGCGGCGATGCCGAGGTGGCGCAAGCCATCGAACGCCAGCAGGCCAGCGTGGCGCACCTGCTGACACTGGATGCGGGCCAGGTGTTTCCCGTCTCGGCGCAAAAGGCCCTGGTGGGCAAGATCAACCACGATGCGGCGCTGCTGGAAAAGAGCCGCTTGCTGCCGCTGGAGACGGCCCTGTTCGATGAGCTGATCCCCGCGCGCAAGGACATCATCCGGCGCCAGCTGGCGTTCGACCTGGACGCCATCGAGGCGGCGCAGCAGGTGCAGGCGGCGGCGCGCGCGCGCGGCATCGCCGAGCAGCTGCACGAGCTGCACAGCCTGCGCGGCAAGAACCAGAGCGTGATCGCGCACATGATGCGCCGCGTCGATATCGAGAAGAAGGAATTCGACAGCAGCCTGTTCAAGCTGCAGGCCACGCGCGCCGTGTTTACCCGCCTGTCGACGGAACTCTATACAAGCCTGGGCATGGATATCGTGCGCAACGATATCGATGGCGTGCGCGCGGCCATGCAGCGCAGCCGCTTTTTCACGGGCTTGCGCGAAGCCGTGCGCCAGTATTTCGAGCGCATCACCCGGAACCTGGACCGTTCGGAAGGCAAGACGGCCGAGATCACGGAAATGATGAACGTGATGTACCGAAAATTCGCCACCGAACATGGCCTGGCGCTGGCCTTGCCGATGCCGTTTTCGCTGGCCCGCTACCGCCAGGAGATCGCCGATATCGAAGCCGTGTATCACAAGCAGTTCGGCACGGCCACCTTGCTCACCACCAGCCGTGTCGTGCTGATGGAGAAATTCTTTGACACCATCGCCTCGCGCGTGCGCCGCAGTTTCACCAACGCCAACGACGACGCCAGCGCCTGGCTGAAAGTCATCATGGCGCCCCTCGAAGCGCAGATCGTCGAGTACAAGGAGCAGCTGAAACTGCGCTTTGCCTCGATCCAGCGCATCCACGACGCCACGGGCAGCCTGGAACAGAAAATCGCCGGCTTCGAAGCCAGCCTGGCGGCGCTCGAACGCGACAAGGCGCAGCTGGCGCAATTGCTCGCTGCCTTGCGCACGGCCAGCGCCACATAAAACACGCAACAACACGCCACAAGATACTGGAACCCTGCATGAAACGTCTGCTGCATCCGCTCTCGCCCGCCACGGGCGCAACTCAGTTTGAAAACGCGTCTGAAAATTACATCGACCCGACTTTTTCCGCCACCGTCATCGCCTGGCAAAAGCAGCATGGCCGCCATGCGCTGCCATGGCAAAACACGCGCAACGCCTACCTGATCTGGCTGTCCGAAATCATGCTGCAGCAAACGCAGGTCACCGCGGTACTCGGCTACTATGCGCGCTTCCTCGAACGCTTCCCTACCCTGCGCGATTTGGCCAGCGCCCCGGTGGAAGACGTGATGGCGCAGTGGAGCGGCCTCGGTTACTACACGCGGGCGCGCAACCTGCACAAGTGCGCACAGCGCGTGGTGGCCGAATACGACGGCGCCTTCCCCAGCGACCCAGCCTTGCTGGCCGACCTGCCCGGCATAGGCCGTTCGACGGCGGCCGCCATCTCCGCGTTTTCCAGCGGCACACGCGCGGCCATCATGGACGGCAACGTCAAACGCGTCTTCGCGCGCACCTTCGGCATCGATGCCTATCCCGGCGAAAGACGGGTCGAGGAAGCCATGTGGCGCCGTGCCGAAGCGCTGCTGCCGGAGACAGGTATCGAAGCCTACACGCAGGGCCTGATGGACTTCGGCGCCACCCTGTGCACGCGCAGCAGCCCCGATTGCGGCCGCTGCCCGCTGCAGCCGCGCTGCGTGGCCTACGCTACGGGCCGCACCAAGGATCTGCCGGTGCGCAAACCGAAGAAAACCAGCCCCGAAAAACACGCCGTCATGCTCGTCATCATCGACGATGGCCAGGTGCTGCTGGAACAGCGTCCCGGTTCCGGCATCTGGGGCGGCTTGCTGTCGCTGCCGGAACTCGATGGCCACGTGCTGGCCGGCGAGGACTGTCCGCGCGACATCGATCAGGAGCTGCTGGCGCACGCCGTGGCGCCGTTTGGCGCAATCGAAACGCAGGAACGACTGCTGCCCATCGTACACGTGTTTACCCACTACAAACTGCACATCGTTCCCTGCCGCATCACCCTGGTGCGCCGCCTGGCGCTGGCCGGGGAAGCGACGCACGTCTGGTATGACGGCGCAAAAATTGCAGACGCGCCGCTGCCCGCTCCCATCAAGAAACTGCTGCTGGACCTGTTCGGCGATGCGCGCGCGGCGCAGCGCAGCATGTTCTAGTGCGGCATTTTTTACTGCTCGCGCTGGCGGCGCTGTGTCTGCACGGCGCCCACGCGGCGAACGACCTGCCCGAGGTAAGAATTGGCGTACTGGCCTACAAGGGCGGCGACGCCGTGCAGCAGGACTGGTCGTACGTGACGCGCCACCTGCAAGCGAGCATTCCCGGCATCCGTTTCACCCTGGCCGACTACGACCAGGCGGGCCTGACGCGCGCCGTGCAGTCGCAATCGATCGCCTTTGCCATCACCAGCAGCGGCCATTACGTGGCGCTCGAGCACAGCGATGGCGCCAGCCGTATCGCCACCCTGGAATCGCCATGGACGGAGTCGCCGCGCCAGGCCATCGGCTCGGCCATCGTCGTGCGCAGCGCGTCGCCACTGCATGACCTGGCCGACCTGGCTGGCAAGAACGTGATGGCCGTGGCGCCCGACGCTTTTGGCGGCTACCAGATCGCCGCGCGCGAACTGCGCGAAGCGGGCATCGATCCCACGCATGATTTTGCCAGCCTGCGCTATAGCGGTTTTCCGTCGCAGCAGATCATCGACGCCGTGCGTGCGGGGCGCATGGATGCGGGCATCGTGCGCACCTGCCTGCTCGAACAGATGGTCGCGCGCGGCGAAGTGCGCGCCGAGGAACTGCGCGTGATCACCACGCGCCCGATTCCCGGTTTTCGCTGCGCCAGCTCGTCGCGGCTGTATCCGGACTGGCCCTTCGTGGCCCTGCGCCAGACGCCGCCCGCGCTGGCAAAAAAAGTGGCGCAAGCCCTGCTGGCCATGCCGCGCACCGACGAAGGCTACAGCTGGACGGTACCCAGCGATTACCAAATCGTCGATGAACTGTTCCGCGACCTGCGCATCGGTCCCTACGCCTATCTGGACAAGCTGACGTTCGAGACGGCGTTGCGCCGCTACTGGGGTTGGATGCTGCTGGTGCTGGCCTTGCTCGTCGCCTGGGCCGTGCACACGGTGCGCGTGGAATACCTGGTCAGCCGGAGCACGGAGCAATTGCGCGCCGCCCAGCACCAGCAGCGCGCGCTGGAAGAGCAGGCGCGCCAGCGCCAGGCCACGCTAGACCACACGGCGCGCCTGGCGATTCTGGGCGAAATGGCCAGCGCCATCGCGCATGAATTGAACCAGCCGCTGGCCGCCATCGGCAATTTCGCGCGCGGCATGGCGCGCCGCATCACGGCGGGTCGGCTCGATGCGGCGCCCCTGCTCGACGGCGCGCAGGAAATCGCCACGCAAAGCGAACGCGCGGGCGCCATCATCCGTCACATTCGCGCGATGGCGCAAAAGCGTCCCGCGCACAGCACGGCCTTCGCCCTGGCCGACGCCGTGGAGCAAGCCGTGGCCCTGTTCCGCGCAGCCCATCCGCAAGCCAATATCAGCTGGCGCCACGAGGCGGTCAGCGCGGCACCGCGCGTGCTGGCCGACCCGCAGCAAGTGCAGCAGGTGCTGCTCAATTTACTGAAAAATGCGCTCGATGCGCAGCTGGAAAACGGCAATCCGCAGCACCCCATCGGCGTGCTGCTGCACCGCGAAAACGGCGCCTGCACGGTGGCCGTGCGCGACGCCGGCTGCGGCCTGGAAGCGGCGCAGATGGCGCGCCTGTTCGAACCCTTCTTTACCACCAAGGCCGAAGGCCTGGGCCTGGGCATGTCGCTCAGCAAAAGCATCATCGAATCGTTCGGCGGCAGCCTGTCGGCGCACGCCAACGCCGATGCACCAGGCTTGACGGTCTGGTTCCGCCTGCCCGAAGATACCGGCCTGGGAGCCAACAAGGAAACACCATGAATGAAAGCGATGCGATCATCTTTGTCGTCGACGACGACGCCGCCATGCGCCGCTCGCTGGCCTATCTGTTCGATTCGGCCGGCTGGAAGGTCGAGACGTTCGAGTCGGCGCGCGACTTCCTGCAGCGCTACGCTGGCCATGTTCCGGGCTGCCTGCTGCTCGACGTGCGCATGCCTTTGATGAGCGGACTGGAACTGCAACAGGAGTTGAACAACAGGACCGGCCACGCCATCTCCCTGCCCGTGATTTTTTTAAGCGGCCACGGCGACCTGGCCATGGCCGTGCAGACGATGAAGGCGGGCGCCTGCGATTTTTTGGAAAAGCCGTGCAAGGACCAGGTGCTGCTGGACGCCGTCAGCCGGGCCGTGGCCCGCAGCGTGGAAGAAAGCCGCAGCGCCGCCAGCGCGAATACGGCGCAATCGGCGCTGGCCAGGCTCACCGCGCGCGAGCGCGAAGTGGCGTTGCTGATGGCCGAAGGCAAAGCCTCGAAAGTCATCGCCCGCGAGCTGGGCATCAGCGACAAGACAGTGCAGGTGCACCGCCATAACACGATGGAAAAACTGGGCCTGCATTCAGCAGCCGAGGTAGCCCGGCTGCTAATGGCCGGCGGCGAAATCTAGAACACCCAACCCAACCTACTGCGCGTCGTGATTTGCGGCCTGCGATGCTCACTGTGCATTCGCACAGCTACGCTTCTCGACCGCACCTCCCTTCCGCTCGCTACGGTTTTGTTGAGCGTTCGTTAAGCCCGCACGATGCGCGCCGGCAGCCCCTGCCGCACCGACGTGCCCGAGACGGGATCGACAAACACGTTCTTGTCGCCGCGGCTCGGGTCCGTCAATCCCAGGTCATTCAGGTTGATGCCGGCGCCGATGGCCGGTTCATCTGGCTGACGCAGCTTGCCGATACGGTGGGCGCGCGCACCGTGCTCCTTGTGGCCGAAACCGTGTTCTACGGCGATCACGCCCCGCTGCACGCCATGGCGCAGCATCACCGTGGCCCTGGCCCTGCCTCCCGGCGTTTCCAGGTAAATGGCATCGCCATTTTCCAGCTTCAAGCGCGCCGCATCGTCGGGATGCACGGCGACCGGGTTGTCCGGATGGATGCCGCGCAAGCGCCGCGCACCGATGCTGTAGGAGTTCTGCAGCGCCGATTTAAAGCTGATCAACTCGAACGGCCACTCGCTGGCCGGATAGGTTTTGCGCACGGGCGTGCCATCGGCAAACGCCGCCACTCGCCACGCGGGCGTGCCGGGGAAACGCTTGCCGCTCAAGCTGTTCTTGCTCACGCCCAGGCCTTCGTTGTACAGCATCATCGGTTTCAGATAGCGGTGCGTGGACCAGTCCTGCGGATACGGCGCCTCGTCGATCACGGGTACAGGAGCTGCCGGCGCCTTGGGATTCGCCGGTGGCGGCAGGCGCAGGCCGAACATTTCGCCATAGCTCTGGTAGCGCCCTCCCCGCGCCAGCATGAAGGCCACCTTGCGCCACTCTTCCGGCTTCAGGGTGCGCTCCAGTTCGGGGCGGATGCGGCCCACGCCGGACAAATCGATATCGTCGTCGCTGGCCTCCGGCACGGCCGTCTTGCCCTGCCAGGCGATGTTGGCGCCGCCGCGCAGATACCAGTCTTCCGCGCGCTGCAGGGGGAAGCGCTGGCCATCCATGTCCTGCAAGGCCTCGGGACCGAAACCGGGCAAGCCCATCGTTTTCGCCAGCGCGATGAAGAACGATTCCATGCAGATGGTCTGGCCGTCCGGCGTCTTTTGCACGCGCGGTTCGACCACGGGCCAGCGCGCCGTGCTCATTTTGACGGGCATGCCGCCCCAGGCGCCAGCCCAGCCCCAGCTTTCGTACAGCAAGGTGTCGGGCAACAGGTAGTCGGCAAACGCCGAACTTTCATTGATGAAGGGGTCGATGGCGACGATCAGGGGAATCTTCTTCGGATCGGCCAGCTCTTTGCCGATCTGCGCGCGCAAGCCCGTGATGCCGTAGACGGGATTGCAGCTCCACAGAATCAGCGCCTTCAGGGTGTACGGGTAGCCGTTCATGGCGCTGGTCAGCCACTCGGTGGCCAGCGCGGGCGCATTCGGATACCACGGTGCCTTCGCCGGATACGCCTTGCCCGCTTCTTTCTTCAGCTTGAATTCCGAGGTTTTTTCATACGGCACATTGCGCCCGATCGGCATGCCGGCCGCCTTGATCTCGCCGTCGAAACTCTCGAGGTTATAGCGCGGCCCAGGCCCCGCATCCTTGAAGCTGCCGCCGTTGACCAGGGTGCCGCCCTTGCGGTTCAAATTGCCGATCAGGGTATTGAGCATGACCAGCGCATACGCGTTATAGAAGCCCGCACCCGACATCATGCCGCCGTGCGCATTGACGGCGGCGCGCTTGCCATGGCTGGTGAGTTCCTGCGCCAGCCCTTCGATGATGTGGCGCCCTATGCCGCAGGCGGCCGCGTAATCATCCATGCTGTGGCGCTGCGCTTCCTCGTTGAGCATCGTCATGGCCGTCTTCAGGTGCAGCGGTGCGCCCGCCACATCCAGCGGGCCGTCGAAGAACAGGCGCGCCTCGCCCTTGGCGGCATTGTGCGGCACGATCGCTTGCGTGGCGGCGTCGATCACGCAAAAGGCGTCGCCATCCTTGTAACGCTCTTCTTCCGGCAGCTCCACCGCGCCCATATCCGACGCCCGCAGGTAGCGGCCATCGCGCGGATGGCCCTTCTCGTTGATGATCAAATGCGTGGCATTGCACCAGGCGGCTTCGCCCGCCGCTTCCGCCACCTTCAGGTTCGGCTGCACGAGGAAGTTGCGGTCATAGCGTTCGTGCTCGATGATCCAGCGGATCATGCCCATGGCCAGCGCACCATCCGTACCCGGCTTGATCGGTACCCAGCGGCTGCGGTCGCCCGCGGCAAGGCTGTCCGCGTTTGTCAGCACGGGGTCGACAACGACGTAACTGAATTCGCGCTTGCCAGAGCGGGCCTTGGCGATCAGGGTACCCTGGCGCTTGAACGGGTTGCCCGCATTGCCTGGTGCCGTGCCGACGAAAATGCAGAACTCCGTGTTTTCCAGGTCCACTTTCGCGTGCGGCATCTTCTTCATGTCGCCGAACATGGCGCCCGAGCCGCTGCGGTAGGCGCCGCCGCAATACGAACCGTGGTTGACCAGGTTCAAACTGCCGTATGACTGCTTGAAAAAGCGCGTGCCGAACGCCAGGCGGCCATCGTCGGTACTGCACATCAGGCCCACCTGGTTCACTTGCGGGCCCAGTTCCGGCTGCGCCGGATCGATCGGCTTTTCCAGCTCGCGCAAGGCGCGCAGCCCCTGCACGTGGCCTTCGCCAAACAGGTCGCCGCCTTCCGTCACTTCCTTCACCAACTGGTCGAAGGCGATCGGTTCCCACTGGCCGCCGCCGCGCGGTCCCACGCGCTTCATGGGCGCCAGCACGCGGAACGGCGACTTCATCTGTTCCAGCACGCCGTTGCCGCGGCCGCAAGCCGTCGAACGGCCCTTCAGCCCCTTTTCCTGGAAGCGCGACAGCGACACAAAGCTGTCGCGGATCGAGGTTTGATACGGCAGCGCCGGGTCGGCCGACAGGGGGCTGTAGGGATTGCCCGCCACGCGCAGCACCTTGCCGCTCTTTTTATCGAGACGTACGCGCACGCCGCAAAACGTGGTGCAGCCCATGCACATGGTGTAGCTCACTTGCTGGTCGGGATTGACCGTCAGCTTGCCCGTGGCCGTATCGACGGAAAACTCGGGCGGCAGGGAATTGCCATGCAGTTTCTGCACGGGTTTATCCTTGCCCAGCGCATGGTCGACCATGCGGCCGGCCGTGGTGGAAAAGCTGGCGGCAAACGCGGCCAGGCCGCCGCCGATGGCGCCGTAGCGCAACAGCTTGCGGCGTTTTTCGTTTTCGTCGTCAGGGACGTCGTTGTGTGCGTTGTTGTGTATTTGATCGTTCATTTTTGACTCCTCAGTGCGTGGCCATGGCGGGACGGCTGCGACCAGCGACGACGCGTCCCGCCCATGGCAAAAATTCCAGCATCAGCAACAGCAGCGCGATCCACAGGCCGGCCGTGCCAATAATGCCCAGCAAGCCATCGTTCCCCATCGGCAGGTGGTAGTCGTACAGGCCTGCGCCCGTCTTCGGAATCGTCTGGCCGCCGATAAAAATCGTCCAGCGCATCATCCAGGCGCTATGCAGCGCGATCAGGCCATTGGCCAGGCCACTCGTGGCCGGACGCCAGATGGCCAGCGCCATCGGCACGATGGCCGACAGCACGGCCCATACGGCCGTGAACTGCCATTGCGGCATGCCCGCCACCTGCGTAAAGGCCATGCTGTGGCTGGCGCTTACGCCGGAAAGACTGACGAACAGCCAGCCGCCGCCCAGTGCCAGCACCAGCGCCAGCGACAGGGCCAGCGCGCGGTTCAGCGATACTTCCAGCGCCTTGTCGCGGCCCGGCAGGAAGCGGTTGAACAGCAGCGCCAGGCCCACGGCCCCAACAAAGGCCGTGGCGGCAAATTGCGCCGGCAGGAAAGGCGTGAACCACAGGGGACGGGCACGCACCACCATCACTTCCATGCCCGTGTACAGGCCCACGACGAAGGCGGCCAACAAGGTGAAGGCAGCGGCGACGCGAATGGCCCGCAAGGATGCGGCGCCGCCGCACCCCAGCAAACGGTAGGCGAAGGCCAGGCGGTCCTGGCCCTGTCCCCGTGTGGCGAAGTCCACGCGCAGCGCCAGCCACGCGTACAGCATCAAACAGCCCAGATACAGGGGGATGAAGAACGAGCCCCACGACATCCACGACTGCGGCTGGAAGTAAATATAGAAATGGTAGAAGCGGCCCGGCCCGTGCAAGTCGGCCAGCAGCGCCACGGGCGCCGTCATGCCGCAGACGAGGGATGCCAGCAGCGCGATGCGTCCCAGGCGTTCATACGCCTTGCGGCCAAAGACGAAGTACGGCAGCGTCAGCATGAAACTGCCATAACTGAGGCCGATGAGGAAAAAATACTGCACCGCCCACGGCAGCCATGCCGCTTCGCGCGTGACGTTGAGAATTTCGGTGATGTGGCTGTCCATGGTTTATTTCCCGTGTTTGCTCGGTTGCCAAAGAGTCGCTTCGCCCTCGACGTGGCCGGCGAAGCGCGTGTCCAGTCCCAGGTAAAACACGTGGGGCTGGGTGCCCTGCTCGGGTTTCAGCACCTTCACCTTGTTCTCGGTCAGCAGCTGGTGCACCACGCTGTCCGGGTCATTCAGGTCGCCGAAGATACGCGCGCCGCCCACGCAGGTTTCCACGCAGGCAGGCAGCAAGCCTTCATCGACCCGGTGCGCGCAGAACGTGCAT
The DNA here is from genome assembly GCF_030587305.1 of Janthinobacterium sp. SUN206. NCBI lineage: Bacteria > Pseudomonadati > Pseudomonadota > Betaproteobacteria > Burkholderiales > Oxalobacteraceae > Janthinobacterium > Janthinobacterium sp. SUN206. The sequence goes on along the minus strand of NZ_JAPWIB010000003.1, from coordinate 563,583 downwards.
TTGTCGGCCTTGCCCGTTTCGTGGTTGATGAAGCGCGCGTCATACGGGCAGGCTTGCACGCAGTAGGCGCAGCCCACGCAGCGGTCGCCATCGACGACGACGACGCCATCCTTGCGCTGGAACGTGGCGCCGACGGGACAGACGGGAATGCAGGGGGGATTGGCGCAGTGGTTGCACAGGCGCGGCAGCATGTAGGTGCCGCAGCGGTTCTCTTCCTTGACTTCATAGGTTGAGACGACGGTGCGGAAGCTGTTTTCCGGCACGGCGTTTTCCATGATGCAGGAGACCGTGCAAGCCTGGCAGCCGATGCATTTCTGCACATCGACCACCATCGCCCAACGCTGGCCGCCTTCACCCTTGGTGGCCGCCTTGCCTGGCAGCGGCGCGATGGCCGCCCCGATGGTTACGGCTGGCAAGGCGCGCAAGAAACTGCGGCGCGATTCAATCATGACACTCTCCTTGACTATGGGCGGCAAGCCCTTGTTGACTTGCTGCCATGATAGAAAAGAAGGCGCTACGGGGGTATTGGGATGATCGGGTGGGGACCTAGATGATCATGCCAATTGACAGAGGAGAGGAATGGGGGTAATGCGCTTACAACTCGTCGAGCGAATACAGCCTGCGGTGCTCACGAATCGCGTAGCGGTCCGTCATGCCGGCGATGTAGTCGGCGATCTTGCGCGCCTGCTGCGTGACGTCGCCATCCCTGAGTTGATAGTCGGGCGGCAGCAGGGCCGGTTCGGCCATGAAGCTGTCGTACAGTTCGCGCACGATGCGGCTCGCCTTCACGCGCATGCGGTTGACCTGGTAGTGGCGGTACAGGTTCGCGCGCAGGAACCGCTTGAGCTCCGTCGCATCCTTGCGCATGGCGTCCGAAAAACGGATCAGCGGGGGACTGGCGCGCACTTCGCTGACGTCGCGCGGAGCGGCGTCCGCAATCAGGGAAGTCGACGTGACGATCAGATCGTCGGCCAGGGCCGTGATCAGGCGGCGCAGTGTTTCGTAGATGGCGCGCCGGCCCGACAGGCCGGGAAACGCCTGCTGCACGTCGCGCCACAGGCGGCCGAAGAACTCCACCTCTTCCAGCTGGGCGATGGTAATCAGGCCGGAACGCAGGCCGTCGTCGATATCGTGGCTGTTGTAGGCGATTTCATCGGCCAGGTTGGTCAGCTGCGCTTCCAGGGTCGGTTGCGTGCGATCGATGAAGCGCTGGGCCACGGGGCCCAGTTCGCGCGCATGCGCCAGCGAGCAGTGTTTCAGGATGCCTTCGCGCGTCTCGAACATCAGGTTCAAGCCATCGAAGGCGCCGTAATGCTCTTCCAGGGTGTCGACCACGCGCAGGCTTTGCAGGTTGTGCTCGAAGCCGCCGTGCTCCCGCATGCATTCGTTGAGCACGTCCTGGCCCACGTGGCCGAATGGCGTGTGGCCCAGGTCATGCGCGAGCGCGATGGCTTCCACCAGGTCTTCGTTCAGGCGCAGGTTGCGCGCGATGGAGCGGCCCACCTGCGCCACTTCCAGGCTGTGCGTCAGGCGGGTGCGGAACAGGTCTCCCTCGTGATTGAGGAACACCTGGGTCTTGTACTCGAGGCGGCGGAAAGCCGATGAATGGATGATGCGGTCGCGGTCGCGCTGGAACTGGCTGCGCGAGGCGTGCGGCGCCTCGGCAAAGCGACGTCCCTGCCCCTGTGCCGAATGGGCCGCGTACGGGGCGAGGAAGTCTTCGGGCAGCATGTTATTGCACTCCGGCGGCCAGGGTGGCCAGCACCAGTTCGTGGGGCGCGGACGTGATGTTCGGGCTGCCCAAGGGTTTGAGCAAGATGAACTTGATGGCGCCGCCCTCGTTCTTCTTGTCCACTTCCATCAGTTCCAGCCAGCGCTCGACACCGAGGTCCGGCGCCTTCACCGGCAGGCCGGCAGCGGCCACCAGCGCGCGCACGCGCTCCACGGCCGCCTGGTCGATATAGCCCATGCGGCAGGACAGGTCGGCCGCCATCACCATGCCGCAGCCGACGGCTTCGCCGTGCAGCCAGTGGCCGTAGCCCAGGCCCGCCTCGATGGCGTGGCCGAAGGTGTGGCCGAAATTCAGGATGGCGCGCAAGCCGCCTTCGCGTTCGTCCTGGCGCACCACGTCGGCCTTGATCTCGCACGAGCGGGCGATCGCGTAAGCCAGCGCACCCTTGTCGCGCGCCATCAGCTTGGCCATGTTCGCCTCGATCCAGTCGAAAAAGGCTGCGTCGATGATGGCGCCATGCTTGATCACTTCGGCCAGGCCGGCCGACAGCTCGCGCGCCGGCAGGGTTTCCAGGGTCGAGGTGTCGGCGATCACGGCGCGCGGCTGGTAGAAGGCGCCGATCATGTTCTTGCCCAGCGGGTGGTTGATGCCCGTCTTGCCGCCGACGGAGGAATCGACCTGCGCCAGCAGGGTGGTGGGCACTTGCACGAAACCGATACCGCGCATGTAGCTGGCCGCCGCATAGCCGGTCAGGTCGCCGATCACGCCGCCGCCCAGGGCCACCAGGGTGGTCTTGCGGTCGCATTTATTGGCCAGCAGCGCGTCGAAGATCTGCATCAGGCTGGCCCAGTTTTTATATTCTTCGCCGTCCGGCAGGACGATGCTGATCACTTCGCGGCCATCGCTAGCCAGCGCCGCCTGCAGGCGGCCCAGATACAGGGGGGCGACGGTGGTATTGGTGACGATGGCCACCTTGTGGCCGCTGATATGGCGCAGCAGCGCATCGGCGTCGGCCAGCAGGCCGGGACCGATAGCGATCGGATAACTGCGCTCGTCGAGGTCTACGCTCAACAACATTTTGGATTGCTCGTTCATCGAAGGCTCTGCATGAATGACGCAATTGGGCGAAGCCTCGCACTCGAGGCTGGCCAGCTGCATCAGGATGGTCTGAACCATCGATTGTACGTTAGGACGGCCCGTGTCGATCACAATGTCGGCCACTTCCATGTAGTGGGGCTCGCGCTGCGACGTCAATTCTTCCAGCTTGCGGCGCGGATCGGCCGTCTGCAGCAGGGGGCGGTTCTTGTCGTGGCTGGTACGCGCAAGGATGTTGCTGACGCTGGCGCGCAGGTAGACGACCGTGCCCCGCTCCTTCAGGTAGGCCCGACTGTCGGCGTTGAGGATGGCCCCGCCGCCGGTGGCCATGACGATGCCTTCCTGGGCGCTCAGGTCGCGGATGACTTCGGCCTCGCGCCGGCGAAAGCTGGCCTCGCCCTCGATTTCAAAGATCCACGGGATGGTCGCTCCCGTGCGTGCCTCGATTTCGTGGTCGGAATCGACAAAGCGCAAGCCCAGCTTGCGGGCCAAAATGCGCCCGATCGTGGTTTTGCCTGCGCCCATGAGGCCGACAAGAAAGATATTACTGTTGGAAATTTCGGACACTTTTTATATCAATCAGAAAATAAGCAGGCACCGCCTCTACGGCGCCCGTTTCCCCTTACGTCAAGGACAGGAGAATGTCAGTCTAAACGGGTAACTGGTGGCGTTACCCAGCGGCGTCGTCACTGTTACATTAAACGTGCTGACCACATTCGCTACACAATTTGTCGGCGTCAGGCTGTTAATTGTAACGGCATGCCGGCCTCCCTGGTTACCTTGAATGTTGCCTCCGGTACGGTCATCCACGCCAAGCGTGTTGTGCGGATAGATATTTTGTATGCTGTCCGGAGTGATGGATCCAACGCCATTGATCATATTCGTGATCGCGACCGTGGTCCCGGAAGGCATGGGGTTTTGATGCAAATCGCTGAATCTCAAGCTGAATTGACGCACTGCAGCGGCTGAAACGCTCCCAAGATCATAGGTGCTGCGATCCAGGCTGACCTGGGCCGACTGATCGAACAGCGTGACATTTTCGGGACGGCTGCCGCTCAGGAAGATGGCGATCTTCGCGAACAACGTCTTGCTGCCGTCCGAAGTGCTGGCGCAGATGGTGGCAAGACCGGGCCACAGGCTGTCGGCCGTGCCGCCATTGCTGACATCATTGCAGGGCGTGACAGGTGGATTGGTGGCCACACGCGGGTTCTGGCTGCGGAAGTCGACCGAGCAGCCGCCGTTCATGGTGGTGCAGCCGCCCATGCTGGACGAGCCGATGGCGCCCAAATTGCTCTGAAATGCCACCGGCGTGCCGTCAGGAACAGGGTTGCCCGCTTGGTCTGCCAGCAAGATAGTGACGGTCGTGGCAGGGGTGCCTACGGGGCTGTCATACGACCAGCCTTCCACGCTGGACTTGACAGAGCTGAGCGAAAACGCCGTTTGCACAGGCAAACCCGTCGTTACCAGGATGGAATCGGACAAGGTGGAAATGCCAGAGGCCAGGCTGGCCTTGACGCGGAAGGTGGTCGGGGTGGTGCCGGAACTCACGGTGGTGATGACGTCACCATTGGCATCCGTGGTGTCTTTCACTTTATTGAGCGTCATGCCAGGGCCGTTCAACAACGAAAACGTCACTTCCTGGCCGACCAGCGGTTTGTTGAAAGTATCGAATACGCGGAAAGTGAGCGTAGCCATTTCCGTGCGCGCTATGCCGCCCTGCCCTTGAATCACGATCGATTTGCCTACCGGACTGACGCTGGAAAATTGTACCGATGCCGGCGCGACGCGGCCGATCGGCAGCGTCGCGTGATACATGGAAGCGCTGCCCGCCACTGTGGCATTGACCATATCGTAGTCATTGCAACCCAGGTCGCGGAAAACAGCTGTGGCCTTGCCATTGACGACAGGCACGCCACTGGTCACGCTAGCCTTGCCGGCCTGCACGCAAGTCGAACTGAAATTTACCGTCTGGCCTGATCCCGTGTACAGGCTGCTGCCAGCCATGACATCAACCGTGACGTTGGTGGTGCCATAGGCCGGGATGCTGGCGGGCGAAAACCGCATGTTCTCCGCACTCAGGTCGGTGGCTCCCAGCACATAATTGATCTGGCTGCTGGCAACGGCACCATTGACCGTCGTGGTCGCCCGCAACGTGGCGGCGCCGCTGGCCGACAGACTGAAAGGACGCAGCGTTACGCTGGCCGTACCTGTCGCATCGGTCAGTGCCGTCCCTACCGATGGTGACATCACTGCCATGGTATTGTCAGTCGAGAATGCCACCAACACGTCGCTGATCGGTTTTCCGTTCAAATCGGTCACCAACGCCTTGGCCGTCAGCGGCGCGGCGCTCGACAGCGCGTTACTGGCGCTGCCGCCGTTAAGCAGCGATAGCGTCATTTTGGCGCCCGATGCCTGGGCCGCCTTGATGTCATAGCTCGCCTCGCCGCTTACCGTGGCGGTGCCTGCCGCAACAGTGGCCGTCAGCTTGCCCGCACCGGTAACCGTCGCATTCAAGGCCGAGACGGTGATGCTGGCATAGCCCTTGGCGTCGGTCAACGCCGTGCCGTTGGTTGACGACAACGATACCAGCGTGGCATCGGCTGAAAACGTGACCACGGCATTGCTGACAGGAACGCCATTTTTATCGTTGACGAGCGCCTTGGCTGTCAGCGGCGCCGTGCTGCTCAATGCATTGCTGGGCTGGCCAGCGGCGTTCAACAGGCTTACCGTGACCGTCGCGGCCACGCCGCCCGTCGTGCCGCCACTGCTGCCGCCATCGATGGTCGGATCGCCGCCACCGCCGCCACAGGCGGCCAGCAAGGCGCCCAGCGCCAGCAAGACCAGCCAATTCGATACCCGACTCCAATAAGTGTTGCTCCAAGATACATTCCGCATAGTCGCCATCAGTCCGCTTTCGTTTGCATTGTTACTTAAACGTAAAGATGTGACATTAACGTGTTGCTGGCCGATCTGCCACTATTTTCGGCGTAATAAACACCATCAGTTCGGTTTTTTCTTGACTGCGGCCCGTGCTGCGGAAAAAAACACCAAGTACGGGGATGTCGCCCAGCAGCGGCACCTTGCTGTCCGTGCCCCGCTCGGATTGCTGATAAATGCCGCCTAGCACCACCGTGCCGCCATCTTCCACCATCACTTGCGTGCGCACGTGCTTGGTGTCGATGGCGAAGCCGGAGCGGGTTTCCTGGCCCACGCTATCCTTGTTGACGTCCACTTCCAGCACCACGTTGCCGTCCGGCGTGATCTGCGGCGTCACTTCCAGGCGCAAGTTCGCCTTGCGAAAGGTGATCGACGTGGCGCCGCTGCTGGTGGCCACCTGGTACGGCAGTTCGATGCCCTGCTCGATCAGCGCCAGCACCTTGTCGGCCGTCACCACGCGGGGGCTGGAAATGATCTTGCCCCTGCCGTCCGCTTCCAGCGCGGACAATTCCAGGTTCAGAAAACGGTTGGCGGCCGCCGAAAACAGGCTCAGGGCGAAACTGGCCGGCTGCAAGCCATTGATACTGGCGGCCGGCAAGTTGACAAATTGCGTGTTCGGCACGAAGGCGCCGGCGCCGGCCACCGTTTGCCCCGTCGCCTCGCCCACGCCCTGGTAACTGCCGCCGATGGCCGCGCGGCGCCCGCTGCCGCTCAGGGAAAATCCCGGCACCTGGCCCGCCGCCAGGCGCTGGTCCGTAAAACCCAGGCGCGCGCCCAGGTTGCGGCTGAAACTGTCATTCGCCTCGACGATGCGCGCCTCGATCATCACCTGCCGCGTGGCAATATCTGTCTTGGCGATCAGTTGACGGATCTGCTCCAGGCGCGCCGGCACGTCGGTGACGAACAGCTGATTCGTGCGCGGCTCGATCAGCACGCTGCCACGGCGCGACAGCAGGCGGCTGCGCCCTTCTCCCGCGTCCAGGGCGAACACCGTGCGGAACGCTTCGGCCTTCTGGTAATTGAGCTGGAAGATGGCTGACTGCAAGGGTTCCAGTTCCGCGATCTGCGCGCGCGTTTCGAGCTCCAGCTTTTCGCGCGCCAGCATTTCCTCACGCGGCGCGATCCACAGCACGTTGCCATTGCGCCGCATGTCCAGCCCTTTCGCCTGCAGCAGCACGTCGAGCGCCTGGTCCCACGGCAAGTCGCGCAGACGCAACGTCACATTGCCCGACACGCTGTCGCTGGCGACGATATTTTGCCCCGACGCATCGGCCAGGATATGCAGGGCCGCGCGCACGCCCACGTTCTGGAAGTCGACGGAGATTTTCTCGCCGGCATACAAACGCGGCGCCGACACGTGCACCACGGCTTCCTGGGCAAGGCTGCTGGCGTGCAGACACAGCATGGCGGCCAGCAGCATGCGGCGCGGCCTCATGGCACCGCCTCGGGCAGGCTGGCCTTCGCAGCCGCCCCCGCCGCCTGCAAGGCCAGGCTGCCGCGCCGCTCGCGCCAGGGACCATCCGCCTCGCGCAGCAATTCACGGTACTGCAGCGCCTGTTCACTGATATCCGTCACCACGCCGTGGTCTTGCCCCAGATACTGGCCCACCGCCACCCGGTACACGCGCTGGCCCGCCAGCAGCAGCGCGCTCAGGCGCCCGTCCTGTTGCACGCTGCCGACCATGCTGATGGCCGGCAAAGCCACGCTTTCCAGCGGTTCGCGCACGCGCCGCGGGTCGGGCCCCGCCACGGCGCCCCGTTGCCCCGGCGCGCCGGCGGACGGCAAGGCGCCAAAAGGATCGCCCAGGGCGGCGGCCGCGTACGGCTGCGGCGCGACAGCGGCAAGCGGACGCCATGCGGCAACGGATGCGCCCGCCTTGGGCGCCAAGGCGGCTTGCGCCGCCCGCTCCCCCGCTGCGGGCAAGCGATACGCGTGCAGCACGGCATCGAGGGTCAACAGACGATCCTTGCCGAGGGTCAAGGCCAGCCCATGTACCGTGACGATACGCGGCAGGCGCGCCAGGTCCGCCAGCAGCGCGCCCATGGCGTGGTAGCCGCCGCGCAACTGTATGGCGATCGGCAAGGCGACATACGGCGCTTGCGGCTGGGCCGCACCGGGCTTGAACAGGGAAAATTGCAGCCCGCGCGACTGGCCTGCGGCATTGATCTGCGTCAACAGCAGCGCCATCGCCTGCTGGTCGGGCAGTTGCTGTTCCAGCAAGGCCAGCTCGGCGCCGGCCTGGCGCTGCTGTGCGCGCCAATGCGGCAACTGCTGCGCCCTGGCTTGCGCCGACAGATACGCGGCGCGCAAGCGGACCTCCTCGCCTTGCCCCGCCTGCATGGCCGCAAACAGTCCATCCAGCCACGCAAGGTGCAGCAGGGCTGCCGCCAGCGTCGCGGCCAAGGCGGCGCAAGCGAGGCGCGCGGGTAGCGGCCACAACGACGCGATCTTCAAGCTCAGCATGATCAACCTCCAGGACTAGGGTGCCAAAGCCAGCCGTACCGTCCATTCCACGGCGCCATCGGCCGCGCCGCGCACTTCCACCAATTCCGGCCGGGACCAGGGCGCCGCCTGTTCCAGCCCCAGCAGCAATGCCGCGACCTTGTCCTGCGACGCAGCCTGCCCCTGCAAGCGCACCATCGTCGTTTCCTGGCGCACACTGTGCAAGGCCACGCCAGCCGGCATCGCCCGCGCCAGCGCGTCCAGCATGCGCACCCAGGCATTGCGTTGCTGTTGCAAACTGCCCATGGCTTGCTGGCGCAGCAGCAGCGCCGCCGTCTCGCCCTGCACCCGCTGACCCGCGACAAGCACGGCATCGACTTGCTGCATGGCACTGCGCCAGCCCTCCTGGCGGCGCAGTTGCGCGTCGAGCTGGTACCGCAGCCAGGCCCCCGTCGCCAGGGCCAGCAGCAGTCCCAGCAGCGCCCCGCCCGCCAGTTGCCACAGCAACAGCTGAATACGCCTGCGCCGTGCCGCGGGGCGATACGGCAACAGGTTGATGCGCTGCACTTGCGCCCGGACCGTCATCGGGCGTACCTGTGCAGGGCCAGGCCCCAGGCCAGCTGGTAGGCCACGCCACCGTCGGGCAGGGCTTGCCAACCACCCTGCGCGAGCGCCGCCTGCATGGCCATTGCCTCGCTATCCATGACGACGGCCTGCAAGCCCGCCGCCGTGGCCGCATCGAGACGGCGCTGCACGCTGGCGCGCCGCGCCGCCACCAGCAGCACGTCGACCTCCTTGCCTGTTGCGCCAGCCAGCGGCGGCGCGGGGCCGAGTATGAAAAAATCCAGGCTGGCGTCTTCCAGCGCAAACGGCATGTATTGGGCCGCTTCCAGTTCCACGAGGATTTCCAGCTGTTCCTCCGGCAATCCGGCCGGCAGGCGGATCGCATGCGTAATCAGGGCCGTGGCCGGCATGGCCAGCGCCACCCGCGTGCAGGCGCTGCCACTGTCGCGGTGGGCCTGGCGCAAGGCATCGGCCAGGCCCTCCATGTCCTCGACATTGCCTTCCAGTATCACGCCGGGCGTCAGCGCGGCGGCGCCGCAATGCCGGCACGACAATCTTCCCCGCCGGCGCCTCAACTCGACCACGCGCACGGCATCGTCCGCGATGTCGACGCCCAGCAAGCCGATGCCAAGAAAATTGCTGATGGACATGTTTTTCATAGAGAAACGTCAGCGTGGGAGAGGTTCCTACCATCCGACAGCCTAGTCCCGGCGGCGCTGGCTTGTAAATGGATTTCAGGCCGGAGTCTGCGGCGCGCGACGCCTATCTGGCCAAGCCGTGATCTGGCGCAGAATAATTGTTACCAAATCCTGGTTGCCAGCGGGCCAATACACGCTTATATAGAGTATCGGCAAGTTTCAACACTCTCCCCCGGCCAGCGCCACGGCGCGCTGCCACCCCGGCAAGCTCGCTTATAATTGGCCGGCATAATTAACCGAAAGACATACGACGCATGACATCTTCAAAATCCGCTGGCCCCGCTGGCTCGAAGCCGCCCACCAAGGGCAGCAAACCCAAACGTTTCCTGCTGATGGCCCTGGTATCGCTGCTGGGCCTGGGCATCGTCGGCGTCTTGCTGGTGGTCTTTGGCCTGGCCATGGCATATCCGAACCTGCCGGCGCTCGATACCTTGACCGATTACAAGCCAAAGATGCCGCTGCGCGTGTTCACGTCCGACAGTGTGCTGATCGGCGAATTCGGCGAGGAACGGCGCAACATGGTGCACATCAAGGATATTCCCGATGTCATGAAGAAAGCCGTGCTGGCCATCGAGGATGACCGCTTCTATGAGCATGGCGGCGTCGATTACCTGGGCATCACGCGTGCGGCCCTGCACAACCTGACGGGCGGCGCCAAGCAAGGCGCGTCGACCATCACGCAACAGGTGGCGCGCAATTTCTTCCTGTCCAGCGAACAGACCCTGAAACGCAAGGCGTATGAAGTCTTGCTGGCCTGGAAGATCGAGAAAAACCTCAGCAAGGACCAGATCCTCGAGGTGTATATGAACCAGATTTATCTGGGACAGCGTGCCTACGGCTTCGCCTCGGCCGCACAAATCTATTTCGGCAAGAATATCCAGGATCTCACCGTGGCGGAAGCGGCCATGCTGGCCGGCTTGCCGAAGGCACCGTCGGCCTACAACCCCGTCGTCAATCCGAAACGCGCGCGCATGCGCCAGCAATACATCCTGCAACGCATGGCCCAGCTGGGCTACATCACGCCGGCGCAGTACGAAGAAGCGAAAAATGAAGAGCTGAAAGTGAAAACCGACAGCAGCGCCTTCGGCGTGCATGCGGAATACGTGTCGGAAATGGCGCGCCAGCTGGTCTACGAGCAATTCAAGGAAGATACCTATACGCGCGGCCTGAACGTCTACACCACCATCACCAAGGCCGACCAGGACGCCGCCTACATCGCCTTGCGCAAGGGCGTGATGGATTACGAGAAACGCCACGGCTACCGCGGCCCGGAAGCGTATATCGAGATTCCAAAAACCAAGGCCGAAGCCGATGACGCGATCGAGACGGAACTGGCCGACCATCCGGACAGCGACGACATCATCGCCGCCATGGTGCTGCAAGCGTCGCCCAAATCGTTGCAGGCCGTCACCTCGGCGGGCGAGGAAATCACGATTACCGGCCCCGGCTTGACCTTTGGCGCGGCCTGGCTGTCGGAAAAAGCGGCGCCGAACCGCCGCATCAAGCGCGGCGCCGTGATCCGCGTCATGCAGGAAGGCAATACCTGGGTCTTGACGCAGATGCCGGAAGTGCAATCGGCGTTCGTCTCGGCCAGCACCACGGACGGCGCCATCCGCGCCATGGTGGGCGGCTTCGATTACAACCGCAACAAGTTCAACCACGTCACGCAGGCGTGGCGCCAGCCCGGTTCGGCCTTCAAGCCCTTCATCTATTCCGCGTCGCTGGAACGGGGCCTGTCGCCGGCCACCATCATCAACGATGCGCCGATCTCGTTCGACGCGGGCCAGACGGGCGGCCAGGCGTGGGAACCGAAGAACTACGACAGCAAGTACGATGGTCCGATGACCATGCGCAAGGGCTTGATGAAATCGAAGAACATGATTTCCATCCGCATCCTGCACAAGATCGGCGCCAAATATGGCCAGGAATACGCGACGCGCTTCGGCTTTGACGCGGACAAGAACCCGCCCTACCTGACCCTGGCCCTGGGCGCCGGCAACGTGACGCCGCTGCAGATGGCGGGCGCGTATGCCGTGTTCGCCAATGGCGGCTACAAGATCAACCCGTACCTGATCGCCAAGGTGACCGATAGCGACGGCAATGTCTTGTCGCAAGCCAAGCCGGACCTGGCGGGCGAGGAAGCCAACCGCGTCATCGACGAGCGCAATGCCTTCATGATGAACAGCATGCTCAACGACGTCGTGCGCTTCGGCACGGCCAACAAGGCCATGGCCTTGAAGCGCCCCGACCTGGCCGGCAAGACGGGCACGACCAACGATTCCATCGACGCCTGGTTCGCCGGCTACCAGGCCAAGCTGGTGGGCATCGCCTGGATCGGCTACGACCAGCCGCGCAACCTGGGCAACCGGGAAACGGGTGGCGGCCTGGCCTTGCCGATCTGGATCAGCTACATGGCGAAAGCCCTGAAAAGCATTCCCGTCGAGGAACGCGCCGTGCCGGAAGGCCTGATCCACGTGGGCGACGAATATTACTATGCGGAAAATCCGCCGGGCACGGGCGTAGGCAGCCTGGAAGGCGCGGCGCGCGGCACGCCGGAGGAAGAAAAGGCGAAAGAAGCCGTCAAGAACGAACTGTTTTAAGATCGTTTGATGCAAAAAGGGCAGCCTGAAGAGGCTGCCCTTTTTTATGGCGCGCGGCTAAGACAATTACGTCAATACGACTGCCGTGCCTGCCTGCTCACTGGCCATGGCCGACAGGGCCGCAAACAGTTCCGAGCCGTCGCGCGTGTTGCGCCATTCGTCATCCACGCGCTTGTAGTGGAAACCGCCGGAACGGGCCGCTACCCACATCTCGCGCATGGGGGCCTGGCTGTTGACGATGATTTTCGTGCCGTTATCGATGAATTCGATTTCCAGCACATTGCCGCTGCGGCTGCATTCGACGTCGAGCACGTCTTCATCGTTCAGCCGGTCCAGCGCCGCCTCGATCTGGGTCAGGGTGGCTTCGGCCAGGGCCAGGAATTCCGATTCGCTCATGCTACACTCCAAAGATCTTAATCAAACCGTGATTCTAATCGTGAAGTCATCCTCAGCGTTTTATATCGGCACCGCCATTGTGGTTTCTAGCGTCCTGGCCGGCTGCGGCCAGCCCGGCCCCCTGTACCTGCCCAAGCCGCCCGCGGCCAAGGGTGCGCCAGCCAAAGGCCCGGTCGAACCGGCGCCCGTGCCGCCGCCACCGATCATCGTGCCAGCCACCTAAACGGCACGCACCGGGGTGGCTGCCTTGGCCGCCCTGGCGCTCTTTTCTCGCTTGCTCCAGGCGAAATACACGCGAATTAGCAGCAGTAGCGCGACGATGGAGCCGAACAGTATCGGTTGCGCGAAATTGTGCTTGCCCGCCTTCATCCACCAGAAGTGCAGGATGCCCAGCGGCGCGATGATGTAGATCAAGCGGTGCAGCCACTGCCAGCGCTTGCCCCCCAGGCGTTTCACCATGCCGTTCGTGCTCGTCACGGCCAGCGGGATCAGCAGTACGAAAGCGATAAAACCCACGGTGATGAACGGCCGCTTGAGCACATCCTTCCACATTTCCTGTACATCAAAAAAGTGATCGAACCATAAAAAAGTGGTGAAGTGCAGTGTCGCGTAGAAAAACGCGAACAGGCCCAGCATGCGCCGCAGCTTGATCAGCCAATTCCATTGCGTGAAGCGCCGCAAGGGCGTGACCGCCAGACTGATGCACAGGAAATACAGGGTCCAGTCGCCCGTGCCGCGCGTGATGAATTCCAGCGGCTCCACCAGTTGCCCCGTGTACGTCAGCCAGACCATGCGGGCAAACGGCAGCAGCGCCAGCAAGAAGATCAGGCTTTTCAGCAGCGACAGCTGTTTGCTCGTGGGGTTGATGGCCATAGTATTTCCTTAAAAGAACTTCTTCAGGTCCATGCCCGCGTACAGCGAGGCCACATCGTTATAACCATTGAACATCAGGGTCTTGCGCTTGCGCGTGAGGAAACCGTCTTCGCCGATGCGCCGCTCGGAAGCCTGCGACCAGCGCGGATGATCGACGTTCGGGTTCACATTCGAGTAAAAACCGTATTCGGACGGCGCCGACAGGTTCCAGGACGTGCGCGGCTGTTCCTTGACGAAACGGATCTTGACGATGGATTTGGCAGACTTGAAACCATATTTCCACGGCAATACCATGCGCACGGGCGCGCCATTCTGGTTCGGCAAGGTTTCGCCATACATGCCCAGGGTCAACAGCGCCAGCGGATGGTTCGCTTCATCGATGCGCAAACCTTCCGTATACGGCCATTGCAGCACGCGGCTGCCCACGCCCGGCATCTGTTTCTTGTCGGCCAGGGTGATGAATTCCACATACTTGGCATTGCCCGTCGGTTCGACCTTCTTGATGATTTCCGAGAAGGAATAACCGACCCACGGAATGACCATCGACCAGCCTTCCACGCAGCGCAGCCGGTAGACGCGCTCTTCCAGCGGCGCCAGCTTCAGCAGCGCGTCCAGGTCCAGGGTCATGGGTTTCTTGACTTCGCCTTCGATGCTGACCGTCCACGGACGCGGGCGCAGAGTGCCCGCGTTTTGCGCCGGATCGCTCTTGTCCGTGCCGAATTCGTAGAAATTGTTGTAGCTGGTGGCGTCTTTATAGGCCGTCTGTTTTTCCAGCGCCGAATAGGCGGGATTCAGTTTGGCAGCCAGCTTGGGATTGGTGCCCTGCGCGAAGGCTTCGCGGCTGGCCATTTCCAGCAAGGCCGCGCTGGACATCGTGCCCAGCGCCACTTGCTTGATGAAACTGCGGCGCGATTCAAACACGGCGCGCGGCGTGATTTCGGAAGAATACGGCAACTCAATGCCGTTGGGACTGCGCTTGATCAACATGGCGGCTCCGGGAAAAGGTGATTATTTGTACCTTACACCAGTTTTCCCGGGCCGTTCATGACGCTTCTGTCATGCAAAAAACAATTAAAGCTTGCCGTAAGAATGCAAACCGGAAAGGAACATGTTGACCCCCAAAAACGCAAAGGTCGTCACCAGCAAGCCCACCAGCGCCCACCACGAGGCGACGCGGCCGCGCAAGCCTGTCATCAGGCGCATGTGCAGCCAGGCTGCATAGTTGAGCCAGACGATCAGCGCCCACGTTTCTTTCGGGTCCCACGACCAGTAGCCGCCCCATGCTTCGGCCGCCCACAGGGCGCCCAGGATGGTCGCTACCGTGAAGAAAGCGAAGCCCACGGAAATGGCCTTGTACATGACGTCGTCGAGCACTTCCAGCGACGGCAGGCGGTCGACCAGGTAGCCGCTCGATTTGAGCAGGTAAGCCGCCGCCACCATGGCCGACAGGGCGAAGGTGCCGTAGCCGATGAAGTTGGCCGGCACGTGGATCTTCATCCACCAGCTTTGCAGGGCCGGCACCAGCGGCTGGATTTCGGCCGCGTCGCGCGTGACCGTGTACCACATCAGGAACACGACGGCCGCCGAAATGACCAGCATGACGAAGGCGCCCAGCTGGCGCGTCGCGTAATGCTGCTCGTAATACAGGTAGAACATGGCCGTGATCAAGGAAAACAGGATGAACACTTCATACAGGTTCGACACGGGAATATGGCCCACGTCGGCGCCGATCAGGTAAGACTCGTACCAGCGCACCAGCATGCCCGTCAGACCCAGCACCACGCCGGCCCAGCACAGCAGGGAGCCGACGGACGAGCCGAATTCCGAGCGCGCCACCAGGCCGATCCAGTAGAACAGGGTCGACAGCACGAACAGGGTGCCCATCCACAGGATGGCGGACTGGCTCGACAAAATGTATTTCAGGAAGAATTTCTGATTCGCCATCTCCAGGTGGCCGGCGTACAGCTCGATGGCGAACAGCGACAGCACGGCTGCCACGGGGATCAGCCAGCGCACGGGCTTCCAGTACCAGCCCAGCCACGCGAACGTGGGCGCCGCGGCCAGCAAGATGGCTTTTTCATAGATATCCATGAAGGCGCCAAAGCGCATCAGGCCGAACAGGGAGGCTGCCAGCAAGCCGGCGCCGTACAGCCAATCGATCAGGCTCAGGCGCTTGAAAAATCCTGGTTCCTGCGTATATATTTGCTTGTTTGCCAATTCCATCATTTTCTCCATTCCCGGCGACGCGCAAGCGTCCCGGACACAGCGCAGCTTACGCCGATTGCGGCAGCTTTGCCTTCAAGTTCTCAAATTCTTTTTCAAAATCCAGGGTCTTGCGTTGCGTGCTCATGGCCATCAAGGCCTCGCTGCCGCCCTCGCCATCCTTGATCCACACCCACAGGCGGCGCTCGCGGATATAAAACATGGAAAATACGCCGATCACGAGGAACAGGCAACCGAGGTAGACGACGCTCTTGCCCGGCGACCGCGTCACTTGCAGCACGGACGCCTTGATTTCCGTAAAGTCGTCGAGTTGCAGATACACGGGCGCGCCATAGAAGAAGCTGTCGGACAGCGCATTCGTGGCCAGCTGCAGGAAGCGGCCGTGCTTGTCATCGGCCTCGATAGCCTTCAAGCCATCCTGGGCGCGCGCCGCCTGCCACAAGTCCCACAGGCTGCCATTCAAGATCTTCATGAAGATATCGGCCGCTTTTTCTTGCTCGGCGGCAGGAATTTTCTCCAGGAAACGTGAAATGGCGAGGAAACCGCCCTCTTGTCCATTGCCGGCAAAGATGCCCAGGCTCTTCGCCGCCGATTCCTGCAACTGGCTGCGCAAGGCTTCCGCGCCCGCCTGCGGCATGGCGCGCGCCGCATAGCGCGTGGCGGCTTGCTGGCGCAGCGCGGGATCTTGCAGCGCGGCACGCAAGCGCATCCATTCGTTCACGCTGTAATTGTCATCGGCGGGAATGCGCAGATAGCTGAACGGGTCGCTGGGGTTGACGCGCATGCCGGCCAGGAACACCGTCGTGCCATCCACGGCGACCGGCTGCATATAGTTCTGGTACTCGCGAGCCTGGCCCGTCTTGTCGCGCAATTTGTATTGCACCGAGGGGCCCACGTTCTTGAGATCCTTGTTGTTCGCGTTCTTCGCGGCCGAACCGAGGCGCTTGTCCAGGCCGACGGCGAATTTATCGTTAAAACTTTCCGCCTTGTTGACGGCGCGCACATCCTGGCCCGCGCTGAGGTTTTCCACGTTGAAGGGACGGAAACCCGACCATTCCACCGTGTAGGAATTGCCATCGCTGCGCTCGAGCGGCGTGCTGCCGCCCACTTCGCCGCCGATATCGAAGCGTTTCGTCGTCTTGCCCGTCATCGGATAACCCGTCAACTTGAGCTTGCTGCCACCATCCTCAAAGCTGGACTGGTACAGGGCCAGGCCCTTGTAAAGCAGAGGCTGGTTGACTTTGATGGTTGCTGGGAAACTTTCCCCCGTCGCATGGTCGGTGACGACCACGTCGCTGGCAAACAGCTTCGGCATGCCCGTGCTGTAAAAATCGATGTGGAATTTCTTCAACAAGATCGTGATGGGCAAATCCTGGATCAGCACGCCATCGGCCTGGGGAATGATGGCCGTGTTGCTCGACGAGCCTTCCGGGATCATGGTATTGCCGCGGAAAGTGGGGTTCGACAGGCTCAGGCGGTGCTGGGCGGGGATGTCGGCGATCACGCCGCTGCCGGCAAACGGCGTCTTGCCAAAGAACCATTGCTGTACGCGGATCGGCATTTCCGAGTCGAGCAAGCCGCCCACGCAGATGATGACGATGGCGCCGTGGGCAAAGATATAGCCCCATTTATTGGCGGCGCCCCGCTTGGCGGCCACCAGGGTGGCGTTGTCCTTCTCGACCACCTTGGCACGGTAGCCGGCGTCTTTCAGGCGCATCACCATCTGCTGCGCCAGCACGGCGCGCGGCAGCGGCGCCTGCCATTCCAGCTTGTGGTGGAAATTGCGCAGCGATTGCTCGCGCACATTGTCGCGCCAGCTGCGCATGTCCTTGAGCATCTTCGGCGCATTGCGCACGATGCACAGCGAGGTCGAGGCGACGAGGAAGCCCATGATCACGAGGAACCACCAGGCCGAATACACGGAATACAGGCTCAGCTTGTCGAAAACGGTGAACCAGAACGGACCGAACTGGTTGACATAATTGGGCATGGGCTCGTTTTGCTTGAGCACGGTGCCGATGATGGAGGCGACGGCGATTAGGGTCAGCAGGCTGATGGCAAAGCGCATTGACGAGACCAGCTCGACGAATTCAGCCAGGCTGCGGCGTTGGGTCTTTAACTCGATTCCGGTCGTGCCAGTGCTCATACGTGGATACTCATACGGGATATGCAATCTTCAAGAAAATGTGGCATGGAGCTGATAGTTTCTCCGCGCAAGGCGGCAGCATACTCCTGTTTGGCCCCTGCCATAAAAAAGGGCAGCCTGTTGAGACGGCCGCCCTCGTTCATGCGCGCTGGTGCGCCTGGCAATCTCTTGCCACGATGAAAACTTACTTCAGGCCGGCGATGTAATCGGCAACGGCGGCGATCTCGTCATCCGACATACGGGCGGCGATGGTGTGCATTTGCGCGCTGTTCTTGCGGGCATCAGCCTTGGTGCTGCGGAACATGGTCAGCTGGGCCACCGTGTAATCCTGGTGCTGGCCGGCGATGCGCGGGTACTGGACGGGAATGCCATTGCCCGTCGCGCCATGACAGCTGGCGCAGGCGGCAACTTGCTTGGAAGCAATGCCACCACGGTAGATTTTCTTGCCCAGGTCGATCGTATCCTTGTTTTTCGCGGCACCCGGTTTGGACAGTTGCGCGCCCAGGTAGGCGGCGATATTTTTCTTGTCGGCGTCGCTGAGCATCTTCGCGTACGTCGTCATGACGGGCTGGCTGCGTTCCGGCGTGGTGAAGTCGACCAATTGCTTGTAGATATAGCTTTCGTGCTGACCGGCCAGTTTCGGATTGACCGTGATGGTCGAATTGCCGGCCGCGCCATGGCAGGAGACGCAGGCAGGCAAGCCGCGCGCCGCATCGCCATCGGCGTACAGGGTGGCGCCCTTGGCGGCGTCGGCCTTGACGGCCGGTTTCGCTGCTTCGACCGCGGAGGCAGTTGCCGATACAGCCAGCAATGCGAGCAGCATGGATTTGATAAACGGTGAAAACGCACGATTCATTCAGGCACCCTGAGACAGTGAGAAATTAGTGGTGGACATTGCCGCGCCCTGTGGATTTTTGCTTTATTTTCAGGGCCGCAAGCCGCATCGCTGCTACGCCGGCAACAATAAACAACCCCTTATTGTACAATAGCTTCTTGGCGTTATCGCTCCCTTATCGCTCCCTTTTGTTGCTTTACTACTCCCATGTCAAAACTCTGGCAAGCCCGCTTCTTTACGACCGTCAACCAATTGCGTGACCTGCCCGATACCACGGTGCCGGAAATCGCCTTTGCCGGCCGCTCCAATGCCGGTAAATCGACCGCCATCAACATCTTGTGTAATCAGAAAGGCTTGGCGTTCGCCTCCAAGACACCTGGCCGTACCCAGCACATCAACTACTTCTCCATCGGCGGCGCCCACGTGGCGCAGCACCGCAAGGATGCCACCATCGTCGAAGAGATCGAATGCCTGCTGGTCGACTTGCCGGGCTACGGCTACGCGGAAGTATCGGGCTCGGCCAAATTGCACTGGCAGCGCCTGCTGGGCGACTACGTGCAGCGCCGCGAGCAATTGGCGGGTTTGATCCTGATCATGGATTCGCGCCGCCCGTTCACCGACCTGGACATTCAAATGCTGGAATGGTTCGCCCCGACCGGCAAGCCGATCCACTGCATCCTGACCAAGGTCGATAAGCTGAACCGTAATGAATCCGTGAATGCCTTGCGCCAGGCGAAAGCCAAGCTCGACAGCTATGTGGATGAAGACGGCGTCGGCTTCCCGTTCACCGTGCAACTGTTCTCGGCCCTGAAACGCGTCGGCATCGACGAAGCCAACGACAAGATCATGGAACTGGCCGGCATCAGCGAAGACGGCGCGGCCCAGATGGTCGAATTGATCGACATGGAAGACGACGTCGAGCCTGAATCGGACAAACCGGCTTGATCGAGATCAACGCTGCGTAAAAAAAGGCTGCCCGTTCACACGGTGCAGCCTTTTTTATTGCCGTCAGTTTGACGGGCGCCTAGCGCCGTCCCGGCCCTGGCCGCTTCTCGGAAAAGAATTCCTGGCGCAGGAAAGCCATAAGCTCGGCCGTGTCTTCCACGCGGGCGCTGAGGTTGACGTTACGCCCCAGGCGACGCGATTCCCACACGAAGTCGCCCGGTTTTTCGGCACGGATCAGTTGGATCATCTTCTTCAGGATGGCCGTTTCGATATCGGGCTCATTGCCCAGCTCCACTTTTTCCTGCTTCAGCCAGTTGCGCTTGAAGTTGCCATTCCAGCCCTTGAACTTGACTTCCGCGCTGAACGAGGTCTGGTTGACGATGGAAAACACGCCGCCCGAATCCTCGCGGTCGCTGCCGGAATTGCGTCCCTGGGCGCCGGCGATATTCGCCTTGGCCACGCGCATGGCGCGGTCGTTTTCGCTTTCCTCGGCCGGCGGCGCGGGATTTTGCGCCTGACGCTGCTTGCGGCGCTGCTCGATCATCGAACTCATGTCTTCAGCGGGCGGCGGCGGCAACGGCACTTTCGACACCAGCGGCGGCGTGAAGGTTTCCAGTTTCGGCTTGTCGCGCGGCACGTCTTTCGTGACCACGCGCTTGCTCGGCGCCGGTGGCGGTTTGACCTTGGCCACTTTCGTGTCCTTCGGTTTCGGCGTGGGTTTCGGTTGCGGCTTCGGTTGCGGCTTGTCTTTCAGCGGCGCAATGTAGACCATTGCGCTTTCCTTCTTCGGCGGCGGGATTTTTTCGATCTTGTCGCTACGCAACAAGACATACGCCGCCAGCAGCACGTGCAGCAAGACGGACACGCCGAGCGCCACCTTGCGCATGGTGCTGGTCTTGGACCCGTAGGCCGGTGGTGGCTGGATGACTTGCCCGCAGGTGGGGCAAACATCGGAATCGGCAGCCATCAAATGGGTCGTGTCATGCAAAATGAATCGTGCTTTCTGTGTAGCGACAAAAGTAATCTTACAGGGCAGCCATAGTGCCAGAGTCCCTTGCTTTTGGGAACACTTCCTCGGCATTTCCAACCCGAAGCGTACAGGATAGCGACTTTCCTTGCAGCGGTATCAGCGTACCCTAGCCGTCCCTTGACGGTTGTTACCGTATGTATCACGGCCCATACAAAACCGGCGCCGCATTCACTCAGGAACGGGGCGCCGGTGCTGCCGTATGGCGGATCAGGCCTTGTTGTCGAGCGCCACCAATTGCTCGTCCGTCAACGGTCCCGTGCCGCTGTACTTGTCCAGGAACAGATAAATCACGGGGGTGATGAACAGGGTAATCACTTGTGAAAAGAGCAAGCCGCCGACCACCGCCAGGCCCAGCGGCTGGCGCAGCTCGGCGCCGGCGCCCAGGCCCAGGGCGATCGGCAAGGCGCCCATCAAGGCCGCCGCCGACGTCATCATGATGGGGCGGAAACGCAGGATGCAAGCCTGGCGGATGGCCTCCGCCGGCGCCAGCCCGTCGTTGCGCTGCGCATGCAGGGCGAAGTCGATCATCATGATGGCATTTTTCTTGACGATGCCGATCAGCATCAAAATGCCGATGATGGCGATCATGGTCAGGTCCATGCCGAACAGGCGCAGGGTCAGCAGCGCCCCCACTGCCGCCGATGGCAAGCCGGCCAGGATGGTCAGCGGGTGGATATAGCTTTCATACAACACACCGAGCAGCACGTAGATCACGGCCAGCGCGGCAATGATGAGGATGATCTGGCTGGACTGCGAGCTCTGGAACACGGCCGCGTCGCCGCCGTAGCGCGTGATGATGGAGGCCGGCAAGCTCATGTCCTTGGCCATCGCGTCGATCTTGCCCGTGGCGATGCCCAGCGGCACATCCGGCGCCAGGTTGAAGGCGATGGTAACAGCCTGCAACTGCCCCTGGTGATTCACGGACGTGGGTCCGATCGTGCGTTCCACGTAGGCAATACTCGACAGTTTCACCAGTTCGCCCGTCTTGCTGCGCACGGACACGCGCGTGAGCGCATCGTCGTACTGGCGGTCTGCCGTGGCCGCCTCCAGGATCACGTAATAGCTGGCTGCCGACGAGTAGATGGTCGACACTTGCCGCTCGCCAAAGGCGCTGTACAGGGCCGTGCGGATATCGGACATTTGCACGCCCAGCAGATTGGCCTTGTCGCGGTCGATCCTGAGCGACGCCTGCAAGCCCTTGATCTGCGAATCGCTGGTGACGTCGCGGAAGGCCGGATCCGTGCGCATTCCGGCAATAAACTTTTCCGCCCAGTCATTCAAGGCGTCGGGACTGACGCTTTGCAAGGTGTACTGGTAGCGGCTCTTGCTCTGGCGTCCGCCCAGCTGCAAGTTTTGCACGGGGCGGAAATACACGGCCATGCCGGGCACGGTACTCGTCGCGCGGCGCAGGTTTTCCAGCACCACGGGCATTTTCGGCCGCTCGTTGCGCGGTTTCAAGACCATGAACATGCGTCCCGTGTTGCCGCCGCCGACGAACGAGGTCACATCCTGCACGCTGGGGTCCGCCTTGAGCACGGCCGCCACGCGGGCTTGCAAATCCTGCAGTGCCGCCGAGGAAATGTCTTCCGACGCTTCCGTATTGACCTGGATCTGGCCCAGATCTTCTTCCGGGAAGAAACCTTTCGGTATCGTGGCGTACAACAGCACCGTCAGCGCAAAGGTACACACGGCAATGAACAGCACCACGTTGCGGTGCGCCAGGGCCTTGTCGAGCAGATGCACGTAACCGTTGCGCAACTTCGTGAAACCCGCTTCGAAATGGCGGCCGATGAAGGTTTTTTCGCCATGGCTGGGGTCGCTGTCATTGTGCTCGCGCGAATCGGCCGGCAGGAAGCGGCTGGCCAGCATCGGCACCAGGGTCAGCGAGACGACGGCGGACACCAGCACGGCCAGCGAGACGACAACGGCGAACTCATGGAACAACAAGCCGATCACGCCCGGCATGAAGAAGATGGGGATGAACACGGCCACCAGCGAGACGGAAATCGAGATGATGGTAAAGCCCATCTCTTTTGCCCCTTCCAGGGCCGCGCGTATCGGTTTCTTGCCCATCTCGATATGGCGTACGATGTTTTCCAGCACCACGATGGCATCGTCGACAACCAAGCCGACGGCCAGGGTAATGCCCAGCAGCGAGACGTTGTCGAGGCTATAGCCGAGCCAGTACAGCAGAGCCAGGGCGCCCAGCAGGGAAATCGGCATGGTGACGGCAGGAATGAAGGTGGCGGCCGCGCGGTGCAGAAACAGGAAAATCACCAGCACCACCAGCACCACCGTCAGGGCCAAGGTCAAATTGACGTCGTGGATGGCTTCGCGTATCGACAGCGAACGGTCGTTAACCAGGCTGATCTGTATCGATTGCGGCAATTGTTCCTTGAACCCAGGCAACAAACGGCGCACGCCATCGACCACTTGCACCGTGTTGGCATCCGGTTGGCGCTGCACCATCAGGCTGATCGAGCGCTCGCCGTTGAAACTGCCGACGGCCTTGATCGATTGAAAGCTGTCTTCCACCTCGGCCACGTCTTTCAGGCGCACGGGCTGGCCATTGCGGCTGGCGACGATCAATTCGGCAAAATCAGCCGCTTTCATCATTTGCGGATTGCCCTGGATGGTCAGGGTCTGGCTCGGGCCGTCAAGGATGCCCAGCGGGGAATTCGTGTTCGACGTGCGCAAGGCGGTGGCCAGCTCGTCCATCGTCAGGTTGCGCGCATTCATCAGGTCGGCACGGGCGCGCACGCGCACGGCAAAGCGCTTCTGGCCATTCACGATCACCTGGGCCACGCCAGGCAGGGTCGACAGGCTCGGGGCGATCAGGTTTTCCGCATAATCATTGAGATCCGACAAGTTCAGCGATGGCGACGTCATCTGGATGAACAGCACCGGCGCATCGGCAGGATTGACCTTGCGGTAGGATGGTAAATCCGTCATTTCCGTCGGCAACTGGCGCTGCGCCCGCAGCAGCGCGGCTTGCACGTCGACGGCCGCCTCGTTGACATTGATGCTGGCGTCAAATTCCAGGGTCAGCGAGGTATTGCCCAGCGTGCTCGTGGACGTGATCAGGCTAAGGCCGGAAATGGTGGAAAATTGTTTTTCCAGTGGCAAGGCCACCGACGAGGCCATGGTTTCCGGGCTGGCACCGGCCAGGTCGGCACTGACGTTGATGACGGGCGTGTTGTAGCTCGGCAAGGCCGCCACGGGAATTTGCAGGTAGGCCAGCACGCCGGCCAGGATGATGGAGAGGGACAGCAGCACCACCATGACGGGGCGGCGGATGCTCAGTTCGGACAGGTTCATGCTGGCTTGCCCTGCGGTGCGGCGGCGCCATCGGCGGCCTTGTGTTTTTCCGCCAGGCGCACCTTGCTGCCTGGACGCAAGTTCTGCTTGCCATCGACGATGACTTTTTCATCGCCTGCCAGGCCCGTGACGACGGCGCTCGGCCCGAACGCGTACACGCGGGTAATCTTGCGCATCTTGGCCGTACTGTCCGCCTCCATCGAGTACACAAAGGTGCCGGAAGTACTCGTGATGATGGCGTTTTGCGGGATCACCAGCGCATCCTTGAGGGTGCGCACGGTCAGCTGCGTATTCACGTACTGGCCTGGCCACAAATCGGTGCCGCCATTATTGAAACGGGCCTTGATCCGGATCACGCCGGTGGCGGAATCGACGGCATTGTCGATAAAGTTCAATTTGCCGTCGAGCTGCTTGCCGCCCGCATCGGACAACAGCGCCGTGACGGGCACCTCGCCCGCCTTTTGCGCCGCCAGCAAGCCGGACAAGCTGCTTTCCGGCAAGGTGAACGACACGTCGATCGGGTCGAGCTGGGTGATGCTGGTGAGCGACGTGGTCGGCTGCACCAGGCTGCCCGCATAGACATTGATGGCCCCTACCCTGCCCGCCTGCGGCGCGCGCAGGACGGTGTAGCTGGAATCGACCTGGGCGGCGCGCAAGGCGGCCTGGTCGGCAGCCAGCAAGGCGCGTGCCGCGTCGAGCTGGCTTTGCAGGGTATCGACGGCGCCCTGGGCAATAAAGTTCTTGCTCAGCAAATCCTGGCTGCGCTTGAGCTGGCGCTCGAAGTCCTGCACCGAGGCGCGGTCGCGCAAGACCTGCGCCTGCGCCTTGTCGACATTCGCGTGTTCGCTGCGCGCATCGAGAGTGAACATCAGCTCGCCCTGCTTGACGAACTGGCCTTCGCGGATATGCACCTTGGTAATCGTGCTGGTCGTCTGCGGGTGCAAGTCAACGCTGCTGATCGGCATCACGCTGCCATTGGCTTGCAGCACCATCGGCACGTCCTGGCGCACCGGAACGACCACGCTCACCGTCGTCGGCGCCTGTCCGCCCTTGCCCCCTTTACCATCCTGCCCACCGCTCGCCGCGCCGGGCTGATGATTGAAATACCAGATGCCGCCGCCGATACACAGGGCCGCACCCACGAGGATTGCCAGACTAGTCTTTTTCATTGTTCTGTCACGCTGTCGCAGCGCAGGGCTGCTGGTTGAAGGTAGTTGCCAGGGGGCATAAAGCACAATATTGTCGCACGGAAATGCTCACTTTCCTGCGTAATACTCAGGCACGATGAGGGTGACTTCCAGTCCACCGTCGACATGATTGAGCAGTGAAACCGTGGCGCCATGCTGTTCGGCGATATTGCGCGCGATGGTCAGGCCCAGGCCCGTGCCGCCCGATTCGCGCGAACGCGAAGTCTCGATGCGGTAAAACGGTTCGAACACTTTAGCCAATTGATCTGGCGCAATGCCTGGCCCCCCGTCGCGGATGCGGATGCGCGCGGCACCCGGGATGCGCTCGACGGCAACCTGCGCGTACAGGCCATATTTGACGGCATTGTCGATCAAGTTCACCAGGCAGCGCCGCATGGCGATCGGGCGCGCCATCAAGGCCATGCCTGCCTGCCCATTCAGGGTGACTTTCTGGCCGGCATCAGCCGCGTCGGAACAGACGCTATCCAACAGGGAATCGAGGTCGAGCGCCTGCATCGCTTCCGTGCTATCCATCGAGCGGGCCAGGTCCAGCCCTTCCTTGACCATGCTCTGCATGGCCGACAAATCGCCCACCAGGCGGTCATACAATTCCGTATCGGCCACTTTTTCCAGGCGCAAACGCAAGCGCGTCAGCGGCGTCTGCAAGTCGTGCGTGATGGCAGCCAGCATCTGTGTCCGCTGGGAAATATGCTGGCGGATGCGCGCCTGCATGGCATTGAAGGCGGCGCTGGCCTGGCGGATCTCGCTGGCGCCCGACAGGGTCAGCGGCGGATGGTTGATGTCGTTGCCCAGGTCTTTCGCCGCCTGCGCCAGCTGCTTGAGCGGGCGCATGGTCATGCGCGTGACCAGGTAGGCGAGGATGGCGATGCTGATCAGGAAAGGCAGCAAGGTCATCCAGTCGTTGTGTTCATTGAACGGCGGCTGCTGGCGCGGCGGCAAGACCATCAGGCGCAGCACGTGGCCATCCTGCATGCGCACGTCGAGGTTTTCGCACGTGCCGCCCCATGGCTTGGCGGCAAACATGCCCGGCGTCTGGCGCGGTTTGACGCAGGCGGCCGGGCGTTCGGCCAGCGCGCTGACCTTGAAACCTTCGCCCAGCTTGGCTTGCAGGGCGGTGGAAAACTCCGTCGGCGCGCCGGGCGTATGTTCCGTTTCGGGACGCAGTTCCAGGCGCACGCTGCCTTTGTTGGCCACTTTCAGGTAGGCGGCGCGCGAGGCCAGCGGCACCACGTCGGCCGCCATCACCAGCTGCTCGGCCCGCTCGACGGCGTGGTAGTCGCGGTATTGCTCGATGGCGCGCTGACGTTCGCCCACGGCCAGCCACTGCGTCAGCGCGGCCGACGCGACGATGCCGATCAGCAAGAACATGAAGACGCGGCCCGTCATCGACCCGAGGAAGGCCTTCACGCGTGCGGCTCCACATTGACCTGGCCGGCCAGCACGTAGCCGCCGTTGCGCACGGTCTTGATGATTTGCGGCAAGCGGGCATCTTCACCGAGCTTTTGCCGCAGGCGGCTGATCTGGATATCGATCGAGCGGTCGAACGGGTCGGCGTCGCGGCCCTGCGTCAGGTTCAGCAGCTGGTCGCGGTTGAGCACGCGGTTCGGGTGTTCCAGGAACACGCGCAGCAAGCGGAACTCCGCGCCCGACAGCATGATCACGAGGCCGCTGGGATTGAGCAGGTGGCGCGCCGTCAAGTCCAGGGTCCAGCCGGAAAAGCGGATTTGCTGCGCCTTGTCCGATGGCACGTTCGACGGCATGGCATGGCTGCGGCGCAGCACGCTGCGTATGCGCGCCAGCAATTCACGCGGTTCGAACGGTTTCGGCAAGTAATCGTCGGCGCCCATTTCCAGGCCCAGGATGCGGTCCAGCGGCTCATTGCGCGCCGTCAACATGATCACCGGCACCGTCGATTGGGCGCGCAGCTTGCGGCACAGGGTCAGGCCATCGTCGCCGGGCAGGTTCAAGTCCAGCACGATCAAGTCGGGCCGCGTTTCGTCGAGGATTTTCCACATGGCCGTGCCATCTGCCGCGCCCAGGGTGCGGTAGGCGTTCGTTTCCAGGTAGTCCGCCAGCAAGCTGCGGATATCGCGGTCATCGTCGACGATGAGAATTGTAGAAGTGGGTTCCATGGTACGAATTATCCCCACTTCCCCCGGCCTTGCACAGCGCATTTGTATCGTCTTGTATATAGGAGACCCGAAGAAACATATAGATACAAACTGTCTGGCAGCGGACACTTCGGGGAAACATGGCGCGTCCAACATGGATTCATGTGCAGCAACATGTACATCCCTCACTTTTACAAAGGAATCCAGATGAACGCCTCAATGACAACCTTGCGCAAGAATTTGATCATCGCCATGAGCGTACTCGGCATGGGTGCGGCATCGCTGACCGTCCACGCCCAGGAAGCGGCCGCCAGCGCGCCTGCCGCCAGTACCAAGATGCAACACGATGGCCAGCACCGCGGCGGCAACCCGGCCGAGCGCATGGCCAAGTACCAGGCCCGCCTGCACGACAAACTGAAGCTGACGGCCGCGCAGGAACCGGCCTGGGCCACTTTCACGGCCGCCAATGCGCCGAAAAAACCGATGGGCGACTGGAAAGCCAAGCGCGAAGCGATGGCCAAGCTGTCGGCGCCGGAACGCATGGAGCAATGGATCGCCATGTCGAAGGAGCGCATCGCGAACCAGGAAAGCCGCCTGGCCTCGCTGAAAACCTTTTATGCCGTGCTGACGCCGGAGCAAAAGAAAGTGTTTGACGACAGCGTGCCTGGCGGCAAGCACGGCGACCACCGCGGTGGGCACCGTGGCGCTCACGACGGCATGCAGCAGCATCCCAAAGCCGGCTAAGTTGTAGCGGGTGTGAACACAGAAAAAGCCTGCAATGCAGGCTTTTTCTTATTGACGAGACAAGTGACCGCTTACTGCCCGTCGAGCTTGCGCAAGGAGGTCAGGAAGGTGGCGGCGTTCTGGAAACCGATCACGCGCGACTGGGCGATTTCCTGCCCTTGCGGGTTGAACATGATGATGCCCGGCGGGCCGAACAGCTGAAAACGTTTCAGCATGGCCTTGTCGTCGGCATCATTGGCCGTCACGTCCACCTGCAGCAGCACGGCTTGCCCCATCTTCTCGCGCACGACGGGATCGACGAAGGTCAGCTTTTCCATTTCGATGCAGGACACGCACCAGTCCGCATAAAAGTCCAGCAGGGCCGGCTTGCCATTGAGCTGGGCCAGCGCCGCATCGAGCTGCGCCACGGTCTTTACGCGCATAAACGGTTGCGCATGCACTTGCCCGCCGCCGAGGTGGGCCAGCGGCGCCAGCGGATCGCGGCCACCGCTGGCCACACCCACCAGTTGCATCGCGCCCAGCACGGCAAACACGAGGCCGAAGGCCTTGGCGATCCAGGCGTTCTTCGCGCCGCTCTTGCCCACCAGCAAATACATGCCGTAGCCGACAAACAGCACCGTCCAGCCCATCATCTGCACGGCGCCCGGCAGCACGGGCGAGACCAGCCACCAGGCCACGCCCAGCTGCAGTACGCCAAAGAAGCGCTTGACAGCGTCCATCCAGGCGCCTGCACGGGGCAGCAGGGTACCGGCCGACACGCCAACCAACAGCAGAGGTACGCTCATGCCCACCGCCATGGCAAACAAGGCGCTGCCGCCGATGACGACGTCGCGCGTCTGGCTGATGTACAGCAAGGCGCCGGCCAGCGGCGCGGCCACGCAGGGCCCCACGATCAGGGCGGAAATGGCGCCCATGACGAACACGCCCGCCAGGCGGCCCGACGATTGCTGGTTCGACACGGACGTCAGCTTGCCTTGCAGGAAAGCCGGCACTTGCAGCTCATACAAGCCGAACATCGACAGCGCCAGGCCTGCCATCAGCAGGGCAAAGAAGCCCAGCACCCACGGATTTTGCAGCTGGGCCGCCAGGCCTTCGCCTGCCAGGCCGGCCGCCACGCCCAGCGCCGTGTAGACGATGGCCATGCCCAACGCGTACGTCAGCGACAGCAGCAAGCCGCGCGAACGACTGACCTTGGCGCCATCGCCGATGATGATCGACGACAAAATCGGCACCATCGGCAACACGCACGGCGTAAATGCCAGGCCCAGGCCCAGCAGCATGAACAGGGGCACGATGACGAGCAGCTTGCCGCCCTTCAGGGCCGCTTCGATCTTGCCCATCTCGCTTTGCGCGGGCGCAGGGCTGGCCTCCACGGGCGCTGCCGCTACCGGCTCGGGCGTGCTGGTGATATTGGCCTGGGGAATGCTCATGACGGACACGCCGGGCGACGCCTGCGCCTGCGGGCCGTTGACGGCGGCCGTGTCGACTGCCGGCGCGGCCGGCAAGGCGAACTTCGACGGCAAGCCGCCCGGCGCCATGCTCTGGCCGCCGCCACCGCCTACCAGCTGGGCCGTGGCATCCTGCGGCGCATAGCACAGGCCCTTGTCCGAGCAGCCCTGGCCCGTCGCCTTCAGGGTGAACGCGCCGGCCGCTTCCACGGGAATGGTGATGGTGAGGGTCTGGCGGAAGGTTTCCACGTTCTTCTGGAAAGTGTCGTCGAACTTGACCTTGCCCTTCGGATAAACTGGCGTACCCAGCTTGGCGCCCACGGCTTCGAACTTGAAGCGCTCGTGGTACATATAGTAGCCATCGGCAATCACATAGGTGACGGCAATGGTGGACGGGTCCTGCATGCGCGCGGAAAATTTAAACGCCAGCTCGGGATCGAGGAATTCATCGTCGGCACGGGCCTGATTGGCGCCAAAGACGGCCATGGCCAGCAGCAGACAGGTGGCAAGCCAGATCAGCAGTTGATGTAGGGGAGCGGCGCGCGCGGTGGCGCTGGAAGGGAAACGGGACATGAACAACCTTTTTCTGCGGCATCAGCTGTGCCATTCGACAAGAGTCGCGCGGAGCGGGCAGCGCTTGTGCCGGGCCGGCGCGAAAGAAGAATAGTACACCGCAGCAAGGATAGCTGCAGCAGAAAACAAAAAAGCCAGGCTAGGCCTGGCTTTCTCAGATGCAATTACTGGGATTACTCGCCAGCAACTTCAACTGCTTCGGTCGTATCTGGACGATCCATCAGTTCAACGAACGCCATAGGAGCGTTATCGCCGACGCGGAAACCCATTTTCAGGATACGCACATAACCACCGTTACGGTTGGCGAAACGTGGGCCCAGTTCAGCGAACAGTTTGACGACCATTTCACGGTCGCGCAGGCGGTTGAAGGCCAGACGCTTGTTTGCCAGGGAGTCGGTTTTGCCCAGGGTCAGAATTGGCTCGACAACGCGGCGCAGTTCTTTTGCTTTTGGCAGGGTGGTTTTGATCGCTTCGTGACGCAGCAGCGATACTGTCATGTTGCGCAGCATTGCCAGACGGTGGGACGAGGTACGATTCAGTTTACGGAGGCCGTGACCGTGACGCATGATAAATCCTTTCGGTGAGTGTTTAAATTCCAGCTCTTCGATCAATGAGGCGGAAGCTTCATCGCGGGCCGGTTTGGTGCTACAAAATAAAAGCCTGGGACACCTGTCCCAGGCAGTTTGCTACAACTACGTATTACTTTTCCAGGCCGGCAGGCGGCCAGTTTTCCAGCTTCATGCCCAAGGTCAAGCCGCGCGATGCCAGCACTTCCTTGATTTCATTCAGGGACTTGCGGCCCAGGTTTGGCGTTTTCAGCAGTTCGTTTTCCGAACGTTGGATCAGGTCGCCGATGTAGTAGATGTTTTCCGCTTTCAGGCAGTTCGCCGAACGCACGGTCAACTCCAGGTCGTCGACTGGACGCAACAGGATAGGATCGACCAGCGGAGCGCGCGATGGCGCTTCGGCGGCGGCTTCCGTGCCTTCCAGGGCAGCGAACACATTCAACTGGTCCACCAGGACGCGGGCCGACTGGCGGATCGCTTCTTCCGGCGAGATCACGCCGTTGGTTTCGATGTTGATGATCAGCTTATCCAGGTCGGTACGCTGTTCAACGCGGGCCGATTCAACGAAGTACGATACACGGCGCACTGGCGAGAACGACGCATCCAGGATGATGCGGCCGATGGTCTTGTTCGTGTCTTCCGACAGGCGACGCACGTTACCAGGAACGTAGCCGCGGCCTTTTTCAACCTTGATCTGCATGT
This sequence comes from Janthinobacterium sp. SUN206, assembly GCF_030587305.1. Lineage (NCBI taxonomy): Bacteria > Pseudomonadati > Pseudomonadota > Betaproteobacteria > Burkholderiales > Oxalobacteraceae > Janthinobacterium > Janthinobacterium sp. SUN206. Next base: position 532,397 of record NZ_JAPWIB010000003.1, on the reverse strand, counting down.
CCAGCTTGCCACCAGCGGTCAGGTGGGCGATCACGTGGTCAGGGTTGATCAGTTCGACGTCATGCGGCAGGTCGATGTCGGAGGCCAGGATGGCGCCTTCGCCTTCTTTTTTCAGGGTCAGGGTTACCGAATCGCGGTTGTGGACTTTGAAAACCACACCCTTCAAGTTCAGCAACAGATCGACGACGTCTTCTTGCACGCCATCGAGGGAGGAATATTCGTGGACGACGCCAGCGATCGTCACTTCGGTCGGCGCGTAGCCTACCATCGACGACAGCAGAACGCGGCGCAACGCGTTACCCAATGTGTGGCCATAGCCGCGCTCGAACGGTTCCATCACGACCTTGGCGTGACCTGCACCGAGAGCTTCAACATCGATAATACGTGGCTTCAACAAACTGTTTTGCATGAAATGTCCTTTTCAATACCCTCGGCTCATTACACCGATAAGGCTGATGGCATTAGTAAAACGCCCACTCAAGAAAGTGAGTGGGCGGGAGTCTTGCTAACTACTATTAACGCGAGTACAGCTCGACGATCAGCGATTCGTTGACGTCGTTAGCGATTTCGTTACGCTCTGGCAGGGACTTGAAGGTGCCTTCCATTTTCTTGGCATCAACCGAAACCCAGCTAGGCATACCAACTTGTTCAGCCAGCGACAGTGCTTCAACGATACGCACTTGCTTTTTCGATTTTTCACGAACAGCAACGATGTCGCCAACTTTGACTGCGTACGAAGCGATGTTCACAACGATACCGTTCACGGTGAACGCTTTGTGGCTGACCAATTGACGCGCTTCAGCGCGGGTCGAGCCAAAGCCCATGCGGTAGCAAACGTTGTCCAGACGCGTTTCCAGCAACTTCAACAGCGTTTCGCCGGTGTTGCCTTTACGACGGTCTGCTTCAGCGAAGTAGCGGCGGAATTGACGTTCCAGCACGCCGTACATGCGCTTGACTTTTTGCTTTTCGCGCAGTTGGTTACCGTAGTCCGAGGTGCGGGCGCCGGATTTGACACCGTGCTGGCCTGGCTTGACGTCCAGTTTGCACTTGCTGTCCAGCGAGCGACGTGCGCTCTTCAGGAACAGGTCTGTACCTTCACGGCGGGAAAGTTTTGCTTTAGGTCCGATATAACGTGCCACGATACTTCCTTTTTTTAAATGATAACGCCCCAGCCACATGCATGATCAAACACACTGATGCGGTTAGGCGCTAGTCTGATTTGGTTTCAATCAGACGGTGGCTGAAAACGAAAAACCCGTCAAACAGGATTTGACAGGCAAGAACAGCCGGGCAGTATAACCGTTTCCGGCTCCCTGCTCCAGCGTTTTCACACAACTGTACTGAGTTACAACAGACAGCAAAGCAGCTGGCGCCGAAGCGCCCTCTGCAACACTATCTTAGATACGACGACGTTTCGGTGGACGGCAACCGTTGTGCGGTACCGGCGTCACGTCCTGGATCTCGGTGATCTTGATGCCCAGGTTGTTCAGCGCGCGAACGGCGGACTCACGACCAGGACCTGGGCCCTTGATACGTACTTCCAGGTTCTTCACACCACACTCAACAGCCACTTTACCAGCGGCTTCCGCGGCGACCTGCGCTGCGAATGGGGTCGATTTACGCGAACCCTTGAAGCCTGCACCGCCGGAGGTAGCCCACGACAAGGCATTGCCTTGACGATCGGTGATGGTAATGATGGTGTTATTGAACGAAGCGTGGACATGCGCGATGCCTTCAGCGACGTTCTTTTTAACTTTTTTACGCACGCGTGCTGATGCGGCGTTATTTTGCGACTTAGCCATAATTATTCCCTAGCGGATTATTTTTTCAGCGATTGAGCGGCTTTACGCGGTCCCTTGCGGGTACGTGCGTTCGTACGCGTACGCTGGCCACGGCAAGGCAGACCCTTACGATGACGCATGCCGCGGTAGCAACCCAGATCCATCAAACGCTTGATGTTCATGGACAGTTCACGACGCAGATCGCCTTCGACGATGAATTTACCTACTTCATCGCGCAGCTTTTCCAGTTCGCTGTCATCCAGATCTTTGATCTTTTTGTTGGTTGCTACACCGGTCGATGCACAGATTTTCTCTGCGCGTGGACGGCCCACACCGTAGATGGCCGTCAGGCCGATAACGGTATGCTGATGATTTGGGATATTAACCCCTGCAATACGTGCCATTTGTTATTCCTCGATTAACCTTGACGCTGCTTGTGACGTGGTTCCACGCAGATAACGCGGACTACGCCTTTGCGCTTGATGATCTTGCAGTTGCGGCAGATCCGCTTGACTGATGCGAGAACTTTCATTTTTGGGCTCTTTCTTTCGCTTCTTTGGTTTGATTCAGTGTGTTACTTGGTACGGAACACAATGCGGGCTCGGCTCAGGTCGTACGGCGTTAACTCCACCGTCACCTTGTCTCCAGGGAGAATGCGAATATAGTTCATCCGCATTTTACCTGAAATATGCCCGAGCACCACGTGTCCGTTCTCCAGCTTCACTCGAAATGTTGCATTTGGGAGATTCTCAAGAATCTCGCCCTGCATCTGTATGACGTCGTCTTTTGCCATTCGGTATGTTTACCGCGCTTAACGCGTCGGAATTCCGCCCTTGAAATTTGCTTTGCGCAGCAGTGAATCATATTGCTGCGACATCACGTAGTTCTGTACTTGCGCCATGAAATCCATGGTGACAACTACAATAATCAATAAAGAAGTACCGCCGAAATAGAATGGTACTTTCCACTGGGCTTGCATAAATTCCGGCAATAAACACACCAGGGTGATGTAGACTGCGCCGGCAAGTGTCAAGCGTGTCAGGATCTTGTCGATGTAACGGGCTGTCTGTTCGCCTGGACGGATCCCGGGAATGAACGCACCGCTTTTCTTCAAGTTATCCGCTGTTTCCTTGCTGTTAAAGACCAGCGCTGTATAGAAGAAACAGAAAAACACGATCGCCACTGCGTACAACAGCGCATGGATAGGCTCACCAGGCCCCATCGATGCTGCCAAATCTTTCAAGAACCGCACCGCAGGGTTAGCATTGTCGGCGCCCTTTGAAAACCAGTCCACGATAGTGGCCGGGAACAAGATGATCGAAGAAGCAAAGATCGGCGGGATCACGCCGGCCATGTTCAGCTTCAACGGCAAATGGCTGGTTTGACCGCCATAAATCTTGTTGCCTACCTGGCGCTTCGCGTAATTGACCAATATTTTGCGCTGACCACGTTCGACGAATACGACGAAGTACGTTACCAGTGCTACCAGGATCACGATGAAAATCGCGCTGAAGCTGCCGATCGAACCATTCGACACCTGAGTGAACAAGCCACCCAACGCCGACGGCAGACCTGCTGCAATCCCGGCAAAAATGATGATCGAGATGCCATTCCCCAAGCCACGCTCGGTAATTTGCTCACCCAACCACATCAAAAACATTGTTCCGGTCAACAAAGTGACGACCGTCACGAAGCGGAATGCAAGACCAGGTTCCAACACCAGACCAGCTTGCGACTCCAGTGCGACTGCAATGCCTAACGCTTGGAACAGTGCCAGGGCAACCGTGAAATACCGGGTGTACTGGGTGATCTTGCGACGACCTGCTTCGCCTTCTTTTTTCAACGCTTCCATCTGCGGTGACACGATCGACAGCAATTGCATGATGATCGAGGCCGAGATATAAGGCATGATACCCAGCGCAAACACTGTAAAACGAGACAAGGCACCGCCCGAGAACATGTTGAACATGCCCAGGACGCCGCCTTCGTGCTCCTTGAACAGCGAGGCTAATTGTGTCGGGTCAATCCCGGGAACCGGGACGTGAGCACCGATACGATAAACCACCAATGCGCCAAGCAAAAACCAGAGCCGTCCCCAAGGGAAACCGGCCGCTGCACTTTTAGCAAGTTGTGGATTAGTCGCCAATTTTCGCTCCGATCAAGCTGTTAGCGGTCAACTCAGGCTACCGAGCCGCCGGCTGCTTCGATGGCTGCTTTCGCGCCAGCGGACACTTTCAAGCCCTTCAAATTCACCGCTTTGGTGATTTCGCCGGACAAGATCACGCGCACGTCACGGGCCAACACGCCCAGAACGCCAGCTTGCTTCAAGACCAGAATGTCGACATCGCCAACAGCCAGGTTGTTCAGATCGGACAGGCGCACTTCAGCTTTGAAGGTTGCGTGCATCGATTTGAAACCGCGCTTAGGCAGACGGCGTTGCAGAGGCATCTGACCGCCTTCGAAACCGACTTTATGAAAGCCGCCCGAACGCGATTTCTGACCTTTGTGACCACGACCCGAGGTTTTACCCAGGCCGGAGCCGATACCGCGACCGACGCGACGCTTGTAGTGCTTAGCGCCTTCGGCTGGTGCAATAGTATTCAATTCCATGATTTGCTCCGTTCGTGTAAGCCCGAAGGCTTACCCGACAACTTTAACGAGATACGATACTTTATTGATCATGCCGCGTACGGATGGGGTGTCTTGCAATTCGGAAACCGAATTTACACGACGCAGACCCAGACCGCGCACGGTAGCGCGATGCGATTCGCGCGTACCGATCAAGCCCTTGACCAATTGCACTTTGACTGTGTTTGTCATTTTGTCCACCTTAAGCCAGAATGTCTTCGACCGACTTGCCGCGTTTGGCAGCGATATCGGAAGCAGTGCTCATTTTCGACAGGCCGTCCAGCGTAGCGCGTACCAGGTTGTATGGGTTGTTCGAACCGGTGGATTTCGCCACCACGTCCGTCACGCCCATCACTTCGAAGATAGCGCGCATTGCGCCACCAGCGATAACGCCAGTACCAGGCTTAGCTGGGTTCATCAGGACCTTGGAGGCGCCGTGACGACCAACAACCGTGTGATGTAAGGTACCGTTTTTGAGCGGTACTTTGATCAGGTTGCGACGGGCTTCTTCCATTGCCTTCTGCACGCCAACTGGCACTTCTTTCGATTTGCCCTTGCCCATGCCGACGCGGCCATCGCCATCACCAACTACGGTCAGCGCGGCGAAACCCATGATACGACCACCCTTGACCACTTTGGTCACGCGGTTGATCGCGATCATTTTTTCGCGCATGCCATCATCCGGCTTGTCGCTTTGCATTTTTGCTTGCATTTTTGCCATGATTGATCCTTAGAACTTCAGACCGGCTTCGCGTGCGGCTTCTGCCAACGCTTTCACACGGCCGTGGTAACGGAAACCGGAGCGGTCAAACGCAACTTCGGTAATCCCTGCTTTCAACGCTTTTTCAGCGACGCGCTTGCCGATCAAGGCTGCAGCAGCGGCATTGCCGCCTTTGCCGGATTGGCCTGCCAGTTCAGCGCGAACTTCCGCTTCAGCCGTCGAGGCCGAAACCAGGACTTTAGCGTCCGGGCTGATCAGGTTGGCGTAAATGTGCAGGTTGGTGCGATGCACCGACAAGCGATTTACTTTCAATTCCGCAATCTTGATGCGGGTTTGGCGTCCGCGGCGAAGCCGTGATTCTTTCTTATCCATCGTCAGCCCCTAATTACTTCTTCTTGGTTTCTTTAAGCTTAACCACTTCGTCCGCATAGCGAACGCCCTTGCCTTTATAAGGCTCAGGAGCGCGGTAAGCACGAACTTCAGCGGCTACCTGGCCAACCTGTTGACGGTCGATACCTTTAATCAGGATCTCGGTCGGGGTTGGTGTTGCGCAGGTAACGCCAGCTGGCATGTCATGCACTACAGGGTGCGAGAAACCCAGGGACAGATTCAGCTTGTCGCCTTGAGCTTGCGCCTTGTAACCCACGCCTACCAGGTTCAGCTTTTTCTCGAAACCCTTGGTGACGCCAACAACCATGTTGTTGACCAGTGCGCGCAGCGTGCCGGACATGGCATTGGCTTCGCGGCTGTCGTTCGCCACGTCGAAACTCAGGGTTCCTGCATTGTTTTCCACTTTGACCTGGCCGGTGAGGGCCTGGGAAAGTACGCCCAGCGGGCCTTTTACGGTGATCGCTTGTGCGGAGATGGCGACTTCGGCGCCAGCTGGCACTACGATAGGCATTTTAGCTACTCGAGACATGTGTAACTCCTTAAGCCACGTAGCAAATAACTTCGCCGCCGACACCGGTAGCGCGTGCTTTGCGGTCAGTCATGACGCCTTGCGGAGTCGACACGATCGCCACACCCAAGCCATTCATCACAACAGGGATCTCGTCTTTACCCTTGTAGACGCGCAGACCCGGACGGGACACGCGCTCCAAGCGCTCAATGACGGGACGGCCAACATAATACTTCAAACCGATTTTCAGTTCCGCTTTGCCACCAGCTTCGGCAACAGCGAAATCTTCAATGTAACCCTCGTCCTTCAGGACGCTGGCAATCGCAATTTTGACTTTCGACGATGGCATGGCCACGGTCGTCTTTTGCACGCCTTGTGCATTGCGAATGCGGGTCAGCATATCGGCGATAGGATCGCTCATACTCATTGCATATTCTCCTATTACCAGCTTGCTTTTGTCATACCCGGAATTTCACCACGCATGGCGAATTCACGGAGCTTGATACGACCCAGACCGAATTTACGGAATGTGCCGCGCGGACGACCAGTGATGGCGCAACGGTTACGTTGACGCGTCGGGTTCGAGTTACGTGGCAGCGCCTGCAATTTCAGGCGAGCTTCGTAGCGCTCTTCTTCCGATTTCGATTGGTCATCGACGATGGCCTTGAGAGCTTCGCGCTTAGGGGCGAATTTCGCCACCAGGTCAGCACGCTTGATCTCACGATTAATCAGTGACAGTTTGGCCATGATCAGTTCCTGAAAGGGAATTTAAAGGCGGCGAGCAAAGCTTTGGCTTCGTCATCGGTCTTAGCGGTTGTCGTGATGCTGATATTCATACCGCGCAACGCGTCAATCTTGTCGTATTCGATTTCAGGGAAAATGATCTGTTCCTTGACACCGATGTTGTAGTTGCCACGACCATCAAATGCACGGCCGTTCACACCACGGAAATCGCGTACGCGCGGCAGAGCCACGGTAATGAAGCGATCCAGGAACTCGTACATCCGAGCGCCGCGCAGGGTGACCATCGTACCGATCGGGTAACCTTCACGGATTTTGAAGCCTGCGATCGCTTTGCGGGACTTGGTGGTCACTGGCTTCTGGCCGGCGATCTTGGTCAAGTCAGCAACTGCGTGCTCGAGAACTTTTTTATCCGCGATAGCCTCACCAACACCCATGTTCAGGGTGATCTTGGTCAGGCGTGGAACTTCCATTACCGACTTGTAACCAAACTTGCTGGTCAGGTCGGCAACGACTTTTTCTTTATAGAATTCTTGGAGACGTGCCATGATTTCTTAAGCCTTCACTACTTCGCCGGAGGATTTAAAGATGCGAACTTTCTTGCCGTCCACTTCTTTGAAACCCACGCGATCTGCCTTGCCAGTCGCTGCATTAAACAATGCAACGTTGGACACGTGAATTGGCATGGTCTTATCGACGATACCACCAGTTACGCCAGTCATCGGGTTTGGCTTAGTCGCTTTTTTAGCGATGTTAATGCCGTCAACCACGATATGTTCAGCATCGATACGCTGCTGTACCACACCACGTTTGCCCTTGTCTTTCCCGGTCAGAACGATGACTTCGTCGTTTTTACGAATCTTATCCATTACGACTCCTTACAGGACTTCCGGTGCCAGGGACACGATTTTCATGAACTTCTCAGTGCGCAGTTCGCGCGTGACAGGTCCAAAAATACGGGTACCGATCGGTTCCAGCTTGGCGTTCAACAGAACGGCGGCGTTGCCGTCGAACTTCACCAGGGAACCGTCTTGGCGGCGAACACCTTTAGCGGTGCGCACAACCACGGCGTTATAAATTTCACCTTTTTTGACACGGCCACGTGGCGCAGCAACCTTAACGGTTACCTTGATCACATCGCCAATGCCAGCATAACGGCGCTTGGAGCCGCCCAATACCTTGATGCACATTACTTCTTTGGCACCGGTATTGTCAGCCACTTCGAGCCGGCTTTCAGTTTGAATCATAGTATTCTCTTTCCCAACTTAAGCCGAAGAATCCACACAATGTAGACCCACGGTCAGTCTTGGTCCCGCCAGAGCCGCCCTGCTGGGCTTCACTGTTTGGGTGCATGACCTTCATACATCAACTGACCGCGAATGCTACTGTCTGTGGCCAGACACTTTGCGGCGTTACATGAACGAAGCCCGCAAGTATTACATACAATTTGCGGGCCTGCAAGTACTAATTAAAAGCCACCGCCGAAACGGTGGTTTTTATTTAAACGGTTGGTGCGGCTTGAACCACACGTGTCACCGTCCATGCCTTCGTTTTGGAGATCGGGCGACCTTCCTGGATCTCGACCGTGTCACCGGCCTTGACTTGGTTGGTCTCGTCATGCGCGTGATACTTGTTCGAACGCATGATGATCTTGCCATACAAAGGATGTTTTACGTGGCGCTCGATCAGAACGGTAACGGTCTTGTCCATCTTGTCCGAAACCACTTTACCGATCAGCGTGCGCTTGAGCGACTGTTTCACTGGTTCGTTCATTTGGCTTCCTTCAGATTCATTACCGTCTTCACACGCGCGATATCGCGGCGTACCTTCTTGAGCTGCGAAGTGTTGCTCAGCTGCTGCGTAGCGATTTGCATGCGCAGGCCGAACTGTGCCTTCAACAGGTCATTCAGCTCTTTTTGCAGAGCTGGCTGGTCCTTGCCGCGGAGTTCAGATGCTTTCATATACAACTCCAATTATTGGCCGACTTGGCGGATGACAAACGTCGTCGCCAGTGGCAGTTTAGCGGCGGCAAGACGGAATGCTTCCCGTGCCAGCGCTTCATCAACGCCATCCATTTCATACAGTACTTTGCCTGGCTGAATTTCAGCGACGTAGTACTCAGGATTACCTTTACCGTTACCCATACGGACTTCAGCCGGTTTGTTCGAAATCGGTTTGTCCGGGAAAATACGGATCCAGATACGGCCACCGCGCTTGATGTGACGCGTCATTGCACGACGCGCCGCTTCAATTTGACGCGCAGTGATACGACCGCGCGCAACTGCCTTCAGACCGAATTCGCCAAACGACACGGCGGTGCCGCGGCTGTGCGAAATACCGGTATTACGGCCTTTCTGCTCTTTACGATACTTTCTGCGTGCTGGTTGCAGCATGATTATTCTCCTGCTTTCTCAGCTGGTGCTGCTGCGGCGGCCGGTTTAGCGGCGGTACGCACACGTGCACCTGGTGCTGTGGATGGTTTCGCACCGGCACCGGCTGGACGTGGACGGCCAGCTGGCTTGCCATCGTCACGGCGTGGGCCGCGGCTTTTCTTCTCGTCAGCTGGGGTATCGATGACTGGTGCATCGCCGTTAGGCGCGCGGTCACCTTTGTATACCCACACCTTGACACCGATGATGCCGTAGGTGGTCGACGCTTCGCTGGTACCGTAGTCGATATCGGCGCGCAGGGTATGCAGAGGCACGCGGCCTTCGCGGTACCACTCTTTACGTGCGATTTCGATACCGTTCAGACGGCCGGACGACATGATCTTGATACCGAGAGCACCCAGGCGCATTGCATTTTGCATTGCACGCTTCATGGCGCGGCGGAACATGATCCGTTTTTCCAGCTGCTGAGCGATCGAGTCGGCGATCAGTTGCGAGTCGATTTCTGGCTTGCGAATTTCTTCGATGTTCACGTGAACAGGTACGCCCATGATCTTGGTCAGCGCGGACTTCAGTACTTCGATGTCTTCGCCTTTTTTACCAATGACCACGCCTGGACGCGAGCTGTAGATCGTGAAGCGCGCGTTCTTGGCTGGGCGCTCGATAACGATGCGGCCAACGGAAGCGTTCTTCAGTTTCTTTTTCAGGTAAGCACGTGCTTTCAAGTCTTCGTTCAGCATGGCAGCGAAATTACCGTTGCCTGCATACCAGCGCGAAGCCCAGTTACGGGTGACCGCCAGACGGAAACCGGTTGGATGAATTTTCTGACCCATCGTGGCTCCTTAGTTACCGACAGTCACGTAAACGTGACAGGATTGTTTCGAAATACGGTCGCCACGGCCTTTTGCACGCGCGGTGAAGCGCTTCAGGACGGGGCCCTTTTCGACGTAGATCGTTTTCACGAACAATTCGTCGATGTCCGCGCCATCATTGTGCTCGGCATTCGCAATAGCGGATTCCAGAACGCGTTTGATGATCGCAGCACCTTTTTTCGGGCTGAATTGCAAGATGTTGAGTGCAGCGTCAACTTTCTTGCCACGGATCAGGTCAGCAACCAGGCGGCCCTTTTGGTCCGACAGGCGCACACCTTTGAGGATAGCTTTAGTTTCCATTATTTCTTAGCCTTTTTGTCAGCTGCATGGCCCTTGAACGTACGGGTCAGTGCGAATTCGCCGAGCTTGTGACCAACCATGTTTTCGGAAACATAAACCGGCACGTGCAGCTTGCCGTTATGCACCGCGATCGTCAGGCCGATGAAGTCAGGCATGATTGTCGAACGACGCGACCAGGTTTTGATTGGCTTTTTGTCTTTGGCTGCTTGCGCGGCTTCAACTTTTTTCACCAGGTGGGCGTCACAGAACGGCCCTTTTTTCAATGAACGTGTCATGTGCTACCCCTTATTTCTTGCCGCGGCGCGAGACGATCATGGAAGTAGTACGCTTGTTGCTGCGTGTCTTCTTACCCTTAGTCTGTTGGCCCCAAGGCGAAACTGGATGACGACCAGCTGCTGTTTTACCTTCACCACCACCGTGCGGGTGATCGACCGGGTTCATGACCACACCGCGAACGGTAGGACGAACACCGCGCCAGCGCATCGCACCAGCTTTACCGATTTTACGCAGGCTGTGCTCGGCATTGCCGACTTCACCAACCGTTGCACGGCACTCGATGTGCACGCGACGTACCTCACCCGAGCGCAGACGCACTTGAGCGTAGGTACCTTCACGTGCCATCAGCACAACGCCAGCGCCGGCGGTACGTGCCATTTGGGCACCTTTACCTGGCAGCATTTCGACGCAATGCATCACGGTACCGACTGGGATGTTACGGATTGGCAAGCAGTTACCCGATTTGATCGGTGCTTCCGAACCGTTCATCACGCTGTCGCCAACGGCCATGCCTTTGGTTGCGATGATGTAGTGACGTTCGCCGTCGGCGTAGCACAACAGAGCGATATTCGCGGTGCGGTTTGGATCGTATTCGATACGTTCCACTTTCGCTGGAATACCATCTTTGGTGCGCTTGAAGTCGATCAAGCGATAGTGTTGCTTATGACCACCACCGATATGACGGGTGGTGATGTGACCGTTGTTGTTACGACCAGCGGTCTTGGATTTCTTTTCAACCAGGGCAGCGAACGGACGACCTTTGTACAGGTCGGCATTCACCACCTTTACCATGCCGCGACGGCCTGGCGAGGTTGGTTTCATCTTAACGAGTGCCATTATGCAGCCTCCTCGGAGAAGTTGATTTCCTGGCCAGGCTTCAGGCACACGAAAGCACGCTTGGTATGGTTACGACGACCGTTGAACTTGCCGGTGCGCTTTTGCTTACCTTCGCGGTTTGCAGTTTGCACGGACAGAACTTCAACCTTGAACAGCAGTTCGACCGCTGCCTTGATTTCAGGCTTGGTTGCATCCGGCAGTACGCGGAATACAATTTGCTCGTTCTTTTCCGCGACCATGGTGGCCTTTTCGGAAATCACGGGCGCCAACAGCACCTTCATCAAGCGTTCTTCGCTATGTTTCAAAATCGCGCTCATGCCAGCATCTCCTCAATCTTGGCCAATGCAGCTTTGGTGACCAGGATCTTCTTGTAGAACACCAGGGACATCGGGTCTGCGTGACGTGGCTCAACGACGAGTACGTTAGGCAGGTTGCGCGATGCCAGTTCCAGGTTTTCGTTCAGAACGTCGGTGATGATCAGAACCGAATCAAAGCCCAGGCCGTTCAATTTTTGCGACAGCAGCTTGGTTTTTGGCGCGTCGATCGTCAGATCGTCGATGACGATCAGGCGCTCTTCGCGAGCCAGCTGCGACAGGATCGAGCAGATACCTGCGCGATACATTTTTTTGTTCACTTTGTGGGTGAAGTTTTCGTCAGGCGAGTTCGGGAAAATCCGACCACCGCCGCGCCACAGTGGCGACGACGACATACCAGCACGCGCGCGGCCGGTACCTTTTTGGCGCCATGGCTTTTTCGTCGTGTGGTGAACTTCTTCACGGTCTTTTTGCTTGCGGTTACCACTACGTGCATTCGCTTGATAAGCGATGACGACTTGGTGGATCAGCGCTTCATTGTAGTCACGGCCGAAAATCGTATCGGCTGCAGCAACGTTCGAGGCGGCTTGACCTTGCGCATTCAGAAGCTTGAGTTCCATCGTTTAAGCTCCCTTCTTGGCTTTGGTTTTGATGGCTGGCGAGACAACTACCTGGCCATTTTTCGCACCTGGAATCGCGCCTTTGACCAGCAACAGCTGACGGTCGGCATCGATACGGGCGATCACGAGGTTCTGGATCGTACGGTTAACGTCACCCAGATGACCGGTCATGCGCTTACCAGGGAAAACGCGACCTGGATCTTGTGCCATACCGATGGAACCTGGAACGTTATGCGAACGCGAGTTACCGTGCGTTGCACGGCCAGAAGCGAAGTGGTAACGTTTGATAACGCCTGCATAGCCTTTACCGATGGTAACGCCTTGCACGTCGATCTTTTGACCGACTTCGAACAGGGAAGCAGCGACAACATCGCCAGCTTTCAGTTCAGCGGCTTTAGCAGCGTCAACGCGGAACTCTTTCAACAGAGTACCGGCTTCAACACCAGCTTTAGCGTGATGACCAGCAACAGCTTTGGTCACGCGGGAAGCGCGACGTTGACCGAATGCGACCTGAACAGCGGAGTAACCATCTGTTTCAGGGGTTTTGATTTGCGCAACACGGTTGTTCGATACGTCCAACACGGTGACAGGAATCGAATCCCCTTCATCCGTGAAAATGCGCATCATACCAACCTTGCGACCGAGAAGGCCTAGGCTCATTTTTTCTCCATTCCCACCTGCGATTGGGCGGGGCTTGTTTAACTACAAAGTAACGTAGGACTCAAAAAAGACGAATCCATACCGAAGCCGGCTAGTATATAGCACAAAAACCCTTGACGCAACAAGTTAACACGAGGTATGTCAAAGTGTTGCGCGACGCCCCTGCAGGAGTTGTCGAACACCTCCCGCAATTGTCGCAGCGCCTCGTCAAAATGAGCATCCATGCGCCCTGACGCCACAAAAAGAAGGGCGCGGGCCAGGCTTGTACCCCGTCCGCGCCCATGCGTCATGCGAGTCGCTGGTCTAGCCGTTGCAGCGCTCCAGGCAATGTTGGAGCAGGTCACGGCAAATCGGGCTACCGCCCAATGAACCGGTGCAGCCGACATAGCTGCTGTCGCAGCGCGAACGGCATTGCCAGACATCCTCACTCGCCGCGGCATACGCGTAACCGGCACTCAGGCCGCAGGCGAAGAGGAAAAAAGCCAGTTTCTTGATCATGGTGCTGTCTCCAGGTTGTTATGTTGGAATGAAAGGAACTGCCCGGTGGCGGCAAGCCATCCTTCCTGCCGCCCGCTATTACTCCCGCAACACACAATACCGTGCTGCCCGGAAAGCAATACCAAAGACTACCGTAAACAATACCAACTTAAAACCAATTATTTTCCAAATCAGCAATCTTTTTCATGCATCACTGGAGCAGGCTCTGACGATTGCTGCCCTCCCCTGCCTACCTGATACCAGTCCACCTTGCGCGTCGCCACCATGATGGCGGCCAGCACGGCGAACAGCAGGATGCTGCCCATCACCAGCGCATTGTTTTCCGAGCTCAGCAAGCCATACAGGGCGCCATACAGCACGGTCAGCGCCACGCCGAAGCCGATCCCGCGCCAGGCGTTGTGCAGCACGTGCACCAGATAGAAGCTGGTCAGCGCGATGCACGCGGCGCTGGCGATCAGATAGGCGGCCAGGAAGGCGATATGCTCGGCCAGGCCCACCAGCAGCAGGAAGAAGATCACCAGCGACAGGCCCACCAGCAAATATTGCACCGGGTGGATCGGCAGGCTTTTCAGGATTTCAAAGATGAAGAAGGCGGCAAAGGTCAGCGCCACGAACAGCAAGCCATATTTCGTGGCCCGGTCCGACTGCGAATACACGTTCACCGGCTCGATGAAGCCCACGCTGAAGCGGTCGATCTGGCCCAGCGGGGCGCTGTCGGGCACCTTGAATTCCCCTTCGATCGTGCTCAGTTGCGTTTGCGCATTGGTGGCCAGCGACGAGATATTCCACGCCACACTGAAACCCTGGGCATCGATCTGGCGATTCTTCGGCGACGGCAGGAAGCGCCCGCCAAACTGCGGATGGGGCCAGTTCGACTTGATCTGGATCTGGCTGTTCTTGGCCACCGGCACGAAATGCTGGCGTTCGATGCCATCGAGGCCCAGGTCAAAGCTGAAGCGCACCTGTTGCGGCGCCGCCAGGGGCATGGCGCCCAGCGGCGCATGCAGGCCGCTGCGGAAGGCAAACAGGTCGGTACCCTGCTCGAACTCGATCTTTTGTCCGCCCCAGTCGATTTTCGGAATATTGCGGATGCCGCGCACGTCCTCGATGGAAAGGGCGACGAAAGGCTGACCCAGGGTCACGCGCGAGTCCGGCGACTTGCGCGGCAACTGGCTGCTGGCCGGCACCGTGAAGTCGCCCTTGAACGCATGCTGGCCGCTGTAGACCAGCACCTGGTGGATGCCGCGGTAACGGCGGTCCGTCTCGATGTTGCCGTTGATCTGCAGATCGTTCGGGTACACGAGCAGGCGACGCTGCACCAAGCGGCGCAGCAACTCCGTGCGCGCAGGCGCTTTCGCTTCCTTGTCATCACCCTTGGCCACTTCCACGCGCTCTTCGTACTGCTCCGTGTAGGGAATCACGAGGATGGGGCCGATGATGGTTTGTTCGCGCACCGAATCGGCGGCGATGCTGTTGACGGCTTCCTGGCGGAATTCCATCCGCTCCTTGATCGTTTCCTGAATCATCAGCAAAGGCAGGCCGATCAGCAACATCAGGCCGAACACGATCATCGCTTTGACTAAGAGAGTTTTTTGCATGGCGCATCCTTGAAGTAAGGCGGCCAGTGTAGGAAAGCTGTATGCGCTGACGATGCAGTCTGTGTGAAGCCTGTAAATATAGTGCGCTAAGCCAGCGGCAGACACAGGCACGCGCAGGCACCGCCTTCCGCATGATTGAGCACCTCGACCGTGCCGCCATGCAGGGAAGCGACCTCGCGCACGAAAGGCAGGCCCAGGCCCGTGCTTTTACCGGCGCTCGGGCGCGGCAAGGAGTAGAAGCGCTCGAAGACGCGTTCGAGCGCATATGCGGGGATGCCCGCGCCGCGGTCACGCACGGCAATTTCCACCTGGCTACCCTGGCGCCGCGCCGTCAGGTCGATGCAGCTGCCGGGCGGGGCGAAGCCGGCCGCGTTATCGAGCAGGTTGCCCAGCGCCTGGCGCAGCAACAGGGGGTCGCCCGCCACGCTCGCCTCGTCGTGCTGCAGCTGCAGACGCACGCCGCGCGCCGCCAGGGTGGCGGCCGCATCCTGCGCCACTTGCGCCAGCAGGGGCGCCAGCGCGATGCGCTCAGGGTTATCCAGGCGCTGCTGCTTTTCCACGCGCACCAGGGCCAGCAGCTTGTCGATCAGTTGCCGCTGGCGCGCATTCTGCTCCAGGATGCTGGCGAGAAACTGGCGGCGCTCGGCCGGCGGCATGTCTTCCTGCAGCAGCTCGGCAGAGGCCTGGATGGCGGCGATCGGGCTTTTCAATTCATGCGCCAGCGTGTGCATCAACTGCTCCACATACTCCTTGCCCTCCAGGCGTGTGCGCATCGCCTCCAGCGCCCGCCCCAGGGTGCCGATCTCGTTCTGGCCCAACGCCGGCAGCGCCACCTTGCGCCCCGCTTCCACGTCGCCGATGTAATGCATCAACTTGCCCAGCGCATGGTGCAGCCACCAGGCGAATGCCAGGCCGATCAGCAGCGACAGCAGCAACAGCACGGCGCCGCGCTGCAATATCTTGCGCTGGCTGCGCTCGACAAACGCCTGCACGCTGGCATTCGGCTTGGCCACCGTCAGCACGCCGATCACCTCATTGCCGTCGCGAATCGGCGCGGCCACGTGCATGACCGTCGACATCTCGTCGTCTGGCCGGCTGCGCGTGCTGCGCGCGCCATACTTGCCCTGCAAGGTGAGGTACACGTCATTCCAGCGCGAATAGTCGCGGCCCACGTCGCGCCCGCTGGAATCGAACAGCACGATGCCATGCCGGTCCGTGATGGTGATGCGGTAATCGAGCGTGCGCTTGCGCACGCCGTTGATATTGACGTCCACGCCATGGCGCGCGTAATCCTGCATGCGTTCTGCCACAGGCGACTGCGCCAGGCTGCCCGCCTTCACGTCGGGCGCCACCAGGCTGGCCAGCAGCTGCGAAGTGTCGACCAGGGTGTCTTCCAGGGTCGAGCGCACACCGGGCTTGACCTGCTCCATGAAGACGTTCAGCAGGAACCATGCGGCCAGCCCGACGATCAGGAAGTAGCCGAGCAGGATGCGCAGGCCGATCTTCATGCGCCGGCCAGGCTGTAGCCGAGGCCACGGTGGGTGTGGATGGGGTCGACTTGCGCATCGATGGCGCGCAGCTTGGCGCGCAGCGATTTGACGTGCGCGTCGACGGTACGCTCGAGCGTGTCCGGCGCCCCGCTCCACACGCGCTCCATCAGCTGCGCGCGCGACAGCACGTGGCCGGGATGCGCGAGCAGGGTTTTCAGCAACAGGTATTCATAGCGGGTCAGGTCCAGCGGCTGGCCGTGAAAGAGCACCTTCGCCTCCAGCGCCCGCAATTCGAAGCGCGCCGGCGCGGCGACAGGCGCGGCTATCGTCATGCCAGTCTCGCGGGGAGCTTGCGCGACACCTGCGCGGCGCAGGATGACGCGGATGCGCGCCACCAGTTCACGAGGTGAAAACGGTTTCGTGACGTAATCGTCGGCGCCGATTTCCAGGCCGACGATACGGTCGATCTCATCGCTGCGGGCCGTCAGGAAGATCACCGGCACCTCGGAAAACTGGCGCAGCCGGCGGCACACTTCCAGCCCGCTCATGTCGGGCAAGCCCACGTCGAGCACCACCAGAACGGGCATCTGCGCGGCTTCGCCGGGCGTTGGGCGCAACGCGGCCAGGGCTTGCTCGCCCAACATCACATGGCGCGGCGCAAAGCCGTCCGTGCGCAAGGCATAGGCGATGCTGTCGGCAATCGCCTGTTCATCTTCCACGATCAGGACAGTCTTGGACATGGCGGCGGCACGCAGTAGTGGACAGACCCGGAGTATCCCTGAAGCACGCAAGCGGCGTCAATCGCGCGCCTTGCCGCGCGCCGGCAAAAAGCCACCCGCCCCAAAAAACTTATAGTATATTTATCGCAGCATGACTCCACTGATACACCGTGCCCAACACCCGTCCGAGGAGACTATGAAGAACCATACCATCAGCCTGCTATGCGCTGTCAGCCTGCTGGCCGCCTGCGCGGCGCCAGCGACGATCACCACCTCCAACGCACAACAAGACGCCTGCAACGCGGCCGAGCTCAAGGGCCAGTTTGGCGAAGCGGAACTGGCTTGCGTACAGGCGCTGCGCAGCGCCGAGCAGGCCGGGGCCAGCGCGGACATCCTCTCGCAGCGCCAGTACAACCTCGGCCGCATCAAGCGCTTGCAGGGCAAGAATGCCGAAGCGGAGCAGCTGTACCGGCAAGCCCTGGCCACGGAAGAAGCGGCGCAGCCACGCAGCGATGCGCGCGTCGGCCGTCGCATGGTGGAACTGGCGTCGGCCCTGGCCGCGCAAGGCAAGTGGCAGGAAGGCACAGGCTACCTGGAACGCGTGCTGCCGTTGCTGCCGAAGCTGTCGTCCGCGTCGCGCACGTATTCGGCGGAAGTGTTGCGCCAGTACGCCAGGCAGCTGCAAGGCGGTCCGCAGGCGGCACTGGGCGCGCGCTTCGACGCGGTGGCGGCCAGCCTGCAATAAGAGACGCCCGGAGCCCGGCCTACGGCTGGGCGACGTGGATGCTGGCCTTGATGTGCTTGAGGTGGGCCACGATGGTGAACGTCATCACCACCAGCAGCGACCAGGAGCTCCATTTGCTGACATGCACCACCGACCAGGCGCCAAGCTGGTTCGGATAGCGCCACACGCCCCAGAAAGTGCTGATGTTTTCAGCCAGCCAGATGAAGAAGCCGACCAGCACGAAGCCGAGCAGCAAGGGCATGCTGCGGTCGCGGTCGAGCGGACGGAACACCACGGTGGTGCGCGCGTACAAGCCCAGCGCGCAGGCGGCCAGGTACCAGCGATAGTCGCCGATGTAATGATGAGTAAAGAAGTTGGCGTAGATCAGAACAGCGATCAGCACCGCCATCCAGTATGGCGGATGGTGGCGAATCCGCATGTCGAGCAGGCGCCAGGTCTGGATGATGTAGCTGCCGACCGCCGCATACATGAAGCCGGAAAACAGGGGAACGCCGAACACTTTGGTATAGGCAAAGTCGGGATAGCTCCACGACTGGATCGTCCCCGATACCTTGAATACTTCCAGTGCAAAGCCCACCGCATGGAACAGGCAAATGGCTTTCAGCTCATCCCACGTTTCCAGTCCGCTCCAGACCATCGCCGCCTGGATCGCCAGCGCCACCAGCAGCAGCACGTCATAGCGCGGCAGGCCGAACAGGCCGGCGCGCGGCACCAGGAACACGGCAGCAAAAAACAGCCCCACGAACAGGCACGACCTCGCCTCCTTGATGCCGAAATACAGGAATTCGGTCAGGAAGCGTGACCAGCCGCGCAGGCGCTGGCGTGGAGTCGCATTTAACAGGTGGGTATCGAGAGCATTGAGCATGCAGCAACTTTATCGATGGGCTGCAGCACTGTAAAGCGATTTTGAACGCAGATAGGTGGCGCCAGTACTGGGCAGCACCAATAGCAATGGGGCCGGGCGCACTCACGATCGTGAGCAGGCCCGGCCCCATCATCAGGCAGCGGGACACCCCGCCGGCCTGGAACAGCTGTCAATACCTGATGCTACGGTATTGTCAGCTGCCCTGAAAACTCTTATTGCAGTTTGATTTCGACATCAACACCAGCTGGCAGGTCCAGCTTCATCAGCGCGTCAACGGTTTTGTCCGTTGGGTCAACGATGTCCATCAGGCGTTGGTGCGTACGGATCTCGAACTGATCGCGCGAAGTTTTGTTGACGTGCGGGGAACGCAGCACATCGAAACGCTGAATACGGGTAGGCAGTGGTACTGGGCCTTTGACGACAGCGCCGGTGCGCTTCGCGGTTTCAACGATTTCCAGAGCGGACTGGTCGATCAGCTTGTAATCGAAAGCCTTCAGGCGGATACGGATTTTTTGGTTTGGTGCCGACATGATATTTCCTTAAAAGAACGAACCGCGCAGTCTGCACGGCAATGAGGTCATACGGGAATTTCTGACGCAACAACCGTCAGGGTCGACATGATAGCACCAAAATGCTTGCCAACCCCGGCAGTTGAATAAAAAGAAGGGCGCCGGGCGACGACGCGTCTTCTTTTCTATTCGCTTAATAATTAAGCGATGATTTTGGCAACCACGCCGGCGCCGACGGTACGGCCGCCTTCGCGGATAGCGAAGCGCAGACCTTCTTCCATCGCGATCGGGTTGATCAGCTTGACGGTGATCGACACGTTATCGCCTGGCATGACCATTTCTTTGTCTGCTGGCAACTCGATCGAACCGGTTACGTCCGTCGTACGGAAGTAGAACTGTGGACGATAGTTGTTGAAGAATGGCGTATGACGGCCGCCTTCGTCTTTCGACAGAACATAGATCTCGCCGGTGAAGTGAGCATGCGGCTTGATCGAGCCTGGTTTTGCCAGAACTTGACCACGTTGCACGTCTTCACGCTTGGTGCCGCGCAGCAACAGACCAACGTTGTCGCCTGCTTGACCTTGGTCCAGCAGTTTGCGGAACATTTCCACGCCGGTGCAAGTCGTTTTGACGGTATCGGTGATACCAACGATTTCGATCTCTTCGCCGACTTTAACAATGCCGCGCTCGATACGACCGGTCACAACGGTACCGCGACCCGAGATCGAGAACACGTCTTCTACTGGCATCAGGAAGGCGCCGTCAACAGCGCGCTCTGGCGTTGGGATGTAAGCATCCAGCGCATCGGCCAGACGCAGCACTGCGTCAACGCCCATTTCGCCTTCTTTGCCTTCCAGCGCCATACGTGCCGAACCTTTGATGATTGGCAGGTCGTCGCCTGGGAATTCGTACTTCGACAACAGCTCGCGCACTTCCATTTCAACCAGTTCCAGCAGCTCTGCGTCGTCGACCAGGTCGCACTTGTTCAGGAACACGATGATGTATGGAACGCCAACTTGGCGGGCCAGCAGGATGTGTTCGCGGGTCTGTGGCATTGGGCCGTCAGCTGCGGAGCACACCAGGATCGCGCCGTCCATCTGGGCAGCACCGGTAATCATGTTTTTGATGTAATCGGCGTGGCCTGGGCAGTCAACGTGCGCGTAGTGACGCGTTTCCGTTTCGTACTCGACGTGGGCGGTGTTAATCGTGATACCGCGCGCTTTTTCTTCTGGAGCTGCATCGATCTGGTCGTATGCTTTAGCTTCGCCGCCGAATTTCTTCGACAGAACCGTTGCGATTGCAGCGGTCAGCGTGGTTTTACCGTGGTCGACGTGGCCGATGGTGCCGACGTTGACGTGCGGCTTGGTCCGTTCGAATTTACCTTTTGCCATTTTATTCTTCCTTAGAACAATGATTTAAATGTAGGGACCGGCATTCTCGTGAAAGCCGGCCCGGAACTTCTATTACTTAGCTTTCGAGCTTACGATTGCTTCAGTCACATGCTTAGGTGCTTCAGCATAGTGCTTGAATTCCATCGTGTAAGTCGCACGACCTTGGGTCGACGAACGCAACGACGTAGCGTAGCCGAACATTTCCGACAGAGGCACTTCGGCCTTGATGATCTTGCCGCCACCGCCAGCAATTTCATCCATACCTTGCACCATGCCGCGACGCGACGACAGATCGCCCATCACGGTACCGGCGTAGTCTTCCGGCGTTTCCACTTCCACGGCCATCATCGGCTCCAGGATGACTGGCGATGCTTTGCGGCAGCCATCTTTGAATGCCATCGAAGCGGCCATGCGGAATGCATTTTCGTTCGAGTCAACATCATGGTACGAACCGAAGAACAGCGTGACTTTCACGTCAACGACTGGGTAGCCAGCCATCACGCCCGAAGTCAGCGTGTCGCGCACACCTTTTTCAACTGCAGGGATGTATTCGCGAGGAACGGTACCGCCCTTGATCGCGTCAACGAATTCAAAGCCCTTGCCCGGTTCTTGCGGTTCGATCTTCAGAACCACGTGACCGTATTGACCACGACCACCCGATTGCTTGACGAATTTGCCTTCCGACTCTTCGCACACTTTACGGATCGTTTCGCGGTAAGCCACTTGTGGCTTGCCGACGGTGGCTTCAACGTTGAATTCACGCTTCATGCGGTCAACGATGATGTCCAGATGCAACTCGCCCATACCGGCGATGATGGTCTGGCCCGATTCTTCATCGGTACGCACGCGGAACGATGGATCTTCTGCTGCCAGACGGTTCAGCGCCAAGCCCATTTTTTCCTGGTCGGCCTTGGTTTTTGGCTCAACCGCTTGCGAAATCACTGGCTCAGGGAAGACCATGCGCTCCAGAACCACGCTTGCCTTGTCGTCGCAAAGCGTATCGCCAGTGGTGGTGTCTTTCAGACCCACAACGGCGGCGATGTCGCCAGCGCGCATTTCCTTGATTTCTTCGCGTTCGTTCGCTTGCATCTGCACGATACGGCCGATACGCTCTTTCTTCTGCTTCACGGAGTTCAACACCGAGTCGCCCGAATTCAGGGTACCCGAGTAGCAACGGATGAAGCACAGCTGACCCACGAACGGATCGGTTGCGATCTTGAACGCCAGCGCCGAGAATTTCTCGTCGTCGTCAGCTTTACGCTCGACAGGCTGTTCATCTTCATCCAGACCAGGTACTGGCGGAATGTCGATTGGCGATGGCAGGTACTCGATGACCGCGTCCAACATGGCTTGTACGCCCTTGTTTTTAAAGGCGGTACCGCACAGCATTGGAACGATTTCGCTGGCGATGGTACGTTGACGCAGAGCAGCCTTGATCTCGGCTTCCGACAGGTCGCCTTCTTCCAGGTACTTGTTCATCAGGTCTTCCGACGCTTCAGCAGCGGCTTCAACCATGTTCTCGCGCCACTTGGCAGCATCAGCGGCCAGGTGTGCAGGGATGTCTTCGTATTCAAACTTCATGCCTTGCGAAGCGTCGTCCCAGATAACCGCTTTCATCTTGACCAGATCGATAACACCGGTGAAGACGTCTTCAGCGCCGATAGGCATCTGAATAGGTACTGGGTTGGCTTTCAGACGCGAACGCATCTGATCGTAGACCTTGAAGAAGTTGGCGCCGGTACGGTCCATCTTGTTCACGAAGGCCAGACGTGGCACTTTGTACTTGTTAGCCTGACGCCATACCGTTTCCGATTGTGGCTGCACGCCGCCGACTGCACAGTAAACCATGCAGGCGCCATCCAACACGCGCATCGAACGTTCCACTTCAATGGTGAAGTCAACGTGGCCTGGGGTGTCGATGATGTTGATGTGGTGAGCTGGGAAGTTGTTAGCCATGCCTTTCCAGAAGCACGTAACAGCAGCCGAGGTAATCGTGATACCGCGCTCTTGCTCTTGTGCCATCCAGTCGGTGGTGGCAGCGCCATCATGGACTTCGCCCAGCTTGTGGTTCACGCCTGTGTAGAACAGGACGCGCTCGGTCGTGGTCGTCTTACCTGCATCGATGTGAGCGGAGATACCGATATTACGATAGCGCTCAATGGGGGTCTTGCGGGCCATAATTAATCCTAAATGAATGGACAAAACCGAGCAGCATTTTTTTGCAAAAATGAGCCCGGCCTCGAACAACAGATGCTTGACAGCCGCCTTGCGGTAGCTGGCTTTATATTAGAAGCGGAAATGCGAGAACGCTTTGTTCGCTTCAGCCATACGATGGACTTCGTCGCGTTTTTTCATCGCGCCGCCGCGGCTTTCAGCCGCTTCCATCAGCTCACCGCCGAGGCGTTGTGGCATCGATTTTTCGCTGCGCTTGTTAGCAGCTTCACGCAACCAACGCATGGACAGAGCCATACGACGGACTGGGCGAACTTCGACCGGCACCTGGTAGTTTGCACCACCGACGCGACGGGATTTCACCTCAACCAACGGCTTGGCGTTGTTGATTGCGGTAGCAAAAACTTCGAGTGGATCTTTACCCGATTTTGCTGCGATGTGCTCGAAAGCACCGTAGATGATGTTTTCTGCAACCGATTTCTTACCGGACAGCATCAGCACGTTTACAAATTTAGCGACATCAGTGTTGCCGAATTTTGGATCTGGCAAAATTTCGCGCTTGGGTACTTCACGACGACGTGGCATATCAATTCCTTTCAATCTTCAGTTGAGCGCGCGTTCTTCGCACACTCGCGGACGACCATCATAGTCCTCCACTTACTCGACCAGATGCGGTCGACTACATTCACTTAGCTAGTTGCCACTGAGCGAAACTTGGGTTTGCTGCGTACAACCTATTACTTCTTGCCTGCTTTAGCGCGCTTGGTACCGTACTTCGAACGCGATTGCTTACGGTCTTTAACGCCTTGGGTATCCAGGGCACCGCGAACCATGTGGTAACGCACACCCGGCAAATCCTTAACGCGACCGCCGCGCAACAGCACAACACTATGCTCTTGCAGGTTATGGCCTTCACCGCCAATGTACGAAATGACTTCGAAACCATTGGTCAGACGAACTTTAGCGACTTTACGCAGAGCCGAGTTAGGCTTCTTTGGAGTCGTGGTGTAAACACGTGTGCAGACGCCACGTTTTTGCGGGCTGTTTTCCAGCGCCGGCGATTTGCTCTTCACGGTCAAAGCGACGCGTGGATTGCGAATCAATTGATTGATGGTTGGCATCGTTATAAATCCAACAAAAAACTACGATTAATAACCCGGACAAGATGCCCGGCGACTAAAACCTCGTCCCGCTTTCATCTCCTGCGCACCGGAGGCGCCCGCAGCCACTCGATAAGGAGCGGCCATGAAATGCCAAGCAATACGTAAACGATGAGCAGAATAAAATCGAGAACTCGCTAGTTTAGACCTTGTGTTACAGGGGGTCAATCAGTTTACCGCTTTTTGCTATAAAAAAAGGCAAAAAAGCAGCACTTTTGTGGCATTTTGACTAATCTTTGGGGGCGGCACGCGGGCGCCGGCACCTCGCAGCGCTTGATGATTTGGCATTCTTTCTCTACAACCAAGCATCGGGGCCACACATTCTTGTATGACCGCAAGACAACAAAAGGATTGATAATAGCGGACATTTTTCGCTGCCCTCCTTTATGCGCCCCTTGCTTCGCCCCGCCAATCTGTTCCTGCTGCTGACCTACGCCTTGCTGACGGCCGTGCCCTTCATCCCCGCGCTGCTGGGACGTGCGCCCGAGCATCCCTGGCAGATGCTCACGTTCGAACTGCTGGCCTGGCTGGCCGTCTGGAGCGTGTTCAAGCGCCCCGCATATTTCCACTGGCTGCTGGTGCCCGCCTTCCTGGCCCTGCCGACGGAAATCTACCTGTTCATCTTCTATGGCCAGGGCATTTCCACGCACCACCTGGGTATCATCTTCGAAACCAGCCCCAAGGAAGCGATGGAATTCCTCGGGCAAAAAGTATGGCTGATGGGCGCCGTCATGCTGAGCGTGATCGCCTGGTGCGCTGCCAGTTGGTTTGCGGCCGCGCGCACGCGCGACCTCGACTGGCGCGGCAAGACGCGCCCGGCCGCCTTCGTGCTGTTGCTCCTGCTGGGCGGCTTCTGGTGGTATGGCTACGAATTCGGTTTCGACGCCAAAGTCCTGCACAGCGCCCCAGCATCGGCCAAGGCCGGCAACTCGGCGGCCAGCGGCAAGGCGGGCGCCTCCGGCTTCGGCGACGCCAGCTCGGCCGATGACGAAACGGCCGAGGAAGACGAGGAAAGCAGCAAGCCGGAGAACGCCAGCATCGCCGGCGCCGACGAGACGGGCCTGGGTTGGCCCAGCCTGCCTCACTGGGCGCGCCTGCCCTACGCCTTCGACACCGTCAGCAATTCCTGGCCCTTCGGCCTGGCCGCGCGCGGCTTCGATTTCTACAAGGAACGCAAATACCTGGCCGAACTGGGACAGAAAAGCAGCAGCTTCCGTTTCGGCGCGCACCAGCAACAGCCCGATCCCCATCCGGAAGTGGTGGTCATGGTGATCGGCGAATCGTCGCGCTACGACCGCTGGAGCCTGAACGGCTATGAGCGCGACACGAATCCCCTGCTGAAACAGGAAAGCAACCTGGTGCCGCTGGCCGACGTCATCACGGCCGTTTCCGCCACGCGCCTGTCCGTGCCCGTCATCATCTCGCGCAAGCCGGCCACGCAAAGCCTCAAGGATGGCTTCTCGGAAAAATCCTTCCTCACCGCCTACAAGGAAGCGGGCTTCAAGACGTACTGGCTGTCGAACCAGATCTCGTTCGGCCAGTTCGACACGCCCGTGTCCGTGTTTGCCAAGGAAGCGGACGTGGTGCAATTTCTGAACCTGGGCGGCTTTACCAACAATTCGAACTTCGACCAGATCCTGTTCGATCCGTTCAAGAACGCGCTGGCCGACCCGGCGCCGAAAAAACTCATCGTGCTGCACACGCTGGGCAGCCACTGGAACTACAGCCAACGCTATCCCAAGCAATTCGACAAGTGGCAGCCGTCGCTGTTCGGCGTCGACAAGCCCGTCTACACGGACACGGCCATCAAGCCGCAGCTGAACAACAGCTACGACAGCTCCATCCTGTACACGGACTGGTTCCTGTCGAACGTGATCGGCATGCTGAAGGACGATGGCCAGCGCACGGCCTTGCGCAGTTCTCTCGTCTACGTGGCCGATCACGGCCAGACCCTGTACGACGGCACCTGCCGCCTGGCCTTCCATGGCCACAACACGCAGTTCGAATTCCACGTGCCCGCCTTCGTCTGGTATTCGCCGCAATTCCAGCAGCATTATCCGGACAAGGTGACGCAGCTGCGGCGCCATCAAAAGGCGCGCCTGTCGACGGAAAACATGTTCCACACCCTGCTCGACCTAGGCGACATCCGTTTTGCCGGCGAACAACCCGAATGGAGCATCGCCAGCCCCCACTTCAAACAGCACAAGCGCTACGTCGACAGCTATGGCTGGACCAACTACGACAACGCCATCATCCGCGGCGATTGCCGCGAAGTGATCGACAAGAGCACGCCGGAGAAACAGGAAAAGTAAGTGCGGCCATCAGGCCCGTTCGAGGACGCCGCCGCAATCGGCCGGCTGCGCCATGTGCGTGCTGAGCCAGTCGAAGACGCGCCCGGCCTTGTCCGCGATGCCGGCGTCAAAACCACGCTGCGCCAGCAGGGCGATACCATTCGTGGCCTGCAGCACGCCCGGCGCCAGCAACAGCGCGCCGGCATCATCACGGCGCACGCACCACGGCGCCAGGCAGTCTTCCAGCAGCGGTCCCAGCACGAGGTTGTGCGACGAGACGATCACCAGGTGCTGCGCCGCCAGGCTGTGCAGCACGGCGGCGGCGGCCGCCACCGACTCGAGGTGGTTCGTGCCGCGGAAGATTTCATCGATCAGGAACAGTGCCGGCGCCCCCTCCCTGGCCAGCGCCAGCAATTCGCGCGCGCGCCGCAATTCGGCGATATACAAACTTTCGCCGCCATCGAGCGAGTCTTCATTCTGCATGCTCGAATACAGGGGCAGCAGGGGCACCCGGGCCGCCTGCGCATAGCAAAAGCCGAAGGAGCGCGCACTGATCAGATTGAGCCCCACGCCGCGCAACAAAGTACTTTTTCCCACCGCATTCTGCCCCGAAATGAAGGCACCGCGGCCATCGAGCCGCAGCGACAGGGGCTTGGCGCCGTCCAGCAGCGGATGCACCATGGCATCGAGCGATAACTGCCGCGCATCGCTTTCCTGCGCCCAGCAAAACTGCGCGCGGCCGCGCACGTGGCGCGCCAGGGCCAGGTCTGCTTCCAGCTGGGCCACCTGGGTAAAGCTGTCGCGCAAAAAGGGCAGCTGCTGCGCCAGCAGCTGGCGCGTGCGGAAATAGCGCTTGACGTTTTTCAGCAGGAGCCAGTCGCCATATTCGACCAGTACCGTATCGATGAAGGGCACGTAATGCAGCAGCGAACGCTCGATGGCGCGCGTCAGTTTTGCCGCCTGCGCGCCCTCCGCAGCCAATGGCAAGGCTGCCGGCACATCGAGCCGCGCCAGCGCGGCACGGGTTTTCAGCAGGTACCGCAAGGTATCGAGCGTGCGCTCCCACGCCTTGGCGCTTTCGTAAAAACGCGCCTGCACGGTCATCAGCGCCACACAGGCGGCCACCACGCCGAACAGGGCCGGCCACCCCATCAGCCAGGTAGCGGCGATGGCCAGCAACAAGGCCAGCGGCACCAGCCAGAGCCAGGCGCGCCACCAGGGCGCCGGCGCCAGCGCCGCACCAAACAGGGTTGCGCACACTTCCTTATCAGCCTGACGCAAGGGCAGGCAGGCGCGCTGCAGGCTGGCCGCCTGGGCCGGATCGTCCAGCAATCGCCGGACGCGCGCAATGGAGGCAGGATCAGCCTGGCCGCCGCTCAGACGCCGGTGCAGCTCCTGCTGGCCGAAGATACTGGTCTCGCGCGCCAACTGCGCCGCATACTGGTCGAGCAGCAGCTCGTTCCAGGTCTGCTCATCCAGCGCTGGCGCCTCGCCCGCCAGCCGCTGCAGCATTGCCACGTCGCTGCGCGCAAAAGGATAATCGAGCGCCGGCGCGAAGACACGGGCAGGGAAAAGTTGCTGGAGGAACGGATGCATGGCGCCTGTGGAGGAGTCTATGAAAGGTATGTTCCCGCAGATGCAGGCGATTGCCAATTTATCAAGTGCAACCTGCGCGGACGGACATGCTGGACAACGCGGACACGGCGGACAGCCGGACGCCAAATATTTTCCCCATTCAAATCAACGACTTAACAACTGGCACGGATCGTGCATTGAGAAAGGTATCCTTCACGAGACCTGACCATGATCCGCGATACTTCCTCCCAAGACGCCGTCCTGTCCGCCCCGCCGGGCCAGCGCCACAAGCAACGCGCCCTGCTGCTGGCCGGCGTCGCCGTCGTCATCGGCGCCGCCATCGCTGCCGTTGCGGGCTGGCGCAACAGCGAACATTCCGTCAATGCCGACCGCCTGCGCATCGCCGACGTCACGCGCGGTACCCTGATCCGCGACGCCGCCGTGAACGGACGCGTGGTCGCCGCCATCAGCCCGACCCTGTACTCGACCACGGTGGCCACCGTCACGCTGAAAGCGAAGGCCGGCGACACCGTCAAGAAGGGCGACATCCTGGCCGTGCTGGAGTCGCCCGACCTGTCGGACGCGCTGAAACGCGAGCAGTCGAGCGTGCAGCAGCTGGAAGCGGAAGTGGCGCGCCAGCAGATCCTGGCCAAGAAACAGAAACTGCTGGCCCGGCGCGAAGCGGACACGGCGGAAATCGAGCGCCTGTCCGCCCAGCGCACGCTGGAGCGCTATGAAAGCGTGGCGCAGGTGGGCATCATCGCCAAGATCGATTACCAGAAGGCCAAGGATGCCTTGAATTCCGCCGAGATCCGCAGCAAGCACGCTTCGCAGGCGGCGGGCCTGGAAGGCGAGGACGTGACCCTGGCGCTGAAGACCCGGGTCAACGAACTGGAACGCCAGCGCCTGAGCCGCGACAACGCCCAGCGCAGGGTCGACGAGCTGACCGTGCGCGCGCCCGTCAATGGCTTCATCGGCACGCTGTCGGTGGCCAACCGCAGCGTGGTGCAGGCCAACACGGCCCTGATGACCCTGGTCGACCTGTCGCAGCTGGAAGTGGAGCTGGAAGTACCGGAAACGTATGTGGCCGACATCGGCCTGGGCATGAGCGCCGAGATCGAAACGGGCGCCATCCGCGCCTCCGGCAAGCTGTCGGCGCTGTCGCCCGAAGTGGTCAAGAACCAGGTGCTGGCGCGCGTGCGCTTCAACGGCGAACAGCCGGCCGGCCTGCGCCAGAACCAGCGCGTCTCGGCACGCCTGTTGATCGACGAGCGGCCCAATGTGCTGATGCTGGCGCGCGGGTCCTTCGTCGAAGCCGAAGGCGGACGCTTTGCCTACGTGGTGCGCGATGGCGTGGCCGTGCGCACGCCCATCAAGCTGGGCGCCACCAGCATCTCGGCCGTCGAGATTCTGGGGGGCCTGAAGCTGGGCGACAAGGTGGTGGTCGCCGGTACGGAAAATTTCGCGAACGCGGCCCGCGTCGCACTCAATTAATTTCAGTCAACAAGGAGGCTTCCCATGCTGCGCATGCAAAACCTGAGCAAGATCTACCGCACCCACATGATCGAAACGCACGCGCTGCGCGGCTTCGAGATCCACGTTCGCCAGGGCGAATTCGTCACCGTCACGGGACCATCCGGCTCCGGCAAGACAAGCTTCCTGAACATCGCCGGGCTGCTCGAGGAATTCACCGATGGCGAATACATCCTCGACGGCGTCAACGTCAAGGGCATGGACGATAATGCCCGCTCGCGCCTGCGCAATGAAAAACTGGGCTTCATCTTCCAGGGTTTCAACCTGATTCCCGACCTGTCGCTGTTCGACAACGTCGACGTGCCGCTGCGCTACCGGGGCTTCAACAGCGCCGAGCGCCGCGAACGCATCGAGGATGCGCTGGCCAAGGTGGGACTGGCCTCGCGCATGAAGCATTATCCGGCCGAACTGTCGGGCGGGCAGCAACAACGCGTGGCGATCGCACGCGCGCTGGCCGGCTCGCCGAAACTGCTGCTGGCCGATGAACCGACGGGCAACCTGGACACGCAGATGGCGCGCGGCGTGATGGAACTGCTGGAGGACATCAACGCGCAAGGCACGACCATCCTGATGGTGACGCACGATCCGGAACTGGCGCTGCGTTCGCAACGCAACGTGCACATCATCGACGGCCAGGTGTCGGACCTGGTGCAGCATGGCGCCACGCTGTCGGCCAGGCCACAGCACGCGACCGCCTAGGAGCCGCCATGTTCCACTACTATTTCAAGCTGGGCCTGCGCAACCTGCGCCGCAATCCCGCCCTGACGGCATTGATGGTGCTGACCCTGGCTGTCGGCGTGGCCGCCAGCGTGGCCACCGTGACCATCCTGCACGCCATGTCGGGCGACCCCTTGCCGCACAAGAGCGACCGCATGTTCGTGCCGATGATCGACGTAGTTCCCTTGAAAGGCTATACGCCGGGCACCAAGCCCAGCTTCGGCCAGGCACAACTCGCCTATACCGATGCGAAGAACTTCATGGCCAGCAAGATAGGCATCCGCCGCAGCGTCATGTACGGCGTGGCCGGCCCCGTGGAACCGGCGCGCAGGGACCTCGGCGCCTTCCGGGCCCAGGGCCTGGCTCCCACACGCGATTTCTTTGCCATGTTTGAAGTGCCCTTCCTGTATGGCCAGCCATGGAGCGAAGCCGACGACGACAGCGGCGCCGACGTCATCGTCCTGAGCCGCGCCCTGGCGGAAAAGCTGCTGGGCACAGTCAATCCCGTGGGCCAGCGCGTGACGGTGCTGGGACGTCCCTATCTGGTCAGCGGCGTGCTCGCTCAGTGGGACCCCGTGCCGCGCGTGCACCGCATCATCGGCAGCAAGGGTGCTTTCGGCACGGAGGATGAATTCTTCATTCCGTTTGCCAGCGCCATTCGCCACGAAACGGGGCATGACGGCGGCATGGCCTGCAGCGGCGTCGAGCGCAGCCCCGGTTACCAGGGCATCCTGGCATCGGACTGCACCTGGCTGCAATTCTGGTTCGAAATGGCCAGCGCCGGCGAACGCAGCGACCTGCAGGCTTATCTCGACAGCTATGCGGCCGAACAGCGCAAGCTGGGCCGCATGCCGCGCCATGCTCCCAACATGCTGTACGACGTCAGGCAGTGGCTCGATTTCCTGAACGTTGTCGACAACGACAACAAGCTGGCCACCTGGCTGGCCTTCGGCTTCCTGCTGCTCTGCCTGGTCAACACCATCGGCCTGCTGCTGGCCAAGTTCTCCGTGCGGGCGGCGGAAGTCGGCATCCGCCGTGCGCTGGGCGCCACGCAGCGCGACATCTTCCGCCAGTTCCTCATTGAGACAGGCGTCATCGGGCTGGCCGGCGGCGTGCTGGGCCTGTTGCTGGCCTATGCCGCCCTGGCCGTGGTGAGTTCGCAGTCGAAAGAGCTGGGCACCGTGGCGCACCTGGATGTCCCGATGCTACTGCTGACGTTTGCCGTTTCCGTACTGGCGGCCTTGCTCGCAGGGCTGTTGCCCACCTGGCGCGCCTGCCAGGTCACGCCGGCCATGCAGCTCAAATCCCAATGACACCCACCTTTTCACAATGAGGCCCAACATGGAAATCCGCCCCATCCTGTCGGCGCTGATGCGCAACAAGACCGGCGCCGTGCTCGTCGCCGTGCAAGTCGCCATCAGCCTCGCCATCCTGGCCAACGCCTTGTACATCGTCAACCTGCGCCAGGCCATCGCCGCCCGTCCCACCGGCGTGGTAGCCGAAAACGACATCTTCTATGTCAAAGTCCAGAGCATGGACAAAGGCAGCCCGCAACGCCAGATAGCCGAGCAGAAGCGCCAGGCCGCGATACTGCGCGCCCTGCCGGGCGTGGTCTCCGTGGCGCAAACCACGCAGGCGGTTCTGTCGCGCTCCGGCAGCAGCACCAACGTCGCGGCCAAACGCGGACAGGCCGCGGCCAGCGCCAGCACCTCGATGTACGTCACGCCCGATTCGCTGGTCAAGACATATGGATTGAAGCTGGTGGAAGGGCGCGATTTCCATGCCGACGAGGTCCCGGAAATCAATGAAGACGTCGATGAAAGCTTCCCCAAGGTGGTGATCGTGACGCGCGCCGCGGCGCAAAAGATCTGGCCCGGCGAAACCAGCTTTGTCGGCAAACCCCTGTTCAATGGCACCGGCGACAACGATGACGAGATGCGCGTGATCGGCGTGGTGGAACGGCTGCAGACCCAGGTCGGCCAGGTCGGCGCCCAGGGCGAGTATTCGATCATCCTGCCGGCGCGCCTGACGGGCGGGCGCGATTCGCTGCTATTTGCCGTGCGGGCAGAACCAGGCCAGCGCGACCGCCTGATGAAAGAGGCGGAACAAGCGATCCGCAAGTCCAGCAGCGAGCGCCTGCTGGTGCGCACGGATACCCTGGAACAGCACCGCAAAGCACGTTATCTGGCCGACCGGGGCTTGTCCTGGATGCTCATCGCCGTCAGCACCCTGCTGCTGCTGGTGACGGCCAGCGGCATCGTCGGCATCGCCAGCCTGTGGGTCTCGCAGCGGCGCAAGCAGATCGGCGTGCGGCGCGCGCTCGGCGCGCGCCGCATCGACATCCTGCGCTATTTCCTGACCGAGAATTTCATGATCACCAGCGTCGGCGTGGCATGCGGCGTGCTGCTGGCATTGGGCTTGAACCAGCTGCTGGTAAGCCAGCTGGAAATGGCGCGCCTGCCGCCCGGCTATCTGCTGGCCGGTGCGCTGGTGTTCTGGCTGCTGGGCGTGGGCGCCGTGTACGGTCCGGCATGGCGCGCGGCCAGTATTTCGCCGGCCACTGCCACCCGCAGTACCTGAGCCGGCACCTGAGTGATATGCTGCGCGCATGCCTACCGTACTGATTATTGACGACAATGCCGCCGTGGCCATCGCGCTCGACGTGCTGTTCTCCCTGCACGAGATCGACGCCGTGCGCGCCGCCTCGCCCGAGGAAGGCCTGCAGCTGCTCGAGCGCCACGCCATCGACCTGGTGGTGCAGGACATGAACTTCACGGCCGACACCACCTCGGGCGAGGAAGGCAGCGCGCTGTTCCACGCCATCCGCGCGCGCTACCCGGACCTGCCCGTGGTCCTGCTGACAGCCTGGACGCAGCTCGACGCGGCCGTCGACCTGATCAAGTCCGGCGCGGCCGACTACCTGGCCAAGCCATGGGACGACCGGCGCCTGATCGCCAGCGTGCAAAACCTGCTGGAGCTGGGACAAGCCAACCGCGCGCTGCGCCAGCGCGTGGTGGCCGAGCAGCGCCAGCGCCACGCGCTGGAACACGACTTCGACTTGCGCGGCATGGTGTGGCAAGACCCGGCCACCGAACGCGTGGTGCACCTGGCGTGCCAGGTGGCGCGCGCCGACGTGCCCGTGCTCATTTCGGGGCCGAACGGCAGCGGCAAGGAACGCATCGCCGCCATCGTGCAAGCCAATTCCCAGGTCGCCAGCGGTCCTTTCGTGGTGCTCAATTGCGGTGCCGTGCCGGTGGACCTGATCGAGGCGGAACTGTTCGGTGCCGAGGCCGGCGCGTACACGGGCATCACCCGCGCGCGCGACGGCAAGTTCGATGCGGCCGACGGCGGCACGCTGTTCCTCGACGAGATAGGCAACCTGCCGCTGGCCGGGCAAATGAAGCTGCTGCGCGTGCTGGAAACGGGACGCTTCGAGCGCCTCGGTTCGAACCGCGAGCGGCAGGTGAAAGTGCGCGTCATCAGCGCCAGTAACGCCGACCTGCCGGCGATGATCAAGGCCGGCACGTTCCGCGAAGACCTGTTTTACCGCCTGAACGTGATCGAACTGCGCCTGCCGCCGCTGGCCCAGCGCCCGCTTGACATCCTGGTACTGGCGCGGCATTTCCTGGGCAGCGAGAAAACGCTCGATGCGCAGGCGCAGGCGACCCTGCTGGCCCATGGCTGGCCGGGCAATGTGCGCGAACTGAAAAACGTCATGCAGCGCGCCAGCCTGCTGACGGCAGGTCCAGTGATCCGCGCGCAGGAGACGGGCTTGCCGCTGGCAGGCGTGCCATCGCTGCGCGCGCCGCAGGATGGCGCCGCGACGGAGCCAGACCGCGACAGCGTCACCGCGGCGCTGGCGCGCGCGCAAGGCGTGGTGGCGCAGGCGGCGCAGGAACTGGGGCTGTCGCGCCAGGCGCTGTACCGGCGCATGGAACGCCTGGGCATCGCGCGCGGCTGATGGCAAACCGCCCCATGCGCCTCTCCCTGCTCACGCGCTGGACGGCGCTGATCGTTACCTTGCTGGTGCTGGGCATCGTCATCGCCCTGCTGCTCGCGCATTTTTTACCCGACCAGCCGCTGCTGGTGCTGGCAGGTACCCTGCTGTGCGTGTTGCCGGTCGCCGTCATTACCATCCGCGCGCAGCTGCAGGCGATGCTGTCGCTGTTTCGCGCCCTGAGCGGCACGGTCGCCAGCTACCAGGACGGCGACTTCGGCTTCAGCTTGCGCTGGCCGCAAAACGATGAACTGGCCGACCTGGTGGCGGCCCACAATGCGCTCGGCGACGTGCTGCGCAAGCAGCGCCTGGACCTGGTGCAGCGCGAACTGCTGCTCGACACCATGGTGCAAAACACGCCGGTGGCCATGCTGCTGGTGGCCGAGGGCAGCGCCATCGTCTACGCCAACCTGGCCGCGCGCCAGCTGCTGCACCATGGCCGCCGGCTCGAAGGGCATCACCTGGCCGACATCGTGCAGCAGGCGGCACCGGCCCTGGCCGAGGCGCTCGCGCGCCGCAACGACGGCCTGTTTACCAGCGGCGAGGGGGAACAGGAAGAGGTGTATCACCTGGCGCGGCGCAGCTTCAGCCTGAACGGGCGCAAGCACGAACTGCTGCTGTTGCGCCAGCTGACACTGGAACTGCGCCGCCAGGAAGTGCAGACCTGGAAAAAAGTCATCCGCGTCATCAGCCATGAACTCAACAACTCGCTGGCGCCGCTGGCCTCGCTGGCCCATTCCGGTGCCGAACTGGTACGCCGCGGCCAGACGGAACGCCTGCCGCAAATCCTCGCCACCATCGAAGAGCGCACGCGCCACCTGGAAACCTTCATCCTCGGCTATGCGCGCTTTGCCAAGATGCCCGCGCCGCGCCTTGCGCCGTGCGAGTGGCAGCCTTTCCTCGATGGCCTGGCCTCGCAGGCGGCCTTCAGGCTCGACTGCCCGCCGCCCGCGCAGGCGGCCGTGTTCGATGCGGCGCAAATGCAGCAGGCACTGCTCAACCTGCTCAAGAATGCGCTGGAATCGGGCTCGCGGGAAGAGCACATCGGCCTGCACGTCAGCCTGGCGCAAGGGCAGTTGCGCATCGAAGTGCGCGACCGCGGCCCGGGCATGAGCGGCGCCGTGCTGGAAAACGCGCTGGTGCCGTTTTATTCCACCAAGCGCAGCGGCACGGGACTTGGCCTGGCGCTGGCGCGCGAAATCGCCGAAGCCCATGGCGGGCGCATCACGCTGGCCAACCGCGAGGACGGCGGCCTGGCGGTAACTCTAATTCTTCCCTTGCTGGACAGAAATTAGTTACTGGCGCAACGATTTTTCCATCACATGCTGCGCAATTATTTTTCAGTATTATATTGACAATTAGAGTTTTTAATATTGCAACATAACGAGCGCCATGCCCGTGTATTAGAAATAAGCTATTTAAGTTTGCATAATGATATAAAAATAGCTCATTGACAATGAAATGTCCTGGCGATAATTTATCTGAGCGGTACGGTTTTTTTGAAACATTAATCGTTTTTTCGCGGGGATAAAAATGAAACTGAAATCACTCATCGCAGTAGCACTCTTGAGCGCGGCTTCCATCGGCGTAGCGCAGGCGACAGCGTACAACGTGGACCTGATCAACACCACCGGCAACCTGTGGACGGGCGGCTTCAACGCCACGCCCGATCCGCTCGGCGCCTTTACCGACACCTTCACCTTCACGCCCGACGCCACGTTCGGTTCGACCGCGCAAGCCTTCCTGGCCAACCTGTCGGTCACGGGCAGCGATGCTTCGTCCATCAACTTCAGCAGTGCCAACCTGAACGGCATCGCCCTGACGGGCTTTGGCGGACCCACCGTCTTCGGCTATGCCCAGGGCGAAGTGCTAGCGCCAACCAACCTGCTGTTCAACGGCCCGATGGTCCTCACCGTGATGGGCAACAGCAATGGCGGCAGCTATGGCGGCACCTTCAACCTGAACCTGGCTCCCGTTCCTGAACCAGAAACCTATGGCATGCTGCTGGCCGGCCTGGGCGTACTGGGCTTCCTGGCACGACGCCGCAAGCAATCTTGAGCTCCCCACCAAAAAGACGCTGCGGCGTCTTTTTTTCAGCCGGCTGCTAAACTGGCGCCATGACGACCGACTTCACCTCCACCAGCCATACCGCTTTCAGCCACCCGGGCCACCCGCCTGCCACCACCACCGAACACCGCGGCATCCGCTACCTGCACCTGGGGACCAAGTGGGTGCAGGGCGCCATGCGCCTGGACAAACCCGACGCCATCGAGCTCGAATACGTGCAGATGATGATGATGTGGATGCTGTTCAAGACGCAGCCCAAACGCATCGTGCAGCTGGGCCTGGGCAGCGCCGCGCTGACCAAATTCAGCTACCGCCGCTTCCCCGACGCCACGGTCACGGCCATCGAACTCAATCCGAACGTGATCGCCATCTGCGGCGCCCAGTTCGCGCTGCCGCCGAACGACGCGCGCCTCGACGTGCGCGAAATGAATGCGCTCGACTTCGTGCTTGATCCGGCCAACCACGGCACCGTCGATGCGCTGCAAGTGGACCTGTACGACGAAGACGCGCGCGGCCCCGTGCTCGACACGCCCGAGTTCTACCAGGCTTGCTTCGACTGCCTGACGGACGACGGCATCATGTGCACGAATGTCTTCGGCGACTTCCCCAACTACGACAAGAATCTGCAGGCGATGGAGCTGGTTTTCGACGCCGTCGTCTGGGTACCGGAAATGGAAGATGAAAACATCGTCGTGCTGGCCTTCAAAAAATCGCCGTCGCTCGACTTCAGCGATTTATACGAACGCGCCGGCACCATCAAGAAGCAGTTCAACCTGCCCGCCAAGAACTGGGTCAACGGCCTAAAGCAGTGGATGCAGGACCAGCAATAAGGTAGCTGCATCACGCCGGCAGCAGTCCACCCAGGCGGCGCGCCAGGCCATCCATGTTCTCGGCCGGCACCTGGGCATAACCGAGCAGGAAACCGTTCCAGCCCCCCGCATCTCCCGTGCCATGCGCGGACAGGGCCAGAGCCACGATGCCGTCCTGCGCGGCGCTGCGGCTCAGCGCCAGGTCATCCCATGCGCGATCATGGAAACGCAGCGCCAGGTGCATGCCGGCCGTGCCGCCATGGATGGATGCGCCCGCGCACGCATGGCGCTGCAGCGCCTCGCTCAAGGCATCGCGGCGCTGGCGATACAGCCGGCGCATGCGCCGCACGTGGCGCGCAAACAGGCCGCTGCGCAGGAACTCGGCCAGCGCCAGCTGTTCCGCCACCCTCCCCCGCGCGGCGCCCTGCGCCTGCATCTGTGCGAAGGCCCCTGCCAGCGCGGCCGGCACGACGACAAAGGCGATGCGCAAGGCGGGAAACATGGTCTTGCTGAAGGTCCCCAGGTACACGACGGGCGCGTCGGCCACCAGTCCATGCATCGCGGCCAGGGGTGGGCCGCCATGGCGAAACTCGCTGTCGTAATCGTCTTCGATAATCAGGGCGCCGGCCGCGCGGGCGCGTTCGAGCAGCGCCATGCGGCGCGCGGGACTGAGCACGCTGCCCGTCGGATACTGGTGCGACGGCGTGGTGTAGATGAGGCGCGGCGGCGTGTCGCGCCAGTCGTCATCCGTCGGTGCGATGCCGTCCATGTCGACCGCGATACCGGTCACCTGCAAGCCCGCGCCACGGCCCGCCGCCAGCGCGCCGCCATAGCCTGGATGCTCGATCCACAAGGTGTCGCCCTGGTCGGCAAAGGCGCGCAGGCAGACATCGAGGCTGCTTTGCGTGCCGTCCGTGATGAACACCTGGCCCGCATCGCAGACGACGCCGCGCGCGGCGCGCAAATGCTCGGCAATGGCCATGCGCAACGACGGCTCGCCGGCCGGGTCGCCGTAATTGAGCTGGCGCGGCGTCAGCGCGCGCCAGGCGCGGTCCAGCATGCGCCGCCACTGCGCCAGTGGAAACTCATCGAGCGCCGGTACGCCAGGCGCAAACGCGCCCATGGCGTCGGCGGGAAACACTACCGACGCATTCACATCCTGTCCCGCCACGCCGCGCAAATGCCGCGCGCGGCGGGACAAGCCACCGTTGCCCCCTGCCGCAGGCGCGGCCGCAGGCACACCGGTGCTGCCGGCGACGACGGTGCCGCGCCGGTCCGGCAAGACAAATCCCTCGCTGGCCAGCTGCTCGTAGGCGTACAGCACGGTATTGCGCGCCAGTCCCAGTTCGGCCGCCAGCACGCGCGTGGCGGCCAGCCGCGTGCCGGGCGCCAGCTGGCCGCCGCGGATCGCCGCGCGCAGGCATTCATGCAGCAGGCGCTGGCGCGACCAGCCCCGCCCGCAGTGCGTGCGCTCGAACGCATTCAGCAGCAAAGCGAAGTCCATGCTTCCCCTTCATTGTGGCTCTAAATTATTTATCGGTTCTGGATCTTTTTTCAGGGCCAGATGCCGATTATAGTGCGGCCTGCTTCTTCAACCAACGGGACTTCCACCATGACCGCTACCGCCCTGCCCCCCAGCCCCCGTACCCGCGTGCGCCGCGTCGCCGAACTGGCCAGCTATGAACAGACCACCCTGCACGCCATCCTCGATGCCGCCTATCTGTGCCATATCGCTTTTCGCGACGACAAGGGCAGCCATTGCATCCCGACCGCCTGCTGGCGCATCGGCGGCCACCTGTACATCCATGGCTCGAACGGCAGCCGCATGCTCAAGCAGCTCTTGCTCGACGGCGAC
This sequence comes from Janthinobacterium sp. SUN206, assembly GCF_030587305.1. Classification (NCBI taxonomy): domain Bacteria; kingdom Pseudomonadati; phylum Pseudomonadota; class Betaproteobacteria; order Burkholderiales; family Oxalobacteraceae; genus Janthinobacterium; species Janthinobacterium sp. SUN206. The sequence goes on along the minus strand of NZ_JAPWIB010000003.1, from coordinate 493,371 downwards.
GCGTGCGTGACGGTCAGCCATCTCGACGGCCTGGTGCTGGCACGCTCCGCCTTCAATCACACCATGAACTACCGCTCAGCGATGGTGTATGGGCAGTTTGAGAAAGTCAGCGACATCGGCCAGCAGCATGCGGCCATGGATGCGCTGATGGAGAAGCTGGCGCCGGGACGCCTGACACAGGTGCGCGGTGGCAGCGCCAAGGAATACGCGGCCACCACTGTGCTGCGCATCGCGCTCGACGAATGCGCCGTCAAGCAGCGCACGGGCGGCCCGCTCGACGATGTGGGCGACATGGCGCATGCCGTCTGGACGGGCGAACTGCCCTTTACGCACGGCCATGGCGCGGCCATCGCCGATGCGCTCAACACCTGCGACATGCCCGCGTATGCCGCCGCCTGGGGTACGGAATCCGCTTGACCGGCCAGCGTGCTTGCCCGATGATCGGCATTGATGGCGATCGCCACCAATTGACCAACCGATCCAATCACGCATGGAGCATATGATGATGAAGCGAGTATCCCTGGCCGCGGCCCTGACGGTCATGCTGACCTGTGGCGGCAGCGGCGCGGCGCTGGCCGCCGATGCAGGCGACGCGGCCCTGAAGGCGGCCATCGCCGGCAGTGCGCGCACGCCAGCCAACGCGCTGCGCGACAGCGCCCGCCACCCGTATGAAACGCTGACGTTTTTCGGCATCAAGCCGACCATGACGGTGGTGGAGCTGGCACCCGGCGGCGGCTGGTACACGGAAATCCTGGCGCCCTACCTGCGCGACCACGGCAAGCTGATCGCCGCCGGCAACGACCCGCAGTCAAGCAGCGAAGGCGCACGCCGTGGCGCGGCGCGCTTCCAGCAAAAACTCGACGCCAACCCGAGCGCTTTCGGCAAGGTGGAACTCGGCGCCTTCGCGCCTCCCACCACCTACCGCATCGCCCCCAAGGGCACGGCCGACATGGTGCTCACCTTCCGCAATATCCACAACTGGATACCGATCGGCGACGAGGGCATGCAGACCCTGTTCAAGGAAGTGTATGACAGCCTGAAACCGGGCGGCGTGTTCGGCGTCGTCGAACACCGCCTGCCGGCGAACAAGGCGCAGGATGCCACGGCCAGCAGCGGCTACATGCACGAAGCGTATGTGATCAAGCTGGCCGAAAGCGCAGGCTTCAAACTGGCGGCCAAATCGGAAATCAACGCCAATCCCAAGGATACGGCGGACCATGAGGGCGGCGTCTGGGCACTGCCGCCCACCTACGCCAACAAGGATGTGGAGCGCGCCAAGTACACGGCCATCGGCGAGAGCGACCGCATGACCCTGAAGTTCGTCAAGCCATAGCGTAAAAAAGGCCACCTTGCGGTGGCCTTCTGCTTTTACTTCTTGCCTTCCTTCGCCTTCACCGGCACCAGGCTCAAGTCCTGGAAGTCATAGCTGAAATCCGTCTCGGCCGACACGGGCGCCATCTTCACGCGGTCGATGCTGCCATCGGGATTGAGCGAAAACGTCACGTACGCATCGGCGTTGAAATTGCGCTCTTTCCAGCGCACGATGAAGGTGTCGTGCTGCCAGTGTTCCAGCTCGCCCGTCAGGTCCGGCGTGCGCGTGAAGCTGAGGATGTGTTTTTTTCCTTCCGGCTTGATCACGACCTTGCCATACCAGGCATCCTCGTACTCGCCGTCGTACGCCGCCAGCGACAGCGACGGCTGCGATTTGGCTGCGCGCGCGCTCGACGCCTTGCCCTGCTTTTTGACTTCCTCGGCATGCTGGTCCTGCTCCACCTTGGCCACCAGCGCCAGCCAGTCCGACGGCGCCGCCTGCAGGTAATGGTCGAGGATGCGCCATTGCAGCGCCGTCATGGAACCGCCATTTTCCGCATTGGTCAGAATGGCCACGCCCAGTTTTGCTTCCGGCACCATCACCACGCGCGAATAAAATCCCTGCAGCGCGCCACCGTGCATGGCCACTTTCATGCCCTTGTAGTCGCGCAGCTGGAAGCCCAGGCCATATGCGCTGAAGTTCGGTTTCGTCGCGGCCAGCGCCGGCTTCGGCTCGGAAATCTTGATCGGCGTTTGCGCCGTCCACATTTCGCGGCCCTGCTTTTCGCTGAACAACCGCGCTTCCTTGCCGTCCTTGTCCTTCACGCCGGCGATCTTGCCGCCGTCGAGCAGCACCATCATCCACTTGGCGATATCTTCCGCATTCGTGTTGATGCCGACGGCGCCCACGGCGTTCGGCACAGGCATGGACTTGACGGCGGTGATCTTGCCGTCGATCTTGCTGTGCGCACTGGCGACGTCGGGCTTGCCCGCGTTTTCAAGCAGGCTGGTGGTGGTGCCCGTCATGCCCAGCGGCGCCAGGATGCGCTCATGCATGGCCTCGCCCCAGCTCTTGCCCGCCTTGTCGGCGATGATCTTCCCGGCCACGATATACAGCAGGTTATCGTAGGCATAGCTGTTGCGAAAACTCGTGGCCGGGCGGATGTAGCGCAGCTTCTCGATGATCTCGTCGGTGCTGAAGGTGGTGGTCGGCCACCACAGCAAGTCGCCCGCGCCCAGACCCAGGCCGCTGCGGTGCGTCAGCAGGTCGCGCACGGTCATGGCGCCCGTCACGTAGGAATCGTGCATCTGGAAGCCGGGCAGGTGCTTGGTGACGGGATCGTCCCAGGCCAGCTTGCCATCGTCGACCAGCATGGCCAGCGCGGCGGCCGTGAAGCCCTTCGAGTTCGATGCTACCTCGAACAGGGTCTGCGCATCGACAGCGGCCGGCTCGCCGAGTTTACGCACGCCAAAGCCCCTGGCGGTGACGACCTTGCCGTCCTTGACGATGGCGATCGCCATGCCGGGCACGTCGAACACTTTCAAGGCGGTGGCGACGTCGCGGTCAAGGTCGAAGGTGGGCGCCGGCGCGGATGCGGCGGCAGCGACGGGTGCGGCGTCAAGAGCCAGCACCGGCACGGTGATGCTGGAAAACGCCAGCACGATGGCGGCGGCGAGACGATTCATGGTATGCATGGTCAGGATGTCCAAAGAAGGTTCAATGCGCTTGCGCGGCCATCAATTTATCGACGCTTTCCTGCGTCACCGGGTGGTAGCGTTCGCGCGCCTGCGCATACACGTCCTTGGCCCAGGCATGGCCCTGCGGCGTCTTCATCAAGGCGCTGTACAGGGGCACGACGAACTTCTGGCGGCCCACGCTCATGAGGAACGCCTGCAAGGGCTGGCGCACATCGTAGCCGGCGTTCACGGAGGCCAGATAGAAGCGGTACGCCACTTCATTGTTGCCGCTCTTGCCCACGCCGTAGACCTGATCCAGCTCAAGCAATTGCGCCGCGCTGGCCTTGTTGTTGATATCGTTCAGGAAGTGCATCGATTCGATGGCGATCCACTTGTCCATGCCCAGGTCCTTCGTCGCCAGCTCGCCTTTCAGCCAGGCGTCGCGGTGCTGGTCGAGCAGCGCCAGGCGCGGCGAGACGACGTGCTGCGCGCTGGCCGGCACGCCGGTGCCATACAGCCATTCATCGAGTTCCGCTTCCGGCATGACGTCCGGATGCTGCGCCAGCAGGTTCTTGCGCAGGTAGGCGATGAACTGCTCCGTCGTCACGCTCTGGAACGCGTGCTGGTCGAACCAGCCGCGCAGGAAAGGATCGAATACTGCGCGGCCGGCACGGCGCTCCATGGTGGCCAGGAACCAGGCGCCTTTCGGGTAGATGATGCCGTCGTCCGTGTACGTTTCCGCCGGATTGGCGTCCGCATCGCGCGTGATCAATGCCGTTTTCGCTGCCGGCAATTCCTTGATCGAGGCCGCCAGTTCTTCCTGGTCGACCTGCACGCCCATCTGCGCCACTTCGCTGCCATAAAGCTGTTCGACGATGCGCGTCGTGACGTAGGTGGTAAAGCCTTCGTTGAGCCACATGTGCTTCCACGACGCGTTGGTGACCAGATTGCCCGACCACGAGTGGGCCAGTTCATGCGCGATCAGGTCGACCAGGCTGCGGTCGCCCGCGATCATGGTCGGTGTGAGGAAGGTCAGGCGCGGGTTTTCCATGCCGCCATAGGGGAACGATGGCGGCAGCACGATCATGTCGTAGCGGCCCCAGCCATACGGACCGTACAGTGCTTCGGCTGCCTGGATCATCTTTTCCGTGTCGGCCAGCTCGTATTCGGCGGCCTTGATGCGCGGAGGTTCCGCATACACGGCCGAGCGGGGGCCGAGTTTACGCACTTCCAGTTCGCCGATGGCGATGGCCAGCAGGTACGAAGGAATCGGCTGCGGCATCCTGAATTTCCAGCCGCCCTTGCCCGTCGCCTTTTCATCATTCTCGGCGCTCATCACGACGCGCATGCCCGCTGGCGCATCGATGCGCGCGCTATAGGTAAAACGCACGGCCGGCGTATCCTGCGACGGCACCCACGAACGGGCATTGATACTTTGCGACTGGCTGAACATGAAAGGCAGCTTGCCCGACATGGTCTGCTGCGGCGTGAGCCACTGCAGCGCGATGGCATTGGGGGCCGTGTGATAGTAGACGCGCACTTTGCCCGGCTGGCCCGAGGTGGTGATGCGCAGCGCCTGGCCTTTTTCCGGGTCGGCCTTGTCCAGCTGGTACGGCGCCATCTGCCATGCGCCGCGCTTGTCCTGTACCTGCACCTTCGCGATCGACAGGTCGCGCGTATCGAGCACCAGGGTGCGCGCCGCCGGGTCGATCCAGTTCAAGGACAGCTCGGCATAGCCGCTCAAGGTCTTTTGCTTGAAATCCGCTTTCAGGTCCAGCTGCAGGTCGCGCGTGCGCACCTGGTCGTAGCGCGCGTAGCTGAGGGGGTCGGCGTGCGCGGCCAGGGTCACCTGGCAAAGTAGCGCACAGCCCAGCGCGCGCAGGAAGGTCAAAGTTTGCATGGTCGTCTTTTGAATGATTTGCGAAAGCCCCGGTCCGTGTGCGCCGGGGCGTCGCGCAGAATAGCACTTCCAGCGCGGACCTGGCAGAAAAAGCGCCGGACTGGCCGGCGCTGTTTCCCTATTTTGCTTCCGGCCTGGCTTCGGCCTTGGCCTCGGGTGCCTTCAGCGGCACATTAACATCCTTCATCAAGTTGTTCTTGTCGCGGTCCTGCTTGAACAGCTCCAGGCGCGATGGCGTGATTTTTCTCGGCCAGGCGTTATTGCTGATGTCGATGTCGGCCGTCTCCCAGTACGGGTCCTGCACCAGCCCCACCATCGGCTCGTCCGTGATGATGACCTTGCTGATCTTGTGCGGCGAGTAGCGCCACACTTCGGCCGGCACCCGCTCGATGATCTTCTTGCCGCTTTTCAGTTCGATTTCCAGGATCAGCGGCATCACCAGGCCGCCGAGATTCGAAAAATCGACCAGGTACAGATGCTTGCCCATGTTGTGCTGTTCCAGCAGCTTTCTCTCCCATGGCTCCAGCGTTTCCTGCTCCTCCGCATAGCTGTTGCGGTCCTTGTTGGTGACCGTGAATTCATCGTGCCGGTTATAGAAATCCTTCAGCGCAGGATCGAGGTCGACCTTCTTCGGCAGCGCCTTGTTGCGCTGGTCCGAGATCGATATGGGCTGCGCGGCCTTCTGCGCCTTCTTCCACGCTTTTTCGATTTCCGGATTCTTCGTGCTCACGCCATATTCGCTGATGCCGTCGATGCTGATGTCGACCGCGTCAGTGGTATAAAACCAGCCGCGCCAGAACCAGTCCAGATCCGTGCCGGACGCGTCTTCCATGGTGCGAAAAAAGTCGGCGGGCGTGGGGCGCTTGAACTTCCAGCGCAAGGCGTACTGCTTGAAGGCGAAGTCGAACAGCTCGCGCCCTAAAATGGTTTCGCGCAGGATGTTGAGGGCGGTGGCCGGCTTGTCGTAGGCATTCGCCGTGAACTGCAGCAAGGACTCGGAATTGGTCATGATGGGCACTTGGTTCTGGCTGCGCATGTAGTCGACGATCTTGCGCGGCTCGCCATTCCAGGACGGAAAATGCTCTTCCCACGCCTGCTCGGCCAGGTACTGCAGGAAGGAATTCAAACCCTCGTCCATCCACGTCCACTGGCGCTCGTCCGAGTTGACGATCATGGGAAAATAATTATGGCCCACTTCGTGGATGATCACGCCGATCAAGTCATATTTGGTCGTCTTTGAATACGTGCGTTCCCCCGTTTTCTTGTCCTTCACGGGGCGCCCACCATTGAACGAAATCATCGGATACTCCATGCCGCCCACGGCGCCGTTGACGGACATCGCGTTCGGATACGGATAGTCGAAACTGTACTTGTTGTACTGCTCGATCGCGTGCACGACGGCGCGCGTGCTGTACTGCTGCCACAGCGGATTGCCCTCGTTCGGATAGTAGGACATGGCCATCACGCGCTTGCCGCCGCTATTCAAACCCTGCGCATCCCAGATGAACTTGCGGCTCGACGCCCACGCCACGTCGCGCACATTGGCCGCCTTGAAGTGCCAGGTTTTCATGCCCGTGGCTTTGCCCTTTTCCGCCGCCATCGCCTCTTCCGGCGTGATCACCAGCAGCGGCGTATCGCTGTTTTTCGCCCGCGCCAGGCGCTCGCGCTGCGCCGCGCTCAACACGGCGGCAGGATTTTGCAGCTCGCCCGTGGCGGCCACCACATGGTCGCCCGGCACCGTCAGATACAGCTCGTAATCGCCAAACTCCAGCGTGAATTCCCCTGAGCCGAGGAATTGCTTGTGCTGCCAGCCGACGGCGTCGTAATACGCGGCCATGCGCGGAAACCACTGCGCGATCTGGAAAATCGCGTTCTTGTCGTCCTCAAAATACTCGTAGCCGGAGCGTTCGACCAGCACCTTCTGGTCATTGATCTGATACGACCAGTCGATGTTGAACGTGATGCTCTGGCCGGGCGCCAGCGCCACCGGCAAATCGATACGCAGCATGGTCTGGTTGACCACATACGGCAGCGGCTTGCCACTGGCCGCTTTCACGGCGGTGAGCTTGAAGCCGCCGTCAAATTCGCGGCCCGCATGGATGGCGCGCAAGTCCTCGAATTTCAGCGCCTCCTCTTCACTGCTGCTGAGCCAGGCCTGGCGCGACGGCGCGCTCAGGACGCGGCGCTGGTCGGCGTCCTTGCGCAAGCCATTCTGGTCCAGCTGCAGCCACAGATACGCAAGGCTGTCGGGCGAGCGGTTGTGATAGGTGATCTGCTCGCTGGCCGTGATTTCGCGGCGCGCTTCGTCCAGGGTAGCGCGGATTACGTAATCGGCGCGCTGCTGCCAGTAGGCGTGGCCCGGCGCGCCGGACGCCGTGCGGTAGCTATTCGGCGTGGGCAGCAATTCTTCGAGCTGGCGGAACTTGTCGTCGAAAGGCGCGGCGGCGCACAGGCCGGACAAGGGAGCAAACAAGGTCAAACACAAGGCAAGCAAGCGGACAAGGACCGGCATGGCGCATTCCATCTGGGAGTCGTGGACAGACTGCATTCTAAGTCGAGTCTGTTTGCAAATCGATCATTGTTGTCGAAGTCCCACACACCAGGCCGCAACATCCCCCGCCGGCACTGGCGCCGACGCAGGCATTGGCGTATGATGCGCCTCGAACATTGGGGAGTAGTCGTCCTGCGGTCCTGCCGCGGGAACCTGTATCAACATAATTGGCCCGCAGGCCATGGTGCAGGTGGTTGCAAAACTTGACGAGACCATTGATCCAGGGCGGCCGCATGGGCCGGAGTCGCCCGTGGATCATTGGTTAATTCGTCCGGCCCGCGTACCTCTTGCAATCTCATGGAAGCATTCCTCATCTCCACCGGCATCGTCGGTCTCGCTGAAATCGGCGACAAAACCCAACTCCTGGCCTTTTTGCTGGCCGCCAAATTCCGCAAGCCCTTGCCCATCGTGCTGGCGATTTTCGTCGCCACCATCGCCAACCACGCGTTTGCCGCCGCCGTCGGCGCCTGGATCACCAGCATGCTGGGGCCCGACGTGCTGCGCTGGGTACTGGGCGTCTCCTTCCTGGCGATGGCTGCCTGGACCCTGATCCCCGACAAGCTCGATGAAGACGAAACCAAATTGGCCAAGTACGGCGTCTTCCTGACCACCCTGATCGCCTTCTTCATGGCGGAAATGGGAGACAAGACGCAGGTCGCCACGGTGGCGCTGGCGGCGCGCTATCACGACATTGTTTCCGTCGTGCTGGGCACCACCTTCGGCATGATGCTGGCCAACGTGCCGGCCGTCTACCTGGGTGACAAGATCGCCAACCGCGTCCCGCTGCGCCTCGTGCATGGCATCGCGGCGCTGGTGTTTGCCGTGCTGGGCGTGGCGACCCTGCTGGGCGCGGGAGCGGCGCTGGGTTTTTGACTCAGTCTTAAATAATTTCTCATTTACAATGTTCATGTCTATAATTACAATGTCGCTGACATGAATACTGGCGCGGTGCCACCTGGTGGTCACCGCGCTTTCTTGAGGAATCTATGCATTTGAATGGAAAGATGGCGGCGCTGTGCCTGGTCGCCTGCGCAAGCCAGTTCCCCGCTGCCATGGCGGCACCTACGCCCCCTCAGTCAGCAACGCAATCCGAGCCCGCCGTACGCACGCGCGACCTGCTGTTGCTGGGCGCCGGCCTGATCCTGCTGCTTGGCAGGCGCCGGCCCGAATACGATACGTGGCAGGTACGGCGGCTAGACTAAACCAGCAGTAGCACCACGTACTCGCGGCTCTCGTCGCGCAGGGCGATGCTGTTGCCCCCCTGCGCCACGCCATCGAGCAACAAGCCCGCAGGCCGCCCCTGCGCCTGTTCCACCGTGATGGCATAGCTGCTGGCGCCGAAGCGGTAATGCAGCTTGAAGCTGTTCCACTCTGCCGGCATGACCGGCACCACGCGCAGCACGTCCGCTTCGCGCGTCAAACCGAGCAGGGATTCGACGATCAGCCGGTACAGCCAGCCCGACGATCCCGTGTACCAGCTCCAGCCACCGCGTCCCACGTGGGGCGCCACGGCATACACGTCGGCCGTCACCACGTAGGGCTCGACCTTGTAGCGCTGCACCGCCTGCGCGTCAACGCCGTGGCGCACGGGATTGATCATGCGCAGCAGTTCCCACGCTTTTTCGCCATCGCCCAGGCGGGCAAACGCCATCGCCGTCCAGATGGCCGCATGCGTGTACTGGCCGCCGTTCTCGCGCACGCCCGGCACGTAGCCGCGGATGTAGCCGGGGTTCAGGCTGGATTTGTCGAATGGTGGATCGAGCAGCTGGATCACGCCGGAATCACGGCGCACCAGGCGTGCATCGACCTGGCGCATGGCGCCGGCGACCCGTTCCCTGTTGGCCGCGCCCGACAGTACACCCCAGCTCTGCGAAATCGAATCGATCTGGCATTCCTCGTTCATGTGCGAGCCAAGTGGCGTGCCGTCGTCGAAATACGCGCGCCGGTACCACTCGCCATCCCACGCATGCTCCTCGACATTCGCCGCCAGTTTCGCCGCTTCATCGCGGCAGAACTGGGCAAACGCGGCATCGCCGCGCAGCACGGCCACTTCGGCGAAACGCTGCAGCACTTCGTACAGGAAGAACGCCAGCCACACGCTCTCGCCCTTGCCATGTTCGCCCACCTTGTCCATGCCGTCGTTCCAGTCGCAGGAGCCCATCAGAGGCAAGCCGTGCACACCCAGGCGCAAGCCATGGCGGATGGCGCGCACGCAGTGCTCGTACAGGTCGGCCGACTCGCCCGAACGCACGGGCAGGTCGTAATACGAATCCTCTTCCAGCTTGACGGCGCGCCCCTCGATGAAGGGCGCCACTTCCGACAGCACGTTGACGTCGCCCGTGGCGATCACGTAACGGCAAGTAGCCAGCGGCAGCCACAGATAGTCGTCGGAACAGTGCGTGCGCACGCCCCGGTCCGACGGTGGATGCCACCAGTGCTGCACGTCGCCCTCGACAAACTGGTGCGCCGCGCACAGCAGCAAGTGCTTGCGCAGCAGCTGCGGCGCCGTATGGATCATGGCCATCGCATCTTGCAGCTGGTCGCGGAAGCCGTAGGCGCCACCCGACTGGTAATAGCCGCTGCGCGCCCACAGGCGGCAGGCGATGGTCTGGTACATCAGCCAACCATTGGCGATCACATCGAGCGATGGATCGGGCGTCTCGATGCGCACGGCGCCCAGGGTGTTTTCCCAGTGCGCACGCACCGCGTCGAGCGCCATGCGGGCCGCTTCCTTGCCTGCATGGCGCTGCACCATGGTGCTGGCGTCCGCATTGCGGCGCCCGCCCACGCCGAGCAGGAAGACAATTTCGCGCTCCTGCCCCGGCTGCAGCTCGAACGGCACCTGGATCGCCGCGCACGGGTCCAATCCCGTGCCCGCCTTGCCGGACAGGCGCACGCGGCGCAAGGCGGCTGGCTGCGCCAGACTGCCATTGCGGCCGATGAATTCATTGCGGTCGCAAGTGATGGAACGGATGCTGGCATCCGTATTGAAAAAGCCGACCCGGCCCGAAAACTCCGTGTTGTAGTTATTGCGCGCAAACAGGGCGCCGCTGATCGTGTCGACTTCGGTGGCCACGTGCATGCCGGACTTGGCGCGCAGGTCGGCCATCACCCATTCCACATAGCCCGTGACGGACAGGCGGCGCGGCACGCCGCTGTCGTTACGCACCTTGATGACAGAGTATTTGACGGCCGCATCGAGCGCCACATAGGTGCACAATTCGGTGGCGATGCCCCCTTCGCTGTGCTCGAACACGCTATAGCCGAAGCCGTGGCGCGTGACGTAGTCGCCGCTGCCGCGCGCGGGCAGGGACGACGGCGACCAGAACTGGCCGCTCTGCTCATCGCGCACATAGAATGCTTCGCCGGACAGGTCGGAGACTGGGTCGTTCTGCCATGGCGTGAGGCGGAATTCATGCGCATTTTCGCTCCACGTATACGCCTGGCCGGCTTCGGACACCACGGTGCCGAATTGCGCATTGGCCAGCACGTTCGACCAGGGCGCCGGCGTCTGTTTATTCTCTCCCGTGGTGATCACATATTCGCGCCCGTCGGGCGTGAAACCGCCCAGGCCATTTTCCAGGATCAGCTCGCGCCTTGGCGCCCGGTGCGGCACGCCGCCGTGGTCGCGGGCCGGGTCCTGCAGCAGCGGCGGCATGCGCAGCACGGGGCTTGACGGACGCTTGACCTGCTCGGCCAGGGTGCCGCGCAAGTCGCTGATGATGGCGCGCGCCACCGATTGCAGCAAGATGCGGTCTTCATTGGCGATCTGCTCGGCCAGGCGCACGAAAATGCCGCCCGGGCGGTCGATCGCCTGCGCATCGATGCCCGAGGCGATCAGGCCCATGATCTGGTCGTGCAGCAGCTGCCGGTAGCCCGACTGCTCCTCGTACCAGATCACCAGGTCCACCACCAGCCCTTTCAGGCGCCAGTAGGCATGCGCCTGCACCATCTGGCGCGCCAGTTCGATATTGGCCGAATCGCGTATCTGCAGCAGCACGATGGGCAGGTCGCCCGAGATGGCATACGCCCACAGGCCGGATTGGCCGCGCTGGTTCTTGATCAGGATGCTGGCCTCGGCGCGCAGGGCCGCATTCGGATAGATCACGGCATTGGCCAGGCGCGCATACAGCTGCGCATCGGCTTCGCTGGCATTCAGCTGGCGCAGCACCACCTGGCTGTGCGTCCAGGCCAGTTCGAACACGCGGTCGGCCAGATGGCGGTCCTGGTATTTATCGATCAAGTGCAGCGCCGCGTCGCGCTGCTCGACCATGCCCGTCACGCTGTCGACCGTCACGGCCTGGTCGGGGGCCAAGGTGATGACGTAGCGGATGGCCACGATGGGGTCGAGTACGGAACCCTGGCCGTCACTGAGCGGCCCGCTTTCCTGCAGCGCCAGCGGCAATTGCGCCGTGTTGCCGCGGCCGATGAAGCGCGCGCGGTCCGTCTCGAACGAGACTTCGTAGCGCTCGATATCGTGCACGGTCATCACATGCAGCAGCCACGGCATCTGCTCATCCTTCGAGCGGGGCCGGCGCGTACATAAAATCGCATTTTCATGCGCGAGGATTTCCGTCTGTACGAACAGCTTGCTGAATGCCGGATGAGCCGCATCGGCCGCCGCCGGCGCCATCACCACTTCGGCAAAACTGGTGATCTCGATGCGCCGCTGGCGGTTCGAATTATTGCTGATGCGCGTGCGTCGGATTTCAATGTCGTCCTCGGGCGAGACGACGATTTCCGTGTACAGGTCCAGGCCATGGTCGGCGCGGCGGAACTCGGCCCGCCCTTCCGAAAAAATCACTTCGTATTTCTTCGGCTCGGCCAGGGTCGGCTGGTACATGGTGGACCAGACGGCACCGTCGTCGAGGTCGCGCAGATAGCAGAAATTGCCCCAGTTATCGCGCGTGCTGTCTTCGCGCCAGCGCGTCACGGACAGGTCTTTCCAGCGGCTGTAGCTGCCGCCCGCATTGCTCACCATGACGTGGTAGCGGCCATTCGACAGCAGCTGCGTTTCCGGCACGGCGCTGTTGGCTTGCGTAAGGATGCGCATCGGCATGGCCTGTTCGGGGACGCCGCTGCGCAGCACCGCCAGTTCGGCCGTGTTCGAGTAAAACGCACCGGCCTGCGGCGTGCGTTCCTGCAGCACCAGCAAGGCCGATTGCAGCAGCGGATCGGACTCGAAACGGCGCTGCATCGGGCGGTCGTGCAGCAGGTAACTGAGGGCCAAAAAGCCCATGCCCTGGTGGTGCACCATGAAGGAGCGGATGATGGCGCTGCCCTGCCCGCGCGGCAGGCGCGCCGTGGTGAAATCGATGGCTTCAAAGAAGCCGTAGCGGCCCATATAGCCGGCCGCCTGCATCCGCTGCAGGTTCTGGCACGCCGCCTCCGGCTGCACCATCAGGCCCATCATGCTGGCGTACGGCGCCACCACCAAGTCGTCGGCCAGGCCCCGCTTCAAGCCCAGCCCTGGCACGCCAAACGCGCGGTACTGGTAATTCAGGCTGGCGTCGACCGTGTTGTAGCCGGACTCGGAAATCCCCCACGGCACATCGCGCTGGCGTCCGTAATCGATCTGCGCCTCGATGACGGAGTGGTACGTCTGGTCGAGCAGGGTGTTCGGATAATTCGGCATCACCAGCAGCGGCATCAGGTACTCGAACATCGAGCCGCTCCACGACAGCAGCACAGGTTGCCCCGCCACCATGCACAGCTGGCGGCCCAGGGCGAACCAGTGCTCCTGCGGCAGCTGCCCCTGGGCGATGGCGATGAAGCTGGCCAGGCGCACTTCGGAGGCCAATAAATCGTAGTAGCTGGGGTCCAGGCGCCGTTCGCTGACGTTGTAGCCGATGGCCAGCAGTTTTGTCGACGGGTTGTACAGGAACGCGTATTCGATCTGCGCAAAGTCGCGCGCCTGGCCCGCCGCGTGGGCGATGTCGCGCATGTGGCGTCCCGCCTGGTCGCGGCCCTGCGCCAGCAAGGCGGCCAGCTCGGCAGGCAGGCCTTCCGGTGTTTCCAGGTTGGCCAGTTCGCGCAATGTCAGCACGCGCATCAGCACCGCATCGACATCCACCTGCCCCGCCCACGGTGCCAGTTGCAGCAATTCGGCCAGCGCCGCGCGGCACTGGCGCGCCAGCGCACCCGCCCACATGGCCAGTTCGCCATCCCCGCTTTGCAGTGTCAGCGATAGCAACGCGTCGGCGGCGCCATTCACCGCGCCCAGGTAGGCATGCCATTCGCCCAGGGTGGCGGGATTTGCCGCTGCCTGCAGCAGGCTCATGCTGTCGCGCATGGCCTTGCCCTCGCCTTCGGCGGCGATGAATTCCTGCAGTACCTGCGCCGTCGTGCGGATGCCCTGCACCACCTGCGCGCCGATGATGGGCGCGTCGTACAGTTCCACCAGTCCCGGCTGCAAGGTCAGCAGATGGCCGGCCAGGTTGCCGCTGTCGACCGTCGAAATGTACATCGGTTGCAGCGCCTTGAGCGTTTGCGTGTCGTACCAGTTATAGAAATGGCCCTGGAAGCGTTCCAGTTCGCCCATGCTGTGCAGGGTGGCGCGGCTGCGCTCGATCAACTGGCCCAGGGTGAGGTAACCGAAATCGTAGGCCGTCAAATTCGCCAGCAGCGCCAGGCCGATATTCGTCGGCGAGGTGCGGTGCGCCACCACCAGGTTCGGATGCTCCTGCATATTATCGGGCGGCAGCCAGTGGTCATCGGGACCGACGAAGGTATCGAAATACGCCCAGGTCTTGCGCGCCACGCCGTGCAGGAAGCGTCCCTGCTCGGCCGACAGGCGCGCCACGGCCCGCTCGATGGGGCGGCTGATCCACCAGGCGATGGCGGGTGCGACGAGCCACAACAGCAGTACCACGGCGGCGGCCGGCAAGGCTTGCGGGCGCCAGGCCAGCAAGCCGCCAAAGGCAGCCAGCGCCAGCGCGGGCGAGCACCACATGGCGCGCCAGCTGTCGGCCTGCGAACCTGACGATGTGTGCAGGTTCGAGGCGCGCCAGTCGAGCAAGTGCTTGTGCGAGACGCCCAGGCGCCACAGGGTGCGCGCGATGGCGTCCAGGCTGATCCACGCTTCGTACGGCAGGAAGACGAGCGTCAGCATGGCGTGCGAAAACTGCACGCCGCAGCGCCGCTCGAAGGCGGCCAGATGCTGGCGCCACAGGGTGTCGCGCGGTTTGCGCAGCAAATCGTACAGGGCGGAAAACACGGGCGGCAGGAAGATGATGGCCAGGACCGCTGCACTCCAGAAGGCCACGTGCGGCAGGAAGCCCCACACCAGCAGCAGCGACAAGGTGGTGGCCGGCGCCACGACGCTGCGGCGCAGGTTGTCGAACAGCTTCCAGCGCGACAGCATCGACAGGGGATTGCGTTCGCGCTTGCCGGCGCGGCCCGGCACCCGGCCCAGCAGCCAGCCGAGCAGCTGCCAGTCGCCGCGTATCCAGCGCTGGCGCCGGCTCACGTCGGCGTCATAGCGGGCCGGATATTCCTCGTACAGTTGCGAGTCGCTGAGCAGCCCGGCGCGCAGGTAGCAGCCTTCCAATAAATCGTGGCTGAGGATCTTATTGTCGGGCAGGCGCTGGCCCAGCACGCGCTCGAACATGTCGAGATCGTAGATGCCCTTGCCGATGAAGGAGCCTTCATAAAACACGTCCTGGTACAGGTCCGACACGGTGCGCGTGTAGGGGTCGATGCCCGGCTCGCCACCGCACAGCAGCTCGTAGCGCGACGCGTTCGCGCTGGGCAACGCCACGGCCACGCGCGGCTGCAGGATGCCGTAGCCGGCCACCACGCGCGTGCCGGCCGCATCCAGCACGGGACGGTTCAACGGGTGCATCATGGTGGCGATGAATTCGCGCGCCGCATCGCGCGGCAGCTGCGTATCCGTGTCGAGCGTGATCACGTATTTGATCGTGCGCAGGCCGCGCAACTCGCCTTCCACCAGCGAGAATTTGTCGCGCGCGCCGCCGCGCAAAAACGCGTGCAGGTCGGACAATTTACCGCGCTTGCGCTCCTGTCCCATCCACGCATTCTGCTGCGAATTCCACAGGCGCGGACGGTGCAGCAGCAGGAACGGCCCCACATGGCCCAGCTCTTCGGGGCCGGCCGGATCGCCGTTTTCCTTGAACGCGACACCCTCCACGCGGTATTTCTCGTTCAGGCCGCGGATGATGTCCTGCGCCTGGCGCAGCAGGGCTTCGTCGCCCGGCATCGTTTGCGCCTGCGCGTCGACAAAGTCCGTCAGCAGGCAAAAGCGCAGGTTCGGGTCGCGGTTGGCGAGATAACGCACTTCCAGCGCCTCGCACAGAGCCGCCACGTTGTCCTCGCTGTAGATCAGGGTCGGCACGACGACGATGCCGCGCGCATCCGATGGAATGCCGGCCTGGTAATCCATGCGCGGCAGCGGATGCGGCGACGTCATCAGGGTCGCCAGCCAGTTCACCACGGCCACGGCCAGCTGGCTGCTGCCCAGCAGTGCCAGCACGCCCAGCGCCGTCAGGGGCCAGCCCTGCACGCCATGGCGCACGGCGCGCTCAAGCAGCAAGGCGCTCGTCGCCAGGGTCAGGAACGAGATCGCGCCCAGGTAGACGGCCAGCGGCGCCGCGCGCGCCGTATGCTGCAGCGCCTCGATGAAGGGCAGTTTCGCGCCGGCCTGCTTTTCCAGCACCAGCACGCCGCGCCCCACCAGGTAAAAGCCGATGTGGCCGCGGCGCGCATCATTGCCGTTGCCGTGCGTGTGCGCCAGCTGTACCACCATCTCGGCCACTTCCACTTCGCTGCGCGCGCTGCGCCTGGCGATGCGTTCGATGGCGTGGCGGTAGCTGTCGCGCGTGGCGAAATCCATCAAGCCATAGGTGCCGGCCGGATCGAGGCGCAGGGTCTGCTCGACGACGCTCATGGTCTCGACGAATTCCTGCCAATCCATGGTGCCGAGAAAACGCAGGCTGCCGATGCTGTTGGCGATCGACACCTGGTCGGCCGCCTGTTGCCCGATTTCGGACTGGATCTGCTGCTCGATGGTGAGGCCCGACTCGGCCAGCTTGTGCGTCAGCCACGACAGCGCCAGGGTCAGAGACGAACTTTGCCCCTGCAGGCGGCGCGACAATTCGGCCACGAAGGCGCTGGTCATGGGCGGGTTCGAACGGGCCATGTCGGCCACCAGCAGGATCAAGCCGCTGGGATTGCGCTCGGCGATCTCCGTCATCTGGTCGGCCCAGGTATTGGCCAGGTCGCGCTGCATGCGGTCGTCGGCCACGCGCACGGCGACGCGGCGCAGGTTTTCGATCAGGGCCAGGCGCAGCATGATGGGCACGGCCCACAGCTCACCCAGGGTCAAGGTGGCCACGTCCTGGTAAGCCTCGACGAAGTGGCACAGGTTTTCCAGGTCGACCCGGCCATCGCCGTGCGAGATGATTTCCAGCGCGATCTTGTACACGCGCGGGCAGCCCGCGTCCGCGCCGGAAGTCAGCCGTGGCAACTCCTTGCTGTAGTTCTTCGGCAGGTGGCGCCGCGTGGTGCGGATCTGCTCTTCGATCAGGTAAAAATTATCGAGCAGCCATTCCGAGGCGGGCGTGACCTGGCGCCCGCTCTTGACGGTCGCCGTCAGCTCGTTGACGGTGGCCGTGATCAGGGCCGCATTGTCGGCCAGGCGCGCCAGCAGGCGGTCGCGCCCATGATGCCGTCCCACCGCATGGCCGGCAGCCACGTGCTTGCCGTGGGCGGCCATCTGCATGGCGCTGAATAATTCGGAACGCAAGGGCAAGGCATCGTCGCGCGCGGCGTCGAAGGTTTCCGGTGCAAGGGAATGGTCGCGGAAGATTTCTTTAACTTTGGAAATCTGTTCCTTGATCTGCTGCGTGACAACTGCTGTGTACTCTTTCAACTTGGCCTCGCTAGGTGCGCGCAGGCAGCCAGCGGCCGCCGTCACGCTGGCCCAGTCTGGAAGAACACGATCGGACACTGGCGAAGACGGAAAGCGAAGCGCCGGAGCGTTGCGACGAATCTCAGGGTGTAGGGAGATTTTCTCAACTT
Source organism: Janthinobacterium sp. SUN206 (assembly GCF_030587305.1). Taxonomy (NCBI): domain Bacteria; kingdom Pseudomonadati; phylum Pseudomonadota; class Betaproteobacteria; order Burkholderiales; family Oxalobacteraceae; genus Janthinobacterium; species Janthinobacterium sp. SUN206. The sequence goes on along the minus strand of NZ_JAPWIB010000003.1, from coordinate 475,894 downwards.
CATCGTAGGGGCGCCCTGCGCGCAAGACCGTGCGCTAGCGTACATACCCGGCGCTTTAGGGGCGTGCCGGCAAAGAAATCAGCGAGTGAAACGGGAGAAAGATTCCTGGAGGAAATGAATAGAGGGAAAGGAGTAGCGGCACCGTGCCAATGATGACACGGTGCAATATTTCAAGGAGGAAAGTTCAAGCCGCTCAGGCAGCGATGGCCAGCGGGTGACGCATCGCCTCCGCCATCGCCATGCCGCCGTTGAGCTGCCATGCCGCGCCGTGACCGAGGCGGCGCAGGCAGACGGCGGCGCGCGCGCTGCGGTTGCCGCTGCGGCAGAAAAAGACCAACGGACGCTGCGGCTGCTGCAACCATTCAGCCACCTGTCCCGCCAGGCGGCTCAGCGGTACGCTGCGCACGGCGCAACCCTCGAATACCGTGCCAGCGCACGCCGCGTGTTCATACGCTTCGCGCACGTCGACGAGGATGGCGTCGGGATGCTGGCGCAGGAAGGCGGGCAAAGCGGCCGCATCGAGCTGCAGTTCGCTCGTGGACGCTTCGCCTTCGCCGGCGACGCGCACGGTGCTGCAGAGGCGGCCGTCGTCGCTTGAGCTGCACAGCACGGTGTCTTGCGTCACCAGCGCAGCATCCAGCAAGGGCCTCAACGTCTCGGGCGCCAGGGCGCCGATGAAGGCAAAGCGCTGCTCCAGCAGATACGCATGGTTTTCGCCACACTCGACGCGTCGCAGGCGCTGCTGGCCCAGTGCCAGCTCACCGTCGATATCGATGCGGCCCACCTGTTCGATGGCGAGTTCCTGCAGCAAGGCCAGGCGCGCCACGCCATGGTCGGCCGGGGCGGCCGTGTGCACGATGGCGCGCAAGGCCAGGTGCTGGCAGCGGATGTAGGCGGCCAGGCGCGGCACCAGGGCGACGACGGGATCAATGACAACGCAACTGGCGCTGGCAGCGTCGCTGAGCAGCCAGGTGCACTGGCCATCGACGCTCAACTGGATCACGCCGTCCTGCGGCGATGGCGCCAGCGCCGATGGCAGCAAACAGCTGCTGCGCAGCGCTTCGCCGCAACGCTCGATGCGCGCGCAGGCGGCCGTCACCGTCGCCGCGTCGATCAGGGGGCCGAACGACAAACGGATGGCCGAGCTGGCGCGCCATTGCGGCACGCGCATCGCTTCCAGCACATAGCTGGGGAGCGCCTTGGCGGCGGAACAGGCGCTGCCCGAGCTGACGCGCACGCGCGCCGCATCGAACAGGTCCAGCAATTCTTTCGACGACAAGCCGGGCACGGAAAAATTGAGCGTCGTCGGCAGCGACAAGTCGAACGGCATATTGAACACGATGCCGGGGAAAGCGCGTTCCAGGCTGGCCACCAGCTGCTCGCGGAAAGCAGCCAGGTCGGCGTGGCTGCGGAAGGTCTTGCCATCGTCGAGCGCGGCCAGCACGGCGCCCAGCGCGGCGATGCCGGCCATGTTTTCCGTGCCCGAGCGCAGGCCCGCTTCCTGGCCGCCGCCCATCATCAGAGGGGTGAACGGCGCGCCAGCGCGCACATACAGCATGCCGATGCCCTTGGGCGCATACAGCTTGTGGCCGGAAAACGGCGCGTAATCGATGCGCGTGGCGGCCAGGTTCAGCTTCAGCTTGCCCAGCGCCTGCACGCAATCGACCATCCAGTAGGCATCGGCGCCCCGTTCCTGCAGCAGCTGGGCGATGGCGGACAAGTCGCTGACGACGCCCGTTTCATTATTCGCCGCCATCGTGCACAGCATGGCCGCGTCGCCGATCAGCGCATCGAGCGCCTGCAAATCGTGGCGTCCCTGCGCATCGACGGGCAGCTTGCGCACTTCCAGGTTCAGGCCCAGGAGCCGGTTCCAGTGCGCCAGGCTTTCCGGCACGGCCTTGTGCTCGGTCGCGCCATACAGCAGCAGGCTGCCGATGCGCTTGCCCGCGTCGCGCCGTTCGCGCAGCGCGCACAGGGCCGACAACACGGCCGTCTGAATGCCTTCGGTGGCGCCGCTGTTGAACATCAACCGGCCGTCGCCCACGCCCAGCAGACCGCTGGCGCGCTGGCGCACGCCATCCATCATGGCCTTGGCCTGCAATCCCGTCGCGTGGGTGCTGCTGGGATTGCCATAGCCCTGCTCCATCGCTTGCCGGGCGGCGGCAACGGCGGCGGGCAGCACGCAGGTGGTGGCATTGCTGTCGAGGTAGATTTCTTTCATGATGGCAGTCCGGGGATTCTATAAATAAAGGGGCAGCACTGGCGGCTGGAATGTATGAACAGTCTACCGGCCCCCGCCCGTGAAGATATGCCAAAAGACACTGCAAACACGGTAATATGCAGCATGTTCATGCTATAAAAACAGGAATAGTGAAATGCATTCACCAAACACTCCGCTCGACAAATTCGACTGCGCCATCCTGGCCGCCCTGCAGCAGGATGGCACCTTGTCGATCGCCGCCCTCAGCGAGAAGATCGGCTTGTCGAGCACGCCGTGCTGGAAGCGGGTCAAGCGCCTGGAGGAAGAGGGCTATATCGAGAGCCGCGTGGCCATCGTCAACCGGCAAAAAGTGGGTTTGCCCGTGACCGTCTTCGTCAGCGTGCGCACCGGTCAGCACGATGAAAAATGGCTGCGCCGCTTCGCCGCCGCCGTCATCGTCTTGCCCGAGGTGCAGGAATTTCACCGCATGAGCGGCGATATCGACTACCTGCTGAAAGTCGTTACCACCGACATCAAAGGCTACGACACCTTCTATAAAAAGCTCATCAAGGCGGTGCAGCTGACGGGCGTGTCGTCCGCCTTCTCCATGGAACAAATCAAGTGCAGCACGGAATTGCCGCTGGAATTGATCGCCCACGGCTTGCCTGCTTGACCCATTTTCCCCGCATGGCGAACAAGCATGAAAAGTCGGCATGATTGCCTGCCTCTTACGTTGCTGCATTGCAACATAAATAGCCTGAAAGCAGCAATGGTGTCGTGAAACGCACGGCCCGGCCGGTATACTGCAGGCTTGCCTGCCCGCTTTTCTGCCGATTGTGCAGGCCATCATTCAAGGTCTTCCATGTCACTGCTCCGCCGTCTCTCCATCCAGAAAAAACTCCTGTTCAGCATGGGCTTGTGCCTGCTGCTCTTCATGGCGATCTCGTCCTTCCTCAGCGTGCGCATGAGCAGCGATTACGTGCGCGAACGCGTCGTCGGCCAGGAATTGCCGGCACAGGTGGGCGAGATCCGCAACGATGTGCTGCGCCAGATCAGCCAGCCCCTGTCCGTGGTGCAAACCATGGCCAACGATGTCTACCTGCAAGACTGGGAAGACGCTGGCTTGCCCGACAGCGGTATCGCCACCTTCCAGCGCTACGCCACCGTCGTCAAGGAAAAGAACAAGGCCGCCTCGATCAACTGGGCGTCGGCCAGCACGGGCAAATATTTCACCACGGAAGGCTTGCTGCGCACCCTGGACAAGAACCAGGCGGCCGACCAATGGTTTTATGGCTTGCTGGCCGGCGACAAGGCTTATACGCTCGACATCGACAAGGCGGAAAACTCCAGCGACCTGATGCTGTACCTGAATGCGCGCGGCCAGACGGCGGGCGGCAAGCAGATCGCGGCCGGCCTGGGCCTGTCCATCAATGCATTGGCCGACACCATCCGCAGCTACAAGATCGGCCAGACGGGCCATGTCTACCTGGCGCGCGCCAACGGCGTGCTGCTGGTGCACCGCGACACGGCCCTGGCCGACGGCAAGCATCTGCTCAAGGATTTGCCCGGTTTTAGCGATACCCTGAGCAAGAGCCTGCTGACGGGCAACAAGTACGCATACGCCATCTACGACGCGCCGGCGGGACGCCAGTTCGTCGCCGCCTCCTTCGTGCCGGAATTGAATCTGTATGTGATGGCCGAGGTGCCGGAAGCGGAAGTGCTGGGCAACGTCACGCGTTCGGCCCTGATCGCCGCCCTGATCGCCGGCCTCGTCGGTGGCGGCATCGCCCTGCTCATCATTTATGTCATCAGCCGCGCCATCGCCGCCCCCGTCGCGCGCGCGGCCGACATGCTCAGCGAGATCGCCAGCGGGAATGGCGACCTGAGCCGCCGCATGCCCGTCGAATCCGAAGACGAGGTCGGCGCCCTGGCCGCCGCCTTCAACCGCTTCGTCGCGTCGCTGAACGTGACGATACGCGAAGTTCGCGACAGTACCGGGGCGATTGCCAGCGCATCGAGCCAGATCGCGTCGGGCAATCTGGACCTGTCGGCGCGTACGGAAGCCCAGGCGTCGAGCCTGGAAGAGACGGCGGCGGCCATGGAAGAACTGACATCGACCGTGAAACAGAACGCGGATAACGCGCGTCAGGCCAACCAGCTGGTGGTGTCGGCTTCAAGCCACGCCGTCAAGGGCGGCGAAGTGGTCGGACAAGTCGTGCAAACGATGGGCGCAATTACGGAGAGTTCACGCAAGATCGCAGATATTATCGGCGTGATCGACGGCATTGCTTTCCAAACCAATATCCTCGCGCTGAACGCAGCGGTCGAGGCAGCGCGCGCGGGCGAACAGGGCCGCGGCTTTGCCGTGGTGGCAACGGAAGTGCGCAACCTGGCGCAGAGGTCAAGCCAGGCAGCGAAGGAAATCAAGGACTTGATCGTCGACTCGGGCAGCAAGGTGGACGCGGGCAGCAAGCTGGTCGACTCGGCCGGCGCCACCATGCAGGACATCGTCGTCTCCGTGCAAAGAGTCGCCGACCTGATGGGAGAAATCGCTTCGGCCAGCCAGGAGCAAAGCCAGGGTATCGCGCAAGTCAATGCCACGGTCACGCAGATGGATGACGCCACCCAGCAAAATGCGGCCCTGGTGGAAGAAGCGGCGGCGGCGGCCCAGTCCCTGCAAGACCAGGCTGGACGGCTGGCGCAGGTGGTCAGCGTCTTCAAGCTGGAAGAAACCGGGCATGCCGCGCAGCAGCCGGCCGGCAAGCCGGCGCTGCAAAAACCTGCCCGCCCGGCACTGGCCAAGGCAGCGGCACCCGCAGCGCGCCCGACAGCGCCGGCCAGCGATGCGTGGGAAGAATTTTAAGGGTGTTGGAAAACGCTTAAATCGCCGGCGCTTTCACGCTCGCCGCTTGCTTGAAGAAATCATAAATGCCGCTCTCGCTCATGCGGCGGGCATTCGCCAGTTCGCCGCCCTTGGTGGCGTACAGCACCTGGTTGTTGTCGCTCGATACGAGCACGGCGGCGGGGATGCCTTTCTTGAGCGGATTGCCATAGGCTTGCGCCACGTCAAGGTTATGGTCGAAGTTACCCACGTCGACCTTGACGACCTTGAACTGCTGTTGCATCAGCTCGGCATTCTTGCCTTCCTTCAAGGCCTTGTCGAGCGCGCGGCAATCCTCGCACCAGTTGGCGCCAAAGATCAGCAGGACTGGCACGTGCGCCGCCTTGGCCTCGGCCAGCGCGCGGGCCACGTCGGCCTTGGCATCGGCCGCCGCGTTATACGGCAAATGCGGCGTGGCGACGGGGTTGGCCGGCGTCGGGGCGGCGGCAACGGCGGTGCCGGAAAGCAGCAGGCTGGCAAAGAAAAGGGAAACGAAACGGGAAACGCGCATGCGGGACTCCTGAGAGAGATCGTGAAGCCAGCTGAACAGCTGCCAGCGGGCGTGATTGTCTAGAATATGCGTACCTGTAGGAAATATCCACCATTTAATTGCACTGTGCTTATGCGAAAAACGTATAAGCACGCCAAGGATAAGCCACTTGAACATGCCAGACAGCCTGCCCCCAACGCTATCCGGCGCCGCGCGCATGCTGTGCAGCGCCTATCCCGGCGGCATGCCAGACTCGGCGTACTTCGCCGTGCTGGACCTGTTGTATGAACACTTTTCCGACCGCAACCTGGCCGAGCTGATGGCCGCCATCGCGGCCGTCGGGAACTTGCTGGCGCGGCACGGCCTGCACGCCGTCTGCGCCGGGGATTAATGCCCGCAGGCAGCGAAATGGAACGCATGGGATAATATCGGGCTCACACAGAGCAACGCGGCCCGAACGCGCCCTCCCCATGACGACTTCTTTCCTGGCACGCTGGCTGCCGCAACCAAACAACGGCAGCCGCCGCGAACAAGCGCGTGCCTGCGCGGGCGCCATCTGCGGTCTGTTGCTCACTGGACTCATCTGCCATTTCCTGCTGGCCCCCGACAGCGCCAGTGTCTACCTGATCGCGCCCATGGGCGCCTCTGCCGTGCTGCTGTTCTGCCTGCCGGCCAGCCCGCTGGCGCAACCGTGGTCCGTGGTGGGCGGCAACGTCGTCTCCGGCCTGGTGGGCATGGCTTGCGTGAAGTGGCTGGGATCGAGCGTAGGCGTGGCGGCCCTGGCCGCCTGCCTGGCCATCGGCGCCATGTTTGCCCTGCGCTGTTTGCATCCGCCGGGCGGGGCCGTGGCGCTCACCACCGTGGTCGGCGGCGCCAGCGTGCATGCGGCCGGCTTTGAGTTCGTCTTCATCACCGTGCTGTTCAATTCCGCCGTGCTGGTTGCTTGCGCCGTGCTGTACAACAACCTGACGGGGCGTCGCTACCCGCACATCCAGCAACTGGTGGCACCGCATCCGCACGCCACCCGGGATGACGTGCCCAGCAACCGCCTGGGCTTTTCGCCGGACGACCTCGATGCCGTCTTGCGCCAGCACAGCGAAGTGCTCGATATCAGCCGCGACGATTTGCAAGCCATCTTCCTGCAAACGGAAATGCGCGCCTACCAGCGCCGTTTCGGCGTCGTCACCTGCGCCGACATCATGTCAAAGGATGTGCTCAGCGTGGAATTCGGCACGCCGCTCGATGTTGCCTGGCGTACCATGCGCGAGCACCAGGTGGGCGCCCTGCCCGTGCTGAACCGGGCGCGCCGCGTCATCGGCATCATCACGCAGACGGATTTCCTGCGCCATGGCGGCCTCGACGATTATCAAGGCATGCGCCAGCGCCTGCGCGGCTTGCTGCAGCGCAGCGGCCTGTCCCACGGCGACAAGCCGGAAGTGGTGGGCCAGCTGATGACGCCGTCGCCGCACACGGCCCGCCTGGGCACGCCCATCATCGACCTCGTGCCCCTGATGGCCGACGCCGGCTACCACCATATTCCCATCCTCGACGAGGATGAACGCCTGGCCGGCATCATCAGCCAGTCCGACCTGATGGCGGCCCTGTACGAAAGCCGCTTTGCCGAGGCCGCCGCATGACGCCCTTCCAGGCACTGCTGACCGGTCCCGATGGCGGCCCGGCTGGCACGCCTGTCAGCGCACATTTCTTTGGCACCCAGCTCGCCATCGATGCGCCCGGCCATGGTGTCGACGTGGCGCAGCTGGTCGTCAGCGTGGGCGGCGTCGACGGGCCGGAACTGTTCCTGAACTGGCTCGACGAACAAGGACGACAAGCGTCGCTGAAACCGCTCGGCGCGGAGGACATCGCCATCGTCTTGCGCGAAGCGCCGGCGGCGCTGCAACCGCAACTGCAGCGTTTGTGGGGCGAGCGCCAGCGCAACCGGCGGCAGGTGTCGGGCTGGCTGCTCGGTTTGACGGGCGCCGCCGTCGTCGCCACGGCCCTGCTGTGGTGGCAAGGCGGCCATGCCGTCGGCGCGCTGGCGGGGCTGATTCCCCTGTCGACGGAAAAGCAGCTGGGCGAACTGGCCCTGGCGCAAGTACGCGCGCAAGGCAGCATCAGCGAGAGCGGCGTGGCGCAGCAAACAGTGCAGGAAATCGGCCGCCAGCTGACGACCGGTTCGCGCTACCAGTACCGCTGGCTCGTCAAGCAGGACGACACGGTCAACGCGTTTGCCATGCCGGGCGGCATCATCGTCGTGCATACGGGCTTGCTGCGCCAGGCGGGGGATCCGGGCGAGCTGGCCGGCGTGCTGGCGCATGAAGTGCAGCACGTGGAGCAGCGCCATTCGTTGCGACAAATGATCAGCAGCCTGGGCTGGGGCGCCCTGATGGGCGTGACCATCGGCGACATCAGCGCCGTGGCCGCCATGCTGGCGCACCAGGCCGGCACCCTGTATTTCAGCCGCGACATGGAAGAAGAGGCGGATCGCCTGGGTTTGCTGGCCTTGCAGCGCGCGCGAATCCGCCCGGACGGCATGCTGCGCTTTTTCCAGAAGCTCGACGACAAGGACAAGGCCAGCGTACCGGGATGGATTTCCTCACACCCGCAAACGGCGGCACGCGCGCAGCAGATCCGCAGCCTGATCGCTGCCACGCCCTGCCCTGCCTGCGCCCCCTTGGTCAGCCAGCACTGGCAGGCGATGAAAGCCCTGGTCGCGTCAGCGGACAAATAGCAACATTTCTCCCGCACAATTTGTCCAAACGCACTGGGCAATGGCGTATGCTTACGCCCCGGCTGTTCCATCTTGAACGGCCACCCCGACCCCGCCAAGAACGCCTATCAAAACCTACTGCGCGTCGTAATTTGCGGTCTGCGATGCTCACTGTACCTTCGTACAGTTGCGCTTCTCGACCACAACTTCCTTCCGCTCGCTACGGTTTTATTAGGCGTTGTAAGCCTCCGTTCATTCCCTCCTTACAAAGGATCTCGCGCATGAAGCATCGTTTTGCCGCCGGCACCCTCGGCACCCTGGCCATCTCCCTGTTGCTCGCCCATGCGCCCATGGCGCAAGCGGCCCAGCCCGCAGCCAAAACCGTGGCCGTCAGCGCACCCAAAGCGAAGCAGCAGCTGCAAGTGCTGGCCGACCAATACTATGATGCGCTGGCCCGTTTCGAGCCGATCAATGCCACCGAGAGCGGCGACAACCGTTTCGACGACCAGATCGGTTCAGCCATCGTGCCCGCCGCGCGCGCAAAACAATTCGCCCTGTACCGCCAGTACCAGAAGACCCTGCGCAGCATTGCCCGCGCGCAGCTGTCGCACCAGGACCAGATCAACTACGATATCCTCGACTATGAACTGGCCACGGCGCTGAGCTTCGAACGCTTCCCCGAATACCTATTGCCCCTGAACCAGATGGACAGCATGCCCGTCACCTTGGCCAATTATGCGGGCGGAGAGGCATCGCAGCCTTTGACCACGGTCAAGGAGTATGACGCTTACCTGAGCCGTATTGGCCAGTTGCCGGGCTGGATAGACCAGGCCATCGCCAATATGCGGGTCGGCATGCAAAAAAGCATCGTGCTGCCGAAGGCGCTGACGGAATCGGCATTGCCGCAATTCAAGAAACTCGTCAGCGCCACGCCGCAGGAGAGCGTCTATTACACGCCCATCAAGAACTTGCCGGCCAGCTTTTCCGACGCGGACAAGGCGCGCCTGACGCAAACCTACACCGTCATCATCGAGGCCAAGCTGATGCCTGCGCTGCAGCGCCTGTCCACCTTCATGGAACGCGATTACCTGCCGGCCGGCCGCACGAGCAGCGGCTGGAGCGCCCTGCCCGATGGCGCCAGCTGGTACCAGGCGCGCGTGGCCAGCAGCACCACCACGGATTTGAAGCCGGAGCAAATCCACGCCATCGGCTTGAAGGAAGTGGCGCGCATCCAGGAACAATACGCGATCGTGGGCCCGAAGATGGGCTACAACGGCCCTGCGGCCGGCTTGCCCGTGTGGGTGTCGGAACAGGCGAAATACCGCCCGTTCAAGACGGAGCAGGAAGTGCTCGACGTCTACCGCAAGCTGAACGTGCTGCTGGACAGCAAATTGCCAGCCCTGTTCACCCTGGTGCCGAAGGCGCCGCTGGACTTGCGCCTGGAACCCGAACTGAGCCGCGACACGGCCGCCGACCACTACACGGCGCCGGCCGCCGACGGTTCGCGCCCGGGCGTGTTCTGGTCCGTCGTCACGGATCCGAAACTGTATGGCGACACGGGCATGACCACCCTGTTCCTGCACGAAGGCAAGCCAGGCCACCATTTCCACCTGGCGCTGGTGCAAGAGATGGACTTGCCGAACTTCCGCCGTTTCGGCGGCAACAATGCCTTCACGGAAGGCTGGGCCCTGTATGCGGAAACCCTGGGCAAGGAAATGGGCCTGTTCGAGGATCCGGCCCAGTATTTCGGCCACTTGAACGACGAGATGCTGCGCGCCGTGCGCCTGGTGGTCGACACGGGCTTGCACACCAAGGGCTGGACGCGCGAGCAGACGATCAAGTACATGCGCGACACCCTCGGCTATGACGCCGTGGCGAAAAGCGAAACGGAACGCTACATGGCGTGGCCGGGCCAGGCGCTGGGCTACAAGATCGGTTCGCTGAAAATCGTCGAACTGCGCCAGCGCGCGCAGCACGCGCTGGGCGACAAGTTCAGCCTGCCGAAGTTTCACGAAGTGGTACTCGGCGACGGCACCCTGCCCCTGAAGCTGCTGGAAGCCAAGGTCGACCGTTGGATCGCGCAGCAGAAGTAAGCGGCAGCGCCTGAAAACAAAACGGCAGCACCTCGATGGCGCTGCCGTTTTTTTTCGCCGCCGGCGTTTCCAGCTACACCAGCAGCGCGGCGCTCATCGAGTGTACTTCCTCGGCCGATTCGGCCAGGATGCTTTGCAGGGTCTCGTTGTCGATAATGAAATCTATGACGGAATCGGAGGGCGTGAGCATTTCCACGTACGTCAGCTGCAAGGGCGACGGCACGGGTGACAGTTGCTTGGCCAACAACAAGGTATCGAGCAGGGAGTCGGGCGGGATGGATAGCAAGCCATCGCGCAAGCCTTCGATGGCTTCGCTCACGGCCAGCGGGATCAGCAGCTTCTTCATGACTTCGCGGGAAATGATCTCTTCGGCGGACTCCATCCAGTGATCCGTATCGTCGTCGAGCAAGCCGGGGAACTCATCGGCACGCGACAGCAAATAAAAGCCTCCCACCTCATGCACGATACCGGCGAACAGCGCCGTGTCGGCATCGACGTGCGTCACGCGGCGGGCCAGCACATGCGCCAGCGCCGCCACGTGGGCCGTGTGCTCCCACAGCTGGGTCGCCTTCTGGCGCAGGACGGGGTCGATGATCTTGCTGCCAAACTGGCGCACCACCATGGCCGCCACCAGCGCGTACAGATTGCGGTAACCCATGCGCATCACGGCGGCGCGCACGCTGGTCACGGGCGCCGCATCGCCGCGGCTGTACACGGCCGAATTGGCCAGCGCGACCGTGCGCGCCGCCAGCAAGGGTTCGCCCAGAACCAGCTTGATCGCATGATCGATATGGCAGTCCGGTTCAGCCAGGGCCAATTGCAATTGCAATGCGGAATTCACACTCGTGGGAAACGTTAATTCTCCCCGCACTGCCTGGGAAACAATTAAACCGAAAGCCTGTAGTTTATTCATCATACGATCAATCCGCCTCAGATATTTTTCCAGCCAAAAATTTCATATGTCAGAAATTGAATGCCAGGCCCGGCCTTTAGAATACAGATGGCGTGTCATTCGCCTGCATGGAAGAATCTGGCAATGCCAGCGCATGCAATTGTGATTCATCGCCGATGACAAACAACTTCGGCTGCTGTAATACCTGCAGCAGAAATGGCTGGCCTTCACGCAGACGCCGGCGATAATCGGCCAGCGTATATAAGTTGGGATTGATTTTACGCCTCAAGGTTCGCTCGGCCGGCGCCAATCCCGTCAACAGATCGCCATAATTGGCTTCTTCGCCCACCAGCAGCAAATCGATGGCGCTGCCAGGCATGTCCTGTCCCTTCGCCGTGGCACCCGACACGAATGCCAGGTGCAACTGGGCACGCAAGGGCGCCAGCGTCATGCTGAGGACGCCAACGATGCCAAAAGTTTTCTGCACCAGTCCGCTCAATTCCGGATACACGAGGCTTTCCTTGTTGGGCCAGAAGCGCCGCACATTGCCGATCCGCTCCGACGTGATCAGGCCGGACTCATGCAAGCGGCGCAGCTCCCGTTGCGCCGACGCGCTGCCAAGGCCGGTCAGGCGCATGATCTCGTTCAAGTGAAAGCCTTCATTCACGCGGACAAACAGCAATCCCAGCAGTTTCTGCTGGGCGGGAGTAAACAGGGCTTGGGCAATCATGCGCCAAATCTTAGCATGAATAAACTGATAATTGGCGTGGCCCGCTATCGACGGGGATTTGCGCAACATATATGCCGGCCGCGACCAGTGGCGGCCGTGCTGGCGGGTACTCGGCATCGCCGGACACGCCACGGCACGCCCCGTAACGGCGCCGAGGAGGAAAATCAATGTGAGCGCTCACTGCAAAGCGAACAAGGCAACAGTACAATGCGCGAAAAAAGAGAAAGATGATTGAATATGCCTGGCCATCAAAATATATGGATGCCGGACAGATCAATTATATATACCTTGATTCGTTTTAATTTTTTCCCGCAAGCCGATCATAATCAAATCGAGACCCGCATTAAAACGGTCGTCGATTTCCGCATTAAAGATGGCATCCATGGATGCGAGCACGTGCGGATAATGGTCGGCCGCCATGGCGGCGAAAGCGGCACGCCGGTTCGATAATGCATACATCGCGGCGCTTCCCGGTCCCGTGCCTTGCGCTTCCATGACAAAACCGAGCACATAATAGAGCAGCGTAAATGCGCTCCAGCTGGCCAGTTTCTCCGATGCCCCGGCTGCACGCATCGGGCCGATTAACGCTTCGGCGACGCGAAACACGTTTTCCGATATCACATAGGTACCGCCAAAGACGCGCACGCCATCGCGGCGGGCCGATAACGCCGCGCGCAGTTGCGCCGCCACCTGGCGCAACTGCGCTTCCCAGCCCGCATCCGCATCGACGTTCCTTGCCACGTCTTCGATCAGCACGTCGGCCATGCCATCAAGCAAAGCCTGCTTGTTCGCAAAATGCCAGTACAGCGAAGCGGCCTTGATGCCCATCGCGTCGGCCAGGCGACGCATGGTCAAGCCTTCGATACCCACTTCGTCCAGCAGCTCGAGCGCCCTGGCCACCACGGCTTCGCGTTGAATTTTCATTTTCCTGTCATTTCCCTTGAAACTCTAACGTCGTTAGTTTACCATTTTACACAGACTAACAACGTTAGATTGAGAGCGACATGCACAATAGCGATATCGAAGTCATCATCGTCGGCGCCGGCCCCGTCGGCCTGACCCTGGCCTGCGAATTGCGCCTGGCCGGCATCCGCGTGGCCATCCTGGAACGGCGGCCGCAGCGCAGCGCGCATTCGCGTGCGCTGACCATCCATGGCCGCACCCTGGAAATGCTGGGCTTGCGGGGCCTGGACCAGCGCTTTGTTGCGCTGGGCACGCCCTTGTCCAGCGGCCACTATGCGGGCCTCGATACCCGGCTCGATTTTTCCGGCTTCGACACGCCCCATCCCTACACCTTGTTCCTGCCGCAAAACACGACGGAACGCCTGCTGGAAGAGCAATTGCTGGAAGACGGCGTGGCAATTGTTCGCGGCGCGCTCGTGGAACAGACACAGCAGGATGACGATGGCGTCACGGTGGCCGGCACGCACGACGGCGCTCCATTCTGCCTGCGTGCCCGTTACCTGATCGGCACCGATGGCGCTCGCAGCCTCGTGCGCCAGCAGGCGGGCATCGCCTTCGACGGCGTGGCGGCCACGTGCAGCATGCTCATGGGAGATGTGCGGCTGCGCCATCCACCCGCGTCACCCATGCTGTCCCTGACGAACGCAGCGGGTAGCCTGATGATCGTGCCGCTGGGGCAAGGCCGCCACCGCGTCATCACCCTGAGTGCGCGCCGTCCCCAGGCTGCGGCGGCGGAAGCGGCCACCGTGGAGGAGTTGTCGCAGGCCAGCACGGCCATCGCGGACCACGATTTCGGCCTGCATGACGCCAGCTGGCTGTCGCGCTTCAACGACGAAACACGGTTGGCCCGGCGCTATCGCCAGGGACGCGTCTTCCTGGCCGGCGATGCCGCCCACATCCACATGCCGGCAGGCGGCCAGGGCATGAACGTGGGAATGCAGGACGCGATGAACCTGGGCTGGAAGCTAGCCGGCGTACTCAAGGGCTATGCGCCGGACAGCCTGCTCGACAGCTACCATGCGGAGCGCCATCCCGTTGGCGTGTCGTTGCAGCACAATACCCTCGCGCAAACGGCCATGCTGACGCGTTTTGACGCGCGCACCCTGGCCCTGCGCGCCACCATCAGCGACATGCTGGCGCAACCGGACGTCAACCGCGCGCTGGCCAGCGAGTTGTCCGGCTTTGGCGTGCGCTATCCCATCTCGCTGGGCTCTGACGCGAGCGCCGGCAGCGCAGACTGGATCGGCAGACGCGTGCCCGACTGGTTGCTGCGCCTAGCCGACGGCACGGCCGTGGGCATCCATGAACTGTTGCACGCGGGAAAATGGCTGCAGTTGGTCGTTGGCAATGCCGCGCACGCAGTACAACCGTATCGTTTCGATGCGGCCTGGCTCACCTCGCTGACCATCAAACCCGGCTGCCAGCCACTGGCCGGCATCAAAAGCCTGATGATCCGGCCCGATGGCTATGCGGACCACGCGGTCTGATTGACTTATCTCAAGACGAAAAAAAACGGCACCCGAAGGTGCCGTTCTTGTCAGCTAGCAGCGCAGATTACGCTTCGTCGCCGTGGTGTTGCTGGGTTTCGATGTCCTGCAGCGCTTCGGCAGCTTCGCCAGCCATCGAGGCTTTCTCGGCCAGCAGCAGCGCTTGACGCTCTTCCACTTCCCACGCTTCTTTCTCTTTGCGTGCGCGGTGGAAGGCCAGACCCGTACCGCCAGGAATCAGACGGCCGACGATGACGTTCTCTTTCAGGCCGCGCAGACCATCGCGCTTGCCCATGATCGCCGCTTCGGTCAGCACGCGGGTGGTTTCCTGGAACGATGCGGCCGAGATGAACGAATCGGTCGACAGCGATGCCTTGGTAATACCCAACAAGACGTTTTCGTAGGTCGCTGGAATCTTGTTCTCAACGGCCATGCGATCGTTCTCGTCCAACAGTTCCGAACGCTCTACCTGCTCGCCAACGATGTAGTTGGTGTCGCCGGCATTGACGATCTGAACGCGGCGCAGCATCTGACGCACGATCACTTCGATGTGCTTGTCATTGATCTTCACGCCTTGCAGACGGTACACGTCTTGCACTTCGTCAACGATGTAACGTGCCAGCGCTTCGATACCCAGCAGGCGCAGGATGTCTTGCGGATCGGCCGGGCCGTCCACGATCATCTCGCCCTTATTCACGACTTGGCCGTCATGCACCAGCACTTGTTTGTCCTTGGTAATCAAGAACTCATGCTTGTTGCCGTCCATGTCCGTGATTTCCAGACGCTGCTTGCCCTTGGTTTCTTTACCGAACGCAACCGTACCCGTGACTTCCGCCAGCATACCGGCATCTTTCGGCGAGCGCGCTTCGAACAGTTCCGCAACACGTGGCAGACCACCGGTAATATCGCGCGTTTTTTGCGATTCGGTAGGAATACGTGCCAGCACTTCACCCACCGATACCTGTTGACCGTCCTTGACCATGATCAGTGCGCCGACCTGGAAGCCGATCGCCACCGAGTGTTCGGTGCCGGCGATCTTGACTTCTTCGTTCGCGTCGTTGATCAGCTTGACTTGCGGACGCAACGTTTTCGTCAACGAACCGCGACGTTTCGCATCGATCGCCACCAGGGTGGACAGACCGGTCACTTCGTCGACCTGACGGGCTACGGTGACGCCTTCTTCGACGTTCTCGAAACGCACTTGACCGGCGTATTCGGTAATGATCGGACGGGTCAGCGGATCCCACGTTGCCAGGGCCGTACCGGCCTTGATGACCATGCCGTCCTTGACGATCAGGGTCGCGCCGTACGGTACTTTATGACGCTCACGCTCACGGCCATGGTCGTCGGTAATCAGCACTTCGCCGGAACGGGAAATGACGATTTGCGCGCCCTTGCCGTTCGTCACGTAACGCATGGTTGCCGTGAAGCGGATGGTACCGTTCGACTTGGCTTCCACCGACGATGCCACTGCTGCACGCGATGCCGCACCACCAATGTGGAACGTACGCATGGTCAGCTGGGTACCCGGCTCACCAATCGACTGCGCTGCCACCACACCGACGGCTTCGCCGGCGTTGACCAGCATGCCGCGGCCCAGGTCGCGGCCATAGCATTTGGCGCACAGGCCGAAGCGCGTGTCGCAAGTCAGTGGCGTGCGAACCTTGACTTCATCGATGGACAGACGTTCGATCTCTTCGACCATGTCTTCGTCCATCAAGGTGCCGGCTTCGTACAGCGTTTCCTGGGTTTCAGGATTGACGACGTCATGCACCACCACGCGGCCGAGGATACGGTCACGCAACGGTTCGATGACTTCACCACCTTCGACCAGTGCCTTCATGACGGCGCCGTTCATGGTGCCGCAATCGTCCTCGATCACCACCAAGTCTTGCGTCACGTCAACCAGACGACGCGTCAGGTAACCGGAGTTAGCCGTCTTCAACGCCGTATCGGCCAGACCTTTACGCGCACCGTGGGTCGAAATGAAGTACTGCAAAACGTTCAGACCTTCGCGGAAGTTCGCGGTAATCGGCGTTTCGATAATCGAGCCATCCGGTTTGGCCATCAGACCACGCATACCGGCCAACTGGCGAATCTGGGCTGCGGAACCGCGCGCGCCGGAGTCGGCCATCATGTAAATGGCGTTGAACGATTCTTGCGTCGACTTGGTGCCGTCGCGGCGGATCACGTCTTCGACTTTGAGCTGGTCCATCATGGCCTTGCCGACTTCATCCGAGGTCTTGCCCCAGATATCGACTACCTTGTTGTAACGCTCGCCGGCGGTCACGAGACCCGAGGCGTATTGCTGTTCGATCTGCTTGACTTCCGATTCGGCCGTCGCGATCAGGGTAACTTTTTGAGGCGGTACCAGCATGTCGTCGACGCAGATCGAGATACCGGCGCGTGTCGCCAGGCGGAAACCCGATTGCATCAGTTTGTCTGCGAACACCACGGTGGCGCGCAGGCCGCACTTGCGGAACGACGTGTTGATCAGCTTGGAAATTTCTTTCTTTTTCAGCGCGCGGTTCAGGACGGAGAACGGCAAGCCTTTAGGCAGAATTTCCGACAGGATCGCACGGCCGATCGTCGTTTCGTAGCGGGTAACCGTTTTCTCGAATTCGCCCGTTTCGGCGTTTTTCGGGTATTCGGTAATACGCACGGTAACGCGGGTCGTCAGTTCGACTTCCTTGTTGTCGTAGGCGCGGATCACTTCCGATACGTCAGGGAACATCATCCCTTCGTTCTTCGCATTGATCGCTTCGCGGGTCGCGTAGTACAGACCCAGCACGATATCCTGGGAAGGAACGATCGATGGTTCGCCGTTCGATGGGAACAGGATGTTGTTCGATGCCAGCATCAAAGTGCGTGCTTCCATCTGCGCTTCGATCGACAGAGGAACGTGGACCGCCATTTGGTCACCGTCAAAGTCGGCGTTGAATGCGGCGCAGACGAGCGGATGCAGCTGGATGGCCTTGCCTTCAATCAGGACTGGCTCGAACGCCTGGATACCCAGACGATGCAAGGTAGGTGCGCGGTTCAACATGATCGGATGTTCACGGATCACGTCTTCCAGGATGTCCCACACGACCGGCTCTTGAATCTCGACCAGCTTTTTCGCAGCCTTGATCGTAGTCGCCAGGCCCATCAGTTCCAGTTTATTGAAAATGAATGGCTTGAACAGTTCCAGCGCCATCAGTTTCGGCAAGCCGCACTGATGCAGTTTCAATTGCGGGCCCACGACGATGACCGAACGACCGGAGTAATCGACGCGTTTGCCCAGCAAGTTTTGACGGAAACGGCCGCCCTTGCCCTTGATCATCTCTGCCAGCGATTTCAGCGGACGCTTGTTGGCGCCGGTCATCGCTTTGCCGCGACGGCCGTTGTCCAGCAGCGAATCGACCGCTTCTTGCAGCATGCGCTTTTCGTTGCGCGTGATGATCTCTGGAGCGCGCAGCTCCATCAGGCGTTTCAGACGGTTGTTACGGTTGATGACGCGGCGATACAGATCGTTCAGATCCGAGGTCGCGAAACGGCCGCCATCCAGCGGTACCAGCGGACGCAGTTCCGGCGGCAGCACTGGCAGCACTTCCATGATCATCCAGTCAGGCTTGATGCCCGAACGTTGGAACGCTTCCAGCACTTTCAGGCGCTTCGCGTATTTCTTGATCTTGGCTTCGGATTTCGATTCCTTCAGTTCCACGCGCAGGGTTTCGGCATCGCGGTGGATGTCGATCGAGCGCAGCAGTTCACGGATACCTTCGGCGCCCATGAAGGCGGTGAAGTCGTCGCCGTACTCTTCGTACTTGGCGGCGTAGTCGTCTTCCGACATGATCTGGCATTTTTTCAGCGGGGTCATGCCTGGATCGGTCACGACGTATGCTTCAAAGTACAGCACGCGTTCGATGTCCCGCAGGGTCATGTCCAGGACCATGCCCAGACGCGACGGCAGCGACTTCAGGAACCAGATGTGCGCGGTAGGCGAGGCCAGCTCGATGTGGCCCATGCGCTCGCGGCGCACCTTGGCCAGGGTGACTTCGACGCCGCACTTTTCGCAGATCACGCCGCGGTGTTTCAGGCGCTTGTACTTGCCGCACAGGCATTCGTAATCCTTGATCGGGCCAAAGATCTTGGCGCAGAACAGGCCGTCGCGCTCAGGCTTGAAGGTACGGTAGTTGATGGTTTCCGGCTTCTTGACTTCGCCGTAGGACCACGAACGGATTTTCTCAGGCGAAGCGAGACCGATCTTGATTGCATCGAAGGTCTCGTTGGTCTGTACTTGCTTGAATAGATCGAGCAGTGCTTTCATGTATCACTCCAGAGGTGATTAAATTTCTATATTCCTGAGACTACATTGCCCGGCGTGGTTTCCCAGCCGGGCTTTGTGTTTCCCAAACCAAATGACAGGTGGCTGTCTTTTAGTTGCGTTCGAGGTCGATATCGATACCCAGCGAACGGATTTCCTTGACCAGCACGTTGAACGATTCCGGCATGCCGGCGTCGATCACGTGGTCGCCCTTGACGAGGTTCTCGTACACTTTGGTACGGCCATTCACGTCATCGGACTTGACGGTCAACATCTCTTGCAAGACATACGACGCGCCATACGCTTCCAGTGCCCAGACTTCCATCTCACCGAAACGCTGGCCACCGAACTGGGCTTTACCGCCCAGTGGCTGTTGCGTCACCAGCGAGTAAGGACCGGTCGAACGCGCATGCATCTTGTCATCAACCAAGTGATGCAGTTTCAGCATGTGCATGACGCCGACAGTAACCTTGCGCTCGAACGCTTCACCGGTGCGACCGTCATACATGGTCACCTGGTTTTTCGAAGCGGTCATGCCCAGGTTCTTGGCGATGTCGTCCGGATACGCCAGGTCCAGCATGCGGCGGATCTCTTCTTCATTGGCGCCGTCGAACACTGGCGTGGCGAATGGAACACCTTTTTTCAGGTTTTCCGCCAGCTTCATGATCTCTTCGTCGTCGAAGTCGTTCAACTCTTCGGCACGGCCGTTGTCGTTGTAGATCGTCGTCAGGTACTTGCGCACTTGCTCGACCTTGGTTTGCGCCTTCAGCATTTCGCCGATGCGGATACCCAGACCCTTGGCAGCCCAGCCCAAGTGAGTCTCGAGAATCTGACCAACGTTCATCCGCGAAGGAACGCCCAGCGGGTTCAGCACAACGTCGGCTGGCGTGCCGTCGGCCATGTATGGCATATCTTCCACAGGAACAATACGGGAAACCACACCCTTGTTACCGTGGCGACCTGCCATCTTGTCGCCCGACTGCAGGCGGCGTTTCACGGCCAGGTACACCTTGACCATTTTTTGCACGCCTGGTTGCAGCTCATCGCCTTGCGTCAGTTTCTTGCGCTTCTCTTCGAAGGCCAGATCGAACTGGTGACGCTTCTCATTGATCGAT
This sequence comes from Janthinobacterium sp. SUN206, assembly GCF_030587305.1. Lineage (NCBI taxonomy): Bacteria > Pseudomonadati > Pseudomonadota > Betaproteobacteria > Burkholderiales > Oxalobacteraceae > Janthinobacterium > Janthinobacterium sp. SUN206. The sequence goes on along the minus strand of NZ_JAPWIB010000003.1, from coordinate 456,027 downwards.
TCCTTGATCGCTTCCAGCGCTACTGCTGCATCGTCGTCCGCAGGGCGGATGTCGAACCAGTGGTATTTGTCCAGATCGGCCAGGTATTCCTTGGTGATCTTGGCGCCTTTGGCCAGCTTTTTCGGGCCGCCGTTGACAACTTTGCCGATCAGCATTTTTTCCAGACGCTGGAAGGCATCGCCTTCAACGATACGCATCTGGTCGTTCAAATCCAGACGGAAGCGTTTCAGTTCGTCATCGATAATTTGCTGGGCACGCTTGTCGCGCACGATGCCTTCACGGGTGAAGACTTGCACGTCGATCACGGTACCGATCATGCCCGAAGGCACGCGCAGCGAGGTATCTTTCACGTCCGACGCTTTTTCGCCGAAAATCGCGCGCAGCAGCTTCTCTTCCGGGGTCAGCTGGGTTTCGCCTTTTGGCGTCACTTTACCAACCAGGGTATCGCCGGCTTGTACTTCCGCGCCGATGTAGACGATACCGGACTCATCCAGACGTGCCAGCTGATTTTCAGCCAGGTTCGAGATGTCGCGCGTAATTTCTTCCGCGCCCAGTTTCGTGTCACGGGCAACAACCGACAACTCTTCGATGTGAATCGAGGTGTAGCGGTCGTCCTTGACGACGTTTTCCGAGATCAGGATCGAATCTTCGAAGTTCAGACCATTCCATGGCATGAAGGCCACGGTCATGTTCTGGCCCAGCGCCAATTCACCCAAGTCGGTCGATGCGCCGTCGGCGATCACGTCGCGCTTGGCAACACGGTCGCCCACTTGCACGATAGGACGCTGGTTGATGTTGGTGTTCTGGTTCGAACGGGTGTACTTGATCAGGTTGTAGATGTCGACGCCCACTTCACCAGCGGTAGCTTCGTCATCGTTCACGCGAATCACGACACGGCCCGCATCGATGTAATCGACGATACCGCCACGCAGCGCTTGCACGGTCGTGCCCGAGTCGACCGCAACGGTGCGTTCGATACCAGTACCGACCAGCGCTTTTTCCGGACGCAAGCAAGGCACGGCCTGGCGTTGCATGTTGGCGCCCATCAATGCACGGTTCGCATCATCGTGTTCGAGGAACGGAATCAGCGAGGCAGCGACGGAAACGATCTGGCCTGGCGCCACGTCCATGTACTGGATGCGCTCTGGAGAGACCAGGATGGTTTCGCCGGCTTCACGGGCCGAGACCAGTTCATCGGACAGCATGCCTTCGTCGTTGATGGTCGCATTCGCCTGAGCGATGATGTAGCGGCCTTCTTCGATGGCGGACAGGTAGTCGATCTGATCGGTAATCTTGGAGCCTTCGACCTTGCGGTACGGGGTTTCCAGGAAGCCGTATTCATTCAGGCGGGCATACAGAGCCAGCGAGTTGATCAGACCAATGTTCGGACCTTCCGGTGTCTCGATCGGGCAGACGCGGCCGTAGTGGGTCGGATGCACGTCGCGCACTTCAAAGCCGGCGCGTTCGCGTGTCAGACCGCCGGGTCCCAGAGCCGATACGCGGCGCTTGTGGGTAATTTCCGACAGAGGATTGGTTTGGTCCATGAACTGCGACAGCTGGGACGAACCGAAGAACTCGCGAATCGCGGCCGAAATCGGCTTCGAGTTGATCAGGTCGTGCGGCATCAGGTTGTCCGCTTCGGCTTGGCCGAGGCGTTCCTTGACGGCGCGCTCAACACGCACCAGGCCGGCGCGGAATTGATTCTCGGCCAGTTCGCCCACGCAACGTACGCGACGGTTACCCAGGTGATCGATATCGTCGACTTCGCCGCGGCCATTGCGCAGTTCCACCAGGATCTTGATCACGGCCAGCACGTCTTCGTTCGACAGGGTCATGGCGCCCGTCAGTTCATCGCGGCCAATGCGGCGGTTGAACTTCATGCGGCCCACGGCCGACAGGTCGTAGCGGTCCGAGTTGTAGAACAGGCCATTGAACAGCGCTTCAACGGAATCTTCCGTTGGCGGTTCGCCTGGACGCATCATGCGGTAGATCGCCACTTTCGCAGCCATCTGGTCGGCGGTGTCGTCGATACGCAGGGTTTGCGAGATGTAGGCGCCCTGATCCAGGTCGTTGGTGTACAAGGTCTGGATTTCGGAAATGTTGGCATCGCGCAAGCGACCCAGCAAGTCTTCCGTCAGCTCATCGTTCGCGGACGCGACGACTTCGCCGGTGTCGCCATCGACGATATTCTTCGCCAATACGCGGCCCAGCAGGTAGTCTTCCGGTACGGAAATGTGCTTGATGCCGGCAGCTTCGATATCACGCACGTGTTTCGCGTTGATACGCTTGTCTTTCAGCACCAGGGTCTTGCCCGACTTGTCGACGATGTCAAAGCGCGCCACTTCGCCGCGCAGACGTTCGGAGACGAATTCCATTTCCGCGCCTTCGGAGCGCAGGTTGAAATTATCGAAGACGAAGAAGTTCGCCAGGATTTGCTCGTGCGACATGCCGATGGCTTTGAGCAGGATCGTCACTGGCATCTTGCGGCGGCGGTCGACGCGGAAGAACAGGATGTCTTTCGGGTCGAACTCGAAGTCCAGCCACGAACCGCGGTAAGGAATGATACGCGCGGAGAACAGCAGCTTGCCCGACGAGTGGGTCTTGCCGCGGTCGTGCTCGAAGAACACGCCAGGCGAACGGTGCAGCTGGGAAACGATAACCCGCTCCGTGCCGTTGATGACGAACGAACCGGTGGTCGTCATGAGCGGCAATTCGCCCATGTAGACTTCCTGTTCTTTCATTTCCTTGACGACAGGCTTGGTTGGCGATTCCTTGTCCAGGATCACCAGGCGCACTTTCGCGCGCAGCGGCGACGCGAACGTCAGGCCACGTTGTTGACATTCTTTGACGTCAAAGGCAGGATCGCCCAGAACGTACGACAAGAATTCGAGACGCGCAAAACCATTGTGCGAAACGATAGGGAAAATCGAAGTGAAAGCCGACTGCAGGCCATCATTCTTGCGGCCGGACGGTGCTATGTCCTCTTGCAAGAAACTATGATAAGACTCGAGCTGGGTCGCCAGCAGGAACGGAACGTGGTGAACGTTGGCGCGCTTCGCGAATGATTTGCGAATGCGTTTCTTCTCAGTAAATGAGTAGTGCATGGACACTCCGTGAGTGACAGAAAGGATAGAAAATTCAGGTTTTGCAAGTGTTCGTTTGCACCGCTGCGTGTGACACAGACGAAACCTCAAGGCTCTGCTTTCCGGCTTGAATCGAACAAAACTGCTGCTACAAATACGATACAGACGACAAAGGAGCCAAAGTCGGATTTCCCCCCTTGCGAGGGGAAACCTCAGACTTTGACTCGGGCGCTAACTGACGCCGGTACAGATATTACTTCATCGAAGCGGTTGCGCCGGCTTCTACCAGTTTCTTAACTGCTGCTTCAGCATCAGCTTTCGACACTGCTTCTTTCACAGTTTTTGGTGCGCCATCGACCAGGTCTTTAGCTTCTTTCAAGCCCAGGCCGGTGATTTCGCGAACTGCTTTAATGACGCCAACTTTGTTTGCGCCGAAGGTGTCCAGAACAACGTTGAACTCGGTTTGCTCTTCAGCAGCTGCTGCTGGGCCTGCTGCAGGACCGGCCGAAGCCATCGCTGCTGCGGACACGCCGAATTTTTCTTCGAATGCTTTAACCAGGTCGTTCAGGTCCATTACGGACATGGCGCTAACTGCTTCCAGGATATCGTCTTTGCTAATTGCCATTTTGAAACTCCTAAATTTATTACGTTAGTTACATCAGATTGGTACTGAGAAAAAAGCGCGCGCAATTAAGCGGCTGCTGGGGCTTCTTCTGCTGCTGCTTCTGCAGGAGCTTCGGCGCCTTCGCCTTTTTTCGCTGCCAGGGCAGCCAGACCACGTGCAAAGCCCGAAACCGGAGCCAGCATAACGCCCAACAACTGCGAAATGAGAACTTCACGGCTAGGAATGCTCGCCAACGCGGTGACAGCAGCTGTATCCAGCGGCTTGCCTGCGTAGTTACCTGCTTTGATGACCAGTTTGTCGTTGGTTTTAGCGAAGTCAGCGATGACTTTAGCTGCTGCAACGGCATCGGCCGAGATCGAGTAGATCAACGGGCCGGTCATGGCATCTGCCAGGCTGGCGAATGCGGTACCTTCAACGGAGCGACGAGCCAGAGTGTTTTTCAACACACGCAGGTACACGCCTTGGGCACGCGCTTTAGCACGCAGTTGCGTCAAGTGACCAACCTGGATGCCACGATATTCGGCCACGACGATCGTTTGCGCATTTGCTACTTGTGCGGAAACTTCGGCGACGACGGCCTTTTTGTCATTCAGATTGAGACTCACGGTCAACCTCCTTAAATGATGTTCGGCAATCACAACCGAGTGGTTGAGCGCCTTGCATCGGTTCGAACACGGCGTCCGAAGTCAAGAAGTACTAAACTGAGCGGATGGATTCACGCAGCATGAGGACTACAAAACTTGTTCGGGTACACCATCTGCGTTGGGCACTCGCCGTTGCCGGCAAGCCTATTAACCTTCTGCATGTGCGATCGCAGTCGGCCCAACGGTCTTTGATTGTCTGCCTGCCCGGTGCGAACACCGGGCAGACAGCCCAAAGATGCGCCCGCAGCGCCCGAAGGCGCTACAGGACTTGATTCTGTTACTTAAGCTGCCAGGCTAGCCTGGTCAACACGGACGCCAGCGCCCATGGTCGACGACAGCGAAACTTTGCGCAGGTACACGCCTTTGCTCGATGCTGGCTTGGCTTTGTTCAGTGCGTCGATCAGTGCGACCAGATTCGACTTCAGATCTGCGTCAGCGAAGGATTTACGGCCGATGGTAGCGTGGATGATACCGGATTTGTCGGTACGGTACTGAACTTGACCGGCTTTCGCGTTTTTCACGGCGGTAGCGACGTCAGGAGTAACAGTGCCAACTTTCGGGTTAGGCATCATGCCGCGTGGGCCCAGGATCTGACCCAGGGTACCAACGATACGCATGGTATCTGGCGAAGCGATAACGATATCGAAAGGCATGTCGCCGGCTTTGATCTGCTCAGCCAGGTCTTCCATACCAACGATGTCGGCGCCAGCTGCTTTAGCAGCTTCAGCTTTTTCGCCCGACGCGAATACTGCCACGCGTACGGTTTTGCCGGTACCAGCTGGCAGCACGACGGAGCCGCGCACCACTTGGTCGGATTTCTTAGGATCGACGCCCAGTTGTACCGATACGTCGATCGATTCATTGAACTTGGCCGTTGCGCACTCTTTGATCAGAGCGACAGCGTTGTCGAAAGCGTACACTTTGGTACGGTCGACTTTGGCTTTCAAAGCCTTGATACGTTTGGATAACTTAGCCATTATACAACACCTTCCACCGTGATACCAATCGAACGAGCGGAACCAGCGATGGTGCGTACAGCAGCATCCATGTCGGCAGCGGTCAGATCAGGGGTTTTCAATTTAGCGATTTCTTCAGCTTGTGCGCGGGTCAGCGTACCGACTTTGTCGGTATGTGGCTTCGGCGAACCTTTGGTGATCGCAGCAGCTTTTTTGATCAGGTAGGTTGCTGGAGGCGTCTTCATCACGAACGTGAAGGACTTGTCCGCAAATGCGGTGATCACGACTGGAATCGGCATGCCTGGCTCCAGACCTTGGGTCTGTGCATTGAAGGCCTTGCAGAATTCCATGATGTTCAGACCACGTTGACCCAGAGCTGGACCGATTGGTGGGGATGGGTTTGCTTTACCAGCTGGCACTTGCAGCTTGATAAAACCAATGATTTTCTTTGCCATGATGGCTCCTATCTTGGATTGAGTAGTAGCGCCCCGCCGATCCTACCCTGGCGGGGCTCCTCTGACCGGATTTCGCTGAGACTGCCGCGACGCTCCTGGTGGCGCTTGATAATACTTAGACTTTTTCGACTTGGCCGAATTCGAGCTCTACCGGAGTAGCGCGACCGAAAATGGTGACCGAGACGCGCACTTTGGATTTCTCGTAATTGACTTCTTCGACATTGCCGTTGAAGTCGGTAAACGGACCATCCTTGATGCGTACTTGCTCGCCCACTTCGTACAAGGTTTTCGGACGGGGCTTTTCAACACCTTCCTGCATCTGCTTCATGATGCCGTCGATTTCGCGCGCGGAGATCGGCGTCGGCTTGTTCGACTTGCCACCAATAAAACCGGTAACCTTGCTAGTGTTCTTGACCAAGTGCCAACTTTCGTCCGTCATTTCCATTTCAACCAGCACATAGCCAGGATAGAAACGACGTTCGGTGACGGACTTGACACCATTCTTGACTTCGACAACTTCTTCGATCGGCACCAGGATCTGGCCGAACTGGTCTTGCATGCCCGCGCGCTCGATGCGCTCGGTCAGTGCGCGCATGACGCTTTTTTCCATGCCGGAATAAGCATGCACGACATACCAGCGCTTGCTGCTCACTGGCACGCTCAGCGCTGCACCAGTGTCCGCTACCGGAGCGTCGCCCGGAACGGACTCGTTCGCCGCTTCATCATGCACATTTTCGCTCATTATTTTTTCCAACCCAGAATTACGTCATACAACAAAAACTCGAGCAATTTATCCGTGCCCCACAGGAAAATCGCCATGACCAGCACAAAGGCAAACACGATCGCAGTAATCTGCGTGGCTTCTTTGCGGGTAGGCCAAACGACTTTCTTGGTTTCGCGCACAGCTTCTTTGGCGAAATTGAGAAATTCACGGCCGGTCGTCGAGACATACAAGAGCGCAACAGCAATAACCAAACCAGCCACAAGCGCGCTTGCACGCACCAGAGCTGGTTGGCCTGCCAGGTAATAAAACCCGACTACTCCTGCAATCGCAGCCACTATTGCCAGCGCGACTTTTATCTTGTCACTCGACGTGCTAACGGTTTGCACGGATTGATTTGACATTTTTCTACTTTCGGTGCCCTGCACCTTGACGGTGGCAGGGACGGAGGGCATCGAACCCCCAACCTTCGGTTTTGGAGACCGACGCTCTGCCAATTGAGCTACGTCCCTACGTAAAACTTTCGAGGAGTGCTATTCTACCACCCAGGACGCCCCGGGTGGAAGCATAACATTTCCTTATGCGATGATTTTTGCAACCACGCCGGCGCCGACGGTACGGCCGCCTTCGCGGATAGCGAAGCGCAGACCTTCTTCCATCGCGATCGGGTTGATCAGCTTGACGGTGATCGACACGTTATCGCCTGGCATGACCATTTCTTTGTCTGCTGGCAACTCGATCGAACCGGTTACGTCCGTCGTGCGGAAGTAGAACTGTGGACGATAGTTGTTGAAGAATGGCGTATGACGGCCGCCTTCGTCTTTCGACAGAACATAGATCTCGCCGGTGAAGTGAGCATGCGGCTTGATCGAGCCTGGTTTTGCCAGAACTTGACCACGTTGCACGTCTTCACGCTTGGTGCCGCGCAGCAGCAGACCAACGTTGTCGCCTGCTTGACCTTGGTCCAGCAGTTTGCGGAACATTTCCACGCCGGTGCAAGTCGTTTTGACGGTATCGGTGATACCAACGATTTCGATCTCTTCGCCGACTTTAACAATGCCGCGCTCGATACGACCGGTCACAACGGTACCGCGACCCGAGATCGAGAACACGTCTTCTACTGGCATCAGGAATGCACCGTCAACAGCGCGCTCTGGCGTTGGGATGTAAGCATCCAGCGCATCGGCCAGACGCAGCACTGCGTCAACGCCCATTTCGCCTTCTTTGCCTTCCAGCGCCATACGTGCCGAACCTTTGATGATTGGCAGGTCGTCGCCTGGGAATTCGTACTTCGACAACAGCTCGCGCACTTCCATTTCAACCAGTTCCAGCAGCTCTGCGTCGTCGACCAGGTCGCACTTGTTCAGGAACACGATGATGTATGGAACGCCAACTTGGCGGGCCAGCAGGATGTGTTCGCGGGTCTGTGGCATTGGGCCGTCAGCTGCGGAGCACACCAGGATCGCGCCGTCCATCTGGGCAGCACCGGTAATCATGTTTTTGATGTAATCGGCGTGGCCTGGGCAGTCAACGTGGGCGTAGTGACGCGTTTCCGTTTCGTACTCGACGTGGGCGGTGTTAATCGTGATACCGCGCGCTTTTTCTTCTGGAGCCGCATCGATCTGATCGTATGCTTTAGCTTCGCCGCCGAATTTCTTCGACAGAACCGTTGCGATTGCAGCGGTCAGCGTGGTTTTACCGTGGTCGACGTGGCCGATGGTGCCGACGTTGACGTGCGGCTTGGTCCGTTCGAATTTACCTTTTGCCATTTTGAACTCCTAATGATTTGATTAGATTGCTCAGGCACACGCCCGACGGTCTGGTTTGAATTGCTTCTGTGCTGCCTGCTGCGAATTCTGGTGCCCTTGACGTGGATCGAACACGTGGCCTCTCCCTTACCAAGGGAGTGCTCTACCACTGAGCTACAAGGGCTGTAATTTGTTGCATGCGATGCATCAAGCATCTGAACGGAAACTGGAGCGGGTGAAGGGAATCGAACCCTCGTCGTAAGCTTGGAAGGCTTCTGCTCTACCATTGAGCTACACCCGCGAGGTATCGTTCACTTTATCTTCACTTACTTTTGCTACTACCCAGTTTTCCTTGCAAAAACTTGGTGGAGGGGGCTGGATTCGAACCAGCGTACTCATAGAGAACAGATTTACAGTCTGTCGCCTTTAACCACTCGGCCACCCCTCCGCGGGAACCGCAGAGTATGAAGCATCTACTCACAACTGTCAACCTTATTTACTGATGCCTGACTGCTGCATTTGCTTATAAAGAAGAAGTTGGCTGCTTCGGGGCGTGATTATAAGCTCCCGATTTGAGAATGTGCAAGGGTTGGCGCGAAAAAGTCTGCTTTTTTTGGATTTTTTTTATCCCCCCCTGCCGGGAAGCCGCATTTTCCCGTCATTTTTCCCTTTTACCGGGCGTCAGGCGGATGCATCCAGGAGTTGCCGAGAGGCTTATATTTACGCAACAACTGCTGATGCAGGCCTGACAGCACGGGCAATTTGGGGTTGCGCGGGTCCAGGCGGCGCACGCCGGCGATAAACGTCAGCGCCTGCTGCCCCATGCGCTCATCCCAGCCTTCGTGTTCCAGGCACTTCAGCACGGCCACGGCCGCATTGAACACCACTTGCGGATTATCGGGCAGGCGCGTGACGGCTTCGCCCATCAAATCGACGGCGCCGCGGAAATCGCCCTCTCCCGCCCTGGCGGCGCCGGCCGCCACCATGTCGGCCACTTCCTGGCGGCTTTGCCGCGCCAGCGCCTTGGCCAGCTCTTCGCGCCCAGCATGTTCGAACACGGCCATGGCGCGCGTCATGGCGGCGCTGTCGGGCGCATTGCGCATGACTTCGCGCATCACCTCGGCGGCGCCATCTTCGCGCCCATGCGCCAGGCAGTGGCGCGCCAGTTCGGTTTTCAGCATGTTCGAGCCGCCCACGCTGTGGCGGTTGGCGGCCAGCGCCGCGTCCAGTGATTGCTGCAGGCGCTCCTCGTTGCCCGTATGCGCATGCAGCATGGCGCTGCACAGCGCGCTGCACAGTTCTGCATTCTTTTGCCCGCCCATCGACTTGTCGAGGTCGCGGATCACGGCGCCCACCTGCAGCGGGTCGCCCTTGCGCACCAGGGTCTGCACCAGGCGCACGTGGTCTTCCGGGTCGCGGAATTCCGAATACTTGGCCTTGCTGACGACCAACTTCAGGGATTTTTCCGCCATCTCGATATCGTCGGCCGCCAGGGCCGCCTCGCCCAAGCGGCGCAAGCGGCGCACGGCGTGCGGCGACAGGGCCACTGCTTCGCTCAGGGCGGCCTGCGCCAGTTCCGGCTTGCCTTGCGCCAGATGCGTGCGCGCCAGCCAGTCATATGCGTCGAGAAAACGCTTGTTGTTTTCCAGCAATCCCTCCAGGGTGCCTTGCGCCGCTTCGTACTCGCCCAGCAGGAACTGCGTCTTGGCCTGTCCCAGGCGCGCCCAGCCGATGGACTTGGCTGCGTACAGGCCCGCGTAGATCGGCTCGGCGTCGGCCGCTTCGCCCAGCAGCAGGTGCAATTCCGCGCGCAAGCGCAGAAAATCAGTGGCGTAACGGGGATACAGGCTGGCGCCCTCCGCGCAGGCGGCAATCGCCGCGCGCTCGTTGCCCACGTCGATCAACTCGTACACGGGCACGAAGGCGTTGCGCTTGTCCAGCGCACGGCCGATGCGTTCCAGCATGTTGTCAGCGGTGAAGGGCTTGAGGATGTAATCGGTGGGCAACAGTTCGACGGCGCTGACCACCTTGGCGAAGCTGCCTTCGCCCGTGACCATGAAAAACATGGTCGATGCGTGCATCAATTTGTGGTGGCGCAGGTCTTCCAGCATCTGCTGGCCATCCTGCCCGCCATCGAGATCGTATTCGCACAGGATCAAATCATACGATTTGCTGCCCAGCATGCGAATCGCCTGGCCCGAGCTGGCCGCGTCATCGATCTTCGCCAGGCCGCACAGGTTGAGCATATTGTGCAGGCTGGCGCGCATGCCCGGATGCGGCTCGATGATCAGTGCGCTAAGGCCCTTGAGTTCTTTCATGTCGTGATGTCCGAAAACTCCGCGGCGCGCCACACTGGTGCGTGGCGCCAGCCAGCATGAGGCTGCCGAGTATATGACGGCGCCGCGCGCAAGGGAATGGCGGCGTGCCGAAAAATGCCGACGACGTTGCTGCTCAAGCGACGGCGCGCTCCGGATGCCACAGTTGCGGCTCATGGTCGATCAGTTCCAGCAGCGCCGTCACCACTTCCGGATCGAACTGGCTGCCGCTGCGCTGTTCGATGTATTCGCGCACCTGCGGATACGGCCACGGCTCCTTGTAGGGCCGCTCGTGCAGCAAGGCGTCGAAGACGTCGACCACGGCAACGATGCGCGCGGCCACAGGAATGTCGCGCCCTTTCAAGCCATTCGGATAACCGGCGCCATCGAAGTGTTCGTGGTGGCCGCCGGCGATCTGCGCGCCATACGTGAGGTAGCTGACGCCGTCGACCATGTTGGCGGCCCGCTCGAGGATGGTGCGCCCGACGCTGGCGTGCAGCTGCATCTGCGCCCGCTCCTCGTCCGTATGCTTGCCGGGCTTGAGCAGCACGGCGTCCGGCGTGGCCACCTTGCCCACGTCGTGCAGGATGCTGGCCAGGCCGATCATGTCGAGCAGCTGCGGGGTCAGCTCGTCGGCATACACGCCGCGCTGCTGCATGCGCCGGGCGATAGCGTCGGACAACAACTGCACCCGCCGCACGTGGCCGCCCGTGTCGCTGTCGCGGAACTCGGCCAGGTCGGCCAGCGCCACCACGGTCGCTTCCTGCGCCTTGCGCAACTGGCCGAACATGTACAGGTTGTCGAAGGCGGCGGCGATACGCTGGCAAAACACTTCCAGCAAGTCGCGCTGGATCTGCGCCAGCGGCCACGGCGGCGTGACGGAAATGGCCAGCTCGCGGTTGCCTTCCGTATGGATGAACAGCACATTGGCCGGATGCTCGAACTGGCTGCGCTTTTCCGCAAACGCCTTGTCGATGGTGGACGTGAGGGCATGGTCGGCCGGCATCGCTTCGGACTCGGCCAGCACGGCATACGTGCCAGTGGCGGCCACCACCTCGGGCCGTCCGGCGCCGCCCTGCATCAGGCACAGCACGCCGTCGGCGCCCACGTCGAGGATGGCGCTGACCTGGTTCAGCACGCCGGAAGCGAATTCGCGCAGGGAATGGATCTGATACAGATTGGTGGCGCCGGCGAGGATCTTGCCCAGACCGATGCGGCTGCGTTCGAGCATCATCAGGCTCTCGTAGGCGCGCAGGGCCGAGATGACGGTGGTAAACAACTTTTGCGTCGTCAGTTCCGTCTTGGCCTTGTAATCGTTGATGTCGTATTCGATGATGACGCGCTGCTCGGGCGCCTGGCCCGGCTGGCCCGTGCGCAGCACGACGCGCACGATGGAGTTGTTCAGGTCGGCGCGGATGCGCTTGGCGAGGATCAGGCCGGCGTCATCCGTTTCCATCACCACGTCGAGCAGCACCAGCGCGATATCGGGCGTGTCGCGCAGGATGTCGTACGCCTCGCGGCCGCTGTAGGCGGAAAACAGTTCCAGTTCGCGGCCCTTGAAACTGACATTGCGCAGCGCCAGCCGCGTGACCGCATGCACGTCGACGTCATCATCGACGATCAGGACACGCCACAGGCGCTGGTCGGGCGCGGCCAGCCCGGCAGGACTGGCCACCGGCTCATCTTCGTCGAGCAGCCAGTTATCATCTGCATCGGCCTTGAGGTCGGTCATGAATACTCCTAATGGATAAGTTCGATGTGGACGCTGCGTTGACGCATATCAAGCATAATCAGATTAGATGCTGCTTACAACAGGATTCTGCGTACCGCCTTCGCTGGCGGACGGCGACGACGCCGGCGCCGAGGCACCGCTGCGCGTGGCGCCGCCACAACTATCCTGGCCCGGCCCGACGGCCTGGTAGCGCACTTCATACTTGCCCGCGCTGAGCTGCTCCACCAGCAGCTTGTCGTACGCGAGGATGTACAGGTAGCGCACGTTCGAGCGCCGCTCCGTGTCAAACAGCTTGACGAACACGGGCGCCGCATTGCCGCTGTTGTCGATGCTCACGGCCAGCTCATCGCCCTTGTTACCGATCGGGAATCCATCGACATAGCCGGAATGGGCCGGCCAGGGTTCGCCATTCGGCGCCACCAGCGATGGGGACTCGACCTTGCCTGCCCCATCGCAGGCGGGCTGGATGCCTTTCAAACTCAGCTGGGACACGGCCAGCACGCGGATCTCCGGCGTCTTCGCTTGCGGCGGCTCGGGCGCATACGGCTTGCCCACGGCCCAGCTGTCGACTGCCACCGCCTCGCCTTTCGACGACGACACGGCACCAGCCGCCGGCGTGGCCGCTTCCGCATGGGGCTTGGCGCCGTCGCGGGCCAGGCCGCTCCAGGCCGACGCCAGCGCGGCAGGCACGGGCTGCGACGTGTCGAGCATCAGCAAGGCGGCCAGCCAGCCCAGCAACAGGCAGATAAACAAACTCAGCCACCAGCGCCAGTTGCGCCAGACGGGTTGCAGGCCGCGCCGCGGCTTGCCCTTCGGCGGCGGCACATCCTGCGCCCAGGCGTGTTCATGCGGCTGGGCATGGCCTTTCGCGCGGCCATCGCGGCTCTTGCCTTCTTCCTGGTGGGTGCTTTCCAGCCATTCGATTTCCCACTCCTCGGCGGCGATCCACTCGTCGTGTTCCTTGCGGCGTTGTGGATCGGACAAGGTGCCATAGGCGCTGTTGAGGATCGCCATGATGCGGGCGGCCTTTTCGTCGCCGGGATTCTTGTCCGGGTGGTATTTCTGGCTGAGGGCTTTGTACGCGGCACGTATGACTTCCTGCGGCGCCAGGCGCGCCACCTTCAGGTTGTCATAGTGTGTATGTATCTTTCCCATCGTTCTATCTTGAAATCGGTGCGCGGCGACGGGTTCTTGCAGGATGGAACCGTGCTGTGTCGGTCATCATATACGATATGACAAGATAATAACCACCGGCGGACAGGAAATTGCAGGGCGATACTGCCCTGCCTTGATATTGCAGGCGCTTACAAGCGGTGACTGCGGTCGCTGGACAACAGCACTTCCGGCAACTCCACGCGGTGCCCCACTACCAGCACCTTGAACAATTCCCCCATCTCGGCGGGCGACACCAGTTTTTGCACGGCGCTCGCCTGCGGCAAATAGGTCTTGACCTGCTCCGGATCGGTGCGCAGCAGCAAGTCGCCGAGACCCGCGCCCAGCAGGAAGGACGCCTGGTTCATGTAGGCGAGCACATCGAGGCCCGCCTCCTGCGCCGCCACCGCCATCGCCGTAAAATCCACGTGGGCCGTGATGTCCTGCAAGCCGGGCAGATAAAACGGTTCCGCGTGGGCGTGATGGCGGTAATGGCACATCAGAGTGCCCGTGGCGCGCAAGTCCAGGTAATACTCATGCGCAGGGAAACCATAGTCGAACAGCACGGCCGCGCCGCCCTTGCCATTGGTCAGCATGCGCGCCAGCGAGCGCATGAAACCGCAGGCGACGCCATGAATTTCCGTGACATAGCCGACGGGCAAGGCGTCCGCCTCGGGCACCTGGGCGGCGATCTGCGCAGCCACGTCGGCGCCAGCGGGCCGTTCGACAAACACGAACTGGCCGTCGGCGATGCTGACGTCGAGTTCGCACCAGCCGGCGGGCGTCTTGCTGATCAGGTTGACGGGCATGGCGTCCAGCACTTCATTGCCGAACACGGCGCCCTCGAAACTGTCGGGAAAGCCGTCGAGCCACACCACTTGCGGGAAGGCTGCCAGCGCCAGCTCCTGGCGCGCACGCAATTCGCCGGACAGTTCGACGATCGCATACTGTTCCACAGGAATGCCGGCCTTCGCCGCTTCCGTCAGGATATCAAAGGCCAGCTTGCCCGTGCCGGCGCCGAATTCGAGGATGCGCGGGGCCGTTTGCGCCATAATAGCGGCTGCCACATGGGCCAGGGTGGCGCCGAACAGGGGCGAAATCTCCGGTGCGGTTGTAAAATCGCCATCTTTGCCCAGCTTGGCGGCGCCGCCGCTGTAATAGCCGAGGTCAGGCGCGTACAGCGCCAGCTCCATGAAGCGGACAAAGGGAATGGCGCCGTCATTGCGCGCGATTTCGGCGGCAATCTGGTGCTGCAAGGCATGGGACGCGGCCAGCGCGTCGCTATCGGGTGCGGGAAGAGACATTCCCGCATTGTAGCGAATCGGCGGCGCATGCCGCCAGTGTGGCGTCCACCGAATATCTCAACCATAACAAAGACATGACAGAAGCAACGACAACGCCATTCGACAGCACTCCCCGCGTCGCCCTCGTCACGGGCGCGGCGCGCCGCATCGGCCGCGCCATCGCGCTGGGCCTGGCGCGCGACGGCTGGGATATCGCCGTGCATTACCGCGATTCGCGCGACGAGGCGCTCAGCCTGGTCGCGGAAATCACCGCGCTGGGCCGCCGCGCGCAAGCGTTCCCCTGCGACCTGGCGCAGGAAGAGGCCGTGCGCCAGCTGTTGCCGCAGGCACAGGCGGCGCTGGGCCCCGTGACGTGCATCGTCAACAACGCATCGTTGTTTGCATACGACAATGCGGGCGATTTTTCCGTCGCCGCGCTCGACGCCCACATGCACGCCAACCTGGCCGCCCCCATCCTGCTGGCGCAAGCCCTGTACCAGGCCACCCCGGCAGGCGGGCAAGCCGTGGTCATCAACTTGCTGGACCAAAAACTGTACAATCTCAATCCTGATTTTTTGTCGTACACCCTGTCCAAGGCGGCGCTGCTGTCGGCGACCACCATGCTGGCCCAGGCGCTGGCGCCGAAAGTGCGCGTGGTGGGCATTGCCCCCGGCATCACCATGGTCTCCGGCGAGCAGACGGAAGCGAACTTTGCCAAGGCGCATGAAAACACGCCGCTGGGACGCTCCAGCACGCCCGAGGATGTGGCCGACAGCGTCTGCTACGTGGCCGGCGCGCGCGCGCTGACGGGCACGACCCTGCTGGTCGATGGCGGCCAGCATTTGATCGGCTTGCCGCGCGACGTCATGTTTTTGACCAAATAATCAGCAGCCCTACCAAACAACCAGCACTCCAGCATTCCCTAAAAGGTAAAACTATGTCGTCCGCCCTGTCCCACCCTCGCTTGGCCGATTGCCGCCGCCTGTTCCTGCGCAATTACGAAGTCCTCATCAACATCGGCGTCTACGACTTCGAGAAAAAGGGCGAGCAGCGCGTCCTCATCAACGTCGACCTGTACATTCCCCTGGCCCTGTCGACGCCCAAGGATGACCAGCTGGAAGAAGTGGTCGACTATGACTTCATGCGCGAAACCATCGCCAAACGCATGGCGCAAGGCCACGTGCAGCTGCAGGAAAGCCTGGTCGACGACGTGCTGGCCGCCATGCTGGCCCACCCGCGCGTGCGCGCCGCGCGCGTATCGAGCATGAAACCGGACGTGTATCCCGACTGCGAAGGCGTGGGCGTGGAAGTATTCAAGATCAAGGATGAAGCATGAACAACATGAATGACACCGCCGTACTGGAAACGATGACGGCCGCCGTGGAAGTGCCGGCCAATGTGGAAGCGCAGAAACTGGCACGCAAGAAGGCGGAAAAGATCGCCCTGGAAAACAACAAGCTGCACAAGCGCTTGTGCCGCCTGGTGGGACAAGCCATCGGCGACTTCAACATGATCGAAGACGGCGACAAGGTGATGGTCTGCCTGTCCGGCGGCAAGGATAGCTATGCGCTGCTGGACATCTTGATGACCTTGCGCGAACGCGCGCCGATTCACTTCGATATCGTCGCCGTCAACCTGGACCAGAAGCAGCCGAACTTCCCGCCGGAAATCCTGCCCGCCTACCTGACGGAACTGGGCATCGCCTTCCACATCGAAAACCAGGATACCTACAGCATCGTCAAGCGCCTGATTCCGGAAGGCAAGACGACCTGCTCGCTGTGCTCGCGCCTGCGCCGCGGCATCCTGTACCGCGTGGCCGACGAGCTGGGCGCCAACAAGATCGCCCTGGGTCATCACCGCGATGATATTTTGGAAACATTCTTCCTGAATATGTTCTTCGGCGGCAAACTGAAAGGCATGCCGGCCAAGCTGCAGTCGGACGACGGCAAGCACATCGTCATCCGCCCGATGGCTTACGTGAAGGAAGAAGACACGCAGCGCTATGCGGAAGTCAAGGGCTTCCCCATCATTCCATGCGACCTGTGCGGTTCGCAGGAAAACCTGCAGCGCAAGCAGATCAAGGGCTTGATGCGCGAATGGGACAAGAAATTCCCCGGCCGCGTGGAAAGCATCTTCTCGGCCCTGTCGAACGTGGCGCCGTCCCACCTGATGGACCCGAAACTGTTCGGCTTCAAGGATTTGAAGGCGGACGGCGTGGCCAACCCCATGGGCGACATCGCCTTCGATGAAGAGCCATGCTCGACGCCGACCACGTTCGGCACCATCGCGCTGCAACCGCTGTAAAAACCTCCTGTTGTTCCGCCGCCACCGTCCAGGTGGCGCGCGGTATCTTCCCTCCGCCTCTTTCCCCCCGCGTCCATTTGAGGTACCGTAGTCAGCTCTGCCGGTACGCGGTGCGTCACGCGCGCATCCCTGCACGGCGGTCAGCACGCATTCTTCCGACAACCTCACTGGAATGAACCATGACGCCATCCGCGCTCAAGCGCCCCCTGCTGTTCTCCCTGCTGGCCCTCGGCCTCTCCACCGCCTTCGCTGCGCCCGTCCCCACGCCAGGCGACCGACAAGCCGACCGCTGGGACCTGACGGCGCTGTATCAAGACGACGCCGCGTTCGACGCCGACGCGAAAAAGCTGTCGGTGCAGCTGCAGCAACTGGGCGCCTGCAAGGGGCAGTTGAAAGCGTCGCCGGCCCGCCTGAAAAGCTGCCTGGACCTGTACGCCGAGGCGCGCAAGCGCGTCAACACGCTCACCACCTATGCGGCGCAGTATTACGACCAGGATACGGGCGACAGCAAGGGCAACCAGCTGAACCAGCGCGCCGCCCTGCTGGGCAACGACTTCTCCCAGGCGACAACCTTCCTGCAGCCGGAAATCCTCGCCCTGGGCGGCAAGCGCATCGACGCCATGCTGGCGAAGGACAAGGGTTTGCAACTATACCGTTTTCAATTGAGCAACATGCTGCGCAGCGCGCCGCACACGCTCGACGCGGCTGGCGAACAGCTGGTGGCGCAGTTCGGCCTCGCAACAAGCTCGGCCGCCAGTGTCTACCGCACCCTGGCCAATGCGGAAATCCCATGGCCGACCGTGAAACTGTCGGACGGCAAGGAAGTACGTCTCGACCAGGCGGCGTACACGAAATACCGGGGTGACGACCAGCGCGCCGACCGCAAGCTGGTGTTCGACGCCTTCTTCGGCAAGTGGAAGGAATATGAACGCACGTTCGGCGAAACCCTGTACGGCCAGCTGAAGACGGACGCCGCGTATGCGAAAGTGCGCCGCTATGCCGATTCGCAAAGCGCGGCGCTCGACGCCGACCATCTGCCGCCCGCCGTCTACCAGACCCTGATCGCGCAAACCAACGCCAATCTGCCCACCTTGCACCGCTACTTCAAGCTGCGCGCGCGCATGCTGGGCGTCAAGGACCTCGCGTATTACGACATCTATGCGCCGCTGCTGAAAAGCGAGCGCAGCTTCCCGCTGGCCGACGGCAAGCAGATGATGCTCGATTCCGTCGCGCCGCTGGGCCCCGACTACGTCAAGGCCCTCACCGCCGCCGTGAACGCGCGCTGGATGGACGTGTACCCGCGCCCGCGCAAGGTGGCGGGCGCCTACATGAATGGCGACGCGTACGACGTGCACCCGTTCGTGCTGCTCAACTACACGGACAATTACGAAGCCGTCAGCACCCTGACGCACGAATGGGGCCACGCCATGCACTCGGTGCTGGCCAACAAGGCGCAGCCATCGATCTATGCGCCGTACAGCATCTTTGTCGCGGAAATCGCCTCGACGACGAACGAGGCGCTGCTGCTCGACGCGCGCCTGAAGCAGGCCAAGGACGATGACGAGCGCCTGCTGTACCTGGGCGCGGCGCTGGAAAACCTGCGCGGCACCTACTTCCGCCAGGCCATGTTCGCCGAATTCGAAGCGGCCATCCACGGCAAGGTGGATAAAGGAGAAGCGCTGACGGGCGAAGAGATCACGGCCATCTATGCCGGCATCCTCAAGCGCTACCATGGCGAGGCGCAAGGCGTCATGACCATCGATCCCGCCTACGCGCTGGAATGGGCCTATGTGCCGCATTTTTATCACGGCTTCTATGTGTTCCAGTACGCCACCTCGATCGCCGCAGCGCAGGATTTCGCGCAGCGCATCCTCGACAAGGAGCCGGGCGCGCTGGCCGCCTACCTGAAGATGCTCAGCTCCGGCGGTTCCGCGTATCCGTATGAGCTGGTGAAGGCGGCCGGCGTCGACCTGGCCTCGCCGAAACCGTACCAGGCGCTGGCGGCGCGCATGAACGGCATCATGGACCAGATCGAGGCGATTGAAAGCCGCCGGGGGAAATAAGCGCCCGCGCGGACCGGAATCAGGCCGGCTGGTCTGATTCCGGCTTGTCCGCCCCCGCTGCCGCAAACGCCGCCGCATCGCTCTCGAACATGTCTTCCAGTTCCTCGCGCGCCTGGCGCGTGAGGGACATGACTTTTTGCTGGTCCTGGAAGTGCGGCGCCACTTCCAGCAGGGTTTTCAGGTTATGCCGGCCGAAGATGCCGGCCGCGCGCTGCGCCCGCTCCGGGCTGAAGCCCACCTGCTGCAAGGTCTGCTCGCCCAGCAGCAGCGCCGCGGCGAACGTTTCGCGTTCGATCAGCGTCACGCCCCGCTTCATCAATTCATAGTAATGCGTGACGTTGCGCGCGCGCGCCAGAATCGTCAGTTCCGGCAGGCGCAGGCGCACGGCGTCGACCAGCGCCAGGCTGTCGTCCACATTGTCGATGGCGATCACCAGCGCCCTGGCCTTCTCGATGCCGGCCGCCACCAGCAGGTCCACGCGCGTGGCGTCGCCATAAAACACCTTGAAGCCGAACTTGCGCAGCAGGTCGATCTGGTCCGGGTCGTGATCGAGCACCGTCACGCCGATCTTGTTGGCTGCCAGCAGGCGGCCGATGATCTGGCCGAAGCGGCCGAAACCGGCGATGACGATGGGATTGTCCTGCGCCTCGATATGGTCGTCGGGGCGGCGCTTCTTCTCGCCTTGCAGGCGCGGCGCGACGAATTTGTCGTGCAACAGCAGCAGCAAGGGCGTGGCCACCATCGACAGGGTCACCACCACGACCAACAGCGCGGCCGTCTCCGGCGCAAACACGTGCGCGGCCTCGGCGGCGGCAAACACGACGAAGGCAAATTCGCCGCCTTGCGACAGCAGCAGCGCAAAGAACAGCTGCTGGCCGCGGGGAATGTCGACAAACTTCGACAGCAGGTACAGCAAGGCGATCTTCACCGCCAGCAGGCCCGCCACCAGGGCCAGGATCAGCAGCGGCTGCGCGCGCAGCACGCCGAAATCGACGGACATGCCCACGGCAATGAAGAACAGGCCCAGGAGCAGTCCCTTGAACGGTTCCAGGTCGGAAATGAGTTCATGGCGGTATTCGGAGTCGGCCAGCAGCACGCCCGCCATGAAGGTGCCCAGCGCCATCGACAGGCCCACCGATTCCATCAGCACGCAGATGGCGATCACCAGCAGCAGGGCGAAGGCCGTGAAGATTTCGCGCAAGTCCGTCCTGGCGATGAAGCGCAGGATGGGGTTCACCAGAAAACGCCCGCCGATCACCAGCGCCGCCAGCACGGCGGCCAGCTTGGCCACGCGCAGCCAGCCCGGTTCGCCGCTGTGCGTGACCAGCCCGCCCAAGAGCGGCACCAGCGCGATCATGGGAATGGCGGCGATATCTTGGAACAGCAAAATGGAAAAGCCGGCGGAACCGGCCGGGGTGCTCATCAGCTTGCGTTCGCCCAGCGTGGCCAGCACGATGGCCGTCGACGACAGCGACAGGCCCAGCGCGCCGACCAGCGCCGTGCGCCAGTCCACGCCAAAGGCCATGGCCACGGCGCACAAGCCCGCGCTGACGACGCCCACCTGCGCCCCGCCCCAGCCAAAGATGGGACGGCGCAACAGCCACAAGCGCTTCGGCTCCAGCTCCAGGCCAATTAAAAACAGCAGCAGCACCACGCCGAATTCGGAAAAGCTGAGGATCACCTCGACATTCTTGATCAGGCCCAGGCCCCAGGGACCGATGACGACGCCGGCTACCAGGTAACCCAGCACGGCGCCCATGCCCAGGCGCTTGGCCAGCGGCACCATGATGATGGCGGCGACCAGGTAAAACAGTATGTTGATGAGAAAGCTGTGGTGTTCCATGCGGATTCCGGAAAAACGTGACTGGAATCGCAATCATGCCTGAAGTGGCGCGCCAGCGGGGTATCAGGGTTGCGGCGCATCGATACGCGCGCGCAGTTCGTCGACATTCACGCGCTGGAGGTAGCTTTCGATATTCTTCCACACGGCGTGGTAGCCGTAGCCGCCATTTTTCAGCTCGTCGATCGCCTTTTCGCGCGGCCAGCCCTGGTACAGCATACGGTACATGGCGGCCATCATGCCCGTGCGGTCGGCGCCGTGCAGGCAATGCAGCAGCACGTGACCCTGCTGTCCGGCGGCGCGGATGGCGCGCATGGTGTCGATCACATGGCGGTCGCGGATGGCCCAGGTATTGATGGGGATGCGGACGGCGCGGATGCCGCTGCCTTCCAGCACCTGCGTATCGGAGTGGAAGGAGCGCAGGCTGATCACCGTCTTCACGCCCAGCGCCTGCAACTGGGCCACGTCGGCGCTATCCAGCCTAGCGCTGCGGTACAGGACGGGCGTGACCTGGTGCAGGTTCGACACCTGCGGCAGCGGCGTGGCCCAGTCCGGATGGCGTGGCGGCGATGGTTGCGCCCCGGCCGGCGCGGCGGCCAGCCCCAGGGCGAGGGTCAACAGTACGACATGCAGCATCATGGTTTCCTGGTTATTGAAGAACGGCGCCGGCGCGCAGCACCTGCGCCAGCACGTCCAGGGCGGCGCGCGGGCGGCCCAGGGCCAGCGCCTTTGCGCGCATCGATTGCAACTGCTCGGGATGCTCGAGCAACAGGCGCACCCGGTATTCCAGGGTGACGGCATCGAATGCCTTCAGGGCCACGCCCTGCTCCAGCAGATAGTCGGCATTGCGCTCTTCCTGGCCGGGAATCGGCGAGTTGACGATCATGGGCAAGCCCAGCGCCAGGCATTCCGAGGTGGTCAGCCCGCCCGGCTTGGTGATCACCAGGTCGGCGCACGCCATCAGGCGCTCGACTTCGCTGGTAAAGCCTTGCGCCAGCAAGCGGCCCGGATACTGGCCGGCCAATGCCTGCAGCGCCGCCAGCGCGGCGGTGTTTTTCCCCGCCAGCACGATCAGCTGGAAGTCACCCGGCAGCGCCAGCAGGCGCGCGGCGACCGTTTCAAGGCTGCCCAGTCCCGCCCCGCCGCCCATCAGCAGGATCGTCGTGCGCCGCGGGTCGAGGCCAAACGCCTGCGCGCACGACACGCGGTCGGGCGCCTGCGCGAATGCGGGCATGATGGGGATGCCCGTCACGTGGATGCGCCCGGCGGGGATGCCTTCGTGGCGCATGCGAAACGCCACTTCGTCGGTGGCGGCGAAATAGCCCTGCATCTGCTCGTGCACCCACATGCGGTGCAAGTCGAAATCCGTGACCTGCACCCACACGGGGCAAGCCAGCTGCTGCTGGCGCAATGCGCGCGACAGCAATTCGGCCGGCAGGAAATGCGTGCAAATGATGGCGTCGGGCTGAAAAGCGGCGATCCGCGCCATCAGCGCGCGCGTGTTGAGGCGCTCGACGGCGCGGCGCAGGCGCTGCATCGAGCCGTCGCGCGGCGCATCGTGGGTGGCGTGATACAAATAGCCCCACAGCGCGGGGGCCTTGTTGACCAGCTTGATATACAAATCCGTGTACAGCTTGCGAAATGCAGGCGTGACGAAGTCCATCACGTCGAGATGCAGGGCCAGCGCCGCTGGGCCGCCGTCATCGCGCGCCGCATACGCCTCGATGGCTTGCGCCGCGCGCATGTGGCCGGCGCCGGCCGAGACGCTCAGGAGAAGAATTTTTTGTGTCATGAAAAACCGATGCGTGAACAGGTTGCGCGCGGACGCGAAAGATGCATTAGCAGGATAACATCACTGCAAGCTGGCCGGTTTGATCTGGCCACGCGCGCGCTAGCCAATGACGGGGACGGGCAAGGCCGACACTTTCCAGCTGCCTTTGAGCTTGCGTTCGATCAAGGCCGGCAAGGCGCTGGCGTCAGGCGCGCCTTTTTTCGTGAACTTCACCGGTACCAGCAGATAGATGGTGACCTTGTCATCGTCGGCAATGTCCTCCTCCGGCTCCGGATTCCAGCGCTTGTCGATGGCCAGCAGCGCGTCGACGCCATCCGGCCAGGCCAGGTCCGTCAGGTGCGGATCGTCGCGCCGCAGCAGCTCGCCCGCCGCCAGGCTGGCCTGGTCGAGCGTGCGCCGTCCCAGGCGTGCCAGCAGCGCCACCGGAAAGCGCCAGGGGCTGTGCTCCGCAAAGCCGTGCACGGTCAGCGGCCAGCGGCCAGGCAGGCAGATGGCCAGTTCGGTCATCGGGGATTGCTGGAACAGGCCGACCGTAAACAACAGCTTGAAATCGCTCTTGCCGCCGATGCAGCTGATCCCCAGCGAAAAGCGCGCATCGCCGCTGTCCGGGCTGAACACGGCCGGCAATACCCAGCCGGCGCTGTTGTGCATGAAGGTGCGGATCGATTCCTGCGGCGAGGCGGCCGCTTGCTGCGGCACATCGAGTATGCTGACGCCGCCGGCGGCAGCGAGCAATTGGGCGATAGCGGGAAAGCCCCAGCCGCTGGCGATATCGACCGGCGCCTGGTTCCAGCGCGTATGCAGGCGGTTCGGATTGGCACCCGACTGCAACAGCAATGCCACCACGTCCTGGTGGCCGCCAACGCAGGCGCTGGCCAGCGGCGAGAGTATCTTGTCCGGCAAGCCATCGACGGCAGCGCCATGCCCGAGCAGCCAGCGGCAGGTATCCAGATGGCCATGGCCCGCCGCCACGTCCAGCGGCGTATGGTTGCGGTAGCCGGGCAAGGGCAGGTCGATGTCCAGGCCCAGCGACACGAGCAGGACGCAGACGTCGCGGCTACCGCCGGCCGCGGCCAGATGCAGCAGCGATTCGCCGTCATCCATGTTGTAGTGGCGAAAGGTCAACAGCAGCGGCGTGGCCTCGAGCAGGCTGCGCACCTGTTCCACCTGATTTTCGCCGACGGCGTCGCAGAGGCGAAAAAACGTCTCGCGGTGCTGGTTGTAGAGTGTCTTGTTGACCATGCATGTTCTCTGCTCGTGGTGGCGGCGCCATCATCGAGCGGAGAATAGCATTTTCTTCCGATTAATCCGTGCGATTTGACAACTTCGGTGTGCGCGTCGGCGGCAATGCCAGGCCGGCCGGCGCCACATCCGTGCGCAGCACCGGATACAGGTTCAGGCGCTCATCCCAGGACGCGTGGCGGCGGGCGAAGAATTCCAGGCGCGCCGCCGGGCTCTTGGCAAATGCGGGATCGCTGGCCAGCTTCTGCTGGAACTGCGCTGCCAGCGCCGGGTCGGCCGCCAGCTGCGCGCGCGCCACGTCTTCGGCCACGTATTCTTCCATGTACTCCTTACGCTCGAAGGCCGTATTGAAACTGCCCCAGGCCAGCAGGGAATCGGGCGCGCGCGGTTCGAGCAGGGCCACGACCAAGCGCGCCTTGGCCTGGTTGACGGGCACGTACAGCGCGCCCGCACCGACCACGCGCGCCTCTTTCTGCCACTCGCCCTGCACGACCGCCGTCTGGCGTCCCTCGAACGACTGCGCGCCGAATTTCACCTGCGTGGCGCGGAAGGTCTCGACCGGCAGCTTGCCCGGCGCGCCAGCCAGTACCTGGTACGACACGCCATGCTGGCGCAGCTTGGCCGCCACCATCTGCGCCTGCGCGGCGGGCACCAGGTAGCCGGCCTGCGGCGCGGCCTGCTGCAGGTCGGGCACGATCTCGTCGCGCAATGGCACGTTCCAGATCTGCGGCGTGGTTTCATCGTAGCGCGTCATCAGCGCGCCCGACACTTCGGACGGCGTGCGCGTGTAGGCGTAACCGCGAAACGCGATCATGCGGCTCTTCTCCGTCGTCTTGTAGGTGAGCGGCAGGGTGGCACCGGCCAGCTGCGCGGCGCGCGCGTCCGCCTCGAGCGCCGTTTGCCGCCACTGCACGCCATGCTGCGCCACTTGCGACAGCAGCGAAACGATGGTGTTGCGGGTGATGCGCACGCGGGTCGGATAATCCTTCCACGAATGGGTTTCCACCAGCATGCCGAAGCGGTTGCGCAGCTGGAAATAGCCATGCGAGAAGCGGGGATTCGGCGCCGAATCGACAAAACCCGATTGCGGATTGTCGTTCTCGGCAAACGAAATATAAAACGGTTTCGGGTCCGAACCCTGGCTGGCCAGGTCGGCCAGCACGCCGTCGCGCAGCGCCGTTCCCGCCACGCGCAGGGCCGCATCGCCCGCATGCACGGGTTCGACCTGGATCGAGATATCGGGTTCGAACTGGGCGCCGTCGGTGACGTGCAGGTCAACATACGCCAGCGGATCCCAGGCATTGACCAGCGCCAGCATGTGCTGCATCTCGGGCGTATCGGCCTTCATGTATTCGCGGTTCAGATTGTAGTTTTGCGCCGTGCTGCGCCAGCCCATTTCCACGGGACCGCGCTGGTTCGGACGGTTCCACTGGCCGAAGCGCTCATGGCCATCGACATTGAAGACGGGGACGAACAGCAGCACCTGCTTGTCCAGCGCGCCGGGCACCGCCTTGCCCTCCAGGACTTCGCGCAAGGCCAGGAAGCCCGCATCCTTGCCATCGATTTCGCCCGCATGGATGCCGCCCTGCACCAGCAGCACGGGTAGCTTGCGGCGCGCCGCTTCGGCCGGCGTCAGCGCGCCCGTATTCGTCACGGCCAGCGCCAGCATGGGGCGGTTTTCCGGCGTGCGGCCGAACTCCACGCAGCGCACCTGCTTCGGATAGCGCGCCTGGAACTGGCGGCACAAAGCTTCCACTTCCGCGTAGCGGCCCGTATTCAAAAAGCCCGAGCGCTCGGCCACCGTCGTCAGGACGGGAGCGGCGTGTGCGCTGGCGGCAAACACGGTCAACAGGGCGGTGGACAGCAGGGCGTGGCGTAGCATGGGTCAAACTCCATCGAGAGAGGACAAGCGGGCAATTATAGAGTGGCGGTCGGATAAAAACGCGCCGGAAAATAAAAAAGCCGGAACAGCGTCAGCTGCTCCGGCCTTGCTTCGGCAAGCGTGAATTACGAGCCAAAATGGTAGTTGAACTCGACCCACCCCTGGCGGCCTTGCGGGCTGTAGTTGCCGATCAGGTAGTACGGCCAGCCGTTGCTGCTATCGCGCTTGATCTTGTCGAACACGTTGTTGACGATCAGCGAAACGGTGGCGCGGTCGTTGATGCGGTAGACGGTGCTGATGTTGGCCAGCGCCGTCGGCGTCAGGTAAGCCTTGCCGGCGGCATTCGGCACCTTGCCGTAACGGCTGACCAGCAAGGTATTCGACCAGTCGCCCGCGGCCCAGTTGACGCTCAGGTTCAACTTGTCGGGCCAATCCCTGTTGGTCATCGATTTGGTTTCGTCGGTCTCTGCATCGCCGGCAAATTGCTGCGATTTCTTGCTCAGCACCTTGGCGTAGTTGGCCTTGAAGGCGAAGCGGCCATAGTCCGTCGTGCGCAGCAGATACTTCAGGCTGACGTCGATGCCGCTGCTGCTTTGCTTGGCCGCGTTGATCGGATTGACGGTGATCGTCTTGATCTCGCCCGCCTTGTTCAAGGCATTGGCCGCGTAACGCTCGATACGGCCCAGGGTATCGATACAGGTCGGCGAGCCGATATCGGCTTTGCCGAGGCGGCAATCGGATTCGTCGCGCAGCAGCTTGTCGGCGTCCAGATTCGTCACCAGGTCGTCGATCTTGATGTTCCAGTAATCGACCGAAACGTCGAAATTGGAACTCGGCGACCAGACGGCGCCCACGCCGAAGGACTTGCCCTTTTCCGACTGCAGGTCGCGGCTGCCGTTCTGCACGTAATCGGCACCCGGCGATTTATTGGCATACTCGCAGCCGTCGATGGCCTTACCCGCAGCATCGCAACGGTAATAGTCGGTGGTGCTCGCATAATAGCCTTTGCCGCGTGCCTGGTAGATGTAATTCATGTCCGGCGCGCGGAAGCTGGTGGCATAGTTGGCGCGGAACAGCAGCTCCGGCGCCGGGCGCAATTCCAGCCCGCCGTTGTAGGTGAACTTGCCTTCCTTGCGGCCGGCAAAGCTGTAGCGGTCATAGCGGCCGGCGACGGTAGCGGTCAGCTTTTCATGCAGCGGCACATTCAACTCCGCACCCAGCGCATAGCGCGAACGGGTGCCGGCCGTGACGCCCGAACCGGTGGCGACATTGAAATAGCCCTGGTCGATGCGCGCGTCGGGTTCGTTGCTGAAGCCCTGCTTGCTTGCTTCGGCAATCGTGGCGATTTTCACCGTACCGGCAGGCAGCTGGAACAGGTCGCCATTCGTGGCCAGGCTCAGGGTATTCGTCCAGGCCTTGTCCTTGCTGTCGCTGTAGCCGCTGATACTGTCGAATTCGGCCGGCGTCAGGCGCTGCGACAGGCGCGCGGGATCGGGGGCGTAGATGGCCACGCCATTCGCGTCCGTGCCCAGCTTCGGTCCCAGGAAGAAGCTGTCGATGTTCGAGCGCAACTGCGGCCGGTGGGCTTCGCTCGTGTAGACCGAGGCGTTGTAGTTCGCCTCATATTGCCAGGCGCTGCCCGGAATGCGACCCTTGGCGCCCAGCGAGATGGCCGTGGCCAGGTCGTCCCAGCTGCGGTTGTAGCGCTGCACGCCGCCGATTTCCTCGGGCGAGATAAAGCGCGTCCACTCTTCGTAGGCGCCGCTGTTCTGGTTCAGAAAGGAATTGCCGTTCAGCGAAACCGAGGTCCACGACGGGCCGCGCGTATTGTTGACGGTCTTGTTCTTGCCGATCAGGACATCGGCAAACAGGGTGGTGTCGGCATCGAGCTCGTAATTGGCGCTGCCGAACACGTTCTGGCTCTGGTTCTTCGTCTGCGTGGTCCAGAAGGTCGGGCGGGCTTTCGGGCTGGCGCAATAGCTGCCGTTTGCCGCCGTATACTTGCTGACGCTGCCGCCGAACATGTCGCCGAACTGACCGCAGGTGTCGCCCAGGTCGACATAGTTGCCGGCCTTGCCTTTCACCAGGGTACGGCGCGCGGCGATCGTCGTCGGCACGCCGGAGCGGCTGGTCATGAAGTCGCGGTCCATGCTCCACAGCGGGTCGCGCTGGCTCAGTTCCACGCTGAACAGGGTATGCAGCTTGTCGAAATTGCCGCCGCCCGTCAGCTGCACGCGCTGGTTGCCGGCGCCGCCGCGCGAGGTGCCGCCCAGCTTGACGTTGATATCGAAGCCGTCCGTCTGTTTTTTCAGGATCACGTTGACCACGCCGGCGATCGCGTCCGAGCCATAGATGGCCGAGGCGCCGCCGTTGAGGATTTCGATGCGGTCGACAATGCTCGACGGGATGTTCGCCAGGTTGGTGAAGTTGACGGCGCCGTCATAGGCGATGGGGAAGTCTGCCAGGCGGCGACCGTTCAGCAGGATCAAGGTATGGTTTGGACCCAGGCCGCGCAGGCTGATGGTATTGGCCGACGGCGTGAAGGTATTGCCGTAATCCTCGCCCTGCGTAAAGCCGCTGTTCTGCACCTGGCTGGTCAGCGCGTCGAAGACGTTCTTGTAGCCCTGCTTGGTGATTTCGTCGCCGGTCAGGATGGTGACGGAAGACGGGCCTTCCAGGCTGGCGCGGGGAATGCGCGAACCGGTGACCACGACGGCTGGCGGGGTGGCCGCCGCCTGCTGATCCGCTGCGGGCGCTTGCGTTTGCGCGTGCGCCTGCCATGCGGTGCCGCCCAGGATGGCCAGTACGCCAAGGCTGAGCGGGGTTAACTTGAACTGTTTCGACATCGTTGCGCTTCTCAAGGTGGGAGAAAAGCGGCAAGATAGCAAAATGTCAGTCATTCCAGAACGAATGGATTCATCTTTCTATATATCAAAATTGTTATATAGAAATATTCATGAGCAGGAAAACGCCAGGCGTCCTCGCTAGCTCATGGCAGGAACATGCGTGTTAACGGCGCCTGATGGCAATTTCCTTGTAGGAGGGCCGCAACAGGCGCGTGGCCGCGTCGGCCGGACTCTCCATCGAACTCAACAGCCTGGTGGCCCCCATGGCCGGCGTGCAGCTGCCGCTGCTGCGGTAGCGCAGCGCCGCCGCCAGCATGCCTTCCGCCGCGTCGCCCAGCGCATGCTGGTAATCGTCCGCCACGTCGCAGGTCGGCGCCATGCCATCGGCAAAGTCGCCAAAGCCCTTGGCGTTGACGCCCTGGAATTGCACGGCGAAATACGTGGTGCCGCAATTCGGCGCGGGATAGAAACCGTAGGGCTTGCCACATGTCGTGCCGCCGATCAGGTTGACTTGCACGTCCACGCCGCGCAAGCCGTTGATGATCGCTTCGCTGGCCGAGCAGGTGTTGCCCGTTGTCAATAAGGTCACCCGCTTGAGCCCCAGCGAGGGCAGCGGCGTGCCCTTGGGCAAGGGATTCTGCGCGGGAAAGCCCTGGCTTTGCGCATGGAATGGCACGGGCGCTTCCGGCCGCGTCTTGTCATTGAAGAGCACCTGCTCGAAGGTCTTGCCGGTGGTGACTTGCGGACCGGCGATCATGTAGGCGAGTTCGCTGGCGACATCGAGGTAACCGCCGCCGTTGTAGCGCACATCGAGCACCAGGTCGCTGATGCCGGCCGCCTGGAAGCGGGCCATGGTCTCGACCAGCTGACGTTCGGCCACGTTGTTGTGCGTGTTGAAGGTCAGGTAGCCCACCTTGCCCGTGGGCGTGTCGATGATGCGCTCGTTCTGCACGGCGCTGGTGCTCACGTCCACCGCCGTCAGGCTCACCGACAGGGGCGCGCCGTTACGGCTCAATCCCAGCGTGTGCGCGCCTTGCGCCTTGGGGAACAGGCCGGCGTTGAGGATAGCCACGCTGGCCGCGTCGGGGGCATTGACGAAATCGACGCCATCGACGGTTTGCAGCACGTCACCGCGCCGCAAGCCCGCCAGTGCCGCCGGCGAGCCCGGCTCGACGATCGAGATCACCGCCTTGCGCGGCGGCGTGCTACGCGTCAGCGCCAGCAGCATGCCGTAGCCCAGTTCCACGCCGTTGAGCGAAGCTTCCCATTCTGTCGTCGGCAAGGTGAAATGAAACTGGTCCTTCGGCTTGCCGGATGCCGTCATGGCCGTCGTTTTCAGCACATCGAAGTACGCGACGGGCGTGGCGAAGCTTTGCGCCTGGTAGGTGGTCGGCACTTCGCGGTACCACAGATACGTTTCATCGATCCAGCTGCGCACCCACGTCAGTTCATCGAGCAAGGTGCCCGGCTTGTCGATGCTGCTGCCGCGCGGCGCGGCGCAGCGGTTCTCGACCGTGGACGAAGCGACCAGCGCCGCCGGACCCGCCGGCGTCACGGGCGGCACGACGGGCGCGCTGTCGCTGCCGCCGCCACCTCCGCCGCAGGCACTCAACAACAATACGAGAGGAACCGCCAGGGCGGAAAAGCGCAGGGAAGACATGACGAACTTTCCGAAAAGAAATTATCGAAAAATTATAAGACGTTTTACAAACAGGCGTTGTTTTCTTTGATACAAAAAAAATGGCGCCCGCAGGCGCCATTGCTACAGCGTGAAGTTCACCCCATCACGCCACGGTGGCCGCCACGGGTGCCGCCATGACGGGCGGCAGCGGCGTCGGCGCATTGAAGGCGATCAGCAAACTGGCTTCCTTCTCTTTCGCCGCCTTCAAATGACGCTCCTTCACGTGGCCATAGCCGCGGATGTCTTCCGGAATGCTGGCAATCGCCACGGCTTGCGCCAGCTTGGCCGTCGTCAGTTTCGGCAGCAAACCGCCTACCGTCGCGCGGTACTCAAGAATCAGCGCGCGCTCCATCTTGCGCTCGGCCGTATGGCCGAACACGTCGAAAGCCGTGCCGCGCAAGCCCTTGAACTTGGCCAGCACGCCGAAGGCCTTCAGCATCCACGGGCCATATTCCTTCTTGATCAAATGGCCATGGGCATCCGTTTTCGCCATGATCGGCGGCGCCAGGTGGAACTTGAGCTTGATGTCGCCTTCGAACATGGCGGCGATCTTCGCCTGGAAGGCGCCGTCCGTGTACAGGCGTGCCACTTCGTACTCGTCCTTGTAGGCCATCAGCTTGTAGAAGTAGCGGGCCACGGCTTCCGTCAGGCGCAGGTGCGGGCCGTTCAGCGCGCTTTCGGCGGCGCGCACCTGGCCGACGAAGTCCAGGTACTGCTGCGCATACGCGCGGTCCTGGTAAGCCGTCAGCAGGGCCACGCGCTTTTCGATCAGGTCGTCGAGCGTTTCGATGCGCTTGAATTCCACCACCTTGGCTGGCGTCGTCATGCGCACCAGGCTGGCCGTATCGTGGGCACCCGCGCGCCCCCAGTTGAAGGCGGCCTTGTTGAACGCCACCGAGACATTGTTCAAGTCGATGGCCTTCATGATGGCAGCTTCCGACAGCGGCACCTTGCCCTTTTGCCAGGCATAGCCCAGCATGAACATGTTCGTCGCGATGGAGTCGCCCATCAGCGCCGTGGCGATCTGGCCCGCGTCGATGAAGTCCACGTGGTCGCTGCCGCACGCCTTTTCGATTTCCATGCGCGCCGAGGCGCCGGGGAATTGCCAGTCCGGGTTTTTCACGAACGCGGCCGTCGACGAGCTGGTCGAGTTGATCATGGCCCAGCTGCGGCCCTCTCCCATGCGCGACAGGGCGTCGCGGCTGGCCGTGACGATCAAGTCGCAGCCGATGACCAGGTCAGCCGCACCGGTACCCACGCGCGTCGAGTGGATATCTTCCTGGCGGTCCGCCAGGCGCACGTGCGACATCACGGGGCCGCCCTTTTGCGCCAGGCCGCTCATGTCCAGCACGGAACAGCCCTTGCCTTCCACGTGGGCCGCCATGGCCAGGATCTGGCCGACGGTGACGACGCCCGTGCCGCCGATGCCGGTGACCAGGATGCCGAACGGCTCGGCCGTCGAGGGAATGCTTGGCGTCGGCAAGGCCGGCGCCGCTGGCGCGTCCTTGTCGGCGGCAGCCGCCTTCTTCGGCTTTTTCAAGCCGCCGCCTTCCACCGTCACGAAACTGGGGCAGAAACCCGTCGTGCACGAGAAATCCTTGTTGCAGGACGACTGGTTGATCTGGCGCTTGCGCCCCAGTTCCGTTTCCAGCGGTTCCACCGACAGACAGTTCGATTGCACGGAACAGTCGCCGCAGCCTTCGCAGACGGCTTCGTTGATGACGGCGCGCTTGGCCGGATCCGGGTATTCATTGCGTTTCCGGCGGCGGCGTTTTTCCGAGGCGCAGGTCTGGTCGTAGATCATGGCCGATACGCCGGGCATGTCGCGCAATTCGCGCTGCACGTCCATCAGTTCCGAACGGTGGCGCACGGTGACGCCTTCGGCCCAGGCGTAATCGTCCGGGTATTTTTCCGGTTCGTCCGTGACGACGATGATGGGACCGACGCCTTCGGCGGCGATCTGGCGCGAAATGATCGCCGGCGACAGCGGGCCGTCGAATTCCTGGCCGCCCGTCATGGCCACCGCATCGTTGAACAGAATTTTATAAGTGATGTTCACCTTGGCCGAGACGGCCGCGCGGATGGCCAGGATGCCCGAGTGGAAATACGTGCCGTCGCCAAGGTTGGTAAATACGTGCTTTTCATTCGTGAACGGCGCCTGCCCCACCCACGTGACGCCTTCGGCGCCCATGTGGGTGAACGTCGACGTTTCGCGGTCCATCCACAGCACCATGTAGTGGCAGCCGATGCCGGCCAGCGCGCGCGAGCCTTCCGGCACCTTGGTCGAACTGTTGTGCGGGCAGCCGGAGCAGAAGAACGGCGTGCGGTCCTTTTGCGGATCGGGTTTCACGCTGATGGCCTTGAGGACGTTTTCCTTCGCTTCCAGGTAGGCGATGCGCTCCTTGACGCGCTGCTCCACCGGGTGGCCGGCGTAATAGCGCGAAATGCGGCTGGCAATGGCGCGGGCGATCATGGCCGGGTTCAGCTCATACGTGGCCGGCAGCAGCCAGTCGCCGTGCCCCGTCCCCTTCTGGTTGCTCCATTCGCCCGTGTCGTCGAACTTGCCGACCACGCGCGGACGCTCGCCGTCCTTCAGGTTGTAGAGTTCTTCCTTCAGCGCATATTCGAGGATTTGCCGCTTTTCTTCCACCACGAGGATTTCGTCGAGACCCTTGGCAAATTCATGTACGCCGTCCGCTTCCAGCGGCCAGGTCATGCCGATCTTGTACAGGCGGATGCCGATGTCGGACGCCGTCTGCTCGTCGATGCCGAGGTCGGCCAGCGCCTGGCGCGTGTCCAGGTAGGATTTGCCGGCCGTGATGATGCCGATGCGCGCCTTCGGGCTGTCCCAGATAATCTTATTGAGCTTGTTGGCACGCGCATACGCCAGCGCCGCATACCATTTGTAGCTGTTCATGCGTACTTCTTGTTCCAGCACCGTGTCGGGCCAGCGGATGTTCAAGCCACCGGCCGGCATCTCGAAGTCGGTCGGCAGGGTGATCTGCACGCGGTCCGGGTCGAAATCGACGGCGGCGCCCGACTCGATGATGTCGGTCACGCATTTCATCGACACCCACAGGCCCGTGTAGCGGCTCATGGCCCAGGCGTGCAAGCCATAGTCGATGTATTCCTGCACCGACGACGGGTACAGCACGGGGATGCCGCAAGCGTTCAGGATATGGTCGGACTGGTGCGCCGTGGACGAGGATTTCGCCGCATGGTCGTCGCCGGCCAGCACCAGCACGCCGCCATGCTTGGCGGAACCGGCGTTATTCGCGTGCTTGAACACGTCGCCGCAGCGGTCGACGCCAGGGCCCTTGCCGTACCACATGCCGAACACGCCGTCGTATTTCGCGTCTTCGAACAGATTCGTTTGCTGCGTGCCCCAGACGGCCGTGGCGGCCAGGTCTTCATTCAGGCCCGGGTGGAATTTGACGTGGTGTTCATCGAGGTATTTCTTGGCCTTGATCGCCGTCATGTCGACGGACGTCACAGGCGAACCGCGGTAACCGGTGATGTAGCCAGCCGTATTCAAGCCAGCCTTCAAATCGCGCTCGCGCTGCAGCATGGGCAGGCGGATCAGCGCTTGCGTGCCCGTCATGAAGGCGCGGCCGCGCTCCAGCGTGTATTTGTCGTTCAGGGAAATTTCGGACGCGTGCGCGCCCGGCTCAAGACTCGAGCCCTTGATTGGTGCATTCATTACTTGTCTCCATTATTCTCTGTGCTACGCGTGCAAAGTCGGTTGAACTCACACGTACCGGCTGTGCCTTGTGGACAATGCCGGTGCGGAAAAATGACTTGTTTGTCGTAGACTACCACAGGAATGCGCGCAGTTCTTTGCTGCGCTGCACTCCCGGGCGGGTACCATTTTCACTACTATTTGTTACAGAGCAACATTACGCCGCGTTCGTATCTTTCAGCACGCCGCGCTTGATCTGGTCCAGCTCGATCGATTCGAACAGGGCGCGGAAATTGCCTTCGCCGAAGCCCTGGTCGCCCTTGCGCTGGATGATCTCAAAGAAGATCGGGCCGATCACCGTCTGCGTGAAGATTTGCAGCAACAGCTCGCGTTCATTTTCCGTGCTGTGGCCATCGATCAGGATGCGCAGGCGGCGCAGTTCTTCCAGCTGCTCGCCATGGTTCGGCAGGCGGCGGTTGACCAGCTCATAGTAAGTTTCAATCGTATCCTGGAAATCGATACCCGTATCGCGCATGCCTTGCACGGATGCGTAGATATTGTCCGTACCCAGGGCGATATGCTGGATGCCTTCGCCATGGTACTGGTCCAGGTATTCAGCGATCTGCGACTTGTCGTCCGACGATTCATTGATCGGAATGCGGATCTTGCCGCACGGCGAAGTCATGGCCTTCGACTTGAGGCCCGTCAACTTGCCTTCGATGTCGAAATAGCGCACTTCGCGGAAATTGAACAGGCTTTCATAGAACGTCGCCCATTCCTTCATGCGGCCACGGTGCACATTGTGCGTCAGGTGGTCGATATACGTCAGGCCATGGCCGACGGGGTTGGCGACGGCGCCGGGAATGGCGACGAAGTCGACGTCATAGATGCTGATGTCGCCGATGCCGCCTGGTGCGGCCGCGTCCGGCTTGTCGGCGCCCTTGCCGCGCCAGCGGTCGACGAAGTACAGCAGGGAATCGCCCACGCCCTTGATGGCGGGGATATTCAGCTCCATCGGACCTGTTTTATTGTCGAAGCCCCAGGCGCCCAGTTCCAGCGCGCGGCGGTACACGAAGGCCGCGTCGTCGACGCGGATGGCGATGGCGCACACGGACGGGCCGTGATGGCGGGCAAAACGCTGCGCGAACGAATCTTGTTCGGCATTGATGATGAAATTGATGTCACCCTGACGGTACAGGGTCACATCCTTGTGGCGGTGGCGCGCGATGGCCGTGAAGCCCATGTTCTCGAACAGCTTGCCCAATGCTTTTGGGTCTGGTGCTGCATACTCGACGAACTCGAAACCATCGGTACCCATCGGGTTATCCCAAGGCTGAAATTGCATGATGTCTCCTCCAAGAAGTAGCGCACAGTATAGGCGCGGTCTGTGGGCATTAAATGCCAAAGATCTCCCGAACAATCATGATTTGCGCAATAATATTGCGTGAAAGTCGAACCACCGGAGGAAGCATGAGCAAAATTACGCTGGATAAAACGGATCGCAAGATCCTCGCCGTCCTGCAGGCCGATGGCCGCCTGTCGAACCAGGACGTGGCCGAACAGGTCAGCCTGTCGCCGTCGCCATGCTTGCGCCGCGTCAAACGGCTGGAAGAAGCGGGCGTGATCCGCCAGTACGTGGCCCTGCTAGACCCGGAAAAGATCGGCCTGGGCTTGCTCGCCTACGTCAACGTGCGGCTGGAAAAGCACAGCGACGCCACGGCGCACAGCACAGCGCGCGTGCTGGCGCCGAATCTGGTGACGAATACCTCGCCGCGCGCCGACTTCGCCGTGGCCGTGGCGCAATGGCCGGAAGTGGTGGCCTGCTATGCGATGACGGGCGAAATGGATTATCTGTTGCGCGTGCACGTGGAAGACATGGAACACTTTTCGCGCTTCATGATGGCGACCCTGCTGCGCCACCCGGCCGTGCTGGACGTGAAATCGAGCTTTGCCTTGCAGCGCATCAAGGATACGACGGCCCTGCCCTTACTGTGACGGCGGTGACGGCGGCCCGGGCTTCTTCTTGCGCCCCGGCAAGCGATCCCACAATTTGAACGCGGCACGCGCGTTGGCCTTGAACGTGTAGTCGAACATGGCGAACTGTTCCTGCACGGCTTCCTGCAGCATGCTGGTCGGGTTCGGCGGCAACAGTTTCAGATATGCATCGGCTTCGCCATAGTCGCGCTGGATTTCCATGCCCGCCTTCTTGGCGATATGCAACATCGTCTTGTTCGACGACAAACAATGCATATACAGGGTATCGACATCGTTGTTACGGCAGTGAATCGCCGCCCGTTCGAACAGTTTCGACCCGACCCCCATGCCGCGCATGGATTTCGACACGGATACGCCAAACTCCGCCACCTGCTCCTTGTCCGTCACCACGCTTTTCGCCGGCGACTGGTCCTTCGGCGCGAACGCCAGGTGCCCCACGCCCACCAGCTTGAACAGGCTGTTGTAGACGCCGTAGATCATGTCGCGCGAAAAATCCATCTTTTGCACGTACTGGGCCACGAGTTCATCGGGCAAGGCGCTGCCGAAGCGCAGCAGGCGGTCGCTTTTCTCGAGCGACAGAAAATGCTTCATCATGCGGCGCCGGTCGCGCTCATGCAATTGCTTGACGAGCACGGTCGGACGCCCGCCACCGCTACGGCTGAGCCAGCGGCGAAACGGGTTTTGAAACAGCTTGGGTAAGGTCACGTCGACTCCTGGGGGCGGTGCTGCGGCACGTCAGGCCGGCATTGTGCAGTGCAACATTGTGGCGCCATTGTAGCCTATTCCCGCCATTCAAGCCTGGCCCAGGAACGCCTGCACGGCCGCCACCCGCGCCGCGTGGATGACTTCGGGGATGCGTTTCGGCTCCGCACAGCCTTGCGCCAGCGCACCCGCATTCACGGCGCGCGCCGCGTCCAATCCACCCTGCAGCCGCGCCGCCTGAGGGAAATCGCCGGTGACCAGCCCGTCGCAAGCCACAGCTTGCAGCAGTTGCGCAAAGCGCTGCGGCTTGCGCAAGCCGTCGCAGCGCTCGCACAAGCTCACCACGGCTTCGGCGCTCAGCGCCAGCGCGCCATCGATATTGTCCCGTTCGCGCGCCGCCATGACGGCAAGCTCGCGGCACTCGTTGGGCACGCGCAAGCGCTCGCTCAGTTTCTCGATGGCATCTTTGCTCATGCGCAGCATCAAGGCCGCAAAACGCACGGGCAAGTCATGGCCTTGCGCTGCCGCATGGTCGACGACCTGCAGCAAGCGCTCGCTCAGCGTGATTTCGCCCATGATGCGCGCCAGGGCACCGCATTCGTGCAGCACCGTCAGCATGCGCGAAGGATGGCTTTCCATCAGCCCCTTGGCCACTTCCTGCCACACGCGCTCGGCCACCAGGGCGTCGACTTCGCCGTCGGCCACCATGCGGCGCATCAAGGTCAGGGTAGCGGGCGCGACAGTAAAAGTATGAAAACGGGCGGCAAAGCGGGCCAGGCGCAAGATGCGCACGGGGTCTTCGCCGAACGCGTCGGAGACGTGGCGGAAGATTTTGTTGCGAATGTCCTCGATACCGCCGAACGGATCGGTCAACGTCCCGTCCTCGGCCCGGGCGATGGCGTTGATGGTCAGATCGCGGCGCACCAGGTCGTCTTCGAGGGTGACGTCGGGCGCCGTGTGGAAGACAAAGCCCCGGTAGCCGGGCGCCGTCTTGCGTTCCGTGCGGGCCAGGGCGTATTCTTCCTGCGTCTTCGGGTGCAAAAACACGGGGAAATCCTTGCCGACTGGGCGGAAGCCCTGGCGCAGCATGTCTTCCGGCGTGGCGCCCACGACGACGTGGTCGTGGTCTTTCACGGGCAAGCCCAGCAGTTGGTCGCGCACCGCGCCACCGACCGTGTAAATCTTCATAACACTCTTTTCTTATTCAGGTAATTCCGCGTCGTGCTTGGCAGCGACTTCCGTTTCCGCCAGCGCTTCCGTGATCCAGCGGGCCACGGCCGGGTGCGCCTGCACGCGCTCGCAATACGCGTTCAGGGCCGGCGCCAGGCTCACGCCATACGTGCGGAAACGCATGACGACGGGGGCGAAATACGCGTCGGCGATGGAAAAGTCGCCAAACAGGAACTGGTGGTGGCCAAAGCGCGACAGGCACTCTTCCCAGATTTCGCTGATGCGGCCGATGTCGGCCTGCGCGGCGGCCGTGCGGCCACGTCCCGGCAATTTTGCCTTGATATTCATCGACATGTCCGTGCGCAAGCCGTTAAAGCCGGAATGCATTTCCGCGCAGATACAACGCGCCATGGCGCGCGCGGCCACGTCTTGCGGCCACATGTGTTTATCGGGAAACTGCTCGGCCAGGTATTCGCAGATGGCCAGGCTGTCCCAGATCGTGATCTCGCCCGCCAGCAGCACGGGGACCCGGCCGCAGGCGGAATATTCGGCGATCTTGGTGGCCGTGTCGCTCTGGTCGAGCAGCACGCGCACTTCCTGGAACGGGATGCCGAAGGCCGTCATGGCCACCCACGGGCGCATCGACCACGATGAGTAATTCTTGTTGCCGATGATGAGGGTCAGGCCCGGCTCGCGCGCGGCGGCCAGGGTTTGCGTCAGGCTGGGATCAAGGATGGTCGTTTGCATGGTCGGCGGACTTTAGTTGGAGGATGGCAAATCGGCGGAAACGGCGCTGTTTTTCGGTCCCACGGTGCCCAGGCGCGCCTTCAGCGACTGCGGGCTCTTCTCGAACAGGGCAGCGTAATAGGTGGCGTTGGCCATCACGTTTTTCACGTAGCCGCGCGTTTCCGTGTACGGAATGATCTCGGCAAAGACGGCGCCTTCCAGCGGACGCGTCATGGTGGCGCGCCAGATGCGCAGACGCCCCGGTCCCGCGTTGTAGGCGGCGCTGGCCAGCACTTGCGAGCCGTCAAGACCACCGAGCACCATGTTCAGGTAATTCGTGCCCAGCAAGACATTGGTGCGCACGTCGCTCAACGTTTCCGTGACGAAATCGGTGAGGCCGATCTTCTTGGCGACATAACGGGCCGTCGACGGCATGACCTGCATCAAACCGGACGCGCCCACGTGCGACTGCGCATCCATGATGAAGCGCGATTCCTGGCGGATCAAGCCATACACCCAGGCCTTGTCCAGGCCCAGGGTTTGCGTGGCCGGATGCATGACGTCGTCGTGCGGCGTCGGGTAGCGCTGCGTATAGTCCACTTCCAGGCGCGTGCGGTCCGAGGTGTTGACCATGCGGTCGAGCACATTGTTTTGGCGCGCAAATTCCGCGGCCGCCAGGTGCTGGCGGTCCGTCATCGAACGCAATTCCCAGTTCCACTCGCGCGTGCCTTCGAAGCGCAGGCGCATGTTGAAGAATTTCAAGGCGCGCTGCAAGCCCGGATTGGCGGCCATGGCGGCGATTTCCGTCGGACTGACCGGCTGGCCCGGCGGCGGCAACACCAGATGGTTGCCCAGTTCTTCATTGGCCAGCAAGCCATAGAAATTCGACTGGTCGGAAATCGTGCGGTACAGGGCGTCCGCCTGCGGGTTCGGGCGGCCCGGCGTTTCCGCCTGCTGCGCGCGCGCCAGCCAGTACACCCAGGTGGGATCCGTGCGCAAGGACGCCGGCATGGCCTGGATGGCGGCCTTCACCAGTGGCCAGTTGCCTTCACGCAAGGCGATACGCGCCTTCCATTGCATCTGCTCCTGGGTCAGGGGCGCACCATTGGTTTTTTGCCAATATTCGAACGCTTCCGGCGCCAGCGCATACGACGCTTGCAGGGCCAGGCTGGCCCAGCCGATGGCCTGTTCCTGCGGCGTCAATTGCGCACTCGCCTTTTGCAGGGCCACGACGCCCAGTTTCAAGGTGCTTTTCGCCATGCGGCCGACGGCCACCAGGTACATCTCGTGGTCGGCACGGCTGGCGCCCGCGCCCTTGGCCAGCACCAGCGCCGGCAAGTCGATGGCTTGCGCCATCTTCGCGTCGGAGGCGCCCAGCAACAGCGCGATGCGGCGGGCCGGGCCGGTAGCGTTGGTCTGGCCCGCCAGGCGGATCTGCGCCCACAGATCGTTCGTGTCGAACTGGCCATTTTGCGCCAGTGCCGCGATCAGGCTGCCGCACGCTTCGCCATAGCCGGGCGGCGAGACGAGCAGGTTGCGCGCCTCGGACGCCACGTTCTGCCCCTTGGCGGCGCGCGACATCAGCGCGTAGCACTTGAGCTGGGTGTCGTCGTCGAGGGCGAATTGCGGGTATTGCTCGTCAAACACAACCCAGTCACGCTTGCGGCCCAGCTCCAGCAGCCAGTCGTTGCGGAAACGGTCGGCGATGGCGCTGCCCTTGTAGCGGTTCAGGTAATCGCGAAATTGTGCCTCGGTCAACTGTTTGATGCGCGGTTTCAGCCGATAATAGTCGACATACGAGGGAATCTGGTAATTCGTCAGGCGCCCCGCATAAAAGTCGGCTTTTTCGACGTCATCCTTGCGCGCGGCGTCGCGCAGCAGCAGGAAGGCATCGTCCTCGCTGCGCGTGTCGGGAGCGGCGGGCGTTACGGTAGCGGACACCTGGGCCAGGGCGGCCAGGGGAGACAAGGCCGATGCAACACACAGCATCGTGCCGGCAATCCATTTCAGTGGGGAAATCAATGTACGACTCTCAATCTTAACTTGATGGTGATATGAATAGCGACCCTAGAATAACATGCGATCCGGCTGCACGGCCACCCATTGCGCCACAGGAAAAAGCCGGCTTGCGCAAAGCCTTGCTGGCGGCCCGGCGCGCCCTGCCCGACGCCACGCGCGCGCAGTGGGATGCGGCCATCGCGCAGCGCCTGCTGGACTGGTGCGCGCAGGAAAACATCGAGGAACTGGGCGTGTACTGGCCCCTGCATGGCGAGCCGGACTTGCACGACGCGTATGCGCAGCTGGCCGCGCGCGGCGTGCAATTAAGCTTGCCGGTGGTGCTGGAAAAGCATGCGCCGCTGGCGTTTTCCAGCTGGACGCCGGGAGAAGCGATGGTCAAGGATGGCATGGGCGTGGCCGTGCCCGCCGAATTGCGCCTGCGCCCGGCGCCCGCCACCCTGCTGGTGCCTTGCCTGGGATTCAATGAGCAACGGTACCGGCTCGGCTATGGCGGCGGGTATTACGACCGCACCCTGGCGCAACTGCCCCGTCCGCGCACCGTGGGCATCGCCTATGCCTGCCTGGCGGCAAGCTTTCCCAACGGCGAATACGACATCGCCCTCGATCACATCGTGACCGAGGGCGATCTGCTCTGACGGATCAGATGGGGATTACTTGACCAGGCGCTGCCACAGTGCGGTCGTGGGCGCCGCCTGGTTCATGCTATAGAAATGCAAGCCTGGCGCGCCGCCTTCCAGCAGGCGTTCGCACAAGCCCGTCACCACGTCCAGGCCAAAAGCCTTGATGGACGCGCTGTCGTCGCCGAAGCTGGCCAGTTTCAGACGCACCCAGCGTGGAATTTCCGCGCCGCACATGTCCGAAAAGCGCATCAATTGCGTGTAGTTCGTGATCGGCATGATGCCGGCCACGATAGGCACGTTGATGCCCATCTTCTGCGTCTGCTCGACAAACTGGAAATACGCGTCGGCATTGTAGAAGTACTGGGTGATGGCCGCATCGGCGCCGGCCTGCACCTTGCGCGCGAACGCGTTCAGGTCGTCCTGCGGCGAACGGGCTTGCGGGTGCACTTCCGGATAGGCAGCCACTTCGATATGGAAATGGTCGCCCGTCTCGGCGCGGATGAATTCCACCAGCTCGTTGGCGTAGCGGAACTCGCCCGAGGCACCATAGCCGCTCGGCAAGTCGCCGCGCAAGGCCACGATGCGGTTCACGCCGGCCGCCTTGAAGTCGGCCAGCACGGCGCGGATCGATTCGCGCGAACCGCCCACGCAAGACAGGTGGGGCGCGGCCTGTTCGCCGGCCGCCAGGATCTCGCGCACGGTGTCCAGCGTACCCTGCTGCGTCGTGCCGCCGGCGCCAAACGTCACCGAGAAATACTTCGGATGCAATTCAGACAACTTGACACGCGTGGCGCGCAGCTTTTCCGCCCCTTCCGGGGTTTTCGGCGGGAAAAACTCAATACTGAAGTTATGCTTTTCCATCGTCGTTGCTCAAAAGTAAGGTCGACAAGGCCCAGGAAATGATGCTGTACAGAATGGCACCGCCCACGGCAGACCAGAAACTGGCGACATGGAAACCAGCGATCATCTGCGCCACCAGCCAGAACATGAAGCCGTTGATGATCAAAATGAACAGGCCCAGCGACAAGAACGTCACGGGCAGGGTCAGCAGGATCAGCAAAGGACGGATCAGCGCATTGACCAGC
The DNA here is from genome assembly GCF_030587305.1 of Janthinobacterium sp. SUN206. Classification (NCBI taxonomy): domain Bacteria; kingdom Pseudomonadati; phylum Pseudomonadota; class Betaproteobacteria; order Burkholderiales; family Oxalobacteraceae; genus Janthinobacterium; species Janthinobacterium sp. SUN206. The sequence goes on along the minus strand of NZ_JAPWIB010000003.1, from coordinate 413,667 downwards.
CCCAGCACGGCAGCGGCCAGCAGCGCGGTCCAGCCGCTGCTCATCGTCACCGAGTGCATCAGGTAAGGGACGGCAAACAGGGCCGCCGCATTGATAAACCAAATCAGTAGCAAGCGCATTTCTCTAGCCTGTCAAAAGTGAGGTCAGGCCGGCGCCAGGCGTCGGCCCTCGGAGGGTGAGTGACAGCCCCGGACTACCGATCAGTAACGGTAGTGTTCAGGTTTATAAGGGCCTTCCGTGCGCACGCCGATGTAGTCGGCTTGCTCTTGCGTCAGTTCCGTCAGCTGCGCATTCAACTTTTTGAGTTGCAAACGAGCGACTTTTTCATCGAGGTGTTTCGGCAAGGTGTACACGCCGACCGGGTAGTTGGCCGTGTTCGCGTACAGCTCGATCTGGGCGATCGTCTGGTTGGCGAACGACGAGCTCATCACGTACGACGGGTGGCCCGTGCCGCAACCGAGGTTGACCAGGCGGCCTTCGGCCAGCAGGATGATGCGGCGGCCCGACGGGAAGATGATGTGGTCGACTTGCGGCTTGATGTTTTCCCACTCGTATTGTTTCAACGAAGCAACATCGATTTCATTGTCAAAGTGACCAATGTTGCAGACGATGGCCTGGTCTTTCATGCGCGTCAGGTGATCGTGCGTGAGGATATGGTAGTTGCCGGTGCAGGTGACGAAAATGTCGCCGTGTTCGCAGGCGTAATCCATGGTCACGACGCGGTAGCCTTCCATCGCCGCCTGCAGTGCGCAGATCGGATCGACTTCCGTCACCCATACTTGCGCCGACAGGGCGCGCATGGCTTGCGCCGAACCCTTGCCGACATCACCGTAACCGGCGATGACGGCGACCTTACCGGCGATCATCACGTCGGTGGCGCGCTTGATGCCGTCGACCAGCGATTCGCGGCAGCCATACAGGTTGTCGAACTTCGATTTCGTGACGGAATCGTTCACGTTGATCGCAGGGAAAGCCAGCTTGCCTTCCTTGTGCATTTGATACAAACGGTGCACGCCGGTGGTGGTTTCTTCCGTCACGCCGAGGATTTCCGGCAGACGCTTCGAGTACCAGGTCGGATCGGCCAGCAAGTGCTTCTTGATCGAGTTGAACAGGCAGATTTCTTCTTCCGAGCCTGGATTGGCCAGCACCGACAGGTCGGTTTCCGCGCGCACGCCCAGGTGCAGCAGCAGGGTGGCGTCGCCGCCATCATCGAGGATCATGTTCGAGTAGACGGCCTTGCCATCCACGTTCGGCCATTCGAAGATGCGGTGCGTGTATTCCCAGTAATCGTCCAGCGACTCGCCCTTGACGGCGAACACAGGCGTGCCGGCGGCAGCGATGGCGGCGGCGGCATGGTCTTGCGTGGAGTAAATGTTGCACGATGCCCAACGCACTTGCGCGCCCAGTGCTTCCAGGGTCTGGATCAGCACGGCGGTCTGGATGGTCATGTGGATGGAACCGGTGATGCGCGCGCCTTTCAGAGGCTGCGCTGCCGCGAATTCTTCGCGGATGGCCATCAGGCCAGGCATTTCCGTTTCAGCAATCTTGATTTCTTTGTCGCCCCATGCGGCCAAGGTGATATCGGCGATGGTGTAGTCGTGTTGCGATTTGAGTACGGCGTTCATCACGCCCTCCTTTCAGTTGTTGAAAAAGGTACGTGAGCGCAGTTGCAGGATATTCCGAGCCTGGCGAATTTCTTCGTCGCAACGCTCCTCGGACACGGGATTTTATCATTGTCAAGGCCGCCGCGCCAGCCTGTTTGCACGGCATTGCCACGTAACAACACATAAAAAAAGCGCCCGCGGCCAGCAGGCCGGGGCGCTTTTCTTGCAAATCCAACTAGATTACTTCAGGCCGGCAGCGTCGCGCAGCAGGGCGACCTTGTCCGTGCGTTCCCACGTGAATTCCGGCTCTTCACGGCCGAAGTGGCCGTAGGCGGCGCTCTTCTGGTAAATCGGGCGCAACAGGTCGAGCATTTGCACGATGCCTTTTGGACGCAGATCAAAGTGCGCCAGCACCAGCTTGGCGATTTCCGCGTCGGGAATCACGCCCGTGCCTTCCGTGTACACGGTGATGTTGATCGGCTTGGCCACGCCGATGGCGTAGCTGACCTGCACCTGGCATTGGCGCGCCAGGCCGGCGGCGACGATGTTTTTCGCCACGTAGCGGGCCGCGTAGGCTGCCGAACGGTCGACTTTCGACGGGTCCTTGCCCGAGAACGCGCCGCCGCCGTGCGGGGCTGCGCCGCCGTAGGTGTCGACGATGATCTTGCGGCCGGTCAAGCCGCAATCGCCTTGCGGACCGCCGATGACGAAACGGCCCGTCGGGTTGACGAGGAATTTGGTCTCCGTCAGCCATTCGCGCGGCAGGATCGGCTTGATGATTTCTTCGATGACGGCTTCTTCGATCTGCTTGTGCGAGATTTCCGGCGCATGCTGGGTCGACAGCACGACCGTGTGCACGCCGACCGGGCGGCCATCAACGTAGCGCAGCGTGACTTGCGATTTCGCATCCGGACGCAGCCATGGCAAACGGCCATCCTTGCGCAGTTGCGACTGGCGCTCGACCAGGCGGTGCGCGTAGTGGATGGCGGCAGGCATCAGCTCGGCCGTTTCATCGCAGGCATAGCCGAACATCAAGCCCTGATCGCCAGCGCCTTGATCCAGGTCAATGCCCGCACCTTCATCGACGCCTTGCGCGATGTCCGGCGATTGCTTGTCGTAGGCCACCAGCACGGCGCAACCCTTGTAGTCGATGCCGTATTCCGTGTTGTCGTAGCCGATGCGTTTGATGGTTTCGCGCGCAACTTGAATATAATCCACATTGGCGTGCGTGGTAATCTCGCCAGCCAGCACCACCAGACCGGTGTTGCACAGGGTTTCGGCAGCCACGCGGGCGGCTGGATCCTGGGTCAGGATGGCGTCAAGGATGGCGTCGGAAATTTGATCGGCAACCTTGTCGGGATGGCCTTCCGAAACGGATTCGGAAGTGAAGAGATAGTCGTTTGACATTGCAAGCTCCTGTTTACTATGTGAATGTTCTGTCGCAGTAAAGAGGATTTTGCCTGCGACGCTTTAGCGAGATTTATATTCCGCATCGCAAGTTGTCTATTAACTCAGCGGTTACTGCATACGTGGTATTTTACGCTTCTTAAAAAATTTTGGCACGGCAACACGCCATTCCTGGAAACAGCTTATACATGTTAGTCCCAATTTTCCGCTTCTTATCGATCTTTCCCCTGCCCGTCCTGCATGGTCTGGGCGCTGCGCTCGGCTGGGTAATTTACGCCATTTCCCCGTCCTACCGCCGCCGCATGCGCGAGAACCTGCAAGGTGCGGGGTTTTCGCAACACTTGCACACGGCCGTGGCCGAAGCGGGCAAGAGCGTGCTGGAACTGCCCTTCATCTGGTGCGCGCCAGCCGAACGCGTGGCGCGCCATGCGACGGTGGAAAACTGGAAACTGGTGGAAAAAGCGCTGCAGCATGGCCGCGGCATCGTCTTCCTGACGCCGCACCTGGGCTGCTTTGAAATCGTCGCCCAGCAAATCGCGCTGCGCACGCCGCTCACCGTGATGTACCGTCCGCCCAAGCGCGCCGCATTGAAGCCGCTGATCGAAGGAGCGCGCGCGCGCGAAAACCTGATGCTGGCGCCGGCCAATATGTCGGGCGTGCGCATCTTCGCCAAATGCCTGAAGAAAGGCCAGCCCATCGGCCTGCTGCCCGACCAGGTGCCGCAGGAAGGCGAAGGCGTATGGGCCGATTTCTTCGGCCGCCCCGCCTACACCATGACCCTGCCCGCCAAGCTGGCGCAGATGGGCGGTGCCGAAGTCATCATCACCTACGCGGAACGCCTGCCGGGCGGGCGCGGCTATGTCGTGCATTTCGTGCCCTTCACCGAGTCCCTCGACAGCACCTCGGCGGAACAGGCGCGCACCATCAATGCGGCCATGGAACAATTGATCGCGCGCAGCCCGGCGCAATACCTGTGGAGCTACAATCGCTATAAAGTGCCGCGCGGCGCGCCGCCGCCCACGCCCGCCGCGCCGGATGCCGCCGGGGAGCAGGCATGAGACTGCTGATCGCCTTCATGTGGCTGCTGCACTGGCTGCCCTTGCCCATCCTCGGCCGCTTCGGCGTGGCCGTCGGCAGCCTGCTGTTCATCGCCATGCCCACGCGGCGCAAGATTGCCCTGACGAATCTGCGCCTGTGCATGCCGGAATTGACGGAAGCCCAGCGCGTGGCGCTGGCGCGCCAGCATTTCCAGGCGTATTCGCGCAGCGTGTGGGAACGCAGCATCCTGTGGTGGTCGTCGGAAGCGCGCCTGAACCGCCTGATCAAAAAGGTGCCCGCCTTCCCGGGCCAGCAGATCGCGGCCAAGCCGACCATCCTGCTGTGCCCGCACTTTGTCTGCCTCGACGTGGCCGGCGCCGCCACGGCCATGGAAATTTCCGCCTCGTCGATGTATGTGCAGCAAAAGAACGCCGCCTTCGACCAGGCCTTGCGCAACGGCCGTTCGCGCTTCAAGCCGCCCAAGCTGTTTACACGCCAGGACGGCATCAAGACGATCCTGCGCGCGCTGCGTGACGGCTTGCCGTATTTCATGCTGCCGGACATGGATTTCGGCGAAAAGGATGCGGAATTCGTACCCTTCTTCGGCGTGCCCGCCGCCACCCTGACGGCCACGGCGCGCCTGGCGCTGGCCGCCAAGGCGCAAGTCATTCCCGTCATCGCCACCTTCCTGCCCAATTACCAGGGCTGGCAAGTGACGTATTACCCGGCGTGGGACGATTATCCGGGCGACGACATCACGGCCGCCACGCGCCGCATGAACGAATTCATCGAAGAGCGCGTGCGCGAAGCGCCGGCCGAATATTTCTGGACGCATAAACGCTTCAAGACGCGTCCGGAAGGCGAAGCATCGTTCTACAACCAGCACAAGTGATACGGCAGACCATGAAACTCCAATTTACCAAAATGCATGGCGCCGGCAATGACTTCATCGTCATCGACGCCATCCATCAAGAGATCGACCTCACGCCGGCCCAGTGGCAGCACCTGGCCGACCGCCGTTTCGGCATCGGCGCCGATCAGATCCTCGTGGTGGAAAAGCCGCGCCTGCCCGGCTGCGACTTCCGCTACCGCATCTATAACAACGATGGCGGCGAAGTCGAGCAATGCGGCAACGGCGCACGCGCCTTCGTCAAGTTCGTCAGTGAAAAAGGCTTGTCCGACAAGACCAGCATCCGCGTGGAAACCATGGCCGGCATCATCGCGCCGCGCCTGGAGATCGACGGCAGCATCACGGTCGACATGGGCGCGCCCGTACTGGAGCCAAAGCTGGTGCCGTTCGACGCCAGCGGCATCGATGGCGTGGCGCAAGGCAAGGACACCGTGTGGCCGCTGGATCTGGCGCTGCCGGGCCAAACGTCGCCCGTGCTGGTGTCCGTCGTCTCGATGGGCAATCCGCACGCCGTGCAAGTGGTTGACGATGTCGATGCGCAAGACCTGGACGCGACGGGCCCGCGCATCGAGCACCACCCGCGCTTTCCCCGCAGGGTCAACGCCGGCTACATGCAGATCGTCGACCGCCAGCACGTGAAACTGCGCGTGTTTGAACGGGGCGCGGGCGAAACCCTGGCATGCGGCACGGGCGCCTGCGCCGCCGCCGTGGCGGGCATCCTGCGTGGCTTGCTCGATTCCCCCGTGCGCATCAGCGCGCGCGGCGGCGAACTGTCGATCGCCTGGCAAGGCCCCGGCCATCCCGTCCTGATGACGGGCCCGGCCGTGACCGTGTTCGAAGGCACGATCGAGCTGTAAGCGGGTGAAAGTCAGGCCACCAGGAACTGCTGTTCCTGCGCAACGTCGAGTTCCGCCAGGTAGCACTTCAGGCGGTACAGGCGCTGCCGGTAATTGCCTTCCGGCCCCGCCACGCCGCAATCGACGCGCTCGAACAGGCGCACCGCCTGGTCGAGCAGCTGACGCTCCTGCGCCGTGCGGATCAATGCCAGGCGCCGCTTGCCGCGTCCATGCGTGGCGCTGATATCGATCAACAGACAATGCCCCTGGTCGGCCGCGTGTATATCGAGCAGCAATGCCTCGGCACGCGACAGATGAAAGCAGCGCGCCAGGGCCAGCCGCATCGCCAGCAGGGGATGGCTCTGGCCCAATTGCCGTAAATGCCCATCGGCGTGCATGGCGGCGCACTGGCCCCAGTCGCCGGGCTCGCCTTGCGGCGCGATCTTCGCCAGCGCCGCCTCCGCCTCGCGGCTGCCTTGCGCCTGCGCCTGCAGCAGCCAGTACGCGGCCCGCACATCGTTGTTGACGCCGTCGCGGCGATTACGCCAGGCATGCATGCCGCACTCAAGCTGGGCCGGGCCATGCCCCAGGTCGGCGGCACGCTCCAGGCAGGAATGGGCTTCGACCACATTGCGCTGGGAAAATTCCGGTTTCGTATAGATGCGCGACAGCACGAACCAGGCTTCGGCCAGTCCCTGCTCGCCAGCCTGCGTCAGCCAGCGCACGGCCCGCTTGAAATTGGCCGCGCCGTTGCGCGTGGCCAGCCGCTGGCCATGCGCATCCATGCGCGCATAGCCGAGTCCCAGCTCCAGCTGCGCCGTGCGGTCGCCGCCATGCGCGGCCAGCTCGCAACACTGCCAGCCCTCGGCATCGCCGCCTGGCGCCAGGGCCTGGGCGCAACGCGACAGCAACAGCACCTGCTGCGCGTCGAGGGCGATCGTGCGCGCCCCGGCTGCTGCCTGGCGCTGCAGCAGCTCGCGCGCCAGCGGCAAGCCTTGCGACAGGAAACCCGCATGATTGCCCTGGCTCCAGGCCTGCTCCAGCCACGAGTACAGCGGCGCGTCGCCATCGAGGACTTGCTCGCCAGCAAGACTGGTGTCCCGCCCGGCAGCGGCAAGCGATCCCTCTTGCATGGACAACAACCATTGCGCATCGGGCAAGCCGGCCCGCACGGCGGCGTCCAGCGCCACGCGCGCCTTGGCGCGCAAGGCTTCACAGTGGCTGGCGGCATTGCCCAGCACCAGTTGCGCCAGCACCAGACCCGCCTGCACCAGGCCCGCATCGAACGCCTGCGCGTAATACGGAATCAGCGCCTTGGCGGCCGGCTGCGCCACTTCGAACGGCACATGCGTGCCAATCAGCAAGCACGCTTCCTCGCTATCCTCCTGGGCCGCCCGCGCCAGCCAGTGCAAAGCCGTCGGCAAGCTTTGCGGCACACCCTGCCCAAACAGATACACCCGTCCCAACGCCAGCTGGCAAGCGACATCGCCCGCGCGTGCGCCCTTGATCAATCCTAATGTTTCGCGATTTGCCATCGATTCTCGATATTGAGTCAATGATTCTAATAATAGTGAGCCATCTCCAGGCCCATCCATGCAGGCCGTCCCTTAGTGTAACGTCCTTGTGTCATAAATCCGACTAAGCCCGCTTAAGAACTTGATTCAACGCAACAATGTCCTGGCCCTGAGACGCCAAGATGGCGAGGCGCCGCTGGCGCAACGATGGAAGAACGCTGGCCCTCGGCGCGGGATCGGCAGAAACCGTGCGTTACGAAAATACAACAGGGGCATGCAGTTATGCCGCTTTTCACCAATCTTTTCACGCACATTTGACCAATCCCGCACGTCTTGCGCGCCGACGAATTAAGGTTCATTCATCGAAACGCGACAGTTAGCGCATTTCAATCTGCTCGGATCTCGGACGGAACTCACTTTTAATAGGGAATAAGACATGAAAAAATCACTCGTTGCCCTCGCACTCTTCGGCGCCTTTGCCGCCACCGCACAAGCGCAGTCGTCCGTCCAAATCTACGGCACGATCGATGCAGGCCTGGGCAAAGCGACTGGTTCGACCACCGCCGTCACCAAGCGCGACAACAACAAACTGGGCTTCAAGGGCACGGAAGATCTGGGCAATGGCTTGAAAGCTATTTTCCAACTGGAAATTCGCTATGAATCCGACACCGGCACCGTAGAAAACACCTCGGGCATCAATTCGCGTCCGCTGTTCCAGGGTCAAAGCCGCGTCGGCCTGCAAGGCGACTTCGGTACCGTACGCCTGGGCCGTGGCCTGACCGCTTTCCAGGAAACGAGTACCGGTTTCGAACCATGGTCGGGCATGCCTACGCCAGCCGGTTTCCAGACCGACCTGACCGTTGCCGGCTACACCAGCGATCCGCTGAGCGCGCCAGGCAATTCGCGTAACCGCTTCTCGAACGCCGTGTTCTACAACTCGCCAGTCATCAGCGGCTTCCAGTTCAACGCCACCGTGGCCGCCAAGGAAGCGAACAACAACGCCGCCGTTGCAGCCACCGTGCGCAACCTGACGACGAATGCCACCGGCAACTTCGCCCTGCCAGCCAATGTGGCGCCAGAATCGAATCCGTACTCGGTGTCGGCAACGTACAACAATGCCCAGTTCGCCGCCATGGCTGCCTACGAGCGTAACGGCCTGCAAGCCAAGCTGTGGTCGGTCGGCGCATCGTTCAATCCGATCGCGGAATTGAAACTGATGGCAACGTACCAACATCAGGATGACGGCAATTTCAAAATCGTCAACACCGACACCAAATCGTGGGTGCTGGGCGCCAACTATGACGTCGGCCCAGGCAAGATCCGCGCTGGCTACGGTCAAAAAACGCCGGATGGCGTCGCCAAGACCAAGCAAGCATCGCTGGGCTACGACTACAATCTGTCGAAGCGTACCTACCTGTACGCAGATATTTCGAACAAGAAATCGGCCAGCCTCACCAACTACAACAACACCACCTCGGTCAGCTACATCGGTCTGGGCGTACACCACAACTTCTAATGCCCGGCCTGTCACCCTCCGCGGGTGATTGCTGAGCTAAGAATGCAAGGCGGCATGGGCAACCATGCCGCTTTTTTCATGCGCGCGCGGAAAATGCATCGACGCCGTCCCCTTTGCGCCTATGCCGCCGCACTCTCGGTTAGAATGAAGTGTTCAACTTTCACTGACAGATATTCTCAATGACCGCCACACTCGATTCCAGCACCGTCGCCCAGTACCTGAGCGAGCACCCGAATTTCTTCGAAGAGCATACCGCCCTGCTCGGTGAGGTCAAGCTGAGCAGCCCGCTGACGGGACGCACCATCTCGCTGCAGGAGCGGCAGATGGAAGTGATGCGCGACAAGTACAAGGCGCTGGAACTGCGCATGTCCAAGCTGAGCCGCCTGGCCGAGGAAAATGGCGACATCGCCAGCAAATTCCACGGCTGGAACCAGGCCATGCTGCAAGTGCGCAACGATGCGGACATGCCGCGCGTGCTGGTCGACGCCTTGCAAAGCAATTTCGACGTGCCCTGCGTCAGCCTGCGCCTGTGGCAAGTGCTGCCGGAACACGCGAACGGCTGGTTCACGGAAGATGTGACGGCCGACGTGCGCATGTTCGCCAACAGCCTGCAAGCGCCGTACTGCGGCAGCAACCGCGATTTCGAAGCCGTGCACTGGTTGCAGGCCGACAAGATCGAATCGACCGTCATGATCGCCCTGCGCGCGCCGAACACCACGGGCACCTTCGGCTTGCTGGTGCTCGGTTCACCCGACAGCGAACGCTTTACCTCGAGCATGGGCACGGACTTCCTCGTGCATATCGGCGCCACGGCCAGCGCCGCCCTGGCCGCGCTGCGCGCCGGCACGCCTGCCTGAGCACGCCATGGAGGCGCGCGGCAAGGCTGACTGGCTCGACGCCTATCTGGCGCAGCTGGCCACGCAGCGCAAGCTGTCGCCGCATACGCTGGACGCCTACGGGCGCGACTTGCGCACCTTGCTGGAACTGAGCGGCAGTACGCCCTGGACGGCGCTGGCGCACAATGAAGTGCGCCGCTACACGGCCAAGCTGCATGCCGGCGGCCTCGACCCGCGTTCGATCGCCCGCAAGCTGTCGTCGTGGCGGGGATTTTTCAACTGGCTCAGCGGCGAGACCCCGCTCGACGCCAATCCCGTCGACGGCATCCGCGCCCCCAAGCGGGCCAAGACCTTGCCGAAAGCCCTGTCGGTGGACGATGCCGTGCGCCTCGTTGCGCCCGCGCAACACCAACAAGGCGCCGCCGAACCGGAACAGCTGTGCAACCGCGCCATGTTCGAACTGCTGTACTCGAGCGGCTTGCGCGTCTCCGAACTGACCAGCCTGGACACCCATTATTGCAAGGCCGACGGCGGCCAGCCCGCCTCGCTGGGCTGGCTCGACATGGCCAGCTTCGAAGTCATCGTCACGGGCAAGGGCAACAAGATGCGCAAGGTGCCCGTCGGCAAGGCGGCCCTCGTGGCCCTGACCGCCTGGCTGGGCGTGCGCCCGCCTGCGGCCGATGGCAGCGCTGCCTTGTTTTTAAGCACGCGCGGCACGCGCATCTCGCCCCGCGTGCTGCAGCTGCGCCTGAAGGCGCACGCGCTGGCGACGGACATTCCCGCCAACGTGCACCCGCACGTGCTGCGCCACTCGTTCGCCTCGCACGTGCTGCAATCGTCGGGCGACTTGCGCGCCGTGCAGGAAATGCTGGGCCATTCCAGCATCACCTCGACCCAGGTCTACACGGCCCTCGACTTCCAGCACCTGGCGCACGTGTACGACCAGGCGCACCCGCGCGCCAAGCTCAAGTAGGCAGCGGCGCCGGTGGGACGGCCTGATCCATATCAAGCGGATGGGCGCGCATTTGCAAGCTTTTGCAAAATTCCGGCATAATCGTCCGCATTCTTCCGCTTGCGCGGCGGCACCACCGATTACAAGGCATCTCTCATGGCACTGATTCCAACCACCATCCTCACCGGTTTCCTGGGCGCAGGCAAAACCACCTTGCTCAACCGCATACTGCAGGAAGAGCACGGCATGCGCATCGCCGTGATCGAAAACGAGTTTGGCCAGGAAAACATCGATAACGAGATCCTGGTGCAGGACAGCAACGAACACATCATCGAGATGAACAACGGCTGCATCTGCTGCACCGTGCGGGGCGACCTGATCGTGGGCCTCACGGAACTGGCGCGCAAGCGCGACGCCGGCTTGCTGGCGTTCGACCGCGTCGTCATCGAAACGACGGGCCTGGCCAATCCCGGTCCCGTGGCGCAAACCTTCTTTGTCGACGAAGAAGTGGGCAGCCACTACATGCTCGACGCTATCCTCACGGTAGTCGATGCCCGCCATGCGATGAAGCAACTGGACGAATACGAGGAAGCCCAGCGGCAAGTGGGCTTTGCCGACAAGCTGCTGCTGTCGAAGACCGACCTCGTCAGCGAAGACGACGTGGCCGTCCTGACGCGCCGCCTGAAACGCATCAACCCGCGCGCGCCCATCGCCAAGGTCGATTTCGGCCGCGCGCCGCTGGCCGAGGTGCTCGACATCCGCGGCTTCAACCTGAATGAAAAGCTGGAACTGGACCCGGATTTCCTGGCAACGGAAACGGCGCACGTCCACGACCACGATCACGCGCATGAGCATGCAGATGAGCACGGCCACGGGCACAAGCATGAGCACAGCGACGCCTGCGCCACCGATTGCGGCCATGCCGACCATCACCATGCGCAGCACAGCGACGATATCGCCGCCTTTGTTTTCAAGAGCACGCAACCGTTCGACAGCGCCAAGCTCGACGAGTTCCTCGGTGGCCTGGTGCAAGTGTATGGCCCGCGCATGCTGCGCTACAAGGGCGTGCTGCTGATGCAGGGCGCCGAGCGCAAGGTGGTCTTCCAGGGCGTGCACCAGCTGATGGGCAGCGACCTGGGCGCCAAATGGGGCGAAAATGAAGTGCGCGGCAGCAAAATGGTGTTTATTGGCAAGAATCTACCAAAAGACATTTTTATTCGCGGACTCGAACAATGTTTGGTATAAACTAGCCGGGTTTTGCAAAGTATCCGTTGCAAAGCAGAAACAAAAGGGAAAGTTAAGCACGCTTTCCCGCTGTCTGACACCCGTCTTGCTGGCATAAACCAACAAGTAGCCGTTTCTGATCGGCTAGTCAACAAATCGGGATGGCAATATAAAGCAAAGCGTGCCAAAATCAGCGACGAAAACGGCCCATGTCGTTCGCCTGTCATGAAATGCTGGCAAACTGCCGCTGGCCGCATGCCAGGCATGCAACCGATCCACCCAACACGCCTGTTGACGCGCGCATAGCGCGACTGGCATAGAGCGGTAAAAAGTTATCAACATGGCACCTTAGCCGGCCGGTAGTCCTGGCTTTCTCCGGCAAGCCAAGGTCGCACGCAGTACAGCGGGACAGCAATGCCAAGCGGAACCTGTACAGTTGCTCGGTATCGCCGCATCAACTGATCAATTTGAAAACTCTGTCGTATCGAAGGTAAGCGAAGTTATGACCAAAACTAATAAATCGACCCCGGCCGCCAACCAAGACATCCCTCTCATCAGCGAAGACCAAATTCGCGCCATGAGCGAAGATGACTACATGAATCCGGCACAACTGGCATTCTTCAAGGCGCGCCTGCAGCAGCTCGAAAAAGACTTGCTGAAAAACGCCGGCGAAACCACGGAACACTTGCGTGAAACCGTGCTCGTACCGGACCCTGCCGACCGCGCCACCATCGAGGAAGAGCATGCGTTGGAACTGCGCACGCGCGACCGCGAACGCAAATTGCTGAAGAAAGTGCAGCAATCGATCGCCAGCATCGACGCCGGCGACTATGGCTGGTGCGAAGAAACGGGCGAGCCTATCGGCATCCCGCGCCTGATCGCCCGTCCGACCGCCACCCTGTCGCTGGAAGCCCAGCAACGGCGCGAACTGAAGCAAAAGCTGTACGGCGACTGATCGCCCTCCCCTTGCGCGGCCGCCCCGGCGGCCCGCGATGGCGAATAAAAAAGCACACGACCTCCGGTTGCGTGCTTTTTTTTCGTCCCGCGCCGACTACACTGAAGCAAACACTGCCGCTTGCAATTGCCTTTTCCATCCCCACTTTTGAGCCATGGGCGCGCAATCGCATGGCCTTGCACGCATCGGCACGAATCTTTTGAGGTCACTATGGAACAATTTCACGGCACCACCATCCTCTGCGTCCGGCGCGGCAAGCAAGTCGCCCTGGGCGGCGACGGCCAGGTAACGCTGGGCAACATCGTCATGAAGGGCACGGCCCGCAAAGTGCGTAAGTTGTATCAGGGCAAGGTCCTGGTCGGCTTTGCCGGCGGCACCGCCGACGCGTTCACCTTGCTCGACCGCTTCGAAGGCAAGCTGGAAAAACACCAGGGCAACCTGCTGCGCGCCTCCGTCGAACTGGCCAAGGACTGGCGCACCGACCGCGTACTGCGCCGCCTGGAAGCGATGCTGCTGGTGGCCGACAGCGAGTCGACCCTCGTCATCACGGGCAATGGCGACGTGCTGGAACCGGAAGACGGCATCGGCGCCATCGGCTCGGGCGGCACCTACGCCCAGTCCGCCGCCAAGGCGCTGCAGGAAAACACGGATCTCTCGCCGGCCGAGGTGGTCAAGAAATCGCTGACCATCGCCGCGGAACTGTGCATTTACACGAATATGTCCCACATCATCGAGACCCTGGACTAAGAGTCCCCGAGAAAACGCCCATGGCTGCGTTGCATGGCCTGGGCGTACAAAAAGGTAGTGCCTGCGGCCAAGCGCCTTGCCCTGAACGTTTTTCGGGCACTCTACGCAAAAGAAAGATAGAAAGCCAACTATGATCATGAACATGACCCCGTCGGAAATCGTCACCGAACTCGACAAGCACGTGGTGGGCCAGGCCAAGGCCAAGCGCGCCGTCGCCATCGCCCTGCGCAACCGCTGGCGCCGCCAGCAGGTGGCCGAGCCCCTGCGCCATGAAATCACGCCCAAGAACATCCTCATGATCGGCCCCACGGGCGTCGGCAAGACGGAAATCGCGCGCCGCCTGGCCAAGCTGGCCGAGGCGCCGTTCATCAAGATCGAAGCGACCAAGTTCACGGAAGTGGGCTATGTGGGGCGCGACGTCGACACCATCATCCGCGACCTGATCGACATCGGCATCAAGCAGACGCGCGCGCTGGAAATGAAGAAGGTGCGCGCACGTGCCGAAGATGCGGCCGAAGACCGCGTGATCGACATCCTCGTGCCGCCGGCGCGCGACTTCGGCTTCACGCCGAATACGGCGGCGGCCGTGGACACGGGCAGCGGCGACAGCACGCGCCAGACCTTCCGCAAGCGCTTGCGCCAGGGCGAGCTCGATGACAAGGAAATCGAGATCGAGCTGGCCGAAGCGGGCCCGCAAATGGAAATCATGGCGCCGCCGGGCATGGAAGAAATGACGGAGCAGATCAAGTCCATGTTCTCGGGCGTGGGCGGACAGCGCAAGAAGGCGCGCAAGGTCAAGATCCGCGAAGCGTTGAAACTGCTGGTCGAGGAAGAAGCGGCGAAGCTGCTCAACGAAGATGAGCTGAAACAGAAAGCCATCCAGAACGTCGAGCAGAACGGCATCGTCTTCCTCGATGAAATCGACAAGATCGCCTCGCGCTCGGAGTCCGGCGGCGCCGACGTCTCGCGCGCGGGCGTGCAGCGCGACCTGCTGCCGCTGGTCGAGGGCACCACCGTCAACACCAAGTACGGCATGATCCGCACGGACCACATCCTGTTCATCGCCTCGGGCGCGTTCCACCTGTCGAAACCGTCGGACCTGATCCCGGAACTGCAGGGGCGCTTCCCCATCCGCGTGGAACTCGAATCGCTGTCGATCTCGGACTTCGAACGCATTCTCACCAGCACCGATGCCTGCCTGACGATGCAGTACGAAGCCTTGCTGGCGACGGAAAACCTGAAACTGCAGTTTGCGCCGGAAGGCATCACGCGCCTGGCGGAAATCGCCTACTCGGTAAACGAGCGCACGGAAAACATCGGTGCGCGCCGCCTGCACACGGTGATGGAAAAACTGCTGGAAGAAGTGTCGTTTACGGCCAGCGAAGGCAGCAGCAGCACGGAAAACCTGCTGGTGATCGATGCCGCGTATGTCAACGAACGCCTGGAAGCGCTGTCGGTCAACGAAGACCTGTCGCGCTACGTGCTGTAATCAGGGAGGGGACCGATGGCAAACAAGGCATTGGCGACGCGGCAGAAAATGCAGTTCCGCGTCGAACCCTCGCAAAAACCGCGCAACCCCGTCGCCACTGCAGCCCTGCAGCGCGCCGCCGGGGCGCATGTCAAGACCGTGTCAGGCCAGCGCCAGCAGGAAAAACGGCTGCTGGCGAAATTGCTGTTGAAAGTCGAAATAGACAAATAGGCCGCCCGCGGACGCCCTTTTCATAGGGCGTCCGCCATCAGGCCACTCTCTGCCGCAGCAGCATCCCCTTAGAAACGGTAGGACGCGCCCAGCGAAAACATGTCGACCTTGGTCGTCTGCTTGCTGCTGTACTTGACCGGCACGCGGTCCCAGTCCAGGTGCAGCGCCCAGTTCTTGTTCAGCGCATACGCCGCGCCGATACCGTAGGTCAGGCCGATCTTGTCCTTCTTGTCCGAACCGCCGCCCAGATAATCGACCTTGCCCTGCGTGTAAGCCGCGCCCAGGCGGCCGCTCAGGGTGAACGCGTCAAACTGGTAGCCGAGCACGCCCTGCATGCCGAGGCCCGTGAACTTGCCGCGGCCCGCGCGCCGGCCGGCGCCCGTGTCGAAGCCGGACTTCACTTCGCCGCCCATATACCCCACCAGCTCAATCGAAGGCAGGGCCACGCCGCCCTGAAACGGCAGCGCGTCGAAACTGTAACCCACGTAGGCCTTGCCGTTGCGCTTGCTGCTTTTGTCGCAATCGTTTTGTCCCGGCACGCAGTCGAGGCCGGTACTGGCGCGAAAGCCATAGCTGGCGCCCATGTAGATGGGGCCCGGCGCAGGATCGGCTGCCGATGCATGCAAGGGAGCGATGGCGGCCAGCGCCAGCAGCGCTGCGGGGAAACGTAATTTGAAGGACATGAATAACCTCTACAAGTGGATGAGTTGCCTGGTTGTAGCGCGCCGTGCGAGCCACAAGCGGGAGTGTCATCTCTTTTGCCGTAAAGTACTATCACCTTGTGCAAAGTGCCATTAAGGGCTACATTCGGTACCGTTACCCGCTACCAAACTTATCAAAAAGGATATCCGTGAGTTCACCCGAACTGGTTTTGCGCGTGCTGCGCACGCAACTGCGCGCCGCCGGCATCACCTATAAAGTGCTGGCCGAACGCATCGGCATGAGCGAATCGAGCGTCAAGCGCATGTTTGGCCAGCACGACATGTCGCTGTCGCGCCTGGCCCTGATCTGCAAGGCCTCGGGCATCGCCATGGAAGACGTGCTGCGCGGCGCGGCCGACATCACGCCGCATGCCGACACGCTCACCCTGGTGCAGGAAAAGTCGCTGGTGGCGCATCCGCGCCTGCTGCTGGTGGCGATCTGCTGCCTGGGCCACTGGAGCCTGGAGCAGGTGGTGGAAACGTATGCGCTGACGCAAGCCGAATGCATCGGCTGCCTGGCCGAGCTGGATCGCCTGGGCTTGATCGAGCTCAAGCCGCTGAACCGCTACAGCCTGCGCGTCTCGAACGCCTTCCACTGGCTGGCCGACGGCCCGGTGCAGCAGTACTTCCGCGAACACGTGGTGGCCGATTATTTCAGCGGGCATTTTGACGGCGCCGGCGAAACCCTGATGTGCATCCCGGCGCGCCTGTCGCTGTCGAGCGCGCAGGAGCTGGTGCAAAAGATCCGCCAGCTGGCCGAGGAACTGGCGCGCCTGCACCAGAACGACCGCCGCCTGGCGCCCGCCGAGCGCGACGGCTTTACCCTGCTGCTGGGCTTTCGCTCATGGGAATTTGCCGCCTTCACGGCCCTGCGCCGCAGTACGGCGTCCGCCGCGCCCTACCAGACCGGTCCCAGGAACAGGTAGAGCGTACTCTCGCCGCCCTTCGATGCGCCCGACGCCACGTACACGGGACCGAAGCGCGTATCGACGGAAATGAAGGCGCTGCTGGCCTGCGTGAATTTGGTGGATTTCCAGTGCTCGCTCTGATCGAAGCCGCCGCCCATTTCCAGCGAAAAGCCGGCCCGCACGGCGCCGCCCAGGGTGCTGGGCAGGGAGCCGATGCGGCGCGCCATCACGAAGCGCGCCAGGGCCACGCTGCGCCCCGTCACCGATTCGAACTGCGTGCCGGACAGGCGCAGGAAGCCGCCCAGGCTGAGTGGCGCCTCGCCCCGCTGCGCGCGCGCCCATTCGCCATACACATGGCCGGCCCAATTGCCGCGGCCAAAGGCCTTCAGGCCCGTGATGGCGGAACGCCCCAGGCCCGTCTCGCCCGAACCGGTGGTCGAGGCGCGCGTCCAGGTGGCGTCAAACAGCACGCCGCGCGTGGGGAAACCGGGCGAATCGAGCGTATCGACGCGGAACTGGACGAACTGGTTGGTGCCCAGCGCCCGCTCCTGCGGGTAGGCCGGGTCGGCCGGGATGCTGACACCGGCCTTGACTTCGCTGCGCGAGACGCCGAACTGCAGGTCGCCCCAGAAGCCGAACTGGCGTCCCAGCACCAGGCTGGCGCCCTGGCCGCTGTAAGCGACGCGCGCGCTGCGCCGTCCCTTGTCGAACAGGTCGACCGCCTGCGAGCTGTACTGGATCGACGGCGCGATATACCACGGGTTGCCGGCGCCCAGCGGCTGCCAGTACTGCACCCCGAAATTGCGCGTGGTGCCGATCTGCGCCATGCTGCGCAATTCACCGCCCCAGCTGTTCAGATTCGAGCGCACATGCAGCAGCTTCAGGGCAAAGGTATTGCTGTCCCTGAAATCGCTGCCCACTTCCAGGCCCACGCGCAGGCGGCTGCTGGCCCACGGCGCTTCGACGGCCTTGATGGTGACGGCGCGCTGGTCGCCGGAATCGACCACTTCCGTCTCCACGCGCGCCACGTCGCCACGGCCATACAGCTTGGCCGCCGCCTTGAGCACATCTTCCTGGCTGACGGACTGCCCTTCCACCAGGCCCGATTGCGCCTGCAGGATGCGCGGATTGATATCGCCCTCGCTCTCCACGGCCAGGCGCGTGAGCGGCAGGGCCACGTCCAGCAGGGCCGGCGCGGCCAGGCGCAGCTGCTCGCGCGCCGCATACTGTTCCGGCGGCAGGGCCAGCGGCGCCAGGTGGGCGGCCAGGGCCTGCGCCGCCTGCTCGCCGGCGCGCATGGCGCGCGCATAGTTTTCAAAGTCGAGGAAACTGACGCCCGTCAAATCCGGCGCCACCAGGATATCCTGCGGCTGCAGCTCCTTGAGCGAGCGCTGCACGTTCTGTTCCGTGAGGATTTGCAGCATCTGCTGCGCCACGCCGATGGCGCTGCCCAGCTCTTTTTCCGGCGCCAGCGGCGTGCCCACGTTGACGGCGATGATGATGTCGGCGCCCATGGCGCGCGCCATGTCGACGGGCAGGTTGCGCACCAGGCCCCCATCGACCACCAGCCGGTTATTCACGCGCACGGGGGCAAACACGCCCGGCACGGCCAGCGAGGCGCGCATCGACAGGAACAGGGGCGTATCGACCAGTTCCACCAGTTCGCCATTGACCAGGTCCGACGCCACCGAGCGGAAAGGCAGCGGCAGCTGGCTGGCGGGGCGGTCGCGCATGCCGGCCGGCAGCAGCCGGTTCAAGGCCATTTCCAGCGCCGCATTGCTGGCCGCCGACGGCGGCGTGGAAATGCCGTTGCGGCTGGTGCCAAACTCGATGCGCGACGGCAGCAACAAATCTTCCTCGCGGCGGCGGAACGCCAGTTCGTCGCGCGGCGGCCGGTCGGCCACCACGCGCGCCCAGTTGGTCTCGCGCGCCATCTTTTCCAGGTCCGCCACGGAGGCGCCGGCCGCATACGCGCCGCCCACCACGCCGCCCATGCTGGTGCCGACCACCATGTCGATCGGCACATGCAGCTCCTGCAGCACTTTCAAGACGCCGATATGCGCTAGGCCGCGCGCGCCGCCGCCCGACAGCACCAGGGCGATGCGCGGACGCGCCGCGACGGGTGCGGGAACGGCCGACGTGGCGGCGGAGGTAGTGGGGGCGGCGGGAACGTCGGCGGCGGCAGCCGGCGGCAAGGCGCACAGCACCGCCACGCAGCCCGCCAGGACGGCACGAATCGAGAACATGAAGACTCCTGTGGCGATGGCGGCATGGCGCCATCGGCAAAATACGATAAAAACAGCGTTAATTCGGCGGCGGCACGCTGCTCACTTGCGGCGCCGGCATCATGGTCGCCGGCCGCTGCTGCTCCATCGGCAGCGGCGGCGGCACCAGGTTCGTGGCCGGCACAGGGGCCGCGGCCGGCGTCGGAGTGGCGGACACCTGCCCCGGCAAGGCCAGCGCCTTGTCGTCGGCCACCAGGTCGATGCGCTTGCTCACGCCGCCGTCGCGCAGCAGCACGTGGCGCGCATGTACTTCCAGCACCGTCACGCCGGGCACCACTTCGGCGCCTTCCGGCAAGGCCACGGAGGGCTTGCCGTCGGTCGAGATGATGGCCACGCTGCCGCGGCCATTGCCGGCGGCCACCACGCCCTTGAGCTGGTAGTTGCTGGCCGTGGCCACGCTGACCTGGCCGCCGAACAGCGAGGCGCCCGCCTCCACGCTGGCATCCTGCACCACCGGATTGGGGGGCGGATTGATGGGGCGCTGCGGCGCCTTGAACAGCTGCATGGCCCAATAGGCCAGCGACACGGACAGCGCCACGACGGCGAGCAAACTTGTAACTTGAGGCAAACGCTTCATGGCTTCCTTGGATACTTATCTTACAAGCTGATTGATTTCGATAATCGGCATCAGCACGGCCAGCACGATCAGCAGCACCACCACGCCCATCGCCAGGATCAGGGCCGGTTCCAGCAGGCCGGCGATGGTGAGCGTGCGGCGTTCCAGGTCCTGCTCCTGCGCGCTGGCGGCGCGTTCCAGCATGGCCGGCAGCTCGCCCGTGATTTCGCCCGCGCGTATCATGTGGATCAGCATGGGCGGAAAATGCTTTTGCGCCGACAGCGCGCGCGCCAGGCTGACGCCCTCGCGCACGGCGCCGCTGGCGTCAGCCACCAGTTCCTGCATCGCCACGTTGGTGAGCGTGTCGCGGCTGGTGTCGAGCGCGCGCAGGATCGGCACGCCGGAACCCGTGGTAATGGCCAGGGTGCTGGCGAAACGCGCCGTGTTCAGGCTGCGCTCGAACTTGCCGTACAGGGGCGCCGTCAGCAGCCAGGTATGCCAGCGCCGCTTCAGAGCAGGCTGCTGCAGCGCGCGGCGCCAGGCGAACCAGGCGCCGACGAGGACAATCGCCACGACGATGCCGTAGTTGCGCACGAAGTCCGACAGCGCCAGCATGATCACCGTCAGCATGGGCAGCTTCTGCTTGGTATTGGCGAATACGGAGACGATCTGCGGCACCACATAGGTGAGCAGGAAAATCACGATGGAAAACGCCACCACCGTGACGATGGCCGGATACGTGAATGCCAGCTTGACCTTCTGCACCAGCGCATTGCGCCGCTCGATATAGTCGGCCAGGCGCGAGAGCACGCGCGACAAATGGCCGATCTGCTCGCCCGACGCCACCAGCGCCCGGTAAATTTCCGCGAAATCGCGCGGATGGCGCGCCAGCACGTCGGAAAACGCGGCGCCGCCGATCACTTCCGAGCGGATCGAGGCGATCAGGTCGCGCAAGTAAGGCCGCTCGGCCTGTTCCAGCAGCGCGGAAAACGCCTGCTCCAGCGGCAGGCCCGCTTCCAGCAAACTGGCCAGCTGGCGCGTAAACAGCGCCAGCTCGGTGCTCGACAGGCGCTCGCCGAAGCCGCGCCGTTTGGTCACGCCGGCGGCGTCGACCTGCGCGGCGATCGGTTCGACGGCCAGCGGCACCAGGCCTTGCACGCGCAACTCGGCGCGCGCGGAACGGGGACTGTCGGCATTGAGCACGCCCTTGCGGGTGGCGCCTTGCGCGTCGACGGCTTCATAGCGGAATGCGGGCATGGTGGCGGGCCTAGTCTTTGGTCACGCGCAGCAACTCGGCCTGCGTGGTGGTGCCGTCGCGCAGCCAGCGTTCGCCGTCGTCGCGCATGCTCGTCATGCCGTCCTGCAGGGCCACGGCGCGCACTTCCGCTTCCGAGGCACGGTTGTGGATCTGCGCGCGGATCTGCTCCGTCGTGCGCAGCAGCTCGTACACGCCCACGCGGCCCTGGTAGCCCGTCTGGCCGCAATGCTCGCAGCCGACCGCCTGCCAGTACTGGCCGTCGAAGGTCTTGCAGGAACCGCACAGCTTGCGCACCAGGCGCTGCGCCAGCACGCCCAGCAGCGACGAGGACAGCAGGAACGGCTCGATGCCCATGTCCAGCAGGCGCGTGACGGCCGCCGAAGCGTCGTTCGTGTGCAGCGTCGCCAGCACCAGGTGGCCCGTCAAGGATGCCTGCACGGCGATCTGCGCCGTTTCCAGGTCGCGGATCTCGCCGATCATGATCACATCTGGATCTTGCCGCAAAATCGCCCGCAGCGCCTTGGCAAATGTCATGTCGATGCGCGGATTGACCTGCGTCTGGCCGACGCCGGCCAGGTCGTACTCGATCGGGTCTTCCACCGTCAGGATGTTCGTGGTGGTGGCGTTGAGCATCGACAGCGCCGCGTACAGGGTCGTCGTCTTGCCCGAGCCGGTGGGGCCCGTGACGAGCACGATGCCGTGCGGCTGCGTGATCAGGCCGTCGAACTGCCCCAGCATGGGCGCGCTCATGCCCAGGTGCTGCAGGTCGAGGCGCCCCGCTTCCTTGTCCAGCAAACGCAGCACGGCCCGTTCGCCATGCCCGGTGGGCAGGGTCGAGACGCGCACGTCGACGGGCTTGCCGCCCACGCGCAGGGTGATGCGGCCGTCCTGCGGCAAGCGCTTTTCGGCGATGTCGAGCTGCGCCATGATCTTGATGCGCGAAATCAGCGAACCGTGGATGGCTTTCCTGGGACGCACGACGTCGCGCAGGCTGCCGTCGATGCGGAAGCGCACGACGGACGTCTGCTCGAACGGCTCGATGTGGATATCGGACGCGCCTTCGCGCAGCGCCTGCGTGAGCAAGGCGTTGATCATGCGGATGACGGGCGCGTCGTCGGACGATTCGAGCAAATCCTCGATGGCCGGCACGTCCTGCAGCAGTTTTGTCAAATCCAGGTCGGCGTCGAATTCATCGGCCATCTGCGACGCGTCGCCGCCACCGCCCGCGTAGGCGCCGGCAATGGCCGCATCGAGGTCGCCGCGCGGCAGCACCGTCAGCTGGATCTGGCCGAAACGGCGCGACACTTCGGCAATCGCCGCCGGCGCCGTCGATGCGGCCACCAGCACCTCGACGGGGGCGCCGTCGACGGCGCCAGGCCGGGCCAGCAAGCCGAAATCGCGCGCGTAGGCGTAGGGAAGCAGATTACTCATGACTGTCCCATCACTTCTGCGGCTGTTGCTGCGGTTGTTGCTGATATTGCTGCAACAGCGACTGCGGCGGCGTGGCCGCGTTGGCCGGCGCGCCTGGCGGCGGCGTCGGCGCCGGCGGCACGGGGCGCGTCACCATGCTGCCGCCCACCGGCTGGCCATCCTGCAGGGCCGGCAGCACGGGCGTGCCCAGGTCTTTCAGCATCAGATTGCCCGATGCCGGCACGGCGGCCGTCTCGGCCGAGCGCATGTAGTCGTAGCGGTCGGCCGCCAGGCTGCCGCTCTGTTCCTTGTTGCGCACGATGACGGGGCGCAGGAAGATCATCAGATTGGTTTTCTTGCGCTCGCGCGTCTGGTACTTGAACAGGTTGCCGATCAGGGGAATGTCGCCCAGGCCGCGCACTTTTTCCGCGTTGTCGCCCGTGCTGTCCTCGATCAGGCCGCCCAGGACGATGATCTGGCCATCGTCGGCCAGCACATTGTTTTCGATCACGCGGTTGTTGATGGTGATGCCGCTGACGGCCGTCGAGGTGGACTTGTCCACGCTCGACGTCTCGTGATAGATGCCCAGCTTGATCGTGCCGCCTTCGGAAATCTGCGGACGCACCTTCAGGGTCAGGCCCACCTCCTTGCGGTCGATGGTCTGGAACGGGTTCGTGTTGGTGCCGGCCGTGCTGGTGTACTGGCCCGTCAGGATAGGCACGTTCTGGCCCACCTTGATGGTCGCCAGCTCGTTGTCCAGGGTGATCAGGTTCGGCGTCGACAGGATGTTCGCGTTGCCGTCCGATTCCAGCGCATGCGCCACGGCGCCCAGGCCCAGCGCGCCGTTGATCTGCTTGAAGATGCCCAGCGTCAGGCCGCCCGTCGGCAGCACCTTGCCGCCGCCCAGCGCCAGCTTGGCGATATTGTTGTCGGTGCCGCCGGCGAACGACTGCAGCGCGCCCACGCGGTAGCTGCTGCTGCTGTCGCCGGAAAGCCCCAGCCACTGCACGCCGAACTCGGAGGCCTTGGCCGACGTCACTTCGACGATCAGCGCCTCGATGTAGACCTGGGCGCGGCGCACGTCGAGCTGGTCGATCACGGCGCGCAGGTTGCGGTAGACGGCCTCGTTGCACGTCAGGATCAGGGTATTGGTGGAAGCGTCGGCCTGGATGAAGCCTGCCGCGCCGCCCGAGGACAGCTGCTGCGGCCCGTTGCTCAGCGAAGCACCGCCCGTGGTGCCGCTTTGCGTATTGCCGCCCAGGCCAGTGGTGTTCATGCCGCCGCCCTGGTTGTTCTGGTTGTTCGTATTCAGGCTGTTGTTGCCCGGCTGCTGCGCCGAAGCGGCCGTGCCGTCCGACGTCACCACCGAACGCAGGGTCTGCGCCAGCTTGGTGGCGTCCGCATTTTTGAGGTACACCACGTGCACGTTGCCCAGCTGCGTGGTGGGCTGGTCCAGCTTGGAAATGAGCGACTTGGCCAGGTTGGCGCGCGCCGCCGACGGCGCGCGCAGCACCAGCGAATTGGTGCGCGGGTCGGCAAGCACGGATACCTTGCCCGCGTCGGCCCCTGCGGCGGCGCCCGCATTACCGCCTTCCATCAGTTTATTCACCATCGAGGCCAGGTCGGAAGCGATGGCATAGCGCACGGGGATCACATCCAGGTCCGTCGAGGCGGGCACGTCGAGCGCGGCGATGATCTTCGCCAGGCGCTTGAGGTTATCCGCGTAATCGGTGATCACCAGCGAGTTGTTGCCCGGGTTGGCATTGATCGTGTTGTTCGGCGAAATCAGGGGGCGCAGCACGGCCAGCAGGTTGGCCGACGATTCGTAGTTCAGGTAAAACACCTGGGTGGCGATCTGGTCGCCCTTCACCTGGCTGCTGCCATTGCCCACCTGGGTCGGCACGGATTGCAGCTTGGCGTCCGCTTCCGGCACCACTTTCGCGTAGCCGTCGCCGGAAACCACCGCATAGCCCTGCAGGCGCAGGGCCGAGGCCAGCAGCGCGAAGGCTTGCGTCTTGCTGATCGATTTTTCCGACACCAGCGTGATCGTGCCCTTGACGCGCGGGTCGATGACGAAATTGATGTTGGTGTAATGGCCCACGGCCTTGATCACGGATTCGATGTCGGCGCCGACGAAATTGAGCGCCGCTTCATCGCCGGGCGCGGCCCAGACGGGCGCCGGCATGCCGGCCACGGAACAGCACAGCAAGGCGGCGGCCGACAGGCGACGCAGCGAAAAGGAGAAGGTATGGGGGCTCACGGATGGTTTTTTCATTGTCTGAACTCTAAGGCGATGATGTTTTTTTCGCTATTGCTACGGCGCTGTCCCAGCAAATTCAACAAACTCGCCAAGGTCTCTTCATATCCTGCTGCGGCCTGGGCCTGGCCGGAAAACTGCATGCGCCCCTGTTGCAGGCTGCCGCTGCCGTCGAGCAGCAGCGGTCCTTTGATGGAGCGCAAGGTCAACGTCGCCTGCTGCCCCTGCCAATCGAAATCGAGCTCGTAACTGCCCAGCGGACGCAAGGACGACAGGCGCGAAGCCATGTCCGTCATCTGCAGGGTCGTGCGGCCGACGGCGGAAAACTGCTGTTTTTCCAGCGCCAGCTGCAAGGTGCTCCACGACAGGCGCATACTGCCCGTCGGCGCCACGGTATTCAAGGGCGCGCCCAGGCCGCCCAGGCCGTCGGCCGGCAGCAGCAAGGCCGCCGGGCTGACTTGCCAGTGCGACCACGAGCCGCGCAAATTGACGGCCTGCGACAGCGCCTGCGCATTCTGCAATTCCACGTCCACCGATCCCCACAGCACGGACGGCGAAATGCGCCAGCTGAAGCGCCCCGGCAGCAGCGGCGTCACGGCGCCATTCGCGCTGGCCGCCCCGCCGATAAAGGCCGAGCCGCGCCACAGGGTACCTTGCGCGTCGCCCAAGGTCAAACGTCCGCCCGTCTGCTTTTCCACGAGACTGGCGACCCAGCCGGCCGGGAAAAACACCAGCAGGGTGACGCAGACGCTGACGATGATGGCCAGCAGCCAGCCTAGCAGGCGCATCATCGCGCCGCGCCCGGGCTCTGGTGCAGGGTCAGGCTGGCATCGACCAGTCCCGCCTTGCCCTGCGCCGTGATCTTCGCTTCCTGCACCGCCACGCGGCCTTCGCGGCGCAAGCCGTCCAGCCACAGCATGACGCTGGCGAACGGCACGCCGTTCAATTGCACGCGCGCGTACTCTCCCGTCAGCGACAGCGATTGCGGCGCCAGGCCGCGCGCCTTCAGGGACGCGTCGAGGCTGTCACGGCTCATGCTTGCCACCTGCACGGGCGCCTGGCGCGCCAGCTCGCCCGCTTCGCGCGCCAGCGCCTGCAGCTGGGCCGCGTTCTGGCGCAGCTCGGGCAAGCTCTTCTGCAAGGCGATGCGGCCCGTCCAGGCCGGCTCGAAGAATACGGCGTAGACGAGGGCCAGCCCCGCCACCACGCCGCCGATGCTCAAGAGCTTGCGCTCCTGCGGCGTGCGCTCGGCCCAGAAGGCCTGCACGGCCTGCTGCTGCCCCGCCCAGGCGGCGCGCGCCTTGTTGACTGCTGCACTCATGTTTTTGCTCCCGTGGCCGGCGTGATCTTCCACACGCCCGGCGCCGTTTCATTCAAGGCCAGCTTGCGCGCGGCCAGGCCGTCGCGCACCTGCGCCTGGGCGCTGGCGTCGACCATGTCCGGTTTCAGCTTGACGATCAGGCTGCGCTCGCGGTATTCCAGCGAGGCCACCACGCCGCGCCCGGCCAGGCCGCCCAGCGCCTCGCCCAGCGCCGCGCTCATGCTGGTGAAGTCATCCATGCTCGCTTGGCCGCCCTGCAGGCGGGCGGCGGCGATATTGCGCCGCATCTGCTCCGCTTCCAGGCCATACACGGGCGTTTCGTTCGGATACGCGGCCTTGAAGGTTTGCTGCATCGAGGTGCGCACGGTGGCGGCCTCGCGCTTCAAGCGCATCCATTCGATATTCATGCCGGCCAGGTTGACGATCACGGCCAGCAGCGCCAGGCGCAGCGGCCAGCGCCAGCGGCGCCATTCGGTGGCCGAACCCGTCGCCGTGCCCATGGCTGCGGCCAGGTCCAGTCCCGCGCCTTTGGCGCCGGCAATCCAGTGCGCCCAGTGGTCCGGTTCCACCGTCACGCCGTCCATGCCGGCGGCCAGTTGTTGATATTGCGCAAGCTCGGCCTGCGCCACGTAGACCGTCAGGGGCACATCGCCGGCAAACGCGCGCGTCGTCAGCAAGGCCTGTTGCGGCTGGGCCGGCAACACCAGGCCCAGGCCCTCTTGCGGCGCCTGGCGCAAGGCCAGTTCCAGGCCATCGCCGCTGGCTTGCAGGGCAGCCGTCACGCTGCCCGGCTGCAAAGGCAGGCACAGCTGCGACGGCAGCAGCGCCACCTTGCGCGCGCCCTGCGCCAGCAAGGCTTTCACGAGTACCTCGGCCCAGGCGCGCTGCGCCACGGCCACCGTGCGCATGCCGGCGGCATCGGGCGCGCCGGCGGCCAGCAGGCAATCCTGGGTGTCGCCGAGGATGTGTTCCTCCACCAGGCCCGGCAAGGCCGCGCGCAAGCGGGCGCCGGCCAGCGGCGGCGTTTTCAGGCGCAGCAGGGTCACGTCGGCCGCCGCCAGCAGCAGCACCACCTGCTTCGCGCCGGCGATCAGCTGGCCCAGGCTGCCCAGCGGCGCGCTGCCCTGCTGCAACAGGGCGCCGCCGTCGCCGGCCAGCACGAAGGAGCAGGCCGGCGCGCTGTCGGTGGAGGCCTTGGCCGGGTGACGGATATACAATATTGTCAAAGTGACTCGCTTTCAGCTGTTAATTTTCCCGCAACCAGACCAGGCTGGTGGTGCGCTGCGGATCCGTTTTTCGATTGATGAGCGCCACGGCATCGAGCGCGGCACGGTCCAGCCGCACGCGGATGACGGTAAGGAAATAGCGGCTCTTCACATCGAGTTCCACGCCTTCAATCAGTTCAGCATTAATATTATTCTGGAAATTTAACTTATCGACAAACTTTTTGCGCGGATTGCTCAAAGTCAGGGCACTGGCCTCGGACAGCGACATCATCGTCACGGCCGCCAGCACCTCGGCCGGGGCCGTGTTCACGTTGACCCCCGTGATTTCGGGCAAGATGATGACGACATCGCGCAGCTGCTCGATCATCTGCGGCGTATAGCCAGGCACGGCCAGCAAATCCTCGACCTGCGTGAACGCCACCGGCTCGCTGCCGCCGCCCGTGGCGGGCGTGGCAGCGGGCGTCTTGCCGTCGGTGCCGCTGGCGGTGCGCGGCTTCGGCCGCGCACGCAGCACGGCATCGGCCGTCGCTTGCGCCAGGCCGCTGTCGAGCTTCATGTTGGACAATAAACGCTGGTAGGCCAGCACCTGCTTCGGATTGATGCTGCCCGTGGCGTCGACCAGGTTGGTGATATTGAAGCGCGCCTGCGCATCGAGCGCGCGGCCCGAGACGGTGGCGTCGAATTTTTCCGTGTCGACCTTTTCGCGGTCCACGTAATCGTCGAGCCGCGCTTCCTCGATGGGAGTGGCCCACACGCCGTCGGCCGCCGTCAGCATGGGATTGTCCTGGCGCAACCAGAAGCGGGCGAAGTCGACCATGCCGCGCATGGCCCACTGCGTCTGCAGGCGCAAGCGCTGGTTTTCCATCGAGCGCACCTGCACCTGCTGCTGCCAGAACAGGCTGGCGACGACGGTGATGGCCAGCGCCGTCAGCAGCAAGGCCGTGATGACGGCCACGCCGCGCTGGCGCGAGGGGAACTTGAAGCGCGTCATCCCGGCCCCAATAAAAAGACTTTGGACAGGCCCGCGTCCTGGCCCGGCATTTGCAAGGTCACTTCCAGGCCCGGCACCTGGGTGGAGATGGTGGCGCCCGCCGTCAGCACGTTCCAGGCGCCATTGCTCCAGCCGCGCATGACCATGCTGTCAACGCCCTGCATCAGGGCCACGTCGGCGCTGGAGGTATCGGTATCGTCGCGCGCCGCCTGCCACAGGGTGTCGAGCACGGCCAGGTCGCGCGTGCCGTTCGACTCGCGCCGCGTCAGCACGCCGCCGCGCAGCCGGTAAGTGACCACTTGCAACTGTTGCGGCTCCTGCTCCGAGGCGGCCAGGCGCACCAGGGTCAGGCGGTCATTTTCCGCCGACAGGTTGATGCGGCCGTTCAGCAGGCTGTTGTTCAGCCCGGCGCCGGCCAGGTGGTCGCAATCGCTCTGCATCTGGGCAAACGCCAGCTGCATGCCGCGCGCCTGCTCCAGCTGGCTGGTCAGCACTTCGCGCGAGCGCATGATGCTGTCCAGGCCGCGCCAGCCCAGCACGGCGACCATGGCCAGGATGCCGATGGCCACGAGCAGCTCGATCAGGGTGAAACCCGCGGCAGGGACAGGGCGGCGCAGCATCAGTCGTTAAAGGAAAGCAAGACCAGGCGCACGATGCGCCGGGCCGGGTACTGTGCGTCATACACGTTGACGCGCACTTGGCGGATGCGGGGATTCGGCGTGGCCACCACTTCCTCCTCGCAAATGAGTTTTAAATCGCCCTGCGGGCAGTCGACCGTGCGCTTGCCCGTCTGCGGGAACGTCTTTGCCAGGCGCAGCCGCACCAAATGGTTTTCCGCCGACCAGGTGGCCATCATGGCGCTGCGCAAGCCGTCGCTGTTCTGCGTCAGGCTGCCGACGGCGCGCAAGGACGCGCCCAGGGCCGTGCCGACGATGACGAGGGCGACGAGGACTTCCAGCAAAGTGAAGCCGCGCTGGCGGCCATGACGTGGGAGCCGCATCATTGCTCGACCGTGAAGTGGCCGATGCCGTCGGCGCGGATGGCCACGCTGCGCTCGCCGCTGGCCAGGGTCAGGACAAAAGGCTTGTCGACCGGTTCGCGGCCGAAGATGATGCGCAGCGGCTGGGCCACGCTGTTCGAGGGCTGCACGCTGAGCAGCATGGGCGTGTTGGCAAACGCGCGCTCGCGCAGCAAATCGTCCTGCGTCACGGGTTGCCACAGCTTTTCATTGAGGACCAGGAAACGGTATTGATTTTCGTCAGCCTCGAACGCCACCTGCCGGCTGCGCACGATGGCTTCATCGCGCGCCAGCTGCAGCAGCAGGGCGATGCGTTCGGCTTCCTTTTGCAAGGCTTGCTGGCCATTCGGCATGGCGTTCAGCGACACCAGGCCCAGGGTCACGCCGATGATGACCATCACCACCAGCAATTCGATCAGCGTGAAGCCGCTGGCGCGTGGCCGGGGCGGTGCGCGACCGGTGGTCATGGCTGGCATGCAATGGAAAACTTACAGTTCCCAGGAACCGATATCGGCATCGTCGCCGCTACCGCCAGGCTGGCCGTCGGCGCCCAGCGAAATGATGTCGACTTCGCCTTTCACGCCCGGCGACAGGAACTGGTACGGGTTGCCCCATGGGTCCTTCGGCATTTTTTCCAGGTAACCGCCTGCCTTCCAGCCATTCGCGGCCGGTCCCGTGGTCGGTTTCTCGATCAGCGCCTGCAAGCCCTGTTCCGTCGTCGGGTAGCGCTGGTTATCCAGGCGATACAGTTTCAAGGCTTGCATCACGGTAGCGATATCGACTTTCGCCGCCGCCACTTTCGACTCGCCCGTGCGGGCGATCAGCTTGGGCACCACCAGCGACGCGAGGATACCCATGATCACCACCACGACCATGATTTCGATCAAAGTGAAGCCGCGCGCGCGGCGCTGGCGTATCGGATGGTTTGCTGCGTTTTGCATAAGAAAGAGAGAAGAAGGTGAGTAATGAGTGCAGAGTATAAAGCGGAAATATGACAAAGCCTGTCATATAGGGAAAAATTTGTGCGGGGGCTGTCAGGCCGGCAAGACCACTTCGCCGCAAACGGCGCAGCCGGGGTCGCGCGCGACGCGCATGCTGCTCCATTCCATGTGCAAGCCGTCGAGCAGCAGCAGCCGTCCGGCCAAGGACTCTCCCACGCGCATAATCAGCTTCAAGGCCTCGGCCGCCTGCATGGCGCCCACCACGCCCACCAGCGGCGCGAACACGCCCATGGTCGAGCACGCCTCGTCCATGAACTGCTGTTCCTGCGGAAACAGGCAGGAATAGCACGGTTGCGTGCCCGTGCGCGGGTCGAACACGCTCACTTGCCCGTCGAAACGGATCACGGCGCCCGACACCAGCGGCACCCTGGCCGCTACGCAGGCGCGGTTGACGGCGTGGCGCGTGGCGAAGTTGTCGGTGCAGTCGAGCACCACCGTGGCGGAGCAGACCAGTTCGGCCAGACGCGCGCCGTCGAGACGCTCCTGCAAGGCGACGATATCGATCTCGGGATTGATCCCGGTCAAGGTTTCGCGCGCCGACAGCACTTTCGGCTGGCCCACGCGCTGCGTGGTGTGGGCGATCTGGCGCTGCAGATTGGTCAGGTCGACCGTGTCGTCATCGACCAGGGTCAGCTTGCCGACGCCGCTGGCGGCCAAATACATGGCCGCGGGCGAGCCGAGTCCGCCCGCGCCGATCACCAGCACATGCGCGTCGAGCAAGGCTTGCTGGCCTTCGATGCCGATCTGGTCCAGCAGGATGTGGCGCGAATAGCGCAGCAGCTGATTGTCGTTCATGGCGGCGACTACGGTTTTTGCACAGGAATCTTCTTGTCGTCCGCCTTGATGTCGGAAGCGATTTCCGGCTTGGCGCCGATCTTCTCCACCTTCGCATCGGCCTTGGCCAGCTGCACCGGCAAGCCCTGGAAGTGGTTCAAGGCTTGCTGCAGCTGGAAATCGTCCTTGGCGCCGTATTCGAGGGGCTTGCGCTTTTTCGCCGTGGCGATCAGGCGCTGCTCTTCTTCCAGCTGATCCTGCATGCCTTCCATCGTCGGCTTGGCCGCTTCCGGCTTGCCATCGTTGCTGCTCAAGTGTTTTTCCAGGTCCGCCTCGCGGATGCGCAGGCTGTTCCAGCCATCGCCTTCGGCCGTTTCATCGACCAGCAAGTCGGGCACGATGCCGCGCGCCTGGATGGCCCGGCCTTTCGGCGTGTAGTAGCGGGCCGTCGTCAGCTTGACGGCCGTGTCGGCCGTGATCTGGCGCAAGGTTTGCACGGAACCCTTGCCGAACGTCTGCGTGCCGATGACGGTGGCGCGCTGGTAATCCTGCAGGGCGCCGGCGACGATTTCCGAGGCGGACGCGGAACCGGCGTTGACCAGCACCACCAGCGGCACGGTTTTCAGGGCGGCCGGCAACTTGGCCAGCGGGTCGGCCCTGGCGCCCGGTGCGGCATAGAATTCGCGGCGGCCATAAAACACCTGTTTCGACTCGGGCAACTGGCCCTTGGTGGAAACGATCACGGAATTGCCCGGAAGAAACGCTGTCGCCACGCCGATGGCGCCTGGCACGACGCCACCAGGATCGTTGCGCAAGTCCAGCACCAGGCCCTTGAGCTTGGGGTCTTGCGCATACAGCGCGTTGATCTTTTTGACCATGTCATCGACGGTCGGTTCCTGGAACTGGGCGATGCGCAGCCAGGCATAGCCGGGCGCGACCATCTTGGCCTTCACGCTTTGCACGCGGATTTCCTCGCGCACGATGGGGAAGACCAGCGGCTTGCTTTCGCCCTTGCGCGACATCGTCAGCACCAGCTTGGTGCCCGGCTGGCCGCGCATCTTCTTGATGACCTCTTCCAGCTGCAAGCCTTTCAGCGGGATATTGTCGAGGCGGGTGATCAGGTCGCCCGCCAGGATGCCGGCCTTGGCGGCAGGGCTGTCCTCGATGGGCGAGACGACTTTCACGTAGCCGTCTTCCATGCTCACTTCGATGCCGATGCCGACAAACTTGCCCTGCACGCTTTCGCGCATTTCCTTGAAGGCATTTTTATCGAGATAGACAGAATGCGGGTCCAGGGACGAGACCATGCCGGAAATGGCTTCCGTCAAGAGTTTCTTGTCTTCCACCTTCTCGACGTAATCGGACTTGATCAAGCCGAAGACGTCGGACAGCTGGCGCAGCTCGTCGAGCGGCAGCGGGGCATTCGTGATTTTTTGCGCCACGGCCGGGAACTGCAGCGACATGCCGATGCCGGCCAGGACGCCCAGACCGATCAGGCCGATACTTTTGACTTTGATACCCATGTATTCTTCGCAATCTACAAATTCGCTGCCGCAGCAATGGTGGGAACTGAATTAAAACTTCACCCAGGTGGCGGGGTCGAAGGCGCGGCCCTGATGACGCAATTCAAAGTATAGCCCCGATTCCTCGTTGCCGCCGCTGTTGCCCGCGCTGGCAATGGCGTCGCCGCCCTTGACGGCATCGCCCACGCGTTTCAGCAGCGACTGGTTATTGCCATAAATACTCATGTACTGGCCGCCGTGGTCGACGATGATCAGATTGCCGAAACCGCGCAGCCAGTCGGAAAACACGACACGGCCGCCGGCGATGGCGTGGATCTCGCTGCCTTCGCCCGTGCGGATGAACACGCCCTTCCAACTGGGGCCGTCACCGCGCTTGCTGCCGAAGCGGGCGGCGATCTTGCCCGCCACGGGGGCGCGCAGCTGCCCTTTCATGCTGGCAAAGGCGCCGGCCGGCGCGGCCGGGCCCAGGCTCGGGCGGTCCGGCTCCGGTTCCGGCTTGGGTTCCGGTTTCGGCGTCACCTTGGCCACTTGCGGCGGCTCGTCGTCGTCGATCGGTTCCAGTTTCACGGGCGGCGGTGGTGGCGTCTGCGGCTTGATCTTGCCCGATTTGTTTTGTTGTTCTTTCGCAAGACGTTCGCGTTCGGCCTGCGCCTGGGCAGCCTTGGCGCGCGCGGCCAGCAGGCGTTCGCGTTTTTCCGCCGCGATCTTGGCGTCGGCGGCCGCTTTGGCGGCGGCGCGTTGCTCGGCCAGCAATTGCTGGCGTTTCTTTTCGGCCGCGGCGGCGGCGGCTTGCTCTTCGATCAGTTTTGCCAGCTTGTCGACCAGGTTGCCCATGCGCTGTTCGTCGCGCTCGACATTGCCCACTTCCTTGCGCTGCGCCACCAGGCGCTGCGACAAGCTCGTCAGCAAGGCGGCGCGGCGCGCCTTCTCCTGCACCAGCAAGGCCTTCTGGTCGCGCTCTTCCTGCGCGATTTCTTCCAGCTCATCCTTGGCGTTCTGCACCTCCGCCTGGTTTTTCTCCACGGCCAGCAAGTTGGCGCGCAAGGCTTCCAGCAGGCGCGCCTGCGCCTGCGACACATACGCCATCAGTTGCAAGTCGCGGTTGATGCGGTTTGGGTTATCGCCCGACAAGAGCAGCTTGATGCGGTCTTCGTTGCCGGCGACATATTGTTCACGCAGCAACTTTGACAGCTGCGTCTTCTGTTTCTCGACGGTGGCCGTCAATTGCTGGTGCTCTTGCCCCAGCGCATTGAGTTTCACGCCCGTCTCGCTTTGTTCCTGCGCCAGGTCGCGCAGGGCGCGGTTGGCGTTGGAAATGGCCTCTTCCGACTCGGCCAGGGTATCGGCCGCGTCATCCTTGGCGCTTTCCGTGCGGCTGATGTCCCGCTTGAGCGCCGTCAGCTTTTGTTGCAATCCAGCACGTTGTGCTTCCGCGGCCGCCTTCTGCTTGCTGCGTTCGGTGGGCTTGGCGCCCTGCGCGGCACCGCTGGAAAGCAGCAGCGCCAGGCACAGCATGGCGCCGGCGCGCCACGCCGGCAGGGGTCGTTCAGCAGAGGGGGCGATGGCTGTGCCGCGGAAGAAAGACGACAAGTTACTTGGCCTTCCCTTGGTTCGCCACGGCAGCTTGCGCTGCCGCAATCGCTGCCGGGTCGCCCAGGTAGTAATGACGGATCGGTTTCAGGTCGGCGTCCAGTTCATACACGAGCGGCTGGCCGTTCGGGATGTTCAGGCCGACGATGTCGCTGTCGCTGATGCCGTCGAGCATCTTGATCAGCGCGCGCAAGCTGTTGCCGTGGGCCGAAATGATGATTTTCTTGCCGGCGCGGATGGCCGGAGCGATTTCCTCGTCCCAGGCCGGCATCACGCGCGCCACGGTGTCTTTCAGGCATTCGGTCAGGGGAATCGACGCTTGCGGCAAGCCGGCGTAGCGCGGATCGTTGAACGAGGCGCGGTCATCGTTCGCTTCCAGCGGCGGCGGCGGGGTGTCGTAGCTGCGGCGCCATACCAATACTTGCTCGTCGCCATACTTGGCGGCTGTCTCGCCCTTGTCCAGGCCTTGCAGGGCGCCGTAGTGGCGCTCGTTCAAGCGCCAGTCGTTCTTGATCGGCAAATACATCATGTCCATCTCGTCGAGCGCCAGCCACAGGGTGCGGATGGCGCGCTTCAGGACGGAAGTGTAGGCCACGTCGAACGTAAAACCTTCCTGCTTGAGGATCTGGCCGGCGGCCTTGGCTTCGTTGACGCCCTTTTCCGTCAGATCGACGTCGGTCCAGCCGGTGAAGCGGTTATCGAGGTTCCAGGTGGACTCGCCGTGACGCATGAAAACGATTTTGTACATAGTTCTATCTTCTCAAGGGGTTCAAATCAAAAAAGCAAAACGTAAAAAGACCTCGTCCAGCTTCTATTTTATAATGCGCGGATTGACTTAAACCATTGGACCCTACGTGAAATTCATTATCGACCACATTTTTCTGTTTGCCATCGTCATTATTTCCGGCGGCGCCCTCCTCTGGCCACTGCTGTCGATGCGCGGCAAGCGCGCGACCGTGCTGGAAGTCACGCAACTGATCAACCGTGGCAAGACTGTCATCGTCGACGTGCGCAGCGCGGAAGAATTCGCCACGGGCCACTTGCCTGACGCAAAAAATATTCCGCTGCCGGAACTGACAAAACGCCTGGGCGAGCTGGAAAAATTCAAAACGCGCCCCATTGTAGTGGTTTGCCAGAAAGGTTCGCGTTCGGCAACCGCCGTCGGCCTGCTGGGCAAAGCCGGTTTCGCTGAGGCAACGAGCCTGGAAGGCGGCCTCGACGAATGGAAAAAGCAAGGTTTGCCATTGAAAACCTTGTCGCTGGCGAAATAAGCCGGCCTTAACTGAAGGAATCATCATGACCGTACCCGTTATTGTTTACAGCACCGCCGTGTGCCCGTATTGCGTGCGCGCCGAGCGCCTGTTGGAAGCCAAGGGCGTCGCCGTGCAAAAGATCCGCGTCGACCTCGACCCGGAAGAGCGCATCAAGATGATGGAACGCACGGGCCGCCGCACGGTGCCGCAGATCTATGTGGGCGATACCCACGTGGGCGGATTCGACGATTTGTATGCGCTCGATCAAGCTGGCAAGCTGGACCCCTTGTTAAATGGCACGGCAGCCTGATATAAAGCGGGTTCGAGAAATTGCTTGGTTTTTTGTCGTATTGTTTTGATACAATTGCCCTCGCACCTGATCTGGCCGCGCCTATCCGGCGCGGTTTGAATACCGCAAGCACCATATTTGAACGGTGTGCCGTTCTTGTCCTTTACAACGAAAGCGTTCCATGTCTGACGAAAATCTGCAACCAGTCTTCCAAATCCAACGCGTCTACCTGAAAGACATGTCGCTGGAACAACCAAATTCCCCAGCTATTTTCCTGGAACAAGAAGCACCAGCCATCGAAGTGGCACTGGACGTGGGCGCTGCGCCTCTGGCCGACGGCATCTTCGAAGCCACCGTGACCATCACCGTCACCGCCAAAGTCGGCGAAAAAGTCGCTTTCCTGGTTGAAGGCAAGCAAGCCGGTATCTTCGAAGCACGCAACATTCCTGCTGATCAACTCGATCCACTGCTGGGAATCGGCTGCCCGAACATCATCTACCCTTACCTGCGCGCCAACATCGCCGACGTGATCACCCGTGCCGGCTTCCCGCCAGTGCACCTGGCCGAGATCAACTTCGAAGTGTTCTACCAACAACGTCTGCAAGCTATTGCTGACGCCGCAGCAGCTGCCCCGGCAGCCGACGCGACGACGCACTAAGCTTCAGGCAAGACCCCGCCAGCCGTCAAGGCTGGCCTGACACGGCGGCCTGGCCGCCGTGTTTCGTTAAGGTTCAAAAATATCATGTTGAAAAGTGCGCTCTTGAGCAAGTTCCGCTGGATGGCCGGCGCCGTGCTGCTGCTGGCGACCGCCGCCAGCCACGCCGTCGATTTCAAAACGGTGGGCGCGGCTCCCGTGATCCTGTACGACGCGCCATCCGCCAAGGGCGGCAAGCTGTACGTGGCACCACGCGGCATGCCGCTGGAAATCGTGCTCAGCTACGGCGAATGGGTCAAGGTACGCGACGCCAGCGGCGAAATGGCCTGGACGGAAGCCAAGGGCCTGTCCGCCAAGCGCAACGTCGTGGCGCGCGCCGCGAACCTCAAGGTTCGCGCCAGCCCCGACGACACCGCCTCCCCCATCATCCTCGTCGACAAGGGCGTGCTGCTGGAAATGAGCGAGCAACCGAGCTCCAACTGGGTCAAGGTGCGCCACAAGGATGGCCAAAGCGGCTACGTCAAGACCAGCGAAGTGTGGGGCCTGTAAGCACCGCCAGATTCATCCGGGCAGCGGCCAGCCGCGCCGCGCCCCTCCCCCTGCCAGACTGAGGTCGCATGCAAGTTTCTCCCGATACATCTCCCGCCGCCACGGCGCTCCCCCGCAAGATCACCATCCTCGGCGCCGGCGCCTGGGGCACGGCCGTGGCCATGGCCCTGGCCGGCCGCCACGACGTGCTGCTGTGGGGCCGCAACGGCGACGCCATGGCCGCCATGGCCGCCAGCGGCGAAAACAGCTATCTGCCCGGCTTCCCCTTGCCGCCGCAACTGCGCATCAGCGCCGATTTCGACGCCGCCGTCGCGCATGCCGGTGGCGAACACGGCATCCTGATCGCCGCCTGCCCCGTGGCGGGCTTGCGGCCCATGCTGCAGCAATTGAAAGACAAGGCCATCGGCAACCTGGTGTGGCTGTGCAAAGGCTTTGAAGGCGGCACGGGCTTGTTGCCGCACCAGATCGTGCAGGAAGTGCTGGGCGACAATATCCCCGGCGGCGCCCTGTCCGGCCCCTCGTTCGCGCAGGAAGTGGCGCGCGGCTTGCCGTGCGCGCTGACCATCGCCTCGCACAGCGCGGCCTTGCGCGGCGCCGTCGTCTCGGCCTTGCATGGCGGCACCATCCGCGTGTATGCGAGCGACGACCTGGTGGGCGTGGAAGTGGGCGGCGCCGTCAAGAATGTGCTGGCGATCGCCACCGGCGTGGCCGACGGCCTGGGCCTGGGCTTGAATGCGCGCGCCGCGCTGATCACGCGTGGCCTGGCGGAAATCACGCGCCTGGGCACAGCCCTGGGTGGACAGACGGAAACGTTCATGGGCTTGACGGGCATGGGCGACCTGATTCTGACGTGCACGGGCGACCTGTCGCGCAACCGCCGCGTCGGCCTGGGTCTGGCGCAAGGCAAGGCGCTGGACACCATCGTGGCCGAGCTGGGTCATGTGGCCGAAGGCGTGCCGTGCGCCAAGGCCGTGCGCGAACTGGCGCGTCGCATGGGCGTCGAGATGCCGATCACCAACGCGGTGGCCGGCGTGCTGTTCGATGGCGATTTACCGCACGTGATGGTGCAGCAGCTGCTGTCGCGCGATCCGCGCGCCGAAGCGGCTTGAGCGCCAGAAAAAACCTAACGTCCCGCCTTGTGCATGAGTATGGTCAGTAATAACAGGCTGTCTTCGCGCGCTTCCAGGGCGTGCGCCTGGCCGCCGAGCAGGTACAACATCTGCCCCGGCCCCAGCAGGTGCACGCCGCCATGCGCCGTCACCGCCACCTGCCCTTGCAGGCACAGCAAGGTGATTTCGCCGAGCACATGATGCTCGGGCATGGTCTTGCCCTTGGGCATGCACATGCGGATCAGTTCCAGCTCATCCGTCTTGGCCAGCGCGATGGCGGAAAACTGCGACAGGTCGTCGCCGTCCCTGCGCAGCACCTCGATCACCTGTCCTGAACTTGCGTGTTCCAGTGCCATCATGTGCTCCTTCCGCAATTACTCGGTGACTTCCTCCGGCTCTTTCGCGCCGCGCATCCACTCGACCAGCGGCCACGCATCCTTCAAGCCTTCCGCCAGGGTCGGCAGCAGTTTCTCGGGGGCGTTCACGGGCAGCGGTATTTCGGTCCAGACAAAAAAGCTCTTCAGCTTGATGAATTCGATATGTTCGGCGTCCGCCTCGAAACCCTTGGGCGGGCGCTGCAGCTTGCCCTCGTTCTGGATGGTGCCGAAACGGGCCTTCAAGCGCTTATTTTTCAACACTTTGGAAAACCCTGGCGCGTCGTTGACCATGTGTTCGCGCAGCGCCTTCAGGCGGCCTGGCGGCGGCATGTATTCGCCGGCGCCGAACAGCAAGTTGCCCTGGCCATCGATCTGCAGGTAATACGTGGGACCGCCCGCCTTGCTGGGACGGCGCATGTCGTTCGGCGCGATGGCGGCCGAAAAGCGCGTCTTATACGGGCTTTTATCGTGGGCGAAACGCACGTCGCGGTTGATGCGGAACAAGGCCTTCTTCGGATTGCAGTACTTCACGGCCGGGTCGAACTTGCCGAGTTCAGCAATAAGTGACGTCACCAGCGCGAGAAATTCCTCGCGCAGGATGTCGTAGCGGGGCTTGTTCATGACAAACCAGGGACGGTTGTTGTTGTCGCTCAGTTCACGTAAAAATTGGGTCAAGTCACGCACATGCATGTGTCAAATTCCGATCAGCAACTATTTGGAAAGC
This sequence comes from Janthinobacterium sp. SUN206, assembly GCF_030587305.1. Classification (NCBI taxonomy): domain Bacteria; kingdom Pseudomonadati; phylum Pseudomonadota; class Betaproteobacteria; order Burkholderiales; family Oxalobacteraceae; genus Janthinobacterium; species Janthinobacterium sp. SUN206. The sequence goes on along the minus strand of NZ_JAPWIB010000003.1, from coordinate 374,654 downwards.
TCTTTCGGGAGGGGGCGCTTGCCCACCATCACGTCGAGCGCCGCTTCGCGATTCTTGCGCAGCACCGTCATTTTAGCTTTTCCGCCGGGCGGCAGTTGGGCGATCAGGTTCAGCATTTCCGTCGTGTCGCCGACGGGCTTGCCTTCCACCGTCAGCAGGATGTCGCCGGGCACGATGCCCGCCTTGTCGGCCGGGCCGTTGCGCACCACGCCGGCGATGATGGCGCCGCTGCTGCGCTGCAAGTTGAAGCTTTGCGCCAGCTCGGGCGTGATGTCCTGCGTTTCCACGCCGATCCAGCCGCGCACCACATGGCCATCCTTGATGATGGCCTCCATCACGGTTTTCGCCGTCGAGACGGGAATGGCGAAGCCGATGCCGACGGAGCCGCCGCTTTGCGAGTAAATCGCCGTATTGATGCCGATCAAGTTGCCGCGCGTATCGACCAGGGCGCCGCCCGAATTGCCGAAGTTGATGGCCGCATCCGTCTGGATGAAATTTTCAAAGCTGTTGATGTGCAGGTTGTTGCGGCCCAGGGCGGAGATGATGCCCATGGTCACCGTCTGGCCCACGCCGAACGGATTGCCGATGGCCAGCACCACGTCGCCCACGCGCGCCAGTTCCGACTGGCCCAGCACGATGACAGGCAGCTTGTCGAGGTTGATCTTGATCACGGCCAGGTCCGTTTCCGGGTCCAGGCCCACCACCTTGGCGGGCGCCTTGCGGCCATCCGTGAGCACCACTTCGATTTCGTCGGCGCCTTCGACCACGTGGTTGTTGGTCAGCACATAGCCTTCATGGCTGACGATGACGCCCGAACCGAGGCTGTTTTTCAAGTCGTCGTCATCCTCGCCGTCCGGGTCGCGGTCGCCGAAGAAACGTTTGAAGAAGGGATCGCGCGCCAGCGGATGGGCGCCGCGCTTGGGTACTTGCAGGGTGAGGATGTTGACGACGGCGGGCATGGCGCGCGCCGCCGCGTCGCGGTAGGAACCGGGCGCCAGACTGCTGGACGCCGTTTCCACCACGGGCACCGGCTTGGAGGGAGAACCCAGTTGCTGTACCCGGCTGGCCGGGCGCAGCGCGCCGTACACAAAGTACAGCGCCAACGCGATCGTCACGGTTTGCGCAAACAATAACCAGAATCGTCGCATAACACTCCACCCAGGTCAGCCGGCCGGTGCCGGAACGACTTATTTTGCCAGATCGTTGCTATTCTGTCCGTTCTTCTGCAGGGAGTCGCGGATTTCACGCAGCAGCACGATGTCTTCCGGCGTGGCCGGTGCCGGCGCCGGCGCGACTGGTTCGCTGCGGCGGGCCTTGTTCATCAGGCGCACCATCTGGAAGATGATGAAGGCCAGAATGACGAAATTGAGCAAAATGGTGAGGAAATTGCCGTAGGCCAGCACGGCGCCCGCCTTTTTCGCTTCCACCAGGGTCAGGGTCGTCGCCTGGCCATTCAGGGGCAGGTAGTAATTGGCGAAATCGAGGCCGCCGAAAATGCGGCCGATAGGCGGCATGATCACGTCTTGCACCAGGGAATCGACAATCTTGCCGAAGGCACCACCGATAATGACACCGACCGCCAGATCGACGACGTTACCCTTCATTGCAAATTCTTTAAATTCTTGCATCATTGCCATGAAATTTCTCCTTCGGATATGTATAAAAAACATGCCGATCATACTATTGATTCCCGGGCACACCAACTTGTGGTTGCCGGCGAGACCAATTCCGGCACAGCCGCGCGCATCTAGTTCGAAAGAACTAGCCACCTCCTGCAAAAGTATATAAATTATGGTACAAGCAACGTTTTTGTTTTATTCGTTGTTTGCTTCACTTATAATTTGCGGTTGCCAGAAGCGGCTTTTTCGCTTCCGGATAATCAACAAGAAACTGGCATGGGCTGCGCCATAGTCCGAAGTTCCGCAGGGATGTTGCCACTTTACCGTACAAAGATGCGGGTTGCGGCAATCAGTGGAAAAGAACTTCGGCGACGGGTTTTTCGCGGCTGCCACTCATAATAAAGATTCGCATTTTGACTGATTGGGGTTTGCATGAGTAACGAAAAGCAGGTCGATTCAGGCCGTCGCGGCTTGCTCGTCGCCACGTGCGCGGCGGGCAGTGTAGTTGGATTGGCAACCGCGGGAGCCTTGGTAAGCACCTTCCAGCCGTCGGAGCGCGCGAAAGCGGCTGGCGCGCCGGTCGAAGTAGACATCACCACCTTGCAACCCGGCGAAATGCGCACCGTCGAATGGCGCGGCAAGCCGGTCTGGATCCTGAAGCGCACGCCGGAAATGATCGCGTCGCTCAAGCAAACCGATGGCAAGGTCGCCGATGCCAATTCCCAACGCAATCCCGCCGAATTCACGCCCGAATACTGCATGAACGAGGCGCGTTCCATCAAGCCTGAAATTCTCGTCGCCGTCGGCATCTGCACCCACCTGGGCTGCTCCCCTTCCTCGAAATTTACCCCCGGCCCGCAACCGTCGCTGCCCGATGACTGGGAAGGCGGCTTCCTGTGCCCTTGCCACGGCTCCACCTTCGACATGGCTGGCCGCGTGTTCAAGAACAAGCCGGCGCCGGACAACCTGCAAGTGCCGCGCCATATGTACCTGAGCGACACCAAATTGCTGATAGGTAAAGACGAGAAAGGCGAGGCTTGATCATGGCTGCTTTCAAAGAAACGAAATTCCCGGCAGACGCTCCCGTCGCCGAAAAAGCGCTGGGCTGGGTCGATGACCGCTTTCCCCTGACCAAGCTGTGGAACGATCAATGGGGCAAGTACTACGCCCCGAAAAACTTCAACTTCTGGTACATCTTCGGTTCGCTGGCCATGCTGGTGCTGGTACTGCAGATCGTCACCGGCATCTTCCTGACCATGCACTACAAACCGGATGCGGCCCTGGCCTTCAATTCCGTCGAGTACATCATGCGCGAAGTGCCGTGGGGCTGGCTGGTGCGCTACATGCACTCGACGGGTGCCTCGGCCTTCTTCATCATCGTCTATCTGCACATGACGCGCGGCCTGCTGTACGGCTCGTACCGCAAGCCACGTGAACTGATCTGGCTGTTCGGTTTCGCCATCTTCCTGTGCCTGATGGCCGAAGCGTTCTTCGGCTACCTGTTGCCATGGGGCCAGATGTCGTACTGGGGCGCACAAGTGATCGTCAACCTGTTTGGCGCCATCCCGCTGATCGGCCCTGACCTGTCGCTGTGGATCCGCGGCGACTACGTCGTTTCCGACGCGACCCTGAACCGCTTCTTCGCCTTCCACGTGATCGCCATCCCGCTGGTACTGCTGGGCCTGGTTGCAGCGCACTTGATCGCCCTGCACGAAGTCGGTTCGAGCAATCCGGACGGCATCGAAGTGAAGGAAAACCTGGGCGCCGACGGCCACCCGGTCGATTCGATTCCTTCGCATCCGTACTACACCGTGCACGATTTGTTCGGCGTCTCGATCTTCCTCGTCATTTTCAGCGCCGTCGTCTTCTTCGCGCCGGAAATGGGCGGTTATTTCCTGGAATACAACAATTTCCTGCCGGGCGATTCGCTGAAGACCCCGCTGCACATCGCGCCAACCTGGTACTTCACGCCGTTCTATTCGGTGCTGCGCGCCACCACGGCCGACTTCATGTACGTGCTGATGGGTGTCGTGGCCGCCTACGTGGTGTTCATCTGGCTCAAGTCGCGCCTGTCGACGACGGTCAAGTCTGCCATCGCCGGCATCGCCATCGTCGCCATCATCGGCATGCTGCCGCAGGTGCTGGACGCGAAATTCTGGGGCGTGGTGTTCTTCGGCGGTTCCGTCGTGATCCTGGCCTTCCTGCCATGGCTCGACCATTCCCCGGTGAAATCGATCCGCTACCGTCCGAACTGGCACAAATATGTGTACGCCATCTTCGGCCTGTCGTTCCTGATCCTCGGCTACCTCGGGACCCAGGCGCCAACGGATACGAAGACCATCGTGTCGCAAGTGTGCACCCTGATTTACTTCAGCTTCTTCCTGTTGATGCCATGGTGGAGTGCAATGGGCAAGTTCAAGACCGTGCCGTCGCGTGTGACGTTTCACCCGCACTAAGCCGCTCTCACGCCACGCTCAAAGGACATACATCATATGAAGATTGCAAAAAAACTGCTCGCCATCCTGGCCCTCGTGCCCGCCATGGCTCTCGCCAGCGAAGGCGGCTTTCCGCTGGACAAGGCTCCTGACCGCCAGACCAACATGGCAGCGCTGCAACACGGCGCCAAATTGTTCGTCAATTATTGTCTGAATTGCCACGCCGCCGTGTCGATGCGCTACAACCGCCTGCGCGACCTGGGCTTGACAGAAGACCAGATCAAGCAGAATCTGTTGTTCTCCGGCGATAAAGTCGGCGACTTGATGACGACGAGCCTGGCACCGCAGGACGCCAAGGCCTTCTTTGGCGTCGTACCGCCGGATTTGTCGGTAATTTCGCGCGCGAAATCATCTTCCGCTGGCACAGGCGGCGACTACCTGTATACTTACCTGCGTACGTTCTATAAAGACGACACTCGTCCGACCGGCTGGAACAACATGGTCGTGCCGAATGTTGCCATGCCGCATGTATTATGGGAATTGCAAGGTGTCCAGTCTGCCAAGTTCGTGGAAGAGAATGATCCGCACGAAGCTGGCAAGAAGATCCACAAATTTGCCGGCTTCGAGCAGGTCAAGCCAGGTACGTTGAACAAGATCGAGTATGACAATGCGGTAGCCGACCTGGTCGGCTACATGGAGTGGATGGCCGAACCGGCACAGCAGACACGCAAGCGCCTGGGCGTGTGGGTGCTGCTGTTCCTGTCGGTCTTTGCTCTGCTGGCATGGCGCCTTAACGCGTCGTTCTGGAAGGAAGTCAAATAAGTGAGGCGCCGGCCATAGGCCGGTTTATGCCTGTTTCTGCGTTGTCCGCATGAGTGGACAAGCGACCTGGGGTGAGCCGTTCGCGGCTTCACCCCCTTTGTTTCTAAGGAACTATAAAAAATGATGGTTCTCTATTCGGGTACAACCTGCCCATTTTCGCAACGCTGCCGCCTGGTCCTGTTTGAAAAAGGCATGGACTTCGAAGTGCGCGACGTCGACCTGTTCAACAAACCGGAAGACATTTCGACCATGAATCCGTATGGCCAGGTGCCTATCCTGGTCGAACGCGAACTGATCCTGTATGAATCGAACATCATCAACGAGTACATCGATGAGCGCTTCCCGCATCCGCAACTGATGCCGGCCGATCCGCTGATGCGCGCCCGCGCGCGCCTGATGCTGTTCAATTTCGAAAAAGAACTGTTCGTGCACGTGCACGTGCTGGAAAGCGAACGCGCCAAGAGCAACGACAAGGCCCACGACAAGGCACGCGCGGAAATCCGCGACCGCCTGACGACCCTGGCGCCGCTGTTCCTGAAAAACAAGTACATGCTGGGCGACGAATTCTCGATGCTCGATGTGGCTGTCGCGCCGCTGCTGTGGCGCCTGGACCACTACGGCATCGAACTGTCGAAGACGGCCGCACCGCTGATGAAATACGCCGAACGCATCTTCTCGCGTCCTGCGTACATCGAAGCGCTGACGCCATCCGAAAAAGTGATGCGTCGCTAAAAGATATCCCCATAAAGCTACTGCGCAGCCCGCTCTTGACCTGGCGTTACTCGCCGTACTTCAGTACGGCTGCGTTACTGAGGCCAATATCGGGCTTGCTCGCTACGCTTTCTGGGGCATCTTGGGCCATGTGTTAAAGTTGCTTTTTGCGCTGTCCCAGTCTTTTGAACTACCGGTGCGCCCGCCTCATGCTGACGGGGGCGCTCCCGCCTCACCGTGCCTACCATGTCTGAAATCTCAACCAAACCTTATATGCTGCGCGCCATCTACGAGTGGTGCACCGACAGCGGCTACACGCCTTATCTCGCGGTCAAAGTCGATTCGCGCACCACGGTACCGATGGAATACGTGAAAAAGGGCGAAATCGTGCTCAACATCAGCTTCGGCGCCACCAGCGGCCTGAAGATGGACAACGACGCCATCCGCTTCCACGCCCGCTTTGGCGGCGTCTCGCGTGAAATCTACGTGCCGGTCGACAACGTGATGGCCATCTACGCCAACGAAAACGGCCAGGGCATGGCTTTCGAGCCCGTGCTGGGCAACGATGACCCGGACGCGCAACCGACGGACAGCCCGGCCTCCGCCGACGTCCCGCCACCCGTGCTCGCCCCCGCCGCCAGCGGTCCCACCCTGTCGTCCGTGCCGACCAGCTCCCCCGAACAACGCGACAGCGCCACGCCCGGCGACGACGAGCCACCAAAAAAAGGCGGCCGCCCGACCCTGACACGCATTAAATAGCGTATAATTCGCAACGCGCAGTTTTTGCCGACTTAGCTCATTTGGTAGAGCAGTTGATTTGTAATCATCAGGTGGCCAGTTCGAAACCGGCAGTCGGCACCAAGACATCCAGCAAAAAGCCCAGCCTTTCAGGTTGGGCTTTTTGCTTTCTGGGCCATAAGCTACTCTTTGGGCTAACGTTATGCAATAGGCGTGTATGTGGTTGCCCATGCCAAAAGCTGCTGCATATCCGATAGATGTATTTGATGTATTTCGGTAGCAAAACATTAGGTGGTGATCTAACGTGAATTCACGTATCCTTATTGTAACTATCTTTACATCCCGTAGAATTGATCGCTCTAACATTTGAGCTAAGCGAACAGTGACTACTGTTAATACATACTGGACGAGGTGATATTCCGCATGGCTACTGTCGTGAGTTACCCAAAAATCAGCCGCAACACGTGGTCGAAACTTCGTGTCAGATTTAAAAAATCTATTCCCGCTGTCGTCACGCCAGCTTTCGTAAGTTCGATCGTAACAATGGCTGATGCATCGGCAGTGTCGAATGTCATTAAGCCGCTTCAAGTACTTGGCTTGCTTGATGATCAGCGGAAGCCGACTGATCTAGCGTCGCAATGGCGTCATGATGACGAGTATCCTACGGTCTGTAAAACGATACGCGAACGCATCTATCCCCAAGACTTGCTCGATACTTATCCCGGTGGCGAAGCTGTGGATAAGCCCGGAATTATTAGATGGTTCATGAAATCGGCAGGTGTCGGTGATGCCGCCGCAAAAATGTTTGCTGATACTTATTCCATACTTGCTCAGGCAGATGCGGCTCAGCTTGAAGAGATGGCAGCAAATTCGACCTCAACCAAGAAACGCGGCTCCACTAGTCAAGCTGCGCGCAAGTCGACAACCGCACAAGCAAAAGAATCAGTTCCCACATCGCTTAATATTTCCCCAGCACCTACCCCGCCAATACATCATAAGCCGTTAGGTAAGTTTCCTGCAGTACATATAGATGTTCAAGTGCATATATCACCTGAGACATCGGCTGAGCAGATTGATAGGATTTTTGAGAGCATGGCGAAGCATCTCGGTAACTTCACTGGCTGACATGAAACCAAGCGATGCAATTCGAAGTTCAATGCAAGTAGCGCTTGAACTGAAGAGGACAATTGACGAGAACATTAAGCCACCTTCCGCGATTGCAGCATCTCGGGACGAACCCGTCATTTATATGGCTCTCGTGAACGGTACCCGTGGATACATTGAACGGGTAGCGCACCAAGCAAACGGTTGCTATGCCCAAGGCTGGTACGATGCTAGCGCAGTTATGCTAAGAAGACTTCTAGAGACACTTATTATTGAATGCTACGAGGCGCATAAAATAGCGGATCGGATCAAAGACAGCACGGGAAACTATTTTTTCCTAAGGGACTTGGTGGACCACCTGCTGGCGGAACCTGCTTGGACCTTAGGGCGAAACGTCAAAACTGTTTTACCTAAGCTTAAAGAACTGGGTGATAAGAGCGCTCACAGTAGGCGCTTCAATGCTCATAGGGAAGATTTGGATAAGGTATTGGATGCTCTACGAGATACTGTACAGGAACTTGTGAGTCTAGCTCAGTTGCGGCGCTAACCTTCGATGTCATGCAGTAAAAAACAGATCATGCATGCACGAACGCAATGTTACTTTCGATCCAGCATTCCCTTCATCACACACTTCGAAGCGCTCTCCAGTTGCAAGAGCCTTTTAAGAACGCATCAGTGAAAAACTGATTGCCCACCATATTTCACCAGATGATCAGCTACTCAGAAGGCTCACCGGATAGCATGCGGATAGACAGAGAAATTAATTAAATAGCTCTAAGCCATTGATTGTTATTTATTCCAGTCGAAAGCCAAGTCAACAAAGATTTGTAATCATCAGGTGGCCAGTTCGAAACCGGCAGTCGGCACCAGAATTCAGCAGTAAATCAAAGGGTTACCCGCTTCGGCTGGTAGCCCTTTTTTCTTTTCCCACGCCCGCGGAATTCGGCTGGTAGCCCTTTTTTCTTTTCCCACGCCCGCGGAAGCCATCCGGAACACTGGCACGCATCGTCATCCAGGTTGACGCATTGCTGCACCGCGCCATGACGTCCGGCACATTTAGGCGCAAGATGAGCACGTGCTTGCGCAAAGCAGGCTCCCGATGTCTGGCTTGCCTACCTGGGGAAATATCATGTCCGCACACACTTACAAGCTGATCGAGCTGGTCGGCACGTCGACCGAGAGCAGCGATCAGGCGATACGCGATGCCATTGCCAAGGCGGCGCTGACGGTCAAGCACATGGACTGGTATGAAGTGACCGATTCGCGCGGCCATATCGTCGATGGCAAGGTGGCGCACTTCCAGGTCACGCTCAAGGTCGGCTTCCGGCTCGAATAAAGGGATCGAGTAAAGGGATCGAGTAAAGCAAGCGGCGCGCTCAGCGCCGCCCGGCCGCTCCCCGGCTTTCCAGCCATTCCCGGCCGCCGGCCTCCAGCGCGGTCTCGATGACCTTGTCCGGCAGGCTGTAGACGGTCGCCCAGCTGGCCCGGCCATCCTGCGTGTTGGCGGGAAAACTGTGCGTCTCGATGGGCCAGTGGTATTTGCGTTTGAGCGCCTTGACGATGGCGGCCAGCGAGACGCGGCCTTGCAGTGGTTCGGCGCCGGACTGGTCGCGGTTCGACAGCAGCACGGCCAGGACCTGGCCGCGGCCCGTGCGCGCGCCGGGGAAGGTGGGGGTTTTGTTTGCCATGGTCTATTTTACCGGGCAATGATCGGACGAGAGGCGATGTGCCGCACCTTTGATCCGGCGCAAGCGCCGCAGCGGCTTTGCGTCCACGATGGGCATTTCGCCAGGCGTGCCGGCGCCCCTCCGGCAGCCTGGGCCTATCATCATGGGGCACAGGAGCCTATCATGCACAGCCTGAACATCCACGCCATGCAATGGCAACCCGTCGCCGATATTTCCGCCGTCAATCCGCTGCTGCCCGACGATCTCGCCTGCTTTCGCGAACTGCGCGACGTGCTGCAACGCTACGGCGCGCTCGACCGCTTCGGCATTTCCCTGATCCACCGCCATTTCGACATCGCCGACGACGAAGAGCTGATGGAGTACACGGATGCGGAAGCACGCATCTTGACGGTCAAACCTGTCAAGAAAAGCGACATCGACTGGAACCACACGACGATTACCAACTGGAAATTGACGGAAGGCGAGGAAGTGGCGCGCATCGGTTGCGGCTGCGCACGCAATTCGGGCGGCCACCTGGGCTATCACCGGGGTACCTGAGGCTGGCCGACGGCGCCCGCCAAGCGGCGTCGGCCTTTCTTACACTTCACTTCATCCAGCTCAGTCCGCTTTGCGCAAGCACTTGATTCCGTGTGATATTTTTGTGTGGCACGCAAGCTGCTTATCCCTGTCTACGAGATGAATCCAGGCAAGTCATTCTGGATTCTTTGTCCCCCGGATTTTCCGAGACTGACCACGACAAGAGGCTGCGATGAACGTTGATCACACACGAAGCAAGATTCTGGGCTGGCTGGGCGCACTGGCGGCGGCGAGCCTGCTGGCCAGCGGCCAGGCGCAGGCCGGCGCGTACGGCCTGGCCGTCAATGAGTTGAACAATTTCCGCATCACCACCAGCGCCGGCGCGCTGTCGCTGGCCGGCGCCAACCGCAATGCCAGCGACAGCGCTTTTTTTGAAGGCGGCGTGGCCGTCAATCCGCGCGCCGTCAATACGGGCCCGGCCGCCAACGCCGACGTGCCGCAAGTGTGCTCGGGCGGCGGCTGCAGCGGCTTGCCGCAAAACCACTACGCCCCCAGCCCCAGTTCCACCCTGGAATTTGCCCGCGGCGATGCGCATGCCTTCGGCAACATGCTCAATGGCGGCGCCAGCGTGAGCGCCGTGGCGGAAGCCCAGCGCAACACGATCGGCGCCGCCACGGCCACGGCCGGCGACACGCTGACCGGCTCCGTCAACCTGACCCTGTCGAGCGCCGGCTTCATCACCTTCAGCTTCATGGGACGGCGCGACCTGCGCACCAGCGTGACGACCATGGGCGACAAGTCGAACGTGTCGATCATGGATATCTTCAATATCTCGTGCAACAGTTCCAGCCCCGCCGGCTGCCTGTCGCACGCGAATGCCGATGGCGTGATCTTCCAGTTCGCGCCCGATGGCGATGCCAATAATGGCAGCGACATCAATGGCAACCATGGTGCCGGCAGCCTCGACCCGTTCAGCCTGAACATGACGGCCGGCACCAACGACCCCGCCACGGGGCGCGCCTTCACGAATGGCTTCGCGATGTTTTCCCTGACCTCGAATTTCGCCCTGCCGGCCGGCAGCTATACCTTGAATTTTTCCAAGTCCACGCGCACCGATATCGTCGTCATCGATCCGCCGCTTGCGGTACCGGAGCCGGGCACGCTGTTCCTGCTGGGCATGGGCTTGGCGGCCCTGGCTTTTACGCGGCGCCGCCAGCCGTAATCATCCACAGCATGAAAAACACGCGGCGCCTCATGGGCGCCGCGTGTTTTTTGCATCAGTCGAGGCGTTTTAACCGAGCCGCGCCAGCGCCTGGCGCGCCAGCTGCAGTTGCTGCAGATAATAGCGGTGCAGCATGGCCGGATCGCTCAAGTCGCGCCCCAGTACCAGGCGCAGCTCGCTGGCGGGGCAGTCGCCTGCCCGGGTTTCTACTGGGGTTTGCACCTGCGTCCCCAACTGGCGGGCCAGCTGGCGTGCCGCCTGCTCCTGCGCGGGCCGGTACTCGACGCGCGTGCGCGCCACCTGGAAGCCGGTTTCATTGGCCAGGCGCACCACTTGCACGGGAGCGCCGGCCAGGCTGCGCGCCAGGGCGGCGGCCAGGCCGGGCACGCCGTTGCCATTCACAATTTCCAGGCGCGGACGGGGCGCGGCAGCGGCCGGCATGGACCGCTCGGCCGTGACAGCGGGCACGCTGCGCGCGGCGGCCGGCACGCGCTGCAAGCGGGCCATGCCGTCGCCTTGCGTGATCTCGATGCGCGCCATGGCGGGCGCATCCGGCAGCGGCGCGGCCACGGGCACGCCCGGCGGCGGCGCCGCGTTGCGCAAGACAGCCATGTCGCTCCGTAAATCATGTTCCTGCAGGCTCTGCGCCTGGCGCCGCATGACGGCCGCGCGCGCGTGCTGTCCCAGACGTTCGAGCACTTGCGCCAGGTGCTGCCAGGCCAGCGCATTGAGCGGATCGAGCAGACACGCCTGTTCCAGCGCAGTCAACGCTTGCGCATCGCGCCCGCGCAAATAGTAGGCGCGACCGAGATTGCTGAACAGATACGCCTGTTGCGGCTGCGGCGCACCGGCTTCCTGCGTCAGGGCCAGCCACTGGGCGATCGCCGCGTCGTGCTCGCCCCGCTGCGCGTGCAGCACGGCCAGGCCGTTGCGCGCATTCACATGGCGCGGCGCGGCGCGCAAGGCTTGCGCATAGGCCGCTTGCGCGGCCGACAAGTCGCCCCGCTCGAAATGCTGGCGCCCCGCCGCATAGGCGGTATCGGCGTCCGGCCACTGCGGCAACGGCGCGTGGGCCGGCGGCGTGGTACAGGCGGCCAAGCCCAGGCAGGCAGAGGCGGTGGCCAGGCGGGAAATCGTCAAGCGCATGGTAGCTCCTTTCAGCGGTTGGCCATGGCCGGCACGAGCACGCGATAGACTTCGATCACGGCCGGCCCCATGAGCACCAGCATGAGGGTGGGAAAGACGCAAAAGATCAGCGGGAACAGCAGTTTCAAGGCGATCTTCGCGGCAGCCTCCTCGGCCAGCAGGCTGCGCTTACCGCGCAGGTTTTCCGAGTGCACGCGCAGCGAATCGCCCATGCTGGTGCCGAAGCGTTCCGACTGGATCAGCATGGCGACGAGGGTGTCGACATCTTCCACGCCGCTGCGCAAGGCCAGGTTGCGCAGCGCCTTTTCCTTGGAAAAGCCGGCGCGCATTTCCATCAGCACCAGTTGCAATTCCTGCGCCAGCACCACGCTTTTGATGTGGATTTCGCCCGACACCTTCACCAGCGCGCGCTCCAGGCTCAGGCCCGCTTCCACGCACACGGTCAGCAAGTCGAGCGCATCGGGGATGTTTTCAAAGATGTCGCGCTGGCGCCGCTTGGCCGTGCTGGCCAGCACCAGGTTGGGCAGGTAATAGCCGACGGTGGCGCTGACGCACAGCAGCAGCAATAGCACGCTGCGCAGCTGCGCCGCCATGGCGCTGGCCGCATACAGCCCCAGTACGGTGGGAAACAGCAGGGCCAGCACGGTCTTTGCCGCAAAGTACAGGGCCGGCGCGCTGGCCTGGCGCCAGCCCGCGTTCATGAAGCGCGTGCGCAGCGGCGAGCGCTCCCAGCCCTCTTCCGGCAGCGACAGCTTGCTGAACGGCTGCGCCACGCGCGCCACGCGCTCCACCCAGCCCGTGTCGGCCACCGCCTCGCTGGCGGCCGGCGCCATGGCACCGAACAGGCGCTGGCGCAAGGCGCCGGGAAAGAAGATCAGCCACGCCAGCAGGGCCAGCGCCACCACCACGGCGAAGACGATCAACAGGAACAGCAGTTGCGGGCCAGTCATGGCATTTCCTCCGATTGATCGACTGACAAAACGTTCAGGGCTAGGCGTGTCGCCGAAGGCAGTACGACAGTACGACAAGGCGATGCAACAACGCCATGGACTTTTTTTCAGGCGATCTCTTAGATGCGGATGCGGATGACGTTGCGCATCCAGACGACGCCCAGCGCCACCATGCCGGCCGCGTACCACAGCAGCTTGATGCCGCTGGGATCCGTCCACAGCAGGCTGATGTATTGCGGGTTGACCAGCGCCATCACGCCGATCATCACCACCGGCATCAGCCCCAGCACCCAGGCCGACATGCGCCCCTCGGCCGACAGCACGCGCACCTGCCCCAGCAGCTTCAGACGGGCGCGGATGATGCGCGCGATGCTGACCAGCACTTCGGCCAGATTGCCGCCCGATTCGCGCTGCACCAGCACGGCGATGACGAGGTAGCGCAAGTCCGTCAGCGGAATGCGCGCGGCCAGATTTTGCAGCGCCTCGTTCATCGGCACGCCGTAATTGATCTCTTCGTGCGCCATCTTGAATTCGCCGCTGATCGGCTCATTGAGTTCATCGCCCACCATCTGCAGCACATTCGAAAACGAGTGCCCGGCGCGCAGCGCGCGGGCCAGGAAATCGGCCGCTTCCGGCAATTGCGCCTCGATCTTTTTCAGCCGCGCCGCGCGCGCGCGCAGCACGACCATGCACGGCCCGCCGCCCGCCACGCCCAGCAGCAGCAAGGCGCCCGGCAGCGGCATGGGCCAGATGGCCAGCCACAGCAGTGCCAGCAGCAGCAAGCCGCCCGCGCCGCCCAGGAACTGCGCCACCGACCAGGACAAGCCCGATTGCAGCAGCAGGTGGTCGAGCTTTGCCGCCTGCGGCAGGCGCCGCAGCCAGCGCTCCAGGCCAGGCGAACGCGCATAGCGGCGCTGCTTGAGGATGGAAACCCGCTCGCCGCCGGCCTCGCCGCGCGCCGCCATCAGCCGCAAGCGCCGGTTGATGCGCCGCGCCGCGCTGCCGTGCGTGCCCGCCCACCACAGCCAGGCGCCTTCCACCATCAGGATGCAGGCGGCGAACAGCAGCACGGCAAAGCCGTAGAACACCAGGTCCATGATGCTTCCTTTATTCGTAGATGCGGTCCGGATCGAATACCGTATCGGGCACGGGCGCGCCGAACATGCGCAAGCGCTCCGTGAAACGGGGCCGCACGCCGGTGGCGCAAAAGTGGCCCAGCACCTTGCCTGCGGCATCGACACCCGTCTGCTCGAAGCGGAAGATTTCATGCATGGCGATGATGTCGCCCTCCATGCCCGTCACTTCCTGCAGGCTGACCAGCTTGCGCGCGCCGTCCGTCAGGCGCGACACCTGCATCACCACCGTCACGGCCGAACAGATCTGCTGGCGCGTGGCGCGCGGCGTCAGGTTCACGCTGGCCATGCCGACCATGTTTTCCAGCCGCGCCAGCGCATCCCTGGCCGTATTCGAGTGAATGGTCGCCAGCGACCCTTCATGGCCCGTGTTCATCGCCTGCAGCATGTCGAGCGCCTCGGCGCCGCGCACCTCGCCCAGGATGATGCGGTCGGGCCGCATGCGCAGCGCATTGCGCACCAGCGCGCGCTGGCTCACTTCTCCCTTGCCCTCGATATTCGGCGGGCGCGTTTCCAGGCGCACCACGTGCGGCTGGCGCAGCGCCAGTTCGGCCGCATCCTCGATGGTGACGATGCGCTCGCTGCCGGGAATGAAGCCGGACAGCACGTTGAGCAGGGTCGTCTTGCCGCTGCCCGTGCCGCCCGAGATCAGGATGTTGACCTTGGCCTGCCCCAGCGCCTGCAGCACCTGCACCATGGGCGGCGTCAGGCTTTTGTAGTCGAGCAGATTGGCGATGCTCAAAGGCTGCACGGCAAAGCGCCGGATCGACAGGATCGGGCCATCGACGGCCAGCGGCGGAATGATGGCGTTCACACGCGAGCCGTCCGGCAGGCGCGCGTCGACCATCGGGCTCGATTCGTCGACCCGCCGTCCCACGCGCGAGACGATCTTTTCGATGATCTTCATCAGGTGCGCATTGTCGTGGAAGGTCACGTCCGTCAGCTGCAGCCGCCCGCCCCGCTCCACATACACCTTGTCGCAGGTGTTGACGAGGATATCGGACACGCTGGCATCGGCCAGCAACGGTTCCAGCGGGCCGAAGCCCAGCATCTCGTGCTGGATGTCGAGCACCAGGCTATGCCGCTCGTGCTGATTCAGGACGATGCGCTCTTCCTCGATCACGCGCTGCACCAGCAGCGCCAGCTCGTGCTTGAACTGCTCGGCCGTCAGGCGTTTCAGGCGTTCCAGGTCGATACGGTCGAGTATCGTCTGGTGCATGGTCTTTTTCAGTTCCTGGTAGGCGTGCAGCGCCAGCGCCCCTTGTCCATTCGTGGCGGGGCGCACCGTTTCATTCGCCGCCAGGCGTTCGCGTAAAGTCATCTCGGCTCCCATGATGGCTCCCGGCGGGAGCCTTGACATCCATCCCCGTCCTAAGCCTCGCTGCGGCTGAACAGGCGGTCGAACAGGCCGCGGCTTTCCGTCACGCGGCGCGCCGTCACCAGTTCCACCAGTTCGGCCAGGCTGCGCGCCACGGCGCTGGTGCGCGACAGCTGCAGCAGCGGAATGCCCTGGTTGACGGAATCGGTGGCGGCGATGTAATCGTTGGGCACCGTGTGCACCACTTCCGCGCCCAGCGCCTGCTCCAGGTCCGCCAGGCGCAGGCGCCCGCCCTTTTCATAGCGGTTGACGATCAGGCGCAAGCGCTCGCCCGGATAGCCGAGCGAGCGGAAGATATCGAGCAGGCGGCGCCCGTCGCGGATGTCGGGCAAGGCCAGCTGCAGCACCGGATAGATGGCGTCGGCGTTGTCGAGCGCGCGCAGCGACAGCGCATCGATCTGGCGTCCCACGTCGAGCACGATGTAATCGTAGTGCTGGCGCGCCACGGCCAGGATGCGGTCCATGTGCTCGGGCTGCATGTCGACCTTGTGCGCCGGGTCGTCGGCCGCCGCCAGCACGCCGAAGTTCGGCGTGATGTGCACCAGGCACGAGGCGAGAAAGGCGCCGTCCATGCGCGCGATCTGCGCGCAGATGTCGGACAGGGTCATGGCCGGCTTCTGGTCCGAGACATACAGAGTGGCGTCGCCGAACTGGCCGTGCAAGTCGATCAGCAGCACCTTGCAGCCGGCCAGGCTGGCCAGCGCGTAGGAAAAATTCGTCGACAGGAAGGTGGCGCCGCTGCCGCCCTTGCACGAGATGAAGGCGAGCACTTTACCGTCGCGCATCTGCGTCACGCCGGCCTGGATATCGACCCGGTCCATCGCTTCGTGGAAGGCCTTGTGCACCAGCGGCAGCTGCAGCACTTCGCGCATGCCGGCGCGCATGGCGCGAATCAGCACATCCTGCTGCTGGCCGCGCGTGAGCAGCATCAGCACGGCCAGCGGATACTGGCGCGCCAGGCGCTCGAGCAGGTCGGCTTCGTCGGCATCGATGCCGCTGGCGTCGACGATCACCAGCTCGGGCGCTTCGGGCAGCATGCGCTCGACGGCGTCGCGCAAGCCGCTGCGCCGGTCCAGCAGCCGCAGCACGGGCATGCGGGCCGCGCCTTGCGCCGCGATTTCATCGTGCAGGCCGGCGTCGCGGGTAATCATCAAGGCTTTCATCACCCCTCCTTCATTCAAGGCACTACATTCGGCTGCGCCGACGCACTGGCGCTCATGGACAAAAGCCGGGATTGTCCGCATAGCCCAGCGACTCGGCCACCGCCATGGTGGTCCCGCTGGGCAAACGTATGGCGCCTGCGCCGGAGGGAAACATCATCCCCAGCAGCGGCAGGATGGGCCGGTACGGCACGCGCTCGCAGCGCGCGCCGACGCCGGGCTGGCACAGGCGTGCGCGCACGAAGCGGATGCAGCTGGCGCCGTGCGGATCGTCCAGGCAATTGATGCGGTTGCGCTGCGGGCATCCCGGCAGCACCGTCACCGGCAGTACCGCCAGCGCGGCGCCGCCAGCGCTCTCCGACAAGTAATCGATGCGCACATGCGCGTCGCCGAGGCCGCCGCCCAGCGGCAGCGTGCCCGGCGTGGCGCGCAGCACGGCGTGCGTGCGCAAGGCTTGCAAGGCGCCGGCATCGCTGAAATCGGTGACGGCGGCGGCGCGCGCCGCGCGCCGGGTAATTTCATGCACCATGTTCCACATGTACACGGCGCGCGCCACTTCCAGCATGGCGAACAGGAACAGGAAGAACAGCAGCGCCAGCATGGCGAATTCGACGGCGAAGACGCCGCGCTGGCGCTGCCGGCGGAGGTGCGGGTTAATGGACATAGCGCAATGTCGCGTTGGCGCGCAGCGGGATCGGCGCCAGTTGCGGCAGCCACTTGCGGGTCAGCGCAGGCAGGAAATCGACCGGCATGTCGGCGGTGACCTTGATGCGCACCTGCAGCGGCGCCGTCGCGTAGCTGCCGCAGCCATAGGAATCGTCGGCATACACGCAGTCCACGTTGACCCTGGCGGCCTCCATGCCCGGCCAGCTTTCCGCCATCGCCTCGACCACCATCTGCCGGGCCAGGGCGGCGCCCTGGTTCGCCGTGCCGATGCTGCCCATCTGCGGCAGCGGCATGGTCGCCATGTAGCGCGCCGCATCGTGCGCGCTTTTTTGCAGGGCCGTGTACACCAGCAGCGCGCGTCCGAACAGCAGCACGAAAGGCAGCAGCGCCATGAAAAACAGCAGGATCAGCGCCAGCTCGATGGCGGCGACGCCGCCCTGGCGCCGCGCGGCGCGGCGGAGCGGCCTCATTGCAGCAGCTCCGCGGGGCCGGCCAGCGCGCCCTCGTCCACCAGCCCGTCAAATTCGGCGCTCAGTACGCCATTGCCGGCCGGCGCCGTCATGAAGAAGCGGCCGATGCCGCGCACCCGCGCCAGCACGTCGCTGCCGGACGGCACGGGGCAAGCCAGCAGGGGAATGTGCAGCAGCCGGCGCTGCGCCACGCCCGTGTTGCCGGTCGGCGCCGTCTGGAAGCCCAGCGTCTGGTAGGGCGGCGTGGCAGGGTAGCCGGACTTGGCGGCCGGCGCGGCCGGGCTGGCCGGATACAGCCTGGGCCAGTCGCTGGTGGCAAACGGCAGATAGCCGCCGGCCGGCTTCGGGTTGCTGTACCTGGCCGCCCTGGAAAACGACCACAGCGGTCCATAACTGCCGACGGCGGGCGGCGTCGCGTTCGATTCCGGATCGGCCACGGACAGCAGCGGGTTGCCCGTGCTCAGGGCGCTCGGCGCGTCGGGCGTGTTCATCATCCACCAGCTCGGGGCCGTATTCGGATAGGCGCGGATATTCGTGTCGGGCGGCGCCGTGACGGCATGGCAGCCGCTGCCCGCATGCTGGTTGAAGCGCGCGTTGAAGGCCGTCCACAGCGCGGCGGGAAAAGGCCGGTGCACATGCACCTGGGCGCTGCCGATGCGCGGATACAGCACCGTGCCGCTGCAGACGAACGGCAGCACGCTCGCTTCGCCGACCTGCTGCGACGGCCCCACCACGCCCGGCTGGCCCAGCGGATTGAGCACGAAGTGTTCAGCCGCGGGGCCATGCGGATTGAGTTTGAACAGGTTATACGCCACGCCGCGGCGAAAGCCATACTCCAGCAACTCGACGGCCGGCAGCAGCGCCGCATTCGTGCGCGGACTGGCCGCGCTGGCCGACAGCGCGCAGATGGCCAGCGGCATCAGGCGCAAGCTGGTGCGCCCCGCCACGGCGCGCGCGCCCGTGTCCAGGGTGCGCAACGCCGGCGACCAGGCACCGAGAAATGCCGTCGCCACCCGTCCCAGCGAGGGTGTATTGGCCTGCGTATCGACGCGCACGAACAGCGCCGTGGCGGCGTCGGGCACGGCGCCAGCCGCATGCCAGCCGCTGGCAGGCGCGTCGGGCGTACTGGCGAAGCGGATGCTGGCGTCCGACAAAGTCGCGCCCTGCATGCGGCGGCGCCATGCGCTGCGGTCGGCCGCACTGCCCTTGGCTTTTTCCACGGCGACGAGCAAGCCCTCGGGCGTGCCCACCAGTTCCGCGGCGGCCGCCATCGCCGCATTGTCGGCCAGGTTCTGCAGCTCCGTCTTGCGGCCGATGACTTGCCCCACATCAAGCGCCAGGCCGATAAAGCCCAGCACCACGATGAGCAGGATGGAAAAGGCGATCAGCATCGCCCCGCGCTGGTGCTGGCGTCTATTTGCCACTGCCGCCTCCCAGCATGAATTGCACCGGTTGCGGCGCCTGGGCATTCGGTTCGGCGAACGAGGCGCGGTAGCGCTGCATGACGGCGTGCGCGCTGGGTCCGTCGAGGCCATCGGCCGGCCGGCGATTGCCCGCGCCGGCCGGATCGCGCACCTGCTGCGCCATGGACAGGCGCACGGCGTCGCCGAAGCGCCGGTCCAGCTGCGGCGTGCTGCCGTGCGCGCAGGCTGCCAGCTGCAAGGCCAGGGCCAGGGCGGCGCAGCGCCGCAGCGACGTCAAGAACGAGTTCGGCATGGCGTATCTCCCCGTCTCATTTCAACTCGAAACCGTTGGCCGCGCGCGGCGGCGGCACGGACGGCGGCGCGCCTTCCATCTTGCCGCCCAACATCAAGTCCATGCGCGAAGGCGGCGCCAGCTGCGCCGTCGGCAGCACGGCATCGGCCGGCAAGGGTTTGACCAGATGCGCGGTAATGACGAACAGCAATTCCGTGCGGTCGTGCTGGAAATCCGTGCTGCGAAACAGCGCACCGAGGATGGGCACTTCGCTGAGCCAGGGCACGCCCGTGATATTGCTCACCTGGTTATTCTTGATCAAGCCGCCGATGGCGTAGCTCTGGCCGTCGTACAGCTGCACCGTGGTCGAGGCGCGCCGCGTGGTGATGACGGGCAAGATCGAACGCCCGCTGACGCCGGCGGCGGAAATGCCCACGCCCTCGCGCGACAGTTCCGACACTTCCGGCGCCACCTTCAGATTGATGCGCCCGCCCGACAGCACGGTGGGCGTGAAGCGCAGGCCGACGCCGTATTCGCGCTCTTCCAGCGTGATCTTGTTGTTGTCCTGGCCGACGGGAATGAAGATCTTGCCGCCGGCCAGAAAACTGCCCTCTTGCCCGCTGATCGCCATCACCGTCGGTTCGGCCAGGATGCGCACCAGGCCATCCTGTTTCTGCGCCTCGATGGTCAGCTGCTGGCGGCCATTCGACTTGCGCACGTCGAGCAAGCCATTGGCCGTGCCGCTGAGGAAGTTCGACAGCAAGGTGGTGGCCCAGCTGCCGGACGCGAGGCGCAGGGTGGCGCCCACTTCCAGCCGCTCCAGCAGGGACTTCGACACTTCGGCAATCTGCACGGCCAGCATCACCTGCTGCGGCGCGCTGACGTCGAGCATGTTGATGATGCGGCTGTGCGCGCCGCCCGCGCCGCTGGCGGGCGGCATGGCGGCCCCATCGGCCGGCTTGGGCAGCGCCAGCGCGACCGTGGCGCGGCGCACGTAGGCGTGCGCCAGCTCGACGGCGCGCAGCACGGCGCCCGCATCTTGCACCGTGCCCGACAGCACCAGGGTATCGGCCACGGCCGTGACGCGGATGGCTTTTTCTTCCGGCATCAGCGCCGCCAGGGTCGTTTGCAGGCCGGCCGGGTCCATGCTGACGCTGACGTTCACCACGCTGCACACGCCGCTGCGTCCCTGGATGATCATATTCGTGCTGCCCACGTCGACGCCGACCACGTACAAGGTGTCGGGCGCAACCAGCATGGCTTGCACCACGGCCGGGTTGCCGACACTGCGCTGCTGTACCGCCTCGGGCAGGCGCAGCATGCTCGACTTGCCCACCTGCAGCTGCAAGTGGCCGGGCGAAGCCGCTTCACCGCCGCAGCGCGGGCCAGGATCGGCCGCCGCGCCGGCAAGCGGCGACAGCAGGCAGAACATTATCAGCAGGGCGCGGTTCATGAGCGTGTCCATGGTTGAGCAAGGCAAAGGCCAAAAGGCTAAAAACATTCGCGCGACTGGCGCGTCCCGTCGATGACGCCGCTGCACAGGCGCTGCGGCGCCGGCGGCGCCTTCGCCACGCGCACGGGACGCGGCGCGGCGGCCAGCACGGGCGCGGCGGCAGGAGGAGCCGGCTCGGCGTCATGCGGTCCGCCCAGCAGGGTCAGCTTGGTGGCGCCCGCCGTCACGCCCGGCTGCGGGTCGACCTGGTTGCGCAGCACCAGCGACAGGCTGCCCACGCTGCGCGCCAGGTCCAGGTTTTCCGCCTGTTCCGGCGTCACTTCCAGGGTCACCGCATTGACCACGCGCGGCTTGGTCTCGTCGCGCCCCACTTCCTGCGCCACGGCCAGCACGAGGATGCGTTCGAGGACGATCTTGGAAATGTTGCGGCTTTGCGGAAACGCGCGGTCGCCGGCATCCTGCTGGGTGCTCACGATGATGTCGACATAGTTGCCCGGCAAGGCGAAGCCGGCCACGCCGATCACATCGTTGACGCGCACGGTGATGGCGCGCCGCCCTTCCGTGATCAGGGCCGACAGGCCGCCCAGGGTGCCGGCCGGCGCCAGCTTGGCTTCGCTCAGCGGCTCGCCGCGCAGCACGCTGGTTTTCAGCACCCGTCCCGCCAGTGTGGCCGGGTCTTGCAGCGCGCCCTGCGGCAAGCTTTCCGCCGGCCATTCGGCCAAGCGCAGCATCTCCGGCGTCAGGCGCTGGCCCAGGTTGACATCGCTGGCGGCCACGACGATCTTGCCCTTGCCGGCCGGCGTCTGGCGCAGCAGCCAGTGCGAGGCCAGCAGCACGGCCAGCAGGCCCAGCACGACCGCCAGGCCCATCATCAGGAGGGCGCGCCGGTTCTTCATGCGATGCGCTCGCACAGGCTGGCGGCCGGCATGTCGCAGCTGGCGAACAGGCTGCTCCAGGCCTGTTCCAGGGCGGCCACCGTCAGGCGCGCCTCGCTGCCGGCAAAGCCGGCGAAGTCGCCTATGCGCGCCAGCAATTCCTGCGGATAGCTGGCCAGCAAGGGCCGCCCCTGCGCGCCATGCAGCTGCAGCAGATGGTTCAGGGCTTGCTCGTCGATGGCCATGCCCGCCAGCCGGCATTGCTGGCGGAACAGAGCGCGATAGGCGCTCTCGGTCAGCGGCCCCACCTGCACCTTGTAGCCGATGCGGCGCAGCAAGGCGGCGTCAAACAGCTCGTCCGGCGGCACGTTCGTGGCCAGCACGAGGGCATTGTCGAACGGCACGCTGATCTGCACGCCGCCTGGCAAGCCCAGCTGGTCGCTGCCGCGCGCCAGCGGCTGCATCAGCCGCGTCAGCAATTCTTGCGCCCCCAGGCGCTGGCGGCCCAGGTCGTCGATGATCAGCATGCCATTGTTGGCGCGCACATGGGGCGGCGCCTGGTAGCAGCCGCCGCTGGCGTCATGGCGCAGCTCCAGCATGCCGGCGTCGAGCTCGGCGCCCACGTGGATCACGGGACGCTGGCACAGCACCCAGCGGATGTCCGTGCTGCGCCGCTCCAGCGCCTGGCGCGCATGGCTGACGTGCTGCGGCGCGGGCGGCAGGTGCTGGGCCGGGTCATACAACTGGATGATGTCCTGGCCGACGACGATGGCGTAGGGCACGGCGACCAGCCCGTGCAGCAATTGTCCCAGCTGCAGCGCCAGGGTCGACTTGCCGCTGCCGGGCGGACCGTACAGCAGCAGCGAGCGTCCCGAATGCAGGGCCGCTCCGACCACGTCGAGCATGCCCGGCCCCGCATGGGCGCCCCCCAGCACGGCGGCCAGGTCGTCGCTGCCGACGCGCTGTTCCTGCGCCAGCCACGACTGGCGCGCCACCATGGCACGGTACGCTTCCAGGGTGACGGGAGCGGCGCCGATATACGCGCAGCGCTCGAGGAAGGCGCTGGCGCGCTGCTTGCCGGCGCCCGTCAGCTGGTACTGCACGTCGATATCGGATTCGCCGCGCCAGGCCACCTCGGCCATCTGCTCCGTCACCATGAAATCGAGCACTTCGCGCAAGACATTGATCGACAGGCGCAAGCGCGTCGTCAGCGCGGACAGGTGCGTCTTGCCGCCCACAAACATCAGCTTGGCGATCAGCTCGACCACCAGCGGCCGCTCGAGTCCCGTTTCACGCAAGCTCTTCGGTTGCGGCGGCAGGGGCGGCATCAGGTTCGCGTCGGCAGGGCGCGGCGCACTCTCGGTGCTCAGGGAATAGTCGACCTCGGTCATGCTGCGTCTCCAAGCCGGTTAAGAGGGCATTCAACAGAATTCATTCTAGCGAGCGGAGACTGGCGCCCATTGATCAAGAGCAATGAATACCAATCAGAAATAATGACGCCCCTGCACCGTCAGGCAGCCCAGGGCAATGGCCAGGCCGTACGGCATGTTGCCCACGCTGGCCTGGCTGCCGAGTGCAGTTGGCGCCAGGGGAATGCCGGCCATGCGCGCGATCATCGGCCACAGCAGCTGGCGCAGATTGCCCAGGCAGGCGCGCCACTTGCCCTGCCAGGTGATCATCAGCACGGCCATCACGCCGCCCAGGACGAACGTGGCGAAACAGATCTGCAGCACGGGCCAGGGACCGGCAAAGGCGCCCGCCATGGCGATCAGCTTGACGTCGCCGGCGGCCATGCCGCGCAGCACATACAAGGGTAAAAAGAGGAAAAAACCCGTCGCCATGCCGCCCAGCCACACGGGCAGTACGCTGTGCGGCCACAGCCACAGGTGCAGGGCCAGGGCGGCGAGGATGCCGGACAACACCACACCATTCGGTATCTTGCGGCGGATCAAATCACTGACGGCGGCCCCCGTCACGAAGCACAGCAACAGCAAATCGCACAAGGCGGTTGCAGGCATGGCACACCTCCCGAAAAAAAACCCGCCACTGGACTAAGTAACCCCCAGTAAATTATTGTGATTTCTGACTTCCATAACCGGCGCTCTGCGGCGTTGCCAGCTGCTAGCAGTGCTCGCACTGCGTCGCAGCAGGCGCCTTGCATAGCATCCGGTTCTGTTTGTCATAAATTCACAATAATGTCCCGAGGATTACTTCGCCAGCGGCGGGCACCCGCTTAGGGCGTCAACACCAGGTTCGACGAAATGTCGGTGAGGACGGCCAGCAAGTTGGTCTTGATCAGCAAGAAACCGGCCGTGATGGCGGTAGCCATCAAGGCCGCAATCAAGCCGTATTCGATTGCCGTAATGCCATCCTCATCCTTGACAAACTGCTGTACTGCCGACAGGAAGGTATGCATGACAAGCTCCCAAAAGTGAATCACAAGTCCCTGGCGCAATCGGGTGTGAAACATTGCCCATTCCTGCTAATATGTTTCCTGCCGTAAATTTCTGCGCCATTGCATTGACTATAAAGCGTCCACGTTTTGGCAAATTGACGCGCCACAAGTTTCCATATGGAAATTATCAAACCCTGTCGACATGTCGGCTGACGCAAACAAATGTTGCGATCTGGATTGAAAGCCTTCGTCAGGGCAAGTTTTTTGCAATGCAGTGCATGAATCTCATGTATTTACATGAAATATTGCATACGTTAATTGCCTATTAGGCAAAAAGACATTATCCTGCTTAGCTCTTCTTTGGAAAGGCCTCTCGCCCGGCGGTACAGAGCGTCATGCCACCAAATAAATCTTGGCTTCTTGTAGACGGACGCGAACATGCTCTTGCTTGATGCAATGCTGGTATGACGACACTTGTGTGACTACTTTCCAGAGATCGACAATGGATTCCCTACTGAAACACATGGTGGACATGACCGGGCACCGCGACCACACGATGCTCGACATCTCCGTGATCTCGGCGGTCCAGGAACTCGCTGCCGCATCGCAGACCCGTGTGCTGGCCCTGACCACCGTGCGGGGCCAGGTGTTCGTGCGGTCGCGGGCCATCATCGTGGCGGGCAGCGTGGCCCGCATGGAAGAGCATACCGATCCTACCCTGCCGGGCGAACCGCTGTCGGACTACCCGGCCCTGGCCGCCTGCATCAAGCGCCATGAAGCGAGCGCCGACACCCTGTGCGCCGACGGCCGCCACCTGCTGTGGCTACCCATCTGGATCGGCGACCAGGTCACCACCTGCCTGGAAATCACCAATCCCACGCCCTACACGGGCGCCACCATCCAGGTGATCGGCGGCATCGTCAGCGTGTACCGCAATTTCCAGAACCTGCTCGACTACAGCGAACGCGATTCGCTCACCGGTTTGTTGAATCGCAAGACCTTCGACGACCAGCTGGCAAAAATCCTGCAAAGCCGCGGCGAACCGGAAGCGGAAAAGCCGCGTCCCGTGGATGAAGAACGGCGCCACCATACGGACACGGAACGGCAATGGCTGGCCGTGATCGACGTCGATCATTTCAAACTGGTCAACGATAAATTTGGCCACCTGTATGGCGATGAAGTGCTGATCCTGATCGCCAACCAGCTGCAATCGTCGTTCCGCTCGCAAGACCGCATCTTCCGCTTCGGCGGCGAGGAATTCGTCGTGCTGCTGCGCTCGATCACACTGGAAAATGCGCAGAAAATCATCGACCGCTTCCGCACCAATGTCGAAGCGCACGACTTCCCGCAAGTGGGCAGAGTGACCGTCAGCGTGGGTTTCGTCAGCATCAACGCCTACGAGGCGCCCGTCATCATCCTCGGCCGCGCCGATCAGGCCCTGTATTACGCGAAAAGCCATGGCCGCAACCTGGCGTGCCACTATGACGAGCTCGTCGCCAAGGGCTTGCTGACGACGATCACCTCGAACGATACGGCGGAATTCTTCTAGGCATCCGCGAGGGAAAGAAAGCGCATGGGATCGACCTGCCACTTGGCAGCCGACTCATGGCCGACGATCTTGTCGGCGCCGCCAAAGCCGAAGCCGCGCGACAGGTCGACCGTTTCCGGCTTGATGTAGGTCTTGCTCTTCGTACTGAAAAACACATTCACCTTCGGCGCCAGCAGATTGCTTTCGTGCGCCTCGATGACGACGGCCAGGCGGCCCGATTCCAGCATCACCATGGTGCCTACCGGATAGATACCCACGCAGCGCATGAAATCCTGCGCGAACACGGGATTGAAGTGGAATTTGCTCCACTCGTAGATCTTGCGCAAGGCTTCGGCCGCGGGAATGCCCTTGTGATAGCTGCGGTCGGATGTCAGCGCGTCATACACGTCGACGATGGCGGCCATCTGCGCCAGTTCGCTGATGGCGTCGCCGGCCAGCTGGTCCGGATAGCCGCTGCCGTCGCGCCGTTCGTGGTGGTGCAGGGCGATATCGAGCGGTATCGCGCCCACCTCGGGCGACTGGCGCAGGATGTCGTAGCCGTCGCGCGGATGGCGCTTGATCAGGGTAAATTCTTCCGGCGTCAACGGACCGGGCTTGTTCAGTACGCTGTCGGGCACCAGAGCCTTGCCCGTGTCGTGCAGCAAGCCGCCGAGGCCCGCCTGGTGCGTGGTCGTGGCATCGATGCCGCGCGAGCGGCAAAACGCCACCAGCAGCGCGCACACGCTGACGGAATGCAAAAAGGTGTAGTCATCCTTGGTCTTGATGCGCAACAAGCCGACGAGGGCGCCGGGATTGCGCAGGATCGATTCGGTGATGTCCTGCACCGTGTGCTGCACGCGGTCGAGCTCGACCGCCTTGCCCAGGCGCACGTCGGCCATCACCGTGCGCACCAGGCTGGTCGCCTGCCGCCGCACCTGCGTGGCGCGCGCCAGTTCCATGCCCAGCGACACGCGCGTGACCACTTGCAGCGGCGCGGCGATCTGCACCAATTCGCGCTCCGTCTCGGCGCGCGCCTGCGCCACGGTGGGCGCGTCCTGCACGTCGAGGCCCTTGCCGCTGTCGATCACCACGTCGTGGATGCCGGCCTGCATGATCTTGCGGATTTCATCGTCGCTGCGCAACAGGAAACGGTTGCGCACGAATGGATGCGTCATCCAGTCGCAACTGAGGTCATGGATGTACATGCCCACTTTTAATTGAGACGAATCAACTTTCTTGAGCATGCTGTCATCCCACAAATACGCGACTGGAGCACCGAAGGCGCTAGAATGAGTATAACAAAATTGTTATTCTGCTGGCCGCGTTCGGCGCCGTGGCGCAACACCCGGTTTTTTCCGCTCAACGCACCGCTTCTGGGACCCATGGAACTGCGCCAATTACGCTACTTTGTTGCCATCGTCGACCACGGCTCGCTGTCGCGCGCAGCCCTGATCCTGCACGTGGCGCAGCCGGCCCTGACGCAGCAGCTGCGCCAGCTGGAAGAGGAACTGGGCGTGCAGCTGCTGCACCGCTCGGCGCAGGGCGTGCTCAGCACGGATGCGGGCAAGGTGTTTTACGAACATGCGCAAGCGATCCTGAAACAGGTGGCCGACGCCCGCTCGGCCGTCACGCAAAGCGCCACGCGGCCGTCCGGCAATGTCACCCTGGGCTTGCCGCACAGCATATCCGGCGCCCTGGCCCTGCCCCTGCTGCTGGCCGCGCGCGAACGCTATCCCGAAATCACCCTGCAACTGACGGAAGAAATCACGGGCAACCTCAATGAACAGCTCAAATCGGGCCGCATCAACCTGGCCGTGCTGTTCGACGATGGCCAGCTCACGCCCTTTGCCTGCAGCCCGCTGGTGGAAGAGGAGATGCGTTTTATCTGCCGCAACGATTCGCCGTTCGCGCCCGCCGGCCATGCCGTGTCGTTCCAGCAAGCCTTGAGCGCCACACTGATCCTGCCGGGCCTGCAGCATGGCGTGCGCCCGCGCATCGACAGCCGCGCGCGCGAGCTGGGCCTGGAAACGGCGAACGTGATCGAGATCAACTCGATCGCCATCCTGAAATCGGCCATCCTGGCCGGCATGGGCGCCACCATCCTGCCGGCCGCGCCCCTGCTGGCCGAGCTCGACAGCGGCGCCATGCGCAGCTACGCCATCCACAGCCCCGTGCTGTCGCGCACGGTGGCCCTGTGCGCCTCGAAAAACATTCCCCTCACCAATGCGGGCAACGCCGTGAAAAACCTCGTGCTGCAAGTGGCCGCCGAACTGTGCGGCAGCGGGCGCTGGGTGGGGGCGCATGTGCTATCGCCCATGGCATAAGTATTTCTTATACCCCCATCGGCAAAGCGTATTTGCCCCCTTTCCTGACTCGTTCTACACTGACCACATTAACTATTTTAAATTTAAAATAGTTATGTGCCGCCCACTCGCGGCCATCCCGTCTGCACAGCGCGCGCCTTACCGGGCGCGTCCCTTGTACAGCCGATATCTGAAACACCCTTTTGGAGACAGCCATGTCCGTGACCACGGAAAACGGCTCCGCAGCGTTCGCTAGAAACGCCGGTGCCGCGCCATCTACGCCCCCCGACACATCCCGCTTGACCACCGTCAGCCTCGACGACAAATACACGGCCACTTCCGGCGCCATCTTCCTGTCCGGCATCCAGGCCCTCGTGCGCCTGCCCATGATGCAGCGCTTGCGCGACCAGGCCGCTGGCCTCAACACGGCCGGCTTCATCTCCGGCTACCGCGGTTCGCCCCTGGGCGGCCTCGATGAAAACCTGTGGAAAGCCAAGAAACAGCTGGAAGCGCACCACGTGCAGTTCGTGCCCGGCGTCAACGAAGACTTGGCCGCCACGGCCGTCTGGGGTTCGCAGCAAGTCGACCTGATCGGCCCGGCCAAGTACGACGGCGTGTTCGCCATGTGGTACGGCAAGGGCCCGGGCGTGGACCGCTGCGGCGATGTCTTCAAGCACATGAACCATGCGGGAACGTCAAAACTGGGTGGCGTGCTGCTGGTGGCCGGCGACGACCATGGCGCGTATTCATCGACCCTGCCGCACCAGTCCGACCATTTGTTCTCCGCGTCAATGATCCCCGTCCTGTATCCGTGCAACGTGCAGGAATACCTGGACCTGGGCATCCACGGCTGGGCCATGTCGCGTTTTTCCGGCTGCACGGTGGCCTTCAAGGCGCTGGCCGACACGGTCGAATCGTCGGCCTCCATCGATGCCGACCCGTTCCGCGTGGAAGTCAAGATTCCGCAGGATTTCGTCATGCCCGAAGGCGGCCTGAACGCGCGCCTGTCGAGCATCCCGCTGGGCCAGCAGGCGCGCAACCAGGAAGCGCTGATGCAGGACTACAAGATCTATGCGGCCCTCGCCTACGCGCGCGAAAACAAGCTCAACCACACTACCATCGACAGCCCGAACGCCAAGCTGGGCATCATCGCCTCCGGCAAATCCTACCTGGACGTGCTCGAAGCCCTGGAAGAACTGGGCATCGACGAGCAGATGGCGGCCGGCGTCGGCATGCGATTGTTCAAGGTGGCCATGCCGTGGCCGCTGGAGCCGGACAGCGTACGTGAGTTTGCGCAAGGTCTCGATGAAATTCTCGTGGTAGAAGAGAAGCGGCAAATCGTCGAATACCAGTTGAAAGAGCAACTTTACAACTGGCGCGACGACGTGCGCCCACGCGTCATCGGCAAGTTCGACGAAAAAGGCGAATGGGTGGCGCCGCGCGGCGAATGGCTGCTCACGTCCAAGGCGGACTTTTCCGTCTCGCAAGTGGCAAGAGTCATCGCCAGCCGCATCGCGCGCCTGATTTCCGACCCCGTCACCTGCGACCTGATCAAGGCACGACTGAGTTTCCTCGACGCCAAGGACGCGGTCTTGAAAAAGGCCGTGAACACGCCGTTCCGCCCCGCCTTCTACTGCTCCGGCTGCCCACATAACACGTCGACCAAGGTGCCGGACGGCAGCCTGGCGCTGGCCGGCATCGGCTGCCACGTGATGGCCACGTCGATCTACCCGGAAATGAACAAGCTGACCACGCACATGGGCGGCGAAGGCGCGCCATGGATCGGGCAAGCGGCGTTTTCCGAATTGCCGCACGTGTTCCAGAACCTGGGCGACGGCACGTATTTCCACTCGGGCTACCTGGCCATCCGCGCCGCGCAGGCGGCCAAGGTGAACATCACCTACAAGATTCTCTACAACGACGCCGTCGCCATGACGGGCGGCCAGCCCGTGGACGGCTTGATTACCGTACCGATGATGGCGCAGCAAGTGGCGGCCGAAGGCATCGCCCGCATCGCCCTGGTCACGGAAGATTTATCGCGCTACAGCGACCGCAGCAACCTGCCCGCCCACCTGACCTTGCACGACCGCAAGGACATGGATGCCGTGCAGCGCGAATTGCGCGAAGTACCAGGCGTGTCCGTGCTGATCTACGACCAGACTTGCGCGGCCGAGAAGCGCCGGCGCCGCAAGAAAGGCGAATATCCGGATTTGCCTAAGCGCATGGTCATCAACGACGCCGTCTGCGAAGGCTGCGGCGATTGCGGCGTGCAATCGAACTGCGTGTCGATCTTGCCGAAAGAGACGGAATTTGGCCGCAAGCGCACCATCGACCAATCCTCGTGCAACAAGGATTACTCGTGCGCCAAGGGTTTCTGCCCCAGCTTCGTCACCGTCGAGGGCGGCAACCTGAAAAAAACCAAGACGGGCGCAAGCAAAACGGACGAAACGGACAACTTCGGCCCCCTGCCGGAACCGGTCCTGCCCGGCTGCGACGCGCCGTACAATATCCTGATCAACGGCATCGGCGGCACGGGCGTCATCACCGTGGGCGCGCTGATGGGCATGGCGGCCCACCTGGAAGGCAAGGGCGCATCCGTGCTGGACATGACGGGCATGTCGCAAAAGAACGGTTCCGTCACCTCGCACGTGAAAATCGCCAGGTCTCCCGCGCACATCCGCGCCCAGCGCATCGCCACGGGCGAAGCGGACCTGATCCTGGGCTGCGACATGCTGACGGCCGGCGCGCAGGATGCCGTGTCGAAAATGCGTCCTGGCCGCAGCCTGGCCGTCGTCAACCTGCATGAGCAGCCGCCGGGCACGTTTGCGCAAAATGCCGACTGGCAATATCCGACGGCGGAAGTGCGCCAGCTGATCGAGGAATCCGTGGGCGGCGCAGACGCAGCCGACTTCATCGACGCCACAAAACTGGCCACGGCGCTGATGGGCGATTCGATTGCCGCCAACCTGTTCATGCTCGGCTACGCGTGGCAAAAAGGCCGCATCCCGCTGACGGAAGCGGCCTTGCTGCGCGCCATCGAACTCAATGGCGTCGGCATCGAGTCGAACAAGAAAAGCTTCCTGTGGGGCCGCCGCGCCGCCGTCGACGTACGCCGTGTGACGCAAATCGCCACACCGTCACAAGCGATCATCGTGCAAATGCCGCAAAGCCTCGATAGCGTCATCAAAAAACGCGTGGAGTTCCTCACGGCCTACCAGAACGCCCCGTATGCGGACGGTTATTTGACCCTGGTCAAACAGGTGCGCGACCGCGAAAACACCTTGGGACTGGGCCAAAAGTTGTCGACGGCTGTCGCCAAGAGCTATTTCAAGTTGCTGGCCTACAAGGATGAATACGAAGTGGCGCGTTTGTACACGGATGGCCGTTTCGTGGAGCAATTGCAGCAGCAATTCGAAGGCAATTTCTCCGTGAAATTCAACCTGGCGCCGCCGCTGTTTGCGAAAAAGGATGCCAAGGGCCACCTGGTGAAAGCGGAGTTCGGCTCCTGGATGTGGCGCGCCTTCAAGCTGCTGGCGAAAGCCAAGGGGCTCAGAGGCGGCACCTTCGACGTCTTCGGTTATACGGCCGAGCGCAAGATGGAACGCGCGCTGATCGTCGAATACCGCGAATTGCTGGCCGGCATGCTGGTCAACTTGACGGCGGACAACCTGGCCACTTGCGTGGAACTGGCGACCCTGCCCGAAAAAATCCGCGGCTTCGGCCACGTCAAGGAAGCGGCCGTCGCCACGTATCGCCAGGACAAGGCGAGATTGCTGGCCAAGCTGGCGGACGGCAGCAAGCACGCGGCGTAAGCCGGTCAGCGGGGCTTGAAATGAAAACGCAGAGCCTCGGCTCTGCGTTTTTTTCATTCAGGGCAGCGCCCCACCGTCGCCCCCGGCAACAGCACCGGTTGCCAGATTTCCTGCAGCCGTTCCGGCGGCGTGCCGGCCAGCAGGGATTGCAGCATTTCCACCATCTTCGCGCCGGCGCGGCGCAGGTCGGGCTGGTCGATGGTGGTGACGTTGATGCCGATCAAGGTGTCTTCCACATTGCCCCAGACGATGACGGAGATTTCCTTGCCGATCTCGATGCCCGCATCCATCAGCGCGCGCACCACGCCCACGCCGGACAAGTGGTTGTCGACGATGACGGCCGTGGGACGGGGCGAGCAAGCCAGCAATTGCTGCATGGCCTGGTAACCGCTGCGGCGGTCGAAAGTATTGTCGAGCAAATAGTGGGGATCGACCGGCAAGCCCGCTTGCGCCATGCAGCGGATAAAGCTTTCCTTGCGCTCATAAGCAAAATGCAGCTCCAGCGGCGCGCTCAGCAGGGCGATGCGCTGGTGGCCATGCGCCGCCAGGAACGACACGGCCAGGTCGATGCCCGTGTCGTTGTCGTAATCGAAATATGCATACGGCGCGTCGATGCGCGTGCGGCCATTCGCGACAAAGGGAAAACCCACTTTCGTCAAATACGCGATGCGCTCGTCGACCACCTTGGTGCGGCCCACCACGAGGCCATCGACCTGGCGCCCGCGCACCATGGTTTCATACGAGGGCTGTTCATTCTGCGGCGACACGGGGGCGATGATCAAACTCATCTTCGACGCTTCGACGGCATCCGACATGCCATTCACCACGGAAAGAAAGACGCTGTCGCCCAGGTCGCTGGGCAGCAGCGGATAGATCATGCCCAGCACATTGGTGCGGCCGACGGCCAGGCTGCGCGCCAGCGGGTTGGGCCGGTAGCCGACTTTCTTGGCGGCGGCCAGGACGATTTCACGGGTGCGGGAATTGACTTCCGGATAGCCGTTCAACGCCCTGCTGACTGTCGTTTTCGACATGCCGAGGGCAATTGCGAGGCTCTTGAGATTCATGTTAACTACCTGTCTGTATGGCAAAAGAAACCAACTCTGACCGTCAATTATAGCCCAGAGCGCCAAACAGACCGCGCATTCGCGTGCGCAGACACGGTAGAAAAACAACAACACATTGACTATTTAAAAAGCAACGTTTTAAATGCGACCACGTTTGCCCTCTTCTTGGCACGGCATCCGTGATGGCAGACAAACAAGGGCCACAAGCGACAGCGGGTACTCACTTTGACAACTATCTCGCCAGCGCCGGCATGCCGCTGCGGCAACACGCAGCGCGCACGATAGCATTATCAAGAAAACATAATTCACTGGAACTGTGCGAGAATTTGTCCTACTCTTGATTCAGGTAAAGATTACCGCCTGGCATGTTCGGACAATGATGCCTGGCGCAGCACATCGGTCCGGGCTTCCCCCATCCCTGCACGCCTGGACATACTCTCAAAGGTGAACAATGTGGTCACGCTAAGCTCCGTCAACAACTTGCAAGCCTCGCTGGCCACGGCGCAACGCCGGGTCGAACAAGGCCAGAACCAGGTACAGCGCGACAGCGAACAACTGGCGCAAAGCCGCCAGCTGCTGGCGAAGGAACAGGAATCGCTGAGCCAGACCCAGCGCAGCAGCCAGCAAGCCCAGGCCGATGCCCCGGCCGCCGTCAAGGCGCCGCAGCTGGACCAGGCGATCAAGGTGGCCGTGCCGCAACAAGCCATCCCCGCCGCGCCGAAAAGCACGCCCCAGCTGAACGGCTATGGCCAGACGGTGGGACGCCTGATCGACGTGACGGCGTAGGGCGAGCCTACTTCGCCATTTCCTCTTCCAGCATCGCCAGCCACCACTTATTTCCCTTCTTCGGCTGCGCCAGGTCGACCGCCTCGCCCATCTGCGGCGTGGCCAGGTTCACGCCCTGCTTGGCCGCCAGCCCCGCGATGCGGTCGAACGGTTCATGCCAGGCGTGCAGCCCCAGGTCGAAGGTGCCGTTATGCACGGGCATCAGCCACTTGCCGCGCAAGTCCAGGTGGGCTTGCAAGGTCTGTTCCGGCTGCATGTGCACGTCCGGCCACAGCTTGTCGTAGGCGCCCGTCTCGATCATGGTCACGTCGAACGGGCCGTACTTGTCGCCGATCTGCTTGAAACCGTCGAAATAGCCGGAGTCGCCGCTGAAAAACACGCGCACCTCCGGCGCGTCGATGACCCACGACGCCCACAGGGTTTGATTGCCGTCAAACAAGCCGCGTCCCGAGAAATGCTGCGACGGCGTGGCGACGAGTTTCACACCGGCAATCGTCGTGCCTTGCCACCAGTCGAATTGCCGCACCTTATCCTTCGGCACGCCCCATGCCACCAGGGTATCGCCCACGCCCAGCGGCGTCACAAAGTGTTCCGTCTTGGCGGCCAGTTGCAGCACGGCAGCGTGGTCGAGGTGGTCGTAATGGTCGTGCGACAGGATGACGGCCTTGATCGGCGGCAAGTCAGCGATGCTGATGGGCGGCTGGTGGAAACGCTTCGGTCCGGCCCACTGCACCGGCGAAGCGCGTTCGGAAAACACGGGGTCGGTGAGGAAGAATTCATTGTTCAGTTTCAACAGCAGGGTCGAGTGGCCCAGGCGAAACAGGCTGTTGTCGGGCGCGGCCAGCAGTTGCGCCCGGGTCAAGGCTTGCACGGGCACGGCTGCGGCCGGCACGGTGCTGTCGGGCTTATCGAAGAAAAACGTCCACATCAGCTTGAGCGTTGCGGCCGTGCCCAGCTTGTGCATTTGCACGGGGTTGCGGAACTTGCCGTCGAGGCGTTGTGGCGATTCTATGGGCGCGGCAGGCGCGGCGCGCAAGGTGCAAGAACTCATGATGATCAGGACTCCCAAGGATAAGAGACGACGTGCGACTCGGTGCAAGTGCATATGCGGCCCGGCAAAGAATTAACAAGGTTTAAATTACACTACACAGTGTAGTTCCTATTTCTGGCAAAGTAAACCAAGAGGTGTAAAATATTGTTTTCAAAGGAGATTTCCCGCCATGGCCGCACCGCAACGCCTCACCGACCGCAAGCGCGTCGCCATCGTCGATGCCGCCATCGCCGAGTTCCGCGAGCACGGTTTTGATGCGACCAGCATGGACAAGATCGCCGCCACGGCCGCCGTATCCAAGCGCACCGTGTACAACCATTTCCCCAGCAAGGACGAGCTGTTTGCGGAAATCCTGCAGCGCATGTGGGAAAGCAGCATGGCCCAGCCCGCCGTGCCCTATGTTGCCGACCAGCCCCTGCGGCCGCAAGTGCTGGCCCTGGTCGAGCAAAAGATGGACTTGCTGTGCGATCCGGCCTTCATCGACCTGGCGCGCGTGATCTTTGGCGAAACCATCCACTCGCCCGCGCGCGCGCAAGCGATGGTGACGCGCCTGAATGAAAAGGAAACGGGCTTGAATATCTGGATCCGCGCGGCGCAGCAGGACGGGCGCATCAAGGCGGGCGAGACGCTGGAAGTGGCGCACCTGCTGATGTCGCCCTTGAAAACCTTTGCCTTCTGGCCGCAGATCACCCTGGGCGAGCCTTTGCTGGGCCCGGCACGCCGGCGCGAAGTGACGGAACTGGCCGTCGATATCTTCCTGTGCTATTACGGCGTGGCAAAACAGACGGCATAAACGGGCGGCAAGTGGGCGGAAATGGTCTGCCAATGCTCGCCCTCGTCGCCTGAAAACCAGGCGCCGCCTGTCGTCGACGCCATCAACAGACTGCGCCCATCGTCGGCCAGCGCCAGCCCGTGGCGGTAGACGAGGTCGTAGCAATGCTGCTGCGGCAAGCCCGCGCGCAAGACTTCGAAGGTTTTCCCGCCATCGCGCGTGCGCGTCACGGCCAGCGCACCGTCGATGGGAATGCGCAGCACGTCCGCCTGCGCCGGCACGAACCAGGCCGTGTCGCCATCGCGCGGATGCACGGCCACGGCAAAGCCGAAATGCGACAGCGGCGCCGTCGTCACCTCTTGCCAGTGCCAGCCGGCATCGTCCGAGCGCCAGATGCCGTTATGGTGCTGGCACCACAGCGCCTCCGGCGCGCCGGCGCTGCGCACGATGCGGTGCGGGTCTTGCACGGCTTCGTTTTCATCGAGTTCGGGCGGCATGTAATCGGCGCGCATGCCCGTCGCGCTCAAGGCCCAGCTGGCGCCGCCATCGACCGTTTGCCACACGCCGCCGCAGGACACGCCCACCAGCACCTTGGCGCTGTCGCGCGGGTCGACGCAAATGCTGTGGATGCCGGGCACGTCATAGCCGCCGCCAAACCACTGCGCCCGCTGCGGCACGTTCCACAGGGATTCCACCAGTTGCCAGCTGTCGCCGCGGTCGCTGGAACGAAACAGGCCGCCAGGCAGGGTGCCTGCCCACAGCACGCCTGGCTGGTCCGCGCCACCGGCCGCCAGCGACCAGATCTGCCGCAAGGTCCAGTCCACCGTATCGCTGCTGCCTTCCGGCTTGGCGGGATAGGCGGGCACGGCGACTTCTTTCCATTCGCCACTGCCCGCGTCGCGCCGGTGCAGCTTGGCGCCGAAGTGCCCCAGGTTCAGGGCCGCGTACAAGGTGCCGTCACGGCCATCGTGCAGCAGCATGGAGATGGGATCGCCGGCAAACTGCACCAGCGCCAGCTGCCAGGCGCCGGCCGCATCGACATCGAACTGGAACAGGCCCTTGCGGGTGCCGAGATACGCGCGCTGCGGGACTGCTGTCATGGCGTCAACCTCCGGAAAGTGCCTGCAAGATATACACCTGGCTGTCGGGCCGCAAAGCGTCGTCGAGCATGCGCCGCTCGCGGCAGCGGGCGCCGTCGATGAAGATCACCACATTGGGGCGCAAGGCGCCCTGCTCGTCGAGCACGTAGCCGCGCAGGCGCGGCTGCCGGGCAAACGCGGCATCGAGGGCGGCGCGCAGGCGTGGCGCATCCACCTCCACGGCAGGAACGTCGAGGAAACGCGCCAGTTGTTGCGTAAAGTGCAAGTTCGCCATGCTGCCTTCGACGTCATCGGCCTGGTCCTCATTCTAGTCCCCTTTGCGGCCAATACAATTAAAATAGAGGCAAGCACACAAGGAGGCCAGGCATGACGATTACCCCGGAAGAACTAGCGGTGCTGATGCAGGAAGTGGAAGTGGCCGATCCCATCGATTTTGCCGACTTGCCCTTCGACGAGCAGGAATTGCGCGGGCTGATCGCCAACCACCTGTGCGAGATGGCCGACGCCATGGAAAGTTTCAGCCCGGAAGACCGCAACCTGGCCCTGCTGGCCGTGGCGGCCAAGCTGGTGCTGGAAAACCTCGTCTTGCACGTGCAGTTGCTGCGCCGCCACGGCTTGCCCGTCAGCGACAGCGTGGATGCGCTGCTGCAGCGCCTCAAGGGCGGCAAGCCGTCGTGAACTAATTGCCCGTACGCACGGCGCGCGCCTGGATGGTGACATCGCTGTCCGCCACGGCCACGCAAGGCAGGATGTAGCCGTCGAGCCGTTCATCGGGGCTGATGCCGGGCCAGTCCACCGTGTAGCGTATCGTTCCTTCGGGCATGTGGCAGATGCACGTGCGGCAGGTGCCGTTGCGGCAGGAGCTGAGCAGGCGGATGCCGGCCAGCTCGGCGGCAGCCAGGATGGTGCTGCCCGCATCGGCCGGGAATTGCCAACCTTGCGGGACGATTGTGATGGTAAAGGGAAGCGCGCTCATGCCTCCAGTTTAACAGTCCGGCAGCGCGGTCCAGCGGCCGCCATCCGCATGGCTGCGCAGCACGGCTTCCGCAAAGGCCAGGCCCGCCACGCCATCGGTGACGGTGGGCAGCCAGCCCGCTTCCTCGGGCACGGGCAAGCCCGATTGCAGGGCGCGGATGCGCAAGGCCGCATCCAGGTACAGCTGGGCGAACGCTTCCAGATACCCCTCCGGATGGCCCGCCGGCACGCGCGTGGCGTGGCGCGCGGCCGCGCTGTCGACCCGTCCCGGGCGCAGCAGCTGGCGGTTGCCGCCCTGCGGCGTGAACCACAGTGCATTCGGTTGTTCCTGATCAAAGTCCAGCTGCGCCTTGCTGCCGAACAGGCGCAGGCGCACCGTGTTTTCGCAGCCGGTCGCCACCTGGCTGGCCCACAGGGTGCCTTTCGCCCCATTGGCGTAGCGCAACATCACCTGCACGTGGTCGTCCAGCGTGCGGTTCGGAACAAAAGTCGACAATTCCGCCAGCACCTGCTGCGGCGTCAAGCCGCTGACGAATTGCGCCAGGTGATACGCGTGCAAGCCCACGTCGAGCAGCACACCGCCCGGCCCCGCCTTCTGCGGGTCGTTATGCCAGTTGCCCTCGTTCATGCCGCCCGCCGCGATGGCATCGGCCAGCCAATCCTGCGAGTATTCCACCTGCACGAGGCGCAGCTCGCCGATGTCGCCCGCCTCGACCATGGCCCTGGCGTGGCGCAGCAGCGGGTAGCCGCTGTAGGTATGCGTGAGCGCAAACAACAGGTTTTTCTGCTGCGCCAGCGCCGCCAGCGCCCGGCCTTCCGCCAGAGATATTCCCAGCGGCTTGTCGCAGATCACGTGGATGCCCGCTTCCAGGAACGCCGTGGCGACGGGCGCATGTAAATGATTCGGCGTGACGATGGCGACGGCCTCGATGCCGTCCGCGCGCGCGGCCTCCGCCTGCGCCATGGCGCGGTAATCGCTGTAGCAACGCTCCGGCGCCAGATGCAGCGCGGCGCCGCTGTCGCGCGCGCGCTGCGGGTCGGACGACAGAGCGCCCGCCACCAGTTCATACTGGTCGTCGATGCGCGCCGCGATGCGGTGCACGGCACCGATGAATGCGCCCTGCCCGCCCCCTACCATGCCCAAGCGTATCCGTCGCTGCATGTCGTCTCCCTATTTCAAGCCTAGCAAGTGATGAATTTGATCCTGGTCAACCGCGCTGCCCGCGAAATCGTCGAACGCGTGTTCGGCCACGTGGATGATGTGCTCGCGGATGAAGCGCGCCCCTTCGGCCGCCCCATCCTCCGGGTGTTTCAGACAGCATTCCCACTCCAGCACGGCCCAGCCGGGGAAATCGTACTGCGCCATCTTGGAAAAAATGGCCTTGAAATCGATCTGCCCGTCGCCCAGCGAGCGGAAGCGCCCGGCCCGGTCTTGCCAGTCGCCATAGCCGCCATACACGCCCTGGCGCCCGTTCGGCCGGAATTCCGCATCCTTGACGTGAAAGGCCTTGATGCGCGCATGATAAATGTCAATGAAGGCCAGGTAGTCGAGCTGCTGCAGCACGAAGTGGCTGGGGTCGTACAAGATGGACGCGCGCGGGTGGTCGTCGACGGCGGCCAGGAAACGCTCGAACGTCACGCCATCGTGCAAGTCCTCGCCCGGATGCAACTCATAGCACAGGTCCACGCCGGCCGCGTCGAACGCGTCGAGGATGGGCAGCCAGCGCCTGGCCAATTCCGCGAACGCCGTTTCCACCAGGCCGGCGGGGCGCTGCGGCCATGGATACAGGTACGGCCAGGCCAGCGCGCCGGAAAACGTCACGTGCGCCTGCAAGCCCAGGCGCTGCGAGGCGGTGGCCGCCCACAGCAGCTGCTGCGTGGCCCAGGCCGTGCGGGCGGCGGGATCGCCGCGCACCTGTTCCGGCGCAAAGCCGTCGAACAGGGCGTCGTAGGCGGGATGCACGGCGATCAGCTGGCCCTGCAAATGCGTCGACAATTCCGTCACCTGCAAGCCGTGGCGCGCCAGCAGGGCGACCACGTCGTCGCAATACTGCTGGCTGCTGGCCGCTTGTTCCAGATCAAACAATCGCGGCGCCGTTGGCAGCTGCAAGCCCTTGTAGCCCAGGCCGGCCGCCCATTGCGCCAGGTGCTCGAGCGAGTCGAACGGCGGCTCGTCGCCGAGAAACTGGGCCAGGAAGATGGCCGGGCCCTGGATGGTTTTCATATCGATGTCCTGTTAGATAAAGCCGGGGTCAGACCCTCAATGCCGCTAACGCAAAGGTCATTGCTAGCGGGCGAGGGGGTCTGACCCCAGATTTTAAAAAGGCGAGTTCGGAAAGTAGAACTGCTTGGCGTTCTCGCGCGTGATCAGCACCGACGGGATGATGGTGTTGGCCGGCAATTTATCACCTTTCAGGCGCGCTTCCGTCGTCAGCTTGATGGCGTCGTACATGAACTTGGGCGAGTACGACACGTCGGCCACGATCAGCGGGTCGGAACCGTCCATGATCTTCTTCACGGCGCCCTTCGCGCCCGCGCCGCCGAACACTTGCTTGATGTCCGTGCGCTTCGCTTGCGCGATGGCCTTTTGCACGCCGATGGCCATGTCGTCATCGGCAGCCCAGACGGCGTCGATATGCTTGAAGCGGGTCAGGTAATCCTGCATGACCTTGAAGGCGTCGTCGCGATTCCAGTTGCCATACTTGGCATCGAGCACCTTGATGTCGGGATGGCCCTTCATCACGGCGGAAAATGCGTCGTAGCGCTCGTTGTCGAGCGTCGTCGGCATGCCGCGCAGCGCGACGATATTGCCCTTGCCATTCAGACTCTTCGCCAGGTATTCGGCCGGCAGCTTGCCGAAGGCCGTGTTGTCGCCCGCGATGTAGGCATCCTGCGACTGCGTGTTCGTCAAGCCGCGGTCCACCACCGTCACGTACACGCCCTTGTTTTTCACTTGGGCGACGGGCTGCGTCAGCGAGGCCGACTCGATGGGGAAGATGAC
This sequence comes from Janthinobacterium sp. SUN206, assembly GCF_030587305.1. Classification (NCBI taxonomy): domain Bacteria; kingdom Pseudomonadati; phylum Pseudomonadota; class Betaproteobacteria; order Burkholderiales; family Oxalobacteraceae; genus Janthinobacterium; species Janthinobacterium sp. SUN206. The sequence goes on along the minus strand of NZ_JAPWIB010000003.1, from coordinate 334,086 downwards.
CAGGGTGTTGATCTTGTTCACCGTCAACATATCCTGCAGCTGGTTCGCCTGTTCGGGCGCCGTGGCGGCCGTCTTGACGATGATTTTCAAGCCAGGATGGGCTTTTTCCAGTTCCGCCTTGGCCTGGTTGGCCCACCACACGATGCCCGAGGTAAAGCTGTGCGTGGCCGTGGGAATGGCCACGCCGACCACCAGCTTTTCTGCCGCTTGCGCACTCGGCAGCGCCCACGCCTGCATCACCAGCACTGCCATCCCTGCTACCCGTATAAAGCTCTTCATGCTGCTCTCCTCCAAGGTTGTGGGCGCCCAGTGGCCGCCCTTTCAGAACGCCGCTCTTGTTTTATTTGCGGCCTCGCTGCAGGAAGGCGACGGCGATGATCACCACGCCTTGCACTGCGGCATTCAGGTAGACACTGATGATGCTGGTCAAATTCAGGATGTTGCTGATCACGGATAATAAAATCGCGCCAATGACGGTGCCGACGATGCGCCCTTCGCCCCCTTTCAGGGCCGTGCCGCCCACGACGACGGCGGCGATGGCTTCCAGTTCCCACAGCAAGCCCGTCGTGGGCGTGGCCGAGCCCAGGCGCGGCACGTACAGCACGGTGGCGATGCCCACGCACACGCCCAGCAGCATGTAGGTGGCGATTTTCACCTTGTCGACGTTGATGGCCGCGTAGCGCGCCACTTGCTCGTTGGAACCAATCGCCTGCACGTGGCGGCCGAACGTCGTGCGGTTCAAAATGATGGCGCCGGCCGCCGCGACGAAGAGGAAAATCCAGATGGGGATAGGCGCGCCCAGCACGCTCGTGTAGTAGACGGGGCTGTACAGCTCGGACAGGGTGGCGTCCAGGGTCAGCGCGCCGCCATCGGCCAGGTACGTCAATACGGCGCGGAAGATGCCGAGCGTACCCAGGGTAACGATGAACGGCTCGATATTGCCCTTGCTAATTAACAAGCCATGCATCAGGCCGAATCCCGCGCCCAGGATCAAGGCCATGGCGATGCCCAGCACCAGCATGGTGATGGGCGCCAGGTCGCCGCCCGCCCCTTGCGCCAGCGCATTCATGAAATAAATCATGCAGCCGGCGATCAGGGCCGCCATGGAGCCGACGGACAGATCGATGCCGCCAGAAATGATGACGAAGGTCATGCCGACGGCGATGATGCCGATGAAGGCCGTGCGCGTGAGCACGTTCATCAGGTTGTCCAGGGTGGCGAAGTCGCCATTGAGCAAGGTGCCCGCGATGCACAGGGATAACAGGCCCAGCACGGGGCCGAAACCCTTGATGCGCGCGCCCAGTCTGGCGATGCTGGCGCCGGGGGCGCCGGTGGAGACAGTGGTGTCAGTGCGTGCCGGTTGCATGGGCAATCAACTCCTCTTCGGTCAGGTGGTCAGCAGACAGGGTGGCTTGCAAGGTGCCGGCGCGCATCACGGCGACCCGGTGGCACAGGCCGATCAATTCGATCAGTTCGGATGAAATCACGATCACGGCGCGCCCTTCGGCGGCCAGGCGGTGGATCAAGAAGTAAATGTCGCGCTTGGCGCCCACGTCCACGCCGCGGCTCGGTTCATCGAGCACGACGACACGGGGGTCCGAATGCAGGTATTTCGCCAGCGCCAGCTTTTGCTGGTTGCCGCCCGACAGCATGCGCGCGCGGCTGTCCAGGTCGCCCGTGCGGATATTGAAGTCCAGCACGGCCTTGGCCAGCGCCGCTTTCTCGCCTGCCACATCCAGCCACGGCCGCGCATAGCGCTCCATCGTCATCAGGGTGAGGTTTTCGCGCAAGCCAAGGTTCACATGTAGACCTTTTCCCTTGCGGTCTTCGCTCAAATACGTCATGCCATGCTGCATGGCCTGTTTGGGCGTGCGGATGTCCACGGGCTGACCATTGAGATGGATCAACCCCGCGCTGCGCGGACGCAAGCCCAGCAGCGCCTCGAACGATTCCGTGCGCCCCGCCCCCACCAGGCCCGCAAAGCCCAGCACTTCGCCGGCCCGCACCTCGAACGACAATTCCTTGGCCCAGCCGGGCACGCACAAGCCATCGACCTTCAACAACACGGGCGCGTCTTTCGCCAGCGCCACTTTCGCCGGGAACATGTCCGACAATTCGCGCCCCACCATCAGGTTCGCCATCTGCTGGCGCGTGAGGCTGGCCGTCGGCTCGCGCGTGACGAAACGCCCGTCGCGCATGACGATGACCTCGTCCGTGTTGCGCTCCACTTCATCGAGCTTGTGGGAAATGTAGAGAATCGTCACGCCGTCCGCTTTCAGCTGCGCCATCACGGCGAACAGGCGCTGGGTTTCCGACGACGTCAGGGTGGCCGTCGGTTCATCCATGATCAGGAAGCGGGCGCGGCGCGACAGGGCCTTGGCGATTTCCACAAGTTGCTTTTCAGCCACAATCAAATCGCGGATTTTCGTCTCGGGCGACACGTCCAGGCCCACCTGTTTCAAATAGCGCGACGCTTCTTCCTGCATGGCGGCCTCGTCGAGCAGCCAGCCGCGCGTCTTTTCGTGGCCGAGAAACATGTTTTGCGCCACCGTCAGGTGCTCGGCCAGGTTGAATTCCTGGTGGATCAGCACGATGCCGGCCGATTCCGCCGCGCGCGAACTGGCAAAGCGCCGGGGCTGGCCATCGATCAGCAGCTGCCCTTCGCTCACCGCCTCGTAGCCGGCGAGAATTTTCATCAGGGTCGACTTGCCGGCGCCATTTTCGCCCAGCAAGCCATACACGCGCCCCGGCGCCAGGTTGAAACTGACGCCATGCAAGACGCGCACGGGGCCGAAATCCTTGCACACCCCCTCGAAACCGACGGCAACGCTCACTATGCACTCCCTCGCAAGACCAAGTTATGGTTAAGCAACACGCCCGGCACCTGCGCCGCCGGGTCCGCCAAGCGCTGCAGCAACAGTCTCGCCGCCGTCTCGCCCAGCTCGCGCATGGGCTGGGCAATGGTGGTGAGGCCCGGATCGATCTGCGCGGCGATGGCGATATCGTCGAAGCCGATGACGGCCACGTCTTCCGGCACGCGCTTCTTCAACTGGCGCAGCGCGCTCAAGACGCCAATGGCCAGGGTGTCGGACACGGCAAAGATGGCCGTGGGCGCGTCGGGCTGCGCCATCATCCGCAAGGTGGCGGCCGTGCCCGCTTCGTAATCGAGGCTTTGCACCGTGTGCACCCACTGCGGCTGCACGGGCAGGCCGGCCCCCGCCAGGGTGTCCAGATAGCCTTGCTGGCGTTGCCGCGCGTACAGATAGCGTTCATCCGAGTTGATCAGCCCGATGCGCGTATGGCCGCGCGCCAGCAGATGCGCGACGGCGTCGGAGGCGGCCCGGTGGTTGTCGATGCCGACATAGGGCACGGCCACGGCGGGGTCGAATTCGCAGCACGCCACCCACGGCAGGCTGACGGATTCATGCGACAAGGCATGCTGCACCGTGTCCGGATCGAGGCAGATGGCGCCGTCGGCGCGGTGCATGCGCAGCAAGTCGAAATACGAGCGCTCGCGGCCCGCGTCGGCGCCCGTGTCGCACAGCAACACGAAATAGCCGTGTTCGCGCGCCACCGTGTCGATGCCGCGCACGATCTGCGCATAAAACGGGTTGCCCACGTCGGGCACCATGGTCAGCAGCATGCGGCTCTCGGCCGTGCGCAGGCTGCGCGCCAGATGGTTCATGCGGTAGCCCAGGGCCGCCACGGAAGCGAGCACCTTGTCGCGTGTGGGCGCCCGCACCCCGGCTTGCTCGTTCATCACGCGCGACACGGTGGCCACCGACACGCCCGCATGCGCGGCAACGGCGCTGATGGAGACGGTTTCTGTCGGCAAAGGTGATGGAACGGCTGGCGGCATGAAGGTGCTCAATAAAATGTAATCGATTACATTTATAGGCCAGTCGCGCGCGCGATGCAAACATTATCGATGCTGCGATGCGCAAAAAAGAGGTAGGAATGCGGCAGGAATGCGACAGAAAAAGGCAAAAACGGGGCAAAAACGGCCCTGCGCGGGCCGTCGGATACAGCTATTTCTGGGCTTGCAAGGCGCTTTGCTGCACGGCAAAACCGGCGCGCACGGCGGACAGGGCCGCCACCCACAGGATCAGGCCGGCACCGAGGCAGCCGATGGGGTGCATGGGCCCATGGCGCACGGTCAGCGGATAACCGATGGCCCACACGCACAGGGCCATGCCGATGGCCAGGTGGCGGCGCGCCTTGAACAGCCAGGCCAGCGGAAAGAAATGCAGGCCCACGATCAAAATGACGGCGGGAATGAACCACGCCTGCAAGCCCATGTTTTTCAGGACGTTGCCGACGATGAAGATGGCGATCCATTGCCCGGCGTTCACGATATTGAACAGCCGCCCCACGCGTTTCGCTTCCGGCGATTGTTCCGCCGCCGCATGCGCGGCGCGGTGGCGCCGGAACTGGCGCCACGCCAGCATGAACAGCAGAACGGTGATGCCGGCGACCGGCAGCAGCCTGAGCGGATGCGCGCCATACGTCTGCACGCACCAGGCGGCCACCCACAGGCCGCCAAACAGGGAAAAGAACATGGCGCCGATGGCGCTACGGGCCAGCGCGGCGGCGGGGTCGGGTTGCGGCAGGGTCATGGCATGGTCTCTCGGCAAGTAAAAACGCTTACTTCATCATCGCACAAAACGTCTCGGGATTGCCGTCAAGAATGACGCCGCTGGGCCAGCGGTGGCTGCGCTGCTGGGCGCGCAACAGGGACGCGGCCAGGGCCGAGTCGCCATCGACGGCGTACACGAAGACGGGCATGTTCAGGCTGGCGGCATCAGCCAGCAGATTCGGATTGGCGTCCAGGCTGCGCGCATCCACATGCACGCCGGTGGGCATGCCGATCTGTTGCTGCACGCGCTGCAGCCACGGCTTGTCCAGCTTGGGCGGGCGGGCATTTTTCGCGATATAGCGGCTGACCCGGTTGGCGCCGGCCGCCTGCGCATTGCGCGCGTCAAACACGAGCAGGCCCAGGTAACCCTGCGGATCGGCGCGGCGCGCGCACGCCAGGTTGTTCGGCACGCCCGACGTCAAAAACCAGTTGCCGTGCTTGATGTTCGCGCGCAACTGTCCCACCAGGGTGGCGATCGGCGCGCACGACGACACCACATCCTTGATTTCCGCATTCAGGGTCTTGGCCGGGAAAGCCGTCGCCAGGTCGGCGACATCGGTGACGAAGGGCGGCGTTTCCGGCGTGGCCACGCCGCGGTTCTTCATGCTGGCGGCGCGCCAGTCGTCGGCCGTCAATTGTTTCACGGTGCGGGGCGAGCCCGTGTCGACGACTCTGCCCGTCAGCAAGTCGTGGTGCACCACCCAGCTGCCGTCGCCCAGCAGCTGCAAATCCGTCTCGACGCCGTCCCAGGTGCCGAAATACGTGTTGCGCAGCGCGCTCAGCGAGTTTTCCGGCGCATTGCCGGCGCCGCGGTGCGCATGCATCTTCATGCCCAGGCAATCGGCTTGCGCGGCCGTGCTGGCCATGGAGAGCAGCAAGGCCAGCGCGGCCGCCTTATTTTTGTTGCGGGTGATAGCCATAGTGAATTCCCTGCAAAACATGGATGCGGATCGCTTCGTTGACGGGGTAACTGTAGCCCTGCCCCACCGCCACGACGTGCGTGATATTGGCCAGGATGGCCTTGCCGGCGAGATTCCAGCGCGTGCTGTCGGACTCGCCCTGGCGCGTCCAGTCCAGCATTTGCCGGAACAGCTCGCTACGCGTGACATTGTTGTCCAGCACCGACAGCATGCCCCAGGTGCCCGCAAAGGCCGTCGCCAGCACGCCCGTGGCGATCCAGGCGGAGCGCCGGCTCAGCTGTCCATCGGCGCCCGCCTGCTCGCCACGGCGTATGGCCAGCAGCAATAGTACGACGGTCGCGATCAGGTACAGCAATTTGGAAAAGTGGCCGATGGCGCCCAGCAGCGAGAAGAACAGGGCCACGGGCGGCACGATGGCGGCGCGCGCCGCTTCCTTGCCTTCGTGGAAGAACCTGCCGCCCGCTTCAAAATCCGTGCGGCTGGCACGGTATTCCACCAGTTTTTCCGCCGTCTGGCGATCCAGGAACTGGTCGAACAGGCGGCCGAACTCGGCCGGACTCGCATACGCGGCCTGCACCGTGGCGCTGGCCGGCAACTTCAACGCTTCGCGCAATTCCGCCTGCACGCCGGGGCGCGCGACAAAAGCGGCAAACGGCAAGCCCGGCGGGATGCGCTCGCCGCGCACGGAGACGCCCTTGCTGGCCGCCTCGGCCGCGTAACGGCGCTTGACGGCGGCGCGGAAGCCCAGCTCATCGTCGGTACGCCAGTTGGCGGGCACGGGCACTTTCTTGCGCACATTGTTGACGACGGCAGCCTGGCGCCGCATCGGCACCGAATGCGGCTGCCAGCCGCGCCGCGACAGGCTGCTCACGTATTCCTGCCACGACGATTGCTGCTTGGCGCGCAAGCCGGCATCGCTGTCGGGGATGATGCCCGCATACAATTCCCACTTGCCGGCCAGCTCGCGCATGGCCTCTTGATATTTGTCATAGTAGCCGGACGGGCCGCCTGCCACCTGGCGCACGTTGGCGCGCACCAGCTGCTCCTTGGCCGGTCCCATGCGCTCGTCGAGATGCCGCACCGAGACAGCCAGGAAGGGGAACAGGGCCAGGAAGGATTTCCCCTCGGGCTTGGCGAACAGGGTGGGATCGTCAACCAGGCCCTGCAGCTGCAAGCTGCCGCCTACCAGCGAACGCTGCAGCAGGGTGGTGTTGAAAGCCATGCGGCGAAATTCCGCGTCGCGCGTATTGACCAGCACATTCACCGTGGTTTTCAGCACGCCGAAGACGACGCCGGCCGTCACCACGCAGCAGACGAGGATCTTGGTCCAGCCCGGCCCGCTGCCATTGTTCTTCAGCCGGCGGCGCCACATCAGTTGCAGCACCACCAGCGCGGCGGCGATGCCCGACAGGCTGCGGCCATAGAATTCCACCCCTTCCACGTCTTCCGGCTTGACGTTGCCCCCCACCACGTCGAGCAGGCGGGCATTGAAGCCCAGCTCGAAGCACAGATACGCGATGGTAAGGACGATCAGGATCAAGGTCTGCCGGATTTGCAGACTGCGCAAGCTGGCGGCCATCCTATTTCCTCAAATCGATGACGACGGGCTTGATTTCTTCCGTCTGGAAACTCATGGCGGCCGGTACGCGCGAAGCGCTGTCGCCGGCACGCGCGGCCGGAGTTGCCGCTGCCGGGGCGCCAGGCACGGTGCGGGCTGGCGCGGGCGCTTCCTGCGCCACCTGGCGGCGGTTCCGGCCGGTGGCGCGCGTGGCGGGCTTGGTGGCGGCTGCCGGTGCGGCGGCCGGAGCGGCGGGAATCACGCGCCCGCTGTCGCTGCCCGGCACGGTGGCGATGACGGGGCCGGCGGCGCGCAAGGCATCGTCGGCAAACGGCTGCGCGCGCGTATCGACGCCGGGCGGCACGGGCACGCTGGCGTTGAGCAGCCGGCTGTCCGTATAAATCATGCGCGCCAGGCGGTTGTAACTGGGAAAGTCGATATTGAGCGATTTGCCATCGGCCGCCAGTTCCACGCGGGGGCGGTCGTTGCAATTGCCGACCGTCCACTGCAGCACGTCCGTGCCCTGGAACGCCAGCACTTCATAGCGGTAGGCACAGCCGCGCTCCTGGGTTTCGACGATCACCACGGTGCGCTCGCCCACGTTTTCCACGCGCGCCACGCGGGCCGTGATGGCCTTGTCCAGCGGCACGACGCGGAAAGCCTGCGACAGCTTGATCGAATACTTGCCCTTCGGATCCTTGCGCAAAGTGCCTTCCGTGCCGTCACGCAAGCGGAAGGTGGAAATCGGCGTGCCGAACAGCTCGGCCGTATCGAGGCCCATCAACACGCCGCCACGGCCATTCGGCGTCATGGCGCAGCCCGTCAACAGGACGCCGGCGGCCAGGCCCATGGCCAGTTTGCGCCAGTGCGCAGATGCAAAATTCTTATACGTTGCCATACTTGATAACTTTCTCTTATTTCGGGGTCAGGGATTGATCACGGCCAGCGGATTGCCCGGGCCTGGCGGCGGCAAGACTTTCTGGCGGTTGCGCGACAACACAGTGAAGGCGCCCAGGGTGTCCGGTCCGGCGACGATTTCCAACTGCTCGCGCTGCAGCCAGGTGCGGATTTCCGCCTCCGTGGCCTCGGCGCGGAACAGCACGCGCGTGCGCACGCCCGTCTCGACGCCGCTGCCCTGTGGAGCACCATTGCGGAATTCCGCATTGCCGACGACGGCGCCCTCTTTCGGCAGGAACAGCCACGCCGATTGCACCACCATCACGCTGGCGGCCACGGCCGTGACAAGTTTGAGCCAGCGGCTGGAATTTGCCGCCTGCATTGGCACCTTCACCGGTGGCGAAGTAGCATCGGCCGGAGCGATCTGCAACTGCTGCAAGCCCTGGCGCAGCAATTGCCGGTAGGCCACGCGGCCATCCGTGCCCAGCTCGCTCGACAAGGGCGTGCCCGTCAAGGCGTAATCGTCGCCCGGCAAGGCCACGCGGGCGATCACGCCCGGTGCGGCTGCCGCCCCGTTGGCGCGGCCATGCAGCTCCAGCCAGCGCGCCGCCTGCAGGCGCTCCTGGCTGAATACGCCCAGGCAGGCGCCCAGGTCCGTCACGGCCAGCGTCACCGGCATGTCGCACAGCACCAGGCCCGCGCGCGGGTCGGCGGGCGCGTCGCGCTCCTCGACCACGAGGCCGCAGGCGTCCGCGTACGATGTGTCCGGCGTGACGAGCCAGCCGCGCCAGCGCTGCCGCGTGCTGTCCCAGGCGTCGAGCAGCACGGCGCCGAAGCCGGGGCGGCGCGCCAGCAGGTGGATCTGTCCGCCCGCGATGGGCCGCCCGGCCAGCGGCGCGGCGTCGCTGCGGCGCGCGAAGCGTTGCATCAGGTGTTCCGGCACGGCGACGCCGCGCCAGTCGGGGGTAGCGCCCGCCACCTCGTCGTCCAGCACGTCGATGGAAGACGGGGGCGACGGCAGGCGCGCGGCAACGATGGCCAGGGTGGGCGTCAATGCATTCATGCCGGTGGCCTTTCATCCGGGTTCGGGGGAGGGGACGCGGGGTCCAGGTGCAGGGATAACGCGGCCACGCACAAGATATCCAAAACTATTTGCGCCGCCTGCATGTCGCGCGCGGCCAGGGTATCGCCCACGCGCAGCTTGAGCAGGCTCAAGACCCAGCTGCCCAGCAAGGTGGCGCGGTGGGCCGGCTCGACCACCTGGCGCCCCGCGCTGGCAGGCTCGCCCTTCTGCCTGTGGACCAGGCCCAGCTTGCCGCCGTGATAGTGCGCGGAGGCAATCTGCTCGGCCAGTTCCTTGACGGGCATGCCGCCGCAGCCGCAATGGCGCAGCAGCAAGATCAAGTCGCGGGGCAAGGTCGTGATAAAGCTGTCGGCCGCCTCGCGCACCTGCTGTGGCGTAAGCTGGTAGTCGCGCAGCGGCTCCGCATAGGCGTCGGGCGCGCGCAGCTCGCAGCCCTCTTGCGCATCGGCATCGTCGTCGTCACGCTGCTTGCGCAGCTGGTCGATGATGAAGCGCTTGAAGTACAGAAACAGGGCACCGACGTGGTGGGGCGCGGCGTCGCTGTCGCTGTGCAAGACTTTTTCGATGAAGAACTGGTGGCGCAGATCGGCCAGGGAATCGCCCAGCGACGCCGCTTCGCGCGGGCGGCACGGGGTCAGCGCGGCGATGACGCGCTGGTAAAACTCGCCCAGTTCGCCTTGTGTCAGCTGCGGGCGGCGGGTCCAGAAAGCATGAATCCGTTCAAATTGTTCCGATTGCACAGCCGGTCCGATCGTGTGTTGGGCGCCACGCGCCACTGGCCGGCGACGACGCGCACCGGCAAACAAGCAATACGCTGGCCAGACAAGAGAAACTTGTCAGTAAGGTAAAATGCATTTAAGCAATTTTCTCATATCACCGTCAAAATCGCTAACTTTTGTTACTTTCACGACAATTCCCGAGACGCCGATGCATCGCCTGATTTCCCTGTTTTTCAGCCTCATCTTTTTACTCTGCGGTAACGGCGTGCAAGCGGCCACGGGGAATGCCGCCAGCGGTCCCGGCAAGCGCATCGCGCTGGTGATCGGCAACGCGGCCTATCCGCAGCCCCTGTTAAATCCCGTGAATGACGCGCGCGCCATGGCCGAACGCCTGCGCCGCCTGGGCTTTGAAGTGCTGCTGCGCACGGACATCAATGCGGCGCAGCTGCAAAAGGCGTCGGCCGAGTTTTCCACGCAGGCGCGGGGCGCCGATATCGCCCTCGTGTTTTACGCGGGCCACGGCGCGCAGGCGGGCGAAGCCAATTATGTGCTGCCGCTGGGCGCCAACATGAATGCGCTGAGCGCGTCCGCCATCGCCGCGCAGGGCGTGTCCGTTTCCAGCCTGGCGGGCGACTTGCAGCGCACGGGCGCGCGCGGCGCCGTGCTGATCCTCGACGCTTGCCGCCAGGAATATACGCGCGGCGGCGCGGTGGTGGTTCCCGGCGGCAACGCGGCCAGCCACGGCTTTGCCGATACGGCCGCGCCACGGGGCGTGGTGATCGCCTATTCGGCCGGTCCCGGCGCCCTGGCCCGCGATTTCTGGTCGCCCGATTCGCGCAACAGCCCCTACACGAGCGCCCTGCTCGACGCGCTGGACGCTCCGGGCTTGCCCATGGGCGACGTGTTTTCGCAGGTGGCGGCACGCGTCGCGGCCATGACGCACGACGTGCAAAAGCCCCGCGTGTCGTTCGGCGAAACGTCGGCGCGCCTGGTGCTGAACATGGGCAGCGGCAAGGGCGTCAGCCCGCCCCCCGCCGGCGTGCTGGCCTCGGGCAACAGCGGCATGCGCGCGCCAGCGCCAGCCATGGAAAAGCCGGCCGCACCGGGCGTCAAGGTGTGGCCAGGCAACGTGCTGCAAGACATCAACTATGAAATCCGCATGCAGATCGCGGCCCGTCCGTTTCCCCGCCAGCAACTGGAAAAGCGCGCGCGGGGCGGCGACCTGGTGGCGCTGACGGCCCTCGGCTATGGCATCGGCGGCGGCGACGCGGGCATCAAACAGCCGAAGATCGGCATGCAGTGGCTGGAAAAGGCGGCCGCCAAGGATTTTCCGATTGCCCAGACCTATCTGGCCGAATTGCTGATGGTCAAGGGCGACCCCGCCTCGCTGAAGCGGGCGGGCGCGCTGCTGGACGCCGCCTCGCAGGCGGGCTACACGGCCGCCCATGCGTATAAATTCGACCTGGCGCGGCGCACGGGCGCGCCGCCGCAGGATGCGGCCCGGCATTTGCAGGACGCATTCATGGGCTTGATGAAGGATTACCAGGGCGCCGCCAAAGACCTGATGCAGCCGCCCAAAAAATAATTTCAAATAATTTTGGATTTCCCGGAACTGCCCCCGTTATCCGTGGGTACATGCAATACAGCATGACAGTGACCAGGGAAATCCCATGCAAGCATCCAGCCCAGCAGCAATCACCACCGGCCAACGGGGCCGCATCCTCGCCTACCAAGCCAGCGGACAAGGTTCCGTCAGCGTAGCCGGCATTCAACATGCCTTCGACGTCGCCACCCACTGGCGCTCCGACGTGGCGCCCGCCATCAACGCCGTCGTCGACGTGCGTTTTAACGAGTCAGGCGGCCTCGACACGGTCAGCGCCGTGGCGACGCAGCAACTGGCGCAGGAAGAGATGGCCGGCGCGGCGAAACTGGCGCGCGACAAGGGCCAGCAGCTGTGGGGCCAGGCCGTCTCGGCCCTGGGCATCAAGGTGCTGGCCAGCCTGGGCGTGCTGGTCGCCGGCGCCTTTGTCTTCAACACCATCGGCATCCGTTTGTTCGCCTCCGTGTCGCGCACGTACTGGCAGTTGCTGGGCCTGTCCGCGGACAGCCTGGAAAGCTTTGCCCGCGATGGCGGCGGCGGTTTTACTTCGGCGCAATTTTTCTTCCTGCTGGCCATTGCCGCCTGCTGCGCCACCATGGCCAGCAATCACCCGAAAGCGGCGCTGGGCAAGTGCGCGCCGCTGCTGTTCATCGTCATCCACAGCAGTTTGCTGTTCATCAAGATCAAGGGCGCCGTCAGCGACGCGGGCAACGCCATGGGCGGCATCATGGGCTCCCGCGCGGCCCGCATGGCCGAGCAGATGGCCAGCGAAATGCTGGGCCAGGTGTGGCAGGGACTCTCGTTCGGCATCGGCTTTTATCTCGTGCTGGCCGCCAGCATTGTCTTGGCCGCGTACGGCTTTGGCGAATACAAGCGCTTAGGAGGCAAGCACTGAAAACCTACTGCGCAGCCCACTTCCGGGTCGGCGTTGCTCACCGTACATAAAGTACGGTTCCGCTACTCAACCCGGCATTGGGCTTGCTCGCTACGGTTTTCAGCGCTGCCGTGACTTTCATAACTCTAAAAATTGAACCCGTCATTACCGTTTAACTCATTTTGAAGGAAATATCATGCAACGTACCCTCCCCGCCCTGCTCGCCATCGCCGTGATCCTGTCCGCCTGCGGCAAGACAGATAACGCCACACCAGCCACTTCTGCCCCCGTCGCCGCGAATGTCGCGGACCTGGCCGCCAAGGCGCAAGTGAAGGCGGCCGCCGCCAGCCTGCCGCAAGCGGACGCTGCCACGCCGACGTCCAGCTATGTCGACATCACCAGCGGCAACCAATTGATGTACAGCTACATCGCCCTGTCTGGCGTGCCGCCCGACTACGCGGCCGTGGCACAGCGCATCTCGCGCGAATATGCGGGCAGCAACGATGCCTTCCGCAAGCAGGAAGTGCTCGACGCCCTGAAACCGCAGATCGACGCCAAGGTCAATGAGGCGAAAACCCGGCGCTACCTGCGCTACCAGATCAATGGCCAGGGCGCGCTGTCGCCGTACGCCATGGACAAGGCCGCCTTCCCGGCCAAGTTCGCCGACGCGGGCACGTATTACTACATGTACGACAATGGCGACTACAAGCTGGCGTTCACGAATGGCGACGGCTATTCGCTGCTGAAGGTGGACCAGGACGCGGCCCGCAAGATCGAAGCGGCGCGCAGCGGCTACAAGGACTTCGCCATCGTCGTGTACGCCTACGCCCAGGAAGCGGACATGGCCAGCAACCAGGTCAAGGCACAGATCGTCAAGGTGGCGATCAAGCTGAACGGGGAAGAAATTCCCGTCAGCCAGGCGCGCTAGAACGGCCTCGGTTACACTGTTCGCCACATTGCATCGGGATAGCGACATGGGCGAACAGACACTGGCGGAACAACATCTGGCAAACGGGCAACGGCTGCAACAGGCGGGCAAGCTGATCGAAGCGATCAATGCCTACCAGGCCGCGTACAAGCAAGACCCGGCCCTGGCCGAAGCACAGCATTTCCAGGGCCTGGCGATGCTGGAGCTGGGTCAGGGCGCCATCGGCCTGGGCCTGTTAAAACTGTCGCTCAAGCAACAACCCGACAATGCCCTGTTCCACTACAACCTGGGTAACGTGCTGCGCGGCACGGACAGCGAAGCGGCGCTGGCCAGCTACGCCACGGCGGCGCGGCTGGCGCCGCACGAGCACGATTTCGCCATCAGCCACGCCGAATTGCTGTTGGGGAAACAGCGTTTGCTGGAAACCATCGCCGAACTGGAACGGGCCCACGCCCTGCGCCCGCAGCGTTGGCAAACCCTGCAGGGACTGGCGGAGCTGTATTACCGCACGGGACAGCAGGAACTGGCGCTGGCCCGCTACGCGCAAGGCCTGGCGCTGCATCCGGCGCTGGCGCAAACGTGCTGCATCGGCTTTGCCAGTCCGCAAGCGGAACAGGCAGAAACATTGACGCCGCTCAATGTCGCGGCCACCCTGCACGATTTTATCCGCGAAACGGACTTGCACATCCTCGACGATTTCCTGCCCGACCCGGCCGCCTGGCGCGCGCAGGCGCTGGCGTTGCCGTTCGAGCAGCAGCGCTATGCGGGACAAAACTATCCGGGCAGCCAGACGGCGGGCCAGCCCAGCCAAGCCATCATGGAGCGCATCGCCACGGCCCTGGGCCGCCCCATCCGTTTCATTTCGCCCGACAATGGCTCGTACCGCCTCAGCTATGCGGACGCCATGGCGCGCACGGATATCCACGTGGACAATGAGACGGGCAACAATTTCAATTTCTATGCGGGCGTGCTGTATCTGAACCCGCCCGAGCAGTGCCGGGGCGGCACCACCTTCTGGCGCCACCAGCCCAGCGGCTGGTACCGGAGACTGCCCGAAGCGGACGTCAAGGCGGGCGGCTACGCCAGCTTCAAGGATTTCCAGAAACGCTGGCTGCCGAACAGTAAAGTACAGAAATTCAACGACTTACAAGAACAGCGCGACAGTTGGCAAGCGCTGCTGGAAGTACCGATGCGCCACAACCGCCTGATCGTCTACAAGGGCCATTACTTTCACTCGATCAGCAATGTGTTTGGCGACACGCCTGAAAATGGCCGGCTGGTGCAGCTGTTTTTCTTTGAAGTGCCCGATTAAGCATGCTGCGCGGGTATTGTCGGATTACGCCCTGCGGGCTAATCCGACCTACCTGTCTTTTTTGAAGTGCCCGATTAATTGGCGGTAAAAAAATTTCCGAAGTTGGTGACGGCGCCGAAGAAAATGTTCAGGGCTAGGCGCCGTGCCGCAGGCAGTACGAATGTACGACAAGGCACGGCAACAACGCCATGGACGTTTTATTCGGTGATCGTCAATACATGTCTGCAGCCGTGGCGCGTACTGCCTTCAACAGCATGTCCGCGCCCGGCGACAACAGATGATCCTGCTGGCGGATGATGCCGAACGCATCCATCTTGCACGGCAGCTCGATGGGCAAAATGCTCAGCACGTTCAGCGATTCGTAGTAATGCGCCACTTCCGTCGGCATCACGTGCAGCGAATCCGTTTGCTGCAGCAAGGACGTGATCAAGAGCAAGGCCGTCGTGTCGACCACGTCCACGGGCGGTTCCAGGCTGGCGCGGCGGAACATCATGTCGAAGCGGTGGCGCAGGATGCTGCCTTGCGGCGGCAAGATCCACGGCTGGCCCGCCAAGTCTTTCAATTGCAGATTCTTGCGCGACAGCAGCGGATGGCCATTGCGCGCCACGGCGCTGGCCGGCTCTTCCGTCAATTCCTCGTAGATGAGGCCGGCGCTGCTTTCCTTTTCCAGGATGCGCCCGATCATGAAGTCCAGGGTGCCGTGCTGCAGCATGTCCATCAGGGTATTGCTGTGCTCCAGGTGCACGCCGATGCGCATCAGCGGCGCCTGCTGCTTGATGCGGGCGATCGCGCGCGGCAGCAAGGCCATGGCCGGCGTCATGATGACGCCCACTTCCACCTGGCCCGTCAAGCCCGACTTCAGGGCGACGATGTCGTCATGCGCCAGCGACAGGCTCGTCAGGGCCATGCGCGCGTGGCGTATCATCGTCTCGCCGTAAATGGTCGGCTCCATGCCGCGCGGCAACCTGTCGAACAGGCGCACGTCCAGCATCTCTTCCAGGTCCTTGATTTGCTTGGACGCGGCCGGCTGCGTCATGTGCAATTCTTCCGCCGCGCGGTGGATGTTGCGCTGCTCGTCAAGGGCGATCAACAGCAGCAATTGCCGCGTCTTCAGGCGGGCTCGCAAGAACCAGTTGGGGTTGAGGGTATCCATGAATAAATCATATCATGATCGATATCGGTTCTAACTCAATATCGATGTTATAGATATCGGTGTGTCTCCTTTTTGTGCGTAGTCAACGAGCGTTCAGGATGCCTTGCAGGCGGCGCTGGGATTGGCGGCCGGACCGGCCGTCTGCTGGATGAATTCAATGGTGCCGTCGGGCTTGTATTTCAGCTCTTCCACTGCCACGGAGCGCCGGTATTCTCCGCCGCCGGGCAACTTGTCGTTGTGATAGAAGATGTAGGACTTGCCGTTGAATTCGATGATGGCCTGGTGAATGGTTTTCACGACGGCATTCTTGTCCATGATGGTGCCGCGGAAATGCCAGGGACCTGTCGGCGTCGGCCCTGTCGAATACGCCGTTTCCTCGGGGAAGTTGCGCGAGTACGACAGGTAGTAGGTGCCCGCATGCTTGTGCATGTAGGCCGCTTCCGTAAACGCATCCATGCCGAAGGTCAGGATCGGGCCGTCCAGCTCCGTCATGTTCGCTTTCAGCTTGGCGTATTTCAAGACCGTGTTGCCCCAGTAGATGTAGGCCTGGCCGTCCGTATCGATGAAGACGGCCGGATCGATGTCGTCCCAGGGAATGGCCGTCTGCTTCGTCATGTCGTTCGTGATCAGGGCGCTGCCGCGCGCATCGACGAACGGCCCGGTCGGGCTGTCGGACACGGCCACGCCGATGGCCTTGCCGGCGATGGTCTTGTGGTCGACGGTCGAATAAAAATAGTATTTGTTGCCGCGCTTGACGATGTCACCGGCCCAGGCATCCTTGCCGGCCCACGCGAAGGTCGAGTAACGCACGGGCGAGCCGTGGTCCGTCCAGTTCGCCATGTCGCACGAGGAATACACGCGCCACTCGTTCATGCGGTAATCCGTATCCGTGGCGCTCGCTTCATCGTGGCCGACGTACAGGTACACTCTGCCATTGTCGACCAGCGCGGCCGGGTCGCCCGTGTAGATATTCTTCACGATGGGGTTGGCCGCCTGCACGCCGAATGGGGCGCAGGCGAGCGCCGCCGCCATGCCGATGGCTGCGGCAAGTGTGTGTTGCTTGAACATCAGATTAACTCCCGTTGGTATTTTTCTGGCCCATGGCCATCAGTCTTTGCACGACGCAAAAGACAAACAGCAGGCCGCCGATGACGATCTTGGTCCACCACGAGCTGAGCGTGCCGTCGAAGGCGATCAGGGTCTGGATGGTGCCCAGCACGAGCACGCCCGACAGCGCACCCGCCACATAGCCGTAGCCGCCGCTGAGCAGGGTGCCGCCGATGACAACGGCGGCAATCGCGTCCAGTTCCGTGCCTTGCGCATGCAAGCCATAGCCGGACAGCATGTAGAACGAAAACAGCACGCCGCCGAGCGAGGCGCAAAAACCGCTGAAGGCATAGATCAGCACCTTGGTGCGGCCGACAGGCAGCCCCATCATCAAGGCCGATTGTTCATTGCCGCCGATCGCATACACGGCGCGGCCGAACGGCGTGGCGTGCGCCAGCCAGATGGCCAGCAGCAAAGTGACCACGGCGATCACCACGCCCGGCGAGACAAAACCACCGAGAAATTGCAACTGCGTCTGCGACATGGCGACGAACAGCGGATCATCGATGGTGATGGAGTTGATGCTGATCAAGTAGCACAGCCCGCGCGCCAGAAACATGCCGGCCAGGGTGACGATGAACGGCTGCAATTTGAAATAATGGATCAGCGCGCCCATGCTGGCGCCAAATACGGTGCCCAGCGCCAGCACGGTGACGATCACCAGGAGCGGCGGCCAGTGCGCCACGTTGAGCAGCCAGGCGGCAATCATGGTCGACAGGGCCAGCACGGAACCGACGGACAGATCGATGCCGCCGGACACGATGACGAAGGTCATGCCGACGGCGATAACGAGCAAAAAGGCGTTATCGATCAATAAGTTAAAAATGACCTGCGTCGACAGCAGGCCCGGGTAGGCGGCGCCGCCCAGGCCCAGCATCACCACCAGCAGCAAGACCGTGACGAGCGAGGTGAAATACGGGGTGTGCAGCAAGCCCTTCATGCTTTTCTCCGATGCAGCAATTGCTTGAATTCCGACGATTGCGACAGGCAGACGAGGAAGACGACGACCGACTTGACGACCATGTTGACTTCCGGCGGCACGCCCAGCGAATAGATGGTGTAGGTCAGGGTCTGGATGATGAGCGCGCCGATCATGCTGCCGACTAAGCTGAACTTGCCGCCAGCCAGGGACGTACCGCCCAGGGTCACGGCCAGGATGGCGTCCAGTTCCAGCATCAGGCCCGCGTTGTTCGCGTCGGCGCTCTTGATGTTCGAGCTGATCATCAGCCCCGACAGGCCCGCGCAGGCGGCGCAAAAGACGTACACGAAGAAGATCAAGGTCGCCGTCTTGATGCCGGCCAGGCGCGCGGCGACGGGGTTGATGCCGACGGCCTGGATGAACAGGCCCAGGGCGGTTTTCCGCATCAGCACGGCCGTGATGAGGAACACCAACGCCACGAGGAACAGCGAGAACGGCAAGCCGAACAAATAACCGCTGCCGATGAAGAAGAAGGGCTGATAGTAGACGGTGACGATCTGTCCATCCGTCAACAATTGCGCCAGGCCGCGCCCCGCCACCATCAGGATCAGGGTGGCGACGATGGGCTGCAAGCCCAGGCCCGCCACCAGCACGCCATTCCAGGCGCCGCACAGCAGGGCCGCGCCCAGGGCCGCCGCCAGGGCCCAGCCCATGGGAATGTTGCTCACGTAGGTCGGCACGCCATTGTCCATCACCATGGTGCCGCCGATCAACATGGCAGCCACGGTGCCGGACAGGGCCACGACGGCGCCCACGGAAATATCGATGCCGCGCGTGGCGATCACCAGGGTCATGCCCAAGGCCGCCAGCATCAGGGGCGCCGCGCGGTTGACGATATCGATCACGCTGCCGTACAGATGGCCATCGCGGATTTCCAAGTGGAAAAAGCCGGGGATGGCAAAGAAATCGACCAGCAGCAGCAAGCACAGCGCGGCCAGGGGCCGGCTCAGGGGGTGATGTAAAACGGTATGCAAGGCGGACGTACCCGTAGTGGAAGCCGGACGCGCCAGCGGCGCGCTCGATGGCGTGGATAAACTCATGTGGCGTCTCCCGCAATCACTTGCAGCACGGAACTATCGTCGAGCTCGCCGCGCGCATAGTCGCCGCAGGCCTTGCGGTCGCGCATGACGAGAATACGGTCGCTGCAGCGCAGCACTTCCGGCAGCTCCGACGAGATGAACAGGATGGCCATGCCCTTGCGGCACAGCTTGCTCACATAACTCATGATTTCCTGCTTGGCGCGCACGTCGATGCCGCGCGTCGGCTCGTCTAAAATCAGCATGGCCGGCGACGTCACCAGCCAGCGCGCCAGCAAGGCTTTCTGTTGATTGCCGCCCGACAGGCTGCCGATGGGGGTTTCGATGCTGGCCGTCTTGATGCCCAGCGCTTTCACATATTCGTCGGCCAGCGCCTGCTGGCGTTTGAACGGGATGGCGCGCAGCAAGCCCGTGCGGGCCTGCAAGGCCAGGATAATGTTTTCGCGCACGGACAGCGACAGGATCGCGCCCTCGTGCTTGCGGTCTTCCGAGCAAAAACCGATGTCCCGGGCAATCGCGTCGCGCGGCACGTGGAACTGGCGCGGCTTGCCTTGCATGGTGATGCTGCCGGAATCGGCCTTGTCGGCGCCGAACAGCAGGCGCGCCAGTTCCGTGCGGCCGGAACCCAGCAAGCCGGCCAGGCCCAGCAATTCACCCTGGCGGATGTGGAAATCCATGGGCAGCAAGGCGCCCTTGCGGCCCAGTCCCTGCGCTTCGAGCACGGTCGGACCAAAGCTGGCGGCGCCCGCCACTTGCGCCAGATCAAGCTCTTGCGCCACGGTGTCGGCCGCCACGCCGATCATCTTGTTCACCAGCGCCAGGCGCGACAGTTCGCTGCACGCGTACTCTCCCTCGCGCTCGCCATTGCGCATGACGGTGATGCGGTCGGAAATGGCATACGTCTGGTCGAGGAAATGGGTGACGAACAGAATCGCCATGCCCTGCTCGCGCAGGCGGCGCAGCACGGAAAACAGCAGATTGACTTCCGCCTCGTCCAGGCTGGACGTGGGTTCATCGAGGATCAGCACGCGGGCCGAAATGTTCAACGCGCGCGAAATGGCCACCATTTGCTGGATGGCCAACGGAAAGCTGGACAGTTGCGCCGTGACATCGATATCGATCTGCAATTGCTGCAGCAAGGCACGCGCCTGTTGCTGCATGCCACGCCAGTCGATAGCGCCAAAGCGGCGCGGATAGCGGCCGATAAAGATATTTTCCGCCACCGACAGGTTCGGGCACAGATTGATTTCCTGGTACACGGTGCTGATGCCCAGTCCCTGGGCATCCGAGGTGGACGCGGGGGCAATGGGCTTGCCATCGAGCAAAATCTGGCCGCTGTCGGGCGTATAAACGCCCGTCAGCACCTTGATCAGGGTCGACTTCCCGGCGCCGTTTTGCCCCATCAGGGTGTGCACTTCACCCGGATACAGGCGCAGGGCAACATCGCTGAGGGCTTTGACGCCGGGAAAGGACTTGCTGATGCCGCGCAACTCCAGCAAGGGAGCTGGCGCGGCAGTGTGATGCGCTTGCGTCTTCATCATGCGGCAAGCTTAGTACTTACGGTTCGGGAATTCCTTGGCGGCCACCTCGGCAGGGAACACGCCTTCTACCGTCGTGATGCGCGCTGGCACGGGTTTACCGGCCACCACGTCGCGGGCGATGGACATCAATTGCGGGCCCAGCAGCGGGCTGCACTCGACGGTCACGTTCAGCTTGCCGGCGATCATGGCCTCGAACGCGCCTTTGACGCCATCGATGGAGATGATGATGATGTCCTTGCCCGGTTTCATGCCCGCTTCTTCGATGGCCTGGATGGCGCCGATGGCCATGTCGTCATTGTGCGCATACAGCACGTTGATCTTCTTGCCTTCGGCCTTGAGGAACGCTTCCATCACTTCCTTGCCCTTGGCGCGCGTAAAGTCGCCCGTTTGCGAACGGATGATCTTCATCTTCGGATTCTTGCCCACCACTTCCAGGAAACCCGCCTTGCGGTCGATGGCCGGTGCGGAACCGACCGTGCCCTGCAGTTCGACGATGTTCAGCGTCGCATCCGGCGTTTTCTTGGCGTGCTCGAGCAGCCATTGCCCCGCGCGGCGGCCCTCTTCCACGAAGTCGGAACCGATGAAGGTGACGTACAGCGATTTGTCGGCCACGTTGACGGCGCGGTCCGTCAAGATGACGGGGATCTTGGCGGCCTTGGCTTCGCGCAAGACGGTATCCCAGCCCGATTCGACGACGGGCGAAAAGGCGATCACGTCGACTTTTTGCGCGATGAACGAACGCAGGGCCTTGACCTGGTTTTCCTGCTTTTGCTGCGCATCGGCAAATTTCAGGGTGACGCCATCTTTCTTGGCGGCATCCTTGATGGAGACGGTATTGGCGGTGCGCCATTCGCTTTCGGCGCCTACCTGCGAAAAGCCCATGACGAGGGGCTTGGCGGCGAAGGCGGAAGAAGTAGCCAAGGTGGTGGCAGAAGCGGCCAGCAGCATGGCGCTGGCGAGGAGTGTGCGGCGTGTCAATGTCATTCTTGTCTCCAGTTTTTTTTGGAATACCATCACAGCCGGATGCCGGATGGGCGGTTTTTTATGAACCCATGGTAGGAGAAAGCAACATAGCCATCCAATCAATTCTTTTTCGCTTGCGATACCGATTTGCGTATCGGTAGAACGAGCAGGCGCCTTCTTCCCTCAGCGCAACAGGCGCAGCCCGTACAGACCGCCCGCCACGGAATCCTTGCCGGCGACAAATTTCACGGTCAGTTTGCCGTTGCCAGCCGCCACCAGGGCCTGGGGAATGGCGATATCGAGCGTGTGCAGTTCCTGCGGCGCATCGGCCGCCACGGCGACCGTTTGCAGTTTCGTGCCGTTGAGAAAGACGTCAAATACGCGGCCCGCATCGAGGGTGGACAGGGTCAGGCGCAGGGTTTTCGCTTCGGCGTGCGGGTCGCTCAGTACATAGCTGAACCAGCCCGTCGCATGGCGCCAGTGCCGGCCCTTGTTGACGCCGTTTTCTCCCCCTTCGGCCTGGAAGAAATGGTCGGATTCCGGCTGCTGTTGTCCCGGCGCCACCTGGTCGATGGTGAGCGCGTCGAGCGCCAGGCGCTCGGATTCCGCCTGGCGCGTGCTTTCCTGCAGTTTCGCCAGCCTGGCCGGCGTGGATACGGGCCAGTACAGCATGTAGCGAGAGTCATGCAGGCGGAAGAAGGGAATCAGCCGCAAGGTGGCCGCATCCTTGCCCTGGATCAAGCCGGGTGCCGTGAAGGTCAGCGGCTGGCCCTTCACGGGTTTGATTTTGCGCATGAAATCCTGCTCGTCGCTGACGAACAGTGGTGACGATTCCAGCGGACACACTTGCCCTTGGGCGATATGCCCCATGCGCGTATCGTCGGCAAAATAATTCAGTTGTTCATGGGCGAACGGCTGCGTCTTGGCGGCCAGCACGATGGGACCATGCAGCACGGCATAGTAATTCGACTGGTCCGGCATCTGTTCCAGGCGCGTCGTCATCGGCAGCACGACATCGACGCTGTCGCCGGCTTTCCACGCGCGCGTGATGGTCACATACTCGCCCGGCACGCTATTCACGCGCAGCGCCTTGCCGTTGAGTTTGACGCGCAGCTTGCCCTTGGCTACCCACTGCGGGTAGCGGATCTTCATGCTGAACGTTTTACTTCCTTGCACCGTGATGCGCGTCGTGTCACGGTCGGGGAACCGGGTCGATTGGACGATCTTGACGCCCTGCTCTTTCCAGTCCAGGGTGGACGCCATGAACAGGTTCACGTACAGCGCGTCGCCCTCATGGGCGTAGATGAACTCGCCATACTTGGCCTGGCTTTCGATGCCGGAACCCACGCAGCACCACATGCCCTTGTCCACTTGCGAATACACGCGGTAGTGGTTCGGCCGCATGGGCGTAAAGTAGACAAAGCCGCCCGTGCCGGGGCGCTGCGATGACAAGATGTGGTTGTACAGGGCGCGCTCGTAGTAATCCGCGTAGCGCACCTGTTCGTCGCGCTGAAACAGCTGTTCCGTCAGCTTGAGCATATTGTAGGTATTGCACGTTTCCGGCCCTTCGACCTCTTCCACCATCGAGGAAAAGTCTTGCTCGTCGTGGAAATGTTCCTTGACGCTGTTGCCGCCGATGGCCACCGTGCGCTTGTCGTGCACGGTTTGCCAAAAGAATTGCGCCGCCTGCTGCCAGTCGCGCCGGCCCGTCAGCGCGCCGATGCGCTCGAAGCCGATCACCTTCGGGATTTGCGTATTCGCATGCAAGCCCGTCAGCTTGTCCTGTTGCGCCACCAGCGGTTGCAATATGGCCTGGTGCGAAAAGCGCACGGCCAGGTCCAGGTAGCGCTGCTCGCCCGTCATGACGTAGACGTCGGCCAGCACTTCATTCATGCCGCCGTGCTCGGCGCGCAGCATCGATTGCATCTGTGCATCCGTGAGCGAGGCCGACAGTTTCACGGCCCAGTCAGACAAGGCGATCAGCATGGTTTTTGCTTGCTCGCTGCCCGCCTGCTGATACGCGTCGCGCAAGCCGGCAAACACCTTATGCAGGTTGTACCACGGCACCCAGCGACCATTGACGGAAAAGGTGTCGGCCTGCATGTCTCCCTTGGCGATGGCTTGCCAGGCGGCGCTGCCGTCGGGAACGCCGCCCAGGTAGCCGTTGCCGTTGGCGTCCTGGCATTTTTTCAGCTCCGCCAGCACGTATTCGAGGCGTTCGCGCGCCTGCGCATCGCCCGTGGACGCCACCATCAGCGCCAGCGCGGACAGATAATGCCCGCCCAGGTGGCCATCGAGGCCCGTCGACTCCCAGTTGCCATAGCTGGGCTGCACCTGCGGCAAGCCCGCCTCGCGGCGGAACGGCGCCAGCAATTTGTCCGGCTCGAAGGCCAGCAGGTAGTGCAAGTCCGTCGTCTGCGCATCGAGGAACGGTCCCGTCCCCAGGCGCACGGACGAGAGGGGAAACAGCTCCGCTGCCTGCAGGACAGGCGTGGCCAGGCCGCCGGCGGCCAGCGCCAGCGTCAACAAGGTCTTGTGCATGGCGCGTCCTTAGGGTTTGGCGGCCGGCAATTCGCGGCTGCGATAGCGGTTCAAGTCGCGGGGATCGACTTGCGGCCAGCCGTCCTTGTCCCACGTCATGGGCAGGATCTTGAGCTTCTGCAAGTAATTGTCCGCCGTTTCATATGCGTGCAGCACCAGGTAATCCTTGCCGTCAAACGTGTAGGCGCTGTTGTGGCCCAGGCCCTTCCAGTCCTTGTCGCCTTTCAGCAGCACCGTGCCGCCGCCCTGCGCCATGTCGCGGCCATCCCTGTCCAGGTAAGGGCCCGTCACGCTGGTCGAGCGGCCCACGGCCAGGTGATACGTGCTTTTTTCCTTCTGGCAGCACAAGCCCCAGGAAACAAAGAGAAAATAATCGCTGCCGCGCTGGAAGATGAACGGCGCTTCGATTTCCTCCGGTGCGGGCTTGAATTCGCCGGCCCTTGGCGGCAAGGGCACGCGTCGCGCCAGGGAATGCCACTCTTGCGGTTCCGCAATACGGGTCCAGTCGGGCGTCAGTTTTACCAGCTTGATGCCATTCCAGAACGAGCCGAACGACATCCATGGCGTGCCCTTGGCATCGGTGATGATGTTCGAGTCGATGGCGTTCCACTCGTCGCGCTCGGGCACGGATTGCAGCAGCATGCCCTGGTCCACCCAGCGGTAGTCGGGCGAACGGGGATTCAAGGTGGTGTTGACGGTCACGCCGATGCCCGACGTGTTCTTGCCGAAGCCGGACACCGAGT
The DNA here is from genome assembly GCF_030587305.1 of Janthinobacterium sp. SUN206. Lineage (NCBI taxonomy): Bacteria > Pseudomonadati > Pseudomonadota > Betaproteobacteria > Burkholderiales > Oxalobacteraceae > Janthinobacterium > Janthinobacterium sp. SUN206. The sequence goes on along the minus strand of NZ_JAPWIB010000003.1, from coordinate 309,494 downwards.
AGTACAGGTAATATTTTCCGTCATGAAATTGCACGTCGGGCGCCCAGATATGGTCGTCAAACGATGGCGCGGCCGTCCTGGCCCAGGTCGGCTGGCCGGCAAACACGCGCCCTTCCGGCTGCCAGTCGAGCATATTCTTCGAGCTGTAAAAGGTGATGCCGGGCCCCGTGCTGTACAAATAATACGTGTCGCCTTCCTTGGCCATCACGGGGTCGTGCACGCTGACCTGGGCCGCGTGCGCGGCAGCCATGATCGCCAGGGTGCTCAGGATGGCGGCCGCGCCGCGCGTCAACATGTGCATCGTCTTCTCCAAAATGGTCAGCCGGCCCATCATGCGGGCCGGCTTGATGAATGACAAGGGGTGGCAGGCTAGTCGACCGCCACCACGACGACGGCCTTGGCGGGCACCGACACGGTCAGCTTGCCGCCTTGCGCCTTGGCATTAAACGCCACGGGCTGCACGGCTTGCGGTTGCGCAAAGCTGTTGACGGCATCCATCTTGCCTGCGGTCAGCACGCGGCCAGTCACGGCGGTCACTTTTTGCCCCGCCAGCGCCACGCTCACGTCGACGGCCTTGTGCGGATTCGTGTTGACCAAGGACAAGTACACCTTGCCATCCTTGGCGCGCGCGGCCGAGGCGCTCACTTCCGGAATACTGACCTTGCCCAGGCTGTACTTGCCATTGCCATTGATGGCGACCGGTAACGATGTGGCATCCTGGAACGGCACGTACATTTCAAACGCGTGATACGTGGGCGTGAGGAAATATTTATCCTTGTCCGTGATGATCATCGCTTGCAGCACATTGACCATTTGCGCGATATTCGTCATGCGCACCCGGTCCGCATGGGCGTGGAAAATGTTGAAATTCAAGGCGGCGACGAGTGCATCGCGCAAGCTGTTTTGCTGGAACAGGAAACCCGTGTTGGTGCCCGGCTCGACGTCGTACCAGGTGCCCCATTCATCGACGTACAAGCCCGTCTTTTTCGAGGGATCGTTCTTGTCGATGGCGGCGAGATTGTTCTTGATCAAGCTATCGATGCGCAGGGTGCGGCTCAAGGTGGAAATCCACTCATTTTCGCCAAAGCCCGTGGCCGCGCCCTTCTTTTCCCACACGCCGGTCGGCACCGTGTAGTAGTGGAAACTGATGGCGTCCATCATGTTCGGCTTGATTTCGCGGCTCAGGGTGCTGGACCAGCTGATGTCGTCGTCATTGCCGCCGCTGGCGATGAATTTCGGGCGCGCGCTTTCCGGCGTCTTCATGAAGGTGTGATAGTGCTTGTACAGGTCGGCGTAGTACTGCGGGCGCATATTGCCGCCGCAACCCCAGGCTTCGTTGCCGATGCCAAAGTAATCGACTTTATACGGCTGGGCGCGGCCATTCTTGCGGCGCAGTTCGGCCAGGGTGGACTTGCTGTCCGACGTCATGTATTCCAGCCATTCGGACATTTCCTGCGGCGTACCGGAACCGAGGTTGCCGTTGATATAGGTCTGTGCGCCCAGCAACTCAGCCAGATCGAAGAATTCATGCGTGCCGACGGCGTTCGATTCTTCCACGCCGCCCCAGTTGGTATTGACCTTGGTCGGACGCTGGGCGCGCGCGCCGATGCCATCCTTCCAGTGGTATTCATCGGCAAAGCAGCCGCCCGGCCAGCGCACCAGGGGCACGTGCAACTGCTTCAGCGCGCCCAGCACGTCGTTGCGCCAGCCTTTGGTATTCGGAATGGACGATTCCGGCCCCACCCACATGCCTTCGTAAATGCCCGTGCCCAAGTGTTCGGCGAACTGGCCGTAGATGTTTTTATTGATCACGGAACCAGGCTTGGCCGCATCGATGGTGACGCTGACGGGCGCGGCAAAAGCGCCGCCGACGGCCATGGCCAGGCTGAAGGCCACGATGCTGGTGTTGATACATTTCATGCTGTCTCCTGTTTTTAAGTGAAAAGCAAGGGCCGGGATCGACCCGGCAATGGATGTGGCGATGCCTCTCCTGCCGCGGGGTTGGGGCGGCAAGAGCGGTATTTCAAAGGAGGGGGATGGCTGGGGGCAAACCCGCGGCCGACAAAACGCCCAGGGCTAGGCGCAGGGTCGCAGACAGTACGCTAGTACGGCAAGACCCTGCAACAACGCCCTGGACGTTTTGTCAGACCCAGCCGGCGTCGACGATGAACTCTTGACTCGAGCACATCGCGCCGTCATCGGAGGCAAGGAACAGCACCATGGCGGCGATGTCCTGTGGCATCAGCTTGCTTGGCAAGCATTGGCTTTTCTTGATTTCCACTTCCGCTGCCTCGTCGACCCACAGGTCGATCTGGCGCTGCGTCATGACCCAGCCGGGCGTCACCGTGTTGACGCGGATATTGTGCGCGCCGTAATCGCGCGCCAGGCCCCGCGTGAGGCCCACGACGGCCGCCTTGGTGGTGGCATACACGGGGTAGCCGCCCGACTTCATGTGCCACGAAATCGAGCTGACGTTGATGATGGAACCGCCGCCCTTGCGCTTCATGCCCTCGAAGACGGCCTGGCACGTAAAGAACATGGGACGTTGATTGATCGCAATACGCTCGTTCCAGTATTCCAAGGTGACATCCTGCGCCTGGTGGCGCTGGTCGTTGGCGGCATTGTTGACGAGGATATCGAAGTCGCCCAGTTGATCGGCCAGTGCGGCCATGACGGCTTGCAGGGATGCAATATCCGTGATGTCGCAATGGCGGAACACGGGTGCCGTCCAGCCCGCTTCAGCCAGGCGGCGGCACAGGGCCTCGCTCGCTTCCACGGCGATATCGACAAACGCCACCACGGCGCCCTGGGCGGTAAATTCCGCCACCAGGGATTCGCCGATGCCGCTGCCGCCACCCGTGATGAACACGCGCTTGCCCTGCAAGCTGCCATATTTCGCCAATTGCTTCATCTTGTCTCCACCTGTTTATTTTTTATGTACAACGTGCAACGCAAGCTGGCGCGGCAAGGCCATCGGCCCCGCCGCGCAGCAGCTTTTTACTCCTTGCCGAGAACGCCATCCTTGCGGCGCCAGATCCCCAGCGGATTATCGTCGCGCAGCGACTCCGGCAGCAAGTCCTGCAGCAGGTTCTGGTACGACACGGGACGCAGGAAGCGGTTGATGGCCGCCGTGCCCACGGACGTGCTGCGGCCATCGGACGTGGCCGGGAACGGGCCGCCGTGCACCATGGCCGTCGACACTTCCACACCGGTCGGGAAACCGTTGGCCAGGATGCGGCCCACGCGGCGTTCCAGCACGGGCAGCAAGCGGCGCGCGTCCGCCAGGTCGCCCGCATCCATCTGCAGGGTGGCCGTCAGCTGGCCTTCCAGGCTTTCCGTGATGGCAATCAATTGTTCCATGTCGCGGCATGCCACCAGCAGAGAAGCCGGGCCGAAGACTTCGTCGCGCAAGTCGTGTTTGGCCAGGAAAGCCTCGCCCGACGTGACGAACAGGGCGGCGGCGCCCTTGCCCTCTTCTCCCGTGTTTTGCACCAGCGGCGTCACGTCCGCGTGCTGCGCCAGGGCGGCGACGCCCTTGGCATAGCTGCTGGCGATGCCGGCCGTCAACATGGTGGCGGCCGGCGCGGGCGCCAGCGCTTCGGCGGCAGCGGCGGCAAAGGCCGTAAAGTCGGCGCCTTCCAGGCCCAGCACGAGGCCGGGATTGGTGCAGAACTGGCCCACGCCCATCGTCAGCGAGGCGGCAAAACCGCCGGCGATCGCCGCGCCACGGGCGGCCAAGGCTTGCGGCAGCACAAACACGGGGTTGATGCTGCTCATCTCCGCGTAGACAGGAATCGGTTGCGGACGCTCGGCCGCCACCTTCATCAGGGCGATGCCGCCCGAACGCGAGCCCGTGAAACCGACGGCCTGGATGGCCGGATGGGCGACCAACGCCTGGCCGATGCCATTGCCCGTGCCCGTCAGCAAGGCAAATACGCCGGCCGGCAGCTTGCAGATGGCAATCGCCTTGACGATGGCGCGCGCCACCAGTTCCGACGTGCCCGGATGGGCCGAATGGGCTTTCAGGACGACGGGGCAGCCGGCCGCCAGGGCCGAGGCCGTGTCGCCGCCGGCCACGGAAAAGGCCAGCGGGAAGTTACTGGCCGCAAACACGGCGACGGGGCCCAGGCCGATCATGCGCAAGCGCAAATCTGGACGGGGCGGCACGCGCTCCGGCAGCGGGCTGTCGATGCGCGCATCCGTCCACGAACCCTCGCGCAGCAAGCCGGCGAACAGTTTCAACTGGCCCACCGTGCGGCCGCGTTCGCCTTCCAGGCGCGCGCGCGGCAAGCCGCTTTCCGTCATGGCGCGCACGATCAGGTCGTCGCCCAGGTCCAGAATTTGCGCGGCGATGGTGTCTAAGAAGTCGGCGCGCTCCGCATCCGTGGTGGCGCGGAACGGGTCGAACGCGGCTTGCGCCAGACGGCACGCTTCGTCGATTTGCGCTACGTCAACCATGTGGAAGGCGGGCGCGATGTGCGCGCGCGCGGCCGGGTCCCACGCTTCGAAGGAGCCGCCATTGCCCTTGACGGCGACGCCGCCGATCCATGCATCACCGGTGATATGGAAACTCATAATGTGCTCACTTTCGCAAATTCGGTTGGGAAGACGTCGAGGCGGTTGCGCAAGGCAGGGCCAAAGGCCGGCGCTTCGATTTCAAAGGTTTCGCCCGGCGCCACGCTGACGCCATCGGCAAAGCTCAGGGTGGCCGTGCCGAAGAAATGCACGTGCACGTCGCCTGGGCGCTTGAACAGCGGATACTTGAAGTGGTGGTGTTCCAGGTTGGCAATCGTGTGCGACATATTCTCTTCGCCGCTGACGAAGGCCTTTTCCCAGCGCACCTTGCCGGCCGCGTCCAGCACGCGCGAAGTACCGGCTATGTGCGCGGGCAATTCGCCCACCAGCAGGGCGGGACCCACGCTGCAGGCGCGCAGCTTCGAGTGGGCCAGGTACAGATAGTTCTGGCGCTCCGTCACGTGGTCCGAGAATTCATTGCCGATGGCGTAACCGACCCGGTAGGGCTGGCCGTCGTCGCCGATCACGTACAGGCCGGCGATTTCCGGCTCTTCGCCGCCATCGAGGGCAAAGTCCGGCATGCGCAGCGGCTGGCCGCCCGCGCGCACGATGGAGCCGTCGCCCTTGTAAAACCATTCGGGCTGCGCGCCGGCCGTGCCAGCGGCTGGCTTGCCGCCTTCCACGCCCAGGCGGAACATTTTCATCGAGTCGCTGAGCGACTCGGCGTCGCCGCCGATCTTCTTGTGCATGGCGTCGCGCGCGCCGGCGCTGCCCAGATGGGTCAGGCCCGTGCCCGTCACGTAGCAGTGCGCCTCGTCCGCGTGGTCGAGCGGCGGCAGCACGCGTCCGGCAGCGGCCACGTCCGCATAGGAATGCGTGACGTTGCCGACGGTAGCATTCACCAGGTCCGCCAGATTGATACGCTTGCGGATGGCGTCTTGCGCCAGCGCATACGTCGTGTTGTAGCCTTCGATGACGCGGATCTGGTCGTCTTGCAGCAGACCGACGAGGCGGCCGCCGTGTTCATTCGTAAATTGCAGCAACAGCATGGAATTCTCCGCTTAGTGTGAGTGGCGCGGCACGGCGGAACCGCGATTGCCGACCAGGAAGTCGAAATCGCAGCCTTCGTCGGCCTGCAACACGTGTTCGATGTACAGCTGCTGGTAGCCGCTCTTCGGCCCGGGCGCGCTGCCCAGTTCGCGGGCCGCCAGGCGTTCGGCGATTTCAGCGTCGCTGATGTCGATATTCAGGCTGCCGTTGTGGCAATCGAGGGCGATCATGTCGCCATCCTTGACGATGCCCAGCGGGCCGCCCGCCATCGCTTCCGGCGCCACGTGCAGCACGACGGTGCCGTAGGCGGTGCCGCTCATGCGCGCATCCGAAATGCGCACCATGTCGGTGATGCCTTGCGCCAACAGTTTCGGCGGCAAGCCCATGTTGCCCACTTCCGCCATGCCCGGATAACCTTTCGGGCCGCAATTCTTCATGACCAGCACGGAATCGGCATCGACGTCGAGATCCGGATCAAGGATGCGCGATTTATAGTGTTCGAAATCCTCGAACACGACGGCCTTGCCCCGGTGCTGCATCAAATGCGGCGAAGCGGCAGACGGTTTCAATACGGCACCGCGTGGCGCCAGGTTGCCGCGCAGCACGCAAATGCCGCCATCGGCCAGCAAGGGGTTGTCCAGCGTGCGCACCACTTCATCGTTGTAGATCGGCGCTTCGACGCAGTTGTCCCACAGCGACTTGCCGTTGACGGTCAGCGCATTCTTGTGCGGCAGCAAGTCGCCTTCGCCCAGGCGGCGTATGACGGCCGGCAAGCCGCCCGCATAGTAAAACTCTTCCATCAGGAAACGTCCCGACGGCAGCAAGTCGACGATGGTCGGCGTGCCGCGGCCCACACGGGTCCAGTCTTCCAGCTCCAGCGGCACGCCGATGCGGCCGGCAATCGCCTTCAGGTGGATCACGGCATTGGTCGAACCGCCGATGGCGGCGTTGACCTTGATGGCGTTTTCAAACGCTTCGCGCGTCAGCACTTTCGACAGGCGCAGGTCTTCGTGCACCATTTCGACGATGCGGATGCCCGACATGTGCGCCAGCACGTAGCGGCGCGAATCGACGGCAGGGATGGCGGCGTTGTGCGGCAGCGACGTGCCCAGCGCTTCAGCCATGCTGGCCATGGTCGAGGCCGTACCCATGGTGTTGCAGGTACCGGCCGAGCGCGACATGCCCGATTCGGCCGACATAAACTGGTGCAAGGTGATGGAACCGGCCTTCATCTGCTCGTGCAACTGCCATACGGCCGTACCGGAACCGATGTCCTTGCCATTCAACTTGCCGTTCAGCATGGGGCCGCCGCTGACGACGATGGTGGGGATGTCGACGCTGGCCGCGCCCATCAGCAGCGCCGGCGTCGTCTTGTCGCAGCCGACCAGCAGCACGACGGCGTCCATCGGGTTGCCGCGGATCGATTCTTCCACGTCCATCGAAGCCAGGTTGCGCGTCAGCATGGCCGTCGGGCGCAGATTCGATTCGCCGTTCGAGAAGACGGGGAATTCCACGGGGAAACCACCCGCTTCCAGGATGCCGCGCTTGACGTGTTCGGCCAACTGGCGGAAATGGGCGTTGCAAGGAGTCAGTTCGGACCAGGTATTGCAGATGCCGATGATGGGCTTGCCGTGAAACTCGTGGTCAGGTATGCCCTGGTTTTTCATCCAGCTGCGGTACATGAAGCCGTTCTTGTCCTGCGAGCCGAACCACTCGGCAGAGCGCAGGGCAACCTTCTTTTTTGTCTCAGACATGCCATTCTCCTGGTTGTGCCATGCCGGATCTAATGTCGTCGGCCCGGGCAGCGATGTTGGAATACTAAAGAATCCTGCCATGCCTTTCCAATCAATTTTTAATGCGTTCCGATACCGAAAACGGTATCAGCATGCCGTAATGAAAACGCCCTGCGGGCGCGTGGCGGCAGGGCGTGGGCTGTTTTGGCAGGAGTACTTATCCGGCGGAAAAGCGGTACAAGGTGTGCGTCCGATACTCCTCGCCCGGACGCAAGATGCTGTTCGGGAAGTGGGACTGGTTCGGCGAATCCGGGAAATGCTGGGTTTCCAGGCATAGCGCGCTGCGGTAGCCGTTGGCGCGCAGCTTGCCGGGCTGGCTGCCGTCGAGGAAATTGCCGGAATAAAACTGGACGCCGGGCTCCTGCGTGTACACCTGCATCACCCGCCCCGACACGGGATCGCGTACGGTGGCGGCCAGGCTGAGCAGTTGACCAGGCTGTTGATTCAGCACAAAGTTGTGATCATAGCCACGGCCGATGCGCAGCTGCTCGTGCGGTAAATCGATGCTGTGGCCGATGACGGTGCTCTGGCGCAAGTCGAACGGCGTGCCGGACACGTCCGCCAGTTCGCCCGTGGGAATCGAACCCGCGTCCACGGGCAGGTAGCGGTCCGCGTTGATCGTCACCTCGTGACCGAGGATATCGCCCTGCCCCGCCAGATTGAAATAGCTGTGGTTGGTCAAGTTGACGGGCGTGGCCTGGTCCGTTACGGCGTGGTAGCGCAGGCTCAGGGCGTTGTCGTTGTCCAGTTCGTACACGACGGTCACGTCCAGCTTGCCCGGATAGCCATCTTCGCCGTGCGGGCTGCTGCGCGTGAACGTGACGCCGGCGGCATCGTCCCGGGTGAAAGGCTCGGCCTGCCACATGACCTGGTGAAAGCCTTGGTTGCCGCCATGCAAGTGATTCGGTGCATTGTTGACGGCCAGCTGGTAATCCTTGCCGTCGAGGCTGAAACGTCCCTCGGCAATGCGGTTGCCGAAACGCCCGATGACGGCGCCCAGGAAAGCGCCATTGGCCAGATAGGGTTCGAGGCGCTCGAAACCGAGCACCACGTCGGCCAACGTGCCGGCGCGGTCCGGCACGTGGATTTCGCTGATGATGGCGCCAAAGTCGAGCACCTTGACTTGCATGCCCTGGCGGTTCGTCAGGGTAAATACGGTCACGTGCTGGCCACCGGGCAGGGTGCCGAACGGCGCTTGCGTCACTGAAACGGAATCAACTGGGGTCATGGCGTCGGGTCCAGGTTTTACAGGGTCGATGAGCGGCCAAACACGGGCATGCCTTGCGCATCCCAGCGCAGCGGTTTGACGAACGTGTGGCGATCCGGGTTCCACAGCGGATCGCCGACGATTTCCGTGTAGGTGCGGGCATGGTACACCAGCAATACGCCGTCGCCGTCCTCGGCCGTCGTGAAGCTGTTGTGGCCGGGGCCGTAGATGCCGTGCTCGTAGCAGGTGGCAAACACGGGCTCGGGCGACTTGCTCCACGAGAACGGGTCGAGCAAATCGGCTGACGCATCGGCCCACAGCAAGCCCATCGCATAATTTTCATCGGTGGCGCTGGCCGAATAGCTGATGAAGATCTTGCCATTGCGCTTCAACACGGACGGCCCCTCGTTGACCCAGAAGCCGCGGATTTCCCAGTCGAATTCCGGCTTGCTCAACATCACGGGCGGACCGGCCAGCTGCCACGGCGTGGCCATCGGCGCGATATACAGGTTCGAATTGCCTTCGATGGCCACATCTTTCTGCGCCCACAGGTAGTACAGCACGCCGTCGTGCTCGAACGTGGTGGCGTCCAGGCAAAAGGTATCGATGCCCGTATCGATCTGTCCCATGAATTCCCACTCGCCTTCCAGCGGGTTGGCATTCGTATTGCGGATCGCATACATGCGGTGCTGGAACAATTTATGCCTGATCTCGCGGCTCGGCGCGGCGGCGAAATACACATACCAGGCGCCCTGGTTGAAATGCAATTCCGGCGCCCACACCAGTTCGCTGTACGGGCCCGTTGCCGGCTTGTGCCACACGTCGACCGTGGGCGCGTCGGCCAGGCCGGCGATACTGTCGGCGCGGCGCAGTTCGATGCGGTCGTACTGGGGCACGGAGGCCGTAAAGTAATAATAGCCGTCGCTGTGACGGTAGATATGCGGGTCGGCCCGTTGTTCGATCAGCGGTTTCAAGACGTCTGCCATGTTGCTTACTCCATTCAGTTATTCTTACGCGGCGACAAAACCGCGTTTGTGCATTTCCGACTTGACGCCGCTGTAGTACGCATCGCTGATGCGGTACTTGAACATCAGCAAGCCCATCAGCAGGTGAAAGAAGCCGGGGATGATCGACAGCATCAGGGCGATGCCGTTCAGGGCGAATTGCGTTTGCTCATGGTTCGGCTGGTAGTCGAAATACGCGAGCAGCACGCCCACCAGGCCGCCCGCCACCGCCATGCCCGCCTTCTGGCAGACGGAAATGCCGCCAAAGGCGAAGCCGGAGACGCGCTTGCCCGTCTTCACCTGTCCATAGTCGATGGTTTCCGCGATGGCCGACCAGAATACGGGCGCATGCAAGTCCACCACGAAGGACAGCAGGAAATACAGGGCGAAAGCCAGCACGGTATCGCTCGGTTTTACGAAGAAATAGATCGCCAGGCTGATCAGCGCGACGCCGATCTGCGTGTAGCGGAACAGTTTAACTTTGCAATAGAACTTGGTGATCCAGGTCGAGGCGATCATGGCCAGGATGGCGGCCACCACGCCCGTGGTCAAAAAGGCGGCCACCGTTTCCGTGCTGCCGCCCAGATAGTATTTCGCGTAATAAATGGCGACGGAACCGCGCACCACGTAGCCGATGGTGCCCGTGACGCACACGCCGCACAGCACCAGCCACTGGTCGTTCTGCAGCAGCACTTTCAATTGCGCCAGCAACGATTGCTTTTCCACCACGTGCACAACCCGCTCGGTGGTGGAGAAATAGCAGAACAGGAACAGGGCCACGCCCATGACGGCCATCACGGCCATGGCTGCCTGGTAGCCGACGGCCGGGTTGCCGCCGCCCCAGCGCTGCGACAGGACCGGCACGACGATGGTCACCATGAAGGCGCCGATCTTGGCGAAGAACAAACGGTAGCCGTTGGCCGACAGGCGGTCCTGCGGGTCGCTGGTCAAGCCGCTGATCAGGGAAATATACGGGATGCCCACGCCGGCCGTCATGATCGTCATCAGGATATATGTGGAATATGCCCAGATCAGCTTGGCGTCGTACTGCCACTCGGGCGTGCTGAAGACAAAGAAGACGCTGACGCCATACGGCACGGCCAGCCACAGCAGATACGGACGGTAGCGGCCCGAGGCAAAGCTGTAGCGGTCCGTGATCTGGCCCATGACGAGGTCGGCGATGGCGCCGATGACTTTCACGGCCACGAACAGCAGGGCCAGGTCCGTGGTTTTCAAGCCATAGATATCGGTATAGAAAAAGGTGATGATCAACATCATCGACGAAATGACGACATTGAGCGCCATGTCGCCGGCGCCGAAGCCGACCTTTTCAACGGTGGATAATTTTTGCGTCTCCATGCTTTCCGTCCATTCTTTTTATGATGAATCGTGCGTGACTGTCCAACTGACAGGGGCGTTGCCGGCCGAAACCATGGCAACGCCCTTGGATACTGCTTTTTTCACTCATGTAAAACGTTCAGGGCAAGGCGCGTTGCCGAAGACAGTACGAGGAGTACGGCGAGGCAATGCAACGCAGCCATGGACGTTTTACATTTTCCAGCGTAAAGAGAGGCCAACTGTCCGGTCATAGCGGCGCGTATCGCGCGCATACACGCCCGGTTCGTTCCAGTAATCCTTGAACTTGGTATCGAGCAAGTTATTCCCATCGAGGGTCACGGTGAACTGCTCGTTGATCTTGTACGACAACGAACCGTCGAGCTGGGCCGTCGGCGCCACTTTCAAGTCCAGGCCAGGGCCGCCCTGATTGTAGCTGTCGATGAATTTCGAGCGCCAGTTGTAGGCCAGGCGGCCCGACCACGCATCTTTTTCGTACAGCAACACCAGGTTGTAGGCGTAGCGCGACACGCCCGTGATCGCATGGCTGCCCGTCTCGTCGTCCGTGGTGCCGCTCATGTAGGTGCCGTTCGCTTGCAAGCCCAGGCCGCTCAAGATGCCGGGCAAGCCGTCATAGAATTGCTGGTAGCCGATTTCCAGGCCCTGCAGCTTGCCGGCCGCCGTGTTGTACGGGCGGTCCACGTCATATGTCTTGCCGGCAATGGTTTCGCTGGAAATGCGTTGCTGGATATACCCGTCGAACTTGTGGTGGAACACGGTGGCCGTCACGGAACCGGCTGGCGCGAAATACCATTCCAGTGCCGCGTCGACGTTGTCGCCCACGACCGGTTTCAAATTCGGATTGCCGCCCGCGCCCGTCGCCTTCACCGTTTCCGTCGAGTTGACGAGGGCCACGCCCGGGTTCAGCTGGGCAAAGCCCGGGCGGCTGATGGTGCGGCCCGCCGCAAAGCGGCCAACCAGGTCGGCGCGCAGCTTGATTTTCAGGGCCACGCTCGGCAGCACATCGGTGCTGGACGTGTCGCTGACGACGGGCGTGTAGACGCCATCCTGCGAGCTGTTGCCCTGCAAGCTTTGTTCGGTGCGCACGACGCGCACGCCCAGGGTACCGTCAACGGGATAGTCAGCCAGCTTGAAGGCGACCTTTGCCTTGGTGTAGATGGAATACGTCTTTTCCGTATCCTTGAAGAACGAACCCGGGTCCATGGCGCGCGCCGCGCTGCTGCCCGTGACGGCCTGGCGCACGGTGCCCGTGTTATTGAGCAAGAAACTGGCGCATGGCGTGTACCACTGCTTCAAGCCGTAGTCGGGTCCGCCGCTGGACATCGGTTCCGACAAGCAATTGAGGCCTGGAATCGACGTCACGCTCTGGCGGCCGAATGGAAATGCGGCGCCGGACACGTCCGGTGCTTCCGCATTGCCTTCATAGCTTTTGATCGATTCGGCTTCGCGCTTGACACCGCGCAAGCCGACGCTGATTTCCTTGAAGATGCCGCCGGCACTCGGCGTGTACGCCAGGTCGGCGCGCACATCGTTCGAGCTGCCCTGGTCCTGGCCGTAGCGGTCGAAAAAGCCCTTCAAATAGTAATTCGACGGGTCTTGCAAGTCGATGCCCGTGTAATCGACGTGCAAGGTGCCGTTCTGGTTGGTATTGATGGTGGCGTTCGGCACTTGCGTGATGGCGTCGAGGATGGGATTGCGCCATTTGAAGGTACTTCTGGTGCTGGCCACTTCCGACGTGAAACGCCATTCCGGGTTGATATCCCACAAACCGCCGACGGCAAACTGGTGCGTTTTCGTCTCGTTCTTGTTCGCCTGCGTCGACATGATGGTGTTGACGTTGGTCGAGGTGAGGGTTTGCAGCTGGTTGGTGCCGGGAATTTTGGTGGCGGACACGGGCGTGCCCCACCATGGCAAGCCGACGAAGTAATCGGACTCGGCATCGAGCAGGAAGCGCGTGGCCATGCCTTCTGCGTACAGCTCGACGTCGGCGTTCGGACGCCATTGCAGCACGGCATTGGCGGTCGTGCGGCGGCGGTCGCCCTTGATCGGCAGCAAACCCACCTGGTCAGGCCCCGTCAAACCAGGCAACAGGAAACTTTTATCCACGGGCGCCGTATTGAATGCGCGTTCTTCATGGTAACGGTGCTGCTGCTGCGACAAGCCCAGCAGCGCGCCCACTTCGCCGATGCCCGTCTTCCAGCGGTTCGCCACCATGCCGCTGATGTTCGGGTCTGTGGCTTTCGATTTGTCGCTGTAGACGGCGCGCGTATTCACGCTGGCCGTAAACTCCTTGAAGTCGAACGGGCGGTTGGTGCGCACGTCGATGATGCCGGCCACGCCGCCTTCGACCTGGTCGGCGCCCTGCGATTTGTACACGTCCACGCGCTGCAGCATGGTGGCGGGAATGTCGGCCAGGTTGACGTAGCGGCCCGTGGTGGTGAACAGTTCGCGGCCATTGAGCAGGGTCGTGACGTCGCGCAAGCCGCGGATCATGACGGCGCTGGCCTCGCCCGAATCGCGGCGGATCTGGATGCCGGAAATGCGCGCCAGGGTTTCGGCAACATTGTTATCAGGGAATTTGCCGATGTCGTCGGCCACGATGGAATCGATGACCTGGTCCGAGCGCATCTTGATCTGCTGCGAATTTTGCGCCGAGCGGCGCACGCCGCTGACGGTCACGACCGACACTTCCGCAGCGGGCTCGGCACTGGCATCGGCTACCACCGCCTCCTGCGCCCATACCGAAGCCGTGCTCAGCAAGCCAATACCGGCCAATGCCGCAACGGCTGCCTTCAAGGTGAATGGACGAGGGAAAGTGGCCGCGAGCGGACCGGTGGCGTTGCGCATCATGAATCTCCAGATATTGTATTGATATTTTTGCACTGCTTGCATGTCGTTCGCATGCTCGGCGTTTATCTTAGGGGCTGGGCGATAATCTCTCCAATCAATTTTTCCACTGTTTCGATATCAATTTTGATATCGGCAACTGGAACACTTTGGAGGTTGCAAACGGACAACGGCAGGGGCGTCGCGGGCATTTTCATCACAGACGTGCACAAAAACAGGCAGCACTGGCGTGCAGCATGAAAGTGCGAACAGGACTAAGCTGATGGCGTAACACTCCCCCCACACCGCTTGCACAGGAGTTCGCATGAACGTTTTAATGGTATTGACCTCGCACGACCAGTTGGGCGACACGGGCCACAAGACCGGCTTCTGGCTGGAAGAATTCGCCGCCCCGTATTACGTGCTGAAAGACGCGGGCGCGCACCTGACCCTGGCTTCGCCCAAGGGCGGCCAGCCACCGCTGGACCCGAAGAGCGACGCCCCCGAATCGCAGACGGCCGCCACGGCCCGCTTCAAGGCCGATCCGGCCGCCCAGGCCGCGCTCGCTTCCACCGTCCTGCTGTCCAGCGTGAAAGCGGCCGACCATGACGCCGTGTTCTATCCGGGCGGCCACGGCCCCCTGTGGGACCTGGCCGAAGACCGGGACTCGATCGCCCTCATCGCAGCGCTGCAGGCAGCCGGCAAGCCCGTCGCCGCCGTCTGCCACGCCCCCGGCGTCTTGCGCCACGTCAAAGGCGGCGATGGCCAGCCGCTGGTGAAGGGCAAGCAGGTGACGGGTTTCACGAATACGGAAGAAGACGCCGTGGGCTTGACGAAAGTCGTGCCCTTCCTGGTGGAAGACATGCTCAAGGATAACGGCGGCATCTACTCGAAGGGCGCGGACTGGGCGCCATATGTGCTGACGGACGGCATCTTGATCACCGGGCAGAATCCGGCCTCATCGGAGGCGGCGGCGCAGGCGTTGCTGAAATTGCTGAAGTAAGGCTAGTGGCTGAGACGGGTGGCTGCGCAGCGGCAGGCGCAGCCATAACTATCACGCACGGCAATGCGCACAATGCTAGCGAAAGAAACGGCAAGTCTTGATTTGTCTGGTGCGGCTGGCGGGGATCGAACCCACGACCCTTGGCTTCGGAGGCCCAAATTAGCACTAGCATCCATAGGCGTTAGCGAGATTTTTTACCTTTGTTGGCACAATTTTGGCACACTGTTGCCTAATTTCAATACTGCCAACAAACACTATGCCCACCATCCGCAAAAAAGGCGAAGGCCAGTACCACGTACAAATCCGCAAACGTGGCTACCCGACACAGACCAAGACCTTCACCAAGGAAGCCGACGCCAAGCGTTGGGCAACCATCATCGAGTCCGAAATGGAGCGCGGAGTGTTCGTATCTCGCACCGAAGCCGAGGCTACACTCGTCAAAGATGTGCTGCAACGATTCGCCACCGAAATACTGCCGACCAAGCGCAGCGAACAATCGGACAAATCTCGTATTAAAACATTGGTAGAGGCATTTGGAGATTATCGCCTGGCCAGCTTGAACTCAACACAGATCGCAAGGTTTCGTGACCAACGCTTGAAGGTCGTCGGGCCACAATCCGTGATTCACGAAATAAATTTGCTGAACCGGGTTCTTAAAACCGCCACCATGGACTGGGGTATCGCTCTACCTGGTGGATTACCAACTGCCCAGGTACGCAAGCCGACTAAGCCCCGTGGTCGGGATCGCAGGGTAACAGAAGAGGAAATTACCAAGATTCTCGAAATCACTGGCTCTGACGAGTTGCGAACGATTGTTACCTTAGCTGTCGAAACAGGCATGCGCCGGAGCGAGTTGGCCTCACTGACCTGGGAGGAAATTGATCTAAAAAAACAAACCGCTCATTTGCCAAAAACAAAGACGGATATTCCCCGCACTGTACCTCTATCCAAAGCGGCCGTTATAACTCTAGAAACTTTAGGCCCCAAAAATAGTGGGAAGGTGTTTTCGCTGAAGGGAGAGTCGATGAGTCAAGCCTTTGAGCGAGCTTGCGAAGCACATCGAGCAAACATCACAGGCATCCGTTTTCATGATTTACGCCACGAGGCTACAAGTCGATTTTTCGAAAAGGGGCTGAACGTTATGGAGGTAGCAGCAATTACAGGGCACAAAACACTGGATATGTTAAAACGATATACCCACTTACGTGCTGAAGATCTAGCACGCAAGCTAGACAAATAATTAATAAATTTTTTGAGATAATCAATCAAATTCATCAATTGCATCTAATAATAGATTCACTTCAGTATAAGGATTTAGAAGATATGGCTCAAGCATTTTTTCTTGAGCCGCAGCCTTGGTCTGCGCATTCATATCTCTGGCATTCATCCTTGCAATTCCAATATCTCCACCAATTAAGTCAAATACTTTCTTTTCTCCTTTATCATATTTTTGAATTCCAATCTTCGCCAATTCTTTTCTAAGTGCGCTACTATTCATCAGATCCGTGAAGCTCGTGTAAGAAGCTGAGTTTTTCACGAAATGTAAAAGTATCCACAATTCGAAACAAACATTAGATATTGCAACATTTACCCCGTTCCGCTTAGCCAAGCGCATAGCTTTTTCATGCAACTCATTCGAATACTTCGCTATAGATTCTCTATCATAAACCACCCAAAACACATCATCAGCTAAACAATCTCTCCGATTTTTATGAGCGACAGCTTCCTCCACCAATTGAACTGGTGTATTCTTTTTTGTTTCCTCCAATACTATTAGCTCTCTACGACGATCCCCATCATAAAATTTATTTAAATATTTCCTTATATACGTTGGTTCAGTTTTCTCACCCTCACAATAAATATGCATTTGCGGCAATACCTTGCGTTTTGGCTTATTTAGCTTTTTTGGCATTATGATGACTCCGAAGCGTGATTTTCGACATCAACAAGCGCGTTGTTCTCACGAATCAGGCGAGAAATAGCTCCATAGTTTACAGAGGGTAAAGCCCCAAATCGGCCATCGTTATACCAGTCAGCGAAGGGACTTGTTGACTTTAAAGTATTTTTATCATATTCGTTGAGACTATAGATCTCACTTTGTCCATCGTGCTTCTCAACAAACCATATTTGATCGCGCCTCATAATATTAGGAGACATCAAATGAAAACTATGAGTGGAAAATATTAATTGAGAATTATTGATGTTGACTTCTGGATCGTTAAAGAGCTTAATTATTAGCTCAGCGATATGAGGATGATAGCTTGCGTCAATTTCATCAACAATTAGAACGGAGCCAGTTTTAAATGCTTTCAACAAAAATGGCAACATTGTGAAAAGCTTTTGCGTCCCCATTGATTCTTCGCTACGCTTAAACTTCTTAATTTCCCCATCTTCCATTTTATGACCAAAAAGATAATCCTTCTTGGTTCTCGCAATAATTCTTTCTCGGAGATGCTTAGGAAAATTTTCAGGAATTAAATCCGTCGGCAACGGATCGCCATCCTTTTGTTCAATCTCGTCAATTCCGGTATCAATATTGCAAAGAAAATCAGAAGCCAATCGCAAAACACGCGGGTCTTCATATAATGGTCCGAAGACATCATCCATACTACCGTGGAACATGAAGTTGCTCCATATGTAGTCATACACAGAACGCATAACTTCAGACGACCCCGCACTATTACCGGCTTTTGCCAAGTAAGAGTTATTCTTAAAGAATGGTATTTTTCGTGACTTAGCCTTATACAAACCACCAAAATATACATCATTCCAGTCGGTGTGAGGTTCTCGCTTAAACAAAATAGCTTTAACGCGAGACGGAAAGAATTCTAAAACCTCATCAAGAATTTCAAAATTATTGAATGATACAGAATAACGATAACGTTTTTTGTCGGTATTTACAAACTCTAATGAGAATTTAACTGGCGCATCTAAAGTATCCGCAGATAAAAGATACGGCTCATAGCAACGAATCTTTTCTCCATCTTTTAGATCACCACTATTACAAGCAATATATCTCAGCGCACTAAAAGCACGCAAGAAATTCGACTTGCCAGAAGCATTAGCACCGTAGATAGCCGCACTTCTGAGGGCTCCAATTTTGTCCTCGGCAGGGAAGACAACATTGTCCGCCAAGTGTCGTTTAGGGTTCTCCACATACATACTGAACACTTGCTCGTTCTTGATCGAACGAAAGTTTTCTATGGTGAAATCAATAATCATCGCAGCTCCAAAATCTTCTCTAAACGTCATTTTCGGCTTTTTTCTCCGAAAACTAAACCTTAACACTAAATTCATCGGCCTGTAAGCACCGAAGTGGAGGAGGAAGGGCCTCTTGCTCAAGTTAACGAGAAGTAATCTACAAGATTAAGTACGGAAAGTAAGTAGCACAGGCCTGGAGGCATCGTCGCTGGCCGGGACGACCGGCCAAAACGCTCCTACATGCCACCGTGAGGCAGAAAGGGTTTCGCTTCGCTCCAGCCCTCGCGGGCCTCAAATCGCCCTTTCTTCAGACCTCAGCTAGCAAATCGAGCTAAGCAGTGAACAGTTTAATCTTCCGACGCGCAACTTTGCCTGCCTGATAGAGATCGTACCGCAACTGCATTCCGGCCCATAGTTCAGGGCTAGTGCCAAACGCAGCACTGAGACGATACGCCATGTCGGGTGAGATTTTCGCAGCGCCAGTTACGATGCGTTGCAACGTGCTACGGCTGATATGAAGACCAGCAGCAGCTTCCTTCAGGGTCAAGTCGCCAAGGTACTCCTTAAGCACCGCACCCGGATGCGGCGGGTTATGCATATGGCTCAATACAGGTTCGAACATCACGACTTCTCCTCTAATTTTGCCAGGCCAGCCTGTCAGTGATGCGCATGACGTTTTTTCGCCTCCGCGAAAATTCAGCGCTAGTCCGGTAAAAGTCAATCCAAAGACAAAAAAGAGATATTTTTTGTCTTTTAACTGATTTTTGCTTGTCTCACTAAAGACAAAAAAATATCAAGTTTTGTCTTTCACGAGACATACGTTGTCTCTCACCATCATTAAAACGTGTCGTCACACTAGTTCGCAAGCACTTTAGCGGACACGACAAGGACAAGATCAGTCTTGATCCTATCGCCCGATTTCGCAGACCAAGAGGCCGGCAGGAAAGGCATTGCTGACGTTGAATCCGTGGCCTGCGAATCATCCAACCCACCCAGTACGATGACTTCGCCATCGTTCATTGAAACAGTAGTTTTCAACTGACGCTTGATGAGTGTTGGCGACCCGGTCACGCCAGTGGAGGTCGCTTTGAAGCTGCTGATTTGCGCATCGACCTCCATTCTGATACGACTATTCCCAAGCACTTTCGGAACAACATCAATGATGACACCTGAAGGCCGATACAGCACGTTTTGCACTCGATTCCCAGCGTTGTCATTGCCAGTGCTGGCGACAGTCGGCGTCTCATTGCCAACAATTAAATTCAGCTTTGTGCGATCTTCACCAACCAAGCGACTGTTAGACACCTGCTTGAATCGTCCGTCAGTGTTGAGCGCATCAATAACCAGTTCAAAATTGGCATTCTTTAGACTCAGAGCCGTACCTGCATTAATGGTGCCGAGCGAAGCGCCGAACCTGGCGCCCAAAATGGTGGCGGCCAGCGAGATGCCACGGCCAGATGCGGAATTGCTTGCAACTTCTAACCATGAAGCTGAAACGTCAACAGTCTTGGCAATCATATCGATTGCGTTGCACAAAACAAGCATCTTGGCGATATTTCGCTTAGTGCCGGTCAGGACAACATGTTCACCTGCCAGGGTGGCAGCCTGACGACCAAATCCAGAGGAAATCACAGCTGCTACAAATTCACTGGTACGGTTTTGCGGTAGAAATAACTCCGATTCATCGTCTTCCATACGCTGCGGCATCGGCATGATGTCAGAGCTAACATGGGCATCGGCAGGAATAGAGGCGGTTTGCAGCGCCTTGGTGCTCACAGCGCCACTAAACTGCTGTGCTGATAGCTGAGACGCAATAGAAGCATCCTGTGCCCCATTGTGAGCGCTCCCACGCTTCAGTGCCAAGTAGTAAACACCATCTCGCAATGTCGTCTGAATGCCCTCTTGTTCAAGCAAATTCTCCACGAAACGTGGCAGCTCGGCAGCATCGATAGACTTTACATCAATCGTGATGCGCCGATCCAGACCCACCACGTCCGGTGCAACGACAAAATCACGCTTCATCATGCCCTTGAACATGGCTTGCCCGAACTGGACGATAGAGACGGCATTGAAGCTCAATGAAACAGGTTCCGCAAACACCAATGTAGGGGCAAGAAAAAGTGCGATAAACATTGTCTTCATTGAGTACCGCCCTTGATCCACAAGCCGTCCGAAATCTCAGCCTCCCAGCCGGCAGAGCCAGATTTAAACTTGAGCGGAGAGACCAAGCGCCCATCCGACAAAACGACGCTGACGGAACCGGCGTTAGAAAAATAGCCCTTGCCGGTAAGTGTCTCTGAATACTTGACTGGCTGGGAAGCGTCTACCACAGCCTTTGTAGAAGGAGATAACAAGGGGCCAAAGTAGTACGCCCCCGAAGCGCCGAGTAAGAGGCCAAGCAAGAGGGAGAAGGCAAGAAATTTAGTCATGTGTTTGTGTGGTGGCTTTGGAGGTGATGGACGTGACGTGAGCAACTCGTAGTCGTGGGGGATACGTACCGGCCCAATAAAGCCCTGGCGCCTACCGACGCGGGCTTGCAAATGCCAGCTCGACAGAACGGAATGGATACCGTGTTGGTAGCTGTCGCTAAATACCTGCGTCGTGTTGTAGGCATTATTTAGATCATCGCCGCGGAAGTGCCAGCGGTCTGCCACGATGCCGTCCGGGGAGCATCCGAGCCGCACTACACCGATATGCAGGCGAGGCATTGAGCCATTGCTGTAGCCGGCAGTGAGCAATTGAATACCGGCCGAAACGAACGGGATTTTCATGCGGTCAAGGCGGTTCATACGCACCACATATTCAAACAACGACTGACGCAACTGCTTGTCAATCTGGTCGATGTTCTGGCAGATAAAATAGACATCCCACCCGTACTTCCTGGCATGAATACACCATTCGAGGATGGGCTTACGGCCTTTGTCCTGAAAATCGCGGGTGTTCAACCAGGACGCGCATTCATCAAGAAACAAGGCCCCGTTATGCGACTCATCAAAGCCAGGCAGTAGTTTGGGTGACGGTGGAAGGTACTCGAAAGCCTTATCGTAGGACTTGATGATAGGCTTGAAATCAATGAAGCGGTTGCCCGATCCGATGGCATACAGGTCGGCCACGTCTGGCTTATCGGGCATTCTGACCAGGCTAACGCGAGACTGACCAGGCAGCATATGATCGAGGAATACATCGCAGTTGGTAGCAACGCGTTTGCCAGCGTTCAAATAGTCACGCAACAGTTTCATTGCGCCTTTACCCTTACCGGAACCGAGCTTGCCGGTGATTGCGTAGACGGCCATATCAGATCAACTTATCGAGAATAGTTTTCTTGTACGTGTACAACGCACAGGCTGCCCATACGCTGCAATACACGGTGGCAAGTGTGTATGTGACCGAATTGAACGCCAGCGATAAACCAACGGCGAAGTTAGGATGCGACTGGCTAATACTCTGGATGACAGGGCCGCAGACAATGTTCGCGCAAACCTGACCGGCGGCCCACAACGCGGCAACCATGGCAGTCAAAGTAGTGACGGCCCAAACGCGCATGCCGACTTTGGCGGTATTCTCGAAACCAAGAAAACCAATAAGAGTTGCCCACATGATGGTGCTCCTAATTGACGGCCAGTGCGGCCCGGATTTGCTGAACACAGCCCAGCAGACATAAGAAAGCCAGCACGCCATTGATGAACGTCTGGAAGGTGGCGAGCGGAGAGCAGATATCCATCATCACTGCCCCGGAACCATTGGGACTGTCGATCATTGGATTTACGCAGGCGGCGGTCGGGATATTCGGTATGAACGACCAATTAAAGCGGTTTGCAGCAACGTTGATCTGCGACTGCGAATAGGTGTTCCAAGAACCGATGCTATCCGTCCAGCCCTTGGTCTGATTGAAGGTATCCTGATCGGCTGGAGCCGTAATCTGACAGCGTGGTTGCGACGTACCACCGCAGGAACTGGTCTGCGCAGAAACATGGCACGTCGGCGTAAAGCAAGCGGCGGCCAAAACTGGCAAGAAGCGAAGAAAGCGTTTCATGTTCAGTCCTGGATAGCAGATTGAATCTGATTGACGCAGCCGTAGACACAAAGCACGCCAAGCACTGCGTTAATGAAAAAGCTCAGGCGGCCGAACCATGTACAGATGTCCATGTTCACGGTAACGTTGCCTATAGGGGTTTTGAGCGAGGGATTCTTGCACGATGCAGTAGGGATCGAGGGGATGAACGACCAGTTAAACTGGCTTGAGCTGATAGCGTCCATCTTGCCCTTCATGCCAGTATCAGCAGTCCTGTTGGCGGCGCTGGTGTCATTGGAAGCAATACTCGTGGCATCATCGCGAGCAAATTCCACGCTACATAGACCCTGACCTGGGCCACCACAACCTAACCCGTTGTCGGGTTTCTCGGGAGGCACAATGTAGACGTGGACAATGACATAACCCCCAGTGCTGGGATCATAAACGCCTGTATCGAGGCCGGTTTTGCTACCGTCCTTTTTAGTGATTCCAATGTCGAAACCATTACCGGCATTCGTCGCGACTTCGACCGTTTTAGAGCCATCGGCAGACGACAACGTTAGCTTTGTTGCGTCATTAATGCCATCGCAAGCAGGATTCGCCTTGTCTGTCAGGAACAACTTCGTACCAGCATCAAACAGCACTTCGCATGTGGTGTCGTCAGGTTTTTTAACTTTAGTGGCGTCAGTTAAACTGCATAGATAGTTGCCGCCGGCATCCTTACCACTTTCAGCATAGCCAGGATCGCAGGCCACAGTTACGTCAGTAGCGAGATCGTATAAATAGGCGACACTCACATAACGCAAGATGCCGATACAACACTCAACACCAATTGTATGAATAAACTTATGGCCATTAAACCGCATCAAAAACGACTCGGCAGTATTCAACGGAGTTGTACAATCCGGATAAGGCTTATTCTCTGTAGGCACGCAAGTAGTGTGCAACGCAATGAACGGTATGGCCTTCGGTAGTGCAGGAGGCTTTTGCGGCACAACTTCGATACCAGTAACGAGACCACCTGCGTTATAAGAGCCGTTATATTGAGCGCGCTGTATAGCTGGATCGACACCTGCCGCGCCAACATTATTGACACGTGGGGCCTGAATTAGCACACCGAGATCGGAAGGGCCGACAGGAACGCCGGGCATGCCCTGCGCGGTGGTTGGAGGCCCTTTACCAGAAGCCGCAATAATGGGCTTCGGCGTCACATCACGCTTACCACTGCCTGCGGCAGGATCGTTGAATTTTTTCGGATCAGGATTGCCCCGCTTCGTGTCAGGTTTGAGATTTACAGTAATAGCAGGCCTAGGTTGCTGAGTCGATGGAATCGGCGTCTTGCTTGTGCAAGGTGCGCTCAAAGCAAACTTATTACAGTCCCACCACAGGATGGCAGTGATGATGCCGGTCTGGCCCGCGACAAGATCACCGATCAAGATAGAGCCGCCAGTCAGTTCAAGCAGCCATGCCGCAATGATGGGAACGAAAGCCTGTGATCGCATAGGAATGACCACTAGCGCGACGGAAACGAGAGTGACGGCGATGATTTTCTTAAGAGATACCATGGCGTATGGCCCATAAAAAACGGCCAGAGTCGTTAAACGCTGGCCGAGGGTGAAGTCCGGGAAGGAGATTAGCCAGCTTTGCTGAAAACTTTCTTCATCATTTTGATGCCCCAGAAGCCGCCCGCGACCAGTACGGCGACCGCGAAAGCAGCGGTGATGTAGGTAGTAGCTTGCGCGGACAAAGCGGTGATGGCCTCGACACCTGGATCACCTGCAGCAAATGCAGCACCCGAAACAGCGAGAGCGACGGTCACAACGGCACCACGTTGAACATTTTTTTTCATTTTCATTCCTAACAGTTTAGTTAAGGCCATCAATAAGATTGCGCTGTGGCCGACAGCACAAAATTTTCGCGGAGGCGAAATTCATACGTTTTCGCGGAGGCGAAAATACTAGTCGAGCGACTCAACGGCCTGTCTTGCAATCCGTCGTATCGCGCCACCTGCATAGCCGATACCAAAGGCGCTCAAGCAATATCCGATAATTTCGTAGACGGTCATTTGTGATCCAGGAGTCGATGCAACAGATACTTGATGAAGTACACTCCAGCTACAAATAGTCCTGTCAGAAAAAGGATCGGCCAAACGGACTTGAGCAAAATCATCGTTGCCCCCCAGCTATCCAGCCAAGAGCAAAAATGACCACCAGGGCTATACACATGATCAGTTCAGGTGTCATCGCGTCCACTTAGAAATTCCTTCTATTTATTCTTCGATAAGATCCAGCGTATGCTCGACTGGAATGACTTTGACAATCTCACCGGTCTGCTTGTCTTTTGTTTCGTAAGGCTTGCGCTGGAAGCCTCCCAAAATGCAGGTACAGGAAATTTCCTCGCCCTTCTCACCCAGCCGGGCTTTGCTGCGAATCTCGACCAATTGCGGCCGGGAATATGCGTCGGCTGCTGGCGTCATCACCTGGGTATAGCGCTTACCGTCATAAGTCTTAGACCCTTCAATACGGCCTGCCACAACCACGTGCATTGCCTTTACTGTTGGCAAGTTCTTCTTCTCTTCAATCTTCATCACATTTCCTTCTGCCACAGCATTTCCTTTCACGCCGCAAGGCGCATCATTTCCCGGCTTACTTGATACTCTTCACGATTACGCGCCGGCATAAAACGCAACCGTTTGTCTGTCCTGACTGGACTAAAATCGGCGGGCAAGGCACCGTCATTGGCTACCACGACAACATCGCTTCCGCGCCATGACACACCAGCTTCCTCAAGCAACTTTCGATTACGATAGAACGTGGCCTTCGGAACCTGCTTTCTCGCCACTTCATCGCCCAAAGTACACATCACAGTCCAGAAGCCGTACAACCGCAGACCGTTGGAATCGCCGTACATATTTTTCAATCGTTGTAAAACCGCTGTCGTCTTGCGTACGGTATCCATGCCCTGTTTTCCTTCACGAAGAAGCTTCTCCACTTCCTTGTCATAAACACCCTCCAAATAGGCGTCATTCACCTCAGAAACCAGAGGATTTTTTCCGAAATCGTACTTAAACTTATCGCTATGAATACCCACCTCAAGGCGTAGCGTCTTATCTGCCAGGCGCTGAAGCGCTTCCAATTTTCGCTCTACCCAATCGGCCTTTTTCACATCAGCAGACCCCGTGCGCCGAGCGTCGCCGGTAACGTACAGATACATGAACAGCTCCGAAAAGAAACCTCGTAACCGCCCCCGGTCATGCACGCGAAACTCTGTACCCTTGTGATAGCCCTTTACCGTCGTGGTCTTGCCCGGGAAGTGAAAAGCCATATCAAACTTGCCAGCCCCCCTGCTACGACGTGGAAAGCTCATTAACTGAATACCCTGAAAAAACTCTTTGCATTGCTGCATGGACAATCGGAAGGTCTGCGCGACATCAACTCGGTGCACCGTCCAATAAGAGGCCGGCAAAAAATCAACTTGTAGCAAATCACCAACCAATGCGACAAAATCGCTGCAAACCCTACGAAAGTCGGACGACCCACCATAAACGTTATGACCCAAAAAAATCTTGTGCACAGAAGCCTCGATAAGCACATAAGGCTCACACGGGCAAAGATCAGTACGACCGGTGCGCTCGTCATAGACGAACTCGTCGTATTTCGGAATGACGGAAATACGTGCGTCCCATGAGCCAGACAACTCGCCTGCGAAAATTTCGTACTTCAGCACACCCGTGGACATCTCCACGCCAGACCGTCGCAAACACTGCTGCTCAATGAGTTCGATAATGGAGGTGTCCATCGACGGGGAACGAAGTTTTATGGTGTCGTATGCCATAAGTTTTAAACCGGCTTTCCAACATCACGATAATTATTA
The DNA here is from genome assembly GCF_030587305.1 of Janthinobacterium sp. SUN206. NCBI lineage: Bacteria > Pseudomonadati > Pseudomonadota > Betaproteobacteria > Burkholderiales > Oxalobacteraceae > Janthinobacterium > Janthinobacterium sp. SUN206. The sequence goes on along the minus strand of NZ_JAPWIB010000003.1, from coordinate 283,654 downwards.
AAAGTCTCACCGGTGAGACTGTCAGGCGGTGCTACCACGCCCGCCTGACTAAAAACAACGTCAACACCAACAGCACCGCCTTCGGCGGTTGCGTCACAAATTTCGCCCGCGCGCGCTGGCGCGCACACGATCGAACTTTGCGACGCCACAGCACGACGCAGGGCAACAGCAGAAGCAACAGCAGGATTCGCTAAGGCGCGAAGCGCAGCGGATACGTCCGCAGACGGGATGCGTTTACGACTGGGATAGAAGAATTTCATGCGTAGATTGCTGTACGGTAGATAGCGCGCCCAAAGTTCTTTAGCTTCGCGTGCTTGTGAAATTATCAACAACAAATCTGGCGCCCCACCTTGGACGAGCACCCCGGCGGCGCAGTGAATTTGGAAAAGAATGAATTTGCTGGTGAGCTGGAGTCGAGCTGACCTCATGCTTTACGACCTGGTTCTGTTTTGCGAGGGCGACCGCGACCTTTGGGCAAATTGATCGTGGTGAGAACTTCTGAGGGATAGGAGAGTGGATCACGCTGGACAAATTTTTCTACCCAAGCAGCCACATCTTCACGACGCCACAGCAGACGCTTGTTTCCCGGAAGCCGGCATATTGGAGGCAAGACCTGTGGCTTACGCGAAGCATCGCTACGGATACTCGCAGGCGACTTGTGTATCAAGATCGCAAGTTGCTCAACGGTAAGGATTTGTCCAATCATTCTGTGTTTTCCTATTTCTATACTGTGAATATAAATCACAGAAGAATGAAATATAAATACAATGCGGCAACTTGTCAAGTAAGTATTTGTCTATTCAGTGAATTGGCATCACACTAGAAGGGATAATTTCCCTAATGAAGGATCACATCATGAATCTGAGTAGTCGTTTGAAAGCGGTAGTGATAGAAAAGACAACTGAATATCGGCGCTTTAAGCAACTGGAAGATCTGACTTCGGTTCAAGCCGATACGTGGAAAAGTTGGTATCACGGACGCCAAAGACCAACTGCTGAAATGATCGAAGAGGCTGGCAAAAATTGGCCGGAATATGCATTTTGGCTGACAACAGGAATCTCTGATCCTGACTACGGCCACATTGCACCTGGCACAGCAGGATTTCCCGTCCGCTCCGAGAGAAAGGAAAATAGCGCTACTTTATTTGCGCGTTGGTTGGCACTGAAGTCAACAGCACTTGAAGCCGCACGCGTTTATCTTGATCGTGCAGGTATGGAAGAGATTGAAGAGTATGACGAACTCGCCAGAGTGATTGCCCAGATGAGTCCGGAAGATGGAGAGGCTCCCATTGATTTGACAGCTTATTGGGCAGCGCGAAAACTTTGCCGGAATGCCGAAAGCCTTCGCAGAGCAGAAATTCTCCTTGTCACTGACATGCCAAAGCTTTCGTACGAGGCAACGGAACCGCTTCTCGAACTCGTTGAGGATATTCTCAAGAAGGTAGAAGGGCCATCGAAAGCAAAACTAGCGGCAATACTTAACAAAGAAAGAATTCTGGTCAGGCGGAATAATGCCCTTGAGCAAGCAAAAAATCTTGATGAAACGATGCAAGCGCTTAAAGATCACAATCCGTACACCTAGCAGTCGGCTGGCAAATTTACAAAGAAACTCTTGGCACAATTTTGGCACAGTGAGTGTGCCAAAATATGCGAAACAACGCATCACATTGCGAACCAATGCAGCAGCTAAGTAGTTGATTTTTGTGGGGAAAAACTGGTGCGGCTGGCGGGGATCGAACCCACGACCCTTGGCTTCGGAGGCCAATACTCTATCCACTGAGCTACAGCCGCGTAGGGGGAATTTCTGAAGTGATGCGAAGGATACCGTTTTTCTTTACCTACGTCTACGGAAACTGTCGTATCGCTGGCAATTGCATGTCACTGCTCAATTTTTGTGCCTATAATTGTGGGTTTCATAAAGGTTTACATACAAGCATGTAAAAATGCTACCTTACACGGCCATCAGTTTCAAATCTGGACTAAGGACATCATGAGCGACGCACATAACGAACAACAATCAGCGATCAAAACGCCTAAACAATTGCTTGCCGCCGTAGCTGGCTTCTTCCTCATCACCGTCATCGGCATCATCCTGCTGGTGCAGTTCGTCACGGCGCAAAAACTGACGGGCGCCGGTACGGACAGCCAGTCGCCGGAAGCCATCGCCGAGCGCCTGAGCCCAGTGGCCAACGCCGGCTTTACCTTCAAGGATGCCAGCGGTCCGAAAGTGTTGCAAAGCGGCGAAGCCGTGTACACGGCCACCTGCGTGGCTTGCCATGGCGCCGGCGTGGCCGGTGCACCGAAGTTTGGCGATGCGGGCAGCTGGTCGGCCCGCCTGGCCCAGGGCTACGATACGGTCCTGAAACACGCGATCGAAGGCTTGCGCGCGATGCCGGCCAAGGGCGGCAATCCCGACCTCGACGATGTGGAAGTGGCGCGCGCCGTCGTCTACATCGCCAACGCGTCGGGCGGCAAGTTCAAGGAACCGGAAGTGCCGGCACCTGCCGCTGCCGCTGATGGCGCCGCCGCACCAGCCGCGGAACCGGCCAAGTAAGCAGCGTCACACCCGTTTCCAGGAACCGCCCGCCAGGGCGGTTTTTTTTTACCCATCGTTTGCGCCAGATCACACGGCGTAAAAAAGCCGCCCGGCTTGCGCGGGGCGGCTGGCAACTTATGCCTGGGACTAGCGTCTTACCACATGATGACGCGGTCTTTCGGCGGCAGATACATCTTGTCGCCCGGTTTCACGTCAAACGCCTGGTAGAAGCCGGGCTGGTTGCGCATGGTGCCGTTGGCGCGGAACTGGCCTGGCGAGTGCGGGTCCGTTTTCAGCAAGACCAGTTGCTGCGCTTCGCGCATCTTCATGCGCCAAACCTGGGCAAAGCCCGCATAGAAGCGCTGCTCGCCCGTGAAACCGTCGATGACGGGGGCTTTCTTGCCATTGAGCGACAATTTGTACGCTTTATACGCGATTGCCACGCCGGAATTGTCGGCGATGTTCTCGCCCAGGGTCAGTTCGCCGTTGACGAAGTGGCCCTTGACGGGGCTGAAACTGTTGTACTGCGCCACCAGCTGCTTGGTTTTCTTGGCGAAGTTTTTATGGTCGGCCTTGGTCCACCAGTCGCGCAAGTTGCCGTCGCCGTCGTACTGGGCGCCCTGGTCGTCGAAGCCGTGGCTGATTTCATGGCCGATCACGCCGCCGATGGCGCCGTAGTTGACGGCGTCGTCCGCGTTGGCGTCGAAGAACGGCGCTTGCAGGATGGCGGCCGGGAAGACGATTTCATTCAGTTCCGGGTTGTAATAAGCGTTCACGGTCTGCGGCGTCATGCCCCACTCGTCGCGGTCGATAGGCTGGCCCAGCTTGTTCAACTCGCGGTTGTAGTTGAGCAAGTGCGAACGCTGGATGTTGCCGATCAAATCGTCCGACGCCACCGTCAGGCCCGAGTAATCGCGCCATTTGTTCGGATAGCCGATCTTGGTGGTGAACTTGGACAGCTTGATCTGCGCCTGTTTCTTGGTGACGGGGCTCATCCAGTCGAGCTTGTCGATGCTTTGCTGGTAGGCCGTCATCAGGTTTTTCACCAGCGCTTCCATGCGTACCTTGCGCTCGGCCGGGAAATATTGCTCCACGTACAGTTGGCCTACGGCTTCGCCCAGCGCGCCTTCGACGGCGCCCACGCCGCGTTTCCAGCGCGGACGCATTTCCGTCACGCCCGTCAGGGTGGTGCCATAAAACGCGAAGTTTTCATCGACATACGCTTTCGGCAGGTAGCCGGCGTTGGCGTGCAGCAAGTGCCACTGGAAGTAGGCTTTCCACGTTTCCAGCGGCGTCTTGTTGGCGATCTCGGCAAAACCCTTCAGATAGCTGGGCTGGCTGACGATCACGTAATTGACCTTGCCGGCGATGCCCGTGTCCTTCAGGTAGCGGGCCCAGTCGTAGCCTGGCGCCACGGCGGCCAGTTTCGCCAGTTCCACCTTGTTGTAGGTCTTGACGGGGTCGCGGTTCTGCACATTGCTCCATTGCGCCTTGGCCAGCTCTGTTTCCAGCGCGAGGATGGCTTTCGCATTCGCGGCAGCGTTCGCGTCGCCGGCCAGGCTGAGCATTTTCTCCACGTGGGCCAGGTATTTGGCGCGCGTATCGGCCTTGCCTGCTTCCAGGTAGTAATCGCGGTCAGGCAAGCCCAGGCCGCTTTGCACGATGTCGGCCACGTATTTGGTGGAATCCTTGGCGTCCTGGTGGATGCCGAAGTCGTAAGGCGAAGTCACGCCCAGCTTGCTGAAGTGGGCGATTACGGCCGGCAATTCCGCCTTGTCCTGCAGCGCGGCGATCTTCGCCAGCTCCGCGTTCAACGGTGTCAGACCCAGGCTTTCCAGCTTGGCTTCATCCATGAAGCTGTTATAGAAATCGCCGATTTTCTGGGCATTCGAACCGGCCGCGCGGGCCTTGTCGGCGGCCGCGCCTTCGACGATGCCGCGCAGCTGCGTTTGCGTATCGTCAGCCAGCTTGGCAAAGCTGCCCCAGCTCGACTTGTCGGCAGGAATGACCGTTTCCGCCAGCCATTTGCCATTCAGGTGCTGGAACAGGTCGTCCTGCGCGCGCACGGCAGGGTCGACGTATTCGACGGCGATGCCGGACGTCAGCGCGGCGGCGGCGACGGCCGTGGCGGGAGCGGCGGCGGCTTTCTTGGCCGTATCAGCGGCGCCAGCCATGCCGGACACGCCGGCCAGCAAGCTCAGGGTCAATGCACTTAACAAATAACGATTCACGGTTGTCCTCTATATTGTATTGTGTGGAATATAAGGGTCAGAAGGCCCAGGGCTTCTGGCCCGGTTTTTGACTGTAGCATACCGGCCGAAACGACAGAAAGAACTTTGACCGGAATGCAAAAAAGACCACGCGAGGTGGCCTTTTCTGTTGTTACAGTAGTACGTTTTTCACGACGACGCGCATGCGCTTACCAGATGATGACGCGGTTTTCCGGCGCAACATACATCTTGTCGCCCGGTTTCACGCCAAACGCTTCGTAGAAGCCAGGCTGGTTGACCATGGTGCCATTGGCGCGGTACTGGCCCGGCGAATGGGGATCGGTCTTGATCTGCACGATCTGCTGCGCTTCACGCATCTTGCTGCGCCACACCTGGCCAAAGCCCATGTAGAAGCGCTGGTCGCCCGTCAAGCCGTCGAGCACGGGCGCCGGCTTGCCGCCCAGCGAGATTTTATAGGCCTTGTAGGCGATCGCCACGCCCGAGTTGTCGGCGATGTTCTCGCCCAGGGTCAGGGCGCCGTTGACGTGGTAGCCAGGCAATGGGCTGTAACCGTCATATTGCTTGGTCAGCGCGTCGGCCTTGGCGGCGAAATTCTTGCGGTCGGCCGGGGTCCACCAGTCGCGCAGGTTGCCGTCGCCATCGGACTGGCTGCCCTTGTCGTCGAAGCCGTGGCTGATTTCATGGCCGATGACGGCGCCGATGGCGCCATAGTTGACGGCGTCGTCCGCGTTGGCGTCGAAGAACGGCGGCTGCAGGATGGAGGCCGGGAAGACGATTTCATTCATCGTCGAGCTGTAATAGGCGTTCACCGTCTGCGGCGTCATGCCCCACTCTTCGCGGTCGATCGGCTTGCCCAGCTTGGCCACCTGGCGCGCGGAGCCGAAGTTGGCGGCGCGCATCATGTTGCCCACCAGGTCGCCCTGGACGATCTGCAGCTTCGTGTAATCGCGCCATTTGTTCGGATACGCGATCTTCGGCGTGAACTTGGCCAGCTTGGCTTGCGCTTCCTTCTTGGTTTCCGGGCTCATCCAGTCCAGGGTGTCGATGCTGTCCTTGTAGGCGGCCAGCACGTTTTTCACCAGTTCCTGCATGTGCGCCTTGCGTTCTGCCGGGAAGTATTGCGCCACGTACAGTTTGCCGACGGCTTCGCCCAGCACGCCTTCGACGGCGCCCACGCCACGCTTCCAGCGCGGCTGGTTTTCCGTCACGCCGCTGAGTACCGTGCCGTAGAAGGCAAAGCTTTCATCGACGAAGTTTTTCGACAGGTAGCTGGCATAGCTGCGCAGCAACTGCCATTCGAAATACGCTTTCAGGGTGTCCAGGTCGCTTGACGCCAGCACCTTGTTGTAGCCGGCCAGGTAGCTCGGCTGGTTGACGATGACGTAATCGACCTTGTTGGCGATGCCCAGGGCGGCCAGGCCGGACTTCAGGTCGTAGCCCGGGGTCAGCTCGTTCAGTTGATTGATGTCGGTCTTGTTGTAGCGTTTGACGGGGTCGCGGTTCTCGACCTTGGTCCATTGCACTTCGGCCAGGGCCGTTTCCAGCGCAACGACAGCCTTGGCGCGGGCGGCGGCGTTCTTGTCGCCCGCCATGGCCAGCATCTTTTCCACGTGCGCCTGGTATTTTTCTTTGACGCCAGCCTGCTTGGCTTCCAGGTAGTAGTCGCGGTCCGGCATGCCCAGGCCGCTTTGGCTCACGTAGGCCGCATATTTCGTCGAAGCACGGGCATCCTGGCCCACGTAGACGGCGTACGGCGTGGCCACGCCCGTCTGGCTCAGGTGGGCGATCAGGGCCGGCACGCCCTTCTTGTCGCGCAGCGAGCGGATGCGGTTCAGTTCGCCGGCCAGCGGCTTCGTGCCCAGCGCCTCGAGCTTGACTTCATCCATGTAGCTGGCGTACAGGTCGCTGATTTTCTGCGCTTCGGAACCGGCTTTCCTGTTCTTGTCCTTTTGCGTGGCTTCGATGATGCCGCGCAACTGTGGCGTGGTGTCATCGCGCAGCTTGGCGAACGAACCCCAGCTCGACTTGTCGGCAGGAATCTCGGCCGTGGCCAGCCACTTGCCATTCAAATGGGTAAAGAAATCGTCCTGCACGCGCACGGCGGGGTCGATGTACTGCACATCGATGCCGGAAACGACGCCGGCGGCGGCAGGTGCGGAAGGTGCCACGGTCGGGGCGGCAACGGCGGATGCGGGTTCGGCGGCATGGGCAAACGCAGCCAACAGGGTCAGGGTCAGACTGCTCAAGAGATAGCGATTCACGGATTGTCCTTATGGGGCATGTCAAAAAGACCGGGCGGATAGCTTCGGGCGGATAGCCTGCCGCGCCAGGCGCTGCAGGAATGTAGCACGCAAGCATGCCTTTTGGCCATCCTTGCCCCTTGCTTGCCCCCCGCGCTTGCCCCCTGCTTACCCTCAGTTGCCGGGCAAGCTGATACCGGCGCCCCCGCTGCCCATGCTCACGCCCGCGCCGCCCATGCCCCCCTTGCCACCACCCTTGCGCCCGCCGTGCTCGCCACCGGGCGCGCCGCGCGACTCGCTGCGGGGCATGGCGGCGTCCATCACGCGCGCCATCTGGCCGGCGATGAACTGGGCCACCATCTGGCGCTGGTTCTCGTCCAGGGCATCGTTGACGCTCAGCCACCATTCGCGCAGCTGCTTTTCCTCGGCCAGGCTCTGCGTGCTTTCCATGTCCAGGCCGGCGAGCAGGTCGCGCAGCTCCAGCCGGGGCGTTTGCAAACCCTGCGCCACGCCCGCTTGCAGGCGTTCGCGGCGCGCCTTGCGTTCGCGCAACAGTTGACGCGATTTCCCTTCCACCTGCTGCCACAAGGTGGTCTGATTCGCATTGAGCTTCAATTCCGTCTTGAAATCGGGCGCCATCGGCAGCAAGTCTTCCAGGCGCATGTCGGCAATCGGCACGGCCGAGGCGGTCAAGGCGGTGGTGCCCAGCAGCAAGGCCAGGCTGAAACGGCGCACGGCGGGGAGAAAGGTCAACGAGGTCATGGGGGCTCCGGATAAAAAAAAGCCTGCGTCCGCAGACGCAGGCAAAACCACTTCGGGTCGAGAATGCGAGTCCACTATAGGGCCGCGGCACACGCTTTTTTTCGACTCTTACAAATGCTTACTCCCCTCAAGAGTAACTATACATCGCATACAAAACCGCAACATATGGCAAGCTGGCCGCCCCGTTTTCGCACGTAGACTGGGCCCAGGCATGCTTTTTCCACGGCCGGCCCACGCCGGCAGAGATTCAGGTCTATACTTTCAGGAAAGCGCCGCTCCACGGGGACTGGCGCTTGTGCAAGACACGCTAGCTGCAAAGGTGCAATGATGGGCAAACTCAAAAATACCGGCTTGATCGGCCTGGGCGTGGTGGCCGGCGTCGCCGTGTCGCTGCAATTTTCCGCCATGGCGCAAAAAAACGTCGAGCCGCCCCTGCCGCTGGAAGAGCTGCGCCAGCTGGCCGATGTGTTTGGCCTGATCAAGTCCGATTACGTGGAACCCGTCGAAGACAAGAAATTGCTGGAAGACGCCATTTCCGGCATGGTCGCCTCGCTCGACCCCCATTCCGCCTATCTGGACAAGAAAGCCTACGCCGAACTGCGCGAAGGCTCCGAAGGCAAGTTCGTCGGCCTGGGCATTGAAATTGGCCTGAGCGAAGACGGCTACATCAAGATCGTCTCACCCATCGAGGATTCGCCCGCCTACCGCGCCGGCATCAAGGCAGGCGATCTGATTACCCGCCTCGACGGCCAGCCCGTGAAAGGCGTCAGCCTCGACGACAACGTCAAGCGCATGCGCGGCGAGCCGGGCACCAAGGTGTCGCTGACCATTGCCCGCAAGGATGAACCGCAGCCGCTGGCCTTCACCATCACGCGCGAGGAAATCCACCAGAAGAGCGTGAAGGCGAAGATGGTCGAGCCGGGCTACGCCTGGCTGCGCGTGTCGCAATTCCAGGAACCGACCGTCGACGACATGGCCGCGCAGATCACGGCGCTGTACAAGCAAGACCCGAACCTGAAGGGCATGGTGCTCGACCTGCGCAACGATCCGGGCGGCGTGCTGCAGGGCGCCATCGGCGTCTCGGCCGCCTTCCTGCCGAAGGATGCCGCCATCGTCTCGACCAACGGCCAGTTGCCGGACTCGAAGCAGGTGTTCTACGGCCGCGCCGAATACTATACGTTCCGCTCGGAAGGCGATGCCCTGGCGAAATTGCCGGCCGCCATCAAGAAAGTGCCGCTGGTGGTGCTCGTCAACACGGGTTCGGCCTCGGCCTCGGAAATCGTCGCCGGCGCCCTGCAGGATTACAAGCGCGCCACCATCATCGGCACGCAAACCTTCGGCAAGGGTTCCGTGCAAACCATCCGCCAATTGACTGCCGACACGGCCGTCAAGCTGACGACGGCCCGCTATTACACGCCGAACGGGCGCTCGATCCAGGCCAAGGGCATCGTGCCCGACCTGCTGGTCGATGAAAATGCGGACGGCGACGGCTTGAACGGCTTGCGCATCCGCGAAGCGGACCTCTCCAAGCACCTGAGCAACGACCGCGACAAGGAAAGCGCCAAGGCCGCCCCCGTCAACGACGAGATGGAAGAGCAATTGCGCATCATCGCCCTGGAAAAGACCCGCAAACCGTTGGAATTCGGCAGCCAGGACGATTTCCAGCTGCACCAGGCGCTGAACCACCTGAAAGGTTTGCCGGTGCAACTGGCCAAGGCCGAACCGGTGGTGGTGCAAGCCGACGTCAAGCAAGAACAGAAGAAGTAAACAGCAGCGCCAGCAGCACGGCGGGGGGCGCCATGCCCCCCGTTACCCCGTCCACGCGACAAAAATCAATCTTCCGCCACACTTCCCCCTGCCCCGCAACACGAAACTCTCTACAGTCGAGCCCGTTTGTGTAAAATTTGCTTCACTTATCGGCATCGCGCCGATTGCCAAATTTGAAAGTTTAACCATGAAACAAGTCGTCATCAGCGGTACCGGACTGTACACGCCGCCATTTTCGATCTCCAACGAAGAGCTGGTCACCTGCTTCAATGCCTACGCGGAAAAATTCAATGCCGACAATGCCGACGCGATCGCCGCGGGCACGGTGACGGCGCTGGACCTGTCGAGCGTGGCCTTCATCGAAAAGGCGTCCGGCATCAAGTCGCGCTTCGTGATGGAAAAGGAAGGCATCCTCGATCCGGCCCGCATGGTGTCGCGCATTGCGGAGCGTGGCGATGACGAACTGTCGCTGCAGGCGGAAATGGCCGTCGCCGCTGCGCGCGACGCCTTGGCGCGCGCCGGCCGCACGCCAGCCGATATCGACATGGTACTGGTGGCTTGCAGCAATATGCAGCGCGCCTACCCGGCCATGGCCGTGGAAGTGCAGGATGCGCTGGGCATCGATGGTTATGGTTTTGACATGAACGTGGCGTGCTCGTCCGCCACCTTCGGCATCCAGCAAGCCGTCGCCGCCGTGCAAAGCGGCCAGGCGCGCGCCGTGCTGGTGTTGAACCCGGAAATCACCAGCGGCCACCTGAACTGGCGCGACCGCGACAGCCATTTCATTTTCGGCGACGCCTGCACCGCCATCATCGTCGAAGCGAAAGACACGGCCGTCTCGCAGCACCAGTTCGAGATCATCGGCACGGAACTGAAAACGCGCTTTTCTAACGCCATCCGCAACAATTTCGGCTTCCTCAACCGTTTTGACGAATCCGGCGTGGGCAAGGCGGATAAATTGTTCCGCCAGCAAGGCCGCAAGGTGTTCAAGGAAGTGTGCCCGATGGCTGCCGAGATGATCAAGACGACCCTGGCCAAGGCCGGCGTGGAAGTGGCGCAAGTCTCCCGCTACTGGCTGCACCAGGCGAATCTGAACATGAATCTGCTGATCGCGCGCCTGATCCTGGGCCGCGACGCGGAAGCCAACGAAGCGCCCGTGATCCTCGACACCTACGCCAACACCTCGTCGGCCGGCTCCATCATCGCCTTCCATAAGTATCAGGATGACATGGCGGCGGGCGCCACGGGCGTCATCTGCTCGTTCGGCGCCGGTTATTCCATCGGCTGCGTGATCGTGCGCAAGGTGTAGAGACACGGGGTGGCATAGGGTGGAGTCCTTGAATTAGGCGAAGATCCGGGTGGATAACATGCGTTCGTGGCCACCTGGACGAAGATATAGCACAGGTTTTTTGCAATAAAGCCGCAGGAAATTTTCCGGCAGGGGCTTTGATGCGTTTATACTTGGTCGCTGAGCAACATCTTTTTCCATCCGCACGTCCCCATAAGGAACCCCACACGCATGCCCCATGACATCAGCCTGATCACCACCATCGCCGCCGCCCTCGGGTTCGGCCTCATCTTCGGCTTCATCGCCGCGCGCCTGAAACTGCCGGCCCTGGTCGGCTATCTGGCCGCCGGCATCATCATCGGACCGGCCACGCCCGGTTTTGTGGCGGATGCGGAAATAGCGGGACAATTGGCGGAAATCGGGGTGATGCTGATGATGTTCGGTGTCGGCCTGCACTTTTCCATCGAAGACTTGTGGGACGTGCGCAAGATCGCGCTGCCCGGCGCCATCCTGCAGATCGGCGTCGCCACGGCGATGGGCATGGGCCTGGCCCACTGGTGGGGCTGGACCCTCGGTGGCGGACTGATCTTTGGACTGGCCCTATCGGTCGCCAGTACCGTGGTGCTGCTGCGCGCGCTGGAAGAACGGGGCATCCTCGATTCCCTGAATGGCCGCATCGCCGTCGGCTGGCTGGTGGTGGAAGACCTCGTCACCGTGCTGGTGCTGGTGCTGCTGCCGGCGTTTGCCGGCGTGCTGGGCGGCAAGGTCGCACCGGATGCCGAGGCCGTCAGCCTGTGGCAAACCCTGGCGATTACCCTGGGGCAAGTAGCCGGCTTCATCGTCTTCATGCTGGTGGTCGGCCGCAAGCTGTTCCCATGGATCCTGTGGCAAGTGGCGCGCACCGGCTCGCGCGAACTGTTCACCCTGTGCGTGATCGCCGCCGCCGTCGGCATCGCCTATGCGTCGACCAAGCTGTTCGGCGTGTCCTTCGCGCTGGGCGCCTTCTTCGCCGGCATGGTGCTGCGCGAATCGGAACTCAGCCACCGCGCCGCGGAAGAGTCCTTGCCCCTGCGCGACGCGTTCGCCGTGCTGTTCTTCGTGTCCGTCGGCATGCTGTTCGAGCCGAACATCCTCATCGAGAAGCCCCTGCAAGTGCTGGCCGTGTGCGCCATCATTATCTTCGGCAAGTCGATCGCCGCCTTCCTGCTGGTGATGGCCCTGCGCTACCCGCCGAAAACGGCCATCATCGTCTCGGCCAGCCTGGCGCAGATCGGCGAATTCTCATTCATCCTGGCCGCGCTGGGCCTGTCGCTGGGCCTGATGCCGCAGGAAGGCCAAAGCCTGATCCTGGCCGGCGCCATCCTGTCCATCGCCTTGAATCCGCTCGTGTTCAGCATGGCCAAGCCGCTGCTGCGCGTGATGAGCAACAGCGATTTCGCGCGCAAGTTCGAACGCACCACGGACCCGCTGGCCGAGCTGCCGATGACGGTGCCGCAGGAAAAACTGTCGGGCCAGATCGTCCTGGTCGGCTATGGCCGCGTGGGCCGGCGCATCGCCGCCGCCCTGATGGAACGGGGCATCCACTTCGTCGTGGCCGAGGAAAACCGCGAAATCGTTGACCAGCTGCGCAAGCAGGGCATTCCGGCCGTGGCCGGCAATGCGGGCGAACCGGCCGTGCTGATCCAGGCGCACATCACGCACGCCACCATGCTCGTCATCGCCACGCCGGACACCTTCCACGTGCGCGCCATGATCGAGACGGCGCGCGCGCTGAACCCGAACATCATGACGGTGGTGCGCACGCACAGCGAGGAAGAGGCGGAATTGCTGCGCGCGGAAAACGCGGGCAAGGTGTTCATCGGCGAGCACGAACTGGCCAATGGCATGGCCGAGCACGTGCTGCAGAGTTTTGATGCGGCGAAGAAGGGGCATGGCGGGCATTAAGCCAGCGCCCTTTCCGTCCAGCAAGCCTGCCCGCTCCCAGCCGGCAGGCTTTCTTTTTACAGGCTGGCAGCCAGTTCCGCGCCTTCCCGTATCGCCCGCTTGGCGTCGAGTTCCGCCGCCAGCGCGGCGCCGCCGATCTTATGGAAGCGGGGGCCGCCGGTGGCCAGCGGCTTGCCATCCTTGCCCATGTCCGGCATGAGCTCCGTCAAGCTGTCCTGGCCCGCGCAGATGACCACGTTGTCCACCGCCAGCAGGCGCTGCTCGCCGCCCACGGTGATGTGCAAGCCCTGCTCGTCGATCTTGTCATAGCTCACGCCGGCCAGCATGGCCACGCCGTTTCTCGCCAGCGCCGCGCGGTGCACCCAGCCCGACGTCTTGCCCAGTCCCGCGCCCACTTTCGAGGTCTTGCGCTGCAACAGGAAGATTTGCCGCACGGGCGCAGGCGCCACGGGCGCCACCAGGCCGCCGCCGGTGGCCGCATCCAGGTCCACGCCCCACTCGCCTGCCCAGGTGGCCACGGGCAGCGGCAGCGGGTGCGCCGGGTCGTGCAGCAGGTATTCGCCCACGTCGAAGCCGATACCGCCCGCGCCGATGATGGCCACGCGCGCGCCGACAGGCTTCTTGCTTTGCAGCACATCCAGATACGACAGCACTTTCGGGTGGTCGATGCCGGGAATGGCCGGCAGGCGCACCTTGATGCCGGTGGCGACGATGACGTCGTCATAGCCGCCGGACAGCAATTGCTCGCGCGTGACGCGCTGGCCGAGGCGCAGCTTGACTTCCAGCAGTGCCAGCCGGCGGGCAAAATAGCGGATGGTTTCCGTAAATTCTTCCTTGCCGGGAATTTGCATGGCCACCTTGAACTGGCCGCCCACGCTGTCGCTGCTGTCGAACAGGGTCACCTCGTGCCCGCATTCGGCCGCCACGCAGGCGGCGGACAGGCCGGCCGGGCCGGCGCCGACGACGGCCACCCGGCGCGGCACGGCCTTTTTCGCGTACACGAGTTCCGTTTCATGGCAGGCGCGCGGGTTGACGAGGCAGCTGGCGCGCTTGTTGGCGAAGGTGTGATCCAGGCACGCCTGGTTGCAGCCGATGCAGGTGTTGATCTCGTCCGTGCGCCCGGAGGCGGCCTTGGCGACAAAATGGGGGTCGGCCAGGAACGGGCGCGCCATCGACACCAGGTCGCAGTCGCCCCGCTCCAGGATGGCATTCGCTTCGTGCGGCATGTTGATGCGGTTCGACGCCACCACGGGAATGCCGACTTCGCGGCGCAGCCGGCCCGCCACGGAGGCGAAGGCGGCGCGCGGCACGGACGTGACGATGGTGGGCACCCTCGCCTCATGCCAGCCGAAGCCCGTATTGAGAATCGTCACGCCGGCGTGTTCCAGGGCCTTGGCCACCGCCACCACGTCATCCCAGGTATTGCCGCCCTCGACCAGGTCGAGCAGGGAATGGCGGTACATGATGATGAAGTTGGGGCCGACGGCGGCGCGGATGCGGCGCACGATGTCCACGGGCAGGCGCATGCGGTTCTCGATGCTGCCGCCCCAGCGGTCCTGGCGCAGGTTCGTGCGCGCGCACAGGAATTGATTCAATAAGTATCCTTCGCTGCCCATCACTTCGATGCCGTCATAGCCGGCCTTTTGCGCCAGGCGCGCGCAGCGCACGTAGTCGCAGATGGTGCGCTCGATGCCCCGTTCGCTCAGGGGACGGGGGCGGAATGGCGAGATCGGCGATTTCTTCGCCGACGCCGAGACGACGAACGGCTGGTAGCCATAGCGGCCCGCATGCAGGATCTGCATGACGATCTTGCCGCCCTCCTCGTGCACGGCGCGCGTCACCTTGCGGTGGTTCGGCACGTCGCCGAGGAAATTGAGCGTGCCGCCGAACGGCAGCAGCCAGCCCTGGCGGTTCGGCGAGATGCCGCCCGTGACGATCAGCCCCACCCCGCCCCGCGCCCGTTCGCGGTAAAACGCGGCGAGCTTGCCATAATGATAAAACCGATCTTCCAGGCCCGTATGCATGGACCCCATGATGACGCGGTTGCGCAAAGAGGTAAAACCCAGGTCGAGCGGGGCCAGCAGGTGGGGATAGGCAGTCATGGTGATCGGTCCGGTAGAGGTGGTATGCAGGCCGTACGGTAGCAAGCATTGCCGCTCGCCGCAGCGTATTTCTCTAGACCGGGAGTTCTAAATCGCCCGGCGCACGGGCCGGCGATGCGTACAGCTTGTGCCGGGCGCAAGTTTCCCGTAGGCTAGGTGCATGACGCGACTCTTCCTTTGCCTGCTGATGCTGTGCGCCGTCCCCGCTACCGCGCTGGCGCAGGCGATACGCCTGGACAAGCTCAAGGTCGACGTCAAGCGCATCGAGGTCGACGGGCAGCGCATGTATGAAGTCGATGCCAGCGGCAGCGTGCAGGCGCCGCCGGCGTCCGTCTGGAAGACCCTGACCACCTACGAGCGCATGCATGAATTCGTGCCGGACTTGAGTTCCTGCCGCGTGCTGTCGCGCAACGGCAATGAAGTCATCATCGAACAGCAGGGCATGGCACGCTTCCTGTTCATGAACCACCCCATCCACCTGGTGGTGCGGGCCACGGAAACGCCGTTCACGGCCATCGACATCGCCCTGATCTCGGGCGACATGCGGCATTACGAATCGCGCTGGAATCTGTACCCCATCCCCGAGACGGGCGGCACGCGCATCGTCTTTTCCAGCCGGCTGATGCCAGGCTTCTACGTGCCCGGCATGCTGGGCACGACCATGATACGCGGCGATATCGAGCGCATGATGGCGGCCGTGCTGGCCCGCATCGACAGCCAGTACGCCGATAAATCCGGATAAAACTACGCCAGGTAGGTATCGCGGTCGCGGATTTCCGCGAAGTTCTCCAGGCTGCCCAGCTTTACCGTGACGGGATTCAGGCTCGCCTGCGGCTGCATCGAGCGCCAGGCGAACAGCCATTCCTGTTCCAACGCTTCGGCGCGCGTCTTGGTGAAGGCGGCGCCCAGGGCGGCGCGCTGGCCATATTCGACCAGGCCATCGATGCCGGCCCAGCTGGGCAAGGTGCGCTGCACGGCGCGGTGCAGGCGTTCGCCGAATTCTTCCGTATTGTGGATGATCAAACAGGCGTCGGCCGGGGCGAACAGGTCGAACAGTTGCTTGTCCCACACTTGGGAAAAGCTCAGGGTCAAACAATTGCCCGCAGGCATCAGGCGGAACTGGCCCAGGCTCAGCGCCAGCTCGAGTTCGCTGCGCTGGCCGTAGCGGTGCAGGGTGGGGGGACGTTTGTAATCGTGCATGCTGGACTCGTTCTTCAATAGTAGGGTAAACCGGCGCGCCGCTTAACGTGGCGGGCGGATATGGCGCCGGATGCGCTGGGCCGTCGCGGCCAGATAAATTTCGCGCAGTAAATAAATAAAACAGCCGATCAGGCAAATCACAGCCAGCACAAAGAAGGCCGCGATGTATTTGTCCAGGGTCAGGTTCAGAATATCGCCCAAAAACAGCATGGCGATGATGACGCAGACGAAGAAACCGCACGCCGTGCTGAGCGAAATCGAGTAATTGATCAGATGGGTACGCCGATACAAGGTATCTAGCTCATCCATATAGAAATCGTTATAGCCGATGTCGAGCCGGTCTTCCAGCACGCGCGTGCGGTCGATGATGCGGCCCAGGCGGTTGGTCAGCACCACCAGCATGGTGCCGATACCGGTCAACAGGAAAACCGGCGCAATCGCCAGCTGGATGATATGGCCGATGTCGCCGATCTGTATGTTCATGGATAAAAAGTCGTAGGTTCACACCGGCGCCCGACCGTGGCGCCAGCACAGGCCATAGTGTAGCAGGTGGCGCACGCCGGCTGGCCGCTTTGCCAACCGGCGGGCTCTGGCGTCATGCGAAACCGCGCCCCGGCACGAAGCGCTCGGTGGCGCGCACCAGCGCCGAAGCGATGCCGTGCTCGAGTGCGCCATGGCCCGCATCCGGGATCATTTCCAGCTGCGCGCCCGGCCAGGCTTGCTGCAGGCGGTAGGCCGACAGCGGCGGGCAGATGGCGTCGTAGCGGCCTTGCACGATGACGGCCGGCAAATGCGCAATGCGCGCCATGTTGCGGATCAGCTGGTCTTCCTCGAAGAAGCCGAGGTTGGCCATGTAGTGCGATTCGAGCCGGCCCACGCCCAGGTCGAGCGCATCGTTCGGCGCATCTTCCGGCTGCGGCATCAGGTAGACGCGGCGGCCTTCGAAGCGGCTCCAGGCGCGCGCGGCGGGCCAGTACACGGCGGGATCGCTGCTGAGGATGCGTTTCACGTAGGCCGCCAGCAAGTCGCCCCGTTCCTCTGCGGGAATAGGCGCGGCGAATTCCGCATACAGTTCCGGATAGAACCAGCGCACGCCCTCGATGAACCAGTCGATTTCCGCCTGCGTGCACAGGAAAATGCCGCGCAGCACGAAACCGAGGCAAGCCTCGGGATGCGCCTGGCCATACGCGAGCGCCAGGGTCGAACCCCACGAGCCGCCAAACACCAGCCATTGGTCGATGCCGAACTGGACGCGCAAGCGTTCGATATCGGCGATCAGCAGCTGCGTCGTATTGTTGCGCCATTCGCCCAGCGGCGTGGACTTGCCCGCGCCGCGCTGGTCGAACAGGATCACGCGGTAGCGCTGCGGGTCAAAAAAGCGGCGGTGCTGCGGCGACAGGCCCGCGCCGGGGCCGCCGTGCAGGAACAGCACGGGAATGCCGTCGGGGTTGCCGCACTCTTCCCAATAAATGGTGTGGATGTCATCGACCGCCAGCATGCCGTGCCGGTTTGGCGACAGGACGGGAAACAGGGGGGACAAAGAATCGGGCATGGCGGTCCTCAGAATGGCAGTCGGGGCGCCAGGCACGAGTCCTGGCAACTGTTCCAATTATAGTGCGCCGCCGGCGCCTCAGGCCAGCAGCAAGGGCAGGCGGTTCGACGACTTGATTTCGCGCATCGACAAGCTGGACTGGATTTCCGCCACGCCGGGCAGGCGGCGCAGCACGGTCGAGACGAATTCGCCATACGCTTCCAGGTCGCGCGCCACCACTTGCAGGAAATAATCGGCTTCACCCGCCACATTGTGGCACGACAAGATCTCGGGAATCGTCGCGATCGCCTGCTCGAACTGCGACGGCTGTTCGCCGCCATGGTTGGCAAACACGACCCGCACGAACGCCACCAGGCCGATGCCCAGCTTCTTGCGGTTAAGCAAAGCCTGGTAGCCGGTAATGAAACCTTCCTCTTCCAGGCGGCGCAAGCGGCGCCAGACGGGGGTTTCGCTCAGTTTCAAGCGCTCGGCCAGGCGCGCATTCGACAGCCGTCCTTCATCCTGCAACAGCCTGAGTATCTGCAAATCGGTGGCGTCGAGGCTAACTTCTGAAATTTTCATCTATTTTTTGTTTTTATACGAGTGGAATCTACCCGAATACTAGGGCATGCAGGGCAGGAAAAGCAAGCACATTTCATCGCTGCAAGAACATAATGGGACCCGGCGAGCAGGCCGCACCGTGTGCATGCTCCCGCTTTTCTTTTCGACCGAGCCATGTCCGATTCTACCTTCCTGATGTACCTGCTGGCACTGGCCGGCGCCTTTTTATTACCGGGCCCCGACATGGCGCTGGTGCTGGCGACGGGCGCGGCGCGCGGCGTGGCCGCGGCGCTGGTGACGGCCGTGGGCATCGCCGGCGCGCGCGCCGTCCACGTGGCGCTGTCGGGCGCGGGCCTGGCGGCGCTGATGGTGACGCATCCGCAAGCCTTGCAATGGGTCAAATGGGCGGGCGCCGCCTACCTGCTGTACCTGGCGCTGCGCCTGCTGCAGTCGGCCCTGTCAAGCAAAACGGCACAGGAAGCGGCCGCTCCCGCCACGGCGCATGGCGCCCGCGCCAGCCTGGTGCGCGGCTTCCTGACGAATCTGCTCAATCCGAAGGCACTGCTGTTTTGCAGCATGTTCCTGCCGCAATTCGTCGTCGGCAGCGAGCAGGTCGGCATGCAATACCTGCGCCTGGGCGCCGTCCTGGTGCTGGTGGGCCTGCTGTTCGACGCCCTGTACGCCGTGCTGGCCGCGCGCCTGGCGCGCCGCCTGCGCGGCAAGCCTTCGCCTTACGGCAAGTTCGTGCTGCCTGCCGTGTTCGTGCTGCTGGCCGGGCGGCTGGTGCTGGGCTGAACCGGCGCTCCGCACTCGAAAAAGACGGGATAGCCCGTCAGTAACTCCTGTTCCCGGCGGTTCACGCTGGCAAACAGGCGATGCGTGGGTACCAGCGTCCGTCCCGCCTCCCAGCTGCGCCAGGCATTGGCAGTATCGAACTGCGCATACAGCGCATCACCCAGCTCCTTGTAGCCGCCGGCCAGCTGCGGCCGCGCTTGCAGCGCTTCCAGATACAGCGCGATCGCCTCCGGCCATTGCCCTGCCTTGCCCCGCATGCTGGCCTCGAACAAGGTCAGCATGGGCTGATCCTTGCCGACCTGCGCGCGCAATGCCTGTATTGCGGCGAGGCCGGCCTTGATGGCATCCTCGTCCTTGGCCGACAGCGCGCGTATCAATTGCTGTGCCTGTTCATTGGTTTCCAGGGCCAGCCTTTGCTGCGGCGATAATTTCCCCACCGGGGCGCCTGTGGAGTAATTGTCTTCCATCATGATCAGCAAGGCAGCAAAAGGCCGTTGCCCGGCAAACGCCTGCTCCGCCTGCGCGCGCATTGCCGGATGCGCCTCGGCGGCCAATGGCTGCAGCCGTGTTGCCTGGTCCAGCACGCGCTCCAGCAAGGGGGCCCCGGCGCCGGCCCTGCCCGGCCGGTAGCCTTGCAGCGTAAAGGTCGCGGGCGCATCCGCCTGCACGCCGCTGACACGAAAGCGGCGTGTGAGCTTGCCTCCCACCTCCCGGTAGTACAGCAGGAATTGCATGGGGATCTGCCTGCTGTCTGCAAACATTTTCAGCACCAGCGGGTGGCCGCCCCAGGTATAACGCAGAAACTGGGCAAATGCCTTGCTATCCTGCCCATCGCCTGCAATGTGGGCCGGCCCCAGGCGCAGCAAGGGGTGTTCATCGAGCGACCACAGGACCTCGCCATCGAGAATGTTGGGGACCAGCCTGCCTCGCACCTTGCCGGCCCGGACCGACAGCGCCTGCTCCTCGTAAGCCTGGGGCGTGACATGATCGGCCCGCTTGGCAAGCGTCAGCACGTCGGCAATGCCCAGCCGGTGGCGCATCTCGCTCTGGCGCTGCCCGACAACATCGAACAGCGAATATTGCTCGTAAGTGCCAGCCGCCTTGTCGATAACATAGCGCCGGCGCGTGGAAAAATCGAGCACCGACAGCGTCTTGCCATCGCTGACGCTGATGTACTGCTGGCCCAGCACCACATCGTTTTCCTCCACTTCTTGCGCGGGCAAGCGGCTTTTCACGCCGGGGAATTTCTCTCGCTCGGTGGTGACGCTCACGTGAAACGAGACAGCAGCCTGGACCGCGCTGGCGCCGAGGAAAAGGATGGCGGCCACGCTGGCGCGGCGCAAGGCGGGAACTAGGGTCATGGAGATGATGCAGTGGAGAAATACTGATTTTAAGGCAAATCCGGCGATTCCCTTGTTTTGCTTGCAAGCATAAAAAAAGACAGCCGCAGCTGTCTTTTTGTTTTACCTCAACAACGATTACGACATGTGCTGGCCGCCGTTGATCGAGATATTGGCGCCCGTGACGAAGGCTGCTTCATCGGAAGCCAGGTAAGCGACCAGGCCGGCCACTTCTTCCGGCTTGCCCAGGCGCGCCATCGGAATTTGCGGGATGATTTTGCTGTCGAGCACTTCCTGCGGAATCGCCATGACCATCTTGGTGCCGATGTAGCCTGGCGAGATGGTGTTGACGGTGACGTTCTTGCGCGCCACTTCCAGCGCCAGCGACTTGGTGAAACCATGCATGCCGGCTTTCGCGGCCGAATAGTTGGTCTGGCCGAAGGCGCCCTTCTGGCCATTCACGGACGAGATATTGATGATGCGGCCCCAGCCGCGTTCCACCATGCCATCGCAGACCGGCTTGGTCATGTTGAAGACGGAATCGAGGTTGGTGCCCATCACGGCGTCCCAGTTCGGCTTGTCCATCTTCTTGAACGTCATGTCGCGCGTGATGCCGGCGTTATTCACCAGCACGTCGACAGGACCGATTTCCGCTTCCACGGCCGCCACGCAGGCCGCCGCCGAATCGTAGTCGGCCACGTCGCACGGATACGCCTTGAAGTCGTAGCCCATGTCCTTGGTCGTCGCCAGCCATTCCGCGACCTTCGGATTGCCTGGGGAATATGTGGTCACCACGCGATAGCCGAGCGCCGCCAGCTTGAAACACACCGCTTCGCCCAGACCACCCATGCCACCAGTTACCAATGCAACTCTTGCCATTTTCATCCCCTCAGTGTCGTTCTGTTGCTAAAAAATTAATAATTTAATGAAAGCAATCCAACTCCGCCGCGTGACGGCGGCGTACCGCACCCAGTCGTCACGCACAGCGCGCGACGGCCTGGGTTCGGCGCTAGCGATTAATCCCGCTCGATGGCCAGAGCTACGCCCATGCCGCCGCCGATGCACAGTGCTGCCAGGCCTTTCTTGGCGTCGCGGCGTATCATTTCGTGGATCAGGGTGACCAGGATGCGCGCGCCCGAGGCGCCGATCGGGTGGCCGATGGCAATCGCGCCGCCGTTCACGTTGATCTTGCTGGTATCCCAACCCATTTCCTTGTTGACGGCAATCGCTTGCGCGGCAAACGCTTCATTGATTTCCATCAAGTCCAGTTCTTCATGCGTCCAGCCGGCTTTTTTCAGGCACAGGCGCGATGCGGAGACGGGGCCCATGCCCATGACGGCCGGGTCCAGGCCCGACGAGGCGTAAGCCTTGATGCGTGCCAACGGCTTCAAGCCCAGTTCCTTCGCTTGCGAAGCGGACATCATGATGACGGCGGCGGCGCCGTCGTTCAAGCCGGAAGCGTTGCCGGCCGTGACGGTGCCATCCTTGGCGAACGCGGGGCGCAGGCCGGCCAGCGATTCCAGGGTCGAACCGGGCTTGATGTATTCGTCGCTGTCGAAGACAACGGTACCTTTTTTGTTGGCGATTTCCAGCGGCAGGATTTCATCCTTGAACTTGCCCGCCTTTTGCGCCGCTTCCGCCTTCAGTTGCGACTGCAGCGCGAATTCATCCTGCTCGGCGCGCGTCACTTCGTATTTCTTGGCGACGTTTTCCGCCGTGATGCCCATGTGGTACTGGTTGTACACGTCCCACAGGCCGTCGACGATCATGGTGTCGATCATCTTGAAGTCGCCCATGCGGAAACCGTCGCGCGAGCCGTTCATCGCGTGCGGCGAAGCGCTCATGTTTTCCTGGCCGCCGGCGATGATGATGTTGGCGTCGCCGCACTTGATCGCTTGCGCCGCCAGGTGCGTGGCCTTCAAGCCGCTGCCGCATACCTTGTTGATGGTGAATGCCGGGATGCTGCTCGGCAGGCCGGCCTTGATGACGGCCTGGCGCGCGGCGTTCTGGCCGACGGCAGCCGTCAGCACCTGGCCCAGGATCGCTTCCCCGATCAGGTTCGGGTCGATGCCGGTTTGTGCCAGCAAGCCCTTGATTACATGCGCGCCCAGTTCGGACGCAGGAATCTTGGCCAGACTGCCACCGAATTTGCCGACTGCGGTACGGCCGGCGGCCACGATTACGACATCATCCATTTATTTCTCCGATATGCTGGCCACGAGGGCCAAGGTCAAGGTGCTAATAGAATCCCATTGGAATCCTGTGAATCCGGGAAGACACAGCAAGCTGTGTTTCATTCTAGCGCGGCATGCGCCGCAGTTCCAGCGCCGCACCGCAGGCGGCGGCGATGACAGCCTGCCTGCGGTGGCGGCGGGCGGCCTGGCGCGGCGGATAGCCGCTGCCGGGCCGCAACGCGCTTACGCCTGGCGAGCAGGACGCGTGTTTTTATTTTTATCATACCCTTCATCGGCGCCGCCGAAAGTGGTTTTTAGAAAATTATTGAAGGGAATAATCAGGGGCACAGGCGTTTGCTTTACCACCTGCACCAGCTCGCCAAATTTTTGACGCGATGCAGCAAACTCACCCTTTGTCACAGTGTCGAATTTCTCTTGGGTTTCTTGGGCAACATCCTTTGCCTGGCGGCCATATGCACCGATGCGTTCGATGGCCAGTTGCGACTGCGTGCGCGACAGTTCCAGCAGCGCTTGCGGATCCTTCACGGACAGCAGCTGATTGCCTGCCACCGTAGCGGCGGCCAGCGCCGCGCGGGCCGCATCGATCTGCAAGTCCAGCACGCTGGCGCCGCTGTCGACAGCGGCCTGGGCATACGCTTGCGCGCTGATCAATTGTGCTTCCACCAGGGCCTTGCCGGCCAGTGCCCATTGCTCGGAAAATGAAAACATAGTGTTCCTCTCCAATTTGATGGCGGTGCATGTTGCGCCGCACAGTACTCAACTGTAAGCGGTGGTTCATTGCTGAACCTTGATATTTATCAAGCTTTGCTGTTGGTTTGTTTCCAACTCAACGTTGATCAGGACAACAACTTGATACCGTCCAGCGAGGCTGCGCACTGCTCGCGTATCACGCTGACGAAATCACGCACATACGCCTTGTCCTGCAGATGATCAGGCACGGAGACATACAGGTCGCTCCACAAGCCGTGCTCGCCCACCGGGCGCGCCACCACATAATCGTAATCGACGTAATTCTTGATGGCCCAGTTCGGCAAGGCGGCAATGCCGCGCCGGCTCGCCACCAGTTGCAGCACGGCGACCGTCAATTCCGCCGTGCGGCGTTCAAACGCGATGCCGGCGGGGCGCAGCACTTCGCGGATCAGGTCGATACGCTCTTCCGGCACGGGATAGGTAATTAATGTTTCACCCGTAAAGTCGGCCGCCACCAGCCGGCGCTGCGCCTGCAGCCGGTGCTTCTGCGCCATCACCACCAGCATTTCAAAGCGGAACAGGGGAAACACGGTGAAATCGGGGCCATATGGCGAACCGATCACCAGGTCCGCCTCGCCCGAGCGCAGCAAGTCCGCCGGTTCGCTGTGAAAGCCGGAGACCAGGTCGATTTCCACTTCCGGCCAGCGCTGGCGAAACGCATCCATCACGGGCATGAGCCAATCGAAACAGGTATGGCATTCGAGCGCCACGCGCAACTGCCCCTTGTCGCCCTGCGACAGGCGCGCCACGTCGCGCTCGGCCAGTTCGATCTCGGGCAGCAGCTTGTCGGCCAGGGCCAAGAGCCGGCTGCCCGTGGCCGTAAACGCGATCGGCATCGACTTGCGCTCGAACAATGGCGCCTTGTAGCGCTCTTCGAGCAAACGGATCTGATGCGACAGGGCCGACTGGGTCAGGTTGAGCAGCTGCGCAGCGCGCACCAGGCTGCCGGACGAACGCAGGGCACTCAAGGTGCGCAGGTGACGGATTTCTAGCATCGGAGAAATGGATTCTGTGCGTGAATTATTTTCATGTTATTCGGCAAAATGTTTCGTTTTGATTATAGATCAAGTTGCCGCACACTCTAGCGCATTCACATTAAATCTCGATGACATCATGACCATTCGTACCCACGTCCTTGGCTTTCCCCGTATCGGCGCCGCGCGCGAACTGAAACTGGCGCTGGAAAGCCACTGGCGTGGCGAGCTGTCCGAGGCGGACTTGGAAGCGACGGGCCGGCAACTGCGCGCGCGCCACTGGGCCCAGCAGCGCGACGCCGGCCTCGATTACGTCACCGTGGGCGACTTCGCCTTTTACGACCAGGTCGCCAACCATATCCAGCTATTGGGCTGCGAACCGGCCCGTTTCCACTTTGCGCCAGAGCAATCGCCGCTGGCGCGCTATTTCACCATGGCGCGCGGCGCAGACACGCACACCACCCAAGCCGGCTGCGGCCACGCGCACCATGCACACGCCGCAGGCACTGCCGCGCTGGAAATGACCAAGTGGTTTGACACCAATTACCATTACCTGGTGCCCGAACTGTCGCCGCAGACCCGCTTTTCGCTCGCTTGCGAGCGCCTGCTGGCGGAAGTGGCCGAGGCGCAAGCGCTGGGCCACCCGGTCAAGGCGGCCCTGATCGGCCCCCTCACCTTCCTCTGGCTGGGCAAGGAAAAGACGCCCGGCAAGTCAAGCTTCGACCGCCTGGCCCTGCTGGAACAATTGCTGCCCGTCTACGGCGCCCTGCTCGACCGCCTGAAGCGGCAAGGCGTGACGTGGGTGCAGCTCGACGAACCGATCCTGGGCCTGGACTTGCCCAATGCGTGGCGCAGCGCCTTCGAAAGCACGTATTGGCAGCTGAACCAGGTGGGCGTGAATATCCTGCTGGCAACGTATTTCTCGCCGCTGGAAGAAAACCTCAGCCTGACGTGCCGCCTGCCCGTGGCCGGCCTGCATGTCGACGGCATCCGCGCGCCGCATGAACTGATCAGCGTGACGGACTGGCTGCCCGCGCATAAAGTCTTGTCGATTGGCATCGTCGACGGGCGCAATATCTGGCGCACCGACCTCGACGCTGCCCTGGCCGTGCTGCAGCCGCTGGCGGCCAAACGCAACGGCCACCTGTGGCTGGCGCCGTCGTGCTCCCTGCTGCACGTGCCGTTCAGCCTGGCGGCCGAGACGGAGCTCGATAGCGAAATCAAGACCTGGCTGGCGTTCGCCACGGAAAAACTGTCCGAAATCGCCGTCCTCAAGGGCGCGCTCGCAGGCCGTCCCGATGATGCCGCGCTGGCCGCGTCTCGCCTGGCTATCGCCGGCCGCCGTGCCAGTCCCCGCGTGCACCGCCCGCAAGTGGCGCAGCGCCTGCAAGCGCTCACGCCCACCATCGACCGCCGCGATTCCAGCTTCCCGCAGCGCCAGGCCATGCAGCGCGCGCGTTTGCAACTGCCCGACTTCCCCACGACGACCATCGGTTCCTTCCCGCAGACGACGGCCATCCGCGCCGCCCGCGCCAGTTTCAAGCGAGGCGAACTGGCTGTGAACGACTACGAACAGCAGATGCGCGCCGAAATCGCCCACGCCGTGAGCCGCCAGGAAGCGCTGGGCCTGGACGTGCTCGTGCATGGCGAAGCGGAACGCAACGACATGGTCGAATACTTCGGCGAGCAACTGGACGGCTTTATCTTGACGCGCCACGGCTGGGTGCAATCGTACGGCTCGCGCTGCGTGAAGCCGCCCGTGATTTACGGCGACGTGCAGCGCCCCACCGCCATGACCGTCGAATGGACGGTGCACGCGCAAAGCCTGACGCATAAACCGGTGAAGGGCATGCTGACGGGCCCGGTCACGATCTTGCAATGGTCGTTCGTGCGCGACGACCAGCCGCGCGCCACGACGGCGCTGCAACTGGCCCTGGCCATCCGCGACGAGGTGCAAGACCTGGAAACGGCCGGCATCGGCATCATCCAGATCGACGAGCCGGCCATCCGCGAAGGCTTGCCGCTGCGCCGCGGCCGGTGGGACGCCTACCTGGACTGGGCCACGCGCGCCTTCCGCATCGCCGCGTCCGTCGTCAGCGACACGACGCAGATCCACACCCACATGTGCTATGCCGAATTCAACGACATCCTGCCGCAGATCGCCGCCATGGACGCCGACGTCATCACGATAGAGACGAGCCGCTCCGACATGGAACTGCTGAAGGGTTTTGGCCAGTTCCAGTATCCGAACGAAATCGGCCCCGGCGTGTACGACATCCACTCGCCGCGCCCCTCCTCGACTCTCGACATGGTGAAATTGCTGCAAAAAGCCAGTACGGTCATTCCGCCAGCCAATTTATGGGTCAACCCGGACTGCGGCTTGAAGACGCGGGGCTGGGCGGAAACGGAGGCGGCCTTGCAAAACATGGTCGCGGCGGCACGGCAGATGCGCGCGGCGTGATGAAAATATGACAAGGTCATGCAAGGCCTGACAAAACCGTAGCGAGCGGAAGAAAGTTGTGCTTGAGAAGCGCAACTGTATGAAGGTACAGTGAGCATCGCAGACCGCAAATTACGACGCGCAGCAGGTTTTGATAGGCGGACTCAAGCCGCATTCTCGGCTGCTTTCGGGGCGGCGCACCGGTTTTCCGGGGCGCCGTCCGTTTTTTTTGACATGAAGTAGGTGTTGCCCTGCGGAATAGCACGCGCCAGGCCCCTGATGCCGATTTTTTTGCAGTAGAATGCAAGAAATTTACTGCTCCCATTGTTGCCGTACGGAACATCTGGCCTGCCGCAGTTTCACTTTGATAAATGTTTATGTCCAAAAGCCCGTCGCAGAAGCCTATCGAAATCAAGATTTCCACCGTCGTTGCCGTCTCCGCCATTCTGCATAGCGCCGATACGCAGGCACTCGATGCCGCCTTGCGCGACATGACGGGAGGCGTGGCGGACTTTTTCGAGGACGACCTGGCCGTGCTGGACGTGGCGGCCTTGCCGCCCGGCAGCGTGCCCATCGACTGGGCCGCCCTCGTGGCCCTGCTGAAAAAATACCGTTTGAATGCCGTGGCCGTGCGCAATGCGCCGGCCGACATGCATGACGCCATCCTGGCGCAAGGCTTGAGCCTCGACAGCGGCAAGACGCGCGACGATGCGCCGCCCAAGGATGGTCCCAAGGATACCCCCACTGCCGCCGCCCAGTCGGGCGCCGACGCCCAGGTGATGGTGATCGACACGCCCGTGCGCGCCGGCCAGCGCATCTATGCGCGCGGCTGCGACCTGATCATCACCGCCGTCGTCAACAATGGCGCCGAAATCATCGCCGACGGCAGCATCCACGTATATTCCTCGCTGTACGGCCGCGCGCTGGCCGGCGCCTCGGGCAATGCCCAGGCGCGCATCTTCGCGCTGGCCATGGAACCGGAACTGGTCTCGATCGCCGGCGTGTACCGCACGTTCGAGGATGGTTTCCCCGCAGAAATGGCGCGCGGACCCGCGCAAATTCGTTTGGCTGGAGACAGAATCGATATACACTCTGTCAATCCGGTCACTCCCGTGAACCGCTCTTAAGCTGCACAATTCAAGAGATATCTGAAAAGGATTATTTGTGGCAAGAATTATTGTTGTGACGTCCGGCAAGGGCGGTGTCGGCAAGACGACCTCTAGCGCCAGTTTTTCCACTGGCCTGGCCATGCGCGGCCACAAGACAGCCGTGCTCGACTTCGACGTGGGCCTGCGTAACCTCGACCTGATCATGGGTTGCGAGCGCCGCGTCGTCTACGACCTGATCAATGTGATCAACAAGGAAGCAACCCTGAACCAGGCCTTGATCAAGGACAAGCACTGCGACAACCTGTTCATCCTGCCAGCCTCGCAAACGCGCGACAAGGATGCCTTGTCGGAAGAAGGCGTGGAACGCGTGTTGAACGACCTGATCAACATGGGCTTCGAATTCATCATCTGCGATTCGCCGGCCGGCATCGAGCATGGCGCGCTGATGGCGCTGACGTTTGCCGATGAAGCCATCATCGTCACCAACCCGGAAGTGTCGTCGGTGCGCGATTCGGACCGCATCCTGGGCATCCTGCAAGCCAAGTCGCGCCGCGCGCAGACGGGCGGCGAGCCGGTCAAGGAACACTTGCTGATTACCCGTTACTCGCCGAAACGCGTGGAATCGGATGAAATGCTGTCCTACCAGGACGTGCAGGAAATCCTGCGCATCCCGCTGGTGGGCATCATTCCGGAATCGGAACAAGTGCTGGCCGCCTCGAACCAGGGCAACCCGGCCATCCATTTCACGGGCACGGACGTGGCGCAAGCCTATGAAGACGTGGTTTCGCGTTTCCTCGGCGAAGATGTCGAGTTGCGCTTTACCAACTATGAAAAGCCTGGATTACTCCAGCGCATTTTTGGGGCGAAGTGATATGGCCTTGCTTTCTTTCCTGTTCCCCCCCAAGCCGAAGACGGCCACCGCGGCCAAGGAACGCCTGCAGATCATCATCGCCCGCGAACGCAGCGGACGCGATGGTCCGGACTTCCTGCCCGCCCTGCACAAGGAATTGATCGCCGTCATTTCCAAGTACACCAAGGTCAATGCCGACGACATCAAGATTTCGCTGGACCGCCAGGGCAACCTGGAAGTACTCGACGTCAACGTGGTGCTGCCGGACGCGTAAGGCCTAATCCGGCCTGACCGTAAGCAATTCCTGCGCCACCGCGGCGCAGGCGTTCACGTGCTGGTTGCCGATCTGGCGGAACACGGCGTAGCCGATGGCTGCCGCCACCGCTTGGCCGGCAAACGGCACGAAGCGCGCCACCTGCTTGGTGGCAATCTTGACGCCACTGCGCTTGAGCAGCTGGAGGATCAGTTCGCGCGACACCAACTTTCCCACCAGCATGCCGCCCATGCCCACCGCCGCGCGGTAGGCCATCATCTTGAACTGCGGGTTCAGGCGCTCGATCTGCTCGGGCGTGAGGCCGAATTCGTGGTTGATATCGTTGATCAGCATGGAAAACAGGCCTACGTCGGACATCAGGTCGATGCCGGGAATGGGAATGGCCGAAGCGCCCGCCGACATCATGGCACGCCGCTGCACCAGGCGCCGGCAACGCTCGCGCACTTGCTCGATGTCCGCGCGGCTGGCCGGTATCAGGGTCCAATCGGTGGTGCTCTTGTCTGCCATGGCCGTTTCTCCGCGAGTGATGGGTAGATGAACAAGTGTAACGTAAAGGCCTGCGCTGCCGATTTCACTGGACACAGTTGCAATCTCTGTTATATTTCACTTGAGCATTCCTTAACATTACGATAAGCAGAGCGGACCGTCTGTTTGTTGCTACACACTCCAGCCCATTATGCGAATTGCCGTACTCGATAGCGACCATAGCCAGGCAGAACTGATCTGCCAGGTGCTCACCGCCGCCGGCCACGCTTGCCACGAGTTTCAGAGTGCCAAGGACATGCTGGGGCAACTGCGCAAGGACAGTTGCGACATGCTCATCCTCGACTGGCATGTGAGCGATCTGGACGGTGCCGAAGTGTTGCGCCGTGCCCGGGAAAAACTGGCGCCCAAGGCGCCCGTGTTGTTTATGACCAACAGTTCCGGCGAAGACGATGTGGTGGCGGGCATGACGGCCGGCGCCGACGACTACATGATCAAGCCCTTGCGGCGCAGCGAACTGACCTTGCGCACCCAGGCGCTGCTGCGCGTGGCGTACCCGGCCCAGAATGGCGCCGAAACCTTGCAATTTGGTCATTACACGTTTGAAACCCGTCCAGGCCGCCTGCTGCGCGATGGCGAAGTGCTCGACGTGACGCACAAGGAATTCGCCCTGGCGCTGCTGTTTTTCCGCAACCTGGGCCGTCCATTGTCGCGCGCCTACATCCACGAAGCCGTGTGGCAGCGCGACACGGCCCTGCCCTCGCGCACCATGGATACCCACGTCTCGCGCGTGCGCAACAAGCTGCAGCTGAAACCGGAACACGGCTACAGGCTGGTACCCGTCTACAGTTACGGTTATCGCCTGGAAAAACTGGGCGGCTGAACGGCGGCAAACGGCAGACCTGCTCAAAGCACGGGCACAAAGCGTTATAATGTCGGCATAAGCCATCCCAACAGCCCCGAAATGCAACTGCTCGCCGTAGGCCTCAACCATACCACCGCCCCAGTGTCGCTCCGCGAACAGCTGGCGTTTGCGCCTGAGCACCTGGGCCAGGCGGTGATGGCGGCGCGCACCTGGTTCCAGCGCATCGACTTGCGCGACAACGACGAAGCGGCCATCCTGTCGACCTGCAACCGCACCGAGCTGTATGCGGCCAGCCACGTGCCCAATCCGCTCGACGCGGGCGCGCATTTCCTGGCCGATTATCACAAGCTCAACTACAGCGAGCTGCGCCCCCACTTATATATGTTGCCGCAGCACGATGCCGTGCGCCACACCTTCCGCGTCGCCTCCGGGCTCGATTCGATGGTGCTGGGCGAAACGCAGATCCTGGGCCAGATCAAGGACGCCATCCGTACGGCCGACGAGGCGGGCGGCCTGGGCACGTATCTGCACCAGTTGTTCCAGCGCAGCTTTTCCGTC
The DNA here is from genome assembly GCF_030587305.1 of Janthinobacterium sp. SUN206. Classification (NCBI taxonomy): domain Bacteria; kingdom Pseudomonadati; phylum Pseudomonadota; class Betaproteobacteria; order Burkholderiales; family Oxalobacteraceae; genus Janthinobacterium; species Janthinobacterium sp. SUN206. The sequence goes on along the minus strand of NZ_JAPWIB010000003.1, from coordinate 252,860 downwards.
GCCAAGGAAGTGCGCAGCAGCACGGAAATCGGCGCCCACAGCGTGTCCATGGCGGCGGCCGCCGTGCGCCTGTCGCAGCGCATCTTCGACAAGATCGCCGAGCAGAACGTGCTGTTCATCGGCGCCGGCGAAATGATCGAATTGTGCGCCACGCACTTCGCGGCGCAAAACCCGAAAAGCATCACCATTGCCAACCGCACCATGGAGCGGGGCGAGGAACTGGCGCACCGCTTCAACGGCAAGGCCATCCGCCTGGCTGACTTGCCGGAGCAGCTGCACCAGTTCGACATCGTCATCTCGTGCACGGCGTCATCGTTGCCGCTGCTGGGCCTGGGCCTGGTCGAGCGCGCCATCAAGGCACGCCGCCACAAGCCCATGTTCATGGTCGACCTGGCCGTGCCCCGCGACATCGAAGCGGAAGTGGGCCGTTTGAACGACGTCTTCCTGTACACGGTCGACGACCTGGGCAAGGTCGTGCAGACGGGCCTGGAAAGCCGGCAAGCGGCCGTGGCGCAAGCCGAAGCCATCATCGAGACGCGCGTGCAATCGTTCATGAGCTGGGTCGACGACCGCGCCATGGTGCCCGTCATCCAGCATTTGCATGAAAACAGCGAATCCTTGCGCCTGATGGAAGTGGAACGGGCGCGCAAGATGCTGGCCAAGGGCGCCGACATCGACGCCGTCCTGGAAGCGCTGTCGAAAGGCTTGACGGCCAAGTTCCTGCACGGCCCGCAGCAAGCGCTGCACCACGCGCAAGGCGACGAGCGCAAGCAGCTGGTCACCCTGCTGCCGAAACTGTTCCGCCCCCGCCGTTAGCGCAGCCCCGCTGGCCGCCCGCGCGGCCGCCCCTGCCCGCCTGCCGGGCCCGTATCATCCCTACACCTTTTACCGCGAATCGCTATGAAACCATCCATGCTGGCCAAACTCGATCAACTGGCGAACCGCCTGGTCGAACTCGACGAACTGCTGATGCATCCGGACGCCACGTCGAACATGGACAGCTACCGCAAGATGACGCGCGAGCACGCCGAACTGGGCCCGCTGGTGGCCCTGTATCACTCCTACCAGGAAGCGGGCAACGATATTGCGACAGCGCAAGAGATGCTGGGCGATCCCGACATGAAGGAATTCGCCCAGGAAGAAATCGAGGCGGCCAAGACCACCATGGCGCGGCTGGAGCGCGAATTGCAAACCATGCTGCTGCCGAAGGATGTCAACGACGAGCGCAATATCTTCCTGGAAATTCGCGCCGGCACGGGCGGCGATGAATCGGCCCTGTTCGCCGGCGATTTATTGCGCATGTACACGCGCTTTGCCGAGCGCAACCGCTGGCAGGTGGAGCTCGTGTCCTCGTCCGACTCCGACCTGGGCGGCTACCGCGAAGTGATCGTGCGTATCGTCGGCAATGGCGCGTATTCGAAACTGAAATTCGAGTCGGGCGGCCACCGCGTGCAGCGCGTGCCGGCCACGGAAACGCAGGGCCGCATCCACACGTCGGCCTGCACGGTGGCCGTGATGCCGGAAGCGGACGAAGTGGAAGACGTCAACATCAACCCGGCCGACCTGCGCATCGACACCTACCGCGCCTCGGGCGCGGGCGGACAGCACATCAATAAAACGGATTCCGCCGTGCGCATCACCCACTTGCCGACCGGCATCGTGGTGGAATGCCAGGATGACCGCAGCCAGCACAAGAACAAGGCGCAGGCCATGAAAGTGCTGGCCGCGCGCATCAAGGACGTGCAGCTGCGCGAACAGCAGTCGAAGGAAGCGGCCACCCGCAAGAGCCTGATCGGCTCGGGCGACCGCAGTGAGCGCATCCGCACGTATAATTTCCCGCAAGGCCGCCTGACGGACCACCGCATCAATTTGACCTTGTACAAGCTGGACTTCATCATGGATGGGGATTTGACGGACTTGACGAATGCCTTGGCGGCAGAACACCAGGCGGAGCTGCTGGCAGCGCTGGGCGATTAAACAGCGTCCATGGCGGCGTTGCATCGCCTGGCCGTACATTCGTACTGCCTGCGGCGCTGCGCCTTGCCCTGAACACTTGTTAAAGTGTCCAGCCAGATCAAGGGTTTAAGTAGCGGCTAAGCAATAAAAATCCGCCCTTGTGCGAAAATGACCAGCTCGATTCCATCCACCTCACCGTGTCGCCCATGAAAAATTCACGCACCGTCCTCCTGTTGACCGCCGCCCTGTGTTTCCTGATGCTGGGCGTGGCCATGTATTTGCAGCATGCCATGAACATGGCGCCGTGCCCGCTGTGCGTGATCCAGCGCTACCTGTTCCTCGCCATCGGCATCGCCTGCCTGGCCGGCGCGGCGGCCAACCGGCCGAAGATCGGCGCGGGCGTCGGCGTGCTGGCGGCCTTGGGCGGCCTGGGCGTGGGCGCCAAGCATCTGTACGTGCTGGCCAACCCCGGCTTTTCGTGCGGCATCGACCCGGTGGAAACGGCGCTGAACAAGGTCTTCACGGCCGAACTCATGCCCTTCATGTTTGAATCGTATGGCGCCTGCGAAAACGCGGGCGAGCCATTCTTCGGCCTGTCGATCCCGCAATGGGCGTTCATCTGGTTCGCCATCTTCGCCCTCACCTTGCTGTGGACCTTGCTGCGCCGTCAGAAATAATTGAAAGCACTATGCCAGAAACACTGATCCCCGCCGGCAGCACTGTCGGCGCCCTGCAAATCCGTCCCCTGCTCGATCCGCTCGACAACCGCATCCTGCTGGGCCACGCGCTGGGCCTGTCGCGCGTGAGCCTGATCACGCAATCGGAGCGAGTCCTCACTTCCGACGAGGCGGCCCGTTTGTCAGCCTTGCTGGCGCGCCGCCTGCAGGGCGAGCCGATCGCCTACATCGTCGGCCAGCGCGAGTTTTTCGGCCTGCCGTTCGAAGTGAACGACGCCGTGCTGATCCCCCGCCCCGACACGGAAGTGCTGGTGGAACTGGCGCTCGAACGCCTGCCGCCCGGCGGACGGGTGCTCGACATGGGCACGGGCAGCGGCGCCATCGCCGTCGCGCTCGCGCATACGCGGCCCGACGCCGTCGTCACGGCCCTGGACGTGAGCAGCACGGCGCTGGCCGTGGCGCGCCGCAACGCCAGCGCCAACGGCGTCAATATCACCTTCATGGCCAGCGACTGGTTTGAGGCGCTGGGCACGGAAAAGTTCGACCTGATCGTCTCGAATCCCCCCTACATCGCCAGCGGCGACCGCCACCTGGCCGAAGGCGATCTGCGCTTCGAGCCGGCCGGCGCGCTGACCGACCACGCGGACGGCCTGTCGGCCCTGCGCACCATCGTCTCCGGCGCCGCGCGCCACCTGGCGTCAGGCGCCTGGCTGCTGATGGAACACGGCTACGACCAGGCGGCATCCGTGCGCGGCTTGCTGGCCGACGCCGGCTACAGCAAAGTGCAAAGCTGGCGCGACCTGGCCGGCATCGAACGGGTCAGCGGCGCCCGCCACGGCTGACCGCCATACGCTGCGCAAAGCTTGATCCGGCAGCGCGCCAGATCCCCCGCAGTTTGTTAAAATATCAAGCGAATTCCTGACCGAAGCGCCGTCCCTGTTCCCCGGGGCGGACGCTGGCGACGCGGCGTTTTTTGGGCCGGCGCCGACGCATTTGCCAAAATTCGGTTAATCTCAGCACAAATTATTTATATGCTGCACAAGAAAGGAAGCTCAAATTGCCCAACCTGTTGACTCGCCGCCTGGCATTGCTGACCGAAGATGCCAACCGCGCGCTGCTGGGCGGCTTGCGCGGCATCGAGCGTGAAACCCTGCGCGTCGACCATGCCGGCCATCTGGCTTCCACGCCCCACCCCGCCGCCCTGGGCTCGGCACTGACGCACCCTGAAATCACCACCGATTACGCCGAAGCGCTGCTCGAATTCATCACGCCGGCGGAACAGGACATCGCCGTCACGCTGGACAAACTCGACACCGTGCACCGCCACGCCTACAGCCGCCTCGGCGACGAGCTGCTGTGGAGCCAGTCGATGCCGTGCCAGCTGCCGCCCGAAGCGGACATCGAAATCGCCAACTACGGCAGCTCGAACATGGGCATGCTCAAGCACGTCTACCGGCGCGGTCTGGCATTGCGCTATGGCAAAGCCATGCAATGCATCGCCGGCATCCATTACAACTACTCGCTCGACGAGCAGCTGTGGCAAGCGCTGGCCAGCAATCCGGACACCAGCGCCAGCCCCACCCACGCGGCGGCCACGCCGAAAGACGTGCAGTCGGAAAGCTACCTGGCGACGATCCGCAATTTCCGCCGCTACAGCTGGCTCCTGATGTATCTGTTCGGCGCTTCGCCTGCCCTGTCGGCCGGTTTCCTGCGCGGCCGCGCGCACAAGCTCGACACCCTGTCCGACGACACCCTGTTCCTGCCGTACGCCACCAGCCTGCGCATGAGCGACCTCGGCTACCAGAACGATGCCCAGTCCGGCCTGCGCCCGCACGAAAACAGCCTGGACGACTACGTCAACGCCCTCACGCACGCCGTCAACGACCCATATCCGCCGTACGCGGCGCTGGGCACAAAGAAGGATGGCGAGTGGATTCAATTGTCCACCAACGTGTTGCAGATCGAAAATGAATACTATTCGACCATCCGTCCGAAACGCGTGATCCGCACGGGCGAGCGCCCGATCCAGGCCCTGTGCCTGCGCGGCGTGCAATACATCGAAGTGCGCTGCATGGATGTCGACCCGTTCGAGCCGGTCGGCATCAGCCTGGAAACGGGCCGCTTCCTCGACGCCTTCCTGCTGTTCTGCGCGCTCGACGACAGCGGCCCCATCTCGGCCGAGCAAAGCGCCTGCTATACGAACAATTTCGCCCGCACCGTCAAGGAAGGCCGCAAGCCTGGATTGACCCTGCGCCGCGACGGCGAAGAGATCACCCTGCAGGCCTGGGGCGAAGAGTTGCTGGCGCGCATCGCGCCCGTGGCGGCCTTGCTCGACGCGCGCCTTGGCGGCACGCAGCATGCGGACAGCCTGGCCGCGCAAGCCCGCAAACTGGCCGACCCGGATGCGACGCCATCGGCGAAGGTATTGGCCGAACTGCGCGCCAACGGCGGCTCGTTTGCCGCCTTCGGCTTGCGCCAGAGCGAACGCCACGCCGCCTATTTCCGCGCGCAGCCGGCAACGCAGGAACAAAGCGCGTATTTCGACGAGATGGCCGCCAGCTCGCTGGCCGAGCAGCGCGCCATGGAAGCGGCACCGGCCGGCAGCTTCGACGATTTCGTCGCCGCCTACCGCGCCAGCACCCTGTGCTCGCACACCTGAGTCTGACCTTGCGCAAAGCGCCCCCATGCTGACCTTCTACAATGAATTGCACAGCCAGCACCGGGGCCGCTTCGAAATGTTTCGCGGCACCCTGGTACCCTGCTTCGAGACGCCCGAGCGGGCCGACATGGTGGTGGCCGAACTGGGACGGCGTAACCTGGGCCGCATCGTCACGCCGCATGGCGTGCCGCTGACGTCGCTGGAGCGCATCCACACGCCCCGCTACCTGCATTTTTTGCGCCACGCCTGGCACGACTGGCTGGCGCTCGATCCCGACAATGCGGGCAAGGACGCCTTGCCATCCGTGTGGCCCGTGCGCACCTTGCGCAGCGATATCGAACCGGATGACTTCACGGCCAAGCTGGGGCTGTACTCGATGGACAATGGCACGCCGCTGACGGCCGGCACGTGGACGGCGGCCAAGACGGGCGCCGACTGCGCCGTCAATGCGGCCCATGCGCTGCGCCTGGGCGAGCGGGCCACGTTCGCCCTGACGCGCCCGCCGGGCCACCATGCGGGCAGCGATTTCTTCGGCGGCTACTGTTTTCTGAACAACGCGGCGCTGGCCGCGCAGCATCTGCTCGACGACGGCGCGCGCAAGGTCGCCATCCTCGATATCGATTACCACCACGGCAACGGCACGCAAAGCATCTTTTACCAGCGCGACGACGTGCTGTTCGCCTCCCTGCACGCCGACCCGCGCAGCGAATATCCGTTTTATCTGGGCCACGCCGATGAAACGGGCAGCGGCGCGGGGCTCGGCTACAACGTCAACTTGCCGCTGCCCCCCGGCACGTCCACGGCCAGCTGGTTCGCCGCGCTGGAAACGGCTTGCCTGCGCATCAATATGTATGCGCCCGACGCGCTGGTGGTCTCGCTCGGCGTGGACACCTTTGCCGGCGACCCGCTGTCGCACTTCGCCCTGCAAAGCGGCGACTACCTGCGCGTGGGCGAACGCCTCGCGCATCTGAACCTGCCCACCGCCTTCATCCTCGAAGGGGGCTATGCGGTGAAGGAAATCGGCATCAATGTCGTCAACGTGCTCGAAGGCTTTGAAACGGCCGATTAAGCCAGCCTACATATTGCGGAACAGCGCCATGAACGGCTGGCTCACGGCCAGGGTTTCCGGCCGCGTTTTCAGGCGCAAGGCGCCACGCCCCACCTCGTCGCGCGTGACGGACGCCACCATCTTCATGTTGACGATGGTGGAGCGGTGGATCTGCTTGAAGATGGCCGGGTCGAGCACGTCGAGCAATTCGCGGATCGGCTTGCGCAGCAGCGCCTCGCCTTCCGCCGTCATGACGGCCGTGTACTTGGTGTCGGACTGAAAATAGGCGATGTCTTCCACCATGATCAGCCGCGTATCCTTGCCGCTGCTGGCCGTCAGCCACACCAGCGGCGGCGACTTGGCCGCCGCCGGCAAGGCGCTGCTCAATTGCTGCAGCAAGCCGGCCAGCGCGCCGTCGCCCGCCTGGCTCTTGCCGGCCCGTGCCTGCACGCGCTGCACGGTCGCCTGCAGGCGCTCGCGGGCTATCGGTTTCAATAGATAATCGACGGCACCGTTATCGAAGGCATCGATCGCGTACTGGTCGTAGGCGGTGACGAACACCACCTGCGTGGCGGGACTCGCTTCCAGCGCGCCGGCCGCCACTTCCAGCCCCGTCAAGCCCGGCATGCGGATGTCGAGGAAGGCGATGTCGGGGCGCAGGGTGGCGATGGCCTCGAGCGCCGCGCCGCCGTCGTCGCAGGCGGCGACGATGCGCAGGCTGGGCCACTCTTCGGCCAGCAGGGCCACCAGCGCATCGCGCAGCAGGGCTTCGTCTTCGGCAATGACGCAAGTCATCTCAGGCTGATGCATAGGAAACTCCTTGCGCCGTGCTGTCTGGCACCGTGATGGTGGCCGTCACGCCATCGGGGAAATTGGCGACAATGGCGAACGCGGCGGCATTGCCGTAGGTCAGGCGCAGGCGCTCGCGCACATTGCGTAAACCAATGCCCGTGCCGGCGCCGTCGTCGCTGAGCCCCTTGCCGTCATCGGCCACCGTGACGATCACCGTGCCGTTGCCGCTGCGCGCCATGATCCAGATGGTGCCGCCGCCGCTTTTCGGCTCCAGGCCATGCTTGATGGCGTTTTCCACCAGGGTTTGCAGCATCATCGGCGGCAGTTCCGCCTGGCGCAGGTATTGCGGCACCTCAATCTGCAGGTTCAGGCGTGCGCCCATGCGGATTTTCAGGATATCGAGGTAGGCGCGCGCCCGTTCCAGCTCCGTGCCCAGGGTCGACATGGCTTGCTCCGTGCGCGGCAGCGAGTGGCGCAGGTACAGGATCAGGTTGCCGAGCATTTCGTCGGCGCGCACGGGGTCGCTGCGCGTGAGCAACTGCGCGCTGGCCAGGGTGTTGTACAGGAAGTGCGGCTCGACCTGCGCATGCAGCAGGCTCAGCTTGGCCACCGTGAGTTCCTTTTCCGTCACCGTCTGGCGCGCCTCGGCCTGCTCGCCGCGGCGGCGCTGCGCCACCCGGCGCGTCATCGCCCGCGTCACCGCCTCCGCGTTTTCCAGGTTGCTGCCATGGTCGACGAGGAACCAGTCGGTCCAGGCATTGCGCGCCGGTTCGCAGATCAGGGTGACGCTGCCCGCTTCGCCATTCGGCGTGACGGTGGCGAGAATCTGGTTCGGCCGCGGCTCCAGGAAGCTCAGCAGGCGCATGCGCGGCAAGCCCGTGTGCGTGTAGGGCGCCGCGCGGCGCACGCGGGCCTGCACCTGCAGGCTGTCGCGCGCGCTTTCGACCACTTCGCTGCCCGGCAGTTCGCGGATGGCCGCGTCGATCATGTCGAACGCCTCGCCCGCCTCGAACGGAATCTCGATCTGGCGCCGCTGGCGGCTCGACAGGGTGCCGGCATTGACGGCGCCGGCGATCAGGCGCACGCGCCGCACGTGCGAAAACGCATTCGTGACGACGGCGCTGGCCAGCAGCGCGCCGACGATGACAAAAAAGCCTTCCGTCTGCCCGAAGACATGGCGCAGGAAATTCTCGACCAGAATCGCCGTGGCGATGATGTAGGCGACCATCGTGGCCACGGTGATGCGCAGGATAAAGAAGAGGCTAGTCATGATTTTTCCTTGGGGAGTGAAGTGGGGCCAAGCATAACTATCGGCGCCAGCGGCGGTGGCCATTATGCGATGGAAGGGCAATACTGGCGACAAAGGCAAGAAAATAAAGCTTCAATCCGCGCCACGCGCAAATAAAATCGCTTGCAATTAAATAGCGTGCGATATATATTGTGTACATGGACGCCGCACACCGCTTCTTCAGACGGGCATCCTGGGGCACCAGCCCACGAAACAAGTAGCACACTATTTAGTAGTCAACTATTTAATCAACTCAAGGAAAACCATCATGTCGATCAAACAAGTCCTGTACCGCGCTCAAGCTACCGCCACCGGAGGCCGCGAAGGCCGCGCCGTGTCGTCCGACAATGTGCTGGACGTCAAGCTGACCACGCCAAAAGAACTGGGCGGCAATGGCGCCGTCGGCACCAATCCGGAACAACTGTTCGCTGCAGGCTACTCGGCCTGCTTCATCGGTGCCATGAAATTCGTCGGCGGCCGCGACAAGATCGCCCTGCCGGCGGACCTGTCGATCGAAGGCAACGTCGGCATCGGCGCCATCGAGACGGGCTTCGGCATCGAAGTGGAACTGAAAATCTCGCTGCCAGGCATGGAACGCGCCGCCGCCGAAGCGCTGGTCGCCGCCGCCCACATCGTGTGCCCGTACTCGAACGCCACGCGCGGCAACATCGACGTCACCCTGACGATCGTGTAATAGCACACGCGGCGCTGCACGCGTTGCACCTCCCCGGCCGCGCCCCCAGGCGCCGCCGGGGATTTTTTTCAGCGCAGCGCCTGCAGCAGCTTGTCCGCCAGGGCCGGCGCCGAGGCGGGATTCTGCCCCGTGATCAGTTCGCGGTCGACCACCACGTTGCTGCTCCACGGCGCCTGGTTCTGCACATACTGCGCGCCGGCCGCCTGCAAGCCCGACTGCGGATAGAACTTCATCGTGCCGCCGCCGAGCGCGCCCTGCGCCGCCAGTTCTTCCTGGTTGCTGATCACCGTCATGCGGTAGCCGCTGTAGATCCAGCCGGCCGGCGCGGGCGGCGTCTGGCCCGCTTCCAGCGCGGCCGTAAATTGGGCCGCCTGCGGCAGGGCCGACAGCAGGGAGATGGGGCCGTGGCACAGCAGCGCCGTCGGCTTGCCGTCCGCGTGGAACTGGCGCAGCAAGGCGCCCAGGCCGGCATCCTTCAACAAATCCTGCATGGGCGCGTGGCCGCCCGGCACCAGCACGGCCGCATAGTGGCCATAGCCGATCTGCGCCACCCGTTTCAGGCTGATCACGGGCGAGCGGCCCGGCACCGTCAGCGCCAGCTGGTCCAGCAGCGCCTTGTGCGCCGCGTGCGCGGCCGCGTCGCCGCCAAAGTAGGCGGCCGTATCCGAGCTGGCGTCCAGCGTGGGCGCCTGGCCCTGCGGCGTGGCAAACGTCACCGTGTGGCCCGCGTCGAGCAGCTTTTTGACGGGCTGCATCAGTTCATTCAGATAAAAGCCCGTCGCGAAGACCTTGCCATCGCGCAATTCGAGGTGGTTCGCGTCGGACAGCACGACGAGAACGTCGGCCGCCTGGGCGGTGGAAAAGGCGGCGAGCAGCACACTGCTTAAGAGTAATTTTTTCATCATGAGGATTCCAGTAGAGAAGCCGCCAGCATATTCCGAATCAAAATGGAGAAAAATGATGAATAATGCAGCTGACTAATGCTGAATACGACCGAATGGGAACGCCATGGATAAATTACAGGCGATGCAGCTGTTCCGCCGCGTGGCCGAGCTGGGCAGCTTTCGCCGCACGGCCGATGAACTGGACCTGTCGGCCTCGTATGTGAGCCGGCGCATCGGCCAGCTGGAGCAGGAACTGGGCGGGCGCCTGATGACGCGCACCACGCGCCAGCTGGCCCTGACGGAAACGGGCGCCGCCTACCTCGAGCACTGCCGCAAGCTGCTCGACGAACTGGCGCAGGCCGAGGACATGGTGGCCCACTCGACGGCCCACGTGACGGGCCGCCTGCGCATCAACGCGCCATTATCGCTGGGCGTGGGCGAGCTGGCCGAGGGCCTGGCCGATTTCATGGCCGAGTGGCCGGCCTTGCGCCTGGACGTCGACCTGAAGGATGAATACGTGGACCTGGCGGCCGCCAACTACGACCTGGGCTTTCGCGTCACCACGGCGCTCACCGATTCGAGCTATGTGGCGCGCCACATCCACGACTACCGCCTGCACATCTGCTGCGCGCCCGCCTACCTGGAACGCCACGGTCCCCTGCTGGACCCCACGGACCTGACGCGCCAGCGCTGCTTCATCTACAGCCACGCCCTGTTCGGCAGCCGCTGGCCGCTGCGCCATGCGGGGCCGCACAGCGACATCGAAGTGCCGAACTGGGTGCGCACGAATAACACCCTGTTCATGCGCAGCCTGATCCTGCGGGGACTGGGCATCGGCATCCTGCCCACCTTTGTCTGCCGCGAAGAACTGGCCAGCGGCGCGCTGGTCGAACTGTTTCCCGACGTGGAGCGTCCCAGCCTGGCGCTGTTTGCCATCTACCCGTCGCGCCAGCTGGTGGCGCCCCGCGTGACGCGCTGCATCGAGCACCTGAAGCAGTGGTATGCGCAGCGCTATCCCGCGCCGGCGGCGTGAAGCCGGTAAAATCATGGCCACTCTCAATCAAGGATGACCCATGATCAGCTGGCAATGGAACACGTTCGACGAACTCGGCCCCCACGATTTGTATCAGGTGCTGGCCTTGCGCCAGCGCGTGTTCGTCATCGAACAGCAGTGCATTTACCCGGACCTCGATGGCCATGACCAGCAAGCCATGCATTTGCTGGGTTGGCAAACGGTCGACGGCGAACGCCGGCTGGCCGCCTACCTGCGCGTGCTGGCGCCGGGCGCCAAGTATGTGGAAATGTCGCTGGGCCGCGTGCTGACGGCGCCCGAGGCGCGCACAACGGGCGCCGGCAAGCAGCTATTGCTTGAGGGCATCGCGCGCGCCGAACGCCAGCACCCGGGCCACGCCATCCGCATCGGCGCGCAGCACTACCTGGAGCGCTTCTACCAGTCCTTCGGCTTTGTCACCGTCAGCGCGCCCTACGATGAAGACGGTATCGAGCACGTCGACATGCTGCGCGCCGTGCAGCCGGGCGCGGCGGCATGACGACGGCCCTGATTTCCTGGAGCGGCGGCAAGGATTCCTGCCTGGCCCTGTGGCGCGCGCGCAACGCCGGCACGAGCGTGCCGCTGCTGATCACGGCCATGGATGAAGACGGCCGCAAGTCGCGCTCGCACGGGGTGCCGCCGGAATTGCTCGCAGCGCAGGCAGCCAGCCTGGGCGCGCGCCTGCAGCGCTATCACGCCAGCTGGGCCAGCTACGAGGAGCAATTCATCGCCATGCTGCGCGCGGCGAAAGACGCAGGCATAGAACACGCCATCTTCGGCGACATCGACTTGCAGCCGCACCGCGACTGGGAAGAAAAAGTCTGCGCCAGCGCCGGCCTGACGGCCCATTTGCCCCTGTGGGGCGAGGATCGGCGCGCGCTGGTCGATGAGTTCCTCGCCGCCGGCTTCAAGGCCATCGTCGTCTGCATCAATGGCCAGTACCTGCCGCGCGAATTTTGCGGGCGCGAGTTCGACGCCGCCTTCCTGGCCGACCTGCCGCCCGGCGTCGACGCCTGCGGCGAAAACGGCGAATTCCACACCTTCGTCTACGACGGCCCCGCCTTCAGCGCACCGGTGGCGCTGCGCCGCACGCAAGTGCTGCAATATGACGCACCGGCCAATCTGGGCGGCGCCACGTATTACTTCCAGGAACTGGCGCCCGCCTGAATCCGCCGCAAAAACAACAAGGGCGACTCCATGGAGTCGCCCTTTGTCCGTGCACCTTGCGCGTGCTTACTTTTTTTCCACTTTTTGCAGCGTGATGTCGAACACCAGGCCGGCGTAAGGCGGGATCACCACCGCATTCGTGACCCTGTCGCGGGTGCCGCTCACGCCATAGCCGAGGTCATACGGAATGAGCAGGCGGCGCGTGCCGCCTACCTGCATGCCGACCAGGCCGCGATCCCAGCCCAGGATCATTTTGCCGATGCCGAGGACAAACGTAAAAGGCTGGAGAGGGGGCGACGTTTCGAATTGCACGCCTTTGCCGTCCGGCTTGCTCGCGTCATACAGCCAGCCCGTATAGGCCACCGTCAAGGTATCGCCCGCCGCGGCCGCCGTGCCGGTGCCTTTCACCAGGTCGGGAAAGAGGAGTTCCTTCACTTGCGTATTCGGGTCAAGCACGACCGGCTTCTCGGTATTGGCAGCAGCGCCGCAAGCGGTCAGGGCCACGGCGCAAGCGAGGGTGGCGATCATTTGAAATACCGATTTCATGGTTTCCCTTTAAATATTGGTGTGTGGCTAAGCCCGTACGGTGCGGACCGGTACGGGCTGGAGTTTAACAGGACTCGCGTAGCCCATTTGTAAGCAGACGTAAGCACGGCAATAAATGTGCCTCGCTGCAACGTTGACACAATATCTATATTTCTACCTGCGTACCCAGTTCGATCACCCGGTTGCTCGGAATCTGATAGTAGTCGGCCGCCGTGCGCGCATTGCGCGACATGGTGACGAACAGGTGCTCGCGCCACGGCATCATGCCGGCGCCCGGCGTCGAGATGATGGTCTGGCGCGCGATGAAGAATGACGTTTCCATCATCTCGAAGTCCAGTCCCTGCTGGGCGCACTGCGCCAGCGCGGCCGGAATGTCCGGTTCATCCTTGAAGCCGTAATGCACGTTGACCTGGTAGCACTGGTGGCCCAGGTCCACCACGCGCACGCGCTCCGATGGCGCCACCCACGGCTCTTCATGCATGAAGACGGTGAGGAAGATTACCCGTTCATGCAACACCTTGTTGTGCAGCAAGTTATGCAGCAGCGCGTGCGGCACGCCATCCGTTTCGCCGCGCAGGAAGATGGCCGTGCCGGGTACGCGCAGCGGCGGCGCGATGAACAGCGACGAAAGGAAATCGTCGAGCGGAATCGCATGCTTTTCCAGGTTCTGGAACACCAGCTGGCGGCCCCGCTTCCAGGTCAGCATGACGATGAACAAAATCGAGCCCAGCAGCAACGGGAACCAGCCGCCGTGGAACAGTTTCAGGGCAGTCGCCGACACCAGGTTGACGTCGATGATCAGGAAAAAGCCCGTGGCGGCCCAGCACAGGGCCAGGTTCATCTTCCAGCGGTAGCGGATGACGAAGAAGGTCAGGATCGTCGTCGACAGCATGGTGGCCGTCACGGCGATGCCGTAGGCGGCGGCCAGGTTTTCCGAGGAACCGAAGCCGATGACGGCCAGCAGCACCACGGCCAGTTGCAGCCAGTTCACGGCGGGGATGTAGATCTGCCCGATTTCGCTTTCCGACGTGTGGCGCACGCGCATGCGCGGCAGGAAGCCCAGCGCGATCGCTTGCTTGGTCATCGAGAAGGTGCCGGAAATGGTCGCCTGCGAGGCGATCACGGTGGCCATGGTCGACAGGATCACCAGCGGATAAACGCTCCACGCGCCCAGTTGCTGGTAAAACGGATTCGAGACGGCTTCGGGATGCGCCAGCAGCAAGCCGCCCTGGCCCAGGTAGTTCAGCGCCAGCGCGGGAAAGGCGATCAGGAACCAGGCCAGGCGGATCGGCTTCTTGCCGAAGTGACCCATGTCGGCGTACAGCGCCTCGGCGCCCGTCAGCGCCAGCACCACGGCGCCCAGGGCAACGAAGGCGACGAAACCGTTATTCATCAGGAAAGTGGCTGCGTGCAGGGGATTGAGCGCGGCCAGGATGGCCGGCGACTTGATGATGTTGACCACGCCCATGCCGGCCAGCGCGGCAAACCACAGCACCATGACGGGAGCAAAATAGCGGCCGATGCCGGCCGTGCCGTGCGACTGCACCGAATACAGGCCCACCAGCACGGCGATCGTCAGCGGCACCACGTACGGACTGAAGGCGGGCGTGGCCACTTCCAGGCCTTCGATCGCCGACAGCACGGAAATGGCCGGCGTGATCACGCTGTCGCCATAGAACAGGGTGGCGCCGAAGACGCCGATCACCATCAGCGGGAAATGCCAGCGCGACAGGCGGCTGACGGATGACAGCACCAGCGCCATCAGGGCCATGATGCCGCCCTCGCCGCGGTTGTCGGCGCGCAACACCAGGGTCACGTACTTGAGCGAGACGATCAGGGTCAGGCCCCAGAAAATCAGCGAGACGATGCCCAGCAGATTCTCGTGCGAGAGCAGCAGGCCGTGGGCCGGGTCGAAGACGGTCTTCAGGGTGTACAGCGGACTGGTGCCGATATCGCCGTAAACGATGCCGACGGCCGCCAGCGTCAAGCCGGCAAGGCCGCTTTTTTTATGTTCCGACGTCAAGGTTGCACCCGTTTTTGTTTTGTTGCATCGCACAATATGATAGGTATTAGCAAATAGCAAGAGTATTTTTGCATGGTTCCGCAGCTGCCCCAAGGTCGTGGTTTTGTGCCGCTCCGCCTTGCTGCGCGGACATGCGGCCATTGATTTGTTGCCATTCTACGCCTCGCCAGCGGCGCCGGGCAGCCCCCGATGTTTTCAGCCATAATGACAGACTGTCTACTCTCCAGCGAAGCCCATCATGAATCCAGGCATGCTCTACGCCTCCCTCGCCTTCCTGTGCTGGGGCCTGTTCCCCCTGTACTTCCACGCCATCGGCGAGATCGCGCCGCAGGAAATCCTGGCGCACCGCATGGTCTGGTCGCTGTTGTTCCTGGGAATCGTGCTGACCGTGCGCCGGCAGTGGAGCTGGCTGGGCAGCCTGAAAGCGCAGCCCAAGGTCGTGGCCAGCTTCGTCGCCAGCGCATTTTTGCTGTCCGCCAACTGGTTCATCTATATCTGGGCCGTCAACAACGGCCACGTGGTCGACGCCAGCCTCGGCTACTTCATCACGCCCCTGATCAATGTCATGCTGGGCTTTTTGCTGCTGCACGAGCGCCTGCGCCGCCTGCAATGGCTGGCCATCGGCCTGGCCGCCTGCGGCGTGGCCTGGCTCACTTGGCAGGCGGGACAGGTGCCGTGGATCGCCCTGCTGCTGGCGGCCACCTTCGGCGGCTATGGCTTGCTGCGCAAGACGGCCGCGCTGGGCGCGCTGGAAGGCTTGTCGTTCGAAACACTGATTCTGTTCCCCCTGGCGCTGGCCTACATGCTGTGGCTGGCGTGGCATGGCCAGAGCGGCTTCGTCAACACGGATTCCACCGCCACGCGCGCGCTGCTGCTGGCGTCCGGCCCCATCACGGCCATTCCCCTGCTGCTGTTTGCCGCCGGCGCGCGCCGCCTGCCGCTGGCCGTGCTGGGGCTATTGCAATACATCGCCCCCACGGGCCAGCTCTTGATCGGCGTGTGGGTCTTCCACGAATCGTTCACGCCCGAGCGCATGCTGGGCTTCCTCGTCATCTGGACGGCGCTGGCCCTGTATGCGGCCGAAGGGCTGTGGACGGCCCGCAAGGCGCGCGCCGCCGCCTAGTCCTGCCCCTGGCGTCCGTTTCCGCAGCGCGCAGCGCTGGCCGGAAGCGGGCGTTTACCGTATCCTGTCCGTCTTTGTATATCACCCGAGATTTCTAATGGCAAATTACGTCTACACCATGAATCGCGTGGGCAAAATCGTCCCGCCCAAGCGCCAGATTCTGAAAGATATTTCCCTGTCCTTCTTCCCAGGCGCGAAGATCGGCGTGCTGGGCCTGAACGGCTCCGGCAAATCGACCCTGCTGAAAATCATGGCAGGCATCGACACCGACATCCAGGGCGAAGCCGTGCCGATGCCGGGCCTGAACATCGGCTACCTGCCGCAGGAACCGCAGCTGGACCCGGCCAAAACCGTGCGCCAGGAAGTCGAGTCGGGCCTGGGCGAAGTGTTTGAAGCGCAAGCCAAGCTGGAAGCCGTGTACGCCGCGTATGCCGAGGAAGACGCCGATTTCGACGCCCTGGCCACGGAACAGGCACGCCTGGAAGCGATCATTTCGACCTCCGACGGCGGCAATCTGAATTTGCAGCTGGAAATGGCCGCCGACGCGCTGCGCCTGCCGCCATGGGACGCCACCATCGGCGTGCTGTCCGGCGGTGAAAAGCGCCGCGTGGCGCTGTGCAAGCTGCTGCTGTCGAAACCCGACATGCTGCTGCTCGACGAGCCGACCAACCATCTGGATGCGGAATCGGTCGACTGGCTGGAACAATTCCTGCTGCGCTTCCCCGGCACTGTGGTGGCCATCACCCATGACCGCTACTTCCTCGACAACGCAGCCGAATGGATCCTGGAGCTGGACCGCGGCCACGGCATTCCATGGAAGGGTAACTACTCGACCTGGCTGGACCAGAAGCAAGCCCGCCTGAAGCAGGAAGAAGCGACGGAATCGGCGCGCCAGAAGGCGCTGCAAAAGGAATTGGAATGGTCGCGCCAAAACCCGAAAGCGCGCCAGGCCAAGTCGAAAGCCCGCCTGGCCCGCTTCAACGAGCTGTCCGAGCACGAATACCAGAAGCGCAACGAAACGCAGGAGATCTTCATTCCCGTGGCCGAACGCCTGGGCAATGAAGTCATCGAGTTCAAGAACGTGTCGAAAGCGTTCGGCGACCGCCTGCTGATCGATAACCTGAGCTTTACCGTGCCGCCAGGCGCCATCGTCGGCATCATCGGCCCCAACGGCGCCGGTAAATCGACCCTGTTCAAGATGATCACCGGCAAGGAAACACCGGACAGCGGCGAAGTGGCCATCGGCCAGACGGCGCGCGTCTCCATCGTCGACCAGAACCGCGATTCGCTGGCCGACAACAAGTCCGTCTTTGAAGACGTGTCCGGCGGCGCCGACATGCTGACGGTGGGCCGCTTCGAAATGCCGTCGCGCGCCTACCTGGGCCGCTTCAACTTCAAGGGCTCGGACCAGCAAAAGCAAGTGGGCAACCTGTCCGGCGGTGAACGCGGCCGTCTGCACCTGGCGAAAACCCTGTTGATGGGCGGCAACGTCCTGCTGCTCGATGAACCGTCGAACGATCTGGACGTGGAAACCTTGCGCGCGCTGGAAGACGCCCTGCTGGAATTTGCCGGCAGCGTCATGGTCATTTCCCATGACCGCTGGTTCCTCGACCGTATCGCCACGCACATCCTGGCTTTCGAAGGCAACTCGCAGGTCACCTTCTTTGACGGCAACTATCAAGAATACGAAGCCGACAAGAAGAAACGCCTGGGCGAAGAAGGCGCGAAACCGAAACGTATCCGCTACAAGCCCTTGACCACGTAATTTCGGTCCGGCAACGCAAAAAGGCAGTTACCTCGCGGTAACTGCCTTTTTTTTCAGCGAACTTCCGGAAAATTAGAAGTTGTAGCGTGCGCCTAAAGCGAGGCCGGTTGCCTTGCGGCCCTGGTCGGCGCTCTTGCCGAAGTGTTCCACTTCCGCCGTCAGCGAGACTTTCTCGTTGATTGCGTACTGGGCGCCGACGGAAGCGTACACGCCCGTCTTGTCGTTGCCGCTGATGCCGGTCGACAGGCCGGTGCCGCTCAAGCTGTTCTTGACCTTGGCCACGCCCAGCTTGCCGAACACGCCGACCTTGTCGGTCACGGGCATGGTGGCCTTGCCGGCCAGGTAGTAGCCATGCGAATCGCTTTTCACGGAACCGTTGCCGGCGCCGGTGACATAGCTGTAATCCTTGCTGCCGAAATCGGCGTAGCCGCCTTCGATTGCCCAGGTTTTATCGAAATCGTAACCGGCGAAGATCTTGGCGCCAGCCTTGTAGCCGCTGTGATTATCGGCGCTGGTGGCGCCAGGAATATCGAAGTTATAACGGTTGCCCGTGACGCCGGCACCCACATACGCGCCTTCGGCGTGGGCGGCGCTCATGCCGGTCAGTGCGGTAACGGATGCGATCATTGCAAACAGGATTTTCTTCTTCATCATGTTCTCTCTCTCAATTAGTGAATGGTGCCTGGATTCGCAGTTCAGCGAAGTGCGATGACTACACAATAACAGCCGAAAAAAACTACGTCTTTCTCCATTCCGTAAGAACTGTGACAAGATGTAAGCTGACATTGCAAACTGACAATAACCGTAAAATGCGCACTGTTGAGCGAACTTAAGATAGACTTAAGAACATTAGCGATTTTCAGTCAGAGGAGAAGTGCATGCACAAACGCCAGTTTCTCGCCGCCGGCATGGCCGCCGCGGCCCTGCCCGCCATCGCCCGGGCGGCGCCCGCCGGCCTGCGCGGTCCTGCTCTGCTGACCATCACGGGCAGCATCGACAAGCCGAACCGGGGTCCGTTCGACGCCGTGCGCGACCAGATGATGCACAAGCAAAAGATCAGTTTTGAGCGGGCGCGGGCCTTCGACTTTGCGGCGCTGGCGAACTTGCCGGCGCGCACCATCCACCCCACCCTGGAATACGATGGCAAGGCGCATGCCCTGCGCGGGCCGCTGCTGGTCGACGTATTGAAGGCGGCCGGCGCGCCCGAGGACGATGCCGTGCGGCTGCTGCTGCGGGCCGTGGATGGCTATGCGGCGGCGCTGACCATGGCGCAGGCGCGCGCGCAGCGTTTTATCGTCGCCACCCACCTGGACGGGCAGGCGATGGCGCTGGGCGGCCTGGGGCCGCTATGGGCGATCCACGATGCGGACCGCATCGCCGCCGTGGCGGCCCTGCCCCTGGCCGAACGGTTCGCCAGCTGCCCGTGGGCGCTGTATCACATTGGCGTGGAGGCGGGTTGACGCTACTTAAAACAACGCCAAACAAAACCGTAGCGAGCGGAAGGGAGAGGTGGCTGAGAAGCGGAGCTGTGCGAATGCACAGTGAGCATCGCAGGCCGCCTATACCGACGCGCAGTAGGTTTTGATAGGCGTTTAGGCGTAGGCTTCCGCCATCGACATGACGCGCGGCGAGATGGTGATGCCGTGTTCCTCGAACAGCGCCGTGATGGCCGCCAGGTTGTGCGTGCATTCCTCGGTTTTCCAGCCCTTGAAGATGTCCGTGCCATCCTTCTGGAAATGCAGGTCCAGCACCTTGCCCGCATCCTTGTGCAGGTAGGGCGAACTATAGGTGTTCTCGAAGCCGAGCGCCTTCAATTGTCCCAGCAAGGCATGCGGTGGATGGTCGGGATCGGTGGCGAGAAAAATGCCGAAGGTCTTGCCCGGTGGTTTCGCGGCGATGTCGACCTCGTAGATGCCGGGGGCCTTGCTGACGGACGTACTCTTTAAAAATAACATACAACACTCCCTGCGCGTAATGTCCCGCGCCTGAAACGGGCGGCAAGACAGGGGCGGTGCGCAATGATTCCCCTCGTCAAATCTTATTGCTAATTTGCATCTTTGTCGACAAATCGGCACTTTTATTTGGTAAGTCGTGGTTATCTTGTTGCGTTCGCCAATGTAAATTGTCAATAAAGCCAGTTATCATTGCGCCAATACCCAGCCTGCTGCATACTTTTGGCTTGCGTCACGATTGCCTTCCCGCCGGCCACCCCTCGTCTCCATGCGTCTTCTGTCGATCAAGTACCGCCTGCTCATACTCCTGACCCTGATCCTGGGGGCGGGCTTCATGGCCACCAGCCTGGCCAGCTACCTGGCTTCGCGCCAAGCCATCGAGCACGGCATCGCCGACCAGACCTTGCCATTGACGGGCGACAATATCTATTCCGAAATCCAGAAGGACATGCTGCGTCCCGTCTTCATTTCCTCGCTGATGGCGCACGACACCTTCGTGCGCGACTGGATACTCGCCGGCGAAAACAAGCCGGAACAGATCGTGCGCTACCTGGCCGAGGTCAAGAAAAAATACGGCGCCATCACCAGCTTTCTCGTCTCGGACAAGAGCAGCAAATATTACTATGCGGAAGGCACCCTGAAATCCGTCAGCCCGCAAGCCACGCGCGACATCTGGTACTACCGCGTGCGCGCCATGGACACCACCGACTATGAAACGAATGTCGACGTGGACATGGCCAACCGCGACAGCATGACCATCTTCATCAACCACCGCGTCTACGACTACGACGGCCAGTTCATCGGCGCCACCGGCATCGGCCTGACCCTGGCCACCATGAGCCACATCATCGACCGCTACCAGGCGCGCTTCCACCGCAACATCTATTTTGTCGACGGCGCCGGCGCCCTGGTGCTGGCGGGCAAGACCATGCGCAACGGGCACGGCAATATCCGCAGCCTGCCCGGCGTGAACGCCATTGCCGAGCAAATCATCAACCATCAGAGCGAACCGACGCACCTGTCGTACCAGCTGAGGCGCGCGCAAATCCTCGTCAACTCGCGCTTCATTCCCGAACTGGGCTGGTACCTGGTGGTCGAGCAGAATGTCAGCGACGAAGTCCAGTCGCTGCAGCGCGTCTTCATCTTCAACCTGGCCATCAGCTTTGGCGTCACCCTGCTGGTGCTGGTATTGACCCTGCTGACGGTGAACCGCTACCAGCGCCGCATCGAACGCATCGCCTCGACGGATGCGCTGACGGGGCTATTGAACCGCCAATCGCTGGAATTGCTGTTCCAGCGCGCCATGCTCTTGTCCAAACGCAACGAACAACCGATGTCCGCCATCCTCTTCGACATCGACTTCTTCAAGCGCGTCAACGATACCCACGGCCACCTGTGGGGCGACAAGGTGATCCGTGGCGTGGCCGACGTGGCGCGCGCCACCGTGCGCGAAAGCGACGTCATCACGCGCTGGGGCGGCGAGGAATACCTGGTACTGCTGAACAATTGCAGCCTGGCGCAAGCGGCGGAAGTGGCGGAAAACCTGCGCGCCGCCGTCGAACGCCACGATTTCGGCCTGCCCGCGCCGCAACTGCCCGTGACGATCAGCCTGGGCGTGACCGAGTACCAGCCAGAGGAAAGCGAATCGGCCTTCTTCTCGCGCGCCGACAGCGCCTTGTATCAGGCCAAGCATCACGGCCGCAACGGCGTGCACGCCGCCTGAGTCATCCCCCGCGCTTGCGCCTGGCCAAATCCTGCGTCGGCGCCACCAGCGCCCGGTACAACTCGCCCGTGGCGGCATCCCAGCTTTGCACGGCCAGCTGCTGGCGTTGCACGGTGGCAGAGTCGCCGCGCGCGATGGGGCCGGACAGCGCGGGCGCGGCGCCCAGGCGGAACACGTTCGCCACTGCTTCCGTCACCAGGGGCTGCGCCAGTTCGCGCGCCACGAGCTCGGGAATGCCGGCCGCCTGGTAGGCGCGCAAGGCGGCGTCGAGCACCGTCACCAGGTAATTGCTGGCGAAGACGGCGGCGGCGTGATACAGGGTCTTGGCGGCCGGGTCGATGGGCACAGGACGCGCGCCGATGGCGTTCAAGGCGGGCGTGAGGAAGGCCAGCGCCAGCGGATCGCCTTCAACGCCGCAAAACGTGCCGTCAAAGGTGGCGGCCACCTGCTGCGGGTCGGCAAAGCTGCGGATCGGGTGCGCGCTGGCGACAAACGCGCCCGCCTGCGTGGCGGCCAGCAGCACGTTCGAGGCCAGCGCGCCGCTGCAGTGGAACACGATGGCGCCCGCCTGGCGTCCCTCGGCCACCAGCGCCGCGCAGGCCGGGCCGATCTGGTCGTCGGAGACGGCCAGCATGGTGACGTCGGCGCGCCGCAAGGCCGCATAGCTGGCGACGGGAGTGCCGGCGCCGATGAAATCGACGGCCGCCTGCGCCGACGCCATCGAGCGCGTCAGCACGTCCTGCACCAGGATTGCTCCGCCCTGCGTGCCATCCACGCGGGCGAACAAACGGCCCAGCACACGGCCCACGTGGCCGGCGCCGATGATATTGAGGGTAACGTTCATGGCGGTTTTCTAGAAGCTCGATCCCGGCTGGCGCAAAAATTCCAGCTCTTGCGGCGTGGAGGCGCGGCCGAGGATGGCGTTGCGGTGCGGGAAGCGGCCAAAGCGGGCGATCACTTCCTGGTGGCGCTCGGCGTAATCGAGCATACCGTCAAAGCCGGGCTGCGCCTGCGACAGCAGCTGGAACAGCTCGACGGCGCGCGCCTGCATGGCCAGGTCTTCCGCGTGTTCGAACGGCAGGTAGGCAAAAGCGCGCAACATCGGCGGCAGCTGGCGGTCCTGCCCCGCGTCCGTCAAGGCGACGGCCAGGGCCAGCGCCCGGGCGTCGCCGGCAAAGGCGCGCGGCGTGCCTCGATGCACATTGCGCGTGAATTGATCGAGTACGATCAGGCGCGCCAGCGCGCCGTGCGGCGTGGTATCCCACGCGCGCAAGCCGCCCTCGATGGCGGCATCGATCAGCGCGCCGAAACGCGCGCGTATCTGCGCATCGAAGCCGTCATCCTTGCGGAACCATTCCACGCGCGACTGGCCGTAGTCGGGGTTATCCGGCGGCAGAAACCAGAAATCGAGTACCTCTTGAGCCTGTGCATCCATGTCCATCCTCTCGGCATCCGTATCAGTTGCGGGCATGCGACAGCTGGAAGCCGGCGATGCCTTCGAAGGCGGCCAGTTCGGCCGACATGGCCGACAGGCTGGCGCCCGTGTTCTTGCCATGCGCGATGGCAACAAAACGCCATTCCTGCATGCCGTCCGTGCTGCCGATGGTCAGCGAGCCGCCGGCGATGTCGTAGCCGCGCTTGGCCGCCATGCGCCGCAGCGCATCTTCGCGCGGAATGAAATCGCGCTTGAAGCGCATGGTGATGGCCACCGCGTGGCGCGACGGCAGCCAGTTCTCCAGTTTTGACAGGAAAATCATCGCCATCGCACACAGAAAGGCCAGGCCCATGGCCGACAGATAAAAGCCGATGCCGACCATGATGCCGATCACGGACGAAGCCCAGATCGAGGCAGCCGTCGTCAGACCGCTGATATTGAAGCCCTCGCGCATGATCACGCCGGCGCCGAGGAAACCCACGCCCGTGACGATGCCCTGGATGACGCGCGTGGGATCGCTGCCGACGATGGCGCCATGGCCGCCGTACCAGAACTCCGGATAGCCGCCCAGCACCGTCAGCGCGGCCGAGGCCATGCACACGAGGCTGTAGGTGCGCATGCCGGCCGCGCGCCCGTGATACGAGCGCTCATACCCCACCAGCAAGCCCAGCAGCAGTGCGCCGAGCAGGTTCAGCAGGATCACGCCATTCGTCGCCAGCTCGGCCGGCGACCAGTAGGCGCGCAGGAAGTCGATGGTCGGCATTTAGTCCTGGGGCTTTTTCGTCAGCTGCTTTTCAAACGCCACGTCGAGCTTGCTAACGCGGCGCGCCTTTTGCGGTCCCAGGCCATTGACGAAGGCGACAAAGGCGTCCAGTTCCAGCGGCGGGCACAGGGGCGGCAAGCCCGGGCCTTCCGTGAGGAAGAACAGTTCATCGCCCGTGCGCGCCATCGTGTACAGGCGGTGCCCGGTGCGTTCCTTGAGCCGCTCGATGGCGGACGTGGCGCGGGTCGAGCGCATCAGATGGCTCCCGTGCGCTGTTCCAGCCACGCCAGCGCAGGCGCATCGGCCGGCGCGGCCAGGTGCGGCGCCAGCCGCGCGCGCACGGTGGCGTGGTAGTCGTTCAGCCAGGCCGCTTCGTCATCGCGCAGCAGCGAACGTTCCACGCAGCGCGTGTCGATCGGGCACAGGGTCAAGGTTTCGAAGCGCAGGAATTCGCCGAAGGGCGTCGTCCCCGCGGGAACGTTCAGCACCAGGTTCTCGATGCGGATGCCCCACTGGCCGGGACGGTAGATGCCCGGCTCGACGGAAGTGATCATGCCCGGTTCCATGGCCGTCTGCGGCTCCGGCATGGCGGACTGCGAAATCGATTGCGGCCCTTCGTGGACGTTGAGGAAGAAGCCCACGCCGTGGCCCGTGCCGTGGCCAAAGTCGATGCCTTCGGCCCACAGGGGCGCGCGGGCGATGGAATCGAGCATGGGCGACTTCACGCCGCGCGGGAATTGCGCGCGCGACAGCGCGATCATGCTGCGCAAGACCAGGGTGAAATCGCGCCTGTGCTCGGCCGTGATCGCGCCGACGGGGACCACGCGGGTGATATCCGTGGTGCCGCCCCAATACTGGCCGCCCGAGTCGATCAGCAACAAGCCATCGCCTTCGATGGTGGCGGCCGAATCCGCATGGGCGTGGTAATGCATGATGGCACCATGCGCATTGAAGCCGGCGATGGTGCCGAAACTGGGGCTGACAAAACCGGCGCGGCGGGCGCGGGCAGCCGTCAGGTGCTCGTCGACGCCGATTTCCGTCAACGGCGCGCGCTGCGGGTCGGCCAGGGTGCGATCCAGCCAGCTGAAAAACTCGCACAGGGCGGCGCCATCCTGCTCCATGGCGGCGCGCACGTGCGCCGCTTCGCCATCCGTCTTGCGCGACTTGGCCAGGGTGGTCGGGTTGATGGATTCGACCACCTGCACGCCATCGGCCACGGCCTGGCGCGTGCCGAACGTGATGCGGCGCGGGTCGAGCAGCAAGGTGGCGCCGGCCGGCAAGGCGGCCAGTGCGGCAGCCGTGCGGTCATAGGCTGCCACGTCCACGCCCTCGCTCTCCAGCGTGGCGCGCAGGGCCGCCGGCACCTTGCCATCGGCGACGAACAGGGTGGCGCGCTCGGGTCCCACCAGCGCATGCGCGAGGAAGACGGGGTTGTAGTTGACGTCGGCGCCGCGCAGGTTGAACAGATACGCGATGTCGTCGAGGGTGGAAATCACGTGGTGGCTGGCGCCGTGGGCCGCCATGCCGGCGCGCAGGGCCGCCAGTTTTTGCGCGCGCGACAGCGAGGGATACGCGGCCGCATGTTCAACCACGGGGGCGGCGGGCATGGCCGGGCGATCCGGCCACACGGCTAGCAGCACGTCGGTGTCCGTGCGCAGGGTGACTTGCGCGCCCAACGCCTGCTGCAGCAGGCGCGCATTGGCCAGGCCCAGTACGGCGCCATCGACGGCCACCGTCTGCCCCGGCCGCATGGTTTCGCCCA
Organism: Janthinobacterium sp. SUN206; assembly: GCF_030587305.1. NCBI lineage: Bacteria > Pseudomonadati > Pseudomonadota > Betaproteobacteria > Burkholderiales > Oxalobacteraceae > Janthinobacterium > Janthinobacterium sp. SUN206. The sequence continues at coordinate 227,552 of NZ_JAPWIB010000003.1, read as the reverse complement.
GCCAGTCGATATACAGCACGCTGGCGCCGGACGGGATTTTCTTCAGGACGATGCCGCTGCCGGCCAGTTCGTCTTCCGCCTGTTCCCAGTAGCGGCCATCGGTCCATACGCCGGCAAACTCCTGCGTCACGACCAGGGTGCCGACCGACCCCGTAAAGCCCGACAGCCACTCACGGCCCTGCCAGCGGGCCGGCAAGTACTCGGACAAATGCGGGTCGGCCGAGGGCACGATGCAGGCGTCGATGTGTTGCGCGCGCATGGCGCTGCGCAGTTGCGACAAACGGGAGGCGGGAGTGGCTTGGTCAGGTGTCTGCATGGGTGCGAAAATGGAGCGGTGCTGGGAAGTGCCTATGATACCGCGATTAGCAGCCGGGCTGCACTCAGTGCAGCGCCAGCAGCACCCCGGCGGTAGCGGCGATTTTTTCCAGCAGCGCCTCGTCGTAAGGCAGCCACGGCACGGCACCCAGCTTGTTCCCCTTCGCGAGCACCTCGGTCGCCACCTCGGCGCCGTCCAGCGTGACCCTGCCCGTGGTCAGGTGGATGGCGTGCCTGCCCACCATCAGGTGACGGGGCTCGAGCGCCATGCGCCCTGCTTCGATCTGCTGCGCAAACACTTGACGCAGCACGGTGCGCCGCATGCCCGCCATCGGCCCCGGGGGCAAGTTGGCCAGGTAAGACAAGCGCTCTTCGCGCTGCACGCTTTGCTCGTCTTCCACCAGCGCCAACGCGCTGGCGCTGACCAGCAGATCCACCGCGCGGCACGCTTCCGAATAGGCCACAGGCGCCAGCGGCAGCATCTGCGCGGGCGCCAGCCCGTTAGACGTGCAGGCGCCGCCCGCGCCTGGATAGACACGTCCCTCGAGGCGCAGCAATACGCGCCAGGTGCCGAACCCGCGCGACAAGCCTTCATCGTCGTCCAGCCGCCAGCCTTCGCGGCGGGCCAGTCCCAGCAAGGCAGGCAGCGACAGCTGGTAACCGGAAAATGGGGCGCTGCCGTCGCCGGGCGGTGCATATATTTCACGATACACCTGGCGCAGCGGCTGGCGCACGCGCTGCTGTGTAACCAGCGCCTGCCAGGCGGCGCGCTGCTCTCCGCTGCCGTGCAGGGGATGCCACAGGCCGATCTCGCCTTCTCCCTGTAGCGGCACATCCGCCGGCTGCCCCCATGCATTGATGGCACCCTCGCCATCGAGCATGAAAGCCTGGCCGTCGCCCGTGCGCCACACCAGCGCGCGCGCCACCGTATCGATATCGGCATCGTCGCGCAAGGCGCGCCATTGATCCAGCCCCAGACGCACGTCGCTGGCATAGCCCGCTTCCAGGCGGCGCGCCAGCATGGCCTGGCGCCGTTTGCCCATGGGACCGGGCATGCCGATCCTCCAGGCGATATCGGGCCGTTCGGCCAGCGCCCGTTCGGCCGGTTTCAGATTGCGTTCCAGCTTCTTGCGGATGCCCGCATGGCGCACCTGCGCCAGCGCCGTGCGCAGGGCCAGCAAGCTTTCCGGCGTGGGGATGGTTTCCACCGCATGGCCCAGCGCCATCGCCAACGATTGCGACGGCGCGCTCTTGGCCGTGCCGGGTGCGACGCATACCAAGGGCAGCAAGACGCTGATCACGGGCCTGAACCATGCGTCATCGCGATAGGCGGCGACCCGCGCGGCGCGCGCCAGCACCTGAGAGTCTGCCGTGGCAAAGGCGGCATCGGCAGCATACGGCACGCCGCCGTCATGAATGGCGGCGATATGGCGTGCCGCCTGTTCCAGTATCGTGCGCGCAAATTCGACATACGCCGCATCGTCGGCCAGCACGGCAGCGGGATCCGCCTCGCCGATACTGTCGCGGCTCCAGTGGCCGCTGTAGCGCGAGCCGGCCAGCGCCAGCAGGGACGCTTGCTCCAGCTGCGGCAGCAATTCCAATTCATGCAAGGTCAATGGCATCGGATAAAGGGCGTGACGCTCCTCCATTGCCTGCGCAAATTGCGCAGGGGCGTCGCCGCCAGCAAGGCGCGCCAGCAGGTAGGCCTGGTAGGGGCACTCGGCCCAGCCCGAGGTTTTGCCGAGAATGCGCCGCGCCTGCCCCGCCGTGCCTGCCGGTGCCTCGCCCTGCAGGCAAGCCAGGCAGCCGATGACATACTCCCATTCCCGGTTGTAATCGCCGGCCGCGTCCAGCGCATCGAGGAACATGGCGCCTGCCAGCGCCGGCGCCAGGTTCATGCTGGTCGCTTGTGCCAATAGCGCCGTCGCCAGCTCGCGCCGCGCCGTATCGTCATGGCCGAAGCGCGCCGCGCGATGCAACGCCCCCCAGATGGCGCCCAGTTCTTCCGGTGTCCAGTCGTTGAAATCGACGGGCGGCCCCGTGAATCGCGCATGGTCGACAAAGCCGCCATCGAGGCGTACGCGCAGGGCTACGGCACGCGTGGTCTCAGATGGCATCATCGGCCTCGTAGCGGCGCAAGCCTTCCAGGTCCAGCACGCGGATGCCGCCGTAATCGAGGCGCAGCAAGCCTTTCTTTTCCAGCACCTGCAAGGCCTGGTTGGCGCGCTGGCGCGAAGAGCCCGACAGCAGGCCGATTTCCTCCTGCGACAGCTGCACCAGCGTCTCCACGCCGGGGTACAAATGCGAGTTGAACATCGACGCCAGGCAGCGCGCCACGCGCGTATTCAGGTCCAGCAAGCGTTCGTTTTCCACCATGCCGATGAACTGCCCCAGGCGCTCGTTGAGCTGCATCAGCAGGAAGCGCGTAAACGGCAAACTCGTTTCCAGCAGCCAGTGGAAGGTGGCGCCTGGCAGGCGCGCCACGCGCGTATCGCGCAGGGCCATGGTGTCGTATTTGCGGATTTCATTCTTCAGCAATGAACCTTCGCCGAACCAGCTGCCGGGCGGCACGCCGATGAAGGTCATGGCCTTGCCGGAGGCGGAAAAATTATTCATCTTGACCATGCCGCTGATGACGCCGATCCAGTTGTCCACCGGCTCGCCCTTGCGGCAGACAAAGCCGCCTTTCGGCACGAAAGTCTCGAACACATCCGCCTCGACCCGGGCCATTTGCACGGGATCGAGCAGCTGTGCCCAGTTGGCCGCGCGCACGGCATCCTTGAGACTGATATCAGGGTAGGTCATTGTGCGATGCACCATCGAAAAGTGGGTAAATGTCCCCGAAAAGACAACTTGGCAAACTAACGCAAGCTACTATCATTGCACAAACGCCTTACACATAAAAAACACAGAGCGCCATCCAACGAGGTGGGGCCTGAGACAAGCAACAGGGAGACACTGGTGCAAACGAATACCACAGCAACAATGCCGACTTTTCCGCGGCGCTTATTGCAACACGGGACAGTACGATCCGACAAGCCCGCCTTTCGCGAAAAACACCTGGGCATCTGGCAAACCTGGACCTGGCGCGAGGTCAACGACGAGGTGCGCGCGCTGGCCTGCGGCCTGGCCGCCATCGGCTTCCAGCGCGGTATGAACCTGGCCATCATCGGCGACAACCGTCCCCGCCTGTACTGGGCCATGCTGGCTGCGCAAAGCCTCGGCGGCGTGCCCGTGCCACTGTACCAGGACGCGCCGGCCGCCGACATGGCCTATGTGCTGCAGGATGCGGAGATCCGCTACGCCATCGTCGAAGACCAGGAGCAGGTCGACAAGCTGCTCGAACTCAAGGCCCTGTATCCGCACGTCGCCCACATCGCCTATGACGATGAACGGGGCATGCGCCATTACCGCCAGCCGGAACTGATGTCGTTTGCCGCACTGCAGACGCTGGGCCGCGCGTACGACCGCGAACATCCGGGCTTTTTCGACGCCGCCGTGGCAGCGGGCCAGGGCAGCGACTCCGCCGTGATCCTGTACACCTCGGGCACCACGGGCAAGCCGAAGGGCGTGTGCCAGAGCCACACGGCGCTGCTGGCCGCAGGCGTTGGCGGCGTCGCCTTCGACCAGCTCACCGACGAGGAAGACATCCTGTCCTACCTGCCCATGGCGTGGGTCGGCGACTGCCTGTTCTCGCTGGCGCAAGCCATGGTGGCCGGCTTCACCGTCAACTGCCCCGAATCGGGCGACACGGTGATGATCGACATGCGCGAAATCGGCCCCACCTGCTACTTTGCGCCGCCGCGCGTGTTCGAGAACATGCTCACCAGCGTGATGATACGCATGGAAGACGCCAGCAGCATCAAGCGCCACATGTTCAGCCATTTCATGGACGTGGCCAAGCGCTGCGGCGCGCAGATTTTGGATGGCAAGCCAGTCTCGCTGGCGGACCGCCTCAGCTACAAGCTGGGCGAGCTGCTCGTCTACGGCCCGCTGAAAAACGTACTGGGACTGTCGCGCGTGCGCGTCGCCTACACGGCCGGTGCCGCTATCGGCCCCGACCTGTTCCGCTTCTACCGCTCCATCGGCGTCAACCTCAAGCAATTGTACGGTTCCACCGAAACCTGCGCCTATGTGTGCCTGCAGCCGGACGGCAATATCAAGTTCGACAGCGTCGGCTTGCCGGCGCCGGGCGTGGAAGTCAAGCTGGCGGCCAATGGCGAAGTGCTGGTGAAGTCGCCCGCCACCATGAGCGGCTACTTCAAGCGGCCCGACGCCACCGCCGAAGTGATCGACGACGACGGCTATTTCCATACGGGCGACGCGGGCGTGTTCGACGGCGAAGGCCACCTGAAAATCATCGACCGCGCGGCCGACGTCGGCAAGATGAATTGCGGCGCCATGTTCGCGCCCAACTACATCGAAAACAAGCTCAAGTTCTTCCCCTTCATCAAGGAAGTGGTGGCCTTCGGCCATGCGCGCGACCAGGTGTGCGCCTTCATCAACATCGACATCGAAGCGGTGGGCAACTGGTCCGAACGGCGCGGCATCGCCTACTCGGGCTACACCGACCTGGCGGCGCGCGCCGAGACCTATGGCCTGATCCGCGACTGCATCGAGCAAGTCAACGCGGAACTGGCAGCCGACCCGCTGATGGACCGCACGCAGGTGCACCGCTTCCTCGTGCTGCACAAGGAACTCGACCCGGACGACGACGAGCTGACGCGCACGCGCAAGGTACGCCGCAAATTCATCGCCGAAAAGTACGCGGTGCTCATTTCCGCCCTGTATGAGGGCAAGGCAACGCAATACATCGAGACCCAGGTGAAATTCGAGGATGGCCGCCTTGGCTCAACCAGCGCCAACCTGCAGATCTGGGACAGCAAAACGTACCGGCCCCAGGGCCTGGCCGCATGATGGAGCACAGCACGATGCAAATGAATGAACCCGACGCCCATTTCGGCACGGCCCGCAAGACGGGTCCCGTGATCCTCGACCTGAAGAACATCTCGCTGTCGTTCGGCGGCGTGAAAGCCCTGACCGACATCTCGTTTAACGTCAAACAGCATGAAATCCGCGCCATCATCGGCCCGAACGGCGCGGGCAAAAGCTCGATGCTCAACGTGATCAATGGCGTGTACCGTCCGCAGCAGGGAGAAATCATCTACCGGGGCGAACACCGGCGCGGCATGGACTGCTACCAGGCTGCCAAGTCCGGCATCGCGCGCACCTTCCAGAACATCGCCCTGTTCAAGGGCATGACGGTGCTGGACAACATCATGACGGGGCGCAACCTGAAGATGAAGTCGAATTTTCTCTTGCAAGCCCTGTACTGGGGCCCGGCGCGGCGCGAGGAAATCGAGCACCGCAAGAAGGCCGAGGAAATCATCGACTTCCTGGAAATCCAGGCCATCCGCAAGACGCCCGTGGGGCGCCTGCCCTACGGCCTGCAAAAGCGGGTGGAGCTGGGCCGCGCGCTGGTGGCCGAACCGGACATCCTGCTGCTGGATGAACCGATGGCCGGCATGAACGTGGAGGAGAAGCAGGACATGTGCCGCTTCATCCTCGACGTCAACGACCAGCTGGGCACGACCATCGTGCTGATCGAGCATGACATGGGCGTGGTGATGGATATCTCCGACCGGGTGGTGGTGCTCGATTACGGCAAGAAGATCGGCGACGGCACGCCCGACGAGGTGCGCAGCAACCAGGATGTCATCAACGCCTACTTAGGTGTGGCGCACTAGACGAGGAATAGCAATGAATATCAATTTTTTCTTTGAAGTGCTGATCGGCGGCCTGCTGTCGGGCGTCATGTATGCGCTGGTAGCGATCGGTTTTGTATTGATCTACAAGGCATCGGGCGTGTTCAATTTTGCGCAGGGCGCAATGGTGTTTTTCGCCGCCCTCACCTGCGTCGGCATCATGGACAAGTTCGGCCTGTCGCTGTGGCTGGCGATCCCGCTGACGATGGTAACGATGATAGTACTGGGCATGGCGATTGAAAGAGTGGTCTTGCGCCCGCTCGTCAACCAGCCCGAAATCACGCTGTTCATGGCCACCATCGGCCTGACCTTTTTCATCGAAGGCCTGGCGCAGCTGATGTGGGGCTCGCAAGTGCACAAGCTGGACCTGCCCATCGAAGACGTGCCGATGCAATTCCTGATGGACCGCTTCGACATCAACATCTCGCAGTTCGACCTGATGGCGGCCGGCATCTGCGCGCTGCTGGTGATTTGCCTGGCCTTGCTGTTCTCGAAAACCAAGGTGGGCCGCGCCCTGCGCGCCGTCGCCGACGACCATCAGGCGGCACTGGCGGTCGGCATCCCGCTGCAGCGCATCTGGGCCGTGGTGTGGGGTGTAGCGGGCCTGGTGGCCATGGTGGCCGGCTTGCTGTGGGGCGCGCGCAACGGCGTGCAATTCGCCCTCACCTTCATCGCCTTGAAAGCGCTGCCCGTGCTGATCCTCGGCGGCTTTACGTCGGTGCCGGGCGCCATCGTCGGTGGCCTGATCATCGGCGCGTCGGAAAAGCTGGCCGAAGTCTACCTCGGCCCCATGGTGGGCGGCGGCATCGAAGGCTGGTTCCCGTATGTGCTGGCCCTGCTGTTCCTGCTGGTGCGCCCGGAAGGCCTGTTCGGCGAGAAGATCATCCGGCGTATCTGACGCCGCACCGCCGCCGCATGATGCACACGACGCACCCATCACAAAGGACACGCCATGATTTACCGTGAAGCAGGACAGTTCAAGACCAGCTACCAGGCTGACAACCAGATTTTCCCGATCAGGCAAGACCGCCTGGCACTGACGGCCACGCTCCTCGTCGCCGTCTTCCTCTTGCCGTATTTCGCCTCGCCCTACATGCTGTCGGCGATCCTGATCCCCTTCCTGATCTTCGCCCTGGCGGCACTGGGCCTGAACATCCTGACCGGTTACGCGGGCCAGCTGTCGCTGGGTACGGCCGCCTTCATGGCCGTGGGCGCGTTCGCCTCGTATAACTTCATGGCCCGCCTGCCCGGCTTGCCGCTGCTGGTATCGTTCATCCTCGGCGGCCTGTGTGCGGCCATGGTGGGCATCGCCTTCGGTCTGCCGTCACTGCGCATCCGCGGCTTTTACCTGGCCGCCTCCACCCTGGCGACGCAGTTTTTTGTCGTCTGGTGCCTGACCAAGATCCCGTATCTCACCAACTACAGCTCCTCGGGCGTCATCACGGTGCAGAAGATGACCATCCTCGGCTACCAGTTCGATACGCCGCAAAGCAAATACCTGCTGGTGCTGGCCATCGTGGCCGGCATGGCGCTACTGGCCAAGAACATGATCCGCTCGAACGTGGGCCGCTCGTGGATGGCCGTGCGCGACATGGACATGGCGGCCGAGGTGATCGGTTTCAGATTGATGCGCACCAAGCTGCTGGCGTTTGCCGTCAGCTCGTTCTACTGCGGCGTGGCCGGCGCGCTGTATGCATACGCCTACCTGGGCACGGTGGAACCGGAAGCGTACAACCTGGACCTGTCCTTCCGCATCCTGTTCATGATCATCATCGGCGGCGTCGGTTCGATCCTCGGTTCCTTCCTCGGCGCGGCCTTCATCGTGCTGTTGCCCGTCTTCCTGAACACCATCGCGCATGGCCTGGCATTGCCGACCAGCGTGGCCTCGAACCTGGAACTGATGGTGTTCGGCGCGCTGATCATCTTCTTCCTGATCGTCGAGCCGCACGGCCTGGCCAGGCTGTGGCAGATCGCGAAGGAAAAGTTAAGACTCTGGCCCTTCCCCCATTAAGTTTTTGCAGTCGATGTCGGTTCACTTGAATACCAAATAAAACAAGAGGAGACACACAATGAAACACATCAAATCGCTCATGCTGGCCGCCGCCATCGCCAGTGCCGCACTCACCATGGCCGGCAGCGCGCAGGCGCAGGACAAAGAGCAGTACATCGCTCTGCCATCCTACCGCGTGGGTCCCTACGCGGCCGGCGGCTCCGGTTTCTACGGCGGCATCATCGACTACTTCAACCTGGTTAACCAGGCCGGCGGCGTCAATAGCGTCAAGATCAGCTGGGAAGAATGCGAAACCGAATACAACCCCTCGCGCGGCGTGGAATGCTATGAACGCCTGAAAACCAAACAAGGCGGCGCCACCCTGGTGGAAACCCTGTCCACGGGCGTCGCCTACGGCATCCTGGACCGCGTGGCACAAGACAAGATCCCCATGACGATGATCGGCTACGGCCGCTCGGACGCCGCCAACGGCAAGGTCTTCCCGTACGTGTATCCGCTGATCTCCAGCTACTGGAGCCAGGCCGCCGCCATGATCAAATACCTGGGCGACAAGGATGGCGGCATGGACAAGCTGAAGGGCAAAAAAATCGTCCACCTGTACCACGATTCGGCGTTCGGCAAGGAGCCGCTGCCCGTGCTCGAAGCGCTGTCGAAACAGTACGGCTTCGAACTGGTGAAAATTCCCGTCGCGCCGCCAGGCAGCGAACAGCAATCGCAATGGCTGCAAATCCGCCAGGCCAAGCCGGACCACGTGATCCTGTGGGGCTGGGGCGTCATGAACTCGGTCGCCATCAAAACGGCGCAGCGCAATGGTTTCCCGCGCGACAAAATGCTGGGCGTCTGGTGGGCCGGCTCCGAGGAAGACACGATTCCATCGGGCGACGCAGCCAAGGGTTACACGGCGATGACCTTCAATACGCCAGGTAACTACCCCGTGCTCGACGACATCCGCAAGAAACTCTACGCGTCCGGCAAGGGCAACCTGTCCGACCAGTCGCGCATCGGCTCCGTCTACCACATGCGCGGCGTGACGGCCGGCATCCTGTGGGTGGAAGCGATCCGCACGGCGCAGGAAAAATTCGGCAAGGGCAAACCGATCACGGGCGAACAGATGCGCTGGGGCCTGGAAAACCTGAACGTCGACGATGCGCGCCAGAAGGCCGTCGGCGCGCTGGGCATGTTCCCCACCGTGAAGACCAGCTGCGACGACCATGAAGGCTCGGGCGCCGTGAAGGTGCAGCAGTGGGATGGCAAGAAGTGGACCGCCATCACGCCGAAGTGGATCGTCGGCGACAAGGCCCTGGTGCGCAAGCTGGTCGAGGAATCCTCGAACAAGTACGCGGAAGAGAAAAAGATCACGCCGGCGTGCATGAAGTAATGCCGTAGGCGAGAGGAACCGGACCGGCCAACGCCGGTCCCGTGTTGAACATTTTAAAGAAGCAGCCATGACCCACACTGCCACGCAAGCCCCGACCAAGCCGGACGCGCCGCCGCCCTACCTGTCGGTGAACAATATCGAAGTCATCTACGACCACGTGATCCTGGTCCTGAAGGGCGTGTCGCTGCAAGTGCCGCAAGGCAAGATCGTGGCGCTGCTGGGCGCCAACGGCGCCGGCAAGTCGACCACCCTGAAAACCATCTCGACCCTGCTGCGCGGCGAACGGGGCGACGTCACCAAGGGCGAAGTCCAGTTCAAGGGCGAGCGCGTGGACCAGCTGACGCCGAATGAACTGGTGAAGCGGGGCCTGTCGCAAGTGATGGAGGGACGCCACTGTTTCGGCCACCTCACCATCGAGGAAAACCTGCTGACGGGCGCCTACACGCGCAGCCTGTCACGCGGCGAGCTGAAAGACGCGCTGGACAAGGTGTATCACTACTTTCCGCGCCTGAAAACGCGGCGCAGCAGCCAGGCCGGCTACACCTCGGGCGGCGAACAGCAGATGTGCGCCATCGGCCGCGCGCTGATGGCCAAGCCATCGATGATTTTACTGGACGAGCCGTCGATGGGCATCGCGCCGCAGATCGTCGAAGAGATCTTCGGCATCGTCAAGGACCTGAACCACAAGGAAAACGTGTCTTTCCTGCTGGCCGAACAGAACACCAACGTGGCGCTGCGCTACGCCGACTTCGGCTACATCCTGGAAAACGGACGGGTCGTGATGGAAGGACAAGCCCAGGAACTGGCCAGCAACGAAGACGTCAAAGAGTTTTACCTGGGCGTGTCCAGCGCCGGGCGCAAGAGCTTCCGCGACATGAAGTTCTACCGCCGCCGCAAGCGCTGGCTGGCCTGACATAGGGAGTTGCAGTCATGGACCTGGAACGGGCGAAGCAAGTGTGCCGCGGCTTTCCCGGCGCGACGCAAGACATCAAATGGAGCAACGTGCTGGCGTTTTGCGTCGGTGGCCGGATGTTCGCGCTGTGCGGCGCGGAAGCGCACAGCACGCGCGGCATGAGCTTCAAGGTCGATGCGGAACGCTTCCTGGAATTGACGGACCGCCCCGGTTTTCGCCCGGCGCCCTACCTGGCGCGGGCCAAATGGGTGCTGGTCGCCAGTCCCGACGCCCTCGACGACGACGAAATGGCCGCCCTGCTGCAACGCTCATACAGCCTGATTGTTGCGGGGCTGACGAAAAAAATGCAACGTGACATTGGAGAATCCGCAACATGACCGATACGCTCGACAGTCTGGAAGCACGCGCCCCCGAGGCGCGCGAACGCGAATTGATGGCCGGCCTGCCGCAGCTGATCGCGCGCGCACAACAGGCGCCGGGCTGGGCCCGCATCCTCGATGGCGTCAATGCAGCCGACATCACCAGCCGCGCCGCGCTGGCGCAGCTGCCCGTGACGCGCAAGTCCGACCTCAAGCAATTGCAGCACGCGCAACTGCCGTTCGGCGGCTTGAACACGACGCCGAAAAACGCCCTGTCGCGCGTGTTCGTCTCGCCCGGCCCCATCTTCGATCCCGAAGGCCGCGGCCCCGACTGGTGGCGCTTCGCGCGCCCCATGTACGCTGCCGGCGTGCGCGCCGGCGGCCTGCTGCAGAACTGCTTTTCGTATCACTTCACGCCGGCCGCCTTCATGGTCGAAGGCGGCGCCGCGCGCATCGGCTGCACCGTCATCCCGGCCGGCATCGGCCAGACGGAAATGCAGGTGCAGGCGATGGTCGACCTGAAGCCCGACACGTATATCGGCACGCCGTCATTCCTGAAACTGATCATCGAGAAAGCGCGCGAAATGGGCGCCGACATCAGCAGCGTCACCAAGGCCGTGATGGGTGCGGAAGCCTTGCCCGAGTCCCTGCGCAGCTGGTTTGCGGAGAACGGCGTGCCGCACGTGTTCCAGACCTATGCCTCGGCCGACATCGGCAGCATCGCCTATGAAACGGCCAGCAATGGCAAGCTCAATCCCGGCATGGTCGTAGACGAAAACGTGCTGCTGGAAATCGTCCATCCGGGCAGCGGCATTCCCGTCGCGCCGGGCGAAGTAGGCGAAGTGGTCGTCACCGTCTTCAATGCCGACTATCCGCTGATCCGCTTCGCCACAGGCGATCTGTCGGCCGTGCTGGTCGACGCGCCGGAGTCGCCGTGCGGCCGCACGAATACGCGCATCAAGGGCTGGATGGGGCGCGCGGATCAAACCACCAAGGTGCGCGCCATGTTCGTGCATCCGTCGCAGGTGCACGAGATCGCGCGCCGCCATCCGCACATCAAAAAAGCGCGGCTGGTGGTATCGGGACGCATGGCCAACGACGAGATGACTTTGCATTGCGAAGTCGACGATCCGCTCGACACCAGCGGCACCGAAGCCATCATCGGCTCGATCCGCGAACTGACCAAGCTGCGCGGCGACGTAGTGCTCGTGGCCGTGGGCAGCCTGGCGCAAGATGGGAAAATCATCGACGACATGCGCGATTACAAATAAGGCCGATTTGCGGGATAATACCGGCATTGACCATCAGCCCCATTCATCGCCATGCAAGAGTCCATGCAAGAATTTCATCACAACCGTGCCCGTGACCTGATCAAGAACGCGGAACTGCTGTTCGACCAAGACGCCGTGCAGGCTTCGATCACGCGCATGGCCGATGTGCTCAACACGCGCTTCAACGCCGAGGATTCGAAAGAGTTCCCGCTGGTGCTGGGCGTGATGGGCGGCGCCGTCGTCTTTACGGGCAACCTGCTGCCGCAACTGAGCTTTCCGCTCGAATTCGACTACATCCACGTGAGCCGCTACGGCGACGACGACAAGGGCGGCGAAGTGGTGTGGAAAGTCATCCCCCGCTCGAATGTAGCGGGCCGCACCGTCATCGTGCTCGACGATATTCTCGACGAAGGCGAAACCCTGGCACACGTCAAGCAGCGCCTGCTGGACATGGGCGCCTCGGAAGTGATCCTGGCCGTGTTTGCCGACAAGGCCATCGGCAAGAAAAAACCCGTGCAAGCCGACATCGTCGGCCTGGTGATCCCGAACCGCTTCGTCGTCGGCTTCGGCATGGATGCGTATGGCTACTGGCGCAACCTGCCGGGCTTGTGGGCCATCAAGCCTGAGGATTTGAAGCAGGAATAAGGATGGCTTGGATGACGCGGCATGCCGCGTCATCCGGCAGCAGCAGAGTTACAGCTTCAACCGCGCGCGCGCCGCATCGTATTCGGCTTTCAGGCGCGCCACCATCTCTTCCACGCTCGGCACGTCATCCATCAAGCCCACGCCCTGACCCGCGCCCCAGATGTCGCGCCAGGCCTTGGCGCTGCCCGAGCCGAAATTCATCGCGCTCTTGTCCGCTTCGGGCAAGGCTTCCGGATCGAGTCCGGCCGCTTCGATCGATTTTTTCAGGTAATTGCCGTGCACGCCAGTAAACAGGTTCGTGTAGACGATGTCCGCCGCGCTGGAATCGACGATGGCGTCGCGGTAGCCATCGCTGACGTTCGATTCCTTGGTCGCCAGCCAGCGCGAGCCGATGTAGGCGAAATCGGCGCCCATCGCTTGCGCGGCCAGCACGGCGTCACCCGTGGCGATGGAACCGGACAGCGCCAGCGGACCGTCGAAGAATTTGCGCACTTCGCCCACCAGCGCGAACGGCGACAGGGTGCCCGCGTGGCCGCCGGCGCCGCTGGCGACCAGAATCAAGCCATCGACACCCGCCTCCAGCGCCTTTTTCGCGTGACGGATCGAAATCACGTCATGCAGCACGATGCCGCCATAGCTGTGGATGGCGTCGAGCATTTCCTTGGGCGGCGCACGCAGCGAGGAAATGATGATGGGGATCTGGTGTTTCACGCACACTTCCACGTCGTGCGCGAGGCGGTCGTTCGACTGGTGCACGATCTGGTTGACAGCGATCGGCCCGACTTTCTTGTCCGGGTTGGCGGCCTGGAAGGCGGCCAGTTCGGCCTGCAAGTCCGTCAGCCACGTGTCGAGCAATTCGGCGGGACGCGCATTCAGGGCCGGGAAGGAACCGACGATGCCGGCCTTGCACTGCGCCGCGACGAGGGCCGGGCCGCTGGCGATGAACATCGGCGAGGCGATAACGGGTAAGGAGAGGTTTTGCAACGCAACAGGCAATGCCATGGCGGACTCGCTGGAAAGTTGATCGGACGTAAAAAACACTGAACGTTGATTATAGTGCAGAAAAAGTACGATCGTGCTGAATTTATCGCACCGACGCTTCAACCCTCGTTGAGCAAGTACTCACCCTCGACGCGCGCCGCTACAGCCCTAACCAGCTGGGACACGGCCCACTCGGCCAGCGCGGCCGCCTCCTGGCGCAGAAAGCGCCGGTTGGCTTCCTCGAAGATGGGCATGCCGCGCAACAGGGCCGGTATGTCGGCGAGGGCGATGCGCTGGCGTTCCAGCAGCAGGAATTTCAGCAGCACCTTCACGGCGTTCTGCGCATTGCGCACGGGGTCGGACGCCAGGTAATCGAGGCGCGAATACGCGCGCTGCAGGGCACCGGCGGCATCCGTGAATGGCCGCCCGTGGCCGGGGATCACCACGCGCACGTCCAGGCTGGCGATCAGGTCCAGGGTGGCGCGCGCTTCCAGAAAGCCGGAGCCGCCATCGAGTTCCGGAAAGATCACGCCGAAGCCGTTTTCCCACAGAGCGTCGGCGGAAATCAGGATGCCCTCCTGGCCGCAGTAAAAAATCAGCGAGTGCGGGTCGTGGCCCGGTGCGCCCAGCGCCTGCCAGGCCATGTCGGCCAAGGTCAACGTGTCGCCGGGCGAGACGGTGGCGTCAAAGCCGAAGCGCGGGCATTGCTGGCCCGTGGCCTGGAAGCTGAGGGCATCGATATCCCAGGCGCGCACCTTGTCCGCTTCCGATACGGGAATGGCCGTATGGCAGCCGTATTCGGCTTGCAGCAGCGCGTTGCCGCCGCAATGGTCGGAGTGCAGATGCGTATTGAACAAGCGGTCCAGCGGCCGGCCCGCCAGGCTGTGGCGCAGCAGGGCCAGGGTTTGCGGCGCATGCGTGACATAGCCGCTGTCGATCAGGGCCGTGTCGTCCCTGCCCTGGAACAGGATGTTATTCGACGACAGCCAGCCGCGTTCGAACACCTGAATGGAATCGGGGAACAGCGCTGGCGATCGCGGCATGGGCTTCCTCAGTAATCGGGCTCGAAGTCGAGCAGGGATTCGCGGCCCGGCAATTCGGCCCACACGGCGCGCTTGAAGTCGTCGTCGGCCTTGCTCCAGGCGATGATCTCGTCGAGCGTGCGCAGGCAGCCTTCGCACAAGCCGCTGTTGCGGTTCATCTTGCACAGACTGACGCAGGGCGACGGCACCGGCGACGGCAAAGTGAGCGGAGCGGCTGGCGGAGGTGGGGTAGCGACCATCATGGAGCGGCATCGGTAAACGTGAAGGCTTTCATTATGCCGCGAAACCGCGCCGGCGAGTCGGCGGCATCGCCCTGCAATGACACTGTCAACATATTTTCCGACGAAAAAATAATCAAAAATATATTATTTGAAAATTTATTTTGCGGCCCATCTCACTCTGCGGGAGCCCGTCCTACAGCGTGATCAGGCCAGATCCTGCTTGACTTGAGATATTTCAGAACTATACTACCATCCATACAGATGGCAATTGGATGCCACGTGGAGTTTTTGGAGAGATATGGCCAAGCAAGACAGCAAGCCCAAAATTGGGGAATCCGAGAAAATCACGATCAACCTCGGCTTGATCGACCTGGGGCAGATCGATTTGCTGGTCCAGGAGGGATTTTATTCCAACCGCACGGATCTGATCCGTACGGCCATACGCAATCAACTCAATACGCACGCCGACGTGGTGAAACAAACCGTCGCCCGTAGAAGCCTGGTATTGGGCATGCAGCATTATTCGCGCGCCGATCTGGAAGCGATCCAGGCAGCCGGCCAGCGCCTGCAGATACAGGTGCTGGGACTGGCCAGCATCGCCAGCGACGTCTCCGTGGAACTAGCACTTGCCACCATCGAGTCGATCTTCGTATTAGGTGCCCTGCACGCCAGCACCGTCGTCAAGACGGCGCTCGCAGGGCGAATTCACTAGCGTATTGGTTCGCGGCGATGACCCGGCCGATGCGCGGCACCGTTAAGGATGGTCATGAAACTACCTCTCAACATGTTGGCGCAGATGCGCGCCGCAACCCGCAATCTGTTGGGCAGCGGTCCCGCCGCCGCCACCGAAGCGATCCAGCAGGCGCTGTCCGCCGCCGGCCTGGCGCCGCAGGCGGCGTCCACACAGCAGCCGCCGATGCGCGATATCAATCAGCCACCTGCGCCACCATCTGCGACAGCGCAACCGCAAGCTGACGCCGCGCCCCCCACTCCCGCGCAGGCGGCGCAGGACTTCGCGCAGGATTTCATGGCGCGCCTGGGCGTGCCGGCAGGCCTGGGCCAGCACAGCTTCGACATGCCCAGCTTCGAGCTGCCAAACTTCCACCCGTCCGGCTTCAACGCGCCGGCCGCCACGCCAGCGGAGATACCCGCCGGCGCGCAATTCATCGACGGCGTGTACCGCAACCATGCGGGCACGCGTTCGTACAAGCTGTATATCCCCAGCAGCTATCATGGCCAGGCCATGCCGCTGATCGTGATGCTGCACGGCTGCACGCAAAATCCCGACGATTTTGCCGCCGGCACGCAAATGAATGCGCTGGCAGAAGAAAAGGAGTGTTTTGTCGTCTACCCGGCGCAGACGCAGGGCGCCAACAGTTCGCGCTGCTGGAACTGGTTCAACGCCATCGACCAGCAGCGCGACCAGGGCGAACCGTCGCTGATCGCCGGCATCGCCCGGCAAGTCATCGACGACTACCCGGTCAACGAGCGCGAAGTGTTTGTCGCCGGCCTGTCGGCGGGCGGCGCCATGGCCGTGATCGTCGGCACCCTGTACCCCGACCTGTTTGCCGCTGTCGGCGTGCATTCGGGTCTGCCCTTCGCTTCGGCGCAGGACTTGCCGTCGGCGCTGGCCGCCATGAAGGGTGGCGCCATGCCCAATGCCCAGCGCAAGGCGCCGGCGGGCGGCGTGCCCATCATCGTCTTCCATGGCGACCGCGACACCACCGTCAACCCGCGCAATGGCGATGAACTGATCGCCCAGGGCGTGCGCAGCCAGTCGGGCGGCAAGGCGGCCAAAGCCGCTTCCGTCGATGGCAGCGTGCCGAATGGCCACCGCTACACGCGCACCACGCACAGCCAGGCCGATGGCTCGCCGCTGGGCGAACACTGGGTCATCCACGGCGCCGGCCATGCCTGGTCCGGCGGCAGCGATAACGGCAGTTACACGGACGGCAAAGGGCCGGACGCCAGCCGCGAGATGCTGCGCTTCTTCAAGACCGTCAGTTGATGTTCTCGGCGAAGGGCGCGATCTGCCGCTGCTTGTCGGCGATCTCGCACACGCCGTCGGCATAGCGGTTGGAGATGGCGATGAACTGGTCCTGGATCTGCAGGAAGGCGTCGACGATCTCGGCGTCGAAATGCGAACCGCGCCCCTCGACGATGATCTGCACGGCCTGCGCATGGTCCATGCCCTGCTTGTAGATGCGCCGGCTGATCAGGGCGTCATACACGTCGGCCAGCGCCATCAGGCGCGCCGAAATCGGGATGTCTTCGCCAGCCAGGCCTTGCGGGTAGCCGCTGCCATCCCATTTTTCATGGTGGCTGTAGGCGATCTCTTTCGCGTACTTGAGGAAATCGACTTCGATGCCCAGCTCGTGCTCGGCCGCCAGGATGGCGTCGCGCCCGAGCGTGGTATGCGTCTTCATGATGGCCATTTCGTGCGGTTCGAAACGTCCCGGCTTGAGCAGGATATGGTCGGGAATGCCCACCTTGCCGATATCGTGCAGCGGCGCCGTCTTGAACAGCAGTTCGATATTCTTGTCCGTCAAAAAATCGCGGAAACGCGGCAGGCCGCGCACTTTCTCGGCCAGCGCTTTCAGGTAGTGCGAGGTGCGGCGGATATGGTTGCCCGTCTCGCTGTCGCGCGTCTCGGCCAGCGAGGCCATGGCGTGGATGGTGACGTCCTGCAGCGCCGCCACCTCCTGCACGCGGCGCTCCACCTCCGTTTCCAGGTACTGGTTCTGGTCGCGCAAGAAATCCTGCATCTGCTTCATCGCCAGCTGCGTCCTGATGCGCGCCAGCACGATGGGCGCCGAAATCGGCTTGGTGATGTAGTCGACGGCGCCCAGGGCCAGGCCCAGCTGCTCGTCGGCCACTTCGCTCATGGCGGTGACAAAAATCACGGGGATGCCGGCCGTGGCGGGATCGGCCTTCAGCGCGCGGCACACATCGTAGCCGCTCATGCCCGGCATCATGATGTCGAGCAGGATCAGGTCGGGCTGGTCGCTGCCGGCGGCGATCTTCAGGGCGCGTTCGCCATTGACGGCGATCTTGGTGCGGTAATCGTCTTCCAGCACCGCGCGCAGCAGGTCGATATTGTCTGGTGTGTCGTCGACCACCAGAATGGTTGGCTTGCTTGCCGGCGCTCTCATGCCCGTCCTTCGCTCTGCATAGTTATCCTTGTCACAGTGTCAGCTCCAGCGCATCGGCCACCTCGCCCAGCTGCGCCAGCGCACCTTCGAAATCGTATTGTCCCAGCATGCGCTTCAACTGGCGCGCGTGTTCCGCCTGCCCGGCCGCGACCAGCACGGGGCCGATGCCGTCCAGGTGCTTGACGGCCTGCGCATCGTCCTGCAGCAGCAGCTGCGACAATTCGCGCAAGCCCGCTTCCAGGTGCGCCCGGTCCACCGCCGCCACTGGCGCCACCGCCGCGCCGCCCGCCTCGGCCACATGGCCGCGCGACTGCATGGCCAGCACGATCTTCGGCACCAGCTCGTCGAGCGCCAGGGTGCAGGCGGCCAGCGCCTGCGGCAAGCCGTCGTGCGAACCCAGGCTGAGCAAGTGCTCGACCCGCGCGGCGCTGTCGGCCAGGCCGCCGGCGCCGATATTGCCGGCCAGGCCCTTCAGAGTATGCGCTTCGCGGATCGCCGTCTCGAGCTGGTTGTTCTCGATGGCGGCAACGATGCGCTGCATGGCGTCGAACTGGGTTTCCACAAAACGGTCCAGCAATTTTCGCATCAAAACGGCATTGCCGCCCACGCGACGCATGGCTTCCGCCATTTTCAGACCGGCGATCACGGGCAACTCCGCTTCCGGCTGCGCCACCACCGCCGTCATTGCCTGCGGCGTGGCTGGAGCGATCCAGCGTGCCAGGGTACCGAACAACTGCGCCACGTCGATCGGCTTGGCGATGAAATCGTTCATGCCGGCATCCAGGCATTTTTCCTTGTCGCCCACCATGGCATTGGCCGTCATGGCGATCACGGGCAAATTCGAATAACGGGGATCCTGGCGCAGCTTGCGCGTCGCCTGGTAACCATCCATCACCGGCATCTGGCAATCCATCAGCACGCCGTCATAGGCGTTTTCCTCGATCTTCGCCAGCGCGATGGCGCCATTGCCCGCGATGTCGACGCGGATGCCGGCGTCGTTGAGAATATGCTGCGCCACTTCCTGGTTGACTTCATTATCCTCCACCAGCAGCAGCCACGCGCCGCGCAAGGCGCGCTCGTCGTCGCGGTAGCTGCTCTGGCGCTGCGTCTTGCGGCTCTGCCCCGTCACGCCGCCAAACACGAACGATATCTGGTCGAGCAGGGTCGAGGCGCTGACCGGCTTGTTCAATACGCCGTCGAACGGCAAGTCCCGCTGGCGCGCCGCCTCCAGCAGCGCTTCGCGGTGGAAGGCCGTGACCATGATGCAGGCCGGCGTCGCATCGATGCCGGCGGCATCGGCGCGGATGCCGGCCAGGGTATCGAGGCCGTTCATGCCCGGCATTTTCCAGTCCATCAGCACCAGTCCGTACCCTCGCCCCTCGGCGCGCGCCTGCGCCACGGCGCCGATGGCCAGTACGCCGCCAGACACGGCACGCGCTTCGAAGCCCAGCGCCGTCAGCATGCTGACAAAGATTTCACGCGCGCTGGGGTTGTCATCGACCACCAGCACGCGCAGGCCCTGGAATTGCTGCTGATGCTGCAGTTGCGACAGGCTGTCGCGCGGCACGGCGGCCAGGCCGAAGCGGGCCGTGAAGAAGAAGGTGCTGCCCACGCCCGCTTCGCTGACCAGGTCGATCTCGCCTTCCATCATTTCCACCAGGCGCTTGCTGATGGTCAGCCCCAGGCCCGTGCCGCCATGGTGGCGCGTGGTGGAGGTGTCGGCCTGGGTAAAGGCCTGGAACAATTTGCTGCGCTGGGGCGGCGTGAGGCCGATGCCCGTGTCGCGCACATCGACGCGCAAGACAGCCGCATGTTCTTCCAGCTGCTGCAGGCGGATGCTGACGACGATCTCGCCCTTGTCCGTAAACTTGATCGCGTTGTTGGTCAGGTTGATCAGCACCTGGCCCAGGCGCAGCGGGTCGCCCTGCAAGGCGTTCGGCACATCGGGGGCGATGTCGAACAGCAGTTCGAGCCCCTTGTCCTGGGCGCGCATCACGGAAAGGTCGGCGATCTGCGCCAGCACGTCCTCGAGGAAGAAATCGACTTTTTCAAAGGCCATCTTGCCCGCCTCGATCTTCGAGAAATCGAGGATGTCGTCGATGATGGCCAGCAGGTTCTTCGAAGCCGATTCCACCTTCTCCAGATAGTTGCGCTGGGTCGACGTGAGGTCCGTCTGCAGTGCCAGGTGGGTCATGCCGATGATGCCGTTCATCGGCGTGCGGATCTCGTGCGACATGTTGGCCAGGAAGTCCGACTTCATCTTGGTCGCATCCTCGGCCACTTCGACGGCGTGGCGCAGATCCTGCTCGACAGCCAGACTGGTACTCATGTCCTTGAGCGCCTGCAGCAATTCGCCCGTCTCGTCGCGCGACGTCACTTCGATGACGGAACTGAGGTCGCCATTGGCCACGCGCGTGGCGATCGCCACCGCCTCGCCCAGCGGACGCGTGATCGAGCGCGCCGACCAAGCAAAGGCGAGACCGGTCAGCAAGGCTGCCAGGCCGATGCCGCCCATCAGCAGCAGCGAGGTATCGATGTCGTTGCGTATCCGGGCCGCGCTGTCGCGGATCAGTTGCTGCTGCAAGTCATCGAGCTGGCTCACGTACAGCAGCACTTTTTCCAGCACCGGCAAGGTCTGCGTCTGCATGGCCTGCTCGGCGCGGGCATCCTCGCCGCGCTCGACCAATTCGAACATCGTCTTGAGCGACACATAGTAGTCGGCGCGCGCCAGGTGCATCTGCTCCAGCAGGCGCCGTTCCTCGGGCCGCGCGTCGAGACCGTCGAGGATGCGCACCTGCTCATCGATGCCCTGCTTGATCGCTTCCAGGCGCGCCTGGTTCGCCTGGCGCAGCGCCGGCTCGTGCTGGCTCGGCAGGTTTCCGATGCGCGTGGCCGCCTCGCGCGCCAGTCCGTGGATCTTGCTGGTGGCCTTGGCGGCGACCCAGTCGCGCTGCAGGATATCGTCGGTCTCTGCGCGGATAGCATAGATGCGGCTCCCCGCCAAGACGATGACGACCAGCATCAGCACGATCAAAATGGCATAACCGGCATTGATGCGCACGCCGATGCGGATATCCCTGAAGCGCATAACTTTCCTGTAAGAAATTCTTAAAAATCGAAGTCTGAACGTATTCCCCTACAAAATGCAAGGTCTTTTGCAAAGGAAAAAGCGCGCCGATGCGCTTATCTGGCCGGCGTTGCTGCCGGAGGGGTCAAGGCGGCGATGCGCTCTTGCAGGCAGGCGGGGCACCAGCAGCCCACGGCGGTGCTGCCGGGCACGGGAACGGCCGGCGGCAGGGCCAGGCACCAGCAGGGCTCCTTGGCGTCCGGATCAAGCTGACCACACTGGAAGGTGGCGCCGCACAGGCTGCATACGCTCATGGCTGTGTTTGAATTGGCAAGTGTGTGTCCTGCCGCGCCAGGATACGACGCAGATGTAACGGGCAGTAAAAGGGCTGGCTGGGGGGCATATCGGGCCAGACTATAGGATCATCAGGGAAAATACAACAAGATCGCCCTATAATGCCTCCAAGATTTTCTTCTTCCCTGTAAAATCTCACAAATCTATTTTCCGGACTCGCCATGAATCAACTAGCTAACTTGAACCTGGACATGAATGACGACTTGACGGCGGTGTCGCCACAAATCAAGGCGCAGATTCTGGCCGAGGCCCTGCCCTACATCCGCAATTTCCATGGCAAGACCATCGTCATCAAGTACGGTGGCAATGCCATGACGGACGAACGCCTGAAGCACGGCTTCGCGCGCGACGTCATCCTGCTCAAGCTGGTCGGCATGAACCCGGTCGTGGTGCACGGCGGCGGACCGCAGATCGACAACGCGCTGAAAAAAATCGGCAAGCAAGGCACCTTCGTGCAAGGCATGCGCATCACCGATGAAGAAACCATGGAAGTGGTGGAGTGGGTGCTGGGCGGCGAAGTGCAGCAGGATATCGTCATGCTGATCAACCATTACGGCGGTCAGGCTGTGGGCCTGACGGGCAAGGATGGCGGCTTGATCCGCGCGCGCAAGATGCAGATGCCGGACCGCGAACATCCGGGCGAATTCCTCGACATCGGCTTCGTCGGCGAGATCGACGCGATCAACCCGGCCGTCGTCAAGGCGCTGCAGGACGACGCCTTCATTCCCATCATCTCGCCGATCGGTTTCGGCCAGGATGGCCAGGCCTACAACATCAACGCCGACGTGGTAGCCGGCAAGATCGCGGAAATCCTGAAAGCGGAAAAGCTGATCATGATGACCAACATCGCCGGCGTCCAGGACAAACAGGGCAACCTGGTGACCGACCTGTCGGCACGTGAAATCGACGAGATGTTCGCCGACGGCACGATCTCGGGCGGCATGCTGCCGAAGATATCGTCCGCGCTCGACGCCGCCAAGTCCGGCGTGAACACGGTGCACATCATCGACGGCCGCATCGAACACTCATTATTGCTGGAAGTGTTGACCGAGCAAGCTTTTGGTACTATGATCCGTTCGCACTAAAAAAATCGCAACGGATCACAGCGAGTAGTTTGGCGGCGCAGATCACCTGGCGCCGCTTTTAATTTGCCCTTGTAGCTCAGTGGTAGAGCACTCCCTTGGTAAGGGAGAGGCCACGTGTTCGATCCACGTCAAGGGCACCAGTATCCTTTCCCCGCAGCTGAGAAAATGTCTATGGCGGCGTTGTACTGCCTCGCCGTACATGCGTACTGTCTTCGTCAGTACGCCTTGCCCTGAACACTTTTCCATCTGCTCTGCCGCGTGTTTTGCGCGGCGGAGCTAGCGTCATCTATTCTTCCTGCTGTCGTTAAAACTAATAAATCCGCTCGACCTTCAAGCCCTTCTGACGCAATAAATCCGGAACGCTTTTCGTTCCCACCAGGTGCAGCACGCCGATGGCGGCCAGGCTGGACTTTTCGCGCGCCAGCAACCTGGCGATGCCGTCGGCCAGGGCGGGGTTGCGGCCATCCAGCAACACCTTTTGCACGAACTGGGCGGCGAACGACGGGTCTGTCGCTGCCTTGGCGGCCAGCCTGTCGAAGGCGGCGGCATCGGCCGTGCGCCAGGCGTTGGCGATCTCGCGCGCTTCCTGGCTTTGTTCCTGGTCCTCGATCGACGCCACGCCGTCTTCCAGGAAACGGCACTGGTCGGCCGGCGACATGGCGCCGAACAGCGCCATCTGGCCTTCCATCGACTCGAGTTCCACCACGGGAATCTTGCGCGCCTTGGCCTGTTGCGACAGATAATTGTCGACGGCCAGGTCGGAGCGGTAGCCCAGGGTGGAGAACTCGCCGATGGCCAGCATGCTGGCCAGCATCCACGGCTTCATCGGCGCCACCGACTCGGCTGGAATGCCGTATTTTTGCAACAGCGGGGCCAGGCGCGGGGCCAGAGTCTGACGGCAATCAAGCGGCACTTGGCTGCCCGGCGCCTCCATGCCGTACTTCAGCACGGCGCCCAGGGCGGCGCGCGGGTCGGCGCCGGGATCGATCTCCAGCGCCAGCGCGCCAGCCTGGTGCAGCGCCTGCGTCACCGTCGGCTCGAGCGGATAAAAATCGGGCGCGCCGACGTGGATGGTGCCGAACAGATACAGGGTATGGCTGGCGTCCTGCACCTTGAACAGGGCGCCCCGGTTTTGCGCCGCAGGCGGTGCTTCGGCAAAGGCCGCCGGCAACGGCAGCAAGAATAATCCGCAAAACATCACTATAATCTGGCGTCGCATGGTTTTCCTGATTGTTGAATTTTTCATCTTGCTTATCATCTTGCCTAAAGACTCCTGTGCCTGTGTCCCATCTTAACCGCTCGTCGCCGGTCTGGCTGTTTGACCTCGACAACACGCTGCACAATGCCTCGCACGCCATCTTCCCCACCATCACGGCCAATATGAACACGTATATTGCCCGCGTGCTGGGCGACGGCGTGACGCCGGCCGACGACGCCATCGTCAATGCGGCGCGCGCGGCCTACTGGCGCCGCTATGGCGCCACCTTGCTGGGCATGGTCAAGCACCATCAGGTACAGGCAGCGCATTTTCTGCACGAGACGCATGCATTCGACGATTTGCGCGCCATGATACGCGCCGAGCGGGGGCTGGGGGCTTTACTCAAACGCCTGCCTGGCCGTAAAATTTTACTCACCAACGCGCCGCTGCGCTATTCGAGCGACGTGATGCGCCACCTGGGCTTGCGCCAGCATTTTTCGCAGCATATCGCCATCGAGGCGATGCATGTGCACCGCCAGCTGCGGCCCAAGCCATCGACCCTGATGCTGCGCAAACTGATGCGCAAGCACCAGATCCGCCCTGGCCGCTGCATCCTGGTGGAAGACACCCTGGCCAACCTGAAGGGTGCGAAAAAACTGGGCCTGCGCACGGCATGGGTCACGCAATACCTGAAAATGGCGGATCCGATCGGCGTGGCGAAGTTGCCCAAGGCGTTAAATCGCCCCGCTTACGTCGATGTCAAAGTAAAATCTGTCCGGCATTTGGCACGCCGCCTTCACCGTCTGCGTTGAAGGGAACTCCTGGGCTTCCGGTTGACGCCGGAAGCTGCACCGCTAGCGGCGGTGACGGACCTCCCCATCAAGGCAGCATTTTTTTTAACGACAAGAGAAAATATGGCAAGCACACCGCCGGGCCAACGCAGGCTACAAATTCTTCAGGCCCTCGCCGCAATGCTGGAGCAGCCGAAAGGCGAAAAGATCACCACTGCCGCACTGGCAGCCAGACTGACCGTGTCGGAAGCGGCCCTGTACCGCCATTTCGCCAGCAAGGCGCAAATGTTCGAAGGGCTGATCGAATTCATCGAGTCGAGCGTCTTCGGCCTGATCAACCAGATCGCGGAAAAGCACAGCGATGGCATGACGCAAACGCGCGACATCGTCGGCATGCTGCTCAATTTCGCCATCAGCAATCCGGGCATGACGCGCGTATTGATCGGCGATGCGCTGGTCAATGAGGACGAACGCCTGCAAGTGCGCATGAACCAGTTCTACGACCGCGTGGAACTGGCGCTCAAGCAGGCCTTGCGCGTGGCCGCCGCCGAAGGCCATGGCAAGGAAAGCGAAGTGGCGGCGCGCGCCACCCTGATCGTCGGCTTCGTCATCGGACGCTGGCACCGCTACGCCAAGAGCGGCTTCAAGATCAATCCCTCCCAGGAAGCGGCGCTGCAAATCGCCATGCTGCTGGGGTAAATCACCGCCGCGGCTGTCCCCATGCATACCGACTGTTTCGCCCTGCTCGACGACGCCAGCACCCCAGGCGCCGGTTCGCGCCTGTACACGGGCCTGGCGGCGGTCTTGCAGTGCACCGAGGGGCAGGCCTGGCCCGAGCTGCTGGAAGGCCTGCAAGACGCCTTACATCGCGGCCAGTACGCCGTCAGCGTATGCAGCTACGAGCTGGGGGCGCATTTGCTGGCCATGCCGCCGCGCGCGGCAGGCATCAACGCGCCGCCGCTGGCGCAAGTGCTTGTCTTCGACCATTGCACGCAGCTTTCACAGGACGAGGTGGCGCAATGGCTGGACGTGCGTGTCCACGCCGACGCAGCGCCGGCCGGCGTGGCCGATATCCGCGCGAATGTCGACCAAGCCGAATTCACGCGCGCGCTTGACCGCATCCACGACTACATCGTGGCCGGCGACACCTATCAGGTCAACTACACGTATCGCTTGCGCTTCGACGCCTTCGGCTCGCCCCTGGCTCTGTATGCGCGGCTGCGCGCGCGTCAGCCCGTGCCCTACGGCGCGCTGGTGATGCTGCCCGATGGCGGCGCCCTGCTGTCGCTGTCGCCGGAGCTGTTCGTGCGCCATGCACAGGGCGAGCTGATGGCGCGCCCCATGAAAGGCACGGCGCCTGCCGCCCCTGCCGACCAAACGGCAGAAAATATGCGCCGCGCCAGCGCCCTGGCCAATGACCCGAAGAACCGCGCGGAAAACCTGATGATCGTCGACCTGCTGCGCAACGACATCGGCCGCATCGCCGTCACCGGCTCCGTCAAGGTGCCGGCACTGTTCGAGGTGACGCGCTACAGCAGCGTGCTGCAAATGACCTCCACCGTGCAGGCGCGCCTGCGTGACGACGCCAGCCTGGCCGACGTCTTCCTGGCCTTGTACCCGTGCGGCTCGATCACGGGCGCGCCGAAACGCCGCACCATGGAAATCATCGCCGAGCTGGAGCCGGCGCCGCGCGGCATCTATACGGGCGCCATCGGCTGGTTCGACCCTCCCGCCGCCGGCGCTACCCACGCGGTGGGCGACTTTTGCATGTCCGTGCCGATCCGCACCCTGGCCTTGCAGCCGGCTGGCCCTGACAGCATCCGGCGCGGCGAGATGGGCGTGGGTGCCGGCATCGTGCTCGACAGCGACCCGCACGAGGAATTTGCGGAGTGCCAGCTCAAGGCCCGCTTCCTGACGGGGCTGGCCAATGACTTCGAACTGTTCGAGACCCTGCACGCCAGCCGCACCGGCGGCTGTCGCCAGCAAGAGCGCCACCTGGCGCGCCTGGCCGCCTCCTGCGCCTATTTCGGTTTTGCCTGGAGTGAGAGTGCCGCGCAGGCCGCGCTGCAGGCGGCCTGCGCGGCGCGCCCCGACGACGCGCCCTTCCGCCTGCGTCTGGCGCTGCGCCAGGATGGCCAGTTCACGACGCAAAGCAGTGCGCTCACCGCCCTGCCGGACATGGTAACCATCCTGCTGGCGCCTGACGCCACGACTGCCGGCGACCTGTTCCTGCGTCACAAGAGCAGCGTGCGCGCACGCTACGACGCGGCCTGGCGCGCGGCCGAGGCGCGAGGCAGCTTCGACATGCTGTTCTTTAACGAACGGGGCGAACTGACGGAAGGCGGGCGCAGCAATGTCTTCGTCCGCCTCGATGGCCGCTGGCATACGCCGCCCCTGTCCTGCGGCCTGCTGCCCGGCGTACAACGCGCCGCCATGCTGGCCGATCCCGCCTGGGACGCGCAGGAAACCATCATCACGCGGGCCATGCTGGCGCAGGCCGAAGCGGTTGTCGTGTGCAACGCGCTGCGCGGGGCGATACCGGCGCAGCTGGTTACCTGATATCTACCTGCATCTCGTAACCACCATAAATCATCCGCTTGCCATCGAACGGCAGCTTGGCCGGATCCATCATCTCGGCCAGGCGCGGGTCTTTCATGACCTTGTCGTTGATTTCATCGCGCTTGGCGCGCGACGCATACACGATCCAGGAAAACACCACCACTTCGCCATCCTGCAAGTCCACCGCCTGCGGGAACGACGTCAGCTTGCCTGGCTTGACGTCATCGCCCACGCATTCGCGAAATTCCAGCGCGCCGTACTCGCGCCAGATGGCGCCGCAACTGCGCGACATGGCCAGGTAGGCTTCGAGCTTGGCTTTCGGTACGGGCACCACAAATCCATCGACATACGCCATGATGTTCTCCTTGGTTGTGACAAACGCGAACAACCAGCTTAGGACAATGATGGCAAGACGACAAGCGCGGCATTAAAAAAAAGCAGGCGATCAAGCCTGCTTGCGTGTCGGCAACTTACAGCGCCAGCGCTTTTTCCACCGCGCCCACCAGTTTCTTGTCGTCCGGCGTCACCTTGCTGGGGAAGCTTTCCACCACTTTACCGTGACGGTCGATCAGGTATTTGTGGAAGTTCCAGGCCGGGGTCTTGCCCGTCTGCTTGATCAAGTCCACATACAGCGGATTCGGCGCGGGGCCGGAGACCACCGATTTGGCGAACATGGGAAACTTCACGCCATAGGTGTTGTAGCAGAAATCGGCGATTTCCTTGCTGTTGCCCGGCTCCTGCTTGCCGAAATCGTTCGACGGGAAGCCCAGCACCACCAGGCCCTTGCTGCCGTACTTGGCGTACAGCGCCTCGAGCCCTTCATATTGATTGGTAAAACCACAATAACTTGCCGTATTGACCACCAGCACCACCTTGCCCGCGTACTGGCACAGGTTTTGCGGCGCTTCATCCTGCAGGCGGTTGAAGGTCTGCTTGAGAATCGCGGGGCAGGCGGCCGGCGCGACGGCAGCTGTAGCGGTTTCGGCGGCATGGGCCGGCATGGCCAGGCTGGCGCCGGCGGCAAGGGTGGTGAGCGCAAACAGCTGGGCAAGAGTCTTGGACATGAAGGGCACCATGGTTGAACGGAAAAAACCATTCTATGTCAAACGCCGCGCGCGCGCATGAGGGCCACAAGAACAGCAATTGCTTGAGCGACATCAACGATAGTGCAGTACTTGCCCATCGCACAGTTTTTTTACCTATGCTCGGCCTTCCTATCCCATTTCTTGCCTTGTGGAGTCGCCATGCCCTTCCCGCACCTGACCGCATTACCCACCGCCCTGCTGGCCGCCAGCCTGCTCACCCTGGCGCCAGGCGACACGCTCGCCGCCACGGCCGCCAAAGCGGCCAAGCCCGCCGCGACCAGGGACGCCCCCGCCCTGCCCGGCTACCAGGCTGACCTGAGCCAGACCACCGTGTCCGGCCTGTCCTCGGGCGGCTTCATGGCGGCGCAGTTTGCCGTCGCCTACTCGGCCACGGTGGCCGGCGCCGGCATCATCGCGGGGGGCCCGTATTTCTGCTCGGGCCAGCCGGGCCGCTTCCCCTACATCCCCTACCTGACGAATGCCCTGACCACCTGCATGAATCCGGGCAGCGCGCAGGTGGCGCCGCCTGTCGCCAGCGAATTGCTGCGCGCGGCGAACGACTTCGCGCGCGCCCGCCTCATCGACGACACGGCCAACCTGAAACGCCAGCGCGTGTATCTGTTCAGCGGAACGAAAGACCAGACCGTGACGCGGCCGGTAGTGGAACAGGTGGGGAAATTCTATGCGCTGGCGGGCACGCCGGCCGAGCAGATCCGCTTCGTCGACAATGTCGGCGCAGGCCATGCCATCATCACGGACAACAATCAGGACAAGGCTTGCGATGTAACGGCGTCGCCCTTCATCAATGACTGCGACTTCGTGCAGGCGCGCGACATCCTGCAGCACCTGTATCCGGACCTGCAGCCCGCGTCGACCACGCTGACGGGCAAGTTGATCGCCTTCAACCAGCGCAGCTTCATCCAGAACGCATACTCGAGCATGAACAACACGGGCTACGCCTACATCCCGAAAGCCTGCGACAACGAAAGCTGCCGCGTGCACGTGGTCTTCCACGGCTGCTTGCAAACGACGCAAGCCATCGGCGACCGTTTCTATACCAGCACCGGCTACAACCAGGTGGCGGACGCCAACAAGATCATCGTGCTGTATCCGCAGGCCGAACCGAGCCCCGTCTACCCGTACAACCCGAAAGGCTGCTGGGATTTCTGGGGCTACACCAGCATCAATCCGATCGACCCGGATTTCTACCGCAAGAGCGGCACGCAGATGGAAGCGGTCAAGGGCATGCTGGACAGGTTAGGATCGGCTCGCAACAGCCGTCGATAACGGACGTCACGGATGCTTAAAAAAAATCGTAGCGAGCGGCAACGAGGCTCGGCGCCCCCAGCTGGCTAAGAAGCGCAGCTGTACTGAGTACGGGGCCGCCGAGGCAGCGCGCATCGTAGGCCGGAAAGCGCGCCGCGCAGTAGATTTAATCAAGCATCCTAGATACCGCCCATGCAGATGTACTTGATGACCAGATAGTCTTCGATACCGTAGGTCGACCCTTCACGGCCCAGGCCCGATTGCTTGACGCCGCCGAAGGGGGCGATCTCGTTCGAGATCAGGCCCGTGTTGACGCCGACCATGCCCGTTTCCAGGCCTTCGGCCACGCGCCAGATGCGGCCGATGTCGCGCGAATAGAAGTAGGCAGCCAGGCCGAATTCCGTGTTGTTGGCCAGGGCAATCACTTCATCGTCCGTCTTGAAGCGGAACAGGGGCGCCAGCGGGCCGAAGGTTTCCTCGGTGGCCACGCGCATGTCGTTCGTCACGTCGGCGATGATGGTCGGTTCGAAGAAGCCGTTGCCCAGCGCGTGGCGCTTGCCGCCAGCGAGCACGCGGCCGCCCTTGCCCAGCGCGTCGGCCACGTGTTCTTCCACCTTGGCGACGGCCTTGGCGTCGATCAGCGGACCTTGCGTGACGCCCGCCTCGATGCCATTGCCCACCTTCAGCTTGGCCACGGCGGCCACCAGCTTGTCGGCAAACGCGTCATACACGCTGTCCTGCACGTACAGGCGGTTGGCGCACACGCAGGTCTGGCCCGCATTGCGGTATTTCGAGGCGATGGCGCCTTCCACGGCCGCATCCAGGTCCGCGTCGTCGAAGACGATGAACGGCGCATTGCCGCCCAGTTCCAGCGACAGTTTCTTGATCGTTGGCGCGCACTGTTCCGCCAGCAGGCGGCCCACCTGGGTCGAACCCGTAAACGTCAGCTTGCGCACGATCGGGTTCGACGTCATTTCGCCGCCGATGTCTTTCGGCGCACCCGTGACGATGCTGAACACGCCCGCAGGCACGCCAGCGCGCTCGGCCAGCACTGCCAGCGCCAGCGCGGAAAACGGCGTGGCTTCTGCCGGTTTCAGGACCATCGGGCAGCCGGCGGCCAGGGCCGGGCCGACTTTGCGGGTGATCATGGCAGCGGGGAAGTTCCACGGCGTGATGGCGGCGCATACGCCGATCGGCTCCTTGGTGATGACCAGGCGGCGGTCCGGCCACGGCGACTGCAGGGTATCGCCCGCAACGCGCTTGCCCTCTTCGGCAAACCACTCGATGAACGAGGCGCCGAACTGCACTTCACCCTTCGCTTCCGGCAAGGGCTTGCCCTGCTCGGTGGTCATGATCAGCGCCAGATCGTCGGCGTTTTCCAGGATCAGGTCATGCCAGCGGCGCAGCACGGCCGCGCGCTCCTTGGCCGTCTTCTTGCGCCAGGCAGGCCAGGCGGCATTGGCCGCCTCGATGGCGCGGCGCGTCTCGGCGGCGCCCATCAGGGGCACCGTGCCGATATGCTCGCCCGTGGCGGGATTGCTCACATTAATCGTCTGGCCACCATCGGCATCGACCCAGGCTCCATTCACGTAAGCCTGGTGACGCAACAAGGTAGGATCTTTCAACTGCAGCATATGGATCTCCGGTCTGGTTTGAATTATCGACGAGGGATACTATGCCACAGCGCGGCAGATTTCGCAGGCGCGGCGCTGAACTGCCCCAAGCTCTACTCGACCTTGAAAGACGACAGTTTCGGGTCCGGCGCCGGGTATTCCAGTTTCATGCCCTGCAGGGTTTCCAGCAGCAGGGATGCGACCACCAGGTTGCGCTGCGTCTTGGAGTTCGATGGCACCACGTACCACGGCGCGTGGTCGGCATCCGTCTCGCGGATCGCCGTTTCATAGGCGCGCTGGTAGCCATCCCACTTCTTGCGCTGGGCGATATCGTTGGGATCGAACTTCCACTGACGGTCGGGATCGTCGAGCCGCTCCTGCAGCCGTCCCCGTTGCTCGTCCTTCGAGATATGCAGGAAGACCTTCAGGATGACGGTGCCCGTTTCGCTCAGCATGCGCTCGAAATCGCGGATCTGCGCATAGCGGCGCTGGCATTCGGCCTTGTCGATCATGTCCTGCACGCGCGTGATCAGCACATCCTCGTAATGGCTGCGGTTGAAGATGGCGATCTCGCCTTTCACGGGCACATGCTGGTGCACGCGCCACAGGTAATCGTGCGCCAGTTCGATATCGGTGGGTCCCTTGAACGCCACGGCGCGGATGCCCATCGGGTTGATATTGCTGAAGATGGCCTTGACCGTGCCATCCTTGCCCGACGTATCCATGCCCTGCAAGACCAGCAGCACCTTCTTTTTGTGCTGCGCGTACAGCATGCTCTGGCACTCGGCGATCTGCGCCGTCAGGGCCACGGTTTCCTCGCGGTCCAGGGCCTTGCACTGGGCCGCCGTCAGCTTCTTGTTCGCCGCCTTGCTGGCGGCGCCCAGCAGGCGCTTGCCGGCGAAATCCTCGTTCAGGTCGAAGTCCTTCCCGGCACGGAACTGCGTGCGCGCCTTCATGCCGCCACCGCCAGCTTACGGTGCTCGATTTTTGTGCAATGGTCCATCACCACATCCAGGCCCGCCGCCCGCGCCAGTTGCGCCGCCTGCTCGTTGATGACGTCAAGTTGCAGCCACAGGCAGCCGGCCTTGACGGCGATGGCTTCCTCGGCGATGGGCAGAATATCTTCTGACTTGCGGAAGCAGTCGACGATGTCGATGCGCGCCGGCGCGACAGCCGCCGCGGCCTGCGTCAGGGTGGCGTAAGCGCGCTGCCCCAGCACATCGCGTCCGGCGAGGGCCGGATTGACGGGCAACACGCGATAGCCATGCCGCAGCAGGTAATCTGCCACTTCATGGCTGGCGCGTTCGGGCTTATCGGACATGCCGACGATGGCGATGATGCGGCTGTCTTGCAGGATGCGGGCGATGTTGGACATATTCTGGTCTATGAGGCGTGCGACATTGCCCCCTTAGCGTAGCAGATTCCCGTCCCGGTGGGAGCTAGCCAGAAGACTTAGCCGTCCGCACGGCCGCCATCTTCGCCACGAAGGCCTGCGCGCGCGCCGTCACGGCCGCGTAGTCTCCCGTGGCGCCCGGACCACTCAGACTGCTGCCGATGCCTACGGCCACGGCGCCGCTGGCAAACCATGCATGCAGGTTCTCCACCGTCACGCCGCCCGTCGGCATCAACGGCGCTTGCGGCAGGGGCGCGCGCAGGGCCTTGATGTAGGCGGGACCGAACATCTCGGCAGGGAAGACCTTGACGATGTCGGCGCCCGCCTGCAGGGCCGTGACTATCTCCGTCGGCGTCATCGCCCCCGGCATAGACAGCACCTGGTAGCGCTGACACAGCGTGATGGTCTCCACGTTCACGCCAGGCGAGATGATGAACTGGGCGCCGGCCAGGATGGCGGCGCGTGCCGTCTCCGTATCGAGCACCGTGCCCGCGCCCAGCAGCACGTCATGGCCATGGCGTTCGCGCAGGGTGCGCAGCACGCCCAGGGTATCGGGCGTGGTGAACGCCACTTCCAGCGCCGTGATGCCGCCGGCAATGCACGCCTCGGCAATCTGCACGGCCGCCTGCGCCGAAGAGGCGCGCACGATGCCGACCATACCCCGTTCGATAATGCCCTCGAAAACCGTGTGCTTCTGCATTTGCTCTCTCCTGTCAGGCCGGCAGGGCGCCAAAGCGCACTTCCGGCAAACCGCGCACGCCCACCTGACGCGCATGAAACAATCCCCCGGCCAGCGGTTCGCTCGCCAGCTGGGCCGGGCTCAAGCTCTCCTGCGCCGTCGTGACGAACAATTCGTCGTAGCGCGGGCCGCCCAGGCTCACGCAGCTGGGCTGCGAGACGGGCAGGCTGATCTTGCGCTCGACGCTGCCGTCCGGCGCGAAGCGCAAGACCCTGCCGGCGCCCCATTGCGCGCTCCACAGGTAGTCATCCGCATCGACGGTGGCGCCATCGGCGGCGCCGGGGCCCGGATCGAGCACGGCAAACACGCGCACCCGGCTGGCATCGCCCCCCAGATAATCGTCCCAGCGGTAGATCGCCTTCTTCATCGAGTCGCAGAAGTACATGGCCGTGCCATCGACGCTGAAGCAGATGCTGTTCGAGATGGCGATCTGCGGCAGCGGCAGGCGCTCCAGGGTCAGGTCCAGGTTGAGGCGGTAGAAGCTGGCGACGGCATCGCGGCACGGGCGCTCATCGAGCGTGCCGAAGACAAAGCGTCCCTGGCGGTCGCAGCGGCCATCGTTCAGGCGCGTCATGGGCAAGTCCCCCTCCACCGTGTGCAAGGGCGTGACGGCCCCGCTGCGCGCGTCAAACCAGGCCAGGCGCGAAGCCAGTCCCAGCAGCAGCACATCGTCGCTGTCCGTCAGCGCGAAGCACGCCAGGCGCTCCGGCATGGCCCACGTCTGGCGCTCGCCTGTGGCCAGCACCAGCGCATGCAGCTGGCAGCCTTCGATATTCGTCCAGAAAACGCGGCCGCTGCGTTCGCACCAGCGCACGCCCTCGCCGAGAAAATTCTGCGCATCGACCAGTAATTGGGCCTGTGTCCCCATCATTTTTCCTTTAACTAATGTATAACGCATGATAAAACCGTCGCGAGCGGAAGTCAGTTGTGCCCGAGACGCGCAACTGTGCTTGAGCACAGTGAGCATCGAGGCCGCAAATGACGACGCGCAGCAGGTTTGATCGTGCGCTATCAATGTGATTCGCGCGGAACCGCCGAGCCTCGGCAACCGACGAGGAAGTCGAGGTCCGCGCCTTCATCGGCCTGCGTCACGTGCTTGATGTACATCGACTGGTAGCCGCCCTTCATGGCCGGTGGCGGCGCGCTCCATTCCGCCCGCCGGCGCGCCAGCTCGGCCTCGTCGACGTCCAAGTGCAGGCGCCGTCCCGCCACGTCGAGTTCAATCATGTCGCCATCGCGCACCAGGGCCAGCGGCCCGCCCACGGCCGCTTCCGGCGCCACGTGCAACACCACCGTACCGTAGGCCGTGCCGCTCATGCGCGCGTCCGAGATGCGCACCATGTCGCGCACGCCCTGCTCCAGCAGTTTTTTCGGCAAGCCCATATTGCCCACTTCGGCCATGCCCGGATATCCCTGCGGGCCGCAATTTTGCAGCACCATCACGCAGCTGGCATCGATATCGAGGGCGGGATCGTCGACGCGCTTTTTATAGTGCTCGATGCTGTTGAAGACGACGGCGCGGCCACGGTGCTGCATCAGTTCCGGCGAAGCGGCGGAAGGCTTGATGACGGCGCCGCGCGGGGCCAGGTTGCCATGCAGGACGGCGATGCCGCCCTCGTCCTTGAATGGCTGCGCCAGCGGTGTGATCACCTCGGGATTGAAATTTTCCGCTTCGGCCACGTTGACGGCCATGCTGGCGCCCGTGACGGTGAGCGCCTCGCCATGCAATTTGCCCAGCAAGTCGCGGATGATCACCGGCAGGCCGCCCGCATAATAAAAATCTTCCATCAGGTACTGGCCCGACGGCATCAGGTTCAGCAGGCAGGGAATGTCGCGCCCCAGGCGGTCCCAGTCGCCCAGGCGCATGTCCACGCCGATGCGCCCGGCGATGGCCAGCAGGTGGATCACGGCATTGGTCGAGCCGCCGATGGCGCCGTTGACCATGATGGCGTTTTCAAACGCTTCGCGCGTGAGGATCTGCGACAGTTTCAGGTCTTCATGCACCATGTCGACGATGCGCCGGCCCGTCAGCTGTGCCTGCAGCTTGCGGCGCGCATCGACGGCGGGAATGGCCGCGTTGCCGGGCAGGGTCACGCCCAGCGCCTCGACCATGCTGGCCATGGTGGAAGCCGTGCCCATGGTCATGCAGTGGCCGGCGGAGCGCGACATGCACGATTCGGCCTGCTTGAATTCGTTTGAGGTCATGCGCCCGGCGCGCACGTCTTCGGAAAACTTCCACACGTCGGTGCCGGAGCCGATCGGTTTGCCGCGGTAGTTACCGTTCAACATGGGACCACCCGACAGCACGATGGTCGGCAAGTCCACGCTGGCCGCGCCCATCAGCAGGGCCGGAGTGGTCTTGTCGCAGCCCGTCAGCAGCACCACGCCGTCGATCGGGTTGGCGCGGATCGATTCCTCGACATCCATGCTGGCCAGGTTACGGAACAGCATGGCCGTCGGGCGCAGGTTCGTCTCGCCCAGCGACATCACGGGGAATTCGACGGGAAAACCGCCCGCTTCGAGCACGCCGCGCTTGACCATCTCGGCCAGGTCGCGGAAATGTCCATTGCAGGGGGTCAGTTCGGACCAGGTATTGCAGATGCCGATGACGGGACGGCCATCGAAGGCGTCGCTGGGATAGCCCTGGTTCTTCATCCAGCTGCGGTGAATGAAACTGTCCTTGTCGTCGCCGCCAAACCACGCTTGCGAACGCAAGGGACGCTTGTTCTTGTTGTCACTCATACTGTCTCCTGCGGGGAAATCAAGCCGCGCGCGGCGGCGATCAGCAGCGCACCGTGACCGGCCAGATTGGCTTGCTGCTGGTCGTCGACGATGACGCGCTTGCCATAAAAAAATCCGTGTTCTTCGATCAGCAGCCCGAGCGCCTGGCGCAGCATGGGCTTGCCGGTAATGACGAGCGGGGTATCGGGCCGCATCTGGATGGCGGTGCTGTTGCGCAGCGCCAGCAAGTCGCCACTGAGGACGGCGCCCATCAGGAAATTGGCCCGCTCGTTGCATTCGATGGAGCTGAACTGGCCCAGGGTGCGCACGCTGAAGCAGGCGCGCGCCAGCCCCGTTTTTTGCGCCGCCGCCGCGCCGGCCAGCAGCATTTTCGGCACCAGGGTCTGCGCAAAACCGCCATCGACCGATTGCTTGATCAGGGTGTGCTGCGTGATCGCCTGCAACAGTTCGCCCGCGATGGTGGTGCTGCAGCCGAGGATGCGGCGCTGCTCGTCCACGCTGATCAATTTGGTATGCGAGCCGGGCATGATCAGGGTCGCCGCGCCCCGCAATTGCAGGCGCTCGAGCAGCGCGACGACTTCCGTCTCTTCGCCGCGCATCATGTCCATCGCCTCGACGTTATGCAGGCCGACGGCGCCATGCTGGTTGCGCACGCCGGGAATCAGCCACAGGGGCTGCGCCAGCACGTCGGGCAAGTCCACCGCCTGCATGCCTTGCGCCAGCTGGGCCAGGCCGGCGGGCGCCGGCAAATGCGGCACTTCGCGCACTCCCATGGGCGAGGTGATCATGCCCGAGGCCAGCGCCAGGTCCACCTCGGACGGCGCAATGCCCGCGCTGGCCAGCACGCAGGCGATGGTGTCACGCAGCGCCTGTTTCAGCGCGCCGTTATGGCCATCGATGGCGGTATTGCGCACGCCCGTTTCCAGCTGCGCCTGGGCGACGACGGCGCCCGCGCGCCACAGCAAGGTACGCGTATTGGTGGTGCCGGCATCGATGGTGAGTATGTTCATGGGCAGGTTCGCAGCGTCGGTCAGGACAAAAATAAATGAGGGAAAAACTACCCCATGGTAGAACTGCCCCGCATATCTGACCAATCACTTATTTGACATCATTGATACCGGTTCGGATATGTCAAACGCGTCGATATCCTGCACGCCCAAACGGTAGGCGAGCTTGAAACGCATCGCCTGTCCCGGCTGCATGTCCACACCCTGCGCCAGCAGGGAAAAACAGCGCGCATCGGAATACAGATGGCAGCCGTCCTGGGTGCTGGAAAAACGCAAGACCCGGCCGGACGCGGGGTCGACAACCCGCGCCGCCTCGCGCAGCTGGCCGCTGCCCGTCCAGTAAAAGTCATGCCGGAATCCCGGCAAGTGGGCCAGCGCGGGCCAGGCCAGGCGCGAAGCGAGCGGCGCCGGCTGGCGGAAGTCGAAGGCGCTGCCCGCCACATCGTGCGGAGAACCGCCCGTGCCACCGCCAGGCCAATAGCGATCGGCAGCCAGGCGCAGCACATGGTCGCCCACGCTGGCATGGTTGCCCTGTAGATTGAAACGGGGTGCGGCAAGCGCAAAACGGGAAACGGTATCGGATGTGGCGACACAGTCGAGGTGCAGGCTGCCGTCATCATCAAACCGGTAGCTCAGGCGCACCGACAGGCCGTCTTGCGCCAGCTGCAACTGCAAGTGGCCGTCGTCGGGCGATGCGCACTGCCAGCCCGTGGAGGATCGTGCCGCTGGGGGCGCCGCGCCCAGCACATCGGCCAGCCGGCCATAGCGGTCGGGCGCCCACCAGGCCCGCACGCTGGCATCGTGCGTATCGATGGCCACGCGCATGCCGCGCGCGTTGCGCAGCAGATGCATCATGGCGCCTGCCCGGGGGCTGGCGGCGGCCGGCTGCGCTGCTGGAATTCGCGCGGCGTGCAACCGAGTTCGCGCTTGAAGACGGCATGCATGTACTGCACCGTGGTAAAGCCGCAACGCACGGCCACCTCGGCCACCTGCCCCGGCCCGCGCGCCAGCAGGGTCTTGGCCGCGTCGAGCTTGAAATGCAGAATCTCATCGTGCACGCTGCGCCCCAGCTCGTGGCGGAAGTGCGCTTCGAGCGAAGAGCGCGACACGCCCACGTAATCGGCCACCTGCTCCGTCTTGATGCCCTGGCAGGCGTACTGGCGAATGAAGTGGCGCGCCTGCATCACCTGCGGATGCTGGAAGGGCTGGTGGCGCGTGGAAGCAAGCACGTTCAGGCCGGCCGGCGGCACCAGGATGCGCGTGCCGGACAGGCGCGCGCCGTTGAGCATCTGGTGCAGCAGATGCGCCGCCGTGCGGCCCATTTCCTCCGTGCCCTGGATCACGGAACTCAAGGGAATGCGCGTGAGCATGCGCGCCAGCGGGTCGTTGTCGATGCCGATCAGGGCGACCTGCTCCGGCACGGCGATGCCCGCGTGCATGCAGGCTTGCAGCAGCTGGCGCGCGCGTGCGTCGCTGACGGCGATGATGCCGACGGGTTTTTCCAGGCTGTTGAGCCAGGCGATCTGCTGCTCCACCGCTTCGTCCCATGACGGCGCGCTGGTGGCGACGCCCCGGTACACGTCGGCATGCATGTGGTCGCGCTCCATCAAGGTGCAAAACGCCGTTTCGCGCTCCTGCGCCCAGCGGTTGACATCGGCCTCGGGCAGGCTGAAACAGGCAAAGCGGCTCAATCCCGCTTCCACCAGATGTTCATAGGCCAGCTTGACGATCTTGAAATTATCGGTCGCCACGTACGGAATGACGGCCGGGTAATCCTCCGCGCGCGCATACGAGCCGCCCACGGCCACCACCGGCAGGCGGCTGTGCGCCAGCGCCGCGCAGACGGCGGGATCGTCGAAATCGGCGATGATGCCGTCGCCCTGCCAGCGTTCGATGCCCGGCAGGCGGCAACGAAAATCCTCTTCCAGGAACAGGTCCCACGACACGCGCGTGGTGTTCAGGTAGGCGGCGATGCCCGCGATGATGTCGCGGTCATAGATTTTATTCCCGTTAAACAGCAGCGCAATCCGGTGCGCGGTCGGCATTTTCATGGTGTCTCCTCCCGTGCCAGATCGTTTCACGGCTAGCGGCGTCCGGCACGCGTGCTGACATCGACCCACACGGCGAGGGTGAGGATACTGCCTTTTACGATCATCTGCCAGTAGGTGTCCACGTCCAGCATGGACATGCCGTTATCGAGGCTGGCCATCACCAGCGCGCCGATCAGGG
The DNA here is from genome assembly GCF_030587305.1 of Janthinobacterium sp. SUN206. Lineage (NCBI taxonomy): Bacteria > Pseudomonadati > Pseudomonadota > Betaproteobacteria > Burkholderiales > Oxalobacteraceae > Janthinobacterium > Janthinobacterium sp. SUN206. Next base: position 188,370 of record NZ_JAPWIB010000003.1, on the reverse strand, counting down.
CGCCATACACGGTGCCCGAGCCGCCGCGCATCGAGGTGCCGCCGATGAAGCAGGCGGCGATGGCATCGAGTTCGCTGAAGGTGCCGGCCGACGGCGAACCGGCCGCCAGGCGGCCCGTGTTGATCAGGCCCGCCAGCGCGCACATCAGGCCCATGATGCCGAAGATCCACAGCTTGACGGCTTTCACATTGATGCCGGACAGGCGTGTCGCCTCCATATTGCTGCCAACAGCGTAGATGCGGCGGCCGAATACGGTCTGGCTGGTGATGTAGCTGAACAGCCCCAGCAAGGCCAGCAGCAACAGCACGGGCAGCGGGATGCCTTCATAGCCATTCAGGGTTTGCACGAAGGCATACAGCACGGCGCCGATGACGGCCAGGCGCAAGCCGTCGGCCCAGGGCGCCGTCTGCGGCAAGCCATGCTGCGCGCGGCTGGCGCGCGCGCGCCACGTCAGGAAAGCGGCCAGCAGGAACAGGCCGATGCCCAGTACGATGCCGGGCACCGCGGGCAGGTAGCCCTGCCCCAGGTAGACCATCGGCTCGGAGACGGGCGCGATCGTGATGCCGCCCGTGATGCCCAGCAGGATGCCGCGATACGCCAGCATGCCGCCCAGGCCGACGATGAAGGATGGGATGCCCCGGTACGCCGTCAGGTAGCCGTTGAGGAGGCCGATCACCAGGCCGCAGCCGAGTACCGCCGCCAGGTTCAAGGCCAGGGGCCAGTGCTGCGTCACGTCCAGCACGGCGGCGATGCCGCCAAGAAGCCCCAGCAGGGAGCCGATCGACAGGTCGATCTCGCCGGCGATAATCACCAGTACCATGCCGCAGGCGAGGATGCCGGTGACGGACATCTGGCGCAGCAGGTTCGACAGGTTGCGCGGCGTGAGGAAACTGCCCTCCGTCTTCCACGAAAAGAAGGCCCAGATCAGCGCCACGGCGATCAGCAGGGCCAGCATCTTGTATTGGGTGAACAGCTGTTTGATACTGTGCGGTTTCATGCTGCGGGTTCCTTGTTTGCGGTGTTGGCGGAGGGTGCCGGGCGCTGGTCCAGCGCCGCCGCCAGCACGGTTTCCTGGCTCAGGCCATCGTTGATAAAGTCGCCGCGCAGGCGGCCCTCGCCCATCACCAGCACGCGGTCGGACACGCCCAGCACTTCGGCCAGTTCCGACGAGACCATGATGATGGCCACGCCCCGGTCGGCCAGCGCCAGCATCAATTTATAGATTTCATATTTGGCGCCCACGTCCACGCCGCGCGTGGGCTCGTCGAGAATCAGGACGCGCGGGCGCGTCAGCAGCATCTTGGCCAGCACGGCCTTTTGCTGGTTGCCGCCCGACAGGCTCGTAATGGACAGCGACGGGCTGGCCGCCTTCAGCTCCAGCCGGGCGATCTCGCCGCGCACGGCCGTCAATTCCGCCTCGCCGTCGATGCGCGTGGCGCGCGCGAATTGCTCCAGCACGGCCAGGGTGATGTTCTGCCCCACGTCGAGGTCGGGCACGATGCCGTGATGCTTGCGGTCTTCCGGCACCATGGCCAGGCCCATGGCGATGGCCTTTTGCGGCGAGCGGGTATCGATTCTCCGGCCATCGAGCCACACTTCGGCCTGGCACTGCCCCTGGTAGGCGCCGAACAGGGCCGAGACGAGCTCCGTGCGCCCCGCCCCCACCAGACCGGCGATGCCGAGGATTTCGCCCTTGCGCAGGGTGAATGACACATCGTTGACGCGCTTGCGCTGCGGGTTGTCGGCGTCGATGCAAGTCACATGGCGCGCCTCGAACAGCACCTCGCCAATGGCCGGCGGCTGCGCGCGCTGCGGATACAGCTGGCTCATTTCGCGGCCCACCATCTGCGCGATGATGCGTTCGACGTTCATCTGCGCCATCGGCGTGGTGGCGATATGCCTGCCGTCGCGGATGACGACGATGGTGTCGCAGATGGCCGCCACTTCATCGAGCTTGTGCGAAATGTAGATGCAGGTGACGCCCTTGGCCTTCAACGCGCGCAGGATATCGAGCAGCACGGCGATTTCCGACGCCGTCAGCGACGATGACGGCTCGTCGAGAATCAGCAAGCGCGCATTCTTGTTGAGCGCCTTGGCGATTTCCACCAGTTGCTGGTGGCCGCCGCCGTAATTCATCACGGGCTGCGCCACGTTCAATTCGGGAATTTTCAGTTCGCGCAGCAGCTCGTCGGCGCGCTTGTACATGGCCGCATAATGCATGCGCCCACCCGGCAGGGTCAACTCGCGGCCCATGAAGATATTTTCGGCCACGGACAGCTGCGGCACCAGCATCAGCTCCTGGTGGATGATGATGATGCCCGCGTCTTCCGTGTCGCGGATCGATTGCGCGCGCAGGGGCTGGCCATCCCACAGGATGTCGCCATCCCAGGTGCCGTGCGGGTACACGCCGGACAGCACTTTCATCAGGGTCGACTTGCCGGCGCCATTCTCGCCGCACAGACCGATGCATTCGCCGGCCCGCACCTGCAGGTCGATGCCGTCAAGCGCGCGGACACCGCCAAACTGTTTGACGATGCCTTTCATTTCAAGCAGATAGTCGGACATGCTCACTCTCGTTGCGGATTAACAGAAATCAGGGGTCAGTCCCGGCGGGTCTGACCCCAGCTTTTAGTTGCCCAACTGAGCTTTGGTATAGAAGCCGTCGTCGACGAGAATGTTCACATTCGCCTTGGTCAAGGGCGTAGGTTTCAACAGCACCGTGCTGACCTTTTTCAGGCCGTTGTCATAGCTGGAGTTATAGGCTGGCTTTTCATTGCGCGCCAGTTGCACGGCCAGCTTGGCCGCTTCGGCGGCGATGGTTTTCAGTGGCTTGTAGACAGTCATCGACTGCGTGCCGGCGATCACGCGTTTCACCGCCGCCAGATCGGCGTCCTGGCCCGAGACAGGCACCTTGCCTGCCAGTTTTTGCGCGGCCAGGGCCTGGATGGCGCCGCCGGCCGTGCCATCGTTCGAGGCGACGATGGCGTCGATCTTGTTGCCGTTGGCCGTCAGCGCGTTTTCCACGATGGACAGCGCTTCGGTGGCGCTCCAGTCCTTCACCCATTGCTGGCCGACGATCTTGATGTCACCCTTGTCGATGAACGGTTTGAGTACCTTCATCTGGCCTTCGCGCAGCATCTTGGCATTGTTGTCGGTCGGCGAGCCGCCCAGCAGGTAGTAATTGCCCTTCGGCTGCAGCTTGGTCACGCCCTCGGCCTGCATTTCGCCCACTTTCTCGTTGTCGAACGAGATATACGCGTCGATATCGGCATTCAGGATCAGGCGGTCATACGACAGCACCTTGATGCCAGCCTTTTTCGCTTCCTTGACGGTGTTGTTCAATACCGTTGCGTTGAACGGCACGATCACCAGCACGTCCACGCCGCGCGAGATCAGGTTCTCGATCTGCGAAATCTGACGCTGCTCGCTGGCATCGGCCGATTGCACGAAGACCTTGGCGCCCTGCTTTTCGGCGGCGGCGATGAAGAAATCGCGGTCGCGCGTCCAGCGCTCCACGCGCAGATCGTCGATGGAAAAGCCGATCTTCGGGTTTTTTGCATCGGCCAGGGCGGCGCTGCTGCTCAATGCCAGCATGGCGGTCATGATGGCTGCACTGATGATCTTGTTCATTGTGTGTCTCCTTGTGGATTTTATTAACAACGTTTTTTCACTACGGGTGTTGCGGCTTCAAAAATCAATGGTTATGGCGTGGCAGGGTCTGTCCCACGGCGCGATATTTCAACGCCAGCTCCATGCAGGCGCCCGTTTCCAGCTGGCCCACGCTGGCGCGGTAGAGCTCCTGCCATGGCGTGGCGCTGTCGTTGACGGGCGGCGGCAGCTCTTTGGCGCGGCGCGCCAGCTCAAACGCATCGACCAGCATGTCGCAGCTGCCCCCGTTCAAGTCCACGCGGATCATGTCGCCCGTGCGCAGCAGCGCCAGGCCGCCTCCCACGGCGCTTTCCGGCGACGCGTTCAAAATCGAGGGACTGTCCGAGGTGCCCGACTGGCGCCCGTCACCCAGGGTCGGCAGGTTCAAGATGCCCGCCTTCAGCAAGGCGTCCGGCGGCTGCATGTTGACCACTTCGGCAGAACCGGGCCAGCCGACAGGGCCGGCGCCGCGCATGACCAGCATGCAGCTGTCGTCGATATTGAGCGCCGGGTCGTTGATGCGTGCGTGGTAATCGTTTGAACCGTCAAAGACGATGGCGCGCGCCTCGAATACGCCCTCGCTACCGGGGCGCGACAGGTAGCGCTCGCGAAAAGCGGGCGAGATCACGCTGGTCTTCATGATGGCGAAGTCGAACAGGTTGCCCTGCAATGCCATGAAACCGGCCTTTTCCTTCAGCGGCGCGGCAAACGGACGGATCATCTCGCGGTCCGCGCTTTCGCGGCCTTGCAAGTTGGCCGCCATCGTCTGCCCCGTGACGGTGGGACGCTCGGCGTGCAACAAACCCGCCTGGAGCAGCTCCCACATCACGGCCGGTACGCCGCCGGCACGGTGGAAGCGCTCACCCAAATACTTCCCGGCCGGCTGCATGTTCAACAGCAGCGGCACGTCGTAGCCGTGCTCCATCCAGTCGCTCGAATGCAATGCCACGCCCGCATGGCGCGCCATGGCCATCAGGTGCGGCTGGGCGTTGGTGGAGCCGCCGATAGCCGCGTTGACGATGATCGCGTCCAAAAACGCCTCGCGCGTGAGGATGCTCGACGGGCGCACGTCGTCATGCGCCATGCCAACGATGCGGCGCCCCGTTTCATAGGCGATCTGGCCCCGCTCGCGGTACGGCGCGGGGATGGCCGAGCAGCCCGTCAGGGACATGCCCAGCGCCTCGGCCAGCGCATTCATGGTCGAAGCCGTACCCATGGTGTTGCAGTGGCCGGCCGACGGCGCCGAGGCGGCGGCGATCTGCAGGAATTTGTCGTTGTCGATCAAGCCGGCGGACAGCTGGCGGCGGCCTTTCCAGATGGCGGCGCCGGACCCTACCAGTTCGCCGTCCATCCAGCCATCGAGCATGGGACCGCCTGACAGCACGATGGCGGGAATGTCCACCGTGGCGGCGGCCATCAATTGCGCCGGCGTCGTCTTGTCGCAGCCCGTCGTCAGCACCACGGCGTCGATCGGGTAGCCATGCAGGATTTCCACCAGGCCCAGATATGCCAGATTGCGGTCCAGCGCGGCCGTGGGACGGCGGCAGTTCTCAAAGATCGGGTGCAGCGGGAATTCCATCGGGATGCCGCCCGCGTCGCGGATGCCGTCGCGCACGCGCTGGGCCAGTTCCAGGTGGATGCGGTTGCACGGGCTGATATCGCTGCCGCTTTGCGCAATGCCGATGATGGGCCGGCCCGAACGCAGCTCCTCGGCCGTGATGCCGTAGTTCATGAAGCGCTCCAGGTACAGCGCCGTCATGTCGATATGGTCGGGATTGTCGAACCAGTCCTGCGAGCGGAAGCGCCGCGCCTGGGGTTGGGCGGGAGTGCTCATGCGCCGTACCAGCCTGCGTCAACGTAGTATTCGCGTCCGGCGCACTTGGCCGCGTTGTCCGATGCGAGGAACAGCGCCAGCGCCGCCACGTCTTCCGGCTCCACGCGCAGTTGCAGGCATTGTCCCTGCAGGATCACGGCTTCCGCCTCCGGCGTATGCCACAGCCGCTCTTGGCGCGGCGTGCGCACGGCGCCGGGAATGATGCAATTGACGCGGATGCCGTCGACACCCAGGTCGCGCGCCAGGCCGCGCGTCAAGCCCTCGATGCCGGCTTTCGCCGTCATGTAGATCGACAGCCTCGCTTGCGCCAGGTGCCAGGAAATCGAACCCAGGTTCAGGATTACGCCGCCCCCCTTGGCGCGCATGGCCGGCGCCACGGCCTGGGCGCAGAAGTACTGGTGGCGCAGGTTGACGGCCATGCGCTCGTCCCAGTAGGCGGGCGTGACGTCCTGCAACTGGTGGCGGTCGTCATTGGCCGCGTTGTTGACGAGGATATCCGTGGCGCCCGCGCTGTGCTCGATCTCGGCGAAGGTGGCGGCCAGGCCGCCCAGGTCCGTCAGGTCGCAATAGCGGAACACGGGCGGCTGCGGCAGGTGCGCCAGCTTTTCCTGCAACGCCAGCGACGCCTCGCGGGCGATGTCGAGGAAAGTGACGTGGGCGCCCTGGCGCGCGAACGCTTCGACGATGGCCACGCCGATGCCGGTGCCGCCGCCCGTGATGACGACGCGCTGACCTGCCAGGCTGGGATAGATTGCATGTTGCATGGTGTCTCTCGTTATAGGAATTGGGAAATCAGATCAGGCCGCGCTGCGCCAGGCTCCGGTACAGCGCGCGCACGCCGAACGTCCAGGGGGCAATCGCATCGCAGCGCTGCACTTCGTTGACCAGCGCGCCCAGCGAAGCGCTGGCAATCGTCACCCGGTCGCCCAGGTGGTGTGTAAAGCCGCCGCCTTGCGCGCCACGGTCCTTCACGGGCGAGAACATGGTCCCCAGGAACAGCATGAAACCGTCCGGGTACTGGTGGTACTGGCCTGCCGTCTGGCGCACCAGGTCGAGCGGGTCGCGGCTGATCTCGCGCATGAAGCTGGCGCCTTCGAGCACAAAGCCGTCGTCCGCGCCCTCGATCAGCAGCGACACTTCCGCCTGGCGTACGGTGTCGAGCGTGAAGTGTTCGTCGAACAGGCGGATGAAGGGGCCGATGGCGCAGGAACCGTTGTTGTCCTTGGCCTTGCCCAGCAAGAGGGCGCTACGCCCTTCGATGTCGCGCAGGTTGACGTCGTTGCCCAAGGTCGCCCCCAGCACCTCGCCGCGGCTGTTGACGGCCAGGACGATCTCCGGCTCCGGGTTGTTCCAGGCGGACGATGGCAGCAAGCCCACCTGCGCGCCGCAGCCCACCGACGACATCGGCTGCGCCTTGGTAAACACTTCCGCATCGGGGCCGATGCCCACTTCCATGTATTGCGACCAAGCGCCGCGCTGCTGCAACTGCTGTTTCAGGCGCTGCGCCGCGTCCGAGCCGGGCTTCAATGCCGACAAGTCGCCGCCCAGAGTCATCTGCAGAGCGGCGCGCAAGCTCGCCGCGCGCGCCGCATCGCCACCGGCCTGTTCCTCGATCACCCGTTCGAGCAGGCTGACGGCGAAAGTCACGCCGCAGGCCTTGACAGCCTGCAGGTCGCACGGCGCCAGCAGCAATGGCTGGCTGGCCGGCGCGGCCAGCGCTTGCTCCAGCAGCGCCTGCACGGGGCCGAGCGCAATACCGGGCGCATGGCGGGCGATATCGAGCGCATCGCTGCGCTCGAACAGCTCGGCCACCGTCGCCACCGTCTGCGTGATGTCGACCACCTCGCCGCCACGCACGGCGACGACGCAGGGGCCGTCACGCCAGATGCGGCCGATGAGGAGGGCCTGCGCCAGGTCGGCAGGCAACAGGGAGGCGGGAGAAATCGGCTGCATGGCAAGCTTTCAAAAGGTCGGGACGGGATGGCTGGTCTTCAAGTTCGGACCGATTCTGCGCGCCGCCCTGTGTCGCCGCAATTACGAAAATCACCAAATTGAATGATGATTATTGGTATTGCAGCGCACCAAAAAAAGCCGCCGCCCGGCCCCCTTTCCAGCCCTGGCTGCACGGCGGGAATGGGCCGCATGGCGCATTGCATCAATCCGCTTATCGATACCGTTTTGGATATCACCGATGTGAAAAAAGTGATTGGTGAGGGATGGATGGACAAACTAGTATCAGCCGTGGCCTGCAATCGGCCATCCGCACGGAGCCCGCCCATCGGGACGACGGCCCTGGCACATTCAACTATCGAAGACGGTGGAGACCTGAAATGAAAACAACAATGAAAATGCTGACCGCGAGCCTGGCGCTGGCCATCTCCGGCATGGCGGTAATGCCCGTGGCAAGCGCCGCCGACAAGGGCGCGATCGGCATCTCGATGCCGACCAAGTCGTCCATGCGCTGGATCGCCGACGGCGACAACATGGTCAAGGTATTCAAGGAGCGCGGCTACAAGACGGACTTGCAGTTTGCCGACGACGATATCCCGAACCAGCTGGCGCAGGTGGAAAACATGATCACCAAGGGCGCCAAGGTGCTGGTGATCGCCGCCATCGACGGCACCACCCTGTCGAACGTGCTGCAAAAAGCGGCCGACAAGGGCATCAAGGTCATTTCGTATGACCGCCTGATCCGCGGCACGAAAAACATCGATTACTACGCCACCTTCGACAACTTTCAGGTCGGCGTGCTGCAAGCGGGCTATATCGAATCGGCGCTGAAACTCAAGGAAAGCAAGGGCCCGTTCAACATCGAGCTGTTCGGCGGCTCGGCCGATGACAACAACGCGCACTTCTTCTACAACGGCGCGCTGTCGGTGCTGAAACCCTACATCGACAGCGGCAAGCTGGTGGTGCGCTCGAAGCAGATGGGCATGGAAAAGGTCGCCACCCTGCGCTGGGACGGTGCCGTGGCGCAGGCGCGCATGGACAACCTGCTCAGCGCCTACTACGGCAATGCGCGCGTCGACGCGGTGCTGTCGCCGTATGACGGCTTGAGCATCGGCATCCTGTCCTCGCTCAAGGGCGTCGGCTACGGCACGCCGAAACAACCGTTCCCCGTCGTGACGGGCCAGGATGCGGAAATCCCGTCGGTGAAATCGATCATCCGCGGCGAACAGGCATCGACCGTGTTCAAGGACACGCGCGAATTGGCCAAGGTAACGGCCAACATGGTCGACGCGATGATGAGCGGCAAGACGCCGACCGTCAACGATACCAAGACCTATAACAACGGTATCAAGGTGGTGCCATCGTACCTGTTGAAACCGGTCACCGTCGACAAGGCGAACTGGAAGCAGGTGCTCGTCACCGGCAGCGGCTACTACACGGAAGCGCAAGTGAAATAAGCATCGACGGTACTGAAGGCCCGGCGCTGCCGGGCCTTTCGCTTCATGCACGATCAAGAACAAGACTGCCGCACGACCGGCGCCGACCAGCGCGGCCGTGCCAGAGAGGTTATATGACGAACACTATCCTGGAAATGCGCGGGATACGCAAAACATTCCCGGGCGTCGTTGCGCTCGACAATGTCAACCTGCGGGTACGCAGCGGCGAAATCCACGCCATCGTCGGCGAAAACGGCGCCGGCAAATCGACCCTGATGAAAGTGCTGAGCGGCGTCTACGGCCATGGCAGCTATACGGGCGACATCGATTACCAGGGCCAGACGCGGCACTTCCGCGGCATCAAGGACAGCGAAGAAATCGGCATCATCATCATCCACCAGGAACTGGCGCTGGTGCCCCAGCTGTCGATCGCCGAGAATATCTTCCTCGGCAACGAGCCGGCCCGCATGGGCGTCATCGACTGGGAATACGCGCAAGCGAAGACGCGCGAACTGCTGCACAAAGTCGGCCTGAAAGAGTCACCGGACACCCTGATCACCAACCTGGGCGTGGGCAAGCAGCAGCTGATCGAGATCGCCAAGGCGCTGTGCAAGGATGTCAAGCTGCTGATCCTCGACGAGCCGACGGCCAGCCTGAACGAAAGCGACAGCGCAGCCTTGCTCGACCTGCTGCTGGGCCTGAAAGCGCAGGGCATCGCCTCCATCCTGATCTCGCACAAGCTCAATGAAATCTCGCGGGTCGCCGATGCCATCACGGTGCTGCGCGACGGGAACACGGTCGACAGCTTCGACTGCCGCGTGGAGCCCGTCAGCGAAGACCGCATCATCGAAAAAATGGTCGGGCGCGAGATGGCCGACCGCTATCCGCCGCGCACGCCCACCATCGGCGAGACCATTTTCGAAGTGCGCGACTGGCGCGTCTTCCATCCCGAGCATGCCGACCGCCCCGTCATCAAGGGCATCAACATGCACGCCAAAAAGGGCGAGATCATCGGCATCGCCGGCCTGATGGGCTCCGGGCGCACGGAACTGGCTATGAGCCTCTTCGGGCGCGCCTACGGACAGCGCATCAGCGGCACGGTGCTGAAGAACGGCCAGGAGATCGACGTCAGCACCATCGGCAAGGCGATCGCGCACGGCCTTGCGTATGTCACGGAAGACCGCAAGGGCCTGGGCCTGATCCTCGAGGAAGACATCCAGAAGAACACCAGCCTGGCCAACCTGGACGCAATTTCGAAGCGCATGGTGATCGACGAGCAGCGTGAATTCAGCGTGGCCGAGGAGTTCCGCCGCAAGCTCAAGACCCGTTGCTCGAGCGTGGCGCAGAAAGTGGTCAACCTGTCCGGCGGCAACCAGCAGAAAGTGGTGCTGGCGAAGTGGCTGTTTTCGCGCCCCGACATCCTGATCCTCGATGAACCGAGCCGCGGCATCGACGTGGGCGCCAAGTACGAGATCTACAGCATCATCAGCGAGCTGGCCGCCGAAGGCAAATGCATCATCATGATTTCGTCGGAAATGCCGGAATTATTGGGCATGTGCGACCGGATCTATGTCATGAACGAAGGCCGCTTCGCGGCAGAACTGAGCGCAGCAGAAGCATCGCAGGAGCGAATCATGCGCGCGATCGTTACACACGGAGAAAACAATGGACAATAAATTGACAGCGGGCGCGCCAGCAGCGGCAGCGCCGGCGGCCGCGCCGCAAGCGAAAAGCTATGCCGGCTTCTTGAAGAACAATATGCGCGACTACGGCATGCTGCTCTCCCTGATCGTCATCATGGGCTTTTTCCAGTACATGACGGACGGCACCCTGATGCAGCCGCTGAACCTGACGAACCTGGTGCTGCAAAACAGCTACATCGTCATCATGGCGCTGGGCATGCTGATGGTCATCGTGGCCGGCCATATCGATTTGTCCGTCGGCTCGGTGGTCGGCTTCGTCGGCGCGCTGGCGGCCGTCCTGATCGTCAACTACAACATGAATTTTGTCGCCGCCAGCATCATCTGCCTGCTGGCCGGCGCCGTCATCGGCGGCGCACAAGGCTATTTTGTCGCCTTCTTCAAAATCCCGTCCTTCATCGTCACCCTGGCCGGCATGCTGGTATTCAAGGGCCTGACCCTGGCACTGCTGGCTGGCCAGTCGGTCGGCCCCTTCCCGGAAGGCTTCCAGATGCTCAGCTCGGGTTTTTTGCCCGATCCGTTCGGCGGTGAAAACCTGCGTGGCTTTTCCCTGCTACTGGGCGTGATCGCCGCCGCGGCGCTGATCATCACCTCGCTGCGCAGCCGTGCCAAGCAACTGAAGCACGGCATGGAAAACGAGCCGCGCGCCTTCTTCCTGCTGAAAAACGCCATCTTCGCCGCCGTGATGGTGTATTTCAGCTACCTGCTGGCGTCGTACCGCGGCTTTCCCAACGTGCTGGCCGTGATGTCGCTGCTCATCGTCGCCTACACCTTCATCACCAACCGCACCGTGCTGGGACGCCGCGTGTATGCCGTGGGCGGCAACGAGAAGGCGGCGCGCCTGTCCGGCATCAAGACGGAACGGGTCAGCTTCTACACCTTCGTCAACATGGGCATGCTGGCCGCGCTGGCCGGTTTGATCTTCGCGGCGCGCCTGAACACGGCCACACCAAAGGCGGGCACGGGGTTCGAACTGGACGTGATCGCCGCCTGCTTCATCGGCGGCGCCTCGGCTTCGGGCGGCGTGGGCAAGGTGATGGGCGCCGTCATCGGCGCCTTCATCATGGGCGTGATGAACAACGGCATGTCCATCATGGGCATCGGGATCGACTACCAGCAGGTGATCAAGGGCCTGGTGCTGCTGGCGGCCGTGTTCATCGACGTCATTAATAAAAATAAATGAGAAGAACAAGGAAGCACAGGTTCGAGCCTTAGGGGGCTCTGGCCGGCGTTCGCGCCGGCCTTTTTATTTAGCCGCCAGCCGCGCCGCCCGGTCCCCCCACCACGCCGCCTCCTCGAACACGGAAAAGCCCGACAAGTCGGCATGTGCAAACAGCATCGCGCCATCGTGCTCGCGCAGCGCCTTCAACCCCGCATTGCTGCGAAATCCCGGCAACGGTGCGGCCATGGCGTGGCCGCGCACGGTGATGTCGACCCGTTCGACGCAGCTGGCAAAATCGCGTCCATACGCCGTCTTCAAATCGACGCTGGCCAGCGCCAGCAATTCCTCGGGTGTGGCCACATCTAACCACTTGCGCGCTTCCTGCGGTGTGCGGTCGGACAGGGCCACGTAGGCGCTGAAGACGGTTTTCTCGGGCGGACGCACGCGGATATCCTGGTGCGTGGAGACGACATAGCCGAGGCCCGGCTCCTGGTACACCACGTTGTCCCAGCATAGCGGCGCATGCGGCAGTTCATCGGGAAAGCGTTTCAGTAAAAAATTCGCCACCAGCCACGGCGCATACGCGGGCGTATCGCGTTTGAGATCGAAGCCATAGCTGGCGATGTCGTTGACCACGCGCGCCGCCACATACAAGGGCATGGCGCAGATGGCCTTGCGCGCCTTGACCAGGTAAGTGCGCGGCTGGCCGTCGACCAGTTCCAGGCACAGTGCCTCCACGCCCTGCTCCGTCGTCTGCACGGAAACCACCGTACCCGCATGACGTTGGACACCCGACGCCTGCTCCATCGCCGTGGCCACGGGCTGCATGCCGCCCGGCCAGGTCAGCCAGGCGCCGTTGCCCGCATTGGCTGCCTGTCCCCAGCGGCTGCAGTAGTAGTGCAGGCCGGCCCAGGCCGAGACCTGGTCGTAGCGCGTGCCGTAGTCGTCGCGGCAGCAGTAATTCAGATACCAGTGCAGGGTGGGCGAGGTATAGCCTTCGCGCTCCATCCATTGCTTCAAGGTGATGGTGTCGAGCGCCTGCCAGGCCGGATCTTGCGACGACTCCACGGTAGGAAAGACGAAGACACGCTTGCCATCATTGCCATGCGCCTGGCGCAGGCGCCGCACCTCGGCAAAGAAGCGCTCGTGCTGCGCCAGTTCTTCGGCAGAAACGCCTTCGATGGGAATGAAGCCATCCTGCCAGTGGCCGTTGAACAGCAGGCGTTCCTCGGGCGCGTGCAGGATGTAGCGCTCGTCGTAATACGGCTTTTCCGCCTGCGGATCGCGCTCGATGATGCCCAGATCGAACAGGATTTCCCGCACATGGGTCGATTCGGGCGAAGGCAGCGGCAAATAATGGCCGCCCGTGGGGTAGGCCAGGTCACCGAAATGGCCGCCGGCCGCGTTGCCATACGGCTGCGGGCCATCGATCATGAGGAAGTCCTTGTGCCCCAGCTTGTTCAGGCGCCAGGCCGCCGTCAGGCCGGCGATGCCGGAGCCGAGGATCGCCACGTCGGTGGTGATGGTTGCCGAGGGTGCCGGCAACGCCATGCGCTCGCGCATCAGCTTGCGCAAATAATGCCCCTCGCTGCGGCCCGGATACAGCACCTTCGGCGTGATCTCCTGCCAGCGCAGATACGCGGCGATGCTGCCGATGCCAGCGGCTGCCGCTGCCGTGCCGCCGGCGGCCCACAGCATGAAGGAACGGCGCTGCATCAGCGGATCACCCGGTTCCAGTCCTGCTCGAATTCATGCACGAGCGACTGGGTATTCAAGCGATTCGGCGCCATCGGCAGCGGCTGCATATCGGGCGGGAAGATGAACATTTCGCGCGTGGTGTCCGCATTCAGGTAGCGCATGGGCAGGCGGTAGCTCGTCGGCGGCACGTAGTCGAGCTGGGGCGAGGCCAGGATAAACCCCCATTCGCCGAACGAGGGCACGTAAGCGTGATAGGGCCAGGTGCGCATGCCCACTTCACGCAGGGTCGAATTGATGGTCCAGTAGGCGTGCGGGGCAAAGAAGGGCGACGTCGATTGCACCACCATCAGGCCCTTGGCCGCCAGATGCTTTTTCACCAGGTCGTAGAACGGCACCGAGTACAGTTTGCCGAGCGCGAAGCTGGACGGATCAGGGAAGTCGACGATGGCCGCATCGAACATATCGCCATTGTTGCGCAGCCAGACGGCGGCATCGGCATTGACGACGGTAACCCGCTTGTCCGAGAACGAATTATTGTTCAGCTTTGCCAGTTCCGGGCGCGTGGTAAACGCGGCCGTCATGGCGGGGTCGAGGTCGACCACGGTGACGTGTTCGACGTGGGGATAACGCAGGATTTCGCGCAGGGCCAGGCCATCGCCGCCGCCCAGCACCAGCACGCGGCGCGCCCACGGCAGCGCTTCCAGCACGGGGTGCACCAGCGCCTCGTGGTAGCGGTACTCGTCGCGCGAGGAAAACTGCAGGTTGCCATTGATGTACAGCCGCGTATCGTCCTTCCAGCGCGTGATCACCAGGCGCTGGTAGGGCGTGGTGGTCGAGTACACGATCTGGTCGCCGAACAGGCCGTGCTCGCCCCAGGCCACCATGCGGTCCGACATGGCAAAGCCGGCCACCAGTACCAGCATCACGGCGCAAGCGCGCAGGAAGCGGCTCGTGAGGTTCTTCAATTCCGCGCGGAACACCCAGATCGTCCACAGGCCCACGCCCACATTCAGCATGCCGAACAGGAAGCCCGTGCGCACCAGTCCCAGGTACGGTGACAGCACCAGCGGGAACAGCAGGGAAACGGCCAGCGCGCCCAGGTAATCGAAGGTCAGTACGCGGCTGACCAGCTCGGAAAATTCCGTTTGACGCGAATTCAGGGCGCGCATCACCAGCGGCACTTCCATGCCGACCAGTGCGCCGATCAGGAACACCATCACATACAATAAGGTGCGAAATGGCGCGGCCATCCACGAAAAGGTCATGAACAGGATGGCGGCCGACAGGCCGCCGATCAAGCCCACGGCCAGTTCGATGTCGACGAAGCGCGAGAGCACGTCGTCATCGCGCACATACTTTGAAAAGTGAGCACCCACACCCATGGCAAACAAGTAGCAGCCGATTATGGTGGAAAACTGCAGGATGGAGTCGCCGAGCAGGTAGCTGGACATGGCGCCGGCGATCAGCTCATACGCGAGGCCGCAGGAGGCGACCACGAAGACGGACAAAATCAGAATCTTTTTGTTCATGGGACTTTTTTTGTTCTAATATGCGTTGACGTTATCAAATACTCATTGTGAGGAATGCCGTGCCCGCCATCCTAAACTATCTGATTCATCTTTTACTGGCCGCCGGGCTACTGATTGTATTTTTTATCATCTACACGCGCGTCACGCCGTATAACGAAGTGCTGCTGATCCGCCAGGGCAATCAGGCCGCGGCCCTGTCGCTGGGTGGCGCCATGCTGGGTTTTTCCGCCACCATCGCCTCGTCGCTGATGCACACGGCCGACTATCAGCAGTTCTTCGCCTGGGCCTTCGGCGCCATGGTGGTGCAATTGCTCGCCTATGTGGTCACCACGCGCCTGCTGCGCATGTCGAAAGACCAGATCGAATCGAACAACAGCGCCTTCGGCGGCCTGCTGGCCGCCATTTCCCTGTCGATCGGCGCCATCAACGCCGCTTGCATTTCCTGACGTTTTACCTCATTCAAGGACACCATCATGAGCCTCGGCAGCTTTATCAAGAAGCAGTTTATCGACGTACTGCAGTGGAACGAAGAAACGGAAGGAGTACTGGCCTGGCGCTTCCCCATGCAGGATTTCGAGATTCAGAACGGCGCCATCCTGAATGTGCGCGAATCGCAAGTGGCCGTCTTCGTCAATGAAGGCAAGATCGCCGACGTCTTCGGTCCCGGCACGCACAAGCTGACGACGCAGACCTTGCCGCTGCTGACCAACCTGAAAAACTGGGACAAGCTGTTCGACTCGCCCTTCAAGTCGGACGTGTATTACTTCAGCACCCGCGTGCAGACGGGCCGCAAGTGGGGCACGCCGCAGCCGATCACCATCCGCGACAAGGATTTCGACATGATCCGCGTGCGCGCCTTCGGCATGTACTCGTACCGCATCGCCGACGCCCGCACCTTCTTCACCGAGATCAGCGGCACGCGCGAAGTGTATACGCGCGACGAGGTGGAAGATCAATTGCGCGGCATTTTGATGTCGAGCATGGCCAGTTCCTTGGGCGGCGCGAATGTGCCCTTCCTCGACATGGCCGCCAACCAGGCGCTGATGGCGCAGGAAGTCAAGGATGGCCTGGCGCAGGCGTTTTCCCGCTATGGCGTGGGCCTCGATGAATTCAACGTGGCCAGCATCAGTCTGCCCGAGGAATTGCAGGCGGCGCTTGACGAACGCATCTCCGCCGGCATGAAGGGCGGCCTGGGCGCCGACAAGATGAGCGGCTATACGAAATTCCAAGTTGCCAACGCGATCCCACTGGCGGCGCAGAATGAAGGCGGCATGGCCGGCATCGGCGCGGGACTGGGCGCCGGGCTGTCGATCGGCCAGGTGATGGCGCAAAGCATGGGTGGCGCCTTGCAGCAGCCCGCGCCGGCGGCGCCACCGCCCCCCCCGGAAGAACCAATCGAGGCGCGCCTGGAAAAGCTCAAAGGCTTGCTCGATAAGGGTCTCATTTCGCCGGCCGACTACGACGGCGCCAAGGCTGAACTGCTGAAAAAACTGATCGGCTGATTAGGGCGAAATACGACTGCATGCAAACTGTTTCCTGTCCCAGCTGCGGCGCGGAAGTTCGTTTCCGCTCGCACGCTTCCGTGCTCGCCGTATGCGAGTACTGCCACAGCACCATTCTCAAGGACGCCGACTCGGTCAAGGATCTCGGCAAGATGTCGGCCGTCCTCGAGGATTACTCGCCGATCCAGGTCGGCACGGCCGGCGTGCACGATGGCGTGCACTTCACCATCGTCGGGCGCATCCAGCAGCGCTACAGCGCCGGCACGTGGAACGAGTGGTATCTGCTGTTCGACGACGCAAGCACGGCGTGGCTGGGCGATTCGTCCGGCCTGTACACGCTGACGCGCGAACGCAGCACGCAAGACGCCCTGCCCGCCTTTGCCGAACTGACGCCGGGCAGGCGCTACACGATCTGCGGCGAGCCGTACACGGCGGCCGAGATCCGCAGCGCCGAATGCATCGCCGGCCAGGGAGAATTACCGTTCAAGGTGGGCGCCGGCTGGCGCATCCAGGTGGCGGACTTCCGCAACTACGCCAGCTTTGTCACGCTCGACTACACGGATGGCCCACAACCCATCGTCTACCAGGGCGTCGCCGTCACCCTGGACAGTTTGAAGTGCCAGCTGCTGCGCGACGACGATACCATCGCCAAGAGTGCAGGCAAGTACCGCGGCAAGCTCGATGCGCTCGACTGCCCCTCCTGCGGCAGCGGCATTCAGTATGTGCCCGGCGCTGCAGCGCAGCTGGTGTGTCCCGCCTGCCATGCGCAGCTCGACGCCAGCGATCCGGAAGCGCAGGTGCTGGCCATCGGCAAGCAGGTGCACGACAACGCCGACATCACCCTGGAGCTGGGCGCCAGCGCGAAGATCAGCAATGTGGATTTCACGGTGATCGGCATGATGCGCCGCGCCGACGACGAAGGCAGCGAGTGGAACGAATACCTGCTGTATGGCGCGCGCGCCGGCTTCTTCTGGCTGGTGGAGACCGACGATGGCTGGTCGCGCTCGAACGTGCTGCCGAACTGGCCCAACTGGGCGTCATTGGACGCCGATACCTGCACGCTCGATGGTGCCACCTACCGCAAGCTGTATGACTACGGCTCGCAAGTCGTGTACGCGGCGGGCGCCTTCAACTGGAAGGTGGCAGTCGGCGACAGCACGCGCGTGTTTGAATTCGAGCAAGGGCAGACCAAACTGGCGGCAGAGCTCACCGGCGAGGAAATGACCTGGTCGCGCTCCGCGCCCGTCGCCCATGACCAGATGGCCGCCTGGTTCGGCGCGGCCTTCCATGGCGGCGCCAACGTGCAGAATATCCAGCTCAGTCATCGCGGCATCGCCAAGGTCTTCATCATCATCGTGCTGGTCTTGAATGCGATTCCCATGTTTGTCTCGTTCTCCAGCACCCTGATGTGGAGTTTGCTGGGCTGCCTGGCGCTGTTCCTGCCTGCCGCTTTTCTCGACAAGAATGCAAAGAATCCCCCATGAGTAAATACGTGATCTATGCCCTGATGGTGACCTTCAGTGTCACGGCCGCCAACTGGGTGCGCATGTTCAAGGTGGCCGGCAGTAGCAGCGGCAGCAGCTGGAGTTCGCGCACGGGCAGCGGCGGCGGCAGCTATGGCGGCGGCTCCAGCGGCGGCAGCCACAAGTAAGCATGACAGCCACACCGCATCTGCCTCTGGGCACCCATTTGCTGGCCGATCTGTCGGGCATCGCGCCGGAACGCCTGCGCGATGGCACCGCGCTCGAGCGCCTGTTGCGCGACGCGGCCGTCACGGCCGGCGCCCAGGTGCTGCACAGCCATTTCCACAGCTTTGGCGCCGGCCAGGGCATCACGGGCGTGGTGCTGCTGGCCGAATCACATATCTCCATCCACACCTGGCCGGAATGCGGCTTTGCCGCCGTCGACATCTTCATGTGCGGCGCGGCGCGGCCGCAACTGGCGCTCGACGCCATCAAGGATGCGCTGCAGGCGGCGCATTGCCAGCTGCAATCGGTGCGGCGCGCGCCGCCTGGGCATTCCTAGCGCCGCTGGTGGATCGCGGGGGGATCGCTTACACTGTCGGCTCATATCCCAACCGTGACTCCCATGCGCCGTTCCGCCCTCCTTGCCCTGCCCCTGCTGCTGCTGGTTTCAGCCTGCAACGACTACACGGCGCCCAGCCTGTACCAGGCCACCACGCCCGAGTGCAAGACGTGGACGGAGGGTTCACGCTTCGAGCTGCCGCGCGGTATCAGCGTGTATGCCACACCGCCTGTCACCCTGAAGGATGGCGGCACGGAGCTGGCGCTGATTTTTACTCTTCCCATCGGCACACAAGCCAGTTTTACGCGCCTGTCTTTCCTGCTGGAAGAACCGAAACAGCAGCCCTTCGCCGAAGCCAAGGTGCTGACCATCTACCAGCGCGGCATGAACCGCAAGGCGGAAATCGTCGATGTCATCGAGCAGCTGCCCATCATGTTTTCCGCCGTCGGTTCCAGCGCCGAAACCCAGTGGCGATTGCGGCTGCAACTGCCGCACCAGCTGCCGCAGCGCTTTGATCTGTCCATGCCCGACATGCTCGTCGGCGGCAAGCGCTACCCCGTGCGCACCTTTACCTACCGCTATTTCCCCGAGCGCAGCGCCTACGGCATGTGCAGCTGAACCACGCCATCCATTGACGGCGGCGCGTGCCGCTGGCACACTGGCGTTTTCCCTCACACAACAGGAGTAGACAACATGCGCCATTCGGATACTGCCGTGCTGTCGGCTGCCTGATCACGGTCTTTCCCCGCTAAGACCCTTAGCCCGCCATTGCCCCTACGCGTGATCGCGTAGCCGACTTCCCTTTCTTTCGTGCCAGTCATCGCGACTGGCGGTGCCTGCACGCGCAGGCTTCACGTCCGTACGCGGACGACAGAATTTGGAATCACGCTACCATGATCGCATTCGATTTTGCGCAACTACGCCTTATCGGGCTGCAGCAGGCCATCGCCGGCGCAGCCACCCAACTCGACTTATCTTCCCCTGCCGCACAACTGCTGCGCGTCAGCGCTGTCCACCGCGACAGCCTTCTCGTGCACGACGGCACCCGGGAACACCCGGCACAGGTCCTGCCGCGCCTGTTGCACGAGCTGCTGGCGCAAGACACCGTCCTCACGGTCGGCGACTGGGTCACCGCCGAACACGATGCTCACGGCGCGCTGTGGATAACAGCGCACTTATCCCCAGTCACGCAAATCGCCCGGCGCGGCAACGACGGCCGGCGCCAGGTACTGGCCAGCAATGTCGATACGGCCCTGCTGGTGATGGGACTGGACGGGGATTTTAATCCGCGCCGCCTGGAACGCTATCTGGCCATCGTGCTGGCGGCCCAGGTCAGCCCCGTGGTGGTGCTGAGCAAGGCCGACGTGGCCGACGACGTGCCGGGCAAGCTGGCGCAGCTCAAACAGCGCCTGCCGCCCCACGTGCCCCTGTTTGCCATCGACACGCGCCATGCGTATGACGTGGCCATCCTGGAACCCTGGCTGGGTACTGGCCAGACCCTGGTGCTGCTCGGTTCATCGGGCGCCGGCAAGTCCAGCCTGACCAATACCCTGTCTGCGGCGCAACAGGCCACCAACGGCGTGCGCCATGGCGATGGGCGCGGACGGCATACGACGACGGCGCGCTCGCTGCACCTGTGCGCCAACGGCGCCTGCATCATCGATACGCCGGGCTTGCGCAGCTGGCAGGCCGACGCCGATGCGCAGACCCTGGCGGCCACCTTCGACGACATCGCGGCGCTGGCGGCGACGTGCCAGTTCCGCGACTGCCAGCACGCCAGCGAACCAGGCTGCCAGGTGCGCGGCGCCGTCGATGCAGATCGCCTGCGCAATTATCACAAGCTGCTGCGCGACGCCCGGCGCGGCGAGGAAACGCCGCTCGAGCGCATCGCCGCGCGCGCCAAGTGGAAGACGATATTGAAGGCGGGGCAGGAAAGGAGCAGGCAGAAGCGCCAGGAATAACCGTCAAAGCATAAAAAAAGGCAGCCCGAAGGCTGCCTTTCTTGTTGCTGGCTCGCTGATTACAGCTTGCGCAGCTTCTGGATCGCTGCCAGCTGCGCAATCGCGCTGGCCAGCTCGGCTTGCGCTTGCGCGTAGTCGATGCCCGAATCCTTGTTGTGGATATTTTCTTCCGCCAACTTCTTCGCTTCCAGCGCTTTCGCTTCGTCGAGGTCGTGACCGCGGATGGCGGTATCGGCCAGGACGGTCACGGTATCCGGTTGCACTTCCAGCAGGCCGCCGGCAACGAAGACGAACTCTTCTTCAGCCTGGCCGACTACCTTGATGCGGACCGCGCCCGGACGGATGCGGGTAATCAAAGGCGTGTGGCGTGGGTAGATACCCAGCTCGCCCTGTTCACCCGGCAACGCGACGAATTCTGCTTCGCCTGAAAAAATCAGTTCTTCAGCGGAAACCACGTCAACGTGAATTGTGTGTGCCATGTGTGTCCTATCGGGTTGAAGAACCCCGCCGTGTAACGGGCGGGGTTAGGCCCAGACTTAACTTAGTTAAGTTTCTTGGCTTTTTCGATTGCTTCTTCGATCGTGCCGACCATGTAGAACGCTTGTTCCGGCAGGTGATCGAGTTCGCCCGAAGCGATCATTTTGAAGCCCTTGATCGTGTCTTTGAGCGAAACGTATTTACCCGGCGCGCCGGTAAAGACTTCAGCGACGTGGAAAGGCTGCGACAGGAAACGCTGCATCTTACGTGCGCGGGCGACCAGCAGTTTGTCTTCCGGTGCCAGCTCGTCCATACCCAGAATCGCGATAATGTCGCGCAATTCCTTGTAGCGTTGCAGGGTCGTTTGCACGGCACGCGCGGTGTCATAGTGCTCTTGACCAACGATCAACGGATCCAGCTGACGCGAGGTCGAATCCAGTGGGTCCACGGCTGGGTAGATACCCAGGGAAGCGATGTCACGCGACAGCGCAACGGTCGAATCCAAGTGAGCAAACGTGGTAGCAGGCGACGGATCGGTGTAATCATCGGCTGGAACGTAGACGGCCTGGATCGAGGTGATCGAACCGGTCTTGGTCGACGTGATACGCTCTTGCAGACGGCCCATTTCTTCCGCCAGGGTCGGTTGGTAACCCACAGCCGACGGCATACGGCCCAGCAGTGCCGATACTTCGGTACCAGCCAGCGTGAAGCGGTAGATGTTGTCGACGAAGAACAGAACGTCCTTACCTTCATCACGGAACGATTCAGCGATCGTCAGGCCGGTCAGCGCGACGCGCAGACGGTTACCTGGCGGTTCATTCATCTGACCGTAGACCATCGCCACTTTGGAGTTCTCCGGGTTTTCCAGATCGACCACTTTCGCGTCAGCCATCTCGTGGTAGAAGTCGTTACCTTCACGGGTACGCTCACCCACGCCGGCAAACACGGACACGCCGCTGTGCGCCTTGGCGATGTTGTTAATCAGTTCCATCATGTTCACGGTCTTGCCTACGCCAGCGCCGCCGAACAAACCAACTTTACCGCCTTTTGCAAACGGGCACACCAGGTCGATCACCTTGATGCCGGTTTCCAGCAGTTCTTGCGATGGCGACAGTTCGTCGTATGCAGGAGCGGTGCGGTGGATCGACGCGATCTGCTCGTGCGACACAGGGCCGCATTCGTCGATCGGGTTGCCCAGCACGTCCATGATGCGACCCAGGGTTGCTTTACCGACTGGCACCATGATAGGTTTGCCGGTGTTCTGGATCATCATGCCGCGACGCAGGCCATCGGACGAGCCGAGTGCAATGGTACGGACAATGCCGTCGCCCAACTGCTGTTGTACTTCCAGGGTCAGTTCCGAGCCTGCCATCTTCAAGGCATCAAATACCTTAGGCATCGCGTTGCGGGGAAACTCAACGTCCACCACAGCGCCGATACACTGAACGATTTTGCCATCAGCCATGTTCGTTCCTTCAATATAGTTAAATTCGTTTAAACCGCAGCCGCACCGGCGACGATTTCGGAGAGTTCTTTGGTAATCGCAGCTTGGCGGGTCTTGTTGTAGATCAGCTTCAATTCGCCGATCACACTACCCGCGTTGTCGCTTGCAGCTTTCATCGCGACCATCCGTGCCGATTGCTCGGACGCCAGATTCTCCGCGACTGCCTGGTACACCAGCGCTTCTACATAGCGCTCCAGCAATTCGTCGATCACGCTTTGCGCATCCGGCTCGTAGATGTAATCCCACGAGTGGGCACCCTTGTCGGCGACCATCTTGTCGGCCGTCAGGGGCAGCAATTGCTCCACGACTGGTTCCTGTTTCATCGTGTTGATGAATTTGGTGTAGCACAGGTACACTGCATCGATCTTGCCTGCCTGGAACTCTTCGAGCATGACCTTGACGGGTCCGATCAATTTGTCCAGGTGGGGCGTATCACCGGTTTGAATGGCGTGCGCAATGATCTTGACGCCGATGCGATTCAAAAAACCCAAACCCTTGTTACCGATGGCAACTGCTTCAACCCGGTTGCCAGCTGCTTCCAGCTCGCGCGACTTCGACGTCACCTGGCGCAGGATGTTGGTGTTCATGCCGCCGCACAGACCCTTGTCGGTCGTGACAACGATGAAACCCACTGCCTTCGCTTGCGTACCCTGGGCAGCTGCCAGGAACGGGTGCGTGTATTCCGGATTGGCGGTCGCCAGATTGGCGGCGATATTCCGAATCTTGTCACTGTAGGGACGGGCGGCCCGCATCCGGTCTTGCGCCTTGCGCATTTTGGACGCGGCGACCATTTCCATCGCCTTGGTGATCTTCTTCGTATTCTCTACGCTCTTGATCTTGCCTCGTATCTCTTTGCTTGATGCCATGAGTCCTTACTCCTTCTGCGCGTAGGGCGGCGCCTCACTCAAAGGTGGGCGCCGCCTGGCCGCTTAATATGCGCCGGATTTCTTGAAATCAGCAATGGCCGCCGACAGAGTTGCTTCGCTGTCTTTGTCGAGTTGCTTGGTTTCTTCGATCTTGGCCAGCAGAGCAGCTTGCTTGGTCTTCATGTAAGCGTGGACACCAGCTTCAAACGACAGCACTTGCTTGACTGGCACGTCGTCCATGAAGCCTTTGTTCACCGAGAACAGCGATACGGCCATCAGCGAGATCGACAGTGGCGAGTATTGGGCTTGCTTGAGCAATTCCGTTACGCGCGCACCGCGGTCCAGCTGCTTGCGGGTCGATTCATCCAGGTCCGAAGCGAACTGCGCAAACGCGGCCAGTTCACGGTACTGCGCCAAGTCGGTACGGATACCGCCGGACAGGTTTTTGATGACCTTGGTCTGGGCGGCGCCACCGACGCGCGATACGGAAATACCGGCGTTAATTGCAGGACGGATACCGGCGTTGAACAGCGAGGTTTCCAGGAAGATCTGACCGTCGGTAATCGAAATCACGTTGGTTGGAACGAATGCGGACACGTCGCCAGCTTGCGTTTCAATGATCGGCAGTGCCGTCAGGGAACCGGTCTTGCCTTTGACGGCGCCGTCGGTGAACTTCTCGACATAGTCGGCGTTCACGCGTGCTGCGCGTTCCAGCAGGCGGCTGTGCAGGTAGAACACGTCGCCTGGGTACGCTTCGCGACCTGGTGGACGGCGCAGCAGCAGCGAGATTTGACGGTATGCAACAGCTTGTTTGGACAGATCATCGTAGACGATCAGTGCATCTTCACCGCGGTCACGGAAGTATTCGCCCATGGCGCAACCGGAGTACGGCGAGATGTATTGCATGGCGGCCGATTCCGAAGCGGAAGCGGCGACAACGATGGTGTATTCCATCGCGCCGTGCTGTTCCAGCGAGCGCACGATGTTCTTGATCGACGAGGCTTTTTGGCCAATCGCGACGTAGATACACTTCATGCCCTGGCCTTTTTGATTGATGATCGCATCAATCGCCACAGCCGACTTGCCGGTTTGACGGTCGCCGATGATCAGTTCGCGCTGGCCGCGGCCAACTGGAACCATCGCATCGATCGATTTCAGGCCGGTTTGCATTGGTTGCGAAACGGATTCACGGGCGATCACGCCCGGGGCGATTTTTTCAATCGCGGCCGTCAGTTTGGTCTCGATGGCGCCTTTGCCGTCGATCGGCTGACCCAGCGCGTTGACAACGCGGCCGAGCAGCTCAGGACCGACTGGCACTTCCAGAATGCGGCCGGTGCATTTCACCGTGTCGCCTTCGGAGATGTGCTCGTAGGCACCCAGAATCACGGAACCGACGGAGTCGCGTTCCAGATTCATGGCCAGGCCAAACGTGTTGCCTGGGAATTCCAGCATCTCGCCTTGCATCACGTCCGACAAACCGTGGATGCGGCAGATACCGTCGGCGACGGAAATAACCGTGCCTTGATTACGCACTTCAGCGCCGCCGTCAAGACCTTGGATCCGGCTCTTGATCAACTCGCTGATTTCAGATGGGTTGAGTTGCATACTAACTCCTAAAAGTGTTTCTCTCAGCTTGCGCGAGGGGTAAGGGTCTGTCTAAGCTGGCCTGCCGAAGCGCGTGTCTTACGACACCAGTGCAGCGTGCAGTTGCTGCAGCTTGGCGCGCACCGAGGTGTCGAGCACTTGGTCGCCAACAACCACGCGCACGCCGCCGAGCAGCGATGGATCCACTGTGACGGCAGGGTTGAGCTTACGACTGAATTTCTTTTCCAGCGTTGCGACCAGCTCGGCCGTTTGGCCTTCGCTCAGATCGAAAGCGCTCGTGATCTCGGCGTCAGCCGCACCTTCCAGGCCATTTTTCAAGGCATGGAATTGCGCGCCGATTTCCGGCAGCAGGCTGATGCGGCCATTTTCGATCAACATCGTGACGAAGTTTTTCACTTCCTCATTGAGCGGCGATTTCAACAACGACAGGATGGTGGCGGCGACGTCGCTTTCCGAAACTTTCGGATTGCGCGCGTACGCCTGTACCTCGGGGTGGCTACCGATCTGTGCCAGTTCGGACACCAGTTCGGACCACGCCGCGAGGTTGCTTGACTCCTTACCAGCTTGGGCTACGCGGAACAAAGCTTCCGCGTAGGGACGGGCGAC
Source organism: Janthinobacterium sp. SUN206 (assembly GCF_030587305.1). Classification (NCBI taxonomy): domain Bacteria; kingdom Pseudomonadati; phylum Pseudomonadota; class Betaproteobacteria; order Burkholderiales; family Oxalobacteraceae; genus Janthinobacterium; species Janthinobacterium sp. SUN206. The sequence goes on along the minus strand of NZ_JAPWIB010000003.1, from coordinate 162,867 downwards.
GGTTGCGAGTTCTGCCATGATTACAGCTCGACAGCAAGACGCTGCAACATTTCGGCGTGAGCCGTAGCGTTTACTTCACGCTTCAAGATCTGCTCGGCACCCTTGACAGCCAGGTCAGCCACCTGAGCGCGCAATTGTTCGCGTGCTTTCGACAGTTGCTGTTCGGCGTCCGACTGGGCTTGCGCAATGATACGCGCAGCTTCAGCTTGTGCATTTTGCTTGATCTCTTCAGCAACCAGCTGCGCGCGCTTTTCAGCGTCCGCAACGCGTTGCGACGCTTCTTCACGTGCACTGTTCAATGCCTCTTGCGCACGCTTTTCAGCGACTGCCATCGAAGCCTGACCTTGATCGGCCGCAGCCAATCCATCCGCGATTCGTTTGGCACGCTCATCCAGCGCGTTGTTCAGCGCTGGAAATACGAACTTCATCGAGAACCAGACCAACACCGCGAAGGTGATCATCTGGCCGATGAGCGACATATTGATGTCCATACCTTTGCTCCTAACTAAAAGTTTCTCCTAGGGTTGGAGCGAATTACTGAGCAACAGCCGTCAGAGCGGACAGGAACGGGTTAGCGAACGTGTACAGCAGAGCAACACCAACGCCGATCATCGAGATAGCATCCAGCAGACCAGCGATAACGAACAGTTTGGTTTGCAGTTGTGGCATCAGTTCTGGTTGACGTGCCGAAGCTTCCAGGAATTTGCCACCCAAGATAGCGAAGCCCAGAGCGGTGCCGATTGCGGCCAGGCCGATGATGATTGCTGCTGCCAGAACGGTCATGCTTTGTACTTGTGCGATCAGAGCTTGCATAAAATTCTCCTAAATTTAAAAACGAAAGATACTAAAAAAACAAAATATAAAGTTAATGATTAATGTTTCTCAACCGCAAGGCTCAGATACACAACCGTCAACGCCATAAACACAAAAGCTTGCAAAGTTACAATCAAGATATGGAAAATTGCCCATGGACCACCCAACGCCCACTGTGCCCACCAAGGCAACAACGCGATCAAGATGAAAATCAGTTCGCCGGCATACATATTGCCGAACAGTCGCAGCGACAGGGAGATCAGTTTTGCAACCAGCTCAACCATTTGCAGCAGGAAATTGACAGGTGCCAGGGCGATCGTGCCGATCAGGCCGCTCGCATGGAACGGTGCCGTGAACAGTTCCTTGATCCAGCCGCCCAGGCCCTTGGCCTTGATCGAGAAAGCGATCACGCACAGCACGACCGACAGCGACATGGCGAAGGTGTGGTTGACGTCGGCGGTCGGCACGGCGCGCAGTTTATGCACGCCAAACCAGCTCAGGATCTTCGGCAACAGGTCAACCGGCAGGAAGTCCATCGCGTTGAGCAACCAGACCCACACAAAAATAGTGATGGCCAGCGGCGCGATGACCTTGCTTTTCGCGTGGAAGGCCCCATTAATAGTGTCATTGACGATTTCCATGACCATTTCGACGAAGTTTTGCAACTTGCCAGGGACACCAGCCGTCGCGCGGCGCGACGCCATATAGAAAACAGCCAGGAAAACAAAGCCCAGAATGGCCGAAATCCAGAACGTATCCAGATTGATCATGCCGTCGGCACTTCTCAGGTGGGCCAGATGGTGACTGATGTATTCTGTGGCGTTGGCCGGGGCAGCATGGCCCGCTTCAATAGCGTGTTCTGTGGTCATAATGAATTTAGATTTGTCGTTTCAGAGCTCAACAGGCCCCAAAACCAATGATTAAACAGCGAGCAATGAAAACCAGTATGCTAAGGTTGCCACCGCGAAACCCAAGATCAGCCATAACCAGGCGGCCGACTGAAACAACACCAGTGCCAATATAAACAGCACCGCTGTGATAAATATTTTCACCACTTCTGCGCGCAAATGCGCCCGGAATGCCTTGTTGGCGTCGCTAGAACCGCGAACCACCAACAGGGCATACACCAGGCTACCGATGACTGCGATAGCGCCGCCGTATGCGGCGGACCAGCCTCTGACATTGCCACCGAAAAACAGGGTGACCGTGGCAAAGCTGATAGCGATTGCTAGCTGCAATGCAACTACTTTGTAGACTGGCTTGGCAATACTTTGTTGTGAATCACTCAATTGCCAAGTTCCCAGAAAAATCTACACACGCAAAGACACGGGATTATAGTTGGCTTTGATCTATAGAGTCAAACGTTGCTGCACCGCAGCAGGGCAATTGCTGCGTGAAACTGACGCTTTACCGACTATTCGCCGCCTTTTGCACCACTATATGGCAAAGTCGCTTGTCTGGCCGCTTCCAGCCGTGTTATCAAGGAATCACGTGGTGCATCTGGAAAGCATGGCCGGATCGTCCACACCCGCATGGCCCCTGTCTTTGCAGCTTGCTATTTAACCACGCAAGCGGGTCAACAAACCATCAAGCACGTCAAGATCGGCAAAATCAATCACCAATTGGCCGCGGCCCTTGTTGCCCATCTTGAACACCACGGGCGTGGCCAGCGCATCGGACAACTCTTCTTCCAGGCGCGCGATGTCGCCGGACTTTTCCTTGTGGCGCGGCTCGACCGGGTTGGCCGCTTCCTCGACCGTGCGCGTGACGAGCTTTTCCGTTTCACGCACCGACAGGCGCTTGGCCACGACCTGGTTCGCCAGGGTGATCTGGCTGGCCGCATCGACGGCCAGCAGCGCGCGCGCATGGCCCATGTCGATATCGCCGGCCATCAGCATGGTTTGCACGGGAGCAGCCAGGTTCATCAAACGCAACAGGTTCGACACGGCGCTGCGCGAGCGTCCCAGCGCAGTGGCCGCTTGCTCATGCGTAAAACTGAAGTCGGCGATCAGGCGGTGGATGCCCTGCGCCTCTTCCAGCGGATTCAAGTCTTCGCGCTGGATGTTCTCGATCAGCGCCATGGCGGCGGCCGCCAAATCGTCCACGTCGCGCACCAGCACCGGCACCTCCGTCAGGCCAGCCAGTTGCGAGGCGCGGAAACGGCGTTCGCCGGCGATGATTTCATATTTGATAATTCCGCTCAGGGTGTCTTGCCCGATCGGCCGCACCAGGATCGGCTGCATCAGCCCCTGCGCCTTGATCGAGGCGGCCAGTTCATTCAGGGCCCCCTCGTCCATGCGCGTGCGCGGCTGGTATTTGCCGGCTTGCATTTGCGACACGGGCAAGTTCGACGGTTGATTCGTGTCCGGACCGGCAAAATCGCCGCCGCCGCCCAACAGGGCGTCGAGTCCGCGACCCAGTCCTTTTAATTTTTTCGTAGCCATGCTGTCCTAATCGTGTTTTCAGAGTAAGCGCTTACATCACAATGTGCAGGCGCTCACCCCTTGTTTACATATGTTTGATGCGTTCGACCATCTCGGCGCCGAAGGCGATATACGCCTGGGCACCTTTCGAGCTGGGGTCGAAGGTCACGCCGGGCAAGCCGTACGATGGCGCTTCGGCCAGACGGACGTTGCGCGGGATGATGGTATTGAATACCTTGTCGCCGAAGTGCTGCTCCAGCTGCGCCGACACTTGTTGCGATAATGTCATGCGCGGATCGAACATCACGCGCAGCAAGCCGATGATCTTCAAATCCGGGTTCAGGTTCGCGTGCACCTTCTTGATGGTGTTGACCAGGTCGGACAAACCTTCCAGCGCGTAGTACTCGCATTGCATCGGGATGATCACGCCATGCGCGGCGCACAGGCCGTTCAGGGTCAGCATCGATAATGCCGGTGGGCAATCTACTAATATGAAGTCGTATTCGCCGTCCACTTCGGCCAGCGCATCCTTCAGGCGGCGTTCGCGGTTGTCCAGTTCGACCATCTCCACTTCCGCGCCGGCCAGCTCGCGGTTCGACGGCAAGACATCGAAGCGCCCCGCTTCCGAACGCTGGCGTGCCGTCTTGACATCGGATTCGCCCAGCATCACTTCATAGGTCGACGCCTTCAAGCCGGCCTTGTTGATGCCGGCGCCCATGGTCGCGTTGCCCTGCGGGTCGAGGTCGACCAGCAGCACGCGCTGGTTCAACTTGGCCAGACCGGCGGAGAGGTTGACGCTTGTTGTGGTTTTACCAACACCACCCTTTTGATTTGCTACACAAAAAATTTTGGCCATGTATCTTCTAATTGTAAAGAGATGCAAACTTCATCGTGCGCCCCGGCATCCGGCCGAAACGATTTATATTATTTATTTCATTTATACGATATAAATCATTTATATCGTTTATATCGTTTATATCGTATAAACTGTTTATATGATTTATACCGTTTAATTTCCGTCTTTTAAATTCTTGCTATAAAGACCAGATGACGCTCTGCATTTAGCCCTGGCACCTGGATAGGCCGCAATTCCGTCACTTGCCAGTCTGCCGGCAGTCTCTCGCGCTCGTCTGGTGGTGCCACCCCTTTCAAGGCGATGAATTGCCCACCCTCGGTCAGCACGTGGTTCGACCAGTTGACGAAGTCGGACAGGTCGGCAAAGGCGCGCGAGGTGATCACATCGAATTTCTGCTGCACTTCCAGCTGTTCCACGCGTTTCGTATACACGGTCACGTTGGCGAGGCCCAGTTCGGCCTTCACTTGCGTCAGGAATGCCGTCTTTTTATGCACCGTGTCGATCATCGACACCTTCACATCGGGCCGCGCGATGGCCAGCACCATACCCGGCAAGCCGCCGCCGGCGCCCACGTCGAGCACGTTTTTCGCCTGCGCGAACGCCGGCACGGCGGCCAGCGAATCGAGCACGTGCAGGGTCAGCATCTGCAGCGGATCGCGCACCGACGTCAGGTTGTACACGCTGTTCCATTTGGCCAGCAAGGCCAGGTAATCGAGCAGTTTTTCCGTCTGATCCGCGCTCAGGTCCAGCCCCAGCGCGGCGATGCCTTCATTCAAAATCTGGGCCAATGCGGCCCGGTCAAACTGCTTCATTCAACAACCTCGTCCTTTAAAGTGGTGGTCTGCGCGGCACCGAAGCCGCGCTTTTTCAGGTGGACCAGCAGCAGCGAAATCGCCGCCGGCGTCACGCCGGAAATGCGCGAAGCCTGGCCCAGGGTTTCCGGGCGCTGCTTGTCGAGTTTTTGCCGCACTTCGACGGACAGCGCGCCGATGTCCAGGTAATTGAAACCCTCTGGCAAGGCCAGGTTTTCATAGTGTTCGTGGCGCTCGATTTCCTTGCTCTGGCGCTCGATGTAGCCTGCGTATTTGAGCTGGATTTCCACCTGCTCGCGCACGGCCGCGTCTTCCACGCCGGGGCCGGCCAGGGCCTGGCCTTCGATGCCCGTCATGCTCATCAAGGTGTCGTAGGCGACGTTCGGACGGCGCAGCAAGTCCGCCAGCGAATACTCGCGCTCGATGGCCTGGCCGACGATGCGTTCCGATTCGGCGGCCGCCAGGATGCGCGGGTTGACCCACGTGGAACGCAGGCGCTCGAGCTCGCGCGCCACCGCTTCGCGCTTCGTTTCAAACGCCTGCCACTGGGCGTCGCCCACGCAGCCCAGAGCGCGGCCGATTTCCGTCAGGCGCATGTCGGCATTGTCTTCGCGCAGGCTCAAACGGTACTCGGCGCGGCTGGTAAACATGCGGTACGGTTCCTGCACGCCCTGCGTGATCAGATCGTCGACCAGCACGCCCAGATAGGCCTCGGAGCGGCCCGGTACCCAGGCTTCCTTATCCTGCGTCAGCAAGGCCGCATTCAGGCCCGCCAGCATGCCTTGCGCGGCCGCTTCCTCGTAGCCTGTGGTGCCGTTGATCTGGCCGGCAAAGAACAGGCCGGCGACGGCCTTCGTTTCCAGCGAGGCCTTCAAGCCGCGCGGGTCGAAATAATCGTATTCGATGGCATAACCGGGACGCAGGATGTGCGCGTTTTCCATGCCTTTCATCGATTGCACCAGAGCGATCTGCACGTCGAACGGCAAGCTCGTGGAGATGCCGTTCGGATAGAACTCATGCGTCGTCAAGCCTTCCGGCTCGAGGAAAATCTGGTGCGATTCCTTGCCCGAGAAACGGTGGATCTTGTCTTCGATCGAGGGGCAATAGCGGGGCCCCACGCCTTCGATCACGCCCGTATACATGGGGCTGCGGTCCAGGCCGGCGCGGATGATGTCGTGCGTCTGGCTATTCGTATGCGTGACCCAGCACGGCACTTGGCGCGGGTGCATGGCCGTATTGCCCATCACGGAAAACACGGGCACGGGATCGAGGTCGCCCGGTTGCTCTTGCATCACGGAAAAGTCGATCGTGCGGCCATCGATGCGCGGCGGCGTGCCCGTTTTCAGGCGGCCCTGCGGCAGTTTCAGCTCTTTCAGGCGGGCCGACAAGGAGATGGCGGGCGGGTCGCCGGCACGGCCGGCCGAATAGTTATTCAAGCCCACGTGGATCTTGCCGTCGAGGAAGGTTCCGGCCGTCAACACGACGGCGCGCGCGAGAAACTTCAAGCCGATCTGCGTCACGGCGCCGACGACCCGGTCGCCTTCGACGATCAGATCATCGACGGCTTGCTGGAACAGCCACAGGTTAGTCTGGTTTTCCAGGCGCGTACGGATGGCGGCCTTGTACAAAATACGGTCGGCCTGGGCGCGCGTGGCGCGGACTGCCGGGCCTTTCGAGGAATTCAGGATGCGGAACTGGATGCCGGACTCGTCGGTGGCGATCGCCATCGCGCCGCCCATGGCATCGACTTCCTTGACCAGGTGGCCCTTGCCGATGCCGCCGATGGAAGGGTTGCACGACATCTGGCCCAGTGTCTCAATATTATGCGTGAGCAATAGCGTCTTCTGCCCCATGCGGGCGGAAGCGAGGGCCGCCTCGGTACCGGCGTGACCACCACCGACAACGATGACGTCGAATTCTGTAGGAAATAACATGATAAATAGGTAACAGTGCAAGTAAAAATGCGGGATGAGAGCTCCGATTATAGAGTCTTTTTGCAAGCGCAACCTTGCGCAGCGCATTTTTTGCTTAATTTTTACTCAGCAGGGGCAAGCCAACGACGATTTCTGTTTCACGTGGAACACGCAGCGTGGTCAGGCAGAGGGCTGCGGTGGCGTGAAATGTTTGCTACAATTGCCGCATCGTCCGCCAACGTGACCACGCCAGTGGCCAGCGGGACGAGCATCCAGGAGGACGGCCTCCCCCATCATGGGAACACACCGGGACGGCCCGCTCTGTATAAGGAGCCGCCATGGCCTGGATACTGTTACTCATTGCCGGCATGTTTGAAGTCGTGTGGGCATACTCGATGAAACTCTCCGAGGGTTTCACCAAACTCACTCCCTCCATAATTACCATCGTCATGATGATCGCCAGCTTCGGCTTGCTGTCGCTGGCCATGCGCACCCTGCCCTTGGGCACGGCCTACACCATCTGGACGGGCATCGGCGCCGTCGGCGCCTTCATCGTCGGCATCGTCTTTCTGGGCGAGCAAGTCAACACCATGCGCGTATGCGCCGCCCTCCTCATCGTGTGCGGCATCGTGCTGATGAAGCTGTCGTCCAGCCACTGAGAGGAATCCCCATGCTCCTCGAAAACTATTTTCCCGTCCTCCTGTTCATTCTGATCGGCATCCTCGTCGGCATCGTGCCCATGCTGCTGGGCCGCACGCTGGGTCCGCACAAGCCGGACCCGCAAAAACTGTCGCCGTACGAATGCGGCTTCGAAGCGTTCGGCGATGCGCGCATGAAGTTCGACATCCGCTTCTACCTGGTGGCCATCCTGTTCATCCTGTTCGACATCGAGGTGATCTTCCTGATGCCGTGGGCGGCCAACGTCAATGAACTGGGCTTGCATGGCTTCTGGGCCGTCATGGGTTTCCTGGGCGTACTGACCATCGGCCTGGCCTATGAATGGAAACGCGGCGCGCTGGAGTGGGAATGAGCAAGCTGCTGTTGCTCAACCTGCTGATGGGCGCCGGCCTGGCCTATGCGGCCGTGCGCGAGTATCAGCAAGATGCGCGCACGTTCCGCGTGCTGGCGACCGTCTCCAGCCTGTCGCTGCTCGTGAGCCTGGGGCTGGCCAGTCAGCTGCAAGACTAAACGGTTCCACGTGAAACATGCGCGGCGCGGGAAAGCGGAGTAAGCTTGGCGTCTGTCCTTGCCGCCAGGAGTCTGCATGCCCGCCTTCCAGTTCCGCACCGTGCCGCACCTGATCGTTGAACCGGGCGCCGCCGCCCAGCTGGGCGCGCATATCGCCCATCACTTCCCCACCGTCCGCCGCGCCCTGCTCGTCACCGATGCAGGGTTTCTGCGCACGGGACTGGCCGATGCACCTCTGCACAGCTTGCGGACGGCGGGCATCGACACCCATGTTTTTTCCGACGTGCAAGCCGATCCGCCCGAAGCCATCGTGCTGGCAGGCGTAGCCCAGGCCCGGATGTTTCACGTGGAACTGATTATCGGCCTCGGTGGCGGCAGCTCGCTGGACGTGGCCAAGCTGATCGCCGTGCTGGTCCCTGGCCACCAGGAACTGGCCCAACTGTACGGCATCGGCAATGTCCACGGCCAGCGCCTGCCCCTGGTGCAATTGCCGACCACAGCGGGAACGGGCTCGGAAGTGACGCACATCGCCATCGTCACCACGGGCGCCACCAGCAAGATGGGCGTGGTGGCGCCGCAACTGTATGCGGACTTGGCCATCCTCGACGCCAGCCTGACTCTGGGCTTGCCGCCCGCAGTGACAGCCGCCACCGGCATCGACGCCATGGTGCATGCGATCGAAGCGTACACCAGCCGTCTGTTGAAAAATCCCTTGTCCGACATGCTGGCCAGCCAGGCGCTGTCGCTGCTGTCCGCCAATCTGCTCACGGCCTGCCGCGATGGCAGCCACTTGCCGGCGCGCCAAGCCATGCTGCTGGGCGCCATGCTGGCCGGCCAGGCGTTTGCCAACGCCCCCGTGGCCGCCGTGCATGCGCTCGCCTATCCCATCGGAGGACTGTTCCACGTGCCACATGGCTTGTCGAATGCGCTGGTGCTGCCGCACGTGCTGCGCTTTAATCTGTCCCACGCGGCGCCCCTGTACGCGCAACTGGCAGCCATCGTGCAGCCCGGCATTACGGGCAGCGACGAGGCGCGGGCGAACGCCCTGATCGACGCCATGCAGGCAATTGCCTCGGCCACGGGCATCGCGCGCACCCTGCGCGAGGTGGGCATCGCGGCCAGCGACCTGGACCGGCTGGCCGATGAAGCCATGCTGCAGACGCGCTTGCTGGGCAACAATCCCCGTCCCGTCACGCGCAGCGATGCGCGCGCCATCTATGCGGCCGCGCTGTAAAGCCATACGCTGTCAAGACATAAAAAAAGCCACGCATGGCGCGTGGCTAGCCTTGCGCCCACAAGCAGCCGCTAGTTGGGAATATCCACCACCGTGCCCGTCACGCTGATGACATTGCCGGCCGCCGGCGTTGCCGCAATGGCCGGCACGTTGACATTCGTGATCAGGGTCGACGCATCGGCGCGCGTCACCGTGCGCACCACCTGCGATGGCGGCAAGGCTTGCTTGGCGTTCAAGTGCGCATACATGGCGTCCAGCGCGCGGTTCAGGTACACGTGCAGCGGTACGATCAGGGTCGGCAAGGCGCTGCTGAAGGAATCGAAGTGGTTGGCGTTGGTCACCTCGATATAACGCAGGCGGCTATTCGTCCCTTCCACCGCTGCGTTCAGCCCCAGATAAGCGCGCGAGGCGTGATTGACGGGAATCAAGGTGTCGCTGCGGCCATGCACGATGAGGGCCGGCTTGCCATTGAGTTTGCCCGTCGCCTGCACCTCGGTCATGCCTGCCCGCACGCGCACGCTTTGCGCGGCCAGCGTACCCTGCAAGTTGGCGTTGCTGACGGCATCGCGTCCCGTCGCCAGGCTGCGCAGGCACAGGAAGCCGTCGAGCGACTGGTCCGCCAGGCTGCTCGATGGCGATACCCCCGCCGTGTACACCCTGGCGCCGCCCACGCTGTTCTCGTACACGACATTGCCCACGATGCCGCTCTGCGCGGCAAAGCTGACAGCCTTTTGCGCCGTGGTAAACGCGATCGGATTACCGCTGAGATCCGTCTGCGCAAACGTGAAACCGCACACCTTATCGGTCACGGAGAATTTGCCGTAGGCATACGCATACGTGACGGCCACGAGGATATTCGTGCCCGCGTGCGCCGCCTGCAGCGGATCGGAGTCAAGCAGCCAGCCATACGCGCGCAAGCGCTGTTTCGCGTCCGCCTGCTGCGCCGCCAGGTCGGCGCCGTTCAGCAAGCCCTTGGTCACCAGCGCCGTACAGCGTCCCGCATTGCCTGCCACGGAAGCGATGCACGGCTGATACAGGGCGGCATAGGTGGCGTAGTCGAACAGCGCGCGGCCGGGATTGGCCACCACCGCCCCGCCCTGGCGCACGCTGTAGGCAGTCGATGGCGCCGGCTGGACTTGCGGCTCGCTGGCCGCCACGCCGCCGATCAAGCCCTTGCTATCCTGTTCCGCCGCCAGCAAGGCCGAGCCGGCGCCGTTGGAAATGCTGGACGCAATCGTGATGGTGTTCTTCGGCGTCAGCCGCACGACGCGCGAACTGCCGTCGCGGGCCAGCACGCCATAGCGTTCGTTCAACACGTAATACGCCATCTCGATGGCCTGCAGGGTGACCTTGCCCCAATCCTTCTCGGGATTCTGCTGCGAATGCGCGTGCTTGAAGGCGATGCGGTTCGGGTTGGCAGCAGCCCAGGCCAGCCGGTCGGCATCGCTCAAGTCCGGCGCGAAGAGCGCGTTCTTGCCGGCGGCCACCCTGCCCGCGCGCACGCCGTTCTGCAGGTTGACGCTGTCATCTTCAAACACATACAGGCCCGTGCCGGAGCCCTTGTCGGCATACGCCACGGCGCAGCCCTTTTTCAGCCCCCATTCGCCCGAGCTGCCGATGGCGCCGTAAATGCCGCGCGAGCCGCTGGACGTGCCCGTGACGATGCAGGCATGGTCCGGATCGAAGCTGGCCGGCACCTGCACCATCAAGGTGACATTCTTCTTGCCCGTGCCATCGTCGGCATACGCGATGTATTCGCTGCCGGCGATCAGGCCTTCGCCCGTACCCACGGTCCCGGACGCATCCACGTTCGGTCCGTACAAGGTGCCGTAGCCGCTGTTGGCGGCAATGTCGAGCACGGCACGGTAATTGGCGTAGATCGCATTGCGGCGCAATTCGACCGGTGTCGGCTGTTCCATATTCGCGTATGCGGGAGTCGCTCCCGCCAGCCCCGTCTTGCCCAGGCCGGCCGTCAGCAAATCATTCGTCTTGCCGTCGTAGTCCGTCCGCGTGATGGTGCCCAGGTAGCCCGGTATCTGGTTCCGTTCTTCCGGTGCATGATTGCTGCCGCAGGCTGCCAACGCCAGCAGGGTGCACAGGCTGCTCCCCGCGCGCGTGATCGTCGTTTGCATGGTGGTTCTCTCCGTTAAGGTAACAGTGGACGCACAATGAAAAACGCCGGACGATCCGTCCGGCGTTGCTTGAAAATCAGACAGCGGCTTTGGCTGGCCTGCCGCCGAAGCGCGCGATGGCTTCGCCGACGATGCCGCGCCGGAACATCAGCACGCAGATGACGAAGATCACGCCGGTCACCATACCCACCGATTCGCCCAGGGTGCCGAACCACTCGATGCCCGTGTGCGTGGCCAGGTAGGTGCCGACATCGCCCAGCTTGTTCTCCAGCGCGATGATCAGCACGGCGCCGAGGATGGGGCCGGACAAGGTGCCCATGCCGCCCACCAGTGTCATCAGCACAACGAGGCCCGACATGCCCCAGTACACGTCGGTGAGGGTTTCAAAGCCCAGCACCAGCGTCTTGGTGGCGCCGGCCAGCGCGGCCAGCGAAGCGGACAGCACGATGGCCATCAGCTTGTACTTGTTGACGTCGTAGCCCAGCGAGATGGCGCGCGGTTCGTTTTCCTTGATCGCCTTGAGCACTTGTCCGAACGGCGAGTGGATGGTGCGCACGATCAGGGCGAAGCCGGCGACAAAAATGGCCAGCACGACGTAGTACAAGACGGTGTCATTGCCCAGGTCTATCGTGCCCAGCAAGGTTCCACGTGGAACACCCTGCAAGCCATCCTCGCCCCCCGTGAACGGCAGGCGCAAGGCCAGGAAGTACACCATCTGCGCCAGCGCCAGGGTGATCATCGTAAAGTAGATGCCCTGGCGGCGGATCGCCAGGCCGCCGATCACCAAGCCCAGCAAGGCGCCCGTGGCGACGCCGGCCAGCAATCCCAGTTCCGTTGGCCAACCCCAGGTGCGCAGCGCGTAGCCGGTGACATAGCCGGCGCCGCCGAAGAAGGCCGCGTGGCCGAACGACAGCAAGCCCGTGTAGCCGATCAGCAAGTTGAAAGCGCAGGCAAACAGGGCAAAGCACAGCAACTTCATCAGGAAGACGGGATAGCCGTAAAACGGGGCCGCCAACGCCAGCAGCAAGGCAATGGCGTAGCCTACATTCTTATTCATCGTGGTAGCTCCAATACATGACTGATGAGGATTACTTTTCTTTGCCGAACAGGCCGGCGGGACGCAGCAGCAGCACGATGACCATCACCACGAACACCACGGTGGCCGAGCCTTCCGGGTAGAACACGCGGGTCAGGCCCTCGATCACGCCCAGGCCCAGGCCCGTCAGGATGGAACCCATGATGGAACCCATGCCGCCGATCACCACCACGGCAAACACGACGATGATCAGGTTCGAGCCCATCAGCGGCGAGACCTGGATGATGGGCGCCGCCAGCACGCCGGCGAAACCGGCCAGGGCCACACCGAAGCCGAACGTCAACGTCACCATCAGCGGCACGTTGATGCCGAATGCTTCCACCAGTTTCGGGTTTTCCGTGCCGGCCCGCAGGTAAGCGCCCAGCTTGGTTTTTTCGATGACGAACCAGGTCGCCAGGCAGACGGAGAGCGAGGCGATGACCACCCAGGCGCGGTAGTTCGGCAGGATCATGAAACCCAGGTCCGTCGCGCCGGCCAGCGCTTCGGGCACGGCATACGGCTGGCCCGAGACGCCGTAGAAGGAGCGGAACACGCCTTCCATGATCAGGGTGATGCCGAAGGTCAGCAGCAAGCCATACAGGTGGTCGAGTTTATACAGCCAGCGCAGCATGGTCTTTTCGATCAGGATGCCGACCAGGCCGACGAGGATAGGGGCGATGACCAGCATGGCCCAGTAATTGATGTCGAAATAGCTGAGGCCCATCCAGGCCAGGAAGGCGCCCATCATGTACATGGCGCCGTGCGAGAAATTAATCACATTAAGCAAGCCGAAGATGACGGCCAGACCGAGGGACAACATGGCATAGAACGAGCCGTTGACGAGACCCAGCAGCAGCTGGCTCATCATCGCTTGTATTGGAACGCCGAAAATTTCCATGGCATCACAGTATAAAAAGCACCGCCGGGTAGCGGTGTGGTATCAAGGGAAACGCGCCACCGCAAACGGGAGCGGCGGCGCAAGGCGAACCCTGCGGGCGAAGCGTGCAGGACAGAGCACCCGCGCAGCGGCGGGCACTCTGTAGAGATTGCTACAGTATTACTTCCACAGCGAACACTTCGACTCGGCCTTGGTCACATACGCTTGCGCGCCGGGCACGGTGGCGACCACCTTGTAGTAATCCCATGGATACTTCGACTCGGACGGTTTCTTGACTTCCATCAAATACATATCGTGCACCATGCGGCCATCGGGACGCACTTCGCCATTCTGGGTAAACATGTCGTTGATCTTGGTCTTTTTCAGATAGGCCATGACCTTCTCGGTGTCGTCCGTACCCAGCGCCTTGACGGCTTTCAGGTAGTTCGCCGCGGCCGAGTAATCGGCCGCCTGCAGCATCGACGGTTCCTTCTTCATCTTGGCGAAATAGCGTTTCGACCAGGCGCGCGTCTCCGCATTCAAGTCCCAGTACCAGCCGTCCGTCAGGTACATGCCCTGCGTCAGGTTCAAGCCCAGCGAATGGATGTCATTGATGAAGATCAGCAAGCCGGCCAGCTTCATCGATTTCGTCAGGCCAAACTCGTTGGCCGCCTTGATGCTGTTGATGGCGTCGCCACCGGCATTGGCCAGACCGAGGATTTGCGGTTTTGCCGCTTGCGCCTGCAGCAGGAAGGAAGAGAAATCCGAGGCGCCCAGCGGATGCTTGACGCTGCCCAGCACCTTGCCGCCGGCCGCCTTGACGACCTCGGCCGTGTCTTTTTCCAGCGAATGGCCAAACGCATAATCGGCCGTCATGAAATACCAGTTCTTGCCGCCCTGCTTGACGATGGTGCCGCCCGTGCCGCGCGCCAGCGCCACCGTGTCATACGCGTAATGCACGGTGTACGGCGTGCATTCCTCATTCGTCAGGCGCGACGAACCGGCGCCGATGGCGATAAAAATTTTCTTCTTTTCCGCCGCCACCTTGGCCATGGCCAGGCTGGCGCCGGAATTGGTGCCGCCGATCAGCATGTCGACGCCCTGCTGGTCGAACCATTCGCGCGCCTTCGAGGCGGCGATGTCGGCCTTGTTTTGATGGTCGGCGGAAATGAATTCCACCTTTTTACCGGCCAGCACCACGCCGGCATCGGCGATCGCCATCTTGATGGCTTCCGCGCCACCGAGGCCGTCGACGTCGGAATACACGCCCGACATGTCGGAAATAAAACCGATCTTGATGGTGTCGCCCGATACCTGGGCGTGCGCGGCGCTGGACAAGCCCAGGGCGCAAAGAGTGGCGGTGGCAATGGCGATAGCGTTACGTTTCATAGTGTCTCCGTTGGGATTATTGTTTGCTATTCAGTCGATTGCTGGACGATGACGAGTACAACAGACTACATGGGGACTACACGCCAAGCAGCTCGGTCAATACCGGCATCTTGGCCTCCAGTTCGGATGCAGCAAAAGTCTCGACGATCTGACCGTGCTCCATCACATAAAACCGGTCCGCCAGCGGCGCGGCAAACCGGAAATTCTGTTCCACCATGACGATGGTGTAACCCTTTGCTTTCAGGGTGGTGATCATGCGCGCCAAGCCTTGCACGATGACGGGCGCCAGGCCTTCGGAAATTTCATCGAGCAGCAGCAAACGCGCGCCCGTGCGCAGGATGCGCGCCACGGCCAGCATCTGCTGTTCCCCGCCCGACAGGCGCGTGCCCTGGCTGTGGCGGCGTTCCTGCAAGTTCGGGAACATCGCGTAGATTTCCTCCACCGACATGCCCTTCTCGCCGCTGGCCAGGGTCGGCGGCAGCAACAGGTTTTCCTCCGTCGACAGCGAGGAAAAAATGCCGCGCTCTTCAGGACAATACCCGATGCCCAGGTGGGCGATTTTGTGCGTGGCCAAACCTATCGCTTCGACGCCGTTGACTTTGATGGAGCCCGTGCGCGCGCCCGTCAGCCCCATGATGGCGCGCAAGGTGGTGGTGCGGCCGGCGCCGTTGCGGCCCAGCAAGGTCACCACCTCGCCCTGCTCCACTTTCAGGTTCACGTCGTGCAGGATGTGCGATTCGCCATACCAGGTGTGCAGTTGTGCAATTTCCAGCGCGGGTGCGCTGCCATTCGCTCGTGTCGCCATCAATGCGCCCCTTCCAGTTCCGCGTGGGTGGTGCCCATGTACGCTTCCATCACTTGCGGATTGCGCGACACTTCCGCGTAACTGCCTTCGGCCAGCATGGCGCCGCGCTGCAGGACGGAAATCTTGTCGCAGATGCCGGAAACCACGCTCATATTGTGTTCCACCATCAAAATCGTGCGGCCAGCCGACACTTTTTTGATCAGTTCCGTCACGCGGTGCACGTCTTCATGGCCCATACCTTGCGTCGGTTCGTCGAGCAGCATCATTTCCGGCTCCATCGCCAGGGTGGTGGCAATTTCCAGCGCCCGCTTGCGGCCGTACGGCATGTCGACCGTGATGGTGTCGGCGAATTCCGTCAGGTCGACTTCGGCCAGCAAGGCCATGGCGCGGTCGTTGAGCTGGTTCAATGCGCGTTCGCTTTGCCAGAAGTGAAACGAGGTGCCGAGCTGGCGCTGCAAGCCGATGCGCACATTTTGCAGCACGGATAAATGCGGGAAGACGGCGGAAATCTGGAAGGAACGGATCACGCCCATGCGCGCGATCTGGGCCGGTTTGGCGGCCGTGATATCTTTCCCATTGAACAGGATCTGTCCGGAAGTGGGGACCAGGAATTTGGTGAGCAAGTTGAAACACGTGGTCTTGCCGGCGCCGTTCGGACCGATCAAGGCGTGGATATGGCCCCGCTCTACCTTCAGGTTCACGTCGCTCACAGCGGTGAATCCCTTGAATTCCTTGGTCAAATTTCTTGTTTCCAAGATTACGTTTGACATCGTGTCTCCTAGTTGTACTTTTTGTACTACTTAGTCATTTTTATAATACACAACTTAAATTTAACGCACAATACAGTATAACTACGGGGATTTTTCGCCGGCCCGAATGGCGCAAACTCGCACGCTTGCCCAGCTATTTCCAGGCCGCGTGTATCATTTGCGCCGCTTTTTCCGCGATCATCACGGTGGGCGAGTTCGTATTACCAGAAGTAATGTACGGCATGATCGATGCATCGACGACGCGCAAGCCGGCTACGCCGAGCACGCGCAGCTGGCTGTCGACCACGCTCAAGGGATCGCTGGCCAGGCCCATGCGGCAGGTACCCACCGGGTGAAAGATGGTGGTGCCGATCTGGCTGGCCGCCTGCGCCAGTTCTTCCTGGCTCTGGAATTGCACGCCGGGCTTGTATTCCTGTGGCGCAAACTTACTTAACGCCGGCGCGGCGGCGATGGCCCGCGTCAGGCGCAAGGCGTCGGCCGCCACCTTGCGGTCCTGCTCGGTACTCAGGTAATTGGGCACGATCTTCGGCGCCGCATAACTGTCGCCCGACGCGATATGCACGTGGCCGCGCGAGGTGGGGCGCAGATTGCACACGCTGGCCGTAAACGCGGGAAAAGAGTGCAACGGTTCGCCGAATTTATCCAGCGACAAGGGTTGCACATGGTATTGCAGGTTCGGCGTGGCTTGCTGCGGGTCGGACTTGGCAAACGCTCCCAGCTGCGACGGCGCCATCGACATGGGCCCGCTCTGGAACAGCGCATATTGCAAGCCGATCTGCATTTTTCCCACGATATTGCTGGCCATCACATTCAAGGTTTTCACGCCCTGCACCTTGTAAACCATGCGCAGCTGCAAATGATCCTGCAAATTGCCGCCCACGCCAGCCGCATCGAGCACCGGCACAATCCCATGCTGCTGCAGCAAGGCGGCCGGGCCGATGCCGGACAATTGCAGCAATTGCGGCGAACCGATGGCGCCCGCCGTCAGCAGGGTTTCCCGCCGGGCCGTCGCCTGCCACTGCGTGCCGCCGCCCGTAAACACGATGCCCGCGCAGCGCGGTCCCGCGTCCGTCGTTTCCAGCAGCAGACGTTCCACGTGGCAACCCGTCATGATGGTCAGGTTCGGGCGGCGCGATGCCGGTTTCAAGAACGCTTTCGAGGTATTCCAGCGGATGCCGCGGCGCTGGTTGACGTCGAAATATGCGCTGCCGCTATTGTCGCCGCCATTGAAATCGCTGGTTTTCGGGATGCCGACCTGCTGCGCCGCATCGCGGAATGCATTCAGGATATTCCAGGACAGCCGCTGTTTTTCCACGCGCCACTCGCCGCCCACGCCGTGGTTTTCCGAGGCGCCACCGTAATAATCCTCGCTCTGTTTGAAAAGCGGCAAGACTTTGTCCCAGCGCCAGGAAGCGTCGTCCGTCAGGTCGGCCCAGTGGTCGTAATCGCCGGCCTGGCCGCGCATGTAGATCATGCCGTTGATGGAAGAGCTGCCGCCCAGCACTTTTCCGCGTGGATAGATCAGGCTGCGCCCGCCCAGGCCCGCGTCCGCCTGCGTGGAATACAGCCAGTCCGTGCGGGGATTGCCGATGCAATGCAGATAGCCGACGGGGATGTGGATCCACACGTAATCATCCTTGCCGCCCGCTTCCACGAGTAAAACGTTGGCATCCTTGTCGCGCGTGAGCCGGTTGGCCAGCACGCAACCTGCCGTGCCGCCGCCCACGATGATGTAGTCGTATTCGCCTGCCGATTCCAATGAAGCTCCTTTCGGTATGCCATCAAGCTGTCGCGCGGCGTGTCTCCCCGCCGCGTCCCTGTACCAGAGTCTGTCTTTCTTCATGCATGCATGGCTGCTGAGCCGCCTTGAGATTACCACCAGTGCCGGGCCAGGGCGACATTAATCGTGGCCCGCGATACGGCCGAGCGTCACGGCAAGCTCAAAAACAGGGTCGCCAAGCTGTGGATAACCGTATGGATATCCACAGGTACGATATGTGCGTAAACGAAAATTTTTTTGGACGCCTTTTTTTTATCCCAAAACCATCCCCGGCAGATACAACCCTTACTCAGCGTTTATCCGTACGCCAAGCGATTGTTTACAAGGATAAATCCGGACTTATCCACAGAAGATGCCGCCGTTAACTACTATTACTATTCTTGTATACGAACTTGTTAAGGTAAACCCGACAACGCACGCTTTGCCTGTCCTTCGCCTTCGAGAACGTTGACAAGCCTCTCTTCAAAAAAACAGACGCGCCTCTTTGACTGACAAAAAAAAATCCAGCCAACAACTGAGCAACGAAAACCGGCACGGCCGGCATCACGCGCACAGCACTGCCAAACCGTTTTGCAAAATGGAAACGTCAACAGGCTTGAGCAGGCACAGCGCCGGCAAGCGGTTCGATGTGAAAAAGAGGGGAAATTTGAGACGATTGTGGATAAGTCACTTGATATCCACAGGATGACTTGTGAGTAAACACGAACTTTTGCGCAGGCCCGCATTTTATACAATTTTGCTCCTCGCGTGATACAGCGATTATGCACGCTTTATTTTGCGCGTAAACGATTGATCCTGTTGAAAAAAAGCGACTTATCCACAGAAAAAAACGCGTTTACTATTACTACTATTTTTATATATAGATCTATTGTAAACCGACAAAAAAAGCGGAAGTCCGGGGATATTTCCAAAAAACATGCAAAAACCGCCAAAAAAAAAGCCAACGGCGACATCGCGAGCCACTGCCAAACCGTCTTCCAGGAATCACCTGGATGCCAAGGTTCATGAAAGAACAACGCTCGTGGTTGCTCAACCAGGATTGCCAGGCAAGGATCAAGGCAAACGAAACACGTCAAACATGCCACTACAGCAAGAAAATCCGTGACTTTTGCTTGCTGCTGTGGATAAGTGCCTGCATATCCACAGGATGAGATGTGGGAAAAGTCGATCTTTGTCCACAGCCCGATTTTTATCCCAAACAAGTCCTCCGTAGATACAATGCTTGTGCGCCTACTTTTTTGTGCGCCAAGTCGATGATTTTTATACGGTATACCGACTTATCCACAAAAAAATGGCCGTTTACTATCACTACTATTTTTATGTATACATTTTTATTTAAAACACAGAGACAAACGCGAACGGTGGAAAAGTCACCGAAATAGCTGTTTTCACCCTGTAAACCGTTTGGCAATCCCAAAAACCTGTAAAAACAGCATGAATTCACACAAAAAAATGCGTTTAGGCATCATCAGTGCCTTGCACGAAGAACAGCAGGGGCTGGTAGAAGCCATGCAAGGCCCCCAGAGGCGTTCGCACGGCATGCGCGACTACACCCTGGGAACCCTGTGGAATATCGACGCTGTGTGCGTCCTGTCGCGTCTGGGCAAGGTTGCCGCCGCCATGACAGCTTCTATCCTTGTGGAAAAGTACGGAGTTACCCACATCGTCTTCACCGGCGTGGCCGGCAGTGGGGATAAACACGTGAAAGTCGGCGATATCGTCGTGGCCGAAGCGCTGTTGCAGCACGATATGGACGCCCGTCCCCTGTTTCCCCGCTTCGAAGTGCCGCTGACGGGACTGCAGCGCTTTGCCACAGACCTTGAACTGAGCACGCAACTGGCTGCCGCGGCGGAAGATTTCCTGCGTGACGATGTGTCCAGCGTGCTCAAGGCGGCGGATATTGCGCAATTCCGTCTGCAACACGCGCAAGTGCACCGCGGCCTGATCGCCAGCGGCGACCAGTTCATCAGCAGCGCCGCGCATATGAACCAGCTCAAAGTTGATATCCCCGACCTGCTGGCCGTCGAAATGGAAGGCGCCGCCGTGGCGCAAGTGTGTTTTGAACTGGGCGTGCCGTTTACGGTCATGCGCACCATTTCCGACAACGCCAACGAAGAGGCGGCCGTCGACTTCATGCGTTTCGTGCAAACCGTCGCTTCGCCGTACGCGTTGACGGTGATCCAGCAGCTGTGCCAGCGCCTGGCTGGCTGATTTTTCAGCTAGCGTGCATAAAAAAAGGGCAGAACCACTGGTTCCGCCCTTCTTATTTCAATAAAGGAGCCTGAAAAATGTTCAGGGCCAGGCGCCTTGCCGCAGGCAGTACGAATGTACGGCCAGGCAAGGCAACAACGCCATGGACTTTTTCCCGGGTTCCTTTAGACGCTGAGCATCATCAGACTGGCGTTACCGCCGGCCGCCGTCGTATTCACGCACAGCGCCCGCTCAGCGACCAGGCGCCACAGGGGGATGACACCCTCTTGCGAGGTGGCGATGGTGCCCACCAGGGCCCCTTCCCGTGCCGCCAGCAGCGGCTTGAGCTGGCCATCGAGGCAAGGCTCGATCATGGCGATCTGGAAATCATGCTTGACGGACTCCAGGCTGCTGACGACCTGGATGCGGTCCTTCAGTGCGGCCGGCAAGTCGCTGGGGATCAGATCCGGCGCTTGCGCCAGCACGAGGGCCTGGTTACCGGTGGCCAGCACGGCTGCCAGCTGGTTCATCAGCGTGCCGGACGTTGCTGCCGCGCACAGAATCGTGCCGCGCGCGGCAAAGCTCAGGGTATTGCGCTCGCCCGTCGGGCCTGGCAAGACGGTGGTGCTGCCCAGCAAGGTGGTGCGTGCATAGTCCTGCGCCAGTTGCTGCACCTGGTCGTGGCCATGCATCTTCGCCCACACGGTGAGCGCATCGAGGGCCGGCGGCGCCTGGCGCTGGTGTTGCGCGCCGGCCGGCGCATTGCGCTGCAAGCGTTTCAGGTACAAAGGGCCGCCCGCCTTGGGGCCGGTGCCGGACTTGCCTTCGCCGCCGAACGGTTGCACGCCGACGACGGCGCCGACGATGTTGCGGTTCACATAAATATTGCCCACGTGCGCGCGCTTCGTGATGAAATCGATGGTTTCATCGATGCGCGTATGGATGCCCAGGGTCAAGCCGTAACCGCTGTCATTGATCGATTGCACCAGTTGCGGCAGTTCGGCCCGCTTGTAGCGGATCACGTGCAGCACGGGGCCGAAGACTTCCTGCGTCAATTGCGCCAGCGATTTGATTTCCAGCACGGTCGGGGCGACAAACGTGCCTTTGACGGTCGGCAAATCGAGCGAATAATGGTCGATGGCCATGGTTTTCATCTTGTTGATGTGCGCCAGCAAGTTACCTTGCGCTTCCGCATCGATGACGGGACCGATATCCGTGGCCAGGCGGTCAGGATTGCCAACGCGCAATTCCTGCATGGCGCCTTTCAGCATGTGGATGGTCTTGTCGGCGATTTCCGTTTGCAGGAACAGCACGCGCAAGGCCGAGCAGCGCTGGCCGGCGCTGTCGAAAGCGGACGACATCACGTCCTGCACCACTTGCTCCGGCAAGGCGGACGAATCGACGATCAGGGCATTCTGGCCACCCGTTTCGGCGATCAGGGGAATGTCGATGCCTTCGGCCACGGCACGCGCGGTCAGGTTGCGGTTGATCAATTGCGCCACTTCCGTCGAGCCCGTGAAAATCACGCCTTTCACGCGCGTGTCATTGCACAGGCCGGCGCCGACGATCTCGCCGCTGCCGGGCAAGAATTGCAGCGCGCCGCGCGGCACGCCCGCCGCATGCAGCAATTGCACGGCGCGGTGGGCGATCAGTGGCGTTTGCTCGGCCGGCTTGGCCAGCACCACGTTGCCCGCCGCCAGGGCGGCGGCCAGCTGGCCCGTAAAGATGGCCAATGGGAAATTCCACGGGCTGATGCAGGTGACGGGTCCCAGCGCCAGGGTATTCGGCGCGTGTTCCACCTGCGCCGCGTAGTAGCGCAGGAAGTCGACGGCTTCGCGGATTTCCGCGATCGCGTTCGGCAGGGACTTGCCCGCTTCGCGCACGGCCAGTGCCATCAGCTCGATATGGTGTTCCTCGAACAGGTCGGCCGCGCGCAGTAACGCTTGCGCGCGGAGCGACGGTTCCGTGGTTTGCCAATCCATGGCGAAGGCGCTGGCGCTGGCCAGGGCCGTTTCCACGTCGGCTTGACCGGCTTCCATGACCTTGCCCACGACGTCGTCGTGCTGGGCCGGGTTGTGCAACATGTGCGTGGGGCCGTTCAGGCTGACGGCGCCATCGATCTGCGGCGCCGCTTGCCACGTCTGCTGCTGCGCCAGGCCCGTGGCCAGGGTGCGCAAAGTGTCTTCATTCGACAGGTCCAGGCCGGCCGAGTTCCTGCGTTCGCTGCCAAACATGTCCAGCGGCAATGGAATCGACGGGTGCGGCAAGCCGCCCTGCGGGCGCGCCTGTTCCAGCGGATCGCGGATCAGGCTATCGATGGCGACGCTTTCGTCGACGATCTGGTTGACGAAGGACGAGTTGGCGCCGTTTTCCAGCAGGCGGCGCACCAGGTAGGCCAGCAGGGTTTCATGCGAGCCGACGGGGGCGTAGATGCGGCACGGCTTGTCGAGGTTGTCGGGGCCGACGACCTGGTCGTACAGGGTCTCGCCCATGCCGTGCAGGCACTGGAATTCGTAGTCGGTGATGCCGTCGCGTTTCGCCCACGTGTAGATGGTCGACAGGGTTTGCGCGTTGTGCGTGGCAAACTGTGGGTAGATCAGGCTGCTGGCTGCCAGCAGTTTTTGCGCACACACGAGGTAAGAGACGTCCGTGTAGACCTTGCGCGTGTAGACGGGATAGCCTTCCTGGCCGTCGACTTGCGCGCGTTTGACTTCCGCATCCCAATACGCGCCCTTCACCAGGCGCACCATGAACTTGCGGCCGCTGCGGTGCGCCAGGTCGATCAGGAAATCGATGGCAAACGGGCAACGCTTCTGGTACGCCTGCACCACGTAGCCGATGCCGTCGAAGCCGGCCAAATCGGCATCAAAGGCCAGTGCTTCCATCAGGTCGAGCGACAGTTCCAGGCGGTCCGTCTCTTCCGCATCGATGTTGAAGCCGATGTTGTACTGTTTGGCCAGCAACAGCAGCGCTTTGACTTTCGGCAACAATTCTTCCAGGACTCTGGCGCGCTGGGCGCGGCTGTAGCGCGCGTGCAGGGCCGACAGTTTCACGGAAATGCCGGGGCCATTGCGGATGCCGCGGCCGTTCGAGGCTTTGCCGATGGCATGGATCGCCGTTTCGTACGAGGCGTAGTAGTTGGCCGCGTCCTGCTGCGTCAGGGCCGCCTCGCCCAGCATGTCGTACGAGTAGCGGTAGCCGCGCGTTTCGTTGTCGCGGCTGTTCTTCAACGCTTCCTCGATGGTCTGGCCCGTCACGAACTGGTTGCCCAGCATGCGCATGGCCAGGTCGACGCCCTTGCGGATCAGCGGTTCGCCGCCTTTGGCGATGAGCTTGGTCATGGCCGAACCGAGGCCCGATTCGCTGCTGGTACTGACCAGTTTGCCCGTGATCAGCAAGCCCCAGGTGGCCGCGTTGACGAACAGCGACGGTGATTCGCCCAGATGTTTCTTCCAGTCGCCCTTGCTGATTTTGTCGGCGATCAGACGGTCGGCCGTTTGACTGTCGGGTATACGCAACAGCGCTTCAGCCAGACACATCAATGCAACACCCTCTTCCGACGATAGCGAGAACTCGTGCATCAGTGCATCGACGCCGGAGGCGCGTGTGCGTTTTTGGCGCACGTTCGAGACCAGGCGGTGCGCCAGGGCTTGCCCTTCGGCCGTCGTTTCGGTGCTGCTGGGGCGGACTTGTTGCAACAGCCACTGTACGGCGGAAACCTCATCGCGCCTATAGGCGGCGGTGACGGCGGCGCGTTGTGGTGTCGCTTCGGGCAGGATTTCTGCCTGGAACGCAGCAAAAGGAATCGGGGTAAAAGCCGAGGGGCCTGCAGGGTGCATAAGTGCTCTTTACAAGGAAAAGGGGACGAAAACTGACGTAATTCTTGCTCTTTTTTGGTGCAAAAAAATACAGAAAGTCGGACGTTAAGATGATTCGATTGTAAAGGGGATTCTTATGGATTAATTCTGGTAATACAGGGGACTAGCAATAGATAGTTTTTGATGCGACAATTTAACCAAATAATATTAATTTGGGGGTGATGGTAATGCTGGACAAGATCAGTAAGAAAATCTTGATGGAATTGCAGAGCGATGGACGCATCAGCAATGTGGAGTTGGCCGCGCGCGTGAACCTGTCGCCGGCCGCCTGCCTGGAGCGCGTGCGCAAGTTGCACGAATCCGGTTACATCATGGGCTATACGGCCCAGTTGAACCCGCAGCTGCTCGACGTGTCGCTGCTGGTGTTCATCGAAGTGGTGCTCGATCGCACGACACCGGAAGTGTTCGACGCCTTCAAGCATAGCGTACAAATCATTCCAGAGGTACTGGAATGTCACATGGTGGCCGGCGGTTTCGATTACCTGGTCAAGGCGCGCGTCAAGGACATGGCCGCCTACCGCGAATTCCTGGGCAAGACGCTGTTGCAGAAAGGTGTGCGGGAAACCCACACTTATGCCGTCATGGAAGAGGTCAAAAACACGACCAAATTGCCAATTAAGTGACCCTGGTGTAGCCGCCCCACTTTTCTGATTGAGCTATCGGAACAAATGTTGTAGGGTAGAACTACAATTCTGCTATCCGGTAGCCGCCTGAAACGCCGCGCAGACGGTCACTTCAGGGTGCAAAGTGGGCAATCGTGCCCACCCGCATACGGTTACGGCACGTCCCTTTCGCGGGACGTGACGGGTTCGCGCAGCGGGGGACAAATGAAGCAGTTGCAGCATCAGCTGGTGCGTTTCTTTGTATTCACGATCCTGGCCATGGCCGTCGCCTGTTGCCTGGCCTATCTGTTGTTGCTCTCGGGCGGCGACCATCCCTATCTGATTGCCTGCGTGGCCGCCGCCATCGGCGCCGCGCTGCTGGCGTTTGCCGGCCGTCCGCGCGGCGAGCCGGGCTTGCACCAGTTCGCCGACACGGTGGGCAACGCCATCGATGCCATCATGATCGGCGCGGCGGAAACCTCGTATTTTGTCGATTCCGTCAAACAGAAGGTGGAGCTCGATGTCCGCACGGCCAGCGACATCGCCGACAGTTCCGTACAAAATGCCGCGATGACGGAAAAGATCGCCGCCAATGCGGAACGGGCCGCCAAGGTGGCCGCCGGCGTGCGCGTGGAAAGCGTGGCGGCGCGCGCCGAAGTGGACCAGGGCTTGCAGCGCATCAATAACGCACGCGAGGAAGCGCAAGGCGCTTCCAGCAACATGCTGAGCTTGCAGGAAAAATCCAAACGCATCACGGGCTTTACGGAAGCCATTTCCGATATTTCCGCGCGCACCAACTTGCTGGCGCTGAACGCCGCCATCGAAGCGGCGCGCGCCGGCGAACACGGGCGCGGTTTTGCCGTGGTGGCCGGGGAAGTGCGGCAATTGGCGCAGCGCACCAAGGAAGCTTCCGATGAAATCAGCGTGATGGTGCGCGAAATCAATGAACAGTCGGAAAAAGCCGCACGCGGCATGAGTTCGCTGGCGGCCGGCGTGACGGAAGCGGCGCGCAATGTGCAAAGCGTGCACGCCTCGCTCAGCCATATAGAGCAGTCATCGGGCGAGTCCGAGGACGAGATCGGGCAAATCGCCCGCGCCTCGCGCGAACACGTCGAGACGACGCAAGTGATCGCCGACGCCATCGGGCAAATCCGCGACAGCATGCTGTCGACGAATGCCGAATTGCCGCGCGCCACGCAATCGGCCATGGCCCTGGCCGAGCGGGCCGAAGTGATCGCCGGCGCCCTGGGCGAATCGAGCGTGGCCACGCCGCACGACGAGATCCGCGAGGCGGCCCAGCGCGCCGCGCGCGATGTGGGCAAACTCTTCGAGCAAGCGATCGCCTCGGGGCGCATCACGCGCGACGCCCTGTTCGACCGCCATTACCGCCCCATCCCGAATACCAATCCGCCCAAGCACAACACGAAATTCGACGCGTTCACGGACAAGGTGCTGCCCGACTTGCAGGAAGGCGTGCTGGCGGCATTGCCCCACCTGGCGTATGCGGGTGCCGTCGACAACAATGGATATTTTCCAACGCACAACAAGAAGTTTTCCCAGCCGCTGACGGGCGATTACGCCACCGATATCGTAAATAACCGCACCAAGCGCATCTTCAGCGACCGCACGGGCAAGCGCTGCGGCAGCAACACCAAGGCGTTCCTGTTGCAGACCTATAAACGCGACACGGGCGAGGTCATGCACGATTTGTCCGTGCCCATCCACGTCGAGGGCAAGCACTGGGGCGGTTTCCGGATCGGTTACCGCTCCAGCAGCCACGCATGATGAACATCTGATTAAATCTACTGCGCGTCGTAATTTGCGGCTTGCGATGCTCACTGTGCTTGAGCACAGTTCCGCTTCTCGGCCACAACTTACTTCCGCTCGCTACGATTTTCTCAGACGTTCGTGCCGCTAATGTTTTTCACTCGACATGCGGTTTCGGCGCCACGCCGCCGCCGGCTGCCGTGGCCGTGCGCAGGGTGGGTGTGTTCATGCTTTCCAGGTGGTTGCGCAGCCATTTGTGGGCGGGGCTGCGGGCGTCGCGCTCGTGCCACAGCATGTCCAGGTGGACGGCTGGCAGGGTCAACGGCAAATCCTTGTACAGCAGCGATTCCGTCATGCCCGTCGAGGCGATCAAATGGCGCGGCAAGACCGTGATCAGGTCGGAATTGGCGACGACTCTTCCGGCCGTGAAGAACTGGTTGACCGTCAACAAGATGCGCCGTTCGCGGTGGATCTGCGACAGCGCCTCGTCGATCAAGCCATGCGCGCGGCCGGAAAAGCTCACCAATAAATGGTTGGCCGCACAGTAGTTATCCAGGGTCAATTCCTTGTCGGCCAGCGGATGGCCGCGCCGCATCACGCACACATACTTGCCGGAATACAGGCGCTCGTGGCGGATGGGCGAACCCGTTTCACTCGACAATTGTGCCGCCACGCCGGGAAAAAAGCCCACGGCCAGGTCGATGTCGCCGCGCAGCAGCATCGGACGCGGTTCGCGCGTGGTCAGCGGCATCATGCGTACGTTGACGCCGGGCGCTTCCCGTTCGATCGAGCGCATCAGCGAAGGCAGCCAGAACGCGGCCGTCGCATCGGCCATGGCCATGCGGAACGTGGCATGTGTTTTCGACACGTCGAAGGTTTCCGGCGTGACAGCCGCTTCCAGGCTGGCCAGGGCCGAGCGCACGGACGGCCACAGCGCTTCGGCGCGGGGCGTGGGTTTCACGCCATAGGCCGTGCGGATCAGCAATTCGTCACCGAGGCTCTCGCGCAGGCGTTTGATGGCGTTCGATACCGCCGGCTGCGTCATCGCCAGGTGGCCGGCTGCGCGCGTCAGGTTTTGTTCCGTCATGACGGCGTCGAAAACACGCAGCAAGTTCAGATCCAGCGTCAGAAAACTCATGGAAAGCCCAAGATAAAAGTTGAATTGATTACTTAAGAGTGTAAACCGCGCCGGGCACGAATATTTTCACTCGTAAAAAAATATTACAGTTTTCCATTCACGATTCATATAATTGGTATCAAGAAATGGAATTAGATTTATATGTTGCACTGCACTATAGTACTGTCAAATTCTATAATGCACTGGAACACTATGTCTACCTTCGCCTCCGCCCTGTACGCAGTATCCGCACCCGTGCTGGAGATTTCCCTGCTGAACGCCCTGCAACTCGTGCTGGTGATCGTCGCCGTGGGCGCCTTCGCCCTGCTGTTCAAGCCTTTGCTGGTGGGCATCGCCCGCGCCATGATGCTGGTGGTGCGTCCCAAGCTGAGCCGCGAAGAGCGCCTGGCGCGCCAGCAGATGCGCGAAGCGCAAGCCTTGAAACGCACGCTTGGCAAGATGGATGGCGTATCGCCAAGCAATGCCGCCGAATTGCGCGCCCTGTCGACGCGTGCGTGAGCGAGCAACTGTTGCAGAATGACAAGCCGGCCTGCGCCGGCTTTTTTTACGCCTGCCGCCAGCCGATTACGCCATGTCGCCCAGCAAATGCGCGCGCAACATGGTGTCGGCCGGATGGGCACCTATCCAGATTTTCAGCAGCGCATTATAGAAAGCCAGGTCCGGCACCGTGTCGCCCACCTGTTTGCCGTTCAGCTTGCACAACGTTCCCTCTTCCGGCAGCCAGTCCACGGTGAGAATGTCGCCCTTTTTCAGGCCGGGCACCATTTCGAACATGGCGCCGAACTGCATCGTCTGGCTTAGCAGGCGCGTGCGGTCGGCCTGGTCGGAACTGCGCTTCAAGCCTTGCATGAAGGCTTGCCCCAGCTCGTCGGAAGTGATGTCGCGCAGCATGACGATTTCCAGGCGGCGCGGTCCGGGCAGCGCCAGGATGTCGGCCAGCTGGGTTTTCTTTTCCGGCAGGTACAGCGCGATCGTGTACACCTTGAAGATGACCTTGTAGCGCACGCCGGCGCCGTTGAGTTTTAATTCGCGGCTGGCCAGCTGCACCGTCTCGTCCAGCTTGACGCCGCCCACCTCGACGGCGAGCGCTGGTCGTGCCACGGTGGCGCACAGGCTGGCGCACAGGCAGGCGGTGGCCAGGGAGCGGCCCAAACGGGATGTGCTTATTTGCATCTTCTACCTCCGTGGAAACCATGGGCTGTGGATAAGTCAGCACACAGTGTAGAACAGTTGGCAGAAGCTGGCGCCACGCAGACGTGGCCCGGAAGTGGCGCGGGAGAAAAGCTCAGGCTTTGGCGGCGGGCAGTTCCGTTTGCAGGCGTTCGTACTTGGCCATCAATTGCTCCGGGCTTTCGCGCCAGGCTGGATTGAAGGGGATGCAGCTGACGGGGCACACTTGCTGGCATTGCGGCTCGTCAAAGTGGCCCACGCATTCGGTGCACTTGTTGGGATCGATTTCGTAGATTTCCGCGCCCATGTAGATCGCGTCATTCGGGCACTCGGGCTCGCAAATGTCGCAATTGATGCATTCGTCGGTGATCAGTAATGCCATGATTTCACTCTTACTTATTGCGATGAGGCAGCGTTGGCGGCAATCTTGTTTTGCAGCCAGCGGTTCACCGAGGGGAAGACAAACTTGGAGACGTCGCCGCCCAGCGCCGCGATTTCGCGCACGATGGTGCCCGAAATAAACTGGTACTGGTCGGATGGCGTCAGGAACATGGTTTCGACATCGGGCAGCAGGTAGCGGTTCATGCCCGCCATCTGGAATTCGTATTCGAAGTCGGAGACGGCGCGCAAGCCGCGCACGATGACCCGCGCTTCATGCTTGCGCACGAAATCCTTGAGCAGGCCGGAAAAGCTTTCCACTTGCACATTCGGATAGTGGCCGAGCACTTCGTTGGCGATTTCCAGGCGTTCGTCGAGCGAGAAAAACGGTTGCTTGTTCTTGCTGTCGGCCACACCGACGATCAGCTTGTCAAACAGACCCGATGCGCGGCGCACCAAATCTTCATGACCGCGCGTGAGCGGATCGAATGTTCCTGGATAAACGGCTACAACCATTGCGGCTCCCTGACGATGCACCAATATAGACGCGCATTATGCCTGAAATTGGTGACCACCTTGGTGCTGCGCCTCGGGGCAGGGAGCTTTTTTGCCTCATTTATAGGCAGATTCAGGCAGTAGCCGGCACTTTGTTGTAAGTTAGTAAATGATAATAAACGGTGCCCGCCTTGTCGGCGCGGATGACTTCCCACGGCGCCATCCACTCCGGTTTTTCCAGGGCGCTGGTTGCATCGAAGACGAGCGGCAAGCCCGATTCCGCATACACCATGCCGCCTTCCTTGAGCAGGTTGGCGCACAGCGGCAACACTTTCGCGAGGAAATCCTGCTGGTAGGGCGGATCGAGGAAGATCAGGTCGAAACGCTGGCCGCGCGATGCCAGGCCTTGCGCCGTCAGCAAGGCGTCGCCGCGCAGCAGCTGGACATTGTCGGCGCGCAATTTCGTCTTGTTTTCTTCCAGCTGGCGGATCACGGGCGTATGGGTGTCGACCATGGTGACGGCGGCGGCGCCGCGGCTGGCCGCCTCGAAGCCCAGTGCGCCGCTGCCGGCGAACAGGTCCAGCACCTGGGCATTGGCCCAGTCGCCGTCGCGCAAGTGGTTGATCCAGTTAAACACGGTTTCGCGCACGCGGTCCGGTGTCGGGCGCAAGCCCAGTGCCTGCAAAACAGGCAGCACGGAGCGCTTCCACTGGCCGCCGATGATGCGCACCTGGTTCGGTGGCGGCGCGTGGTGGACGGGGACTTTGGCGGGTTTCTTAATTTTCTTTTGCATGGGCATTTAAAACACCTAACAAAACCTACTGCGCGTCGCGATTTGCGGCCTGCGATGCTCACTGTGCATTCGCACAGCTGCGCTTCTTAGCCACAACTCACTGCCGCTCGCTACGGTTTTGTTAGGCGTTTCATTTCTTCAATTTGATGGCGGCCACTATAGCATATGGCCCCCTCGCCCCTGCTGGCGCTGCCGCTCTATTTGGGTTGCGTGGCCAGGGAATTGAAATCGTCGATCCAGCCCTGCATGCGCTTGACGGCATGGGCCTTTTGCGCCGGCGTGGCGATCTTGATCACCGTCATGACCATCTGCGCCGTGCTGCTTTCGTAGGCATCGAAGAAGGCCTTGCGCTCAGAATGCTCGAGGCGCTCGAAACTGTCCTTGATCAGGGTCGTGATCAAGCCCACGGTGGCTTCCTTGCCGAGTTTCTCCTGGTGAACTTTCTTGACCAGGCTCAACACATTCTGCTGGCGCCGCATGCGTTCGTCGAGCCAGACCTCGTTGTTCAGCGGACGCGCGTCGGACGCCTTGCGGATGACGGCTTCCTGCTCGCTGCTGAAGCTGCCGAACCACAGTTCGAATTGCTCCATGGCTTTCTTGTAGCGCAGTTTCTGGCGCTTCTCCTGGTCGCCGCTCAGGTATTTCTTGCGGTAATCCTCATTGTTTGACTTGAACTTCTTTTCCATCTGCGCGATCTGCTCGGGCTTGAGCGAGCGCGCCAGGTCGGCCAGCTCGGGCGCCGCCTTCAGCAACAGCGCCTGGGTGCGCTGCTTGATCTCGCTGTAATCCGCCAGCAGGTCCGCCTGCGTGGCATTGCCTTGCAACTGCTTCTGGCCCGTGCGCAGGATTTCCACGTAATCCTTCAATTGCGTCCTGCGGTGCCAGTCGAACAGCTTGTCGATATCGTCGCGCACCCAGCCCTTCTGGTCGCGGTCCAGGTCGACATACGCGTTCAGCCACCAGTACAGCACGGTATCGCCATTGTTGTAGGCCAGGCGCAAGCCGCTGCAACCGGCCATGACGACGAGCAGCATGGCCAGTAAGGCATACGTCAAGCGGCTGGAAGACGTGGAAGACGGGGCCTGCGTGTTAAACTTTTTCATATTCTTAACTTATAAAAGACGGTCTATGAACGTTGTCATTCTCGCTGCCGGTATGGGCAAACGCATGCAGTCGGCACTGCCCAAGGTATTGCACCCGTTGGCGGGCAAGCCGCTGTTGTCGCACGTCATCGACACGGCGCGCGGCCTGGCGCCGTCCCGATTATGCGTGATTTACGGGCATGGGGGCGCAGCGGTGCTGAAGTTGCTCGACGGCTACAAGGTGAACCATGGCGTGCAGATCGACGCCGCCGAGCAGGCGCAGCAGCTGGGCACGGGCCATGCCGTGCAGCAAGCGCTGCCTTTGCTGGATGACAGCGTGCCGACCCTGATCCTGTACGGCGACGTGCCGCTGACCAGCGCCGCTTCCCTGCAGCAACTGGTGCAGGCGGCCGGCAAGGACAAGCTGGCCATCCTGACCGTGGAACAGGACGATCCGTTTGGTCTGGGCCGCATCGTGCGCGACAACGGCGCCATCGTGCGCATCGTCGAGGAAAAGGATGCGACGCCCGCCGAGCGCGCCATCCGCGAGATCAACAGCGGCATCATGGTCGCGCCCACCGTGCAGCTCAAGCAATGGCTGTCGGCCTTGTCGAATGACAATGCCCAAGGGGAATACTATCTGACCGATATCGTCGCCCAGGCCGTCGCCGATGGCGTGGCCGTCACCTCGGCGCACCCGGCCGCCGTGTGGGAAGTGGCGGGCGTCAACAGCAAGGTGCAGCTGGCGCAATTGGAACGCATCCACCAGAACAATATCGCGCAAGCGCTGCTGGAACGGGGCGTGACTCTGCTCGATCCGGCCCGCATCGACGTGCGCGGCGAACTCATTTGCGGCCGCGATGTCACCATCGACGTCGGCTGCGTGTTCGAAGGCAGAGTCGAACTGGGCGACGGCGTGCGCGTGGGCGCCAACAACGTCTTCATCAACGCCACGGTGGCCGCTGGCGCACACATCAAGCCCTTCTGCCATATCGAGGACGCCGTCGTCGGCGCAGCTTCCATCATCGGCCCCTATGCGCGCCTGCGCCCGGGAACGGTCCTGGCGGAAGACGTGCACATCGGCAACTTTGTCGAAGTGAAAAACAGCCAGATCGCCGCGCACAGCAAGGCCAATCACCTGGCCTACATCGGCGACGCCACCATCGGTTCGAAGGTCAACATCGGCGCCGGCACGATTACCTGCAACTACGATGGCGTGAACAAGTTCCGCACGGTCATCGAAGACGACGCCTTCATCGGCAGCGACAGCCAGCTGATCGCGCCCGTCACCGTCGGCAAGGGCGCCACCCTGGGCGCGGGCACGACCTTGTCGAAAGATGCACCGGCCGGCAAGCTGACCGTGTCGCGCGCGCGCCAGGTGACCATCGATGGCTGGACGCGCCCCGTGAAAATCAAGAAGTAAGCGGCGCAGTCAGCCCTTGCACACAGGCAGGCCGCATGGCCTGCCTTTTTTGTATGTGGATAACTCTGTGGGCAAGCCACTGCACAAGTGGGGCATAAGCCTGTGTGCAAGCCTGCGCATAAGCTGTTGGCAAGTTTTGTAATCTGGCCCGCCATGCGCTTGTCGCTGCCTTTTCCGCTGATTCCAGCAGCTTGCCAGCGATGTAATCGCCTTTTCCTGCGGATTGTGGATAACTCTGTGCGTAAGCCTGCGGATAAGCGTTGGATAGCGTGGGTACAAGTGGGGATAACTGCAGTTTTGCCGCCTGCTTCCCACATGTTGCTGTGGGTAAGCCTGTGGAAAAACCGTGCGCAGACGGTGGATAGCTGGTGGGTAAGTCTTGCGTTGGATCAAGCAACAGCCGAAAGTCGGGCTTCCGGCTGTTGCCGCCGCATCAGAAGCGGCGATTGAGTTCGACCCACAGGCGGGCCGAACTGCGCGCCGCCAGCAGGACTGGCGTGCCGCCGATGGGCTTGGCGACGTACGCGCGGGCATTCCACTGCTGCCCGTCCGCCCAGTTCACGCCCAGTCCGGCGCCGTGCAGGCGTGCGCTGTTCGGTCCCGGCGTCCAGCGCTGCTGGTTCACCGTCACGCGCGCGCTGTCGACGAAGGCCACGGCTTGCCATTGTCCCGCGTCGCTGGCGCTCAGTTCATGCCGCCATTCGGCGCTGCCGAAATAGCCGAGGTCGCCAGCTGCCGCGCCCACGTCATACGCGCGCACCGTGTACGGGCCTCCCACGCTCATCTTTTCGGAGGAATCGAGGTTGCTGTCCGCCCACTGTCCCGCGAAGGCCAGGTACACGGCGTTGCGCTGGTCCAGGTTTTGCAGGCGCGACAGGTTGACGTTCCATTTCGCAAAATTGCCATGGCTGCGGGCGCTGAAGGCATCGTTCAGGCGCGTCAGCGGGTCGCTGATGTCGAGCTTGCCAGCCGTCGCGGCCACGCTCCAGCTGGTGATGGCGCCAGCCAGGGCCGCATCGCGCACGTCGCCGCCCAGGGTGGCGCTCAGGTTATCCAGGCGGCGGTCGCTGCGCATGGCGCTGGCGTCGATGCGGTCGCGCAAGTGCACCTGGTCATACTGCAGCTGGATCGACATGTTCGCATCGCGGCTGCGTAGCAGCGGATGGCGCAGCCAGGCACTGGCGACCTGGGCCGTGCCATGTGCGTGCAGCGGGCGCATGGCGCCTTCCAGGCGGTAACGCAGGGCGGACATGGCCACCCCGGCGCGCGTGCCGGCGCCGTTCAGCAGCAGGTCATAGCCGAGCCGCGCATACGACATGCCCGTGCCCGAGCTGAGCACGCTGGCGCTGGCCACGTCGCCCTGATGCAGCGGGTTGTACAGGTACACGGTGGCGCCAAGGCGGGCGCGGCCCGTGTAGCGGTTGCCATTGTTGTCGAGGAAGGCAGCGCCAGCCATGCGCGGACCGGACCAGGCATCGACCAGCAGATCGGAGCCGCCCACTTCGGCGCCGGGCGTGAGCGTGGCCGTGATGGCGACATTCGGTATGTCGGACAGCAACAGCAAGCTGCGGTCGAGTTCCGCCTGGCCGATGGTCTGGCCCGTTTGCAGCGGCGCCAGCGTGGCGTTCAGCAAGGCGTCGCTGACGTCGCTGCGGTTGTCGATGCCCACCTTGCCGTAGCGCGCCTCGAGCACGTCGATGCGCACGATGCCCTGGCGGATGGTTTGGGCAGGCACGATGGCGCGCGCCAGCGGATAGCCATGGGTGCGGTAGTAACTGGTGATGCGGGCCGCCAGTTCTCCCAGTTGCTCCAGGGACAAGGTCGTGCCATGGGCGCTGGCGACGAGCGCCTGCAAGGTGGCCGTATCGAACGCGCTGTTGCCGGCGATGTCGATTTGCGTGACGAGAAATGGCGCGCTGGCGGGCAGCGGCGTGCCCTCCTTCTGTTCGATGCGCAGCGCCGGCGCGCCGGGAGCAACATTGGCGGGCGTGGCCGGCTGCAACTGGCGCAGGATGGCGCCCGCATCGGGCACGACCGGCGTGGTTTGTGCTACGGCGCATGGCGCAAAGGCCAGCAGCAGCAGGGACAGCAACGGTTGTTGCATCAGGTGTCGCGGAGTCAAGGAATGAGTCATGGTGTTATTGATTTACGTTAAGCATGTTGGCGGGCAGCTTGACGCCGCCCAGGACGACTTGCAGGGCCGGGCCGCGGCTGCCGATCTGCATGCTGGTGTTTGGCAAGGCATTGCTGGCGGCGGCAGTGCCGGCCGGGGCATCCGTCTGCGTGACGGTGATGGTGGGTGCGGCGGCCAGCGTGCCGGGACGCGTGTCGGCAAAGCTGCCCAGCACTTGTGCCTGCAGTTGCACCACGGCTGCCTGGGCTGGTGGTGGCAGGCTGGCCGGCGGCGGCAGGGTTGCCGACGTCAAGGTCAGCGCGCCGGCATTGCTCTCGGCTTGCACGAAGGCATAGTCGTTTGAAGCCAGGCCGCTGCCCGTGATGGCGTAGTTGCCAGCCGGACTGCCGGCCGAGGCCGGGCTGGTCCAGGCCACGGTGCCGCTGGTGGCGTCCGCCAGGGTGTCGCCGCCCAGCAGGCCGCTGACCTTGCCGCTCAAGCCTTCCGGCGCGCGGCCGCCCGTCAGGCTGGTGGTCGTGGCCGTGTACAGCAAGCTGGCCTTGGCGATATCGGCGGTGATGTTGCCCGGTTGCACGAGTGCATAGTTGGCCGCATCCGCACCCTGCAAGGTGTAGCCGTCGACGATGACGGTTTTGCCTGTTCCTGCGTGCTTGTCGGCAAAGCGGGCAGTGCCGCCCGCCACGCTCAATTGGTCGTCGCCCAGCGCCAGCACCTTGGCCTTGCCCGCCAGGGTGGCGCCCGTGGTGGCGTCATACACTTTATTTGCCGCACCCACGCCGCTCACGCTGACAGTAGCTTTACTGATGTCGGCCGTGACCTTGCCCGGTTGCACGAGGTCATAGTTGGCCGCATCCGCGCCTTGCAAGGCAAAGTCGCTCAGGGTGACGGTCTTGCCCATACCAGCATTCTTGTCGGCAAAAGATGCGCTGCCGCCGGCGACGCGCAGTTCGTCGTCGCCCAGCGCCAGCACCTTGGCCTTGCCCGTCAAAGTGGCGCCCGTGGTGGCGTCATAGACTTTATTGGCCGCACCCACGCCGCTCACGCTGACAGTAGCTTTACTGATGTCGGCCGTGACGTTGTTCGGCTGCACCAGCACATAGTTGCCCGCATCCGCGCCTTGCAGGCTGTAGCCATCAACGATGACGGCCTTGCCTTTGCCTGCGTTCTTGTCGGCAAAGCGGGCCACGCCGCCGGCTACGCTCAGCTGGTCGCCGCCCAGCGCCTGCACCTTGGCCTTGCCCGTCAGGATGACGCCGGTGGTGGCGTCATACACCTTGTTCGCCGCGCCCACGCCGGCGACGACCACGCTGGCCTTGCCGATGTCGGCCGTGACGTTGTTCGGCTGCACCAGCACATAGTTGGCCGCATCCACGCCCTGCAAGGTAAAACCGCTCAGGGTGACGGCTTTGCCCATGCCGGCGTTCTTGTCGGCAAAACGGGCGGTGCCTCCGCTTACGTTCAGCTGGTCGTCGCCCAGCGCCTGGACGCTGGCCTTGCCCGTCAAGGTGGCGTCCGTGCTGGCGTCATAGACTTTATTGGCCGCCCCCACGCCCTGCACATTCAGCGTGGCGCGGTTGACGGTGGCGCTGTGCCTGCCGCCTTCCAAGGTGTAGTTGCTGGCCTGGCCCGTGCTGCCGTCAGCCAGCGTCAGCGTGCCGTTGGCCAGGGTCTTTTTTCCACCCGCGTTTTTGTTGTCGAGGATACCGTTACCCGACAGCAACAGGCTCTCGCCTTGCACCAGGCCGTTCAGTGTCAGCAGACCGGCCGCCATGCTGGCGCTGCCGTCATAGGTGCGCGTGCCGTTCAGACTGATGACGGCCCGGTTGATCGTCAGGGCGCCCGCCTGCAGGTCGATGTCATACCCTTGTTGGCCGGAATACAGGTAGGTGCCGGCGGCGTTGTAGAGACCGGCATCGCGGATGGCGCCGTACAGGCTGTTGCTTGAGGAAAAGACTTGCCCGGAGTCGGCAGCGCCAGCGACCGAGTAACGGGCATTGGACAGGCCCCCCGCATAGCTTTGGCCATCGTAAGTCTTGCTGACCGCATCCGAGGTGACGGTCAGGGCGGTCAGGAAGCTGCGCAGCAACGGCGCCGTCTGGCCTTCATAGATGCGCCAGATGGCGCCGCTGCCGGCGTTCGTGGCCATGTCCCAGCCATCGAAACTCGATTTCGAGTGCAGTTGCGCATCGCTCAAGGCATGCACGTTCGTCTGCGCGCCGCCACCGCTGCCGATGCCAGAGACGCCGCCAGTACTGGTCCAGAAGCTGTTGTTTACCTGGCTGAAGTTGGTGCCGATCAACGCGCCCTTGCTGGTTTCGCCCTTGACCATGCCCGTCGCGTACGTGTTTTCGACGGTACCGCTCATGTTGAGGCCGATCAAGCCGCCCACGGAGGTGCTGCCGCTGACGGCGCCGCTGGTGTAGCTGTTGTTGATATTGCCGTCGTTCGTGCCGAGCAAGCCGCCAACGGACTCGCGGCCATTGACCGTTGCGTTACTGTAGCTGTTGGAAATGAGGCCCCTGCCGTAGCCTGCCAGGGCGCCGACGTGGATGACGCCGCTGATGCTGCCGCCCAGTAAGCCGATATTGCTGATGACCGAAGTGCTGTCCGCATAGCCGAACAAGCCGACGATATCGAAGTCGGACGCGATGGTCAGTCCGCTGATGGTATGGCTCTGGCCGTTCAAGCTGCCGGTGAAGATATTTTCTATGCCGCCGCCCAGGCCGTTTGCCATGCCGACAGGAATGAATCCATTCTTGCCCCAGACGCCCTTGCCGCCCGCCGTGGCGCTGGCATCGATGTTGGCGCCCAGCACGTAGCTGCCATTGAGTGCCATGGACATCAATTGCAGCTGGTGCGCATTGTAGATCGTTGTGGAATACTCGGATGCCAGCATGGGATAGGTCCCGCCTTCGCCATGGCCGGCATTATTCAAGTTGCCGTCCACGTTGACCAGCACCCAGTTATTGCCCTGCGCGCCAGGCGTGGTGGTGAAATTGAATCCCGTAAAACTGCTGGCCGTGCGCATCTGCGTGTCCGTCAGGCCGGTGCCGCCCTTGGAGGTCGCCTGGCCCGTACCGTCGATGGACCAGAAGCTGTTGCTGATTTGCTGGGGTGCGCTGTTGCTGCCGATCAAACCGCCGAAGTTGGTGCCGCCGTCGGCGATGAGCAGGCGCCCCGCCGCGTAGCTGGTATTGACGGATCCCGCTCCCCAGTTGGTGCCCACCAGGCCGCCGATCTCGGTCTTGCCCGCCACGCTGCCCGTGGCATAGCTGTTGCTGATCGTTCCCTGGTTGATGCCGACCAGGCCGCCGCTCTGGGTATTGCTGCTGACGGCGCCCGAGGCGTAGCTGTTGACGATGGTGCCGCTGTTGCGCGCCACCAGGCCGCCGCTGATGAAGCCGTCGGCGATGACGTCGAGCGCCGCATAGCTATTCTTGATCGTGCCCTTGTTGTCGCCCACCAGCCCACCGGCGTAATAGTGGGTCTTGATGCGGCCGCCATTCAAACCCACATTCTGGATCAGAGCATCCTTGGTGGTAATGGAAAACAAGCCGCTGCCGCCGCCGGACCCGGACATCATGCTGAGCTGATTGATGGAATGGCCGAGGCCGTCGAAGATGCCGCCAAAGGCCGCATCCCTGCCCAGCGGCACGAAGCCCGCGTCCCACCAATTGGGGTTCCAGGCGGCCGAGGCGGTGGCCGAGGCGTCGATGTCGGCGCCGAGCACAAAATTGCCGTTCAGTTTGCCATTGATCCCTTGCAAGTCGGTGCCCGTGACACTGCGGTAAGCGCCCAGCTGGGTAATCACCGTGTAGCCGGTACGTGCGCCATCGGCGCCCAGTTTGGTGCTGAAGTTTTGCCCGGCGGGCAAACTCACCTGCGCGCCGTTACCCAGCTGATATACGGCCGTGTTGCCGGCAGCGGCGGCGCCCTGGCCGTATTCCAGCGCCAGGCTGGCCGTGCCGGAACCGTTCAGGTTGGCGTTGATATTGATGTTGCGCTGCGCATGCAAGGTCAGTTCATTGGCCGACCAGCTGACCTGGTCGTTGACGTGCACGTCGCCGGCCGTGCCGTGGCTGCCTTGCGTGCTCTGGATCACGACATTGCCGTTGCGCAAATTGGCCGTCAGGGCGGCGCCGCTGATGTCGCCGCCGCTGGCGGCGATGGTGAAGTCGACGGGGTCGATCAGCCAGGTGCCGGCGCGGCCCTGGGCAGCGGCCGTGCTGATGCGCACGTCGTTGCCGATCTTCACGTGGGCGGCGCTCGTTTCGATGAAGCCGCCATTGCCGCCCGTGGGGGCGCTGGCGTCCAGGGTGCCGCTCACATGGGTGGTGCCGGCGGCCATGCCGCCGAGCAAGACGATGCTGCCATCGCGCTGCTCCACGCTGCGCGCCTCGATGACGCCCGTGTGGTTGACGACGCTGGCCAGCAGCGAATCGCGGGCGCCTGCGCTCATCAGCACCTGGCCGCCATCGGCGCGGATCAGGCCGCCGTTCTCGGCCAGGTTGTTCAGGGTGCTTTGTTCGATGCGCAGTTGCAGCAGGCGCGCGCCGTCAAAGCTCAGGGTGGCGGCGCTGCCGGCGCCCAGGGCGACCGTGCCCAGGCGGGCCGAGATGGCGCCCTGGTTGCTCACTTGCCGGCCCAGCAGGGCGACATAGCCGCCATCGGCCGCGCGCAGCGTGCCTTCATTGACGACCTTGCCAGTACCTTGGCCGCCGAACGCGTGTTTCGAACCGCCCAGGCTGGCGCTGTCGACGTCGAGCGTCGAGGCCACCAGGCCGCCCACGTTGACTTGCGCGCCGCGGCCGAAGAGCACGCCGTTCGGATTGATCAGGTACACCTGGCCATTCGCGTTGACTCTGCCGAGGATCTGCGTGCCGTTGCTGTCGAAGATGCGGTTGACGGCCAGTGCGCTGGCCGAGGGCTGGACGAAGTTGACGGTTTCCTTGGCGCCCACGTTAAAACTGTTCCAGTTCAGCGCGGCCTGCGCGCTGCCCTGATGGATGGTGGTGGTGCCGCCCTGCTGGCTGATGCTGGCCGTGCCGCTCACCACCTGCCCGCCCGTGGGCGCGGCCTGCGCCAGTCCTCCCAGCGCCAGCGCCGTCATGGCGGCCGCTGCCGCGGCCAGTTTGCGGCGGCTGCCCTTGCCGCGCCCGCGCGACGTTTCCGCGACGGCGACCCAGGCGTTCAAGACGTGGCTCCAGACGAGGCGGTAGATGTGGTTCAACGATCCGTGACGATGCATGCGATGTCCTTGTTGAGATGAATAGGGAGACGCCCGCGCGCCTGCGGACCTGGCCGGGCTGGCGCGAGCGGGAAATGGGGAAAGAACGGGTCAGGAAAGCGGCGCGAACAAGGAGGGGCCGGTGAGGTGGCTGGCGAGTTGGTTGCGGTGCATGTTTTCCCTGTGCTGTGCGTGGACGGCGTCCGTTGCGGCTTTTGTTGCTTTTTTAAATATAAACGTTATAAAAAGCTACAAAGATTTCTGAACGGAAAGATATCAGAACGGGGAAATTTAAAATTGAGCAAACCTGAGCGATTCCCGACTGATTTAGTCGGGAATGCGCGCGGGCGTCAGACGGGCAGGCGCAGGGCGAAGCTGATGGTGCCGTTGTTGCCGGCGCTGGCCAGTATCACTTGGCCGCCGTGCAATTCGGCGATGCGCTGCACCAGGTACAAGCCCAGGCCGGCGCCGGGCTTGTGCTGGGCGATGCGGCCACGGAAGTATTTCTGGAACAGGCGCGGGATTTCATCGGCGGGCAGCGGCTCGCCTTCGTTGCTGACGGCGATCTGCACGCGGCCGTCCTCGAGCGTGCCGGCTTGCACGCGGATCGCCAGGGCTTGCGGCGCGTGCCGGTCGGCATTGCTGAGCAGGTTGCGCAGGGCCACGCGCAGCAGGCTGGCGTCCACCACGGCGCTGGCGGGCAGCGCCTGTACGCTGGCTTCGATGCGGCCCGGCGGCCATTCGGCCAGCACGGCCGTCAGCAGCGCGGGCAAGTCGCATGGCAGGGGCCGGAAGGTTGCCGCGCTCGTTTCCATGCGGTCGGCGCTCAGGTATTCATCCACCAGCGCCGTCATGCGGCCGCTCGCTTCGCGCAGGTTCTGGCAGCGTTGCAGGGTTTTTTCCCGCGGCGCGTCCGTGTTGCGGGCAATTTGCTGGGCCGTGGTATTGATGATGGCCAAGGGCGTGTGGAATTCATGCGACACCATGGCAACGAAATCCTGCTGCTCTTCGCGGGTGCGGGTTTCCACTTCCAGCGCGGCGCGCAATTCGCCTTCCAGCACGGCGCGCCGGCCGATTTCCTGCCGCAGCGCCACGGTGCGCAGCGCCACCTGCTCTTCCAGCCGTTCATTCAGGGCGCGCACGGCGCTGACGGCCTCCGCCTGTGCCCGGTCCTTGGCGCGGCGCAATTCGGCGTAGCGGCGGTTGAGGCGCAGGCTCATCAGCATCATGTGCACGAAGGCGCCCAGGGTGGCCGCATGGTTGGTCCAGAAGTTCGGCGGCACGATGGCCATATTGCGCAGGAAACTGATCACCACGCCCGCGTAAAAGATGCCGAAGATAAACAGGAAAGCGTGCGCCGGACGATGCCCGCGCAGCGCCAGCCAGCTGGCCAGGGCGATGAACAGCACGATCAATGGCAAGGCCGTCATTTGCACGACGAGCACGCCGGCGGCATAGTCGCCGTGCAGCACCAGCAGCGCCCCGCACAGCGCGGCAGCGGCCGTCAAGCCCACCACGACGCGGCTGAAACGGGGATACAGGGCGGGCAGTTCCAGTTGCAATGTGGAAAAACGCGCGCCGACGGCGATGGACATCGCCATCGACACGCCCAGCATGGGATCGGACAGCCAGTTCGGCATGGTGAAGATTTGCTGGGGAATGGCGATCGTCAGCGCTTCCGTCGTGGCATTCGTCAGCACGTACAGCAGATACCAGCCGCTGTGGGCTTCGCGCGTCATGCGCCAGAAAAAGATATGGAACAGGATCAAGAGCAAATAACTGCCGAACTGCAAGCCGTAGTACAGGTATTCGCGACGCGAAGCGTTGTCGAAGGCATCGCTGGGCAGCAAGGTCAGCTCCGTCGACATGGCTTTTTTGCTGTGCAGGCGCACCAGCCAGCGCTGCGGCGTATCGGCTTGCAGGCGCAGCGGAAACACCACTTGGCGCGCATCGATGGGCCAGTTGCCGCGCGCCACGTCGGCGCCCGCTTCCTGCAAGACCCAGTGGCCTGCCGCGTCCCAGCGGTACAGCCGCACGTCGTCAAGCACGGCGTTGCTGAAACGCACGACCCATTCATCGGGGGAGGCTGCCGCGCGCGTCACGTCCAGGCGCAGCCAGACGGCGTCCTGCGTGTAACCGGCGCTGACGGCGCCGGGCAAGGTGCGCCAGCCTGGCGCCGCCAATGCCGCATCGGGCCCCAGCCGGCCCGTGGCATCGCGCAGCATCTGCAGGTGGCCGCTGGCGGACACGGGCTGCCCGCTGGCCGGCAGCAGCAGCGGCGCAGGTACGGGCGCCGCTGCTGCAGCGTGGGGGAACAGGGCGGTGAACAACAGGCAAAGGGCGAGCAGGATTTTCATGGCGAGGCAGCTTACCACGGCCAGCATGGGAGTCAGAAAGACAACTTCCCGGCCCCACGGCGATCGGTTATCCTTGCGCCATGTTGAACCTCATCCTGCTTGAAGACGAAGCCGTGCTGCGCCACGAGTTGACCGAATTTCTCGGCGATTGCGGCTACCGCGTCAGCGCCGTGGCCGACCTGGCCGCCTTCCACGCCTGCTACGCGCCGGCCGTGCACCGCATTGCCATCATCGACCTGGGCTTGCCCGATGGCGAAGGCATGGTGCTGGTGCGTGCCTTGCGCGCGCAGGGGCAGCCCATCGGCATCGTCGTGTTTACGGCGCGCGGGGCCACGCAGGACAAGGTCAACGGACTGGGCGGTGGTGCCGACTATTACCTGCCGAAGAGCGCCGACCTCGATGAGCTGGCCGCCACCCTGGGCGCGCTGGCGCGGCGTTTGGGCGCGCCGCCCGCCGACGCGCCGCCGCCCGCCGCGGCCTGGGTGCTGGAACTGGGACCGCGCCGCCTCTTGCCGCCCGGCTGCGGCGCCATTGCGCTATCGCAACAGGACGTCACCGTGCTGCACGTGCTGATGGCCGAGCCGGAACGCATCGTCAGCCGCCAGCAGATCGTGCAATCGCTGGGCGAGGATTTTCTTACCTACGACCAGCGCCGCCTGGACACCCAGATCAGCCGCTTGCGCCGCAAGGCGGAACAGGCGGCGGGCCTGGCCTTGCCCATCAATACCGCCCGCAACGCCGGCTACCGCTTCTATGCCGAAGCGGAAGTGCGCCCCTGAGTTTACCGTCTGCCGCCACGGACAGGCTGTGGATAAGCCTGTCGATAACTGGACTCGTAACTTGTTGGCAAGCTGTGTGCAGCCGGTGCACAAGTCAAGCTGGCAGTAGCTTGTGTCCTCTTTCCATTCCGGTGCGGCGCCATCGCGGGCCGCCTGACGCTGCTTCCCCGCGCATCCCTTGCTCTGCTGCTATGGCTTGCCCGCATCGTGCTTGTGCATAAGCCTGTGGGCAAGTGCGGCATAAGCGGTGGAAAAGCGCCGTATAAGTGTGTGGGCAAGCGGTGGGCAAACGGTGGATAAATGAAAGT
Organism: Janthinobacterium sp. SUN206; assembly: GCF_030587305.1. Taxonomy (NCBI): domain Bacteria; kingdom Pseudomonadati; phylum Pseudomonadota; class Betaproteobacteria; order Burkholderiales; family Oxalobacteraceae; genus Janthinobacterium; species Janthinobacterium sp. SUN206. The sequence continues at coordinate 119,079 of NZ_JAPWIB010000003.1, read as the reverse complement.
CAAAAATCACACGGCGATGCGCGTCTCGAATTTGCTGCGGAACGTGGAAAAATAGCTTTTCACGTTGCGCACATTCGCGTGCGCGGCAAACAGGCGGTGCGCCAGCGCGTGATATGCGGGCATGTCGGCCACCTGCACCATCAGCACGAAGTCGGGGCCGGGCGAGACGCGGTAGCATTGCAGCACGGCCGCTTCCTGCGCCACGAGCTGCTCGAATTCCGCCATGCGCTCCGCCGCCTGCACGTCGAGCGTGATTTCCACGATGGCCGTCAGGCGCGCGCCCACCAGTTGCGGCGCGACGATGGCCACTTGCCGTTCGATGACGCCGCTTTCCCGCAAATGCTTGACCCGCCGCAAACAGGTGGGCGCCGAAACGTGCACCGCTTGCGCCAGCTCACTGTTGGTTTGCGATGCATCAATTTGCAAGGCGTTCAGGATGCGACGATCGATCTCGTCGAGGGTAATGTTGCTATCGTTCATGGTTCTGATGAATTGGAAAATAAATCGATTTTAAATGAAATAATATTTCATCACAAAATGAGTATGAAATATTCAGTCAAAAATGCACAGATTTAGAAAGCATATTTCATTCACTCTGCATTAGCATGCTTGCATTGATTAAATTTTAGACAGAGGTTTCCATGTGCGGCATCGTCGGCGCGGTAGCGCAACGTAATATCACTCCCATCTTGCTCGAAGGCTTGAAGCGCCTGGAATACCGCGGCTACGATTCCTGCGGCATCGCCCTGCATGCGGATGGCCGCTTGCAGCGTTCGCGCTCCACCTCGCGCGTGGCGGAATTGGAAAAGCAGATCGCGGAAGAAGGCTTGAGCGGTTTCACGGGCATCGCCCACACGCGCTGGGCCACGCATGGCGCCCCTGTCTCCTTCAATGCCCACCCGCACTTCTCCCCGACGGAAGAGAACGCCCGCGTGGCGCTGGTGCATAACGGCATCATCGAAAACCACGATGAATTGCGCGCCGAACTGACGGCCTTGGGTTACGTCTTCCAGAGCCAGACGGACACGGAAGTGATCGCCCACTTGGTCGAGCACATGTACAACGGCGATTTGTTTGAAACCGTGCAGCAGGCAGTGAAACGCCTGGATGGCGCGTATGCGATCGCCGTCTTTTGCCGCGACGAACCGCACCGCGTGGTCGCCGCGCGCCAGGGCTCGCCCCTGATCGTCGGCCTGGGCAATGGTGAAAACTTTGTCGCGTCCGACGCCATGGCGCTGGCCGGCACGACGGACCAGATCATTTACCTGGAAGAAGGCGACGTGGTCGACCTGCAACTGTCGCGCTGCTGGATCGTCGACGTGGATGGCAAGCCCGTCGAGCGCGAAGTGAAGACCGTGCACGCCCACACGGGCGCGGCCGAGCTGGGCCCGTACCGCCACTACATGCAAAAGGAAATCTTTGAGCAGCCGCGCGCCATCGGCGACACGCTCGAAGGCGTGACGGGCATCATGCCGGAATTGTTCGGCGACAACGCTTATGCCATCTTCAAGCAGATCGACCGCGTGCTGATCCTCGCCTGCGGCACCAGCTCGTATGCTGGCATGACGGCCAAGTACTGGATCGAAGCCATCGCCAAGGTGCCCGTCAGCGTGGAAGTGGCCAGCGAATACCGCTACCGCGACAGCGTGCCGCACCCGAACACGCTGGTGGTGACGATTTCGCAAAGCGGCGAAACGGCCGACACCCTGGCCGCCCTGAAACATGCGCGCAGCCTGGGCATGCAGCACACCTTGACCATCTGCAACGTGGCCACCAGCGCCATGGTGCGCGAATGCGCCTTGGCCTACATCACGCGCGCCGGCGTGGAAGTGGGCGTGGCCTCGACCAAGGCGTTTACGACGCAGCTGGCCGGCCTGTTCCTGCTGACCCTGTGCCTGGCGCAAGTCAATGGCCGTTTGAGCGAAGAACAGGAAGCGGCGCACCTGAAAGCCATGCGTCACTTGCCCGTCGCCATCGCGTCCGTGCTGGCGCTGGAGCCGCAAATCATCGCCTGGTCCGAAGAATTCGCCCGCAAGGAAAACGCCCTCTTCCTGGGCCGCGGCATGCACTACCCGATCGCTCTGGAAGGCGCCTTGAAACTGAAGGAAATTTCGTATATTCACGCCGAAGCGTATCCGGCCGGCGAACTGAAGCACGGCCCGCTGGCCCTGGTAACGAATGAAATGCCGGTCGTCACCATCGCGCCGAACGACGCCCTGATCGAAAAGCTGAAGTCGAACATGCAGGAAGTGCGCGCCCGCGGCGGCCAGCTGTACGTCTTCGCCGATGTCGATTCCCGCATCAGCTCCGGCGAAGGCTTGCACGTGATCCGCCTGCCCGAGCACTACGGCGACTTGTCGCCGATCCTGCACGTGGTCGCGTTGCAATTGCTGGCGTATCACACGGCGCTGGCGCGCGGCACGGATGTGGACAAGCCACGCAATCTGGCCAAGTCGGTGACGGTGGAGTAAGCCGGCTGGATGGCGCCTGGCGCTGGCGGCGCGCTGCCGCCGGCGAGGCGCTCGTCAGCCAGGGGCCGGGTCGGCGCGGGAACGGTACTGCTCTATCCACTTGACGGATTGTGCGATGCCGCCGAAGGGAAAGAAATGCAGGCTGACCTCGCCGTGTGCCGCTGTCAGACCGGCGGTGAGGCGCTCGACAAACAGATCCGGCCCCGCCGTGCCGAACAGCTTGCCGATGGACACGCCGTACTTGGACCACATCGATGCGCAGGCGCTCACGCCGCACAATGCGGCATAGCGCGCCAGCACCGCGATGCTGGCGGGACCCGGCACGCCCACGCGCACGGGATGCTCTATGCCCCGCTCGCGCAGCGCTTTGAGCCACGTCAACACGATATCGGCATCAAACGCAAACTGCGTGACGATCAAGGGCGCCATGCCGCGCTTGCCGATGCTGTCGCACTTGCGTTCAAGCACCTCCCACTGTTCGGCCGTGCTCATCACCGGATGGCCTTCCGGATGACCACCCACGCCGATCACCTTCATGCCTGCGCGCTCAAACACGCCTGTGTCGATCAGCGCGGCACTGTCGGAAAACGGCCCCATCGCGGTGGATGGATCGCCGGCGATCACGAAGCAGCGCTCGACGCCTGCTTCGGCGACGGCGCGCTGGATGAATGACTCAAATTCGGCGAACGAGGCAATACGGCGGGCGGACAAGTGCGGCATGGGTTCGAAGCCGAGCGTGCGCACGGTGCGGGCCGCGGCCAGCCGCGCGGCGTTGTCCTCGCGCGGCAGGTAGGGAATGGCAATGGTGGATGCGGGCGCTATCCGCGGCGCCGCCGCGCTCAACGCCGGCATGTCCCTGGCACTGACTTCCAGGGAATAGGCGTGCGCGATGTGGCCAGCGGACCCGAGCTGAGCGGGAGGCATCAAGAGATGACCCATGGCGTCGCTGCGGTCACTACGCACTGGCAGGCTGGCGCGCCAGTGCGATGAAGGCGCGCACGTAGTCGATGGCGGTGTCCGTCTCGCGTGCCCCCAGGAAAATCTGCTTGGCGATGCCGCGCGCGCCCAGCCGCACAGGCACCACGTCCATCTTGGCTGCGTACTCCTCGACCAGCCAGCGCGGCAAGGCGGCCACGCCGCGGCCGCTGGCTACCATCTGCAGCATGATGTCGGTGGTTTCGATGGCTTTGTGGCGCTTGGGCGTGACACCGGCCGGCAAGAGGAACTGGTTATAGATATCCAGGCGTTCGATGTCCACGGGGTAGCTGATCAGCACTTCCTGCGTCAGTTGCTGAGGCTGCACATAGGCCGCCGCCGCCAGCGCATGGCCCTTGGCCACGACGAGCACCTGCTCGTAGTCGAACACGGGTTCGAACGTCAGTCCCGGCTTGTACAGCGGGTCGGGCGTGACGAGCAAGTCGATCTCGTAGCCGAAGAGCGCGCCGATTCCGCCGAACTGGAACTTCTGTTTGACGTCCACATCCACGTCGGGCCATGCGGCCAGATACGGCGACACCACCTTCAGCAGCCACTGGTAGCAAGGGTGGCATTCCATGCCGATGCGCAGCGCGCCGCGCTCGCCCTGCGCGAACTGGCCCAGGCGCTCTTCGGCCAGGTCCAGTTGCGGCAGCACCCGGTTCGCCACCGCCAGCAGATACTGGCCGGCTTGCGTCAGGCGCAGGTTGCGCCCTTCGCGCAGCCAGACGTCGGTGCCCAGTTGCTGCTCCAGCTTCTTCATGCTGTGGCTCAGGGCCGACTGGGTCAGGTGCAGCACGCCTGCGGCGGCCGTCAGCGACCCTTGTTTCTCGACCTGCTGGACGATGCTGAGGTGGATGCGTTCAAGCATTGAGATGAGCCATGTTCATGGATGTATGAAATAAGACCATTATACTTCATCGATTCCCGCCGCTATCATCGATCCCCTTGTTGCCTGCACTTTTACGGCCCTGGCGCATCCATTCACATGAAAGCAAACATGACACGTCCACTTCGTTTAGTCGCGGTTTCCGGCGGGCTGCAACGCCCTTCCAAGGCGGCCGCCCTGGCAGAGCACCTGATGGACCTGATCGCCGAGGAAGTGCTGTGCGAACAACGCCTGGTCGAACTGGGCCAGCTCGCCCCCCAGCTGGCCGGCGCGGTCTGGCGCTCCCACCTGCCCGAGACGGTGGAGCGGGACCTTGTTGCCGTCGAGCAAGCCGACATCCTGGTGGTGACAACACCGGTCTACCGCGGCTCCTACACGGGACTGTTCAAGCATTTCTTCGACTTCATTCATCAGGATGCCCTGATCGACAAGCCCGTCCTGCTGGCGGCCACCGGCGGCAGCGAGCGCCATGCCCTGATGATCGACCACCAGTTGCGTCCGTTGTTCAGCTTTTTCCAGGCGCGCACATTGCCGCTGGGCGTGTATGCCACCGACAAGGATTTCGCCGACTACCGCGTGCAGGACGAGGCCCTGATCCAGCGGGCCGCGCTGGCCGTGCAACGGGCATTGCCATTGATCGCATTGACGCGCCATGCGAGCCCGGTCACCGCTGAAGAGGTGGTCGCAGCCTGATACGCATCGCCACGGTCACCAAGCAATTACCCCATTCATCCTTTCGCAGAATTCAGGACACCAGATCACCATGAGCAAAGATTTTGCATTCAGCATCAAAAGCATTATTTTCGATGAAAACTATCATCCATCGGACAATACGCGCCTGACGACCAACTTTGCCAATTTGGCCAGGGGAACGAGCCGCCAGGAGAACTTGCGCAACACCCTGAAAATGATCGACAGCCGTTTCAACAGCCTGGCGCATTGGGATAACCCGAAGGCGGACCGCTACTCTGTCGAGCTTGAAATCATTTCCGTCGAATTGAATATTGATGTCAAAGGCGGCAATATCCCCTTGATCGAGATATTAAAGCCGACCATCATCGACAAAAAAACCGGCGAACGCATCGCCGGCATTGCAGGAAATAACTTCTCCTCTTACGTCCGCGATTACGACTTCAGCGTGTTGCTGCCAGAGCACAACAACAATCAATCTGCATTCAGCGCACCGGAGGATTTCGGCGATTTTCATGGCAAGCTGTTCAAGCACTTTGTCAGGTCAAATACTTACAAGGAACACTTCAACAAGGCGCCCGTTATCTGCATCAGCGCCTCGAGCAGCAAGACCTACCAGCGCACTGAAAATCAGCACCCCATCCTGGGCGTCGAGTATCAACAGAATGAATTTTCCTCGACGGATGAATATTTCGAAAAAATGGGGATGCAAGTTCGCTATTTCATGCCGCCAAACAGTGCCGCACCCCTGGCGTTCTATTTTATCGGCGACCTGCTGGGCGACTACAGCAATCTTGAGCTGATCGGCACCATCAGCACGATGGAAACGTTTCAAAAGATTTATCGGCCCGAAATCTACAATGCCAATTCAGCGGCGGGAAAAGTTTATCAGCCTAGCCTGAAGAATCAGGATTATTCGCTCACGCAAATTGTCTATGACCGGGAAGAGCGCAGCCAGCTGGCCGTCAAGCAGGGCAAATATACGGAAGAGCATTTCATCAAGCCGTACAAGCATATTCTGGAACAATGGGCTGCCAATTACGCTCTCTGATCAATCAAATACACGACATCAATCATCATGAAAAAATTATTGCCTACTTCAACTGCCGGCAGCTTGCCGAAACCTTCCTGGCTGGCGCAGCCTGAAAAGCTGTGGTCGCCCTGGAAATTACAGGACGAGGAATTAATCGAAGGCAAACAGGATGCCTTGCGTTTGTCGCTGCAGGAACAACAGCATGCCGGCATCGATATCGTCAGTGATGGCGAGCAGACGCGCCAGCACTTTGTCACCACATTTATCGAGCATCTGAGCGGCGTCGATTTTGACAAACGCGAGACCGTCAGAATCCGCGACCGCTACGATGCGAGCGTGCCGACCGTCGTTGGCGCCGTGAGCCGCCCGAAACCGGTGTTTGTCGACGACGCCAGGTTTTTACGCCAGCAAACCACGCAGCCGATCAAATGGGCGCTGCCAGGTCCGATGACGATGATCGATACGCTGTATGACAGCCACTACAAGAGCCGCGAAAAACTGGCCTGGGAATTCGCCAAGATCCTCAATCAGGAAGCCAGGGAATTGGAGGCGGCCGGCGTCGACATCATCCAGTTTGACGAACCGGCATTCAATGTTTTCTTTGATGAGGTCAATGACTGGGGGATTGCCACCCTGGAGCGGGCGATCGAAGGGCTCAAATGCGAAACGGCCGTGCATATTTGCTATGGCTACGGCATCAAGGCCAATACAGACTGGAAAAATACGCTGGGCTCCGAATGGCGTCAATATGAGGAATCGTTCCCCAAGCTGCAGCAATCGAATATCGACATCATCTCGCTGGAATGCCACAACTCGCGTGTGCCCATCGATCTGATTGAACTCATACGCGGCAAAAAAGTGATGGTCGGGGCCATCGACGTGGCAAACAATGCCATTGAAACGCCGGAGGAAGTGGCCGACACCCTGCGCAAGGCGCTGCGGTTTGTCGATGCCGACAAACTCTACCCGAGCACCAACTGCGGCATGGCGCCCTTGTCGCGCCGCGTAGCCAGAGGCAAGCTCAATGCGCTCAGTGCCGGCGCGGAGATCATCCGCAGAGAACTCTCGGCCTAGCCGCACCGTGTCAAACTGGATTGTTGATTGACATGGATCAGGTCACGTAACAGGAAGCAGCCCATGCTGCATGACGCCACAGGCGCCGAGAGGCACCTGTGGCGTTGCTGTCTTAGAACTCTTCCCAGTCGGATGACGCCGTTGCTGCCGGTGCAGCTTTTTTGGCGGCCGGCACGCGCAGGGCGACGGCTTGCTGGCGCGGTACGGTTGTCGCGGCGATTGCCGGCTTGCTTGCCGGTGCGCCGGCTTCCAGCTTGAAGGCGCTCACCACCTGCGCCAGGGTAGCCGCCTGCTCCTGCATGGCAGCGGCGGCGGCCGCCGATTCTTCCACCAGGGCCGCGTTTTGCTGGGTGACGTTGTCCATTTCGCTGATGGCCTGGTTGATTTGCTCGATGCCGGCCGTCTGCTCCGCGCTGGCCGAGGTGATTTCTTCCATGATGTCGGTGACGCGGCGCACGCTGTCGACCAGGTCGCTCATGGTGTCGCCCGCTTGGTGCACGAGCTCGCTGCCGGCCGCCACGGTCTGGGTCGAGTCGTCGATCAGGGTCTTGATTTCCTTGGCCGCGGCGGCCGAGCGGTGCGCCAGGCTGCGCACTTCCGTCGCCACGACGGCAAAGCCGCGGCCCTGTTCGCCCGCGCGCGCCGCTTCCACGGCCGCGTTCAAGGCCAGAATGTTGGTCTGGAAGGCGATGCCATCGATGACGCCGATGATGTCGGCAATCTTGCTTGACGAAGCGTCGATTTGCCGCATGGTCGCCACCACTTGCGCGATGACGGCGCCGCCGCGCTGCGCCACGCCGGAGGCCGTATCGGCCAGCACATGCGCCTGGCGCGCATTGTCGGCATTCTGCTTGACGGTCGAGGTCAGTTCTTCCATGGAAGAGGCGGTCTCTTCCAGCGAGCTGGCTTGCTGCTCCGTGCGCGCAGACAGGTCCAGGCTGCCCGCTGCCACTTCGGACGAGGCCGAGGCGATCGTTTCCGTGCCGGCGCGCACCGTGCCCACCGTTTGCGCCAGGTTGTCGTTCATGCGCTTGAGCGCCTGCAACAGTTGCCCCATTTCATCGCTCGATTGCACGGTGATCTGGCTGCGCAAATCGCCTGCGGCCACCGTGTTGGCCACCTGCAGCGCCGTGGTGACGGGGCCGGTGATCGAGCGCGTGATGCCATACGCCAACGCCGCCGCGATGGCCAGCGCCGCCAGCGACATGCCGATCAGCAAGGTACGCGTGTTGGCATAGGTGGCATTCGCGTTGTCGTCCGCCGTGTTGGCCAGGGTATTTTGCAAGCTGATCTGTTCAGCAATCAATTGTTTGTAGACGAGCAATACGGGGCGAAGCTGGCCGTACAGGTAGGCGCTGCTGTCGTCCGGCGTGCCGCTACGGATCAGTTCAAGCAAGGCTTCCTGCCCCTGCGCATAGCGCGTGTTGGCGTCGTTCATCTTGGCCAGCAAGGCGCGTTCGCGGTCGGAATCGAGCATGCGGGCGAGCTTGCCGAGATTGCTGGCCGCCGCCTGGCGCGCGGCCAGGATGGCGTCCGTTTGCTTGCGCTGGTCGGCCGGATCGGCGCTGAGCATCATATTGCGCAGCGCGATGGCGATGTCGTTGATGTTGGCCGACACGCTGTTGGCGAGCTCGATCTTCGGCATGCTGTCATGCACGATATGGCCGGTGCCCTGGTTGATCTTGCCCAGCATGGCGATGCCCAGGCAAGAGATGATGATCAGCATGGCGCCGATGGCGCCAAAGCCTGTGGCGAGGCGTGTGCCGATGGTCAGGTTGGATAAAAACTTCATGGCTGTCTCAATACGGAGGGAATGGTGAAAAGGTCGGCGGCGTGCAGATGGGTGCCGCGCCGCCAAGCGGACGACGATCCTAGACCTTTTTGAATGATATTTCCATAGGGCAATATGCCTAGTCGCGCCTGGAGGCACACGCCAGTTCCGCTGATCCTGCGGCTTGCCGGTGTTTTCAGCTATATTGGCAGGCACCCGCCGGGCGGCACGCCATGACCGGCGCTGCTGCCAATCCGGCAGTTTTTCTCATTTTCAGGCATAGGTCCGCATGACTTCTTTCCGTCTCCGTTTCTTCCCTTTCCTGCTGGCATTGTTGCTGGCGTGCTCGCTATCCGTGCCGCCCGCCTGGTCGCAGCCCGTCGATGACGCCGCCACTGCCGACCAGCGCCTCGACGGCTTGCGCAAGCAGATTACCGGCATCCAGAAGGCGCTCGATGGCGAGGCCGATCTGGATGACGCGACCCTGTCGCAGATGCGCGCCGATGCGCTGGCGGCCAGCACCGAAGCGGACAAGGTGGCCGACGCGCTCGCGCCGACATTGTCGAGCGTGCAGGCGCGGCTGGCCGAGCTGGGCAAGCCGGCGGCGGGGGTAAAAGATGCGCCCGACGTGGCGGCGCAGCGCAGCCAGCTGGACCGCACCAGCAGCGCGCTCGATGCGCAGGTGAAACTGGCGCGCTTGCTGGCCGTGGAAGCGGCGCAGGCGTCGGAGCAAGTGTCGACGGTGCGCCGCGCGCAGTTGCAGGCGCGCCTGGGCGAGCGCACGGCGTCGATTTTGGCTGGTTCTTTCTGGAAACAGCTGCATGCGGAATTGCCGCAGAACTTGCAGCGCCTGCGGGCGCTGGAGCTGGAGTTGGCGAACGCGGCCAGCGCCACGCCGTGGTCGGCCTGGGGCGGCTTGCTGGCCGCCATCGTGGCCGTGATCGGCGCCAGCGTCTGGGCTTCGCGCTACTTGCTGGTGGTGACGGCCACGCGCGTGCCGCATGGCCGCCTGCGCCGCTCCTTGCATGCGCTGGCCGTGCTGGTGCTGGCGCTGGCCACGCCGGGACTGGTGGCGGAATTGCTGGCCATGGGCTTGCGCTGGGAAGGCGGCCTGTCGGACAAAACCTCGACTTTTCTCAGCAGCTTGATCGGCATCATCTGTTTTGCCGGTTTTACGGCGGGACTGGGCCACGCGCTGCTGTCGCCACGGCGCGTGTCGTGGCGTTTGCTGCCCCTGCCCGACGCGCTGGCGCACCGCATGCGCAATTTTCCATCGATGTTTTCCTTCATCGTCGTGCTCGTGTGGGCGACGGAACGGGTCACCATCGTCATCAATGCGGGCCTGTCGACGGCCGTGGCCGTCAACTGCATCGTCGCCCTGGTGATGAGCACGACCATCGCCTACGGCTTGATGCGCGCCGAGCGCTGCTGGCGCCAGTTGCGCGAGGCCGATCCCGCCACCCTGGTCACGCCGCTGTGGCTGCGCTGCGTCACGGTGCTGTTGTGGTTGGCGCTGGCGTCCAGCGTCATCAGCTTGCTGGTCGGCTATGTGGCGTTCGGCAGCTTTGTCGCCAAGCAAATCGCCTGGGTCATCGTGGTGCTGTGCAGCACCTATCTGCTGACGGTGCTGGTCGACGATATCTGCATGCTGCTGGCTTCCACCCCGCCGCCGCCGGATGTGGCCAACCCTGTGCTGGCCACGCCCAAGGCGCGCGACCAGGCGGCCGTGTTGCTGTCGGGCATAGGCCGTGCCATCGTCGTGCTGCTGGCCCTGATGCTGCTGCTGGCGCCGTTCGGCGAAGGGCCGGGCGAGCTGTTCCAGCGGGTCGGCAAGCTGCAGGATGGCCTGGCCATCGGCGAGGTGGCGATCCGCCCTGCCGCGCTGATCCAGGCCCTGCTGGTGCTGCTCGCCGGTTTTGTTGCGCTGGGCTTGTTCAAGCGCTGGCTGCAAAACAGTTATTTGCCGACCACCAACCTTGATTCCGGCATGCAAGTGTCGTTCATCACGCTGTTTGGCTACATCGGCGGCGTGCTGGCCGTGGCGCTGGCCCTGTCGGCCGCCGGCATCGGCCTGGAACGCATCGCGTGGGTGGCGTCGGCCTTGTCGGTGGGTATCGGTTTTGGCTTGCAGGCGGTGGTGCAGAACTTCGTCTCCGGCCTGATTTTATTGGCCGAACGTCCGGTGAAAGTGGGCGACTGGGTGTCACTCGGCGGTGTGGAGGGCGACATTCGCCGCATCAACGTGCGCGCCACGGAAATTCAACTGAGCGACCGCTCGACGGTGATCGTGCCGAACTCGGAATTCATCACCAAGACGGTGCGCAACGTCACCCTGGCCAATCCGCTGGGCCTGGTGCAAGTCAAGCTGCCGTTGCCGCTGGGCACGGATGCGCAAGCGGCGCGCGCGCTGATCCTGTCCACCTTTGTCGACAATCCCGACGTGCTCGACACGCCGGCGCCCAGCGTACAGCTCGACGGCATCGACAATGGCTTGTTGCTGTTCAACGCCACCGGCTATGCCTCGTCGCCGCGTTTGACCTCGGGCATCCGCAGCGCGCTGCTGTTTGAACTGCTCAAGCGCCTGGACGCGGCGCATATCGCGATCGCCAAGCCCAGCACGATGGTGCTGAGCACGGTGCCGGCCCAGCCCGAGGCACCGGCCATGTCGGCGGTGGCAGCCGCGCCGGCGCCCGCGCCCGTGCCGCCGCTGACGTCCTAGCGGACCGTCGACCACAGCAGCGCCGCCAGGTACAGGCCGATGCCGAACGCCGTGTGGGCCATCAGGCTGCGCAGGCGGGTGGCCGTCGGATGCGGCGTCTTGCTGGCGGCCAGGCCGGCGCCCATGCCCGGCTGCAAGATGCAAAACGGCGCGGCCACGCTCACGAGGCCCGCCAGCAGGGCCGGCGCGAACGTCGGCCCTTGCACCCACTTGTCACCCACCAGCGCCAGCAGCACGGCCGCAAACAGCACGCCGATCGCATAGTGAGCCGTCCAGCCCAGGATGGCTTCATCGCGCACGGGCGCCGCCTGGGCGATGTTGGCGTGGGTGAAGGTGCCGCGCGGCAGATGGCCCAGCCAGCGCCCCACCATCGCAAAGTTCAGCGAGGGAATGCACCAGAAGCGCTTTAACGCCACTGCCCACACATCCATCACCGCCGTCGCGCCCGCGCCGATCGCCAGCGCATCGAGCCAGAGTATTTGCATTGCTGTTCCTAACATTCAATTTATTGCTTGAATGTTATAAGGGTGCTAGCATCGTGTCAATGAAAAATGCCGATATCGAACTTCTCACCGGTTCCGCCGGGTTTGCCCATATTTTAGGCAGCGCGCCGCGCCTGCGCCTGCTCGAGCAGATCGTGCAGGGCGAGTATGCGGTGGAGCAATTGGTGGAGTTGACGGGCCTGTCCGTGGCGAATACCTCCCAGCATTTGCAGCAGTTGCGGCGCGCCGGTTTCGTGCTGGCGCGGCGCGACGGCAAGCGCGTGCTGTACCGGCTGGGCAGCGGCCCCATCGTGCAACTGCTGGCCGCGCTGGACGTGTATGCGCAGCACCAGCGCAGCGAATTGCAGGCGCTGGGCCGGGGCGACCACGTGGAAGCGATCACGGGCGACGAGTTGCTGGAACGCATGCGCGAAGCCAGCATCACCGTGCTCGACGTGCGGCCGGCGCAGGAATTCGCCGCCGGCCACTTGCCCGGCGCGGTCAATATTCCCTTTGATGACTTGCAGCGCCGCCTGGGCGAATTACCCGAGAATGCAGAAATCGCCGCGTATTGCCGCGGCCCGTATTGCGTGCTGTCCGTGCAGGCCGTGGCGGCCCTGCGCCAGCACGGCTTGCATGCGCGCCGTCTCGGCAGCGGCTACGACGATTGGCAGGCGGCCGGCTTGCCGGTCGTGAAGGCGGCCTGATGGCGATCCCCGACAGCAAGCAGGCACTGATAGCCGCCATCGACAGCACGTATGCGAAGTTGATGCAGGAGCTGGCGCGCGTGCCGTCCACGCTGGCGCGGGAACCCGTGCTGGAAGGCCAAGTGGCGGGCACGCGCATGAGCGTGTGCGACTTGCTCGCCTACCTGGTCGGCTGGAACGAGCTGGTCTTGCACTGGCACGCGCAGCTGCGCGACGGCAAACGCATCGAGGACATCGCCTTTCCCGCCGAAGGTTTCACGTGGAACGCTCTGGGAAAACTGGCGCAGCGCTTCTATGCCGACTATGCTGACTTGAATATGGACGACTTGCTGCAGCGCCTGGCGCAGGCGAAAGATCAGTTGCTGGCGCTGATTGAAAGCCATGACGATGCGCAATTGTATGGCCAGCCCTGGTACACGCATTACACGATGGGACGCATGATCCAGTTCAATACGGCGTCGCCGTATGCGAATGCGCGCACGCGCCTGCGGGCCTGGCTCAAGACCTTGTAGCACCCTGATCGGCAGGCTTGCACGATTGCATCAGTACGCTCAGAAAATTTTTCAGGCAGGATAGGGTTTTCAAGCGTAACCAATGAAGGATCGCCATGCTGACCATCGCCCTCGCCCAGATGAATCCCACCGTGGGCGACTTCGACGCCAATTGTGCCGCCATCATCGCGCGCATGGGCCGCGCCAGCAGCGATGGCGCCGACTTGCTCGTGTGTCCCGAGTTGTCGCTGTGCGCGTATTACCCGGGCGACCTGTTCGAGGACGCCGCCTTCCTGCGCGACATGCAGCAGGCGCTGGATCAGCTGCTGCAAGCGTCCACGCGCTGGCCTGCGCTGGTCACCGTCATCGGCACGGCGCGGCCGAATCCCGGCGTCGGCAAGCCCCTGTACAACGCCCTGCTGGCGATGCGCGACGGACGCATCGTGGCCGAATACTACAAGCAGCTGCTGCCGACCTACGGCATCTTCGACGAGGGCCGCCATTTTGAGCCGGGTCCGCCCGGCGCCTGCACCCTCGACATCGCCGGCTGCAAGGTCGGTTTCATGATTTGCGAGGATGGCTGGAACGACGATGGCCGCGCCTACGCCGTCAACCCGTTCGACGCCCTGCACGCGGCGCGGCCCGACCTGGTCGTCAGCATCAACGCCAGCCCGTCCGACATCGGCAAGCGCGCGCAGCGCCATGCCGTGTTCGGCGCCGCCTGCGCGCGCGTGAACTTGCCTTTGCTCTTCGTCAACCAGGTGGGTGGCCAGGATCAACTCGTGTTCGACGGCGCCTCGTTCGCCATGTCCCCCACCCTCGGCGTGCAATTCGAGGCGGCCCGCTTCGTCGAAGATGATGCATTGCTGCGCTTTGCCGACGGCGGTTTTACGCGCACGGACGGCGCGGCGTTTCCCGTGCCCGACCCGGACGGCATCCCGGCCGTGGAATTTGCGCGCCGCCAGATCGTGCTGGGTTTGCGCGACTATGCGCGCCGCTGCCGCTTTACGAAAGTCGTCGTCGGCTGCTCGGGCGGCATCGATTCGGCGCTGACCCTGGCCCTGGCCGTGGAAGCCCTGGGCGCGAACAACGTGGTGGGTATCACGATGCCGTCCGTGTTTTCCAGCGCCGGCTCCGTCACCGATTCCGTCGCCCTGTGCGCCAACCTGGGCATCGTCCTGCACACGCATGCCATCCGCGACATCGTGGCGCAATACGAAGCGGGCTATGCCCAAGCCTTCGATGGCAAGCTGCAGGGGCTGCCGCTGGAAAACCTGCAGGCGCGGGTGCGCGGCACCATCCTGATGGAATACTCGAACGCCTTTGGCGCCCTGCTGCTCACCACCGGCAACAAGAGCGAAATCTCGGTGGGCTACTGCACCCTGTATGGCGACACGAACGGGGGACTGGGATTGATCGGCGACCTGTATAAAACGGAGGTGTTCGCCCTGTCGCGCCACCTCAACGCCAGCGCCGGACGCGAACTGATCCCCGCCGCCGTGCTCGACAAACCCCCGTCGGCGGAACTGGCGCCGGGCCAGCGCGACACCGACAGTTTGCCGCCCTATCCCGTGCTCGATGAAATCTTGAAATGGCATATCGAGGGACGCCGCCTGCCGGCGCAAGAAAGCGCGCAAGCCTTGACCCTGGTCGACCAGCTGCGCGAGACGGACGAGGGGCGCGCACTGGTGACGCGCATCCTCGGCATGGTCGCCCGCAATGAATACAAACGGCGCCAGGCGGCGCCCATCATCCGCGTGCGTTCGCGCGCCTTTGGCAGCGGGCGTCAATTGCCGATCGCCGCCCATTACCCCACCGGAGACGACGCATGAGCTCATCCTATCCTGCCGACGCGGCCATCCTGATCGGCCGCTTCCAGCCTTTTCACAATGGCCATGCGGGCTTGCTGCAAAAGGCGCTGGCCACCGCCGCCAGCGTCGTGGTGGTGCTCGGTTCCGCCTTCCATGCGCGCAGCCCGAAGAACCCGTTTACGTGGCAGGAGCGGGCCGCCATGATCGCCGCCACCCTGCCCGAGGCGCAGCGCGCGCGCGTGCATTACGTGGCCGTGCGCGATTACTACGACGATGGCCTGTGGGCCGATGCCGTGCGGCGCGCCGTGGCGGGCGCCGTGCCCGCGGTGCAGCGCGTCACCCTGGTGGCCTGTTTCAAGGACGCCACGAGTTACTACCTGCACCACTTCCCGCACTGGCAGTTGCTCAACCTGGAGATCGATCCCGGTGCGCCCATCGGCGCGACGGCGATCCGCAACGTGCTGTTCGAGGCGGAGGACGTGGACGTGTCGCTGAGCGCCGTGGCGCAGCTGCTGCCGGCGGCCATCGGCCAGTATCTGAAGGCGTGGACCTTGTTGCCGTGGTACGCGCCGCTGGTGCAGGAATACCGCGCCATCGAAGCGTACAAGGCGCGCTGGCGCACGGCGCCGTATGCGCCCATCTTTTGCACCGTGGATGCGCTGGTGCAGACGGGCGGCCACGTCTTGCTGGTGCGCCGCGGCGGCTATCCGGGCAAGGGCTTGTGGGCGCTGCCGGGCGGCTTCCTAGAGCCGCGCGAACGCCTGCTGCAGGGCGCCCTGCGCGAACTGGCGGAAGAAACCCAGCTGGGCGTGCTGGCGCCCACCCTGGTCGAGGCGCTGGTCGGCGTGGCCGTGTTCGACCATCCGGACCGCAGCCAGCGGGGGCGCACCATCACGCATGCGCATTACTTCGACTTGAAGACGCGCCAGCTGCCGGCCGTGACGGCGGCCGACGATGCGGCGCTGGCGCAGTGGGTGCCGGTGAGCGCCCTGCCGGCCATGGAAGAGCAGTTCTTCGAAGACCACTTCCACATCCTGAACCACTTCCTCAAGCTCACGCACGAGGGGCGCTGACAGAGCCATCCCCTCGCCGCGCGTCAGGACGTGATGCGCTCCCAGCCATGTCTGATGGCCGCCTTGAAGTTGTCCCACGCCGATTGCGGATACGTGTGCTCCCACGTGGAACGCAGCTCCGCTTCCACCTCATCCCACGGGCGGCCCCGGTAGCTGTCGCTGTTCGCCATCGAATGGCCATAGCGGTAGGCGGGATCGTAGTCCTCGAAGCGCGCGCCGGTGGCGACATAGGTGGCGCTCCAGTGGTTGCGGTAGTACTGTTCGTCGTCGTAGCTGGTGCCAGGCAGGTTGTCGGCGCTGGGGTAGCGGCGCGCGTTGGCGCCCGTGCCGGATGACGGCGGCGCCATGCCGCCCGCAAATTGCTGCGATGCCGCCGTCTCGTTCAGGTTGCCGGCCGACGCGCCCTGCTGCATGCTGGCGCCCTGGCGCCGCGCGCCGTCGTCTTGCGGCGCGCCCTGCCAGCCGCCGGTGCGCCAGTGCTCGGCGTGTGCATCGATGTCGAGCGGCGCGTAGCGCTCGACGAGGTCGGTGGCGCGCTGGATATCGGCGTCGCTGGCCCCTTCCAGTGTCAGCACGACATGTCCGCGCCGCACGGCTTCCGCATAGATGTGGCGGTCGGCGTGGCTGCCGAACAGGTCCGTGAAGAAATGTTTGACGCTGTCGAGCAGGCTGTCGCTGTCGTCGCGGCGGATGTTTTCCGTGGCGGAAAAGTCGTCACTGCCCGCATCGTGCAGGCGGATGTTGGCGCCGGGAAAGCCCGCCGTGATCAGGTCGTGCCGGGCGCGCTCGGCCATGTCGCGCACGGCGAAAACTGCTGCCAATGTATGTGCCATGATGGTCTCCAATCGGTGAACAACGTCCTTTCAGTGTAGGCCGTGAAAAGCGAAATGGGCGCTCGTTTGCCCTTTGGAAATCGTTGTATTCAACAAGTATTGACGACGTGACATGGGCGCCGTGGCGCCACGTGAAACCTCAGGCGGGCGTGCCCACGAACGCGCGCAAGAAGTCGATAAACGCGCGCACTTTTTCCGCAATATGCTGGGTGTTCGGATACACGGCATACACGCCCTGTTCCGGGAAGACGACGTCGGGCAGCAGACGGCGCAGGCGTCCCGCGCGCACGTCCCCTTCCACCTGCCATTGCGGCAGCAGGGCCACGCCGCAGCCGCCCAGGGCAAAGCCCAGCAGGGCCGAGGCGGAGTCGGAATGGATGGCGGCATCGTCCTGCGCGACGAAGACGGCGGCACCGTCGGGCGTGTGCACGTCCCAGCGCAGGGGCGTAGCGAGGCGGCTGTGCGCCAGCCAGCGCGCGCGCTGCAGGTCGGGCAAGGTGGCGATGTCCCGGCCGGGCAGGCTGGCCAGGTAGGCGGGCGAGGCGACGGGCCAGATCGCATACGGCTCGATCAGCGCGGCGCGGTAGCTCGAATCGTTGAGGGAACCCATGCGGATGGCCAGGTCGTAGCCGCCCGAGATCAGGTCTTCATGCGAGGACGACGAGGAATGCTGGATCTGCAGCTGCGGATGGGCGGCGGCAAAGGCGATCAGCGCGGGGATCACCGTGCGGCTGCCGTATTCGACGGTGGTGGTCAGGCGCAGGGTGCCGCGCAAGCCCTGGTGCCCCTGGCGCGCCGTCTCGATGGCGCCCTGGGCTTCGCTCAGCACGCGCTGGCAATCCTCGTAAAAGCGCCGTCCCACGTCGGTCAGCGCCAGGCTGCGCGTGCTGCGCGTCAGCAGCGACACGCCCAGCTCCGCTTCCAGCTGTTTCAAATTGAAACTGACGACGGCCTTGCTCTGGCCCAGCACGGCGGCGGCCGCCGTGAGCGAGCCGGCGTCGACGATGGCGATGAAAATACCCAAACGGTCAAGACTGATCATAAATAAATATGAGGATACATGCGGGTTGCGGGAGTTTGTCAAAATTTCTTTGACAGTGTAATCGGGGCTGGCCCGTTACGCAAATGGCGCTGGACGCTTAAGCTGGCCGTTTGCCATTCGGAGCACCATGGACTATCGCAAAAAGGTCGCGGCCATCTATCTGCTGGGTTTTTTCGTCGACCTGATCAACATGTTCATCACCAGCGTCGCCTATCCCGACATCGGCCATGCCCTGCACGCCTCGGTGGCGCAGCTGGCCTGGATCAGCACGGCCTACATCCTCGGCCTGACCATCGTCATCCCGGCCAGCGCCTGGCTGGCTGCCTATTATGGCAGCAAAACCGTGTTCATGGCATCGTTGCTAACTTTTTTATGCGCCAGCATCGGCGCCGGCCTGGCGCCCTCGATCGAGGCGCTGATCGCCTGGCGCTGCGTGCAGGGCCTGGGCGGCGGCTTGCTGATCCCGCTGGGGCAAAGCATGACTTACCAGCTGTATCAACCCGCCGAGCGTCCCGGCCTGTCCTCCGTCATCATGCTGGTGGGCTTGCTGGCGCCCGCCCTGTCGCCCGCCTTGGGCGGCGTCATCGTCGACAGCCTGTCGTGGCGGGCGATTTTTTACTTGAACGTGCCGGTTGCCGCGCTGGCGCTGCTGCTGGCCGCCTGCTGGCTGCGTCCCGACCCGCCGCGCGCGCAAGTGCCCCGCCTCGACACGGGCGGCCTTGTGGCGGGCAGCACAGCCATCCTTTTGCTGTTGCTGGGCTTGACGATGCTGGGCACGCCGGGCGAGCTGCTTGCCGGCGCCGGCGTGCTGGCGCTGGGCACCGCCTGCGCCTGGGTCTACGTGCGCGGCGCGCTGCGCAAATCGACGCCGCTGCTGAACCTGCGCCTGGCCGCCGAACCGCTGCTGCGCATTGCCATGCTGATGTACCTGCTGGTGCCGGGCGTGTTCATGGGCGTGAGCCTGCTGGCCATGCTGTATTTGCAGGGCGTGCTGGGCATGTCGGCGTCGACGGCGGGCGCGCTGATGCTGCCGTGGGCGCTGGCCTCGTTTGCGGCCATCTCGCTCACGGGAAAAAGCTACCGCCGCGTGGGGCCGCAACCCTTGTTCATCGCCGGTGCACTGCTGCAGGCGGCGGGCATGCTGATGCTGCTGCGCGTGGATGCGGCGGGCCAGTTGTTCTGGCTGGCCGGCGCGTATGCCGTGATGGGCTTTGGCGGCGGCTTGTGCAGCAGCACGGCGCAAAGCACGGCGTTCCTGCGCACGCCGGACGGGCAGCTGAGCCAGGCCAGCGCCGTGTGGAATATCAACCGTCAGCTGGGCTTTTGCCTGGGCGTGGCGCTGCTCAGCGTACTGCTGAATGGCTTGCTGGCGGCGCAGGGAATTACGTCGCTGGACGACCCCGCCCAGCACCTGCGCGCGGCGCAGGTTTTTCACTGGTGTTTTGCGCTGGCCGCCAGCGCGTGCGTGCTGCCTTTGGCGCTGTGCGCGCGCATCGATAACCGCGCCGTTCTCGACCTTTTACATCACCATGGAGCAGCAAAAAAATGAAGACAACGAACCCCTGTTTTGACGACGTGTTATCCACGCATGTGCTGATCCGCGAATGGCTCTCCGGCGTAGCCACGGCGCCCGAACATTGCGCCGATTTGCTCGCGCGTTTCTCGCCCGGTTTCACGATGGTGTCACCGGGCGGCAAGCAGCTCGATCATGCCGGCTTGACGGCATTTTTCCAGGGCGCCGGCGGCAGCCGTCCGGGCCTCATCATGCGTATTTCCGACCTGGCATTGATCCAGGACAACGCGGCCGGCGCCACCGTGTTCTACCGTGAGTTCCAGTCGCTGCCGGGGGGAGAAAATACGGAGCGGCTGTCGACCGTCGTGTATGAGAAGACACCGGCTGGAACGCTGCTGTGGCGCCATTTGCACGAGACGTGGACCGCTTGATCTAACTCAAATCGTGCAAGTCTTTTTGCTGCGCCGGGCCGATGGAAAACCGGGAGAACACCACCTCCAGGCCACCCCGTTCCGGCGTGCAGCACATGGGGCCGACGCGGTAGCTGCCGGCCTCGGGAAATGGCGCCAGGCGCAGCAGCGGCCAGCGCTGGCCATCGGTCGAATATTGCACGCGGATCGCGCCTTGCGCCACCGTCACGCGCAGCCAGAAACCGTCCGGCATGGCGGGAGCGCTGCTGACGGCCCAGTCGGATTTGTCCTGCGTCAATACCGTGCTCAATAAGAGCTGGCCGTCGGAAAATTCGACGCCGCACTTGATCCAGTTTTGCTCGTCGATGCGCACCATCATGCCGGCCTGGTCGTACAGCGCCGCGTACTGCGCCGCCACGTGCAACTGCGCCGTGAAATCGCCGTCGATTTGCGTGCCGAAAAAATGGCCGCTGTCGCGGATAAAACCATAGTGAGTCTTGCGCCAGAAATCCGTATTTGCGTCCGTCGTCACGCGCAATTGCGCGCCGTCGGCGGACCAGTTTTCCGGTGGATTGAGCCAGCTGCCTTGCGTGAACATCGCGTGCCTTTCCGAGCTAAAAAGATCACATAGTGTGCCCCCATCCCAGCGCCTTGTACAGGGCAATCGCATCGATGTAGGACGCCGTTTCCGCCAGCAGCGCTTCGCGCCGGATATCGTACAAGGCGCGCTGGTTTTCCAGCACGGCCTGGTAGCTGCCGGCACCGCCCGCATAGCGCGTGCTGGCGATGCCGAGGGCCGCGTTGCCGTGGCGCGCCGATTCCAGCAGCGAGGCCAATCGCGTCTGGTTTTCCGCCAGCTGCGTAACGGCGTTTTCCACCTCTTCCTGCGCCAATAGCATCGTTTGCGCATAGCGCGCCAGCGCGCCTTGCGCTTCGGCCTGCGTACCGCGCAAGCGCGCCTTGACGCTGCCCAGGCGGAAGGCAGGATGGCTGACGGAGGGCGCCAGTTCGAAGGCGCGCGCGCCGCCGTCGAACACGCCGCTGCCGCGCAGGGCAAAGAAGCCCAAAAAGCCGCCCAGGCTCAGGCGCGGATACAGGTCCGCCGTTGCCGCCCCCACGTCTTCGCTGGAAGCGGCCAGCAGGCGCTCGGCGCGCACCACGTCGGGCCGCTGTTTGATCAGCCTGTTCACGTCGCCCAGCGGCAGCTGGCCGGCCAGCGGCGCCTGCTGCCGCGGTGCTGTCGCCAGCGCGACGGCGCCCGGCGCCTGGCCGCTCAGCACATCGAGCCGGTACTGCGCCTGGCGCAAGCCGGCCTGCAACGGCGGCAAGGCCGCCTCGCTGCGCGCCAGGTTGGCCAGCGCGTTGTGGCGCTCTTCCGGCAAGCCGCTGCCGGCGCGGATGCGCGCGTCGATCAGGGCGATGGTATCGCGCCAGTTTTGCACTTGCGCCTGCGTCAGCCCCAGGTTTTGCTGGTAGCCCAGCGCCTCGTAGTAATTGCGCGCCACTTCGGCGGCGATCGTCAGCTGCACTTGCCGCAAATCGGCCTGCGCCGCGTCGGCGCGCGCCTGCGCCGAGCGGCTGACATGGGCCAGGCGGCCGAACAGGTCGATCTCCCATTGCGCATCGAACCCCACGCGCGTGCTGGTGCTGGCGGCGCGACTATCGGGGGTGTCCTGTTGCACCTGGCGTTGCCATCCCGCCTGGCTGGTGACGGCGGGCAGTTCGTCGAGGCGGCGCTCGTCGAAGGTGGCGCGCGCGGCCAGCAGATTCGCTTGCGCCTGCGCGATATCGAGGTTGTGCGTCAACGCGCTGGCGATCAGCCGCGACAGGCGCGCATCGTCGAAAAACGTCCACCAGGCGGCTTCGCTGGCAGCCGTTTGACCTGGCGCAAACTGCGCCTGCTGCGGACTGGCCAGGGCGATGGCGGGCGTGCCCGGCGTGACGTAGGCGGGGCTGACGGCGCAGCCGGCCAGCAGGGGGAAAAGGGAGACGAGATAGCGGTAATTTTTCATGGGGATTCCTTCAGCGCGTGCGACAAATCGCGCGCGCGCGGCGTGGCATGGTCGGCCGTGTGGCGGCGGGCCAGAAAGGTGTACACGGTGGGCAGCACGAACAGGGTAAAGAAGGTGCCGATCAACATGCCCGACACGATCACCACGCCCAGGCCGAAACGGCTGTTGGCGCCGGCGCCGGACGCGAACAGCAGCGGCACCAGGCCCACCACCATGGCCGCCGTCGTCATCAGGATCGGGCGCAAGCGGATTTGCGCCGCCTTGCGGATGGCGCTGAGGCGGTCCAGCCGTTCATGCACCTGCAATTCGTTGGCAAATTCCACCATCAAGATTCCGTGCTTGCTGATCAAGCCGATCAGGGTCACGAGGCCGATCTGCGTGTAGATGTTGACGGTGGCGTAGCCCAGCGCCAGCGGGATCAGCGCGCCGCAAATCGACAGCGGCACCGTGATCAGGATGATCAAAGGGTCCGTCAGGCTTTCATATTGCGCCGCCAGCACCAGGTAAATCACGACGACGGCCGCCAGGAAGGCCAGCAGCAGCGCATTGCCTTCCGTGGCGAATTGGCGCGCGTCCGATTGCCAGTCGTAGCTGAAACCCGGCGGCAGGGTTTTCGCCACGCCGTCGAGGAAGGCGACGGCGTCGCCCAGGGTCACGCCCGGCGCCGGCACGCCCTGGAAGGTGGCCGCATTTTGCTGGTTGAACTGCGTCAGCATGTTCGGCTCGATCTGTTCCGTCACCGAGACGACGGCAGACAGCGGCAGCAGGCTGCCGTCGTCGGCGCGCACGTACTGCTGCGTCAGGGCTTGCGCCGTCAAGCGTTGTTCGCGCGGGCTTTGCGCGATGACGTCGTAGGCGCGGCCATCCATGCCGAAGCGGTTCAGGTAATTTTCGCCCACCAGCACGGCCAGCGATACACCGATGTCCTGCATGCGGATGCCCAGGCTGTTCGCCTTGGAGCGGTCCACTTGCACCTTGACGACGGGGTTGTTGTAATCGAGGTCGCTGTCGACGACGGCAAACAGGCCGCTGTCGCGCGCGCGCTGCTTGACGTCTTCCATCGTGCGGAACAGGGTGGCGTAATCCTGCGCGCTGCGCAGCACCATCTGCACGGGCAAGCCGCCGCTCGATCCGGGCAAGGGCGCCAGCTGGAAGGCGAAGATGCTGGTGCCTTCCACGTCGCCCACGGCGTGCTGCAATTCGGCCTGGATGACGGCCGCGTTGCGCGAGCGTTCGGCCCATGGCGTCAGGTTGATGCCGCCGATGCTCGATGCCGGGCCTTCGCCGCCATTGATGATCCAGCGCGAGTCCGTTTCGGGGATATTTTTGTAGATATCATCGAGCTTATACGAAAAGCGTTCCACGTAATCGAGGTTGGCATGCTGCGGCGCCTTGATCGCCGTCAAGACGCTGGCCTGGTCTTCCGCCGGCGCCAGTTCGCGCTGCGGCAGCAGGTACAAAAACGGCAGACTGACCATCACCAGCGCGGCGAAACCGGCGCTCCACCAGCGGTGGTGCAGCGAGCGGTCCAGCAGGCGCGCGTAGCGGCTGGTGAGGCCTTCGAAGAAATGCTCGGCGGCGCGCGCCATGCGCCCTTCCGCTTGTTTCGGCTGCAGCAGCAGGGAGCTCATCACGGGCGACAAGGTCAGCGCCACCACGCCCGACACCACCACGGCACCGGCCAACGTCAGCGCGAATTCCTTGAACAGCGCGCCAGTCAATCCTCCCATCATGCCGATCGGTGCATACACGGCCGCCAGGGTGATGGTCATGGCGATGACGGGGCCGGCCACTTCGCGCGCGCCCACCAGGGCGGCCGCCACGGGCGTCTTTCCTTCCTCGATATGCCGGTGCACGTTTTCCACCACGACGATGGCGTCGTCGACCACCAGACCCACGGCCAGCACCATCGCCAGCAGGGTCAGTAAATTGATGCTGAAGCCGAAGGCCAGCATCAGCGCCGCCGCGCCCAGCATCGACAGCGGGATCGTCACGACGGGAATCAGCACGGAGCGCAGGGAACCCATGCACAGGTAGATGACGATGACGACGATGAGCAGCGCTTCGAGCAGGGTGTGCGCCACCTCGTCGATGGACGACTGGATGAAGCGCGCCGTCTCGAACGCCAGCTCGACTTTTACGCCCGGCGGCAGGGTTTTCTGGATTTCCGGCAGCAGCTTCTTGATGCCGTCGACGATCACCAGCGGGTTGCCGCCGGGCGTGGGCGACAGGCCCAGATACACGGCCGGCACGCCGTCCATGATGCCGCTCGTTTCCGTGGCGGCCGCGCCCAGTTCCACCGTGCCCACGTCCTTCAGGCGCACGAGGGCCGCGCTGTCTTTTTCATCGCCGCCCTTCTTGACGACCATGTCGCGAAATTGCTCCACGCTGGTCAGGTCCGTGTTGACGCTGATGTTCGCGACGACGAATTGTCCCTTCACTTTGCCGGGCGCCGCCTGGTAGTTATTGCGCCGCACGGCGTCGGCCACGTCGGCCGCCGTCAAGCCGCGCGCGGCCAGTTTCGCCGGGTCGATCCACAAACGCATGGCCAGCTGCTGGCCGCCATACACGTCGACTTTCGCCACGCCGTCGATGGTGGCGAACATGGGCTGCACCACGCGCGCCAGGTAATCCGTCAGCGCGGGCGCGGACACGCTCTCGCTGGCAAAGCCGACGTACGCCACGGCCGAGGAATCGCCGGCCGCGCGCTCGATGACGGGGTCAAAGGCGCCCTCCGGCAATTTATAGCGCACCTGGTTGACCTTGGCCATGACTTCCGTCAACGCTTGCGTGGAATCGCGGTTCAATTCCATGCGCACGGTGACGGTGCTGCTGCCCTGCACCGACGACGACGTCAGGTAATCGATGCCTTCCACCGACGATACGGCTTGCGCGATGGGCTGCGTCACGAAACCCTGCATCAGTTCCGCCGAGGCGCCCGGATAGTTGGTCGTGACGGTGATGGTGGACGATTCGAGCATCGGGTATTGGCGGATCGGCAGCTGCAGGATGGCGATCACGCCCAGCATCAGAATCAATGTGCTGATCACCAGCGCCAGCACGGGGCGGCGCACGAATAAATCGGTAAATTTCATGGTGCTGGCCTTTCCTCAAGAACCGGCCTTGGGCGCGGCGCGTTTCGCCTCGTCCAGGGTATTGGCGACGGCCTGCACGGCCATGCCGTCGGCCAGTTTCAGCTGGCCCGAGGCGACCACGCGCTGCCCTTCGCGCAAGCCGTCGAGGATGGCCACCCTGCCCCCGGCCCGCTCGCCCAGTTTCACGCCCACGCGCTTGACGGTGAGCGGCTGTTTTCCTTCCTGCTGCGCCACAAACACCGTATCGCCATACGCGCTGTAGGTCACGGCCGTTTCCGGCACCGTCAGCTGCTGGCCAGCCTCGCGGGCCACACGCACGTTCGCGTACATGCCCGCCTTGAGGGCGCCGCGGGGATGGCTCAGCGCCGCCTGCACCTGCACCATGCGCGAGCGGGCGACCAGCGGGTCGATGGCGTTGATCTTCGCTGTGAAGATTTCATTCGGATAGGCGTCCACCAGCACTTGCACGGCCTGTCCCGGCGCCAGTGTCGCGCTGCTCTGTTCATCGAGGGCGAAGTTCACCAGCAAGGCCTTCGTGTCGATCAGGCTGGCCACCGTGTCGGCCGCGTTCAGGTACTGGCCCGCGTGTACCTTGCGGATGCCCAGCTGCCCGGCGAACGGTGCGCGGATGGTCTTTTGCGCGATCAGCGCTTCCGTCTGGCGCACGTCGCCCAGGGCCGCGTCGCGCGCGGCCAGCGCCGCATCGAGCTGCTCCTGCGTGGCGGCCTTTTCCCTGACCATCTGCACCGTGCGGGCATGGCTGCTTTCCGCGTTTTTCAGCTGTGCGCGCTGGCGCAGCAGCATTGCCTGTTCCTGGGCGTCATTGAGCTGTACCAGCACGGCGCCGGCCGCCACGCTCTGGCCCGACTCGAAGCGGATCTGCGTGACGCGCCCGCCCGTTTCGGCCGCCACCTGCACCTGGCGCGCCGCTTCCAGTTCGCCCACGCCGGCAAAGAAGCGTTCCTGCGTGCCCAGCACGACGGGGACCAGCGCCACCTTGGTGGCGGGGTGGGCGGCGGCATCGGCCGCATGCGAGTTGGCGCGCGGATACAGCGCGGCGCCCGCGACGGCCAGGGCGATGGCCAGCGTGGAAGCGCCGACGAGTTTCGTATTCATGATGAAGTCCTTTACTGCATTGAAAGGGAAAAAGAAGAAGAGGCGCAGCGGAGGCTGGTCAGGTCCGCTGCGCGTTGAAGAGGAAGAACAAACCCAGGGTCCACAGCAGCAGCACCAGGTGCGTCGTCTGCAAGCTTTCCTGGGCGATCCAGTAACCGAACCACAGGCCGCCCAGGTGCATCAGCAGCAGGAAGGCGGCCATGGCGCACAGGGCCAGGTTCAGCCAGGGCAACGCTTGCGTCAGGGAAGCGCCGAGCAACAGCGCCACGCCCGTCCAGGCGGCGATGGCGGCCAGCAGTTGCAGCGTCAGCACCGTCAACAGGCTCAGGCGGTGCAGGGTCAGCGAGGTGAGCGCGCGGCGCAGCAGCGGCGTCTGGATGGTCGGGTCCTGGCGCAGCGGGTCCATGCGCATGGTGTTGCCGATGGCCCAGACGGCGCCGTGGAAGGCGTGCAGGTTGTTGAGGGCGGCCAGGGTGAGCCAGAGGGCCAGGCCGGTGGCGAGGATGGCGTGAAACAGCCAGATCGAGTGAGACAGTTGCATGGGAAAATCCTGTCAAAAGAGTACCTTGCCGGCATGCGGACGTGGAAACTCCTCGACAGCGGGGAGCTACCGGCCTATTATGCAAGCAATTAGTTGGTTAACTGGCCCCATGATAGTTGAGCGAAATGAATTACACAAGTAAACGTTTGGATAATCAAGAGGCGCCGCAAACGACGGAGCGCATCCTGTATTTCATCAAGACCAAGGGACCCGTCTCCACGGCGACCCTGGCCAAGACGCTGGACATGACGGGCGAGGCGGCGCGCCAGCAAGTGCAAAAGCTGGTGGCGGCGGGATTGATCGAGGGGCGCCAGGAAGCGCAGGCGGGCGCCGGGCGGCCGCGCCAGAACTGGGTCTTGACGGAGGCGGGCAATGCGCGCTTTCCCGACACGCATGCGCAGCTGACGATCAAGCTGATCGGTTCCGTGCGCCAGCTGTTCGGCGAAGCGGGCCTGGATAAACTGATCACCCAGCGCGAAGAGGAAAGCCGCAGCGCGTATGCGCTGGCGTGCTCGGCGCCGGACTTGCCCACGCGCTTGCAGCAGCTGGCGGCCGTGCGCGATGAAGAGGGTTATATGGCGCGCGTGGAAGCGGATGGCAAGGACTGGCTGCTGATCGAAGACCACTGCCCCATCTGCGCCGCCGCGCGCACCTGCCAGGGGTTTTGCCGTTCCGAATTGCAGCTGTTCCAGGAAGTGGTGGGGCCAGGCGCCAGCATCGTGCGCGAGCAGCATTTGCTGACGAACGCGATGCGCTGCATCTACCGCATTTCGCCGCTGCCCGAGTTAAATTAAGCTTTCGGAAACAGGGGCCGCGTGGCCAGCGCCACCAGCCCCGCCAGCCACCACACGACGGGCCAGTTGCTGGCCGCCAGCAAGTGCGGGATGGCGATCGGCGTGAGGAACAGGCCCGCATACACGGCCGTGTTCGCCATGCCCAGGGCCGTGCCTGCGTTGGCGCCGCCCGCTTCCGTCGCCAGCTCCGTGTAGGCCACGCCATGCCAGGCGGACACGGCGATGCCGGCGGCCACCACGGCGGCCATCAGCAGCCAGCCCGGCGCCTGCAGCCAGGCGATGCATCCCAGCACAATGAACGACGCCAGCGCCACCAGGGCCGAGCCGCGCAGATAGGCGGGCCGGTTCGCGTGGCGGTCCGTGTGGCGTCCGCTCCAGATGCGCATCACCATGGCGCCCGCCTGCAGGGCCACCATCACGGCCGTGATGGCGGCCAGTCCCAGGCGGCCATGGTCGTGCAGGAAGACGGTGGCATAGCTGAGCACGGCAAACTGGGGTACGCACAGCAAGCCGATGGCGGCCACCATGCGCCAGACTTTGCGGTTTTTGAGTGGACCTTGCAGCGGCGGAGGCGGCTTGATCCCAAACAGGCCCGTGGACGCGTTTTGCGGGCCCGTGGCGGCCTCGGCGGAGAAATCGGGCTCATGCATCCATCGCCACGTAAAAAACGCCGACAGGCCGCATACGAGGGCCAGGGCGCCAAACACGGGCATGAAGCTGTAACGTGACGCCAGGCTGGGCAGGACGAGGGCGCCGAGGCCGCCGCCGAGCGGTACGGCCGTCTGGCGGATGCTCATGGCGAAACCCCGTTCGCCGGCGCCGAACCAGCGCATCACGGCGCGCCCGCTGGCGCCATTCACGCTGCCGCCCAGCACGCCGACCAGGGCCAGCCCGGCCGCCAGCGCCCATAACGGCGGCACGGCGCCGTCAGCGGGTGTGATCCACAGCAGCAAGGTCAATAGGGCCAGCATGGTGCCCAGCAAGCCCGTCAGCAGCACGGGCCGGTCGCCCCAGCGGTCGGTGGCCATGCCCCATGGCAATTCTGTCAGGGCCACGCCCAGGCCCATGGCGCCCAGCGCCACCCCCAGTTGCGTATTGCTCAGGTGATAGCCGCTGCGCAGCCAGATGGCCGTCGTGGGCATGCCGTTGGCGGCAGCGGAAAAGCTGGCATTGGCCGCCACGCCGACGGCCAGCACCTTCCAGCGGTGGGCATCGCCCAGCGCGGGCGCGGTGGCGGGGACGGGAACAGGAACGGCTGGGCAGCTGGTGGTCATGGCAGGGAGGGGAAAGTGGTTGACCCTGACAGTGTTGCGCAGTACGATCGTTCTGAATATCAGATAATTTACCAGTCACCATCCCATAAAACAGGACGATTGTATTTGCGCCATGAGCTTGCTGAATTTTGACATCGCCTTCTTGCGCAGCTATGTGGCTGGCATCGAGCTGGGCAGCTTTGCCCGCGCGGCGGACAAGGTGGGCCGCTCCACCTCGGCCGTCAGCGCGCAGCTGAAAAAACTCGAGGAGCAGGCGGGCATGCCCCTGTTCCGCAAGGATGGCCGGGGCCTGGCGCTGACACCGGCCGGCGAAGTGCTGCTCGGCTATGCACGCCGCCTGCTGGAACTCAACGACGAGGCGGCCGTCGCCTTGCGCGGCGCGGAACTGGAAGGCTGGATCAGGCTCGGTTTGCAGGAAGATTTCGGCGAAGCCTTGCTGCCCGACGTGCTGGGACGCTTTGCCCGCGCGCATCCGAAAGTGCGCATCGAGGCGCACGTGGCGCGCAACACGGCCCTGATGCAAGGGCTGGCCATGGGCCAGCTGGACCTGGCCCTGCTGTGGGGCGGCGCCTGCATCACCGACGTGGCTGAGTATCCGCAGCCGCAGCGCCAGCATATTGCCGAGCCGGCCATGCGCTGGATCGCCTCGTCCAGCCTGGCCTGGCAGCCTGAATCGGGCGAGCCCTTGCCGCTCATTACCTTCGACCGCGACTGCCTGTTCCAGCGCTGCGCTACGCAGGCGCTGGACCATGCCGGCATCGCCTGGCGCACGGCGTTTACCAGTCCCAGTCTGGCGGGACTGTGGGCGGCGGCGGCCGCCGGGCTGGGCGTGACGGTGCGCACCAGCCTGGGCTTGCCGTCTTCCGTCTGCGCGCTCGACCACGTGGCGGCGGGCTTGCCCGCCCTGCCCCCGCTGTCGCTGGAACTGCTGCGCGCCTCCAGCGTGCCCAGGCCGCCCGTCGAGCGGCTGGCTGGCCTGATCATCGACGCGTTGCGGGACAGCCCCGCTTGATACTGGCGAGCGGAAACGGGCGCCGTGGGACATCGGCATGCATCGGTCCCGGCGCGGGCTGCCGGCGCAGGCTTACCGTGGCTGTTCTCAGTTTGCTCGCCAATGGAAACAGATTCCATCTTGCATGATCTGCAAATCAGCTATGTTCCGCTGCATGCCGCTGTGCGTGTCGAGTACGCAAAAATCGCATGACTGAATTTCCTGTTCCAATCGGTCTGCCTCGACGAAAAGCTGATCGTTGGCGGCTTGTTCCAGATTTTTGAATAAGGTCGCGTATGCGGCAAAGGCTGCCGTGGGAAGAAAAGTCCCGAGAACAAGCGCATTCTCGGACAGGACGACAATTTCTCCGAGGATCGTTCCAGAACGATCAGATAGTGTCAGGCTCATAGGGCGATGGACATTTTGGTGCTATCTCAGATGCGTGATGCGGGGTTTGTCATGGTTCAGCGTTCAGCGCTATCGCTGCGCAGCCAGTATTCAACCACATGGGCGCAGCGCTTGCCATGCGATGCATCAAATGGCGCTTGCGGCAGCGCGCTGCGCGGGGACGGATTCACGCTCCATCCTTGCGCGCAATCAGCACCTGCACGGGCGCCATGGGGAAGTCGCTGGCGCTGTATTGCTCCACTTGCCGCCAGCCCGTGTCGCGCAGCAGCTGCGCCAATTCTCCCTGCTGGGTTACCGTGCGGCCCAGCATGCGCATCGGCAAGTAATACGGCAGCACGCGCGCCGCGTCGCCGGCTGCCGGGGCGATTTCCGCCTGCACGCAAACGAAGACGCCACCGGGTGTCAACGCCGCATGGATCTTGCGCAAGGCTGCCGCCATGTCGGGCACGAAATGCAGCACGGACGAGCACCAGATGAGGTCGTAGCCGCTGCCGATATCGTCGCTGGCCAGGTCGCCGCCCACAGTCTCCAGGCGGTCAGACAGTTGCGCATGGGCGATGTTCGCGGCTGCCACGGCCACCGTTTCCGGCCAGTCGAAGACGCCGCCGTGCAAGCCCGCATGGGCTTGCGCCAGCGCAATGGCAACCCAGCCCGGTCCGCCACCCAGGTCGAGCAGGCGCAGCGGCGTGTGGCCGTCTGCAAACGGGGCGATGCGCTGCATCACGGACAGGGCTGCGCGCATGGTGACGGCGCGTTGTTCCTGGCCAATTTGCTGCTGCGCGGCAATGGCCCAGTTGATGCCACTTGCCGTGCTGTAGGGCGCGGCCTTGCCGCCCTCGCGCACCAGCGTACTCAGCTGGGTGGCGAAATGGCGCAGCGCATGCAGCCGGTACAGCCAGGCGTCGCCGCAAAAGGCCTCGGAGTCGCGGCAGAAATACTGCAAGGTGGCGGCCGTGCAGCGGTAGTGCTGCGCATCAGCATCGGCCGCATCGCGTTCCAGCACCTGCATGCTCCACAGTAATTCCAGCAGCAGCGCCGTGTGCGGTGCGTGCAGCGACAGGGCGTCGGCCAGTTGCGTCGGCGTGTGCGGCGTGGCCAGCAATTCGAAAATGCCCAATTCCAGGGCGGCGGCCAGTCCATCGGCCTGGACGGGCGCGACGGCCAGATCCCAATACGGTTGCAAGGCGTGTTGTGTGGTGAATGGCATGGTGCTTCCTTTCGGTGAGGTGGGCAAGAGCACCTATTTTATGCAACAATGAGAATAATTATCATTTGCATTTGTATGCGGCACGGCGCATTTCGTATGCGCGACGGCGCGCGGGAAAACAGGGGGAGCGATGAGGGAACAGGACAGGGAAGCGGCAGGCTGGACGCGGCGCCAGCTGGACCCCGGGATGGGCGAGTGCCGCGCTGACCAGCGCCAGGTCGACCAGGGTTTGCTGCTCGTGCATTCCGATTACCGTCCGCGCCTTGCGCTCGTCGAGCAATCGAAGCATGACGATGCGGGCGGCATGGTGATCACCATCGGCCTGGAAGGCGTGTCCGGCTACACGACGCGCGATGGCGAACAATTGCGTTTCCGGGCCGGCCATACGACGGTGACGGCGTTTCGGCACGTCAGCGGCGAGCGCCGTTTCGAGGCGAATCAGCGGGCGGCGCAATTGCGCGTGCTGGTCGATGAAGACGCGCTGGCGCGCTACTGGCCGCAAGGCCTGGCGTCACTGCTGCCCCACGGCGGCGCGCGCCAGCTGGCGCATGCGGCCACCACGGCGGCGTCCGCTTTGCAGGCGCGGGCGCTGCTGCGCGCGACGGATCCGCTGGCCGTGCATATCGGCGTGCTCAGTGTCCTGGCGGAACAGTTGCGGGCGCTGCGGCCGGCGCCCGTGCCCGCTTCCATCCCGCGCTGGTCCGAGGCCGAGATGATCAAGCTGGAGCGTGTCCATGCGCTGATGCAGGAACAGATGGCGCAAGACCTGACGCTCGATTACCTGTGCGCGCAAGCGGGCCTGAGCTTGTTCAAGCTCAAGCAGGGATGGCGCTACCGCTACAACGACAGTCCGCAGCGCACCCTGCTGGCGTTGCGCATGCAGCGGGCAAAGTTACTGCTGGAAAATGGTTGCCAGGTGGCGCAGGCGGGCTGGCAAACCGGCTATCGCCATCCGTCCAATTTCAGCGCTGCGTTCAGCCGCTATTTCGGCTACGTGCCGAAGACCGTGGGACGCGCTGGCCCGTAAAAAGCCGGTGTAGAATCGGCGGGCAGCATTTTTCATCTCACTTGAAGGAGACATGATGGCCCGCAAAATATTTGTCAATCTGCCCGTCCAGTCGCTGGAACGCTCCGTGGCGTTTTTCACGGCGCTGGGCTTCAGTTTCAATGCCCATTTCACGGATGAAACGGCAACGTGCATGATCGTCGCCGACGACATTTTCGTGATGCTGTTGACGCACGACAAATTCAAGCAATTTACGCCCAAGCAGCTGTGCGATACCAAGGTGGCGACGGAAGTGCTCGTGTGCCTGTCGGCCGAAAGCCGCGGTGAAGTCGATGCGCTGGTGGCGAAGGCCGTCCAGGCGGGCGGCAGCATCTACAAGGAGCCGATGGATTTCGGCTTCATGTATGGCCACAGTTTCCAGGACCTGGATGGACATCAATGGGAGTTGATGTTCATGGAGCCGAACGCCGTACCTGGAAACGCCTGACCAAACCTACTGCGCGTCGCGCTTTGCGGCCGGCGATGCTCACCGTACCAGATTACGGTTGCGCTTCTCGGCCACAAATCACTGCCGCTCGCTACGGTTTTGTCAGGCGTTGCAACAGCCAAGTCAAAACACTTGTTAAGCCCACGCCTTAGCTGGCCAGCGCCAGCAGATCGACCACGTCCAGGCCCGCCAGGTCTTGCGTCGTGTTGCCCGCAAACGCGGCGCGGCTCTGCTGGCCGTTTTTCAGCCAGGTGCGCGTGACTTCCTTGATCTGGCTCAGGGTGCAGGTCAATACGCCCGTGCGGAATTGCTGGCGCACGGCTTCCGTCGTGCCGCGCTGCTGCATGTTCCACGCCGTCAGCGCTTCCGCGTACGGCGAATGGGGCTTGTCGAGGCCCTTGATGACGCAGATGATGGCTTCTTCCACTTGTTCCTGCGAGAAATCGCCATCGAGGATTTGATCCAGGGTCGTGCCGAAGTCGGCGTACGTGCCGGCCAGGCGCGGATCGCGGTAGGAACTCAAGGTAAACGTGCCGGCGCCGGCCGCATAGCTGGCGCTGCCGCCATACGCGCCGCCTTTTTCGCGCAGGGCCGTATGCAGCACCTGGTTGGTCATCAGTTCGGCGGCGACGGCCAAGGCGGACGCGTCCGGATTGTGCACGCCAGGCACGGCCCAGGAAACGAAGCAATGGTTGATCTGGCTCGTCGCATGCAGGGCCGTGTTGGCCAGCGGCAAGGCTGCCGGCGCTGGCGTTTCAGTCGCTGCGGCGGCATCCGTGCTGGCTGCCGGCAATTCCAGCAAGCGGGCCAGGGTGATGCCATCCTGCTCCAGGCCGGCGCACAGCACGGTTGGCTGCTGGGCGATGATGTGCGCGTGCAGGGTGTCGAGCTCGCGCGCGATTTCCTGCAAGCCCTCGGAAGTCTTGCTCAGCTGCTGCAAACGGCGGTAGAACGGCAAGGCCGCCGGGCCGCCGACGATGTCGTCGAAGCGGCGCGTGGGCGACAGCGGTGCCGCCGCGGCCAGCATGGCGTAGCGGTTGCCCGATTCGGACAGGCTGCTCAATTTGTCTTGCACCAGGCTTTCGATCAGGAAAGCCAGGCGCTCTTCCTCATCGAAGCGGGGCTTGGCGATCCAGGCCGACAGCACGGCGGCGATGGCCGCGTGTTCTTCGCGCAAGCCGCTGGCCGAGAACGACAATTCCACGCGCATCGCTTGTTGCGGGCGGGGAATGGCTTCCAGGCCGATGTGGAACGATGGCACCATGCTCTGGCGCCAGGCGCTGGCGTCGTCGAACGACATGTCGCCCACGCCCAGTTCCGGCGCCAGGTCCGTGTACAGGCGCAGCCAGGGCCACGACGCTTCCGGCAAGCCCGACACGTCGTACAGCACGTTGGCATAGCTGATGCCGTTCGAGGCAATGCTGAACGCCACGGCGCCGTCGACGGCCGGGGGAATCGGCAGTGCCGGGCGCGGCAGCGCGCTGACGTCGCCGGGGCGGATGCGCGGCAAGACTTCGGAATTCGACGGCAGCTGCTGATGCGCTTCCAGCGCGGCGGACTCGGCGATGATGTGCTCGCGCTCGGCATCCGTCAGCTTCGCCTGCAAGGCCGCCAGCCTAGCGTCTTCCAGGGCGGCGCGGTCCGTGAAGTAGGCGCTGTCGGGCACCACGTGGGTGGTCAGACGGGTTGGATTGGCGATCAGCTCGCGCACCAGCTGCTTGAAGAATTCCGGGTCTTCGATCTGCTGTTCCAGGGTTTCCAGGATGTCCGCATTGTCGAAGGCATCCATGACGTTGCCGTCGTACATGGCCAGCGGCAAGGCGTGCAGCAGGCGGCCCAGGCCGTAAGGCATGCGGCCGCTGCTGATTTCGCGCTGGCTGTATTTGATATCGCGCAAGGCCGCGTGCAGCACGGCGGCGGGAATGCCCTCTTGCGCCGTCTCTTCCAGGGCCGTCCAGATGCGCTGGTGCGCGTCGGCGATCTGTTCCTGCGTCAAACCTTCCATGCCGATGTGGAATACCATCTGGCGGATGCCCGCATCGCGGCCATTCATGTCCGATGGGCGGCCATAGCCGGCCGATTCCATGGCGCGCATGACGGGCGCCGACGATTCGCCCAGCAAGCCGTGCGACAGCAAATGCGCGTGGTAGTAGGCGATGGGGTCGCTCGACTCGCCCATCAGCCAGGCGAATTGCAGGCCGAATTCATCGTCGCGCGCTTCCTGCGATGGAATTTTCACCACGTTTTCCTGCGGCGCCGTCCACGCGGGCGCCAGTTGCGGCAGGCGGCGCGGGCTGAAGCCGCTGAGCTTGGACAGCACGCGTTCGGCCACCTGCTCTTGCACGGCCGACGCTTCGATATTGCCGGCGGTCATGATCACGGCTTGCGAAGGGTGATAGTGGCTGGCGTGGAATTCTTTCAGCATCTCATGCGTCAGTTCGGGGATCACCAGCGGATCGCCGCCCGATTCCACTTCATACGTCGTGCCCTTGAGCAAGGCGCTGGCGATGCCGCTGTCGAGCGCGCGCATGGGGCTGTTGAAGGCGCCCTTCATTTCGTTGAAGACGATGCCCTGGTACACCAGCTTGTCGCCTTCGAACGCATGGCGCCAGCCTTCCTGGCGGAAATTCAGGTAATCGAGATTCGGGAAGAAGGCCGCGTCCAGGTAGACGTCGAGCAAGTTGAAGAAATCCTTGCGGTCGGTGCTGGCGAACGGGTACACGGTGCGGTCCGGGTAGGTCATCGCATTCATGAAGGTGGCCGTCGAGCGGCGCAGCATCGAAAAGAAGGGGTCGCGCACCGGGTAGCGGGCCGAGCCGCACAAGGCCAGGTGCTCGAGGATGTGGGCGCGCCCGTCGCTCACTTCCGGCACAGTGGGAAAGGCCACCAGGAACACCATCTCAGCCTGCTCGGTATGCATGTGGATATGGCGCATGCCCGTTGCTGGCTCGACATATTGCTCGATGGTTGCCTGCAAGACTGGAATGAAGTTGCTGCTGACTTTTTCAAATGTGCTCATGCGGTATGGGATCTCTGCGGTAGGTGATTCGGAGTGTCGGTGGGGCTGCATCACATGTGGGGGCAAAGTGGCGTAATGCCAGGGCCGGGGCCACTTTGATGCCTGTATGAAGCTTTTCTCTATTGTACTAGGAGTATCTGCGCGCCGCCGCCGTGGCTTGCTTGCCGATCGCAAAAGCAACAACATTGCCAGATCGGCTATTTTTTGACAGGTGGCGCCTCGCGATGAACGCTTAGCGTACCATGCGCCTTTTGCACTCCAGACTGAACCGAAGGCGCCCACCTTGTCCCGACTTTCCTTTCGCCAACTGCTATTTGCCGCCTTCATTTTGACGACGGGCATTTTGACGGCCACCTCCGTGCAAGCCCTGCTGACCCTGGAACACCTGGCGCGGCTGGGGCGCGAGACGGCGGCGCAGGCGATTGCCTTGACGGAACAGTCGCAGCGCCTGTCCGAGCGCACGCTGGCCATGGAGCGCAGCGCGCGCCAATTCCTCGTGCTCGACGATCCCGTCTTCCGCGAGCGCTACGCGGCGGCCCGCGACGAAGCGACGGCGGCGCTGCAAGTGCTGAACCGGGCCACGCCCGAGTTCGCCCCGCAACTGGCCGATGAATGGACGGTGCAGGCACAAGCGGCGTGGGAAGTCTTGCAAGCGGGTAAGCGCCGCAAGCGCGATGGCCACGCCGTCGTGTACCGCGCGTTTGCCCGCATGACGCAGATCAATGACAGCCTGGCGCGCGAAAGCAAGACGGAAATCGGCAGCCGCAACGATGCCCTGCTGGCCGAGCTGGAACGCCAGCGCCGCCTGCTGGGCGTGCTGGTCGGCGGCGCCGTGCTGCTGGCGGCCGTGCTGGCCACCTGCTTCGGCTTTCTGTTGTCGCGCCCGCTGCGCCGCATCGAGACGGCCATCGAGCGCCTGGGCGACAAGCGCTACGACCAGCCCATCGTCGTCGGCGGCCCGGCCGACACGCGCCGCCTGGGCCAGCAGCTCGACTGGCTGCGCCAGCGCCTGGCCGATCTCGATGCCGACAAGGAACGTTTTCTGCGCCACATCTCGCATGAGCTGAAAACCCCGCTGGCGGCCCTGCGCGAAGGCGTGGCCTTGCTGGAAGACGAAGTCGCGGGCAAGCTCAGCGACGGTCAGCGTGAAATCGCCGGCATCCTGCAGCAAAACACGGCGTCCCTGCAAACCCAGATCGAAGACTTGCTGCGCTACAATACCGCCGCTTTTGATGCCCAGCATTTGGCGCGCAGCAAGGTGGACTTGCTGGTCTTGCTGCAAGATGTGGTGGCCGGGCAGCGCCTGCAATGGCTGGCGCGCCGCTTGACGGTCGAGGTGCAGGGCGCGTCGCTGATCGTGCAGGCCGACCGCGACAAGCTGGCCACGGCCCTGGCGAACCTGCTGTCGAATGCCGTGCGCTTCAGCCCGGAAGGCGGCACCGTGCGTTTCACCCTGTCTGGCGAAGGCGGCCGCGTGCGCATCGATTGCACCGACGAGGGCGCCGGCGTGGCGCCCGAAGATGCCGCGCGCATCTTCGAGCCGTTTTATCAGGGCGTGCGCCAGGCGGCCGGCGCGCGCAACGGCAATGGCATCGGCCTGTCCATCGTGCGCGAATATATCGCCGCCCACGATGGCAGCGTCACTCTTTTACCGCGCCCCGCCGGCGCGCATTTTCGGATAGAACTGCCCTTATGATGACGAGAATTTCCCTGGCCGGCATGGCCGCCTGCGCGCTGCTGTTGGGCGCTTGCGCCGCCAAGCCCCCGATCCAGACGCCCGTGCTGGTGCAAACGCCGCCGCGCGTGGTGGTGGTGGCCGATCCCCAGCTGACCGAACTGCTGGCGTATCAGGGCGCCTTGCGCCTGATGACGCCGTCGGAGCTGGTGAAGGCGCAGCTGGACCTGGCGAAAGCCGACCATGCGCCGCACAACACGCTACGCCGCGCCATGCTGCAAGCGGCCTTGCGCGGTCCCGGCGACCTGGCCCGCGCGCAAGCCTTGCTGGAACCGCTGGCCACGGCCACGGGCAAGGACGCGCAACTGCTGGCGCCGCTGGCGCAATTGCTGGGCAGCCAGTATGCGGAACTGCGCCGCCAGGACGAGGGCATCGACAAGCTCAACACGCAGCTGCGCGACGCCCAGCGCCGCATCGACCAGCTCAATGAAAAGCTGGAAGCGCTGAAAAACATCGAGCGCAGCCTGTCCGTGCGCCCCGCCGCGGGAGCGCCGAAATGAGCGAGCACGCCCACATCTTGCTGGTCGACGACGATCCCGACCTGTTGCGCCTGCTGACCATCCGCTTGAAGGCGGGCAACTATCGCGTGACGGCCGTGGGCAGTGCGGAAGCGGCGCTGGCGCGCCTGGCCGTGGAATTGCCCGCCCTGGTTATTACCGACGTGCAATTGCCGGGCCGCGACGGCCTGGCCCTGTTCGATGAAATCCGCCGCCAGCATGCGGC
Source organism: Janthinobacterium sp. SUN206 (assembly GCF_030587305.1). Taxonomy (NCBI): domain Bacteria; kingdom Pseudomonadati; phylum Pseudomonadota; class Betaproteobacteria; order Burkholderiales; family Oxalobacteraceae; genus Janthinobacterium; species Janthinobacterium sp. SUN206. The sequence continues at coordinate 80,687 of NZ_JAPWIB010000003.1, read as the reverse complement.
CCTGCCCGTCATTTTGCTCACAGCCCACGGCACCATTCCCGACGCCGTCGACGCGACGGCGCGCGGCGCGTTTGCCTACCTGACGAAACCGTTCGACGGCAAGCTGCTGATGGAAAAAGTGGCGTATGCCATCAACTTGTCCACCGTCATGCCGGCGCCCGCGTCCGGCGACGAGAGCTGGCGTGCCGAGCTGATCAGCCGCAGCGCGCAGATGGCCGAACTGCTGGCCGAAGCCAAGCTGGTGGCGGGTTCCGACGCCAGCATCCTGATCCGCGGTCCCAGCGGCACGGGCAAGGAATTGCTGGCGCGCGCGCTGCACAACGCCAGCCGCCGCGCCAAGGCGCCGTTCATCGCCGTCAACTGCGGCGCCATTCCCGAGCAGCTGCTGGAATCGGAACTGTTCGGCCACGTCAAAGGCTCGTTTACGGGCGCCGTCGGCAACCGCGAAGGCTTGTTCCAGGCGGCCGATGGCGGCACTCTGTTCCTGGATGAGATCGGCGACATGCCGCTGCCGCTGCAGGTGAAACTGCTGCGGGTGCTGCAGGAGCGGGCCGTGCGCCCCGTGGGCGCCGACCAGACGCGTCCGGTGGACGTGCGCTTGTTGTCTGCCACGCACCGCGACCTGGACGTGGCGATGGCCGAGGGGCAATTCCGCGAAGACTTGTATTACCGCCTCAATGTCGTGACCTTGACCCTGCCGCCGCTGGCCGAGCGCCGCGAAGACATCGCCTTGCTGGCGAATCATTTCCTGCAGAAGCTGGCGGCCAAATATGAGAAACCCCTGAACGGCTTTGCGCCCGACGCTTTGACGGCCCTGGTGGCGGCGCCTTGGCCCGGCAATGTGCGCCAGCTGGTCAATGTCGTCGAGCAAGTGTGCGCGCTGGCCACGGCGCCGCTGGTGCCCTTGAGCCTGGTGCAGCGGGCCTTGCGCGTGCCCTCGCTGGAAGCGCTCAGCTACAACGAAGCGAAGCAGCGCTTCGAGCGCGACTACCTGATCCAGCTGTTGCGCCTGACGGATGGCAACGTGGCCGACGCGGCCCGCCTGGCCGACCGCAACCGCACGGAGTTCTACCGTTTATTGCAGAAATACGAGCTGACGCCGGCCCTGTTCCGCGGCGAAGGCGACCCTGTCGCTGAATAGCGACAAAAATAAAGTATTAATAATCAACGACTTATTGTAAAACATTGATATTGTTGCCACAGGCTGTCGCTGGCAGACGACAAAAAGCCCGGATTTTCGGCCCGGAACGCCGCGAAACGGGCAGGAAAAATCGAGTCTAAAGCTAAGTCGTTGATTTTGAAAGGAAATTAAAAGCTGGCACGGTGCTTGCTATATGGGTAGATGTGACGCTTCAAAGTGTTGCTTTATCCAAGTAAGAAGCTTTTAACTTCATTGAGAGGAACTACCATGCAAACATCGAAACTGTTCAATACCCTGGTTGCCGCTATCGTACTGTCGGGCGCCTCGATCACCGCTTCGCATGCCGCTGACTCCGCACCAAAAGCACAAGCTCCTGCTGACACCGTTGTGGCCGCCAACGCCGCCGCTGCCGTCCCTGATGAAACCATCACTTCCTCGGCCAAGGCCGCCCTGAGCGCCGATGCGCAAGCCGCTGCCCTGCCCGTCAAGGTGGCAACCCAGCAAGGTGTGGTCGTCCTGTCGGGCGACGTGCCGAGCGCCGAAGCGGGTGACCGCGTCGTGCAGATCGTCGCTTCCGTGAGCGGCGTGAAAGAAATCAAGAACGAGCTGAAAGTCAAAGCCGCCGGCTAAGCCCTCGCGCTGTACTTTACTCCGGGTTGCCCTGTCTGCGGACAGGGCATTTTTTTTGTCCGCACGGTTTGACCTGGCCAGCCATGCCGATGCCGCCAGGCAAGGAGCCGGGAAATACAAGTAGAATAGCCAGCACTGGCGCCGCTCCCGGCGCTGTTTGTCATCCCCGGCACAGCATTCTGTTGCAAGGCTGCGCCGTTACCAGGCTACCGCATGTCTTCTTTTTCTCCCGCTGCCCTGTTGCGCAATCTGAAACCCGATAACTTCACCATCGCCCTGCTCGTCACCGTGGCGCTGGCCACGTTCCTGCCCTGCACGGGCCAGACGGCCGTGGTCTTCGGCAATATCACCACCGTCGCCATCGGCGCCCTGTTCTTCCTGCACGGCGCCAAGCTGTCGCGCGAAGCCGTGGTGGCCGGCGCCATGCACTGGCGCCTGCACTTGCTGGTGCTGGCCAGCACCTTTGTCCTGTTTCCTCTGCTGGGCCTGGCATTGCGCCCGCTGGCGCTGACCTTCCTCACGCCCGACTTGTACATGGGCATCTTGTTCCTGTGCGCCTTGCCGTCCACCGTGCAGTCCTCCATTGCCATGACCGCCATGGCGCGCGGCAACGTGCCGGCCGCCATCTGCAGCGCTTCGGCCTCGAACTTCATCGGTATTTTCCTCGCTCCCCTCCTGGTGGGCTTGCTGGTGGCCAAGGGCGCGGAAAGCAAGTCCTCGGTGGACGCCGTGCTGTCCATCGTCCTGCAACTGCTGCTGCCCTTCCTGGCCGGCCAGTTCCTGCGCCGCTGGATCGGCCGTTGGGTCGACCGCCACAAGGCCACCCTGAAATACGTCGACCAGGGTTCGATCTTGCTGGTGGTCTATACGGCCTTCAGCGAAGCCGTCAGCGAAGGCCTGTGGCATACGATTTCGGTGGAAACGCTGGTGGCCCTGGGCCTGATCAGCCTGCTGCTGCTGGCACTGGTGCTGGGTATTTCGACCTTTGTCAGCCGCCGCCTGGGTTTCAACAAGGAAGATGAAATCGCCATCGTCTTTTGCGCCTCGAAGAAAAGCCTGGCCAGCGGCGTGCCCATGGCCAAGGTGCTGTTCTCCACGCGTTCGCTGGGCATGGTGATCTTGCCGCTGATGCTGTTCCACCAGATTCAGCTGATGATTTGCGCCGTGATCGCGCAAAAGTATGCGCGGCGCGACGAGGCGGCGGCGGTGCGCGTCTAGGGGATGGACGGGGCCTTGCTGCGCACCGGCCACGTCAGCGCGTCAAGCAAGGTGCCCGGCGCCTTGCCCGTGTCCAGCCCCGTCGGGGGATATTCTCCCGCGCGGGGAATATGGTGGGTGCCGAACAGCCAGTCGAAGACGGGGAACAGCCCCGCGAAATTGCAGTTGAAATGCTCGGCTTGCACCGAGTGATGAACGCGATGGTACTGCGGTGAATTGCACAGCATCCAGTAACGGCCAAAGCCGACCCGGACATTCATGTGCGGGAAAACATGATACAAGCTCAGTATCCCGTACATTCCCAGAATCACCATATTGGTCTTGAATAAGATCCCCGCCAGCAGATAGATACTGAGTGCCTTGATGCCCGCTTCGGCCCAATAGTGCCGCGTCGTTGTGCTGGCATTCATGGCCGTATCGCTGTGATGGAAGGAATGCATGGCCCACATGGCGGGTACGCGGTGTTGCACGCGATGAAAGACGTATTCCAGAAAATCCATGGTCAGGGCATACGCGAGGAAGGCCGGCGCCAGCATCCAGCCTGAAGAGGCTAGATTGATGAGCCCGCCGCCGGCCGCATTGACAAGCTGTACCGTGACGATGGCCGTGAGCGGGGCCAGCATGGCGCCGCTGGCGGCATAGATGAGCATATACGCAAGATTGAAGCGTGACGCCCCCGAAGGCTGTTGCTGCAGGGGATGCCGCCTCTCGATGAGCAATGCCAGAAGAATGACCGCCAGGAGCATCAGGGGGCCAAGCAGTAGCGCTGCGTATCCCATCGTTTACCCCTGGAAAGTAGTGGATAGTTGTCTCTTGTTAAAAATAGTCCGCCCATTCCCGTCTGTCAATGCCATTGGCGTTGCCTTGACCCATGCAATGGCATAACGCTATATATAAGTGTATATTACGCTCCTTGTTCACCGTTCACTTTACAAGGATACGATCATGCGCCTCACCTCCCTCGCCCGCCTGCTTGGCACCGCCCTGCTGGCCACCGCCGCCACCTCCGCCCTTGCCGGTGAAGTGGTGGTGTCGGCCGCGGCCAGCCTGACGAATGCGTTCAAGGATGCGGCGCAGAGCTACGAGGCGCAGTATCCGGGCAGCAAGGTGTCCCTGAACTTCGCCGCCTCGGGCGTGCTGCTGCAACAGATCGTCAAGGGCGCGCCCGTGGACGTGTTTGCCTCGGCGGACCAGGAAACCATGGATGCGGCGCAAAAGCAGGGCTTCGTCCTGCCGGCCGACCGCATGGATTTCGTCGGCAACAGCCTGGTGCTGATCGTGCCGCACGATAGCAAGCTGGGCATCAAGAACTTGAGCGACCTGACGCACAAGAGCGTGACCCGCGTGGCCATCGCCAATCCGGCCAGCGTGCCCGTCGGCCGTTACTCCGAAGGCGCGCTGAAGAAGGCGAAGCTGTGGGACGCCGTGCAGCCCAAGGCCATCGGCACGCAGAACGTGCGCCAGTCGCTCGACTACGTGGCGCGCGGCGAAGTCGATGCGGGCTTTGTCTACGCCACCGACGCGGCCATCATGAAAGACAAGGTGAACGTGGTGCTGGACGTGCCATTGGACGCGCCCGTGCTGTACCCGATCGCCACCATCAAGGACAGCGCCAACCAGGCTGAAGCGAAGCGCTTCGTCAGCTACCTGCAGACGGCGCCGGCGCAAGCCATCCTCGCCAAGTACGGTTTCAAGAAGCCATAAGGTAAACGAACGCGCATGGATATCGCCTGGACCGCGCTGGCCCTGTCGCTCAAGGTAGCGGCGTGGGCCACGGCGCTCAATTTGCTGCTCGGCATCGGTACGGGCTATGTGCTGGCGCGCACGCGTTTTCCCGGGCGCGAGCTGCTCGACGCCCTCATGACCCTGCCGATGGTGATGCCGCCCACCGTGCTCGGCTATTACCTGCTGGTGCTGCTGGGCCGGCGCGGCACGATGGGCATCTGGCTGCAGGACAACTTCGGCATCAATCTCATCTTTACGTGGCAAGGCGCCGTGATCGCCTCCACCGTGGTCGCCTTTCCCCTCGTCTTCAAGCCCGCGCGCGCCGCCTTCGAAGCGGTCGATGGCCAGCTGGAGCAGGCCGCCCGCGTGCTGGGTATCTCGGAAATGGCGATCTTTTTCCGCGTGACCTTGCCGCTGGCCTGGCGCGGCATCCTCGCCGGCGTGCTGCTGGGCTTTGTGCGCGCGCTGGGCGAGTTCGGCGCCACCCTGATGGTGGCCGGCAGCATTCCCGGCAAGACGCAGACCCTGTCGGTGGCCGTGTTTGAAGCCGTGCAGGCGGGCCAGGACGAGGTGGCCAATACGCTGGTCCTGATTATCTCCCTCGTCTGCATCGTGGTGCTGTTGTCGGCGGGCCGCCTGGCGCCCGGACGCATCGCGCACAAATGATGCAGATGATGACGCCTATGCAACTCGACCTCGACCTCCGCGCCACCTTGCGCTCCGGCAAACGCCGCTTCGACCTGCAGGTGCAATGCACTTCCAGCAGCCAGCGCATCGCCATGTATGGCCCGTCCGGCGCCGGCAAGAGCATGACCCTGAAAGCCATTGCCGGCCTCTTCACGCCTGAGGCGGGCCATATCCGCCTGAACGGGCGCACCCTGTTCGATTCCGCCGCCGGCATCAATTTGCCGCCGCAGCAGCGCAATGTCGCCTATCTGTTCCAGGATTACGCGCTGTTCCCGCACCTGACGGTGCGCCAAAACGTGGGCTTTGGCTTGCGCCGCGGCTGGTTCAACCCGCGCGCGCGCGAAAAATTGCAGAAGGTCGAGCATTGGCTCGACGCCTTCCACTTGCAGGAACTGGCGCACCAGTTTCCCGACGAGTTGTCCGGTGGCCAGCGCCAAAGGGTGGCGCTGGCGAGGGCGCTCGTGGCTGAGCCGGCCGCGCTGCTGCTCGACGAGCCGTTTGCCGCCCTCGATCCGGCCCTGCGTGTCAAAATGCGCCTGGAGTTGAGCCAGTGGCAGCAGCGCCTGGACGTGCCCATGATCCTGATCACACATGATCCGGAAGATGCGCGCATTCTGGGTGAACATGTGCTTTACTTGCGTGACGGACAAATTGACAGCATGGAAGAAAATAAGGCATTGGGTGAACGCATTGGATAAATCAGCGGCAGCGGAAATCGGCCTGCAAGGCTCGGTATGGATGACGGTGGGCGGAGAAAACCTGGGCGGCGCCGGCCGGGTGGAATTGCTGGGCGCCATCGCCGAATGCGGCTCCATCACGCAGGCGGCCAAGCTTGTGAAGATGAGCTACAAGGCGGCCTGGGACGCCATCGACGCCATGAACAACCTGGCCGGCGAACCGCTGGTCGAGCGCTTGACGGGCGGCAAGGGCGGCGGCGGCACGCGGCTGACGCCACGGGGGCGCCAGCTGGTCGACAATTTCCGTATCATCGAGCGCGAGCATGCCCGCTACCTGCGCCAGCTGGGCAGCCAGGCGGAAGGCATCGCCGACGATCTTTTACTCATACGGAGAATGGCCATGAAAACCACGGCACGCAATCAATTCCTGGGCAAGGTGACCGAACTGAAACAGGGCGCCGTCAACGATGAAGTCACCCTGGAATTGCCCGGTGGCCAGCACATCGTGGCCATCGTCACGCAGGGCAGCAGCGCGAGCCTGGGCCTGGTGCCGGGCGCGGAAGCGTTTGCGCTGATCAAGGCGTCATCCATCATCCTCGTGACGGACAGCCAGGGCGCGCGTTTTTCCGCGCGCAACCAGCTGGCCGGGGTCGTGACGCGCGTGCAGACGGGCGCCGTCAATACGGAAGTGGTGCTGGACTTGCCGCGCGGCGGCACGATTGCCGCCATCATCACCAACCAGAGCAGCACCGACCTGGGCATCGAACTCGGCAGTAACGTGACGGCGATTTTTAAAGCGTCCAGCGTGATTCTGGGCGTGCCCGCCTGATTTAATCCTGCAGGCGCGACAACCAATCGGCCGCCGCCGCCAGCGCCTGTTCCAGTTCCTGCGCCGTGTGCGCCAGCAGCGCCGGGGCCTCGTCCAGGCGGCCCGCATCGATGGCTTCCTCGGTGGCGAACGCGGCGCGGATCAGGCGTTTCGTGCCTAGGGTGCCGACGGAGCCGCGCACGCTGTGCAGGATGCGTGCCACGTCGCTGTGGCGGCCCGCCTGCAACGCCGTTTCGGCGTCGCGCACGGGCGTCATGCCCTTGTTCAGCGCGTCTTCCACCATGCGCCGCAGCACGCCGCGCCCCTTCGCATCGCGTCCCATCACGCGCATCAGCGGCGCCATGGAAAACACTTCCTCATCGGCGACGCGTGCCGGCTCGGCCGTCTGAACTTGCGGGCGCTTGGGCAGGTGGCGCAGGATGACTTCCATCATCTCTTCCACCACCACGGGCTTGGCGATGAAATCGCTGATGCCGGCCGTCATGCAGCGCTCGCGCTCGGACGCCAGCACGCCGGCCGTCATGGCGATCACGGGCAGGTGCAAGCGCAGTTCCGTGCGGATGATGTGGGTGGCGCTGAAACCGTCCATGACGGGCATCTGCATGTCCATCAGCACGATGTCGTAGCGCAGCGCTTCCGTGCGCAGCCGTTCCACGGCTTGCAAGCCGTCGCCCACCACGTCCAGGGTGGCGCCCATGTGTTCGAGGATGCCGCGCGCCACGGCCTGGTTCAAATGATTGTCTTCCACCAGCAGGAAATGCACGCCGGCCAGTTCCGTGCCCAGCGGCTGGTGCAGCATGCGCTGCTCGCCGCCGTCGTCCTTCGCGATCAGCGCCTGGTGCAGGGCGTCGAACAGGCTCGATCCCGTGATCGGCTTCATCAGCACGACGTCGGCCTCGGCCGCGCTGGAGATTTCTTCCAGGTGGTTGCGGGCGAACGCGTTGACCATCACCACGATGGGCTGGCGCTGGCCGCTGGCCGCCTGGCGGATGGCCTTGGCCGTGGCCAGGCCATCCATGACGGGCATGTGCCAGTCGGCCAGCACCACGTCATACGGTTGCTGCTGCGCCAGGCGTTCGCGGTACAGCTCGATGGCGGCAAAGCCGGAGTCCACTTCGTCGGCCAGCCAGCCCCACGCCTCGATCAGCTTGACGATCAGTTCGCGCGTGGTGCGGTTGTCGTCGGCCACCAGCAGGCGCAGCTGGCCCAGCGCCGGCGTGCGCCGCGTTTCGGCCGGTTGCGCCAGCATTTCGAAGGGCACGCTGAACCAGAAGCGGCTGCCCTTGCCTTCGCTGCTGGCGACGGCGATGTCGCCGCCCATCATGTGGATCAGCTGCTTGCTGATGGCCAGGCCCAGGCCCGTGCCGCCGAAGCGCCGCGTGATGCTCTGGTCGCCCTGGGAAAACGCGGCAAACAGCTGCTGTTGCTGCAGTTCCGTCATGCCGATGCCCGTGTCGCGCACCTCGAAGCGCAGCCAGGCGCGGCCGCTCTCGCTCTCGGCCAGGCTGACGGCCACCACCACTTCGCCGCTCTCCGTGAACTTGATGGCGTTGCCGGCCAGGTTGACGAGGATTTGCTGCAGGCGCTGGGCGTCGCCCACGAGGCGCCGCGGCACGTCGGGCTCGACGGCGATGGCCAGTTCCAGCTCCTTTTCGCCCGCATTCATCGTCATCGTCGTGGCCAGGGTATTCATGACTTCGTCGAGGTCGAATTCGACGGGCGACAATTCCATGCGCCGTGCCTCGATCTTCGAATAGTCGAGCACGTCGTTGAGGATGCCCAGCAGCGACTGGCCCGCCACTCTGACCATGGTCAGATACTTGCGCTGTTCCGTGTCGAGCCTGGTATTGCCTAGCAAATACACCATGCCCAGCACGGCATTGAGGGGCGTGCGGATTTCATGGCTCATGTTGGCCACGAAATCGCTCTTCGCGCGGTTGGCCGCCTCGGCCCGGTCGCGTTCCTGTTCCAGCTCCGCCGCGCGCGATTCGAGCTCCTGCTGCAGGCGGTCGCGTTCGCTCATCAGGCCGTTGAACGCTTCCGTCAGTTCGCCGATCTCGTCGCGCTGCTGCACCGGCACGGGCGTGAAGCGGCTGCCGCTGGTGCGCAGGGCTTGCAGGGTGTCGCGCAGGCGCACCAGCGGCGACAGCAGGCGCACGGTGACCCAGCCCAGAACAAAGGCGGCCAGCAGCGAGGCGAGGATGCTCCACAGCACCAATCGGTACAGCACGCCATCGAACGGTTCGAAGGCATCCTCGACGGGGAGCGAGGCGGCCAGCAGCCAGTTCACGGATTTCAGGCGCTTGAAGCTGTTGACGGCCGTGATGCCGCGGCTGTTGGTGCTGACCATGCTGCCTTCGCCATCTTCCTGCAGCAGCCGGGTCGTCGTCAGGTTGGCGTTCGGCTGGCGCGGTTGCAGCAGCCGGCTGGTATCGGGATGCAGCACGTAGCGCGGCACGGCGCCGCGCGTGAGGATGAAGTAATAGCCGCTCTTGCCGATCTTTTCCGAGCGCAGGCGACCCAGCAGGTTGTCCTTGTACAGGCGCAGCACGCCGATCACCACGCCGGCCACCTGGCCATCGGCGGCCAGCACGGGCGCCACCATCTGCACGATGGGCATGCCGCTCGACTTGCCCAGCATCGGTTCGGTGATCATGGGCTGGCGCGTGCGCAGGACGGTCTGGAAATACTCGCGCTCGGCGACGTTGATGCCGGCGCGCCCCGCTACTTCCGGCATGTCGGCCACGACGGCGCCATGCGCGTCGAGCACCAGCACGTCATCGAACAGCACCAGCATCGAGCGGCGCGAATAGTATTCGCGCAATTGGGCGGGCCGGGCGATCAATTCCGGCGGCTGCTGCCTGGCCGTCAGGGTGACGATCTGCAGCAGCATGCCCAGCTTGTCGTCGAGTTCGGCGGCGGTGCGGGTGATCAGGGACGATTGCTGGCTCAGCAGTACTCGGGTGAAGTCGTCGCGCATGTGCTGCACCTGGATCATGGTGACCAGCGCGATCATGGCGATCGAGGTCAGGCTGGTGGCCAGCGCGACTTTTGCTTTAATGCCGAGAGGCTTCATGATTTCCTTTTCAGTACCGGGCGGCACAGGCGGCAGATAATGCTGTCAGGAATTTTCCTATCAATGCCCCAGCTTGGCAAGCGGTGCCGCGCAAATTGCCCGTCCCGGATGGGCTTTTGACGATGTTGCCATATAATTAAAGGCTGGACGTCGTTTATTCGCCGAATTTACGGTGAAATTGGCATACGGCAACCCTGTATGCGGCTGTATGCAGTAAACTTGTTGTTGCATTTTCTAAAAGGTACCGACATGACTGAAGCGCTACTCACTCCAACCTTGCCCACCGTGAACGTGGAGGCGTTGCGTGCGCGATGCTCGACCTGCAGCATGCATCAATTGTGCCTGCCGATGGGCCTCGATGTGGGCGACATGGACAGGCTGGACCAGATCATCGGCCGCCGCCGCAAGATCGTGCGCGGCGCCTCGCTGTTCCGCATCGGCGACTCGTTCCAGAACCTGTATGCGATCCGCCTGGGGCATTTCAAGACGTACCAGATCAATCCGGGCGGCGAAGAGCAGGTGACGGGCTTCCAGATGGCGGGTGAACTGCTGGGCATGGACGCTATCAGCGCCGACCGCCACCACTGTAATGCGGTGGCGCTGGAAGACAGCGAAGTGTGTGAAATCCCGTTTTCCAGCCTGGAACAATTGCTGGGCAATATGCCGACCCTGCTGCGCCATTTCCACCGCATGATGAGCCAGGAAATCACGCGCGAGCAAAGCGTCATGCTGTTGCTGGGCAATATGCAGGCGACGCAGCGCTTTGCCGCCTTCATCGTCAACCTGGCGTCGCGCTATGAAGCGCGCGGCTATTCGGGCAGCAATTTCCAGCTGCGCATGTCGCGCGAGGAAATCGGCAACTACCTGGGCCTGACCATCGAGAGCGTCAGCCGCCTGCTGTCGAAGTTCAAGAAGGAAGGCTGGCTGCGCGTCTCCAACCGGGAAATTGAAATCCTGCAGCCGGCCAAGCTGAAAGCCATTACGGCCGGCACGGACGTCTGCAAGTAACAGCACCGTCAAAACCTGCTGCGCGTCGCGCTTTGCGGCTTGCGATGCTCGCTGTGCTATAGCACAGCTGCGCTTCTCAACCACAAATCACTGCCGCTCGCTACGGTTTTCCCGGCGCTGTACGTTATAGCTCTTCATCCGCATGCAGCGCGATGCTGCGCTGCAGGGGCCAGGTCCAGATGCCGGACAGGCGCCACTCGCGTTTGTCGTTTTCCACCAGCACTTGCCAGCGGCTGCGCTCGAGCATCGGCAGCGCTACGGAAAAATTGCCGGCTGCGTCGGGCTGCACCAGCACCTTGATATCCTTTTCCGGCAGGGTCGCATGCGCCAGGTGCAGCTGCAAAGGCGCCTGATAGGCCTTGCCGAAGCTGTGCACGGAACCGGTCAGGCGTGCTTGCGCCACGTCATACGACAGGCGCGTATCCATCGCCAGGTCGCTGGCGATCGTGTCGCGCTTCAAATCCTGGTTGATCGCCTTGCCCTGCTTGTAATAATCGCCCACCACCAGCGCATCGGGCTGCGTAAACGCGATATAGCCCATGAAGCTGCCGACGACCACGGACAGGCCGGGGCCGATCATCAGCAGCCATGGCCAGCGATGCTTGTACCACGGTGCAACGGGTGCTTGCAGTTTCAGACTGTCGGACATGATATTTCTCCTGTTTAATCAGCCAGTCCCCGCATGGGGACCGGCCTTCCTGCAACTTCGTGGCGGCGGCGAGGGCACCCGGTCCCCGTCCGCCTTTCCTTGTTAACGTGGCACGATGAATACCGCGCTTTCACGCACATGCAGCGATGGGTCGTCCAGCGATTGCAATTCGATCGCAATCTTGTTCGAGCCCTTCTCTCCCACGCCGTGCGGCACGCGCAGGCGGATGGGCCAACCCAGCGTTTCCGTCGGCTGCAAGGTCACTTCTTCGCGCGTCAGCAAGGTCAGGCCCGGCAAGCCGGAAGCGCTGATTTTGAAATGCTGGCTTTGCTCCGACGTGTTCATGATCTGCAGGCGGTAGACGTTTTCGATCATGCCGTCTTCCACTTCGCGTCCCATGGAACCGCGGTCGCGGATCACGTCCATTTTCAGGGGCGTGCGCAGGGCCAGCGAAGTACACACGGCGATGATGATCAGGGCCAGGATGGAAGTGTAGATCAAGACGCGCGGGCGCATGGCGCGCTGGCGTATCTGCTTCGAATTGAAGTTGTTTTCCATCGCATGGTCGGTACTGTAGCGTACCAGTCCCCGTGGCCGGTCGACCTTGTCCATCACGCTGTTGCAGGCATCGACGCAAGCGGCGCAACCGATGCATTCATACTGCAGGCCGTTACGGATATCGATGCCGGTCGGACACACCTGCACGCACAGGGTACAGTCGATGCAATCGCCCAGCTTGTCGTTGTTGCCGGCCTTCTTGCTCATGGCGCCACGTGGTTCGCCGCGCTTGGCATCGTAGGTGATGATCAGGGTGTCCTGGTCGAACATGGCGCTCTGGAAGCGCGCGTAGGGGCACATGTATTTGCACACCTGCTCGCGCAGCCAGCCCGCGTTGCCGTAGGTTGCCAGACTGTAGAACAAGACCCAGAACCATTCCCAGGGACCGAAGTTCAGCGTGGTCACCGACTGCGCCAGTTCCTTGATCGGCGTGAAGTAGCCGACAAAGGTAAAGCCCGTCCACAGGGCGATGGCGCCCCATACCAGGTGCTTGGCCGTCTTCTTGAACGCCTTGCGCACGGAGGGGCCCTGCTTGTCGAGGGCCATGCGCGCGCTGCGCGTGCCCTCGATGCGGCGTTCGACCCACAGGAAAATTTCCGTGTATACCGTTTGCGGGCAAGAGAACCCGCACCACACCCGCCCGGCAATGGCCGTGACGAGGAACAACAAATACGCACAGATGATCAGCAGGGCCGCCAGATAGATGAAATCCTGGGGCCACAGCACGACGCCGAAAATGTAGAACTTGCGCGTGGTCAAATCGAACAGCAGGGCTTGCCTGCCATTCCAGGTCAACCACGGCAAGCCGTAGAACGCCAGCTGGGTAAGCCATACGCATACCCATCGCCAGGTAGCGTAGCGTCCTTTGGCCTCGCGAGGGTAGATTTGCTCGCGGGCCGCATACATCTTGATGACTTGAGGTTCCATTTTTACTTTGCGGGTGCCTGCGGATTCGACAGGCTCCAGACATACGCCGACAGCACGTGTACCTTGGATTCGCCGAGGAAATCGCTGAAGGCCGGCATGGTGTTGCTGCGTCCCTTGCGTACGGTTTCCATGATGGTGTCGGCGCTGCCGCCGTACAGCCAGGTCTTGTCCGTCAGGTTTGGCGCGCCCAGCATCTGGTTACCCTTGGCATCGGCGCCATGACAGGCCATGCAGGCGCCGAACTTGGCCTTGCCCAGCACGGACTTGACGGGATCCGAGGTCGAGCCGGACAGGCTCAGCACATAATGGGCCACGTTCTCGACATCCTTTTCGGAGCCCAGGGCGGCGCCCATCGGTGGCATTTGCCCATTGCGGCCGTGCATGATGGTGGTCTTGATGATGTCGGGTTCGCCGCCATACAGCCAGTCCTTGTCGGTCAGGTTGGGGAAGCCCTTGTTGCCGCGCGCATCCGAACCGTGGCATTGCGCGCAGTAGGTCAGGAACAGGCGCTGGCCGATGGCTTGCGCCTGCGGATCGGCGGCCACCGTCTTCAAGTCCTGGCTCAGGTACTTGTTGAACAAGGGACCGTAGTCGGCTTCCGCCTTCTTCAGCTCTTCCTCGTACTGGCCCGTCGATTTCCAGCCCAGGCTGCCGGCATAGTTGCCCAGGCCCGGATACAGGAACAGGTACGCCAGGGAGAAGACGATGGTGATGTAGAACAACCACATCCACCAGCGCGGCATCGGCGTATTGAGTTCCTTCAAGTCCTCGTCCCAGACGTGGCCCGTGGTGCCGTCGGCGGGGGCGCCGGCCGGCACTTTCACTTTCGACTGCGAGTACAGCAGCACGCCGCAGCCGATGATGCCCAGCAGGGACAGCACGATGACGTAGATATTCCAGAAGCCGTTGGTAAAGTCAGCCATGGTTATGCTCCTTCGCCAGGGTCGTCTCGGCCTCGGCCGGATAGTCGAGCGCGTCGTCGGCGAACGGCAGGCGTGCCGCCGCGTCGAAGTCGCTGTTGCTGCGGCTGAACGTCCACCACAGGATGCCCACGAACGTCGTAAAGGAAACCACCGTCATGACGCTGCTGGCGCTGTCAAACAGGTTTTCGATTGCCATGCTAATTCCTTGTTTTGATTAATGTACCGAGGCCTTGCAGATAGGCGACCAGGGCGTCTTCTTCCGTCTTGTCCTGCAGCTGCGCGGGGCCGGCGGCGATCTCTGCATCGCTGTACGGCTGGCCCAGGCGTTTCAGGGCGCGCATCTTCGGCATGATGTCGTCAGGCACCAGCTTGGTCTTCGCCAGCCAGGGGTAGGACGGCATGTTCGACTCGGGCACCACGTCGCGCGGGTTGTTCAAGTGCGTGCGGTGCCATTCATCGCTGTAGCGCGCGCCCACGCGGGCCAGGTCGGGTCCCGTGCGCTTGGAACCCCACTGGAATGGACGGTCGTAGACGAATTCGCCGGCGACCGAATAGTGGCCATAGCGTTCCGTTTCCGCGCGCAGCGGACGCACCATCTGCGAGTGGCAGTTGTAGCAGCCTTCGCGCACGTAGATGTCGCGGCCCGCCAGGCGCAGCGGCGAGTACGGCTTCAGGCCGGCGACGGGTTCCGTCGTGCTCTTCTGGAAGAACAGGGGAACGATCTCGACGGCGCCGCCGATGCTGATCACCACCGTGACCAGGGCGATCAGCAGCCAGGGGTTTCTTTCAATCCATGCATGTGAAAATTTCATTTGCTTTCGCTCCTATCAGGCGTGCGCCGCGTTCAGTTCCGGAATGCGGGCGACGGGGAGTTTGCTGCCGCGCAGAGTCATCCAGGTGTTGTAGCCCATGATGCACATACCCGACAGGTACAGCAGGCCACCGGCCACGCGCACCACGTAGTACGGATACGTCGCTTTCACGCTCTCGACAAAGGTGTAGGTCAGGGTGCCGTCCGGATTGACCGCGCGCCACATCAGGCCCTGCATCACGCCGGCGATCCACATTGCCGCGATGTACAGCACGATGCCGATGGTGGCCACCCAGAAGTGCACGTCGACCAGGCGCGTGCTGTGCATCTGCGTGCGGCCCGCCAGGCGCGGCAGCAGGTAGTAGATCGAACCCATGGTGATGAAGCCCACCCAGCCCAGGGCGCCCGCATGCACGTGGGCAACGGTCCAGTCGGTGTAGTGCGACAGCGAGTTGATGGTCTTGATCGACATCATCGGACCTTCGAAGGTGGCGATGCCGTAGAACGACAGCGAAACGATCATGAACTTCAGGATCGGATCGGTACGCAGCTTGTGCCAGGCGCCCGACAGGGTCATGATGCCGTTGATCATGCCGCCCCAGCTTGGTGCCAGGAGGACCAGCGAGAAGACCATGCCGATCGATTGCGTCCAGTCAGGCAATGCCGTGTAGTGCAGGTGATGCGGACCCGCCCACATGTAGGTGAAGATCAGCGCCCAGAAGTGGACGATCGACAAACGGTACGAGTACACGGGGCGCTCGGCCTGTTTCGGAATGAAGTAGTACACCATGCCCAGGTAGCCGGCGGTCAGGATGAAACCCACCGCGTTATGGCCGTACCACCACTGGATCATGGCGTCCTGCACGCCCGCATACGCGGAGTACGACTTGGTGAACGAGGCTGGCATGACGGCGCCATTGACCACGTGCAAAATCGTCACGGCCAGGATGTAGGCGCCGAAGAACCAGTTGGCCACGTAGATGTGCTTGACCTTGCGCTTGATCAAGGTGCCGAAGAAAACGATGGCGTAGGCGATCCAGACGACGGCGATGAGGATGGCGATAGGCCATTCCAGTTCCGCGTATTCCTTGCCGCGTGTCATGCCCAGGGGCAGGGTGACGACGGCGCACAGGATCACCGCTTGCCAGCCCCAGAACGTGAAGGCGGCCAGTTTGTCGGAAAACAGGCGCACCTGGCAGGTGCGTTGTACAACGTAGTACGAAGTAGCGAACAGGCCGCAGATGCCGAAGGCGAAAATCACCGCATTCGTGTGCAGCGGACGCAAGCGACCGTATGTCAGCCATGGTATGTCGAGGTTCAGGGCAGGCCAGGCCAGCTGAGCGGCGATGATAACGCCAACCAGCATGCCGATGATGCCCCATACCACAGTAGCGACCGCGAATTGCTTCACGATCTTGTAGTTATAGTTCAGCGATTGATCCACAAAGACTCTCCCTGGAATTACTATTTATGATGGTGGCCAGAGAGTAAGTGTTTGACCGGGAAAAAACTTTGATGTGGATCAAAATTCCCCGGATGAAATAAGCGTAGCGAACTGGCATCGAAATAAAGTGATATTTCGGTCAAAAAAGCCATGCAAGATCCCTGCAACAGCTGGCTTGACATGGCGTAAAACGTGCGTGGAGGCAATGGCTTAGAGTGGCTTGTCCAGACACGTCCAAAGCCCGCCATGGAAGAGCCGAAATGCCGCGATCCGTTTGATGCCCAGGTGGACCTGGTCGTGGGCAAGGCCGAGGGCACGACCCTGTTCGATCACAGCAAGCTCGCCTGCCTGCTGCAGGCGCCGTCGCCGGGCATCGTCGTCTTCGTGCATGGCGTCAATTCCGATGGCGAGTGGTACGGCGCGGCTGAAGACGGCCTGTGCAAGGGCCTGAACACGCGCATGAAGCGCTGCGACGAGCACATGGCGCATGCCACGGCGCAGGGCGGGCAACTGACGCCGGTGCGCTACCGTAGCGAACTGAGCGATGACGGCTATGTCGATCCCGACTACACGGCCAGCACCTTCGTCGCGCCGCAAGCGCATTTCTCTCCCGTGATCCAGTTCCGCTGGGGCTACAAGGCCAGCGACACCGAATTGCAGAAATATGGCGATTCCGTCTACCTGAACGAACACGCTTACTGGGGCGGCGGCCCGTTCGCCAATGGCTGCTCCTCGCTGCCGGACCTGTGGGGCGAGGGCCTGTCGGACGCCCTCTTCCTGTGGGTACATATCGAGCACCTGAATCCCGTCAACGACCGCATCGTGTATGCCTGCCCGCCGCGCCCTACTTCGTGCTGGCCGCGCTGCGCCTGGCGCACCTGGTGGCGGCCATCCGCCGGCAGCAGGCCGACGCGCCCATCACGCTGGTCTGCCACAGCCAGGGCAATATGGTGGGAATGGCGGCCGCGTTTCTGGGCAATAAGATGGCCAAGGTGCAGGATGCTGCGGGAAAAAGCGGGCGCTGCGTGGCCGATACTTATGTTTTGTGCAACCCACCCTACAGCCTGTTGCGCAGAAACGATACGGAAGGCTGGCTGCAGGGGCAGGTCAGGGATGTCGATGGCAATGTCGGCCGGCAGAGCGGCAAGGCGCGCCGCCAGACCCTGGCAGCGTTCTTCGACATCGTGCGCGGCCAGGCCAAGGAGCCGCCATTGTCCGCCGCGCTGGCGCAGATGGCCGCCAATGTGCGCCATGATTTCACCCTGGAGAAGGACCGGGCCGCCTATGCCTGCGGCCCGCAGCCCACCACGCGCGGCCGCGTCACCCTGTATTGCAACCCGCACGATCAGGTAATTTCCGCCACGCCCATCCAGGGCATCGGCTGGCTAGGTCTGAGCGCCGAGGAGATCAAGGCCACGCGCGGCGACGGCGTTTTCAGCCAGCGGGTGTTTGCACAGGGCTTCCCCGTTGGCCGGCACGGCGATTATGACTATTGGAGCAACCACTATCGCCAGCCCGCGCGGGGCAGCGCCGAATTCTGGCATCCCCCTTCGCCGATCTCCAGATACGATCCGAATAAAGGCGTGCGCGCCAGCACCAGCGCGGCAGGCAAGGCGGCGACCGTGCGCACGGCCGCGGCCACGTCGGCCCTCATGAAGATGCTGAAGACCCCCATCAATGCCGTGCCGCCCGACGACTGGCGCATCCCCGTGACGGCGCCTGCCTTGCCGGAAAGTTTTACACCGCAGGCCATGCGCTTTGGCGTACCCAGCCCACAATTCGACCAGGATATCGATCCGCCCGGCACGCACCGCCATGCCGGCAAGGCGCGCCAGGAAGGCGACCCGTATGTCGATGACAGCGTGGACGGCACGCCGCAGGGCAACCGCGATACCGAGGCGGGTTTGCGCTATGAAGACCATGCCCGCCTGCGCATGAAGGCCCGCCGTGAAAAGCTCGACGGCAATGACGGCAAGGCGATGATGGAAGACGACCTGTCGACCGCCACGCCGGAATATTTGCAATGGCGCAAGCAGGAAATCGCCGCACAGCTGGTAGCCACCTGCGATATGCATGCGACCGACCACTCCACCATCCTGAGCAATCCCCGGCACGCGGAAATGGCGCTGGCGTATGACGTGGCGATTGGGGTGTGCCATATCGGCGAGGAGGCGATGCGAGAGCTCAGGATTGCTGCTGATTGGCGCTTATCGGCGGATATGGATAAGGACGGATTTAGCAAGATATTTCTTGAATATTTTTCTACTGGAAAGTTTATGAAACTGTCTTTGCTGGAATGGGTTCGATGTGATGGCAGCACAGGGCGCATGCCAGCCGAAATTGTGGATGAACGCATGTACAAGCGCTCGGAGACCTCCTGATGCGCAACTTGATTGCTACCTTACCGCGCAGGCTGGGCTGGAGCATGGTCGTATTCGGTCTGGCGTCTGGTATTGCACTCTGGTCGATATTGCAGACCTGGCCAATCGATGTACCTCTTGAAGAAGGATTGCTGATGAAACGACTATTGTTGATGCCGGCAGTGCTGGCGCTTGCCGTCCTTTTTCTGACCTCCGCCTGCGCCACCAAGGCGCCCGTCGCGGCACCGGCTGCCGCCGTCGTCCCTGCTGTGCCCGCGCAGCCGTACATGGCGCAAGTCGTGGGCGTGCAGTGGCTCAATCCCCTGCAGCGGCGCGATTACCCGACGGAATGGCAATTGCTGTGGACGCTGGGGCTGGCCAAGCCGAACAAGGACGATAGCAAAGTGAAAGAGAACCCTGTGCGTTTTGGCAAGGTGCAATCGATCGGCATGATTGCTTATGGTAATAATGGAAAAGAATCATTCGTAGGCTTTCACGAAAAATATGCATACAAAATGATTATGTTGTTTCATGATATTTACTTTTCTAATCAGGAATATTTTTACAACGCCCACTCGCTGACCGACAAATCCACGCGCCGCGAACTGGCGGGCATCCACGTCGAATATGCCTTGCCGGCCGGGCGGCTTGATCCAGACGAGGCGGGAAAATATATCGTTGAAACGATTACCGATGCCTTCAGCATCGGCAACCCCTCCTTCCCCGATTCCTGGACCACGGCCACGCCGCCCGACGTGCGCGTCACCATGGGCGGCGCCAATGCGGGGTTTGCTTCCCTGGTGGCGGGGCTGGCGTATCTGCAGGCGAACCCCGACAAGACGGTGTGGGTGATGAACTGGGACGCGCCCAGCTATCCGCCCAAGGATGAGCAGATCAATGAAAACATGGTCTTGCTGGTGCTGGCCGGCCCGAGCTATAAGACGGACCGCGCGCCGTTGGCGTGGCTGGGCTTTCCCGCCACGCGCAGCGCCGCCGATTTCGCCGCGGGCAAGGGCGCTTCGCCGCGCGCCGTGCAGGCCTGGAGCGGCGCCATCGACGCCGCCGCGCGCAATGCGCAATTGACCGATGACGCCATCGGCTACGTCATCCACGATGCGGGCAGCACCTATCCTGTTTCGTCAGAGCGGATTGGCCCGCTGGCGCAAAGCCTGACGCAGCAATTGCCCGACTTCGATTTCAATCGTCAAACCTTCAACATGCCGGCGCTCCTGGGTGAAACGGGCGCCGGCACGGCGCTGACGAACGTGGCGCTGGCCATCGCCCACGCGAACCACGTAGGCCGGCCCGTCCTGGTGGCGGGCACCAGCGACGCGCAGACATTGACCGCGCTGGTGGTGGCGCCGCCGGCCGTCGTGCGGCCCGTCGACCACGAACAGCCGTGGTTCCGCGCGCGCGGCGGCAATACCGTGTTCTTGCCATGGTGGGGCCGGCGCTTCGATGCGCGGCCGGGCTCGCAAGGCTATTCGCGCTGAGGAGCCGGCGGGGTGGCCGCTTCCGCCGGCGTATCGTCGTCCTGCAGCACGCGCAGGCCAGGTCCGACGAGGTCGTCGAACTGGCCGCTGTCCGAGGCCGTGAAATACACCCACAGGGCGATGAAGACGACCACGACGCTTAAGGGGATGAGGAGGTAGAGAGCTTCCATTAGACTTTCCGCAGGCGCAGGGCGTTGGCGATGACGACGGCCGAGCTGGCAGCCATGCCGACGCCGGACAGCCAGGGGTTGAGGAAACCCAGCGCGGCGGCCGGGATGGCCGTCAGATTGTACAGGGTTGCCCAGCCCAGGTTTTCGCGGATGATGCGCATGCTGCGCGCCGCCGTTTTCGCCGTGTCGAGCACGGAAACCAGTTGGCTCGACAGCAGCACCGTGTCCGCATGCGCCTGCGCCAGCGCGGCGCCGGAACCCATGGCGAAGGACACGTCGGCGCCGCTCAGCACGGCGGCGTCGTTGATGCCGTCGCCCACCATCGCCACCACGGCGCCCGTGGCCTGCAATTGCTGGACGAAATCGAGTTTTTCATCGGGCAGGCATTCGCCGCACGCCGTGTTGATGCCCAGTTCCGTCGCCACGCTTTGCGTCAGCGCTTCCTGGTCGCCGCTGAGCAGCACGACTTGCTTGCCGCGCCGATGGAAATACGCGACGACGTCAGCCGCTTCCGGGCGCAACGCGTCGCTGAGCAGGAAACGCGTCAGCCAGCGCCCCTGCGTGCCCAGGTACAGCGGCGTCATGCCCTGCATGCCGACGGCCGTGTCGCCCAGCGGCGGCCCGGCGAGGGCGGCGACAAAGGCCGCATTGCCCAGGCGGTAGCGCACGCCGTCGACGATGCCCTCGAGGCCCTGGCCTTGTACCTCTTGCAATTGTTCCGCATGCGCGCGCAGCGGCTGTTTTGGCAACTCTTCTGCCGCCGCCAGGATGGCCTGCGCCAGCGGATGGGCGCTGCCCGCTTCCAGCGCGGCGGCCACCTGCAGACAAGCGTCCTCGCCCATGCTGCCCAGGCCCTCGGTTTGCCGCAGCACGGGCCGGCCCAGGGTCAGGGTGCCCGTCTTGTCGAAGACGATGTGGGTGGCGCGGTGCAAGGTTTCCAGCACATGCGGCTGGACGATCAGCACGCCGCGCCGCAGCAGGCTGTCGGTGGCGGCCGCCAGCGCCGTTGGCGTGGCGAGAGACAGCGCGCAAGGGCAAGACACGACCAGCACGGCGATGGCCACGGGCCACGCTTGCGATGGGTCATGCCAGCTCCAGAAGGCGAACACGGCGATGGCAAACAGCAGCAAGCCCAGCACGAACCAGGCGGCGACCTTGTCGGCCCATTGGGCGATCTGCGGCTTGCCGCTGCCGGCCCGCTCGATCAGTTTCAACAGGTCGGACAGGGTGCTTTCGCGCGCCGGTTTGAGCACGCGCAAGATGAGCGCCGCGCTGGCGTTGATCGCCCCGCCCGGCACCCGTTCTCCCGTTTTTCTCCGTTGCGCCGCGCTCTCGCCCGTCAGCAGCGATAAATCGAGCGCGCTCGTGCCTTCGATGATGACGCTGTCGGCGGCGATCGCCTCGCCCGGTTTGACCAGAATCACGTCACCGACGGCCAGGCTGCCGGCCGGCACCAGGGTGGTGGCGCGGTCGTCCGGGAAGCCTGCCATCAGCGACGCGGACGCGGGCAAGGCGTGCTGCAGGCGCTCCAGCGCCGAGGCGGCCTTGCGGCGCGCCTGCAGCTCGAAATAGCGGCTGCACAGCAGCAGGAAGATGAACATCGTGGCCGAGTCGTAATACACCTCGCCGCGGCCCGTGAAGGTCGCCACCACGCTGCCGAAGAAGGCCGCCAGGATGCCCAGCGCCACGGGCACGTCCATGCCCAGGGTGCGCGCGCGCAAACTGGCCCAGGCGCCCTGGAAGAAGGGCATGGCCGAATAGCAGATGGCGGGCAGGGTCAGCAGCAAACTGGCCCAGCGCATCAGGCTGGCCATATTGTCATCCAGCGTGCCATCCTCGGCCAGGTAGGCGGGCGCCACGTACATCATCACCTGCATCATCGACAGGCCGGCGACGAACAGCTGGCGGCCCAGGGTCTTGCTGGCCTTTTGCAGGCGCTCGCCATGGCGCACGGCATCGTAGGGATAGGCCGTGTAGCCGACCTGGCGCACGGCTTGCAGGATGTCGCCCGGTTCGCATTCGGCGCGGCTCCAGCGCACGTACAGGCGCTCCGTGGCGACGTTCAGGCTGGCCGCCTGCACGCCGGGCAAACGCGTCAATTGACGCTCGATCAGCCAGACGCAGGCGGCGCAGCGGATGCCTTCGACGGACAGGGTCGCTTCGCAACTGCTGGCGTCGCGCGCGAATTGCGCGTCGTCATTGCTGTACAGGCGCAGCTCGGGCGGCACCAGGGTGGCATCAAACGCGTTGACGGCATATTCGTCGCGGTCGCGGTAATACGCGCTCTGGCCGATGTCGACGATGGTTTGCGCCACCGCTTCGCAGCCGGGGCAGCACATGGCGCGCGGCACGTCGTCGATGGTGACGAGCCAGCTGGAGCCAACGGGGACGGGCAAGCCGCAATGGAAGCAGGCGGACGGTTTTAACACAGCATTCATGGGTTTGATTTCATGCGTCTTTTCATGGATGGCCCGTGACGCACAGGGCGTCGAGCCAGCCCAGCGACACGCCGTTGGCGGCGCGCAGCAGGCCCAGCACGCCAAAGCCCAGCACCAGCAAGCCGCTGGCGATGCGCACGGGACGGCGCTGCATCTGCGCGCGCAGGCGCGTGCCCAGCAAGCCCATGCCCAGCAGGGTGGGCAGGGTGCCCAGGCCGAAGGCGGCCATGGCGGCCGCGCCGTTCAAGGCCGAGCCTTGCATCATGGCCGTCAGCAGGGCGCTGTAGACCATGCCGCACGGCACCCAGCCCCACAGGCCGCCCACGGCCAGCGCCTTGAACGGCGTATCCATCGGTATCAGCGGCTTCAACAGGGGGCGCACGCGGCGCCAGATCACGTTGCCGGCCGCTTCCAGGTGCGCCAGGCCGCGCCAGGCATCCATCAGGTACAGGCCCAAAGCCACCAGCATCAGGTTGGCCAGCCAGTAGCCGGCCACTTGCAGGGACGCCAGGTGCAGCATGCCGGCGCCCGCCAGGCTGCCGGCCAGGGCGCCGGCCAGCATGTAGCTGACTATGCGCCCACCGTTGTAGGCCAGCACGCGCAGCACGTTCGATTGCACGCTGGTCTGCAATGCGGGGCGCGCCACGGCGATGGCGATCACGGGGCGCACGGGCGCAGCGCCACCGCCCAGCGACAGGGCGCCGACGATGCCGCCGCACATGCCGATGCAGTGCACGCTGCCGGCCAGGCCGACCAGGAACATGGGCACGAGGCTCAGGGCATTCATTGCGCGGCGCTACACCGTTTTCGAGTAGCGCAGCGGCTGCACCGCGTCCGGCGCCGTGTTGGCGCGCGCCAGGGTCAGGTAGCGGTCGAAGACCATGCAGATATTGCGGATCAACAAGCGCCCTTTCGGCGTCACCGTCAGCCAGTCTTCCTCGATGACGAGCAAGCCGTCGCGCGCCAGTTCGCGCAGCTTGTCCAGCTCGGCGGCGAAATAGCTGCGGAATTTGACGGGGTGCGCTTGCTCGATGGTGGCGATCGACAATTCGAAATTGCACATCAGCATCTGGATGATGATACGGCGCAACAAATCGTCCGTATCGAGCTTGATGCCGCGCGCGATCGGCAGCACGCCTTCGTCGAGCTTTTCATAGTACGCGTCGAGCGTCTTTTCATTCTGGCTGTACACGGCGCCGACGGAACTGATGGCCGACACGCCGCAGGCGATCAGGTCCGCCTCCGCGCGCGTCGAATAGCCCTGGAAGTTGCGGTGCAAGCGGCCCTGGCGCTGCGCTACGGCCAGGTCGTCCGTCGGCTTGGCGAAATGGTCCATGCCGATGTACACATAGCCGGCGGCCGTCAGGCGCGCGATGCACAGGCCCAGCATGGCCAGCTTGGTGGCGCTGTCGGGCATGTCCGCGTCGAGGATGCGGCGCTGCGGCTTGAACAGGTGCGGCATGTGCGCATAGTGGTACAGGGCGATGCGGTCGGGGCTGGCGTTGATCACCTTGCGCAGGGTTTCCGTCATGGTGTCCAGGTTCTGTTTCGGCAAGCCGTAGATCAGGTCGATGCTGATCGAGCGGAAACCCGCGTCGCGCGCCGCCTGCATGATGGCCACCGTTTCCGCTTCCGGCTGGATGCGGTTGACGGCTTTTTGCACGTCGGCGTCGAAATCCTGCACGCCCAGGCTGATGCGGTTGAAACCTTGCGCGCGCAGCGAAAACACGCGTTCGCGCGACACGGTGCGCGGGTCGATCTCGATCGAATATTCGCCGTCTTCATCGGAAGCGAATTCGAAATGCTGGCGCAAATGCGCCATCAGTTCATCCATCTGCTTTTCGCTCAGGTAGGTGGGCGTGCCGCCGCCGAAGTGTAATTGCTCGATCTGGTTCATGCCGGCAAACAGCTTGCCCTGCATGGCGATTTCCTGTTTCAGGTAGCTGAGATAGGTGGCCGCCTTGCTGCGGTCTTTCGTGATGATCTTGTTGCAGGCGCAGTAGTAGCACAGGGTGTCGCAGAACGGCACGTGCACGTACAGCGACAGGGGACGGCGGCCGCCGCGCATGCGCAGGGCTGCCAGCGCTTCGAGGAAGTTGCCGTAGCCAAATTCCGCATTGAAACGGTCGGCGGTCGGGTAGGACGTGTAGCGCGGGCCGGACTGGCTCATCTTGCCGATGATGACCGGGTCGAATTCGACGACGGCGTCCAGGTCGGCGGAAGCACTGCTGAGT
Source organism: Janthinobacterium sp. SUN206 (assembly GCF_030587305.1). NCBI lineage: Bacteria > Pseudomonadati > Pseudomonadota > Betaproteobacteria > Burkholderiales > Oxalobacteraceae > Janthinobacterium > Janthinobacterium sp. SUN206. The sequence goes on along the minus strand of NZ_JAPWIB010000003.1, from coordinate 55,689 downwards.
AGTGTAGGCATGATGTGTGTAAAGTCTTGAAAGGTTTAGGCGGCCAGGCGTTTCATGGCGGGTTTGCCGGCGTTCGCGGCGCCAGACTTGCCGCCAGGCATGGCGACGCGGCGCGGTGGCGGCATCTTGCCGAAATTGAACAGGCTCACGGCTTGCGACAGGCTGGCCGCTTCTTCCGCCAGGCGCGTGGCGGCCGCGGCGGCTTCTTCCACCAGGGCCGCGTTCTGCTGCGTCACCTGGTCCATGTGGGCGATGGCCTGGTTGACCTGGTCGACGCCGATGCTCTGTTCGCGCGAGGCGATGGAAATTTCCTGCATGATGGCCGTCACCTGCTTGACGGAGCTGACCACCTGTTCCATGGTGGCGCCGGCGCGGTTGACCTGCAGCATGCCGGCGCCCACCTTGCCGACGGAAATTTCAATGAGTTGCTTGATATCCTTGGCTGCCACGGACGAGCGCTGCGCCAGGTTGCGCACTTCGCCCGCCACCACGGCGAAGCCCCTGCCCTGCTCGCCGGCGCGGGCCGCTTCCACGGCCGCGTTCAAGGCCAGGATGTTGGTCTGGAAGGCGATGCCTTCGATCAAGCCGATGATGTCGACGATTTTCTTCGACGAGGTGTTGATCTCGTCCATGGTGGTGATCACTTCGGAAACGATCTCGCCGCCCTGCACGGCCACTTTCGAGGCGGCCACGGCCAGCTCGTTCGCCTGCACGGAGTTGTCCGCGTTCTGTTTCACCGTCGACGAGAATTCCTCGATGCTCGAGGCCGTCTCTTCCAGGCTGGCCGCCTGCGATTCCGTGCGGCCCGACAAGTCCATATTGCCGACGGCGATTTGCTTGGTGGCCACGGCCATGGTTTCCACGTTGATGCGCACGTCGCGGATGGTGGCGATCAGGTTGCTGTTCATCTGTTGCAGCGCGCGCAGCAGTTGTCCCACTTCATCCGTGCTCTCCGTTTCAAAACTGCCCGACAGGTCGCCGGCGGCAATGGCCCGCGCGCCGTTCAGGGCCTTGCCCAGCGGCTTGAGCACGGACATGCGCAAGGTGTACCAGAGGAAAACGTTGATCAGGAAACCGAACAGGGTGGCGCCGAAGATGGCGTAATTGGTGATCTGGCCGCCGCTGGCGAACAGGCTGATGACGCACACCAGCAATTGCAGGCAGTTGACGATGGAGGTGGCGGCCCAGATGCGCAGGTTGAGCGACATGTGCGTCAGGCTGTGCAGCAGGTGCGCCAGGCCCGGGCGCACGATCTGCCCGTTCTTGATGACGATGTTGCCGCCTTCCTTGTTGCGGATGGCCGCGTAGGCTTCTTCGGAGGCCTTGACCTGGTCCTTGTCCGCCTTGACGCGCACGGACATGTAGCCGATGGTCTTGCCCGCTTCGCGGATGGGCGTGACGTTGGCGCGCACCCAGTAGAAATCGCCGTTCTTGCAGCGGTTCTTGACTAGGCCCGTCCACGGCGTGCCGGCCTGGATCGAGGTCCACAGGTCGGCGAACGCTTCGGCCGGCATGTCCGGGTGGCGCACGATGTTCTGGGGCGAACCGAGCAGCTCGGCCTCGCTGAAGCCGCTGACCTGACTGAAGTAGGGGTTCACATACACGATATTGCCGTTCATATCCGTTTTCGACACGATGGCCTGATCGTCCAAGACGAGGACTTCACGGTTAGTCACTGGCAAATTTTGTCGCATGGTCGCGGCTTCCTGATCAGTTAAATAGGCAATTGGTGAGTAAGACTTGCACGATTGCAAGAATGGAGATCAGTGTAAGGAGTCGCCTGCGCAAATTTATTGATGTAGATCAAAATCCTCAAGATTGGTCGTGCTTGCACGCATTTAGCGATAGCAATGCGGCATTGTTTTAAAGGCACTGGTTGTCGGCAGCGGCTAATCGATACCCGCCGTCAGGGGGCGCAGGCTGCCCACGGCGTAGCCTTGCGCATAGTCGATGCCCAGTTCGCGGATGACGGCCAGGGTGGCTGCGTCTTCCACGTATTCGGCCACCGTTTCCAGGCCCATCACGTGGCCCACTTCATTGATGGCCTTGACCATGGCGCGGTTGATGGCATTGGTGGCGATGTCGCGCACGAAGACGCCGTCGATCTTCAAATAGTCGACGGGCAGGGCTTTCAGGTAGCCGAACGAGGAAAAGCCGCTGCCGAAGTCATCGAGCGAGAAGCGGCAGCCCAGGGCCTTGAGCTGGCGCATGAACACTTGCGCCTTGGGCAGGTTGGCGATGACGGCCGTTTCCGTGATTTCAAAGCAGATTTGCTCGGGCGCAATCGCGAATGCCACGAATTGCTCGGTGATGTAGTCGTGCAAGCCGGCATCGGCCAGCGACATGCCCGACAGGTTGACGGAATACAGGGCCGGTGCGCGGCGCCGGCTTTCCGCCAGCGCGGCCAACGGCGGCAGGCTGTCGCGCACGCTCTGGATATGCGCGCAGACGGCGCGGATGACCCAGCGGTCGATGGACAGCATCATGTCGTAGCGTTCGGCGGCCGGGATGAAAGCGCCCGGCAAGATCAGGTCGCCCTTGCTGTTGCGGATGCGGATCAGCACTTCGTCGTGGTGTTCCGGGCTGTCGTGCAGGTGCACGATGGGCATGGCGTACAGGCGGAAATAGTCGTGGGCGAACGCTTCGTTCAGGCGGGAGATCCACAGCATTTCGCCATGCCGCTGCGCCAGCATGACATCGGACTCCTGATAGATATGGATACGGTTGCGGCCCTGCTCCTTGGCCAGGTAGCAAGCCTGGTCGGCCGCGCTCAGCAGCTCGCTCATGGACTTGCTGTCCTGGCTGATTTCCACGATGCCGATGCTCACGCCCAGCTCGAAGCTGCGTTCGTCCCAGGCGAAACGGAAATCGCGCACGGACTGGCGCAGCTGTTCGCCGATCAGGCGCGCATGTTCGAGCGGACAGTGCGGCAGCAGCACGCCCAGCTCGTCGCCGCCCAGGCGCGCCAGGATGTCGCTGTCGCGCATCCGCCCCTGCAGCATCTTGGCCAGCAGCTGCAGCAGCACGTCGCCGGCGCCGTGGCCGCAGGTGTCGTTGATGACCTTGAACTGGTCCAGGTCCAGGTACAGCAGCGCATGCGCGTGGCCATCCTGCTTGGCCGTGCGCAGGGCACCGGCCACCAGGTGCTCGAATTCGCGCCGGTTGATCAGGCCCGTCAGGGTATCGTGCGTGGCTTGCCACGACAGTTCCTGGCTCAGCTTGCGCTCGTGGCTGACGTCGCGGAACACGACCACGGCGCCGAGGATGTGGCCGTCGCGCGACCAGATGGGCGCGGCCGATTCCTCGACGGCGATGCGCCGCCCGTCGCGCGTGACCAGTTGCGAGCGGGGCGAAATGCCGATGGCCTGGCGCTGTTGCAGGCAGCGCATGGCCACGTGCTCGCGTGCGTCGCCCGTGCGTTCATCGGCCAGCGGCATGGTCAGGCCGATGTCCAGGCCCTGCGCCAGCTCGTTGCTCCAGCCCGTCAACTGCTCGGCCACCCGGTTCAGGTAACGCGTCTTGCCCTGCGGATCGGTGGTGATGACGCCGTCGCCGATGGAGCTGAGCGTCACTTCGGCCAGTTCCTTGCGCTCGGCGATCATGAGTTCGCGCGCCATGTGCTCGGTGATATCCCAGATGATGCCCAGGGTACGGTCGGGCCGGCCGCCGGCATCCAGGAAGATGTGCGCCTTGGCCGCCAGCCAGTGTTCGCTGCCGTCGGGCCAGACGACGCGGTATTGCAAGGCGTAGCCGCCGCGCCGGCGCACGCCGTCCTGCAGCACGTTGACCACCTTGTCGCGGTCGCCGGCGTGCACGCAGTCGAGAAAGCTGCGGAATGGCTGCGTCAGCGCGCGTTCTTCCAGGCCCAGCAAGGTGGCGCCCTTGGCCGACCAGCTGACCGTGCCGTCGATGACCTGGCCAGCGACGATGCGCGAATCCCAGATCGCCATGTGCGCCGCCTCCAGCGCCATCTGCAAACGTTTCTGCTGGTCGCCCATCATCCTCTCCCGACATGGATACAGGAATAGACGCGCCGCTGGTGTTTAAGTTCCCGGCAGCTCGGCGGGTGTGCTGGCCGAGGCGCGCGCCACGTCGCGCACGTTCTTTTGCACGGCCACGGCAGCAAACAGGCTGAGCAGGAACGCCATGGCATAAAACCCTTTCTCGCTGTTTTGCAGGGTGGCGTTCCACAGGCCCACGGTCAATAACAGCAAGGCCAGCAGCACGGAAATCCAGCACAGGCCGAAATAGATGCCCGTCACGGCGATGCCTTCGCTGCGGTCGCGCACGGATTTTTGCAACGAAATGGCGGCGAACAGGCCATACATGAGGATGGTGAAGTAATAGCCCTTCTCGTTGAGGGCCATCGTGGCGTTCCACAGGCCGGACAGATAGGTGACGATGCCGATCAGCAATGCCGCCCAGGAGGCGCCGATAAAGGCGCTGCTGGGGCGTGGGGCGGGGGAAGCATGCATAGGGTCTCCATGGGCAGCGGGCGCCGCCGGCATGGCCGGGGCGGCAGGCACGGATGCGCCTGCCGCTCCATCAGACCAGAAAGCTTATTTGCTTGGCTTGATCATGCGCAACAAAGCCGACACGGCCGTGACGCCGGCCAGCACCAGGCCGCCGGCGATGAGGCCGGCCACCGCGTTGATCAGGCTGGGCGTGACGGCCGCCAGCACGGGGCCGATGCCGGCCACGCCGCCGACGGCTTCCTCGACGTGGTGCAGCATGCCGCTGGCCCACGGCCAGCCGTGCGTCAAAATGCCGCCGCCGACCATGAACATGGCCAGGGTGCCCACCACGGAGAGAAACTTCATCAGTTTCGGTGCCGCCGACACGAGCATGCGGCCAAAGCCGCGCACGCCGTCCATCAGCGCGCCCGCGCCCTTGCGCGCCGCCAGGTAGAAGCCCGCGTCGTCGAGCTTGACGATGCCGGCCACCAGGCCGTACACGCCCACCGTCATGATGAGGGCGATGCCGACGACGACGGCCACCTGCTCGGCGAAGGTGGCCGTGGCCACCGTGCCCAGCGCGATGACGATGATTTCCGCCGACAAAATGAAATCGGTGCGGATGGCGCCCTTGATCTTGTCCTTTTCCAGCGCCACCAGATCGACCTGCGGGTCGCGCAGCGCCTGCGCCAGCTCGGCCTTGTGGCTGTCGTCCGGGTGCAGGTATTTGTGCGCGATCTTTTCGAAGCCCTCGAAGCATAGGTAGGCGCCGCCCACCATCAGCAGCGGCGTGATGGCCCATGGGGCAAACGCGCTGATGGCCAGCGCGGCGGGCACGAGGATGGCCTTGTTCTTCAGCGAACCGACAGCGACGGCCCACACGACGGGCAGTTCGCGCTCGGCGCGCACGCCGGCCACTTGCTGCGCGTTCAGGGCCAGGTCGTCACCGAGCACGCCGGCCGTCTTCTTGGCGGCCACCTTGGTCATCAGGGAAACGTCGTCGAGGATGCTGGCGATGTCGTCGAGCAGGGCCAGCAGGCTGGAGCCGGCCATCTCAGCGCGCTCCCACGGTGGTGGCAGGAAATTGTGGAGCGAGGAAAGTGTTGTTTTTCATGATGTTATTCTTGGTTGTACGGCAAGGAACGATGTGGCGAAGGCGTGACCGCGATCTTACCTCAGGCGGGGCCGGCAAGGCCGCACGGGCCGGGTTAAAATTGCCTCTCATCACCATTTTTGGAAACCGCATGCCCTTTGCCACCTGGATCACCTTTGTCATCGCCGCCTCCATCATCGCCGTCTCGCCCGGCTCGGGCGCCGTGCTGTCGATGTCGCACGGCCTGTCCTACGGGGTGAAAAAGGCCAGCGCCACGATTCTCGGCCTGCAGCTGGGGCTGCTGGTGGTGCTGGGCATCGCGGGCGCCGGCGTCGGTTCCTTGCTGCTGGCGTCGGAAGTGGCCTTCAATATCGTCAAGACGGTGGGCGCCTTGTACCTGATCTACCTGGGCCTGTCGCAATGGCGCGCCAAGGTAGCCGTGACGGGCGACCTGCATGCGGACGCCGTGGCGCCGTCCATGCGCCGGCGCGTGCTGACGGGTTTCCTGACCAACGTGACGAATCCGAAGGGCATCATCTTCATGGTGGCGGTGTTGCCGCAATTCATCAGCCCCACGTCGCCGCTGCTGCCGCAATTGCTGATCCTGGCCGTCACCATGTGCACGATCGACCAGATCGTCATGCACAGCTACGCCTTTTTAGCGTCCTCGATGCAGCGCTTCTTCCGCGACGCGCGCGCCGTGAAAAAGCAGAACCGCTTCTTTGGCGGCTTGCTGATGGCCGTCGGCGCCGCCCTGTTCTTCGTCAAGCGGGGCGGCCAGACGGCGTCCTGAGCCAGATCAAGATGCAAACATTTGTAAGCCCGCTTGCGATGCCCGCCCGATAGGACTGTAATCGGGGTGTTGTCTACCTTTCATCTCTGTCCGTCCTGCCTGGAGCGCTGCCATGCGTCCGACCCTGTCTTCCCCCTTCTTGAACACCGTGTGCGCCGTGCTGCTGTCGTCGGCGTGCTCCCTGGCCCTGGCGCAAGACCCGCCCGCCCGCGTGGGGCGCATTTCCACCGTCGAAGGGCAGGTGCTGGTGCGCGCCGGCGAGGGCGAGGCGCAAAATGCCCTGCTGAACTGGCCCGTCACGACGGATAACCGCTTGACTACCCTGCGCGGCGCGCTGGCGGAATTGCGCGTGGGTGCGGCCGCCGTGCGCCTCGATGGTGATTCCGAGCTGGAAGTGAGCGAGCTCGATGACGACAGTTTCAAATTGCACCTCGGATATGGCACGGTCAGCGTGCGCGTGCGCAATCCCGACGCGCTGCGCGGCTTCGAGCTGACCACGGCCCAGGCCCGCGTGATCCTGACCCAGCCGGGCTGGGTGCGCATCGAGGCGGGGCGCCAGCCCGGCACCAGCATCGTCAGCGTGCTCGAAGGCGCGGCCGACGTGGATGGCGCGACGGGCAGCGTCACCTTGCGTGCAGGCAAGCGCGCCGAATTGACGGACGAAGAATTGCGCACGGGCGCCTTGCAGAGAATCGCCTTCGACAACTGGCCCGAAGCCTTGCCCGCCGCCGCGCCGGCCTTGCGCTATGTCACGGACGATACGACCGGTTATGAAGAGCTGGACCGCTATGGCGCCTGGCAGGACAACGCAGAATACGGCCCCTTGTGGCTGCCCAGCACGGTACCGGCCGGCTGGGCGCCGTACAGCGACGGGCGCTGGACGTGGATCGCGCCGTGGGGCTGGACCTGGGTCGACAATGCGCCGTGGGGCTATGCGCCCTCGCATTACGGCCGCTGGGTGCTGCTGGGCCAGCGCTGGGGCTGGGCCCCGGGCCGCGAGCGCGGCCGCGTGCCCTGGGCGCCGGCCCTGGTGGGCTGGGTCGGCGGCAATCACGGGACCGGCCACGGCCAGCAGCCGGGCGTGGGCTGGTTTCCCCTGTCGCCGCACGAGCGCTACGTGCCTGGCTACCGCAGCAGTGCCGAGTATGAACGCCGCCTCAACCGCGTCGCCGACGGGCGCCGTTCCGTGATGGGCGAGCGCGAACGCCGTGAAGGCATGACGATGCTGCCGGGCGAGCGTTTTGGCGGCGCGCGCACGGTGGACGTGCCGCGCCGCAACCGCACCATCATGCCGGCGCCCGTGCTGCAAAGCATGCCCTTGAGCACGCCGCCTGCGCCGGCGGGCAACTGGCAGCGTCCCGCCGATGCGCCGCGCCAGCAAGACGGTTTCCGGCGCGACTGGGGCAACCGTCCTGGCCGTTTGCAGACGGACGATGGCCAGACGCACCTGGCGCCGCGTCCCATGCAGCCGAACCGGCCGCCCGTGCCAGTCCAGCCGCCGCAGCCGCCGATGCCGGCCCAGCCCGTGATGCCGGCGGTGCCTTCCTTGCCGCCCGTGCAAGACCCGGTGGCGCACCCCGGCTGGCGTGGCGAACAGCGGCCGCAGCCGCGCCCCGCCATCGAGCGTCCTGCCGAGGTGCAGCGCCCGGACGGCAACCGCTGGGAGCGTGGCGGCCGCCGCGAAGTGCTGCAGACGGCGCCGCCGCCTGCCATGCCTGCGCCACCGCCCGTGGCCCAGCCGCGGCCCGCGCCGCCGCCGATGCCGGCTCCTGTGGCACGTCCGGCACAGGAGGCGCGCGGGGGCGAACGCAGCGGGCCGCCACGTGAGCGGAACAATGACCGGGGCAATGAGCGCGGCGGCCCCGGCCGTAATGGCCGGATGCAGGAAGCGGAGCGCTGAACTGGCCGCTGGCGCTGGCTGCCTGTCCGTCCGGTCATGGATTATCGACGTTCAAGCCGCCAAACCGACAGTTCGTCACATTTCAGCGGTCAAGCCGCGGTGTTTTGTCTACAGTGGAGTCATTGCAGCACAGCGCAATGCCTGCGCGGCTGACAGCACCGATTTTCCGGCTATTTTGTCCAAACGAAATAGTTTTCGCCAGCTTACAAAGCTGGCTTTTTTTTTCCGCGCCCCTGGCGCCATGGCGGCGGGCGCAGGCGCCGCCAAAGTTGGCTACAATACGCCTTTCTGCAGCCGCCGCGCGCCATGCGCCGCGCCGTCTGTTCTGACCGGCACTGATTGGATTTCCCATGCAAACCACCCCACCCACCGAAGTGACGATTCCTCCCAGCGAATCGCTGATCGAATACCCGAGCGACTTTCCCATCAAGATCATGGGTCCGACGCATGTCGACTTCGCGCCGACCATGCTGGAACTGGTGATCAGCCACGATCCGACCTTCCACGCAGGCCGCATGGAAGAGCGCCCATCGGGCAAGGGCAATTACACGGGCCTGACCGTCACCGTGCGCGCCATCAGCCGCGAGCAGCTCGACGCCCTGTACATGGCGCTGTCGGGCCACCCGATGGTCAAGATCGTCATGTAAGGCTGGCTGCCGCCACGCTGGCCCGGCTCTTCGTGAGCAGCCAGACGGCGGCAAAGGCCGCGCTGGCCGCCGCCGTCACCCACAGCAGCGGTTGTGCGCTGCCGTCCGTGATGGCGGCGATGACGGCGCCGCAGGCGGCCGTGATGAGCATTTGCACGAAGAAGAACAGGCCCGAGGCGCTGCCCGCCTGGTCGCCGTACGGCTGCAGCACGGCCAGCTGGCAGGCGGGGATGGCCATGCCCACCGACACCATCACCAGCAGCATGGGCGCCACCAGCGACGCCACGTGCCGCGGCGCCAACGTACCGGCCAGCAACAAGCTGGCCGCACCCGCCACATTGATCAGCACCGCCACGCCCAGCATGGTATCGGCGCCCAGGCGCGGTCCCAGCGCGCGAAACAGACTCGATCCCGCGATATAGCCGCTGACCGTCAGCGCGAACACCAGCGCATATGCGTGCGGCGACAGGTGCATGCCCCTTTGCAACAGCACGGACGATTCCGCGATGAACGGGAAATACGTGCAATATACACAAGCGATGGCCAGCGCATAGCGCAGGAAATACGCGTCGCCCAGCAGGCGGCGGTACAGCGCCAGGGTATTGCCCTGTGGCACGACGCTGGCCGGCCTGGTTTCCGGCACCCAGGCGGCGATCAGCCCCAGCGACAGCGCTCCCAGCAGGCACAGCACGCCAAACACGGCGCGCCAGCCGAACGCCGCATCGAGCACGCTGCCGGCCAGCGGCGCCAGGATCGGCGACAAACCCATCACCATCGATATTTTGCCCAGCATGCGCGCCTGCGTGGCGGGATCGAAGCGGTCGCGCACCATCACCCGGCCGATGATGGTGCCGCTGCAGCCGCCGAACGCCTGCAGCACGCGCGCGGCGATCAGCACGTGCACGTCGGAAGTCACGGTGCAGACGATGCTGGCGAGTACAAAAATGCCCGTGCCGGCCAGCAGCACGGGGCGGCGTCCGTAGCGGTCGGCCAGCGGCCCGCACGCGAGCATCGAGGCGGCCGAGCCGGCCATGAACAGGCTCAGGGTCAGTTGCAGCTGCGCATCGCTGGCATGCAGGGCATCGGCCATGGCCGGCAGCGAAGGCAGATAGATGTCGATGCTGATGCGCGACAGGCAGACCAGCAGCAGCACGATGCCGCCCCAGGCCCATAAAGCGATTTGTTTCTGCATTGTTTTACACGATCCAGGCAAGCGTGCGCCCCGCTGGCGCACCGGAACGGTGAGAGTAGAATGTTTGTGGTGTAATGCGAAGTGCCAGTCATCAGAAAATTCATTGGACCACTTGGACGATTATTATGCCCCGAGGAAAATCACCGCACGCCCTGGACTTGCCTCGCCCCACCAGCTGGCTCGACAAGGCGGGCGTCAACAAGCAGGATGGCGCGTATGAAGCGCTGCGCTCGGCCATCCTGACGAAGATGTTGCCGGCGGGCAGCCGTTTGCCATCCAGCCGCACCCTGGCGGAACGGTGGGAGTTGTCGCGCGGCACCATCGAAACCGTGTTCGACCGCCTGCACGCGGAAGCGTACGTGACGCGCGTGCCCGGTTCCGGCACGCGCGTGTGCGCCGTCGTGCCGGAGCGCTTCCTGATGGCGGGCCTGGGCGACGCCGTTCCCGCCCCGCTGGCCGTGGCGCCCGCGCCTGCCTCGGATACGGGCGTGCGCGACGGCTTGCCCTTCGTGGCGCGGCGCGCCGACGCCAGCCTGTTTCCCATGGCTGCCTGGTCCAAGTGCGCCACGCGGGCGCTGGCCGCCGCCACGCCGGAGCAGTTGTGCAGCGCCGATCCCGCCGGCTTGCCCGAACTGCGCCAGCAGATCGCCGATTTCCTCGCCAAGTACCGCGGCGTGCGCTGCGACCCGCAAGACATCCTTGTCACGACCGGCATCCGCCACGCGATCGACTTGCTGGCGCGCAGCATCGTGCGCGAGGGCGACAAGGTGTGCCTGGAGGAACCGGGCTATCCGGCCGCGCGCGCCCTGTTCGCCCTCGCGGGCGCCGTGCCGGTGGACATAGCCGTCGACGCCGAGGGCATCGATTGCGCCGCCCTGGCCGCGCACGCGGATGCCCGCCTCGCCTACGTGACGCCGGCGCACCAGTCGCCGCTGGGCGTGACCATGTCCGTCACGCGTCGCCTGGCCTTGCTGGAATGGGCGAACGACCACGGCGCGTGGGTGCTGGAAGACGATTACGACAGCGAATTCAATTACCAGAGCGCGCCGCTGGCAGCCTTGAAGGCGCTGGACCAGTACCAGCGCGTGATTTATTGTGGCAGTTTTAACAAGACCCTGTTTGCCGGCCTGCGCGTGGGCTTCATGGTGCTGCCGCCCGCCTTGCGTCCGCAGTTGCTGCGTACCCTGCAGTTGACGGGCAGGTCCGTGGGCGTGACGGAGCAGCTGGCGCTGTCCGCCTGGATGGAGGATGGCGCTTTCGTGCGCCATTTGCGCCAGGCGCGGCTGGCCTACAAGGAGCGGCGCGACCTGCTGCTGGCCTGCCTCGAGCAGATTGCCCCCGGGCGCTACGCCATTTCCGGCCAGCAAGCGGGTTTTCATTGCGTGCTGTGGTTGCCGCCGGGCAGCGACGAGCGGACGTTTTGCGCGCGCGCGGCGCACGAAGGGCTGGCGCTGCAGCCGCTCGGTGATTTTTGTCACACCGCACAATTGGCGCCAGCCGTGCTGCTCGGCTACACGGCCTTGAATGGGCCCCAGATACGCCATGCTGCACAAAAATTGGGCAGATTGTTGCTGTTGCCGGAGTCTGCCCCGGAATGAAACGGCGGCCTGGCTTATAATCACGGCTTCGCCGCAGCGTCCGCAGGGCGCCGGCAGCTGATTACAGAATCCGTCATGACCACCACCCGAACCGAAACGGCGCTGATCCGCGAGCTGGGCCGCGTCGATTACGAGCCGACCTTTGCCGCCATGCGCGCCTTTACCGACGCGCGCACGACGGACACGCGCGACGAACTGTGGGTCGTCGAGCATCCGCCCGTATTCACCCTGGGCCTGGCGGCCGACCGCGGCCACCTGCTGGCCGGCGCGGAGAATGTGCCCGTGGTGCAGACGGACCGTGGCGGCGAAGTGACGTTCCACGGCCCTGGCCAGGTGGTGATTTACCTGCTGATGGACTTGCGCCGCAACAAGCCGGGCGGCAAGCTGTATGCGCGCCAGTTCGTGCATAAAATCGAGCAAGCCATCATCAACGTGCTGGCGGCGTATAATCTCGCTGGCGAACGCATCGATGGCGCGCCTGGCATCTATATTGCCGGCGGACCAGACAAGGGTGCGAAGATCGCCGCGCTGGGCTTGAAAGTGCGCGGCAACGGCTGCACCTACCATGGCGTGTCGCTCAACGTGGCGATGGACCTGGCACCGTTTTCCTGGATTAACCCTTGCGGCTATTCCGGCCTGAAGACGGTGGACATGCGCAGCATGGGCGTGCTGGCGCCGCTGGCCGACGTGCAGCGGGCCCTGGCCCACGAATTGACCGTATTACTCGATGTAAGCGAAGTAAACAGCGCCGCAGGCGCGCCTCAGGCAGCGGATGCCTGAGCAAACAAACCAACATGCCCCTCAAGGGCTTGCAGCCATGACTTCTGAGACCATTTCCAGCACCGCCCCCGCCGCTCCCGCCGCCTACAACCCGAGCGAAAAGCAAAAAGGCGCCAGCAAGACTTCGCGCATCCCGATCAAGATCATTCCGATCGAGCAAGTCGAGCGCCTGAAAAAGCCGGACTGGATCCGCGTCAAGGCCGCTTCGGCATCGACCCGCTTCTATGAAATCAAGGACATCCTGCGCGAAAACAAACTCGTGACGGTGTGCGAGGAAGCCAGCTGCCCGAACATCGGCGAATGCTTCGGCAAGGGCACGGCCACCTTCATGATCATGGGCGACAAGTGCACGCGCCGCTGCCCGTTCTGCGACGTCGGCCATGGCCGCCCGGATCCGCTGGATAAGGAAGAGCCGGCCAACCTGTCGAAAACCATCGCCAAGCTGCGCCTGAACTACGTCGTCATCACCTCCGTCGACCGCGATGACTTGCGCGACGGCGGCGCCGGCCATTTCGTCGAGTGCATCCAGCAAACGCGCGCCCTGTCGCCGAACACCCGCATCGAAGTGCTGGTGCCCGACTTCCGCGGCCGCCTGGAAAAAGCCCTGAACCTGTTCAAGGATGGCTTGCCTGACGTCATGAACCACAACCTGGAAACGGCGCCGCGCCTGTACAAGGAAGCCCGTCCCGGTTCCGACTACATGCACTCGCTGAAGCTGCTGAAAGACTTCAAGGCCATGTACCCGGACGTGAAGACCAAGTCCGGCATCATGGTGGGCCTGGGCGAGACGGACGAGGAAATCCTGCAAGTCATGCGCGACATGCGCGAGCACGACATCGACATGCTGACCATCGGCCAATACCTGGCCCCATCGAACAGCCACTTGCCCGTACGCCGCTACGTGCACCCGGACGTGTTCAAAATGTTCGAGGAAGAAGCCTATAAAATGGGCTTCACCCACGCCGCCGTGGGCGCCATGGTGCGCAGCTCGTACCACGCGGATGAACAGGCGCACAGCGCCGGCGTGGAATCGGCGCTGAATTTCTAAGCCCTTTGTGCTGTATCAAGCCGCCCGCTGCAGAGCCGGGCGGCTTTTTTTTTGCCTGTGCGTATCGTATGCGCCTCATCCGGCCGGGCGTTCTATACTATCGTGCTGAAAATGCATGGTTGACGAATAGGCTATGAGGTGAGGCATGGACGTACGCATCGACGCATCGTGGAAGGCGCGGCTGGAGGCTGATTTCGCCGAACCTTACTGGGAACGCCTGGCCGCCTTCGTGAAGGCGGAATATGCGGCGGGGCCGTGCTGTCCACCCGGCAAAACCATCTTCCGGGCCTTCGACCTGACGCCGTTCGAGCAGGTGAAAGTCGTGATCCTGGGGCAAGACCCGTACCACACGCCGGGCGCGGCCATGGGACTGTGCTTTTCCATCCCCGACGGCACGCCGCCGCAGCCCAGCCTGCAGAATATTTTCAAGGAATTACAGAGCGACGCAGGCGTCGTACGCACCCGGACGGATTTGTCCGACTGGGCGCAGCAAGGGGTATTTTTGCTCAACAGCGTGCTGACCGTGCGCGCGGGGGCGGCCGGTACGCATGCGGGCAAGGGCTGGGAAAAGCTGACGGACAGCGCCATCCGCCACCTGTCCGCCGAGCGCAGCAATCTCGTCTTCATCCTGTGGGGCGGCTACGCGCAAGCCAAGCGGCCCCTGATCGACCCCGGCAAGCACCTGGTGCTGACGGCGCCCCATCCATCTCCCTTGTCGGCGAATAAAGGTTTCTTTGGCAGCAAGCCGTTCAGCCTGGCAAATGCGTATTTGCAAGCGCACGGCCAGGCGGCCATCGCCTGGGGATAAGGCATGACACGGTACGGCAACCGACAGCGGCAGGCGTTGCTCCCTGCCGCTGTCTTCGCGCGTAACTCTTAAAAACTCGTCGATAAACCCGCATAGATGCTGCGGCGGGCGCCGTACTGCGGCGCTCCCACGCCCACGCCGGAACCGTCGCGCAGCAGGTAGGACTTGTCGAACAGGTTGATCAGGGCCAAACGTCCTTCCACCTTGCCGACCGGCGTATTTTTCCACGTGTGCGTGAGCGCCGTGTTGACGGTGAAGTAACTCGGCAAATGGCCTGAATTCGGCGCGCCGCCATCCGGCGTCATGCGCAGGCCGCTGCCGTAGAGGAAGTCAGCGCTCACTTGCGAATCGCCGAAGTGATAATGGCCGCCGCCGGACAGCGTGTATTTCTGGTCATGATCGAGATAGACATAGTTCTTGCTGATGTAGTTCAACTCATCGGCGCCAAACAGGGCCTGGCCCGAATTGATGTTGCGGCCCTGCGCCTTTTGCGTGCTGGCGTTGAGGAACAGGCCCCAGTTTTTCTCGCTGTAGATGGCCGACAATTCCAGGCCCTTGGCGTAGCCATCCGCATAGTTGAACGGCGTCAAAATCAATGCCTGGCCGAACTGGCCTTCGTCCAGCAGGTTGTTGATCTTTTTATAGTACACATCGGCCGTCACGGTCAGCTTCGGACTCACCTGGTGGCTGATGCCCACGTCGTAATAATGCGTGCGCTCGGCCTTGACGTTGTCCGACTGGCCGATTTCCGGCGCATTCGTCGTGTTCGCGTACAGGTCGATGCTGCCTTGCGCCGCCAGTTCCTGCGGCGGCGGCGTGAAGTAGCGCGAATAGCCCGCGTGCAGGGCCGTGCCCGGCGCCAGCTGGTATGCCAGGTTCACGCGCGGACTCCATTGCTGCTCGCTCGTGTAGGCCGAGACCTTGTCGAAACGGGCGCCATAGTTCAGGGTCAAGGGCTTGCTGATATGCCATTCATCCTGCAGGTAGAAACTGGCCAGGGTGCCCGTCTTGCCGCTGTTGTCGACGATGGAAACCGGCGTGGTGGCGCTTTGCGCGCCGTCCAGCGCCGGGAAGACGGCCACCGTGTTGTCGCTCGTCGTCTTCTGGCGCGTGTAGGCCAGGCCGGCGCGCACGGTATGGTCCTGGTGCAACTTGTAGCTGATATCGAACTGGGCACCCGAGGCGCTGTTCGCGCGGCGCGAATCCGAGGCCACGCCGTTGTAGATCAGGTCGCCGATGGAGTCCGGCGTGAAGTGCAGCTCCGAATACTGGTGGAAGGCGGAGACCTGGTAATTGAGGTCGCCCAGGCTCTTTTGCAGCGACAGCACGAGGAAGCGGTTCACTTCGCGCTGGTTTTCATTCAGCTGCGACGACGGCAAGGTGGACGTGCCCGCCTGCGCATCGCTGTGACCGGCCAGCGAGAAGCCCGGCGCCTGGTCCGGATTGTTCGGGATCTGGAAGCGGCCGTTATACGTGCCGAACATGGCGCCCAGGCGCGTGTTGTCATCAAGGAAATACGACAGGCTGCCGAACGATTTGTTCTGGCGCGTCTTGTCGTGCAGGGCGCTGCGCGTGTCCTGCGGGTTTTCCACGCCCAGGGAATTGCCCAGGTAGCTGCCGGACAGGTAGTAATTGAACTTGCCCACGCTGCCGAAAAATTCCGCACTCGGCTCCACATGGTCGTGGCTGCCGACCATGATGCCGATGCGCCCGCCCGGCGTCATGCCGCCCTCCTTCGTTTCGATGTCGACGATGCCGGCCGTGCGCAGGCCGAACTGGGCCGGCAAGGCGCCCGTCATGAAATCCGTCCTGTCGATCAGGCGCGTGTCGATCGACTGGCCAAAGCCGCTGATGCTTTCCGGCAATTGCACGCCATTGATGCGGTATTGCACGTTGGCATGGTCGTCGCGCACGTGCAGGGCGCCGGAACCCTTCGAATCCTGCGATACGCCCGGCAGGCGCAGCAGCACTTCATTGAACGGCGTGTTGTCGCCCTGGCCCAGCATGTCGACCATGTGGCTGTCGATGCTGTAGATGGTGGTGCCGACTTTCGGCGACAGCTCGATGCGCGCGCTTTTCAAATGGGCGGACGTGACTTCCACTTTTTGCATCTCTTGCGGGGCAGCATCGGCGCCGGACGCTGCCGGGCTGGCATCCGCGGGCTCGGCGGCATGGGCGGAAAAGCTGAACAGGCTGGCAAGGGCGAGCGACAGCGCGCTCAGGCGTGGTGTGTGTTGCATGGTGAACCTCGAAAATAGTCTACGCCAGGCGGCCCGGCGCGCATGAGGACGCGGCGGTGCAGCCTGAAAAAAGGATAAAAACAGCGTGGGAACTACAACGAGGCGGCAGGCGGGCCGCGCACGGGCGGCAAGATGAGGGCGGCGGCGGGCGCCAGGGTGGCGGGCGCGATGGCCAGCAAGCGGTACGGCAATAACTGGGCGGGCGGCTCGGTGACGGCCGGCGGCACGGCGATATCGGCCACCTTGTCGATGACGGTGGCGCACAGCGCGCACTCTTCCGCGTCGAGGCTGGTCTTGTGCAGGTGCGAGGCGGCCGTCGACAGCAGCAACACGAGGGCCAGCGCACTGAATAGCGCCACGCACAGCCGCCACGGCGTGCGCGCGAGGGCGGCGGCACCGTGATGAGCAAGCTTGCGGGTGGGCTGGCGGGAAGACATGGGCGCATAGTAGCAAGAAAAACGCCGCCTTGTCAGCGCTTGTTGCGTCATTTGCGCCGGAGCGAGCTTACAGGGTGGCGCGCAAGTCGCGCGGCGACAGGCCGTAATGCTGGCGAAAACGGGCCGCGAAGCGCGAGGGCGAGGCGTAGCCGCAGGCGGCGGCGATGTCGCCAATGGGTAAGATGCCAGATTGCAATTCTTGCAAGGCCAGGCCCAGGCGCACGTCTTCCAGGATGGCGCGGAAGTGACGTTGTTCCAGGGCCAGCTGGCGGCGCAGCGTGGACGCGCCCAGGTGCAGCTGGCTGGCGACCTTGGCCACGCTCCAGTCGGCGGCCGGGTCCAGCAGCAAGGGGCCGCAGTGGCCGCCCAGGGCCAGAGCCAGCAGCAAGCCTTCGGCCTGGTGCGCCAGCAGCGCGGGCGGGCTACCGGCAGCCAGGCTGGCCATCAGCTGGTCCCAGGCCAGCGCCGCGTGGTCATCGAGCGGCACGCACAAGCTGGCCGTGGCCGCCTGGCGCAGCTGGCCATCGACCAGGCTGCCATGGCGCGCGCGGAAACGGGCGATCAGGGCTGGCGAAAAACTCAGCACTTCGGCCCGGTAGCCTTGCGTGCCGGGCAGGTTGGCCACGCCCAGTTCCTGGCCCGCCGGCATCAGCACCACGTCGTGCGTCCCGGCGCGCGCCTGGCGAGCGCCCCATTCCAGCAGTTTTACTCCCTGCCGCACGCGGCACAGGGCGCTCTGGAAGACGGGTACGCGGCGCAGGGTTTGCGCGCGGCGCGCCTCGATGGTGCCGTGGGCGATGCGCAGTTCGCTCAGGGCCACCGCTTCCATCTTATCTTCCATACAGTCCCGTCAGCTGTGCCTTGCCCAGCACGTTGGCGTTGAGCATGTAGCCGAGCATGGCGCCGCTGGCCTGTTGATCCAGGGGCAGCTTGTCCACGCCCAAGGCCCAGACCGTGATCTGATAGCGGTGCGCCTTGTCGCCGGGCGGTGGGCAGGCGCCGCCGTAGGCGCTGTCGCCGAAATCGTTGCGTCCTTGGATGGCGCCCGCTGGCAGGGTGCCGGCCGTGGCGCCGCCCGGCAAGGAAGTGGTGCCGGCGGGCAGATTGAATACGCTCCAGTGCCACCAGCCGCTGCCCGTCGGCGCGTCCGGGTCGTACAGGGTGACGGCGTAGCTTTTGGTGCCGGCCGGCGCGCCGTGCCACGACAGCTGCGGCGCCAGGTTGCCGCCCGTGCAGCCGAAGCCCTGGAACACTTGCGCAGGTGCCAGGGTCTGGCCAGGGGCGATGTCGGTGCTCGATACCGTGAAATCGGCCGCGTGGGCGCCCAGGTGCAGAGCGAGGCCCAAGGTGGCGGCGAAGAGGCGGGCAGTGGTCATGGTTTTCCTTTCGATGAAGTATAGGGGAAAGTGTATGCCTTGCAACATTCCTCCGCGATGCCGATGCGCTCGCTGATGGTGCCGAAACGCTCGGTTTCCTCCAATTCGCGCGTTCTGATGAGCGTGTTGTATGGTTCTTCCCTTTCTTGCCGCACGTGATTTTCACTGCAGGGCTTTCATGCTATCGTTTCGCAGCCCAAAATTCCCAGAGTCCCCCTTCATGTCCAAGCGCCCGATCCCATGGCTGTTAGCCAAGCTGCACCTGTATGCGGGCCTGTGGTTCGGCGCCCTGTTCGTCCTGCTGGGCTTGACGGGGTCCGCCATCGCCTGGATGCCGGAACTCGATGCATATCTGAATCCTAATTTGCTGCAGGCGAGCACGCCCGCGCCCGGCCAGGTGTTCCAGGTGACGCCGCGCACGCTGCAAGCGGTGGTGGACCAGCTGACTGCCGACCCCGCCTACGGCCAGCCTTCGCAGCTCAATCCGCCCGCCGATGCGCGCGACGTGTACGTGGCGTCGTACCGCCAGGCCGGCAAGCCGTCGCCCTTCAGCCAGGCCATCGTGCGCCAGGTGATGGTCGACCCCTACACCCTGCAAGTCAAAGGCGAGCGCGACTGGGGCCGTTTCGGCCTCACGCGCCCGCTGCTGATGTCGGGCATGTTTCATTTGCACCGCTATGTATTGTCCGGCGAAGTGGGCAAGACCATTACCGGCATTTCCGGCGTGATGCTGCTGTTGATGGCGCTCACCGGTATCTATCTGTGGTGGCCGCGCCTGCAGTGGACGGCGGTCAAGCGCGCGCTGACGGTGTCGCATGGCGGTTCCTGGCCCCGTTTTCATTATACGTTGCACAAGGCGGCCGGCTTCTTTGCCGCGCCCGTGCTGGCTGTGCTCGCTTTTTCCGGCATCTATTTCAATTTGCCGCAATTGATCGTGCCGCTGGTGGAGCTGGTGTCGACGGTGCCGGATACGGCAAAATTGAAGAATGTGGCGCAGGACGGTGCCATGCTCGATGCGGGCCAGGCCATGGCCGCCGCGCAGCTGCTGTATCCGCAGGCGCGCGTGTCGCGCATCGTGCTGCCGGCGAAAAAGGACCAGCCGTATGACGTGCGCGTGCGCCAGCCCGGCGAAATCGCCCACGGCGACGGCGCCACGCGCATTACCCTGGACGCGCGCAGCGGCTTGCCCCTGCGCATACGCGATCCCTTGCGGGCGCCGGCCGGCGATGTTTTCCTCGGCTGGCAATTCCCCCTGCATTCGGGCCAGGCGTTCGGCGTGGCCGGGCGCACCTTCATTACCGTCTTCGGTTTGATGCCGCTGCTGTTCTTGCTGACGGGCAGTTTGGTGTGGTGGAAACGGCGGCGTGGCCGGAAATAGGCGGTTGCCAAACCGCTGCGGGGAAAGTTGCTATCATCATAGTATTTTCCGGCAGATCCGCTGTCCGGATTCACCCGCACAAGGACCCGCATGAGCAATCCCGACATCACCGTAGCAATGTTGAATGAACGCGGCACCGGCCGCCTGCCCGGCCACCTGGGCATCGTCATCACGGCAGTGGGCGACGGCCAGCTGACGGCGGAATTGCCCGTGCTGCCGCACTTGCTGGCGCCGAATGGCTACCTGCATGCGGGCAGCGTGGTGACCCTGGCCGACACGGCTTCCGGCTATGGCTGCATCGTCAACCTGCCCGAAGGCGCGAGCAATTTCACGACCATCGAGTTGAAATCGAACCACCTGGGCACGGCCCGCGAAGGCACGCTCACCTGCACGGCGAAAGTCGAGCACAAGGGCCGCAACACGCAAGTGTGGGATGCCGTGGTGAAAAGCAAGGAAACGGGCAAGACTATTGCCCTGTTCCGCTGCACGCAGATGATTCTGTATCCTAAATAAGCTTAGATTTTCACCCAGTTACCCTTGTACAAGATTGGTCCCGTCGGTCCGTTCGGATCCGGCGAACCGCCTTTCGGCTCCAGGGTGACGGCCAGCAAGGCCACGTCGCTGCCGATGGCGCGCTGCGACAGGGCCAGTTTCACGTTGCCCTTGTCTGCCAGCAAGCCGAGCGAACGTGGGTTGCCGCTCTTCGGCACGGCCCACAGTTCCAGATCCTTATCACTCGGCACGGGCGCGTTGCCGACCATGCGCACCTCGAGCGCCCCATGGCGGCTGTCGGCCGTCAGCAGCAGGGCCGTTTGCGCTTTCTCGTCCGTCAGGCTGGCCACATAGCTGATCTGCGGCGCATCCATCACGCGCGTGGCCACGACGATCACCAGCAGCGCGGCGATGGCGCTCGACGCCATGCCCAGGCCACGCCAGAACGCCAGCGAATCGCGCAGCCAGGACTTGCCGCCCTGCGGACGCAGGTGCAGGCGCTGCTCGATCTGTTGCCAGACGCGCTTGGGCGGCGCCACGGGCGTGGCAAATTCGGCCATCGGTTCCAGGCGCTGGCGCCATTCGGCCGTGATATTGCGCAAGTCGGCGTCGTTGTGCAGCCAGCCTTCGAAACGCCGCCGCGCGCCCCCTTTCAGGGTGCCCAGCACGTATTCGGACGCCAGTTTCTGGCGCAGCACGTCATTGCCGCGGATATTCATGATGCCTCCCGTTTCGCCAGGCACGTGCGCAGCCGTTCCAGGCTGCGCCGTATCCAGGTCTTCACGGTGCCGATCGGCAGCGACATCTGCTGCGCCACTTCGCTATGTGACAGGTCGTGATAGAACGCCAGGGCGACCACCTGCCGGTGCAGCCCTTCCAGGGCGGACATGCAAAACGCCAGCGCCTTGGCGTCACCGCTCAGCTGCAGTGACTCGATCGGCGTGGCCTGGGGGTCTCGGAGTGCATTCATGACTTCGCTATCAAACTGTTCGGCATCGATTTCCACGGTATCGTCGCTGCGCCGCAGCACATCGAACGCCTTGTTGCGCACGATGGTGGCCATCCAGGTCATCGGCGCCGCCAGATGGCTCTGGTAAGCGGCGGCGTTGTTCCAGATGGCGACGAACCCCTCTTGCAAGGCTTCTTCAGCGAGCTCTTGCTTATGCAATATACGCAGCGCGAAGCCAAACAGTTTCGATGAGGTGGAGTTATATAGCTGGCGGAACGCGGTGGCGTCCTTGTTGCCGGCGGCGAGCAGCCAGGTTTTCAGTTGCTGCGGGTCGAGCGATTGGGCGGCTGGGGACACGGCTGGCCTTCACAAGGTGAGTGGGATCACGCAAGGGAAGGTTATAACAGATTGGCAACACCTGGCAACAGGGTTTTGTGCGGTGTTCCCCTCGTCTTCAACGCCTCACAGAAGCGTAGCGAGCGGAAGTGAGTTGCGGCGGAGAAGCGGAACTGTGCTTGAGCACAGTGAGCATCGCAGGCTGCAAATCGCGACGCGCAGTAGCTTATGTGAGACGTTTAGCCGGCGATGGCGGATTCGAGCAGCTTGTGCAGTTCAGCGAATTCCGGCTTGCCCACGTAGCGCTTGAGGATCTTGCCCTGTTTGTCCAGGACGAAGGTGGTGGGCGTGAGGGCCACGTCGCCGTAGGCCTTGGCCGCCTCGCCCGTCACGTCGAGCGCCACCTTGAACGGCAGCTGGCGCGTTTCGGCGAAGTTCAGCACGTAGTTGGCCGGATCGTATTTCATGGCCACGGCCACGAATTCCAGTCCCTGCCCCTTGTACTTGTTGTAGGTGTCGACCATTTCCGGCATTTCCGCCACGCAAGTCGTACACGAGGTGGCCCAGAAATTGACCATCACCACCTTGCCGCGCAGGCTGTTTGACGTGATTTTCTCGCCATGGATGCCGTGGAAGGTCACGTCCGGCGCGCTTTGCTTGTCATTCAGCGACAGATAGCCGGCTGCTGCCACGCCCGCCACGAAGACGGCGATCAGGGCTGGCTTGATCCAGGACTTGCTTGCGGATGGCGAAGTTGACATGGTTTTCACTTGAAAAGCGGGGCGATGCGGCCACGATGCGACTATTATAGCCGCCGCATCGTTAGCGCGCCCTAGGTCGGATGGCGGAGGCGCTTACTGCTGTACCGTGTCGCTGACGGTGCTCGTCGTGCGTTGCTGCGGCGGGTCCGGCTGCAATTGCTTCAGTTCCGCTTCCGAAATGTAGTCGAACAGCTTGACCACTTTCTGCACGCCGCCCACGCCGCGCGCCACGTCGGCCGCGACCGTGCCTTCGCGCTGGGTGACTCTGCCCATCAGGAAGACGGTGGCGTTCTCGGTGACGACCTTGAACGAGGCAGCCGAGATGGTTTTCATGTCGACCAGGCTGGCCTTGACCTTGGTGGTGATCAGCGCGTCGTTCGAGCGCGAGGTATAGCTGGCCGGGCCGGCGATGATCAATTCATTCGCCACCGATTCCACGCCCTCGATATTGCGCACTTCGCGCTCGACGGCATTTTTCATCGCCTCGTCGCGCACTTCGCCCGTCAGCAGGACGCGGCGGTTGAAACTGGTGACGTTCACGTGGCCCACGTCGCCCACGATGGAGGGGATGCGCGACTCGCCTTTCAGGGCGATCGACTTGTCTTCGGTCTGCGCGCCCAGGGTGCGGCGGTCCGCTGCGGCCACGCCGCCCATCACCGCGCCGCCGACCATCAATTCGATGCAGCCGGTGAGCGAAGTAAGCATGGCGCCGCACAGCAGTGCGGTGGCCAGCGGGCGTTGTACGCGTTTCCAGCCTGGGCCAGTACCGAATTTAGTCATTCACGTCTCCTCCGAATAGGGCGACATCGATGCCGTCGCAGATGCAATGTATGGTGGTCAGATGGACTTCCTGGATGCGCGCCGTGCGCTCGGCCGGCACGCAGATATGCACGTCGGCGTCCGTCAGCATCTTGCCGATGGCACCGCCGTCCTTGCCCGTCAGCGCCACGACGCGCATTTCGCGCTCGAGCGCCGCTTCCACGGCGGCCATTACGTTGGCCGAATTGCCCGACGTGGAGATGGCCAGCAGGATGTCGCCGGCCTGGCCGAACGCCTGCACCTGCTTCGAGAAGATCTCGCGGTAGCTGTAATCGTTCGCCACGGCCGTCAGGATGGACGTATCCGTCGTCAGCGCCAGGGCCGGCAGCGGAAAGCGCTCGCGTTCGAAGCGTCCGACCAGCTCGGCCGCGAAATGCTGGCAGTCGGCGGCGGAACCGCCGTTGCCGCAGGCGAGGATCTTGTTGCCGTTGGACAATGCATAAAACATCAGGTCGATCGCCTGCGCAATCGGTTGCGCCAGTACGGTGGCGGCCTGGATCTTGAGTTCGGCACTTTCGTGGAAGTGCGAGAGGATGCGTTGATTATTCATAGTCTGCCGATTATAGTGCAGGCGCGCGGCATGGCGGACAAGCACTGTTAAAAATGCTTACATATCGAGGATGTTCTTCAGCCAGCTGATGCGCCCGCCATCGATGGCCAGCGCGTCGAAGCGGCAAGGCGGCAGCGTCTTTTGTGTCAGCAGCCAGGTTTGCGCGGCCAGCACCATGCGCCGCTGCTTGGCCGGCGTGATGCTGGCCAGGGCGCCGCCGTAGGCTGTACTGCTGCGCAGCCGCACTTCGACGAAAACGATGGCGGCGCCGTCGCGCATGATCAGGTCGAGTTCCCCGCCCTTGCACAGATAGTTGCGTTGCAGCAGCACCAAGCCTTGCAGCAACAGATACGCGAGCGCATCGTCTTCCCCTTGCCGTCCCCGTTCCCGTTTGTTCCAGAAAGCGAAGGGCGGCATGGCGTGTCCTTATTGCGCCGGCGGCAAGGCGGCCGGTGTTGTTGCCGTGGACGGCGGCCAAGTACCCAGCACGCCCTGCTGGTAGGTGGCGGCCTGTTCCGTGCGTTCGAACACGCTTTGATCACCGTCAAAGCGCACGGCCAGGCGGCCCGTCACGCCATCGAGGATAAATGGCGCGTTCGGCCGCAGCGCCACTTCGCGCGCCACGCGGAAGGCATCGATGCCCAGCGCGTACAGGCGTTCCATGTCGGCCGTCAGCCGGCGTTCGGCGGGCTGCTCGGGTTGTGGATACACCATCACTTGCGGATGGTCGCGCTGCACTTGCCATGGCAAGTCCAGCAGACGCGCGCCGTCGAGTTCCGGGCCGCTGGCGCCGCGTCCGGCGCCGGGATTCAAGGACGAGGTGCCATACAGCGGTAAATCGCTGCCGATGGCCACGCGCAGCTGGCGCGCCTGGTCGGCGTCGAGCGCGGCAAACAGCAGGCCCGGCGGCGTGGCGGCCAGGCGCGCGCGCAGCTGCACCAGCTCGGCATCGCTCAGGTAGCCATTCGTGGCCGTCAAGTCCATGGTCTCGATCTTGCCGCCCTGGCGCAGCCATTCCTGCTTGAAGGCGGCGCTGATGCGGCGCTGCGAGGGCGAACCGGCCGACAGGACCAGCGCGCTGGCGCCCGGCTGTTCGCTGGCGGCCCAGGCGGCGACCTGGCGCGCTTCCGCCTCGATCGACAAGCCCATCACCAGCAGCTTGGCAGGCAGGCGCGCGTCGCCGCGGTTGTCCGGGTGGTTCAGGGCGATCGTCGGTTTTCGTACCAGGTCGCTGTTCGCCACGGCCGTGACGGCCGAGCGCGACAAAGGCCCGACGACGATGTCCTGTTCTTCCTGCGCTTGCGCAAACTTGTTCAGGACGTCGCTGCTGCCATCGCCCGTATCGATCACCGTCACTTCAAAGCCGCTGCGGTCGCGCTCGTACGCGGCCATGAAACCGGCGCGCAGCAATTCGGCGGCCGGTCCCAGGGAAGCCGAGCGCAGCGGCAGCAGCAGGCCGATGTGGTGGACATTGCCGTCGGACGGCGCCGGCGCCGTGGCGGCCGGCATGTCGAGCGGCGTGCCGGTGGCCGGTTTGTTCTTGATAGGCGCGAGTGGCGCGCCGTTGCCGTCGTACGCGGTAATATCGGGCACGGCCACGGCGAAAGTGACGGGTTCGGGTGCGGGCGGCTTCGGCGGCAGGGGCGGTGGCAGCGGCTTCGGTGGCGGCAGCGCCCTTGTGTTAGATTCAATAGGCGCGCACAATTGCCCGGGCGCGTCGCAAGGCGTGCTGCAAGCGCTCAGCATGCCGGTCGCGGCACAAACAAGCAGTAACTTCACACTATTAGCAAGCATTTAACCTCCAAAATGACCGTACAAGAAATCAGTTCCATCGCCAGCCTGCCCATCATGACAGAGGCGGCGCACCAGGTCTATCCTATCGCAACATTGTATATAGTGGCCACGCCGATCGGCAATGTGACCGATATCAGCCTGCGCGCGCTGCATTTGCTGAGCCTTGCCGATGCCGTCGCCTGTGAAGATACGCGCAATACGGCGCACCTGCTGACGCGCTTTGGCTTGAACAAGCCGTTGATTGCGGCGCATCAACATAACGAACGCGAAGTGGCGCAAACTTTGATTGCCCGCCTGCACGCCGGCGAGCGCATCGCCCTCGTCTCCGACGCCGGCACGCCCGCCGTGTCCGACCCGGGCGCGCGCATCGTCGACGCCGTGCGCGCGGCCGGCTTGCGCGTGCTGCCCCTGCCCGGCCCATCGGCGGCGATCACGGCCATTTCCGCCAGCGGCTTGCTGAATGATCAGTTTTACTTTGTCGGCTTCCTGCCAGCCAAGGCCAAGCAGCGCGAAAACATGCTGCACAGCCTGCGCGGCGTGACGGCCACGATGGTGTTCTATGAAGCGCCGCACCGCATCCTCGATTGCGCCACGGCCCTGGCGGCGGCGTTCGAGCCGACGCGCCAGGTGGTGTTCGCGCGCGAACTGACGAAACTGTTCGAGGAAATCCACCGCTGCCCCCTGTCCGAAGCGGAGGCGTGGATACGCGCCGATGCGCACCGCGAAAAGGGAGAGTTCGTCGTCCTGCTGGAAGGCGCCACGGAAGCGCAGGACGCGGAAGACGTGGAAGCGGAACGCATCTTGAACATTTTATTGGCCGAATGCAGCGTCAAGCAGGCGGCGAATTTGACGGCGCAGATCACGGGCCGCAAGAAAAACGCCCTGTATGAACGGGCGTTGCAGTTGAAGGGGCAGGAATAAGGCGATCAGGACGGTGGCTGGACATCGAGCGCCTGTGCCGCCGCGAGCAGTTGTTGCACATGCTCGATCAACTCGTCGACAAAGCCCTGCGTGACATCCAGCTCGCCCTCGTATTCCGCCAGGTTGCGCTTCTTGTGCGCCTGGCTTAACAGCAGCCATTGCTGTGGCGTGAAACCCAGCGTGTGTTCCAGGCTTTGAAAGACGAGATAGCGATTGTCGCTGCGATAACCATGTTGACGCAGCGCAGACAAGGCAGCTGCATGCGCCGCGTTATATGCCAGGTCGAAGCGGCTTTCCAGCGACAGTATCGACTGCCTGGCATCGCGCAGGCGCACGGTAGCCGAGCGCAGCAAGCCGGCCCGTTCGCGTGCGTCCGGTGGCTCAGCCTTGAGCTGGTCGATGCGTGCCAGGTTCGCCAGCGCCGGTGAGCTTGATGAAGTCATCATTGGCTCCTTTGACAAAAATCTTGGGCTGGTCGAGGACCCGCACCACGAACGACTTGCCGTCGTCTATTCTGTGCCGCCATTCTGCCGGCGTGTACAAGGTGGGATTGATGCTGCGTCCCAATTGGTGCTCTGCCGGTTGCAGCGCCGCCAGTAGCTGGGCGTTCGATGCCATGCTGCCGATCACCATCAGGTCGATGTCGCTGTGTGCGTGTTCCGTGCCCTTGGCCATCGAACCGTACACAAAGGCCAGGTCGATTTCCTGCCAGTATGGCTGTAGCGCCACGCGCAGCACGTCGGCGACGCCAAAGGTTTTCAGCACGATGCTGCGCAGTTCGTCGAAGATGGGTGCCGCGTGATTCGCCTGATAATGCTTTTGGTTGCCCACTTTTTTCACCGTGACCAGGGCCGACTTCTCCAGCTTGGCCAGCTCGCGCTGCACGGCGCCCGACCCCATGGCTGCGAAGGCGATGATTTCATTCGCATAGAAAGAGCGTTGCGCCTGGCCAAAGAGCAAGGCCAGCACGCGTTGCTGTGTCTTGGAAAACAATGTGCCTGCATAAATACCCATATTGGGTATGATAGTACCCAATATGGGTAGAGTCAATCACGTCTTCACCACTTGCAGCCGCTATCCTTCTTGTCGAGCAGCATCAGCACGGGCGCCAGCAAGCCCGCGCCGGAATAGGCCGTGCGGCAATCGCCGCGCTTGCCTTGTGCGATGTCGCGCGCCAGCTGGGTTTCCGTTTGCAGCGGCTTGTCGGGGATTTGCCCCACGGCCGTGCCCACCTTGGACGGATCGCGTTCGCCCGCCATCTTGCGCGCCGTTTTTCTGGCCGCTTCCATGTCGAATTTCGGCGTTTCCGGGGTTTCTTGCCTGAAGGTATCGGCACTGGCCGCTGGCGTGGCCGGTGATGCCGGCACGACCGTGATGGCTTGCGGGCTGGCCGCTGGCGTCACGGTGGCCGCCGGCGTTTCCCGGACCGTGGCGACCTTTGGCTTGCTGATGGGCTTGGGTTCGCGTTTTGGCTTGACCACTTCGGCGGGCGGCGGCGGGGGCTTGGCGGCCAGCGGACGTATCCACACGGCGATCGATTCCACGCGCGGGGCCGTGTCCATCCGCGCGGCCGGCTGCACATGGCGCCATAGATAGATCAAGGCGCCATGCAGCAGCAGGGACACGGCGATGCCCAGCACGATGCCGCGGCGGTTCGGCAGGGGCCGGCCACCGTCGCTTCTTTCTATCCTGAACTCCATTGCCGTCGTCACCTTCATGTCTGATCGGGAAAACTTGCCAAGCCAGTGTCGCATACTTCAATCGTTTTGAAAAATACATGGATTCCAGTGCCGCGCGTAAATAATTTACACAGAGTTTCACCTGACCCTTGACCGAAATCGATACGGCCTGTATTATCTTGGTCTTCGGAGTGTGGCGCAGCCCGGTAGCGCACCTGGTTTGGGACCAGGGGGTCCAAGGTTCGAATCCTTGTACTCCGACCAAATTTGTAGAAAAAAACCCAAGAGTTTAGGCTCTTGGGTTTTTTTTCGTCTGTCGCGCCTGCGGCGCGAGGCCGGCAGCAAAAAGGGGCCGCAGCCCCTTTGCATTTACCCCAGGCGTTTCGCCGCGATGGCGTTGCCGGCCCGGCTGGAACCTTTGCGCCCCAGCTGCTGCGAGATGAACTGCCCCGCATCGACGACCAGGTCCAGGTCGATGCCGGTGGCAATGCCCAGCCCCTGCATCAGGTACAGCACGTCTTCGGTGGCCACGTTGCCGGTGGCGCCCTTGGCGTACGGGCAGCCGCCCAGGCCGGAGACGGACGAGTGATAGATCGCGATGCCCGTTTCCAGGCTGGCGTAGATGTTCGCCAGCGCCTGGCCATAGGTGTCGTGGAAGTGGCCGGACAGGCCTCCCACGTGGAAAGCCTGGATCGCGCGCTCCATTACCGCCTGCGTCTTGCGCGGCGTGGCCACGCCGATGGTGTCGGCGATGTCGATTTCGTCGCAGCCCAGGTCGCGCATGCGTTTCACCACGTCGGCCACGGCGTCGAGCGGCACGTCGCCCTGGTAGGGGCAGCCGAAGGCGCAGCTGATGCTGCCGCGCAGGCGCAGGCCGTGTTCCTTGGCCGCTTTCGCCACGCCTTCGAAGCGGGCGATCGATTCGGCGATGGAGCAGTTGATGTTCTTTTGCGAGAACGCCTCGGAGGCGGAGCCGAAGATCACCACTTCATCGGCCTGCGCCGCCAGCGCGGCATCGAAACCCTGCATGTTCGGCGTCAGCGCCGAATAAATGGTGCCGGGGCGGCGCGCGATTTTCTGCATGACTTCCGCGCTGGTGGCCATCTGCGGCACCCATTTCGGCGACACGAAGGACGCCGCCTCGATATTGGCGAAGCCGGCCAACGTCAGGCGGTCGACCAGTTCGATCTTGACGGCGGCGCTGATGGTTTCCTTCTCGTTTTGCAGGCCGTCGCGCGGACCCACTTCGACGATCTTGACCTGCTTGGGCAGACTGGTAGTAGGGTTCATCTCAATATCCTTGCAAACGGTTGACGATGCCGGCGACAGAGTCGCCGGCGTGCAGGCGGCGCATCTTGGCGGCGATTTGCGCCACGCTTTCGCGGCGCAGGGTGGCGGCCGAAATATGCGGCGTGATGGTGATGCGCGGTTCTTGCCAGAACGGGTGCTGCTGCGGCAGCGGCTCGTTGCGGAACACGTCCAAGGTCGCTCCGGCGATGTGCCCGGAGCGGATCAGGGTCAGCAAATCCGGTTCGGCGAGATGCGCACCGCGCGCCACGTTGATGACGTAGGCGCCCGGCAGCAGCATCGACAGGCGCGCGCGGTCGAGCAGGTTGTGCGTGTCCGGCGTGAGCGGCAGCATGCAGACCAGCACGCGCGTGCCGCGTAAAAAGGCTTCCAGCTCCTCTTCGCCCGCAAAGCACTGCACGCCATCGACGTGTTTCTGGCTGCGGCTCCAGCCGCGCAGGGGGAATTCGAACTGCGCCAGCGCTTGCAGCACGCGGGTGCCCAGCACGCCCATGCCAAGCACGCCGACGGGGAAATCCCCCTTGTCGAATGCGGGCAGCGGTTGCCAGATGCCGGCGCGGCCCTGCGCCTCGTAGTCGTCGAAACGGCGGAAGTGGCGCAGCACGGCGTGGCTCACATATTCGGCCATCTGCACGCCCATGCCTGCGTCATCGAGGCGCACCAGCGGCACGTGGGCCGGCAGCGCCTCGCCGAATTTCAGCAGCGCGTCGACGCCCGCGCCCGTGTTGAAGATGGCTTTGACTTCGCTCAATACGGGCAGCATGGCGGCGGGCGGCTGCCACACGACGGCATAGTCGCAAGGCGCGAACGACTCGCCCTCGCGCCAGAAGACAATTTCGGCTTCGGGCAGCAAGTCGCGGAAGTCGCTGATCCACGCCGCTTCCTTGCCGTCCGCGCGCTGTAACAGGATGCGCATCGAGGTTTCCAAGAGCGCTCCTCAGGCGGCGGCCTTGAAGGCCAGCAGCGGCGCGCCATCGGCCACCTGGTCGCCGACCGCGTACAGCACCTCTTCCACCAGGCCGTCGTGCGGCGCGGCGATCGTGTGCTCCATCTTCATCGCTTCCATGATGACCAGCGGCTCGCCCTTCTTGACGTCCTGGCCTTGATTGACCAGCACGGCGACGACCTTGCCCGGCATCGGCGCCGTCAGGCGGCCGCCTTCCGCTTCCGTTTCGCCCGCATGCGCCATCGGGTCGCTGTAGTGCAGGGTGTGGTGCAAGCCGCTGGTGAACACGTGGAATTGCTCGCCGTCGCGCAGCACGGTGCCATGCACGGCACGCTCGCCCAGCTTGATGTGCAGCTCGTTGCCTTTGCGCGCCGTCAAGGTCAGGGGCTGGCCGTTGAACAGCCAGCCATCCGTCTGGTAGGCGATGCGCGCGGCATAGGCCTTGCTGTCGCCGGCCAGCGCGAATTCGTCGGCAAACGCCAGGCTGCGTCCCAGGGTGCTGTTCAAGCGCCAGCCCAGGGCATTGCCCCACGGGTCGGCGCGGTTGGCCGACTGCGTTTCGGCGGCCGCTTTTTCTTCCAGCAGCAGGGCCACGGACGCCAGCGCCAGGGCCGTGTCGGGCGCCGCCTGCAGGGCGGGGAACAGCGACGCTTGATTGCGCTCGATCAAACCCGTGTCCAGGTCCGCGCTGGAAAATGCCTGGCCTTCGACCAGGCGTTTCAGGAAGGCGATATTGCTGGCCAATCCCACGATCTGGTATTCCGACAGCGCTTGCGCCATGCGCGCCAGCGCTTCGCGGCGGTCCGCGCCCCAGACGATCAACTTGGCGATCATCGGGTCGTAGAATGGCGAAATGGCGTCGCCTTCGCGCACGCCCGAATCGATGCGCACGGACGCCGGCACGACCGTGCCACCCAGTTCGAACGTGACGGCCGATGGCGACTGCATGTGGCGCAGGGTGCCGATCGACGGCAGGAAGCCCTTCTCCGGATTTTCCGCGTAGATGCGCGCCTCGATGGCGTGGCCGTGGATCGCCAGTTCGCTCTGTTTTTTCGGCAGCGGCTCGCCAAAGGCGACGCGCAACTGCCATTCCACCAGGTCGGTGCCGGTGATCATTTCCGTCACCGGATGCTCGACCTGCAGGCGCGTGTTCATCTCCATGAAGTAGAACGAGCCATCCTGGTTGGCGATGAATTCCACCGTGCCCGCGCCCACGTAGCCGACGGCCTTGGCGGCGGCGACGGCCGCTTCGCCCATGGCTGCGCGGCGCTCGGCCGGCATGCCCGGCGCCGGCGCTTCTTCCAGCACCTTTTGATGGCGGCGCTGCACCGAGCAATCGCGCTCGAACAGGTAGATGCAGTTGCCGAGCGTATCGGCGAACACCTGGATTTCGATATGCCGCGGGCGCGACAGGTATTTTTCGGCCAGCACCTTGTCGTCGCCGAAAGAGCTGATCGCTTCGCGCTTGCACGAGGCCAGCGCGGCCTTGAAGTCGGCGCTGTTGTCGATGACGCGCATGCCCTTGCCGCCGCCGCCGGCCGAAGCCTTCAGCAGGACGGGGTAGCCGATCTTGTCTGCTTGCGTGTGCAAAAAGTCCGCATCCTGTTCCTCGCCATGGTAGCCGGGCACCAGCGGGACATTCGCTTTTTCCATCAGCGACTTGGCGGCCGATTTGGAGCCCATGGCGCGCATGGCGGACGCCGGCGGGCCGATGAAGACGAGGCCCGCCGCGTGGCAGGCGTCGGCGAAATCCGCGTTTTCGGACAGGAAGCCGTAGCCGGGGTGGATCGCCTGTGCGCCAGTGGCCAGCGCCACGGCGATGATCTTGTCGCCGCACAGATAGCTTTCCTTGGCCGGCGCGGGGCCGATCAGGACGGCTTCGTCGCACACGGCGACGTGCTTGGCGTTGGCGTCCGCTTCCGAATACACGGCGACGGTCTGGATGCCCATGCGGCGCGCGGTAGCGGCGACACGGCAAGCGATTTCGCCGCGGTTGGCGATCAGGATTTTAGTGAACATGGTCTCTCTCTTTGCAGCTCGTGGCTGGAAGTTTTTTATCTGAGGTGTCGCGATGAAGGAATGCGCCCTGGTGGGGCGCATTCCGATGGCTGGATCAGCAGCCGCACTTCTCTTTCTGTACCGAGTCCAGCATGGCGCCGCGCGTTTGCAGGCCCAGCTTGTTCAACAGGACGCGGTCGTCTTCCGCTTCCGGGTTGTCGGTGGTGAGCAGCTTGTCGCCGTAGAAGATGGAATTGGCGCCAGCCAGGAAGCACATGGCTTGCACGGCTTCGCCCATCTGGCGGCGACCCGCCGACAGGCGCACGCGCGCCTTCGGCATGGTGATGCGGGCCACGGCGATGGTGCGCACGAATTCGAACGGATCGAGCGCTTCCATGCCATACAGTGGCGTGCCTTCCACCTGCACCAGGTGGTTGACGGGCACCGATTCCGGATACGGATTCAGATTGGCCAGCTGGGCGATCAGGCCCGCGCGCTGCAAGCGCGTTTCACCCATGCCGACGATGCCGCCGCAGCATACTTTCAAGCCTGCTTCGCGCACGCGGCCCAGGGTGTCCAGGCGGTCCTGGTATTCGCGCGTCGAGATGACGTTGTCGTAGAACTCGGGCGCCGTATCGAGGTTATGGTTGTAGAAGTCGAGGCCCGCGTTCTTCAGGCGGTCCGCTTGTCCTTCTTCCAGCATACCCAAAGTAGCGCATGTTTCCAGGCCCAGCGCCTTGACCTTGGTCACCATCTCTTCGACTTTTTCCATGTCGCGCTCTTTCGGGCTGCGCCAGGCGGCGCCCATGCAGAAGCGCGTGGCGCCGTTGGCTTTTGCCTGGCGCGCCGCGTCGAGCACCGTGTCGATGTCGAGGATTTTTTTCGCTTCCACGCCCGTGTCGTAGCGGGCCGCCTGCGGGCAGTAGCCGCAGTCTTCCTCGCAGCCGCCCGTCTTGATCGACAACAGGGTCGCCAGTTCCACGTCGCCGTCGGGGAAGTTGACGCGGTGGGTTTGCTGGGCCTTGAACATCAGGTCATTGAATGGCAGGTCGAACAGGGCCAGCACGTCGGCGACGGGCCAGGTGGCCGCTTCCGGCACGGTGATGCGCGCCGCAGGGCGGTGCAGTTCGACGGTTTTTGCTGCTTCTTGGACTAAAGACATGGTGATTCCTTCGCTTCTATTTTTTAGCTACATTAAGTGTTGGGATGCTGCGCCGGCCAGTTGGGCAAGCCGGTGAAATCGAGATAGGACGCCGCCGCTTGCGCGCTCGGCTGCGCAAGGCGCGGCACCCTGCCCAGCAGCGGCGCCGGGATGCGCTCGATCAGCGCATCGATATTTTCGTCGAGGAAGCGCATTTCCACTTCCAGCGTGTTGGCGACCCAGCCGACGACCGTCAAGCCGCGCGCCTCGACGGCTTCCACCGTCAGCAAGGCCTGACTGATGCAGCCCAGGCGCATGCCGACCACGAGGATCACGGGCAGGTCGAGCTGCTGCGCCAGGTCGGCCGAGTCGAAACCGGGCGACAGCGGCACGCGGAATCCGCCCACGCCTTCGACCACCACGGCGTCCGAGGCGGCGGCGATTTCCAGGTAGGCGGCCAGGATGGGCACCGATTCGATGCTCACGCCTTCGAGCGCGGCGGCGATATGCGGCGCGGCCGGTTCCTTCAGCATGTAGGGCGTCGTCAGGCTGCGCAGCATGGTAACGTTGCCGGCCGCGATCAGGCTGTCGGCGTCTTCATTATGCAGTTCGCCATCGCGCATCTCGGCGCCGGCGGCGACCGGCTTCATGCCGCAGGCGCGCACGCCGCGCGCGACCAGCGCGTGCAGCAGGGCCGACGACGTCAATGTCTTGCCGATTTCCGTGTCGGTGCCGGTGACGAAACAGGCAAAGCGCGAGGGCAGGCCGGCAATGGCCGGAGCCGGCTGCACGGCCGGCGCCAGGTCCGCCAGCACTTCCGCCACGATAGGGTCATCAAGGCTCATGGCGAGTCCTTTCCAGGGTGTTGACTGCGTTGATCAATTGCGCCACTTCCTGCGCCGTGTGGCCGGCCGACAGGGTGACGCGCAGGCGCGCCGACCCCGCCGGCACGGTGGGCGGGCGGATGGCGCCGACCCACAGGCCCTGTTCATACAGGGTGGCGGCGATGTCCAGCATGTCCGCGTTCTCGCCGATGATGACGGGCTGGATGGCGGTCACCGAGGGCAAGGCTTGCCAGCGTTGCAGCTGCAGGCCGTCGTTCCATTGCGCCACCAGCGCCGCCAGGTGGGCGCGGCGCTGCCGGCCTTCCTCGCTGGCGATGATGTCCAGGCTGGCCAGCAGCGCATGCGCCAGCGCGGGCGCCGCCGCCGTGGTGAAGATGTAGGGGCGCGCCTTCTGTATCAGGGTGTCGATCACGGCTTCGTGCGCGCACACAAAGGCGCCGCCCACGCCGGCCGACTTGCCCAGGGTGCCCACGTACACGAGGTAGGGCGAATGCAGGTCGAAGTGTTCGAGCGCGCCGCGGCCGTTGGCTCCCAGCGCGCCGAAGCCGTGCGCGTCGTCGACCACCAGCCAGGCGCCGTATTGTTCGCACAGGGCCAGCAGCGCGGGCAGCGGCGCCAGGTCGCCATCCATGCTGAAGACGCTGTCGGTGACGACGATCTTGGTTTTCGCCGTGCTGGCCGCCAGCAGTGCCGCCAGGGCATCGAGGTCGGCGTGCGGATATACGCGCGTTTTCACGCGGGCCAGGCGCGTGCCGTCGATCAGCGAGGCGTGGTTCAGCGCTTCCGAGAAAATCTCCGCGTCCGCGTCGCCCGCCGACAGGGCCGTCAGCACGGCCAGATTGGCCATGTAGCCGGTGCAGAAATACAGGGCGCGGGCGTTTTCCAGGTTGGCGCCCACGAAATTGGCCAGGCGCTCTTCCAGCTGCGCGTGGGCGCGGCCATGGCCGCTGATCAGGTGCGACGCGCCGCTGCCCGCGCCATACAGGTCGGCGCCCTCTTTCAGCGCCGCGACGATGCGCGGATGCGACGCCAGGCCCAGGTAGTCATTGCTGCAAAAGGCCAGCATGGCGCGGCCGTCCACCGTCAGGCGCGGCGCGCACGGCGTGTCGACGGTGCGGCGGCGGCGGATCAGGCTGCGCTCTTCCAGCCCTTGCAGCTGCTGTTGTAATCGGGCGATCAGTTCCATCTCAGGCCCCGATCACATGATTGAAGACGGCCAGGGTCTGCTGGCCCAGGCCCGCGATCTCTGCGTCGTCGAGGATGTACGGCGGCATCAGGTAGACGGTGGAGCCGATGGGGCGCATCAACAGTTCATGTTCCAGCGCCGTGCTGAAGAAGCGGCGCGAAAAATCGGGCGCCGCATCGACGGCGTCAAACGCCCAGATCATGCCCTGCTGACGGAAGTTTTTTACCTTGTTATGCTGCGCCAGCGGCGCCAGCGCTTGCGTGATCTTCTCGGCGCGCACGCGGTTGGTGGCCAGCACATCGTCTTCCTCGAAGATGGACAGCGTCGCCAGCGCGGCGCGGCAGGCCAGCGGGTTGCCCGTGTACGAGTGCGAATGCAAAAAGCCGCGGCGCACGTCGGTGCTGTAGAACGCCTGGTAGATGTCTTCGCGCGTCATCACCAGCGATAAAGGCAGATAGCCGCCGCTGATGCCTTTCGACAGGCAGACGAAGTCGGGCCAGATGCCGGCCTGTTCGCAGGCGAAGAAGGTGCCCGTGCGGCCGCAGCCGACGGCGATTTCATCGAGGATCAGATGGACTTGATAACGGTCGCACAGGGCGCGCACCAGCGCCAGGTACAGCGGGTCGTGCATGGCCATGCCGGTGGCGCATTGCACCAGCGGCTCGATGATGATGGCGGCGATCTTGTCGGCCTTTTGCTGGAACAAATGCTCGACGTCGGCAGCCGCGCGGCGCGCCACGTCTTGGGCGGACTCGCCTTCGGCCGCCTGGCGGAAGTCGGGCGACATCACCGTTTGCGTTGCCCGCAGCAAGGGGCCGTAGGCATCCTTGAACAGGGCGACGTCTGTGACGGCCAGCGCGCCGATGGTTTCGCCGTGGTAGCTGCCTTTCAGGCAGACGAATTCCTGTTTTTCACCCTTGCCGCTGTTGCGCCAGGCGTGAAAACTCATTTTCAGGGCGATTTCCACGGCCGACGCCCCGTCGGACGCGTAAAAGCTGTGGCCAAGCACGCCGCCTGTCAAGGCGGAGAGCTTTTCCGACAGCTCGATCACCGGTTCATGCGTAAAGCCGGCCAGCATCGCGTGTTCCAGCCGGTCCAGCTGGTCCTTCAGCTCCGCATTGATGCGCGGATTCGCGTGGCCGAACAGGTTCACCCACCAGGAGCTGATGGCGTCCAGGTAGCGTCGTCCTTCGTGATCATACAGCCAGGCGCCGCGGCCGTGGCTGACGGGGATCAATGGGACCGTCTCGTGGTGCTGCATCTGTGTGCACGGATGCCACACGCTGCGCAGACTGCGTTCGACCCAGCCCGATTGTTTTTCTGCTTTCAAAACTGCTCCAATGATATTCTTAGTCCATGAGCTGTGGACTATTAACTAGCCCATGAGCCAACTCGGCTTGCGCTTGTCGAGGAACGATTGCACGCCTTCGCGTCCCTGCTCCGAGGCGCGGATCTGCGCGATGCGCTCGGCGGTGTCCGCCAGCAGCGCGTCGTCGACGGGTTGGCCGACGATCTCGCGCACCAGCGTTTTCGCTTGCGCCACGGCGTGCGGACTGTTGCCCGTCAGCGCTTTGAGCACCTCGGCCGTTTTCGCGTCCAGCGCGTCTGCCTCGACTACCTCGTGGGCAAAGCCGATGCGCAGCGCTTCCTGAGCGGAGAATCGCTCGGCGGTCAGGAAATAGCGGCGTGCCGCGTTTTCGCCCATGGCCTTGATGACATACGGTGAAATAGTGGCGGGAATCAGTCCCAGCCGCACTTCGCTCAGGCAGAAATGCACGTCTTCCGCAACCAGAATGATATCGCATGCGGCGACGAGGCCCATGCCGCCCGCATAGCAGTCGCCCTGAACCTTCGCCACCACGGGTTTCGGACACAGGTAAATCGTGCGCAGCATCTGCGCCAGCTGCAGCGCGTCGGCCTGGTTTTCGGCGTGCGTATAGCCTGCCATCTTCTTCATCCAGTTCAAGTCCGCACCGGCGCAAAAGGCCGCGCCATTCGCCGCCAGCACGATGGCGCGCACCATGTCGCTGCGTCCCAGGCCCTCGAAGGCGCGCGCCAGTTCGGCGATCGTCGTCTCGTTGAAGGCGTTGCGCACGTCCGGGCGGTTCAGGGTCACGGTGGCAACATTGCCTTCGATGACCAGCTTTAAGGTTTCAAATTCCATTATCTTCCCCCTGAATGCTGCTTACATGCGGAATACGCCGAACTTCGTGTCCGGGATTTCCGCGTTCAAGGCGGCCGACAGGCCCAGGCCCAGCACCATGCGGGTATCGGCCGGGTCGATCACGCCATCGTCCCACAGGCGCGCGGTGGCGTAATACGGGTGGCCCTGGTGTTCGTATTGCTCCTTGATCGGCTGCTTGAAGGCCGCTTCCTCGTCCGCGCTCCACTGCCCGCCCTTGCCTTCGATGCCGTCGCGCTTGACGGTGGCCAGCACGGATGCGGCCTGGTCGCCGCCCATGACGGAAATGCGGGCATTCGGCCACATCCACATGAAGCGGGGCGAAAACGCGCGGCCGCACATGCCGTAATTGCCGGCGCCGAAGCTGCCGCCGATGATCACCGTGAACTTTGGCACGCTAGCCGTCGCGACGGCCGTCACCATCTTGGCGCCATTGCGGGCAATGCCCTCGTTTTCGTATTTGCGGCCCACCATGAAGCCCGTGATATTTTGCAGGAAGACGAGCGGGATCTTGCGCTGGCAGCACAATTCGATGAAATGCGTGCCTTTCAGGGCCGATTCGGAGAACAAGATGCCGTTATTGGCGATGATGCCGACTTTGACGCCATAGATATGCGCGAAGCCGCAGATCAGGGTGGTGCCGTAGCGGGCCTTGAATTCGTCGAAATCGCTGCCGTCGACGATGCGCGCGATCACCTCGCGTACGTCGAACGGTTTGCGCGTGTCGACGGGGATCACGCCATACAGTTCTTGCGTCGGGTATTTCGGTTCGACGGAGTCGCGCAAGGCCATCTGCTGCGGTTTTTTACGGTTCAGGTTTGAGACGATGGTGCGCGCCAGCGACAGCGCGTGCAGGTCGTTCTGCGCCAGGTGGTCGACCACGCCGGACAAACGCGTGTGCACGTCGCCGCCGCCCAGGTCTTCGGCCGTCACCACTTCTCCCGTCGCCGCTTTCACCAGCGGCGGGCCGCCGAGGAAAATCGTGCCCTGTTCCTTGACGATGATCGATTCGTCGCTCATGGCCGGCACATAGGCGCCGCCCGCCGTGCAAGAGCCCATGACGACGGCGATTTGCGGAATGCCCTTGGCCGACAGGTTCGCCTGGTTGTAGAAGATGCGGCCGAAATGGTCGCGGTCGGGGAAGACGTCGTCCTGGTTCGGCAGGTTGGCGCCGCCCGAATCGACCAAATAAATGCAGGGCAGGTTGTTCTGGTCGGCGATTTCCTGGGCGCGCAAATGCTTTTTCACCGTCATCGGGTAATACGTGCCGCCCTTGACG
This sequence comes from Janthinobacterium sp. SUN206, assembly GCF_030587305.1. Taxonomy (NCBI): domain Bacteria; kingdom Pseudomonadati; phylum Pseudomonadota; class Betaproteobacteria; order Burkholderiales; family Oxalobacteraceae; genus Janthinobacterium; species Janthinobacterium sp. SUN206. Next base: position 16,759 of record NZ_JAPWIB010000003.1, on the reverse strand, counting down.
GTGGCGTCGTTGCAGACGATGACGCATTCCTGGCCCGAGACCCTGCCGATGCCCGTGATGATGCCGGCGGCGGGCGCCGCATCGACGCCCTTGGCGTCCTGGTACATGGCGTAGGCCGCCATCTGGGAAAACTCGAGGAAGGGCGTGCCGGGATCGAGCAGCATCTGCACGCGGTCGCGCGGCAGCAGCTTGCCGCGCGCCAGGTGCTTGGCGGCCGCCGCCTCGCCGCCGCCGGCCGCGATTTTCTCGACCTTGTCGCGCAAATCGTCGACGATGGCTTGCATTGCCGCGGCATTGGCCTTGAAATCTTCACTGCGCGGATTGAGTTTGCTTTCGATGTGCGGCATTGCGGTTCCTTTTTATTATCGCCCGGTCTCTCGGGTCGCGCTATTCGGGAAAACTGCCGTCGAGATAAAACCAGCGCAGGGCGCCACCACCGCGCTTGTCCGCCTCGCGCACGAAGCGGCTCACTTCATGCAGGCGGTGCGCGCGGCCGTTGACCTTGTAGCGGGCCACGAATTCCACGCTGTCGCGCTGTATCTCTTCGGCTTGATCTGCTGATTCTGCTTTACGTTGACGTAAACGTAAAGCAGATTTTACCTCAAGTCCCAGCCAGTGGACTTTTTCTTCTTCGGCGAATAAAGCGTCGGCGGGACAGGTGCTGGCGTGCCAGGTGGCGCGCAGATAGGGCTCGTCGCGCAAGGTGAAGGCCGTGTAGCGCGAGCGCATCAGGGCTTCGGCCGTGGGCGGCAAGGCGTCGCCCGCGATATACGGGCCGCAGCAACTGGCGTAGGAGGCGCCGCCACAGGGGCAGGCGGCAGAGGTCGAGGGTGTGGGCATGCGCTGGCAGACAGGAGAACTGAAAAGTTCCGCAATTATCCGCCATAACGGCAGCGGCGCGTGCGCGCCGCCTTGGGCAGCTATTTTTTCGGGCTGAGGAAGTCCAGCGCGAACGGCGGCGCCTTGTTCTGCATCAGGTCGGCCAGGATGCGCGCCGTGCCGGCGGCAAAGGTAAAGCCCAGCGGACCATGGCCCACGTTGAGCCACAGATTGCCGACTTTGCTGGCGCCCACCAGCGGCGCGCTGTTCGGCGTGGCGGGGCGCAGGCCGGCCCAGGCCGTGGCCTGGTCGTAGTCGGCGCCGTGCGGCATGGCTTCGCGCGCCAGCCGCGTCAGGCCGGCGATGCGGTTCCAGTCGATGCTGTTGTCGGCGCCCACCATGTCGACCATGGCGGCCACGCGCAGGTCGCCGCCTATGCGCGCATACAGCACCTTGCGTTCGAAATCCGTGATGCTGATCTCGGGCGCCTGGTCCTGTGCGCGGATGGGCGCCGTCAGGCTGTAGCCTTTCAGCGGATACAGGGGCAGGTAGACGCCTGCCGTGGCGGCCAGGTCGCGGCTCTGGATGCCGGCCGCCAGCACGTAGTGATCTGCCTGCAACAGGCCCAGGCTGGTGTCGATGCCCGTGACCTTGCCCTTGTGCGTGACGAGGCGGCGCGCCTCGCCTTTCAGCAGGAGGGAAAAATTCGGGTGCTGCAGCAAACGCGCTTCCAGGGCCAGGCAAAAGGCGTGGCAATCGGCCACGGCTTCTCCTTCGGTAAAGATACCGCCCGCCAGGGCACCCTGCAGGGCCGCCAGCGCCGGTTCGCGCTGCACGGCTTCAGACGGCGACAGGACGACGCGCGCCTCTTCCGATTCCGGCCGCGCCACGGCCCGCTGAAAGATGGCGGGCGTGCGGTAGACGATGAGTTTACCTGCATCGCGCCAGGCATACGCTTCCGGCGGCACCGTCAATTCCAGCTGCGCCATGCCGGCGCGGCTCCATTCTCCCAGTTGCAGCAGCTTGGCCGTCGTGCGGGCATTGCTGGCGCTGTTGCAATTACGCAAGAAACTGGCCATCCAGCGCCATTGGCGCCAGTCCGCCTCGGGACGGAAGCGCAGCGGACCGTCTTTTTGCAGCAGCCACTGCAAGGCTTTGAAGGGCACGCCCGCGTCCGCCAAGGGCGCCACATAGCGATAGCTGAGCTGGCCGCCATTGCGGTAGCTGGCGGCGATGGCCACCTGTTCATTGCGTTCCAGTACAGTGACCTTGTATCCGGCCTCGGCCAGCCACCAGGCCGATGTCAGACCGACGATGCCGCCGCCGATGATGATGACTTGTTGCTGCATGTTGCCTCGCTGCGTTGCGCTCCCATGGTGCGGGAGCATTCGGGAAGAGCTTAGAGGCTGGCCGTCAACGCAGCCAATGAAACATCATGGTGCAGCCATAACTTTCAGGAATGCACTATTTCGGTGCAAATTATTCATGCTTGTCAATCGCACCACGGTATAGGGTGGTGAGTATCAATTCCTCGCTGCGGCCCATGGCGGAGTACGTGCCTGGATAGCGTTCGGGATCGCTGCCCGTGCCGCCCACCAGCATCACCATGCCGTTCCTGTTCTTGAAATCGAGCACGAAGGCGGACACCAGGCCATACGCGTCGCCCAAATGGCCCACGGCCGTGAAGCTGGCGCCCTCGACCAGGCCATTGCCCTGCCCCGCCACCGCGTCGAATTGCTGGTTGCCCAGCCCCCAGGCGCGGTACAGGCCCCGCTCGCTGTCGCCATTGCTGGCGTCTGGCGCCAATTGCCATTGCCGGCCAAACATCAGTGCGATGCTGGCCGGCTGCAATAGCTGCTGATCCTGGTAGCGGCCCCCGTCGAGCAGCATCTGCATGACCTTGCCCAGTCCCGCGGCGGAAATGCGCAAGCCGCCCGTGGGACTGAAGACGGTGGCGTTGCTGCCGATCACATAGCTGGCCATGCCGGCCGGTGGACGCTGGTAAAAATCGTCGGCCTGGGCGATCCATGGCCCGTGCGGCTGCCACACTTCCGTCTCCAGCGTGCGCTTGCGGTACAGGGTGGCCGTATTTGCGACCTCTTCCGGGGAAAAGGCGGCCGGGTTGTAGCCGCCGCGCACGTCGAGGGGATCGAGCAGTAGGCGCCGCATCAGCAAGTCGAAGCGCTCGCCCGTGACTTTTTCCATCACCGTGCCGATCACGCCCCAGTTCAGGTTGGCATACGTAAAGTAGCGGCCCGGCGCTGCGGCGCGATCCCACATGCTGTCGCCGCCGGCCGTAAACACGTCGCGCAGGCTGCGTTCCGGTCCCCAGGCGTAGCCGCCCGCGTCGCGCAGCGAGGAAGTGTGGCTGAGCAAGCTGCGCAGGGTCAACGGTTGCTGGGGGAAATGCGGGTTGCGCAGGGAAAAGCCCAGATAAATGCCCACGTCCTGGTCCAGGCTCAGCTTGCCCTGCTCGACCAGCCGCATCAGGCCCAGCGTGGTCATCATCTTCGAGACGGAAGCGATGCGGAACAGGGTGGCCGGCGTCACGGGCAAGCTGTCCGCCGGCGTGGCGGCCATGTGCCGGCAGCCAAATTGTTGCTGATAAGACACCTTGCCATGGCGGATGGCCAGCACGGACAGGCTGGCCAGCGGGTGGGCCGTATCGTCGACGATGGCGGCCAGCGTGGCATCGAGCGCGCGCAGCTGGTCGCTGCCGCTGCCGGGCGGGGCGGCCAGCGCGCTCCAGGTCGTGCCCAGCAGCAGCAAGCCCAGTAAACCCGTCATTTTATTGTGCATGTTTCCCTGTTGTCCGATGTGGTGGAGGCGTCACCAGCATAGGGCGCGATGGTTTACATGGCTAATGAAAATTGCTTATTTATCTATAATGCAAAGCTATACGTAAGGTAAAACATTGTTTTTTTAAGTGTATAACCGTTATTTATGGTCATTTTCCATTTATTCATGGGTGGACGGGCTACGCGCAGGCGCCATCGCTATTACACTAGGAGGACAAGGAGAACTGTATGAGCCAGACCAGCGTAGAACTCAAGGTCGATTTAAATGACAATTCGCCTTTATATATGCAGATCGCCCGCAAGCTGAGCGATGACGTACGCAACGGCCGCTACCAGGTAGACCAGGCCCTGCCATCCGAACGTACCCTGTCCGAACTGCTTGACGTATCGCGCGTGACTGCCCGCAAGGCCATCGACCAGCTCGTCGAGCAAGGTCTCGTCGTGCGCCGCCGCGGCTCGGGCAACTATATTGCCCCGCGCATCGAACAGCCGCTGTCGAACCTGTCGAGCTTTTCCGAGCAGCTGCAGCAGCGCGGCTACCGCCCCGGTTCGCGCTGGCTCAAGCGCGAAGTCGTCATCGCCAGCAGCGATGAGCAGCTGAGCCTGGGCCTGGCGCAGAACACGAAAGTGGCGCGCCTGGAGCGCTTGCGCCTGGCCGACGACGTCGTGATGGCGTATGAAGTGAGCGTGCTGCCGTTCAGCGTGGTGCCGGACCCGGATACCATGGGCGACTCGCTGTATGAATACTTGAGCAGCATCAAGAAAGCTCCCGTGCGCGCCTTGCAGCACATCCGCGCCATGAATGCGACGGACGTGCTGGCCAAGCAGCTGGGCATCCCCGATGGCCAGGCCGTGCTGTTCATCACGCGCATCGCCTACCTGGAGTCGGGCGAAGCGGTGGAACTCACGCATTCGTATTGCCGCAGCGATCATTACGATTTTGTGGCGGAAATGCGCCGCGCTCCGTAAATCTACTGCTCGATCAGGCGGATCATGGATTCCGCCACGCCGACGGACGCTTCCCAGCTCATGCCCGTCACCAGCCTGCCGTCGACCTCGACGTGGCTCTTGCCGTTGGCGCCGTGCCTGAATATGCCGCCATGGCCCTTGATGCTCGCTTCTGCCGAAAAGGGATAGGCCTTGTAGACCGGCGATTCCTTGTTCAGAAACGCATCGGGGAACGAGGTGAGCACCTTGCCCTGGATCAGGAAAGTACCGTCACGCAGCTTCAGATTCTTGATGCCCTCGGTGCCATGGCAGATGGCCGCAATCACCCCGCCCTGTTGTTCGTAGATACGCAAGGCGATGTCCTGCAGCGGCTTGTTGTCCGGGATGCCGACGATGGCCGCGCCGCCGCCGACGAAAGCCATGCCCGCATACTCGTCTGCCCTGACCTCGGCGACGGGCTTGGTATGGGCCAGCGCCCACATGAAATCACTGTCGTACAGATGCTTCTTGAGCAGCGCGTCCGACGTGACGATCATTTCCAGGGGAATGGCGCCCCCCTCGGGACTGACGAAGTCGACGGCGTACCCTGCTTTGCGAAAGACATCATAGGTATACGCGATCTCCGGAAAATTATTGCCTGCGTTAACCTTTGTGCCGGGATATTGATGCACATTCGACACGACCAGCAGCACCTTGCGTGCCTGGCGCGGGGCTGCTGGCTCGCGATCTGCCGACTTGCTGATGATCTTCCAGTTGCCGGCGATCTTTTTCAACAGAAAGACATCCACATAGCGCACCCCTTGCTGGGGAATGTGGATCTCGGCCTTGGCGGTGGCCACCTTGCCGCTCACATCCACCTTGATCAGCCGCCCGTGGCGCCCATTGAATTGCCCTATTTTCTCTTGGGAAAAGAGTTTGGCGTATTCCGGACCGCTCAATTCCCATTCCGCATCGTTTTTGCCGTCCAGGTAAAGGCGGGCATTGGCATAAAAGGCCTGGTTGATCTCGCTCTGCACGTTAAAGCTGGTGCCATGCATATACAAGCGCACGGTTTCCCGGATGGCATTTTCGTCCTGGTCTGCGGCAGAGCCGACGGCGGTGATGCTCAGGAAGCAACAGGCGAGTATCGTTCGCAATAAAAACTGAATCATGGATGTACCCTGCATGTAGAACTGCGTTTATCGGAGCAACGACTATTTCAGATCGCTGGTGGTCGATAATTTATCGAAATGCAGGGGAATTGATGTCGCCAAACATGATTTCAGACTCCGGAATGGCGATTCCGGAGAGGTTTCATGCGGAAATGGCCCTGGCCGCCTGGCTGGATTGGGCCCGGAAGCTGGCGGGAGTCTGGCCAGCCACTTTCTTGAAGGTCGAGTAGAAGGTGGAACTGGAATTGAACCCGCAGCGCTCGGCGACGCTATCCATGTTCCATTGCGGCTCGTCGCTCAATACCTGTTTCGCTTCGGCGATACGGTATTCGTTGACGTAGGTAGTGAAGCTCTTGCCCAGCTTGTCATTCAATACCTGCGACACCTGCGCCTGCGTGCATCCCGCCCGCTTGGCGAGCTGGGCCAGGGTCAGGTTCGGATTCAGATAGGATTTCTGCCCGCTCATCTGTTGTTCCAGCGCGGCGAGCACGGCAAGCGTATCGTCGTGCGTCAGGCGGCTATTCCGGTACTTTTGCTGCGGGTCGGCAGGCGCCAGGATTTCCTTTCTCAGCAGAAAGACCATCACCGCCACATGCAGCGAGAAGGTGAACGACAAGGCGCCGACAATATAGGACGTGAACGGCGTGCTCGCGTAGGCCGCCAACATGAGACAACTGCCTGCAAAGACGCTCAGCAGGAGCACGCTGCTGGTCGCCATCCGCTGTCCCTCGTTCCACCATGCGCGGCGGCTTTGCCACAGCAGCCTGGCGGTTGCCAGCAGGTAGCATAGCCAAAACACATGAATGGCATGGCTCGACTGGTTCCACACAGCACGATACGCGGAATATGGAAAGGCAACACCAATGCCGATCAGCAGGAAGGACAAGCCCAGATGCCAGCGCCATTCTTGTCCGGCAGGCCGTTGCGCCAGCCCGGCGATGAAGGCGCGTACATATAAATAGGTCAAGGGACCGATCAGCAGGCAGGCCGACAGGCCCAGCTGGCGGAATTCGATGGCGATCGCAGGGTTGAAGTAGAGGAAAGCGGACTTGGCGGTGCGCACCCCGACGGCAAGCAGCAATGCCCCCAGCATGCAGTCGGCGAGGCAGCGTGGCCGGCGGCTGAAAAAATAGACGGCCAGGAAAATGCCGTTGATGGCGCCAAGGGCGCTAAACAGGAACAGCAATTGGCGAGCGATCATGGGGCGTGTCGTGGATGTTGGCGTCGAACTGAAGTATAGACATAAACGGGTCTGAAACTTGCCTCTGGGCCACTGAATGAACAAATTCAGCAACTGGTTTGCCGCCGTAGCGAAGTACGCCTGGTTGCACTGGCCATAAACTCCCGTTATGCCTGCCCGCCATCCTTTCATGGTTGATCCCGCTCGTTGGTATTAAACTGGTTTCACGGTCAACCATGTTCTGAAATCATGTTGAAAACTGAAACTCCGAGCCGGCGGCATCCGGACCTGGACCTGTATCCGGTGGAGCAACTGGTGGCGGCGCTGGTCGACGACCAGTTCTGGGCCGTCGAAGCCGTCCGGCTGGCGTCGCCCGGCATCGCTGCCGCCATCACGGCAGCCCTGCCCCGCATCGCGGCCGGCGGGCGCCTGTTGTACGTGGGCGCGGGCACGTCGGGCCGCCTGGGCGTACTCGACAGCGTTGAACTCAATCCCACGTTTTCCTGGCCGCCCGAACGGGCCGTCGCCATCCTGGCCGGTGGCGCGGGCGCCATGTTCACGGCCGTCGAAGGGGCGGAAGATGATTTACAGCAAGGTGAGGCGGACTTGCTGGCCCTGCAGCCGCAGAGCAATGACGTGGTGATCCTGCTGGCCGCGTCCGGCGCCACGCCGTATGTGCTGGGCGCGCTGCTGGCCGCGCGCAAGGCGGGCGCCTTGACCATCGGCATCGCCAACAATGTGGACGCCCCCGTGGCGCACGAGGCGCAATGCGGCATCGTGCTCGACACAGGTACGGAAGTCATTTCCGGCAGCACGCGCCTGAAGGCGGGCACGGCGCAAAAAATCACCTTGAACACGATTTCCAGCGCCCTGATGGTCGGTTTGCACAAAACTTACGGAAACTTGATGGTAGACTTGAAGCCGACCAACGCCAAGCTGATCTGGCGGGCCGTGCGTCTGACCATGCACGCCACCGGCGCCAGCGAAGTGCAGGCCAGAACCGTGCTGGAGCAATGCCACTATCACGTCAAGGTGGCGATTGTTGCCTTGATCAAAAAAATCAACACAAACCAGGCACAGGCATTGTTGGCCGGCGCGGACGGCAGTGTGCGGGCGGCACTGGCGGCGTGATCCGATGGCGCGGCATTCTTCTGCCTGGGAGACCAAGAAGGATGTATGGAGCTTGTGAAACAAACCGCCCCGGCGCGCGCGAATAAGCCGTCAAATAAGCCGTGGCTGTGGATCCCTTCCCTGTATTTCGGCCAGGGCATCCCCTATGTTGTTGTCATGACACTGTCCGTGATCATGTACAAGAACTACGGCTTTTCCAATACGGATATCGCGCTGTATACGAGCTGGTTGTACTTGCCCTGGGTTATCAAGCCCCTGTGGTCGCCCTTCATCGATATGTACCGCACCAAGCGCTTCTGGATCGTCGGCTTGCAGCTGGTGATCGGCGCCGCGCTGGCGCTGGTGGCCTTGACGACGTCCCTGCCCCATTTTTTCCAGATCAGCCTGGCCATCTTCTGGCTGATGGCTTTCAGTTCCGCCACGCATGACATCGCCGCCGACGGCTTTTATATGCTGGGGCTGGAAGAGCACCAGCAGGCGGCCTTCGTGGGTGTGCGCAGCACGTTTTACCGCCTGGCAATGATCGCCGGCCAGGGGGGCCTCGTGTATCTGGCCGGCTACCTGACGCATACGACGGGCAATGTGCAACTGGCCTGGTCCGTCGTGTTCGCCATCCTGGCGGGCCTGTTCATCGCCCTCTTCCTGTATCACTATTTTATTTTGCCCAAGCCCAAGGATGACCGGCCCAGCATCCAGGGCGCCGGTATTTCCCCTCTGCAAGAGTTCGTCGCCACCTTTGCCTCCTTCTTCAAGAAGAAGGATATTTTCGTCATCCTGGGCTTTCTGCTGCTGTTCCGCCTGGGCGAAGCGCAACTGTTGAAACTGGCCGCGCCCTTCCTGCTCGATCCGGTCGCGAAGGGCGGCCTGGGCCTCAGCACGGAACAGGTGGGCCTCGTCTACGGCACCATCGGCGTCATCGCCCTGACCCTGGGCGGCTTGCTGGGCGGATTCATCATTTCCCGCTTCGGCTTGAAACGTTGCCTGTGGATCATGGTGCTGTCCGTCCACTTGCCCGATCTGGTCTTCGTTTACCTGGCCACGGCCTTGCCCAGCAGCATTTATGTGATCGCTGGCGGTATTGCGTTGGAGCAATTTGGCTATGGCTTCGGTTTCGCGTCCTACATGTTGTACATGATCATGGTCTCCGATGGCGCGCATAAAACGGCCCATTACGCCATTTGCACGGGGTTCATGGCCCTGGGCATGATGTTGCCGGGCATGGCCAGCGGCTGGATACAGCAAATGCTCGGTTACCAGCATTTCTTCATCTGGGTGTGCATCGCCACCATTCCCGCCTTCATCATGGCCGCGCTGGTCAAGATCGATCCCGAATTCGGCAAGAAGGCCGAGGCCTGATTCTTTTGAACGGTGCGCCCGCAAGGATGGCGGGCGCACAGTAAAATGCCCCACCGATAGACCTGCGCTCCACCACTGCAAGGAATTGTTTTGTTGTCTACTTTTAAAAAACGCCTGGGCGCCAGCGCCGGCGTATTGGCCGCGCTGGCCACCGCCACATTGCTCAGCAGCTGTACCAGCACCAAGCTGCCTTCCGCAGTGACGCCGGGTGAAGCGGGTTTGCCGGCCGTGCCGCCCGTGCAGCACATCACGGGTGAAGTGCCGCCGCCGGCGCCGCGCGAGTTCCGCGCCGCCTGGGTGTCAACCGTGGCGAATATCGACTGGCCCAGCCGCAGCAATTTGCCGGTCGCCAAGCAGCAAGCGGAAGCGCTGGCCATCCTCGACCGCGCCAAGTCCTTGAATTTGAATGCGATTGTGCTGCAAGTGCGGCCCAGCGCCGACACGATATACCCGTCGCAACTGGAGCCCTGGTCGGAATACCTGACCGGCAAGCAAGGCCAGCCGCCGTTGCCTTTGTATGACCCGCTGGCCTTCTGGGTGGCCCAGGCGCATGCGCGGGGACTGGAATTGCACGCCTGGTTCAATCCCTACCGTGCCCGCCATGCGACGGCCAAGTCGCCGCTGGCGCGCGACAGTTTCGCGTCCACCAACCCGGCGTCCGTCAAGCAATACGGCCGCTACCTGTGGATGGACCCGGGCGACGCCGCCGCTTCCAAGCACACGACGGACGTGGTGCTCGACGTGGTGCGCCGCTACGATATTGACGGCGTGCACATCGACGATTACTTTTACCCGTATCCGATCGACGCGCCAGGCGCCGGCGCCGGTGCGGAAACGGCCGCGCTGGACGCGGGCAATGGCGGCGCCAAGCGCGAACTGCCGTTTCCCGATGAGCCTTCCTGGCAGCAATATCTGCTGGCTGGCGGTCAGCTGGATCGTCCGTCCTGGCGCCGCCAGAACGTCAACCAGTTGATCGAAGCGTTATATACAGGCATTCACCGCGAAAAGAGCTGGGTGCGCTTCGGCATCAGCCCGTTCGGCATCGGCCGTCCCGACCGCCGCCCTGCCGGCATCGTCGGTTTCAGCCAGTACGACAAATTGTATGCGGATGCGGAACTGTGGCTGGCCAAGGGCTGGCTCGATTACCTGTCGCCGCAGCTGTACTGGCCCGTGGCGCAGGCGCCGCAAGCGTTTGGCGTGCTGCTCGACTATTGGCTGGCGCAAAACCCGTATGGCCGCCACGTGTGGCCGGGTTTGTATACGAGCCGCATCGACAATTCCGCCAAGTCCTTCACGCCGCAAGAGATCATCAAGCAGATCGAAGTGACGCGCACGCGCCCCGGCGCGAATGGACAAGTGCATTTCAGCATGGTGCCCCTGATGCAAAACCGCAAGGGTGTCAGCGACCAGCTCAAGGCGAGCGTGTATCAAAGCCCTGCCCTGATTCCCGCCACGCCATGGCTGGGCAAGGAAGCGCCCGGTACGCCCGTGCTGGCCTTGCGCCGCGATTCCACCAGCCTGAACGTCAAATTGGCGGCGGGCGGCGGCAAACCCGTGGCGCAGTACGCCGTCTGGGCCCGCTACGGCGAAGACTGGCGCTTTACCGTGGTCACGGGCGTGCAGGGCGAACTGACCCTGGTCGACGATGCCACCGGCAAGGTCAATGCGGTGGTGGTCAGCGCCGTCGACCGCCTCGGCAATGAAAGCCCCCGCGTCACCGTGCGCGAACCGTTTGCGGCCCCCGCCAAGTAGTTGCTGAGCGTTTATCCGTAGTCCATAACCTGCAGGCATGAAACATGCGCAAGCTTTCATGCCTGCAAGCTCCGCTTGGCTTTACACTCATGCCATGATTTTCTCCCCTGCAACCTATACTGATACTGCCGTGCTCGGACTGGGCATCGACGCGGGCGGCACGCAGACGCGCTGGGCCCTGGCCAACGGGGACGGCGCCATCGTGGCCGACGGCGTCGTGGAAGGCTTGTCTGCCTTGCAAATGAGCAGCGATGCGGGCCGCGCAGCCGTGCACGCCACGTTTACCCGGCTGTGCCAGGCCGTGCTGGCTGTCGGCCAGCCCTGCGCCGTGGTGGCGGGCTTGACGGGTTTTGGCGGTGACGATGTAACGCTGGCGCCCATGCTGGCGCAATTGCTGGCGCTGGATGCCGGCGACGTGCGCTTGGGCAACGATATCGATATCGCCTATCGCGACAGTTTTGAACCCGGCGAAGGTTATCTGGTCTACGCTGGCACGGGCTCGATTGCCGCCTGGATCGATGCGGATGGCGGCTTTCACCGCGCAGGCGGGCGCGGCGTGCTGCTCGACGATGGCGGCGGCGGCTACTGGATCGCGCGTGAAGCCTTGCGCCACATCTGGCGCCGCGAAGACGAGGCGCCCGGCAGCTGGCAAGGCTCGCCCATGGCCGAGGCCGTGTTTGCGCAACTGGGCGGCAGCGACTGGTCGCTGTCGCGCGCCTTCATGTATGGCCAGGACCGGGGCGCCATCGGCCGGCTGGCGCTGGCCGTGGCCGCCAGTGCGGATGCCGACCCGCTGGCGCTGGACATCTTGCAGCGCGCGGGACAGGAATTGGCGCGCCTGGCGCTGGCCCTGACGGCGCGCCATGGTGCGCGTCCCGTCGTGCTGGCGGGCCGCGCGGCGCAGTTGCACCCGGCCATCGCGGCTGCCATGCGCGCCGCTTTGCCTGTATCGTTGACGCTGGAACAGAAAGTTGCCCGTCCACATGAAGCGGCGGCCAGGATCGCCGTCAAGACGGCCGTCAAGACACAGGCCAGCACTGAACATTTTATTAACCCGAACACGGATCTTCCATGAAAAAAATCGCCCTCGCCCTGCTGGTGGCCTTGCTCTCCGCCTGTACCACGCCCGCGCCGCACCTCGACCACAGTTTGACGGCGCGCAGCCAGAGCCCGCGCGTAAAATTCATCGTCATCCATTACACGGTCAGCGACCTGCCCCGCTCGATCAAGATCCTGACGGAACAAGTGGTCAGCAGCCATTATTTGCTGACGGACACGGACAAGCCGAAGTTTTACGTGCTGGTCGACGAATCGCGCCAGGCCAATCACGCGGGTGTGAGTAACTGGAAGACTTATACACAGTTGAATGTCAGCTCGATCGGCATCGAGATCGTCAACCCAGGCTACAAAGATACGCCGGAAGGCCGCCTCTGGTATCCGTTTCCCCAGGCACAGATCGATGAGCTCATTCCCCTGTTGAAAGATATCCAGGCCCGCTACAACATCGCGCCGGAAAATATCCTCGGTCATAACGAGATCGCCCCCCAGCGCAAGCAGGATCCGGGCCCATTGTTCCCTTGGCGCCAGCTGGCCGATGCGGGCCTGATCGTCTGGCCCGATGCGAATCGTGTCGCTACGCAGCGCCTCATTTTTGAGCAGCAAGTGCCGGACGCCGTCTGGTTCCAGAAAAAGCTGGCCCAGCATGGTTATGCGACGCCGAATACGGGCGTGCTCGACGAAGCGACGCGCAATGTGCTGATCGCTTTCCAGATGAAATACCGCAACAAATTGTTCGATGGCACGCCCGATGGTGAAACGGCGGCCTTGCTGGAAGTGCTGACGACGCCGGCCCCGGCTGTTGCAACAAAGTAGCATGGCCGTTCCAGCCCATGACTTTTTCTTATATGCTGAACATTGACGGCCCTGGCGGCCACGGCAAGGTAAAGGAATAGCTCATGCGGTTGCGTCATATCGAAGTGTTTCACGCCATCATGCAAGTTGGCACCATCAGCGGCGCCGCCCAGGTGCTGCATATCTCGCAGCCGGCCGTCACCAAGGTCTTGCAGCATTGCGAATTGCAACTGGGCATGCCGCTGTTCGAGCGCGTGCGGGGCAAGCTGTACCCGAAACCGGAGGCGCACCGGCTGTTTGTCGAGACGGAAAAGCTCAACCGCGATTTATTGGGCATCCGCCGCCTGGCGGCCAGCCTGAAGGGCCACGCGGTGGAAACCATCCGCCTCGTGTCCACGCCGACGATCGCCATCAGCGTCTTGCCATTCGCCATGACGGAGTGGCGGCGCGACTTTCCCCACACGCGTTGTCAGCTGGCTACCCACCACACTGGCGAGATCGTCAACACCTTGCGTCTCGGCGAAGCGGACCTGGCCGTGTCCCTGCAAGACCCGCGCCATCCGGGTATCGTGGCCGAACCGCTCGCGCATGGCGTCATGACGGTGATCGCGCCCGCCGGCACCTGGCATGCGGCCGATTGCGGCACGCCCCTGACGGCGCATGGCTTGAATGGCGAGCTGATCGGCCATGCCGACAACGATCCGCTGGGCGAACTGGTGGTGGCCGCCTGCGAGGCGCAGGACATTCACCCCGTGTTTTCCACCGTGGTGCAAACCTATCAAATTGCCCGTTCCCTGGTGGAAGCGGGCGCCGGCATGGCCGTGGTCGACCCGTTTACGGCTGCCTCCGGCTCGCCCGAGCGCCTGCAGCGCCGCCCTTGGGCGCCAGCTATCCCCATCCAACTGTATTTATTGACGGCGAGCCACTCGCCGCTGTCGCATGGCGCGCGGCGCCTGGCCGATAGCATCGGCGTGGCCGCGCGTAATTGCCTGGAAAGAGGAGTCTGATGTCTGTTGCAAGTTTACAATTGGAAGCGGTTGGCAACGATCCGCAATTTCGCCACCTGAGCAGCATCGCCGGCATCGCCGTCGACTTGCGCTATGCCACGCCCGACAATTTCGTCGGCCGCGACTTATACAGCCCCATCGATTGCGCCTGGCTGCACCGCGATGCGGCCGCCGCGCTGGAGCGGGCCGTGGCGTGGCTGGCCGCGCGGCGCCCCGATCATCATTTATTGGTGCTCGACGCCTTGCGCCCGCAGCGGGTGCAGCAGCAATTGTGGGACGCGTTGCAGGGTACGGAGTTGCTTGGCTATATCGCCGAACCGTCGCGCGGCTCCATCCACTCGTTCGGCATGGCGCTCGACATCACCATCGTTGGGCCGGATGGGCGGGAACTGGATATGGGGACAGGCTTTGACGATCTGAGTGAGCGCTCGCACCCGGCGCTGGAGTTGGTTTTGCTGGAAAAGGGGGAAATTACGCAGGAGCAGGTGGCACATCGCCGATTGTTGCGCGACGCCATGTTCCAGGCGGGCTTCTTTGGCATCAACAGCGAATGGTGGCATTTCGATTGCGGCGACCGGGTGCTGGTGCGCCAGACCTACACCCGGGTACTCTGATTAAAAGACCTTTAATCCCTTCAGCATCACGATCAGGATCAATACGGGCGAGACAAAGCGCAGCAGGAATAGCAGCACATGCGCCAAGGTTGTATTGTGCAACTGGCCGTGATTGCTGATCGCCTCGATGAAATGCTGCTTGCCCCAGGCCCAGCCGGTAAACAAGGCAATCGCGATGCCGCCCACGGGCAGGAAGATATTCGACGAGACAAAGTCGAACAGATCAAACATATTCAAATCGAATAACTTGAAGTCCGCCAGGGTGCTGTTACTGAGGGCGCACACGGAACCGAGCACGGCCAGCAGCAGCATGGTCACGACGGTGGCCTTGGTGCGCGCCCAGCCAAAGCGTTCATGGAAAATGACCACGGGCACTTCCATCAGCGACAGCATCGCGCCCGTGGCGGCCACGGCGGCCAGGATGAAGAACACCACCATCAGGGCTTGCCCCATGGGAATTTGCGAAAACACGGCAGGAATCGTGATGAACACCAGCGACGGTCCCGCGCTGGGGGCGAAGCCAAACGTGAACACGGCGGGGAAGATGGCGATGCCGGCCAGCATCGATACGCCGAGGTCGGCCGCCATCACGCGCAAGGTCGTGACGGGGATATTCTGGTCATCGCGGAAATAGCTGCCGTACGTCATCATCGTGCCCATGCCGACGGACAATTTAAAGAAGGCCAGGCCCATGGCTGTCAGCACGACGGAGGCCGTCAGCTTGGAAAAATCAGGACGGAACAGAAAAGCCAGGCCTTCGCCCGCTTTATCCAGCGACAGGCTGACCGCGCACAGCAGGAGCAGCAGCAGGAACAGCAGCGGCATCAGTTTCTTGGCAATCGCCTCGATGCCCTTGGTCACGCCCAGCATCAAGATGCCGCCGATAAACAGCAGCACGCCCCATTGCCACAACAGCGATTGCAAAGGATTGCTGATCAGGGAGGCGAAGGCTGCTTCCGTCACCAGTTTGTCGCTGCTGAGGATGGAACCGTCGATGGCTTTGGCGATATAGGCAAACACCCAGCCCACCACTTCCGAGTAAAACGCCACGATCAGGAAGGCGGCCACCATGCCGATGACGCCGACCAGCCACCAGGGCTTGCCCTTCGGCGCCAGCTGTTCCATGGTCGAGATCGGGTTGACCTTGGCGCGGCGTCCCAGGGTGATTTCCGCGATCATCACGGGCAACCCTACTAATAAGGTGGCGAGTAAATAGATGAGCAGGAAGCCGGCGCCGCCATTGGCACCCGTCAAGTAGGGGAACTTCCAGATATTGCCGAGACCGACTGCGGAACCGAGGGTGGCGGCGAGCACGCCGAAGCCAGTGGTAAAGCCAGCTCGTTTCAGGGTCAGGCCTGATCCTTGAGCTTGTTGTTTCATGGTGAATCTTCTATGGATGGACGCGAATGTGCGCTGAGGGGGCGAAATTGTAGCAGTTGGCCGCAAATACCCCGGAAAAGCCTTGCTACTCCCGGGGCGCTTTGCTATAGTTCGCCTCCCCAATGAGACGCACTAGTTTGCGGCACAAAAGGGACAGCCTTCAGGGGCTGGGTAGTAGAAAAGAAGGTGTTGACGATTGTGCTGAAATGCTTCATACTCTTCCTTCTTCGCAGCTGACAAACACAACGCTTTGTCGATAGCGCGAAAGCAGTAACCGAATACAGTTCTTTAACAATTAACAGTCGATAAGTGTGGGCATTTGATGTAAGTGCAGCGCCAATCTTCGGATTGGCGTAATACTTAAAATATATCAAATGTTCACAAGAAATAATGAAATAGGATACTTCTTCGGAAGTAGCCTGTCAGTTTTTTGAGTGAGCAAATCTTTTGCAATGTAAAAGATTTGGATGGTAGCGATACTGTCCGACCTGTCAGAAATGACATTAAACAGAGATTAAACTGAAGAGTTTGATCCTGGCTCAGATTGAACGCTGGCGGCATGCCTTACACATGCAAGTCGAACGGCAGCACGGAGCTTGCTCTGGTGGCGAGTGGCGAACGGGTGAGTAATATATCGGAACGTACCCTAGAGTGGGGGATAACGTAGCGAAAGTTACGCTAATACCGCATACGATCTAAGGATGAAAGTGGGGGATCGCAAGACCTCATGCTCGTGGAGCGGCCGATATCTGATTAGCTAGTTGGTAGGGTA